>NZ_VAHN01000009.1 GCF_005796205.1 Pseudarthrobacter sp. NamE2 | reverse complement strand
GCAGATGCTCGCGGCGAGGGGCGAGGTGGAGGAGGGCGCGCCGTCGTACGCCATGGACCGCTACAAACTCCTGGACGTCAACGCGGGCACCACCGGAGGAGCGGGCGGCGACGCCTAGCGACCTTTCCACGTTAGGGTGCGGGTATGGGAATTCACGCCACCGGCATTGTGCTGGCCGCGGGAGCCGGGACCCGGCTGGGCCTGGGCCCAAAGGCGCTGCTGCCCTACCGCGGCCGGCCGCTCGTGGAAGCCATCGCCGGAACCCTCCTCCACGGCGGCTGCCGCGAGGTGGTGGTGGTTTTGGGCGCCGGCGCGGCTGACGTCGCCGCCGGCGCCATGCTGGACCGCTGCCGGATCGTAGTCAATCCTGACTGGCACACGGGCATGGGCAGTTCCTTCCTGCTGGGCGAGCAGGCGGCCGATCCGGCAGACCACGTGCTGGTCGCGCTGGTGGACCAGCCAGGTCTCACGCCGGAAACGGTGGCGCGCCTCCTCGCCGCGCACCGGCCGGGACGGATCACCGCTGCCGCATACCGCCGTCGGGAAGCGTCCGACGGCGGGCTGGCGCAGGGTCTGCACCGCGGCCATCCCCTGCTGATCGACGCCTCGCTGCGCCCGGCGGTGCGGGAGACAGTGGCGGGCGACGCCGGCGCGCGCGGGTTCCTGCAGGCACACCCGGACCTGGTGGACGAGGTGGACTGCAGCGACCAGTCCACGGGCGAGGACATTGATACTCCGGACCAGCTGGGCTTACTTCAGTAGCAGTTGCTCCAGCCCGCTCTTAAAGCCTGCCCGTCCCCCATGCGCCGGGTGGCGGATCTTGGGCACGTCCAGGCCGCTGCGCAGCAGGCTGCGGTGCGCCACGTTGCCCACTGCCACCACTGTCCGGACCTCGGACAGTTCCGCAAGCGCCTGCCAGAAGGGCGTTCCCAGGGCAGCTTCGAAAGGCCGCGGCGTGCGGTTGGTCAGCGGCTGCCCTGGCCGGTGCGGATGCCACGGGAAGGCGCTCCACAACAGCGGCAGGAACTCCAGCTCGGCCAGGACCTGCCACATCACTGTCGCGGTGGGTTCGGACGGCACTCCCGCAGCCTCGGGCGGCAGCACATAGCCCGCACCGGTGCCGAACAACCCGAAGCTGTTGGCCGGGCCTTCGAACATGCTTCGGTTGGTGAAGGGCACACCGGTGATGCGCATGCCCCGGAACCCGGGGGCCTCCCCCACCAGCAGGACCCCGGGCCGGCGCTCCAGCATCTGGGTCAGGTAGAGCCTCAGGTTCTCCCGGCGCAACGCATTGGCCGGCACGCTGTGGTCAAAGAAGTTGGTCCAGGCAGGCCCGGCCGCTACCGCCGCCAGCCGTTCGATGAAGGCATCGATGTCGGAGGCGGGGTGCACGGGTCTGTCCTGGGCCGAACGGCTACCAGCGCGGGTGGATTGAATCCCGGAAGTAGTGGTCGTAGATCCAGCGGACCCCGCCGTCGAACTCCTGGGTCACCGCCACGGAAGCGGCGGCCGCGTTGGCCGCAGCCTGTTCCACGGTACGGGCTCCGGGAATGACGGAGGTGACGCCGTCCTGTGCGGCGATCCAGGCGATGGCAGCCTGGGCGGTTGTGGCACCGGACGGCACCAGCTGTTCAAACTCCGCCACAGCCTTCAGGCCCAGTTCGTAGTCGACGCCGGAGAACGTTTCGCCGACGTCGAAGGACTCGCCGTTGCGGTTGTAGTTCCGGTGGTCGTTCTCCGCAAAGGTGGTGTCCCTGGAGTACTTCCCGGACAGCAGGCCGGAAGCGAGCGGGACCCGGGCGATGATGCCCACGTTGGCCGCCTTGGCCGCGGGCAGCACCTCGTCCAGGGGCTTGAGCCGGAAGGCATTGAGGATGATCTGGACGGAGGCGGTGTTGCCGCGCCGGATTGCTTCCAGCGCCTCGTCCGTCCGTTCCACGCTCACGCCGTAGTTCCGGATGGCGCCTTCGGCCACCAGGGTGTCCAGGGCGTCGTAGACCTCGTTGTTGCTGAACACCGGGGTGGGCGGGCAGTGCAGCTGGACCAGGTCCAGGGTGTCCGTTCCCAGGTTCCTGCGCGAGCGGTCCACCCACTGGCGGAAGTTGGCCAGTGTGTAGTTTTCCGGGACCTGGTCCACCCGGCGTCCCATCTTGGTGGCCACGGTGATGTCCAGCCCCGGGTTATCCGCGAGGAACGTCCCGATGGCCTGCTCGCTCTTGCCGTCGCCGTACACATCGGCGGTGTCGAAAAAGTTGACGCCTGCTTCCGCCGACGCCGCCAGGATGGCCTGCGCCTGCGCCGGGTCCACGTGGCCCCAGTCCGCGCCGAGCTGCCAGGTGCCCAGCCCCACGACCGATACGTTCCGTCCGGTCTTGCCTAAAATCCGCTGTTCCATCCCTCGACTATATGCAACGATGCAGGGCGGGGTCAGATCGGGCCGTCCGGAAGCGCCCGGCCGGGCCTTATATGACCCCGCCCCCGCATCAGGAAAGAACCTGTTCGGCGGGCACCAGTCCCGCCGCCTTGAGGCCCAGGTAGATCCGGTCGCGCGCAATCGGCAGGGATGCAAAACGTACGCCCGTGGCGTTCCGGATCGCGTTCGCCAGCGCCGGCGCCACGGGGTTGAACGGGCTTTCGCTCATGGACTTGGCGCCCAGCGGCCCCAGGGAGTCGTTGGTGTCGGCAAAGTACACCTCGCTGCGCGGAACGTCCGCGAAGGTGGGGATGTGATACTGCCGCAGGATGTCCGTGGTGACCTTGCCGGCGTCGTTCACCACCACTTCCTCGTACAGCGCGGCACCGATGGCCTGGGCGATGCCGCCTTCGATTTGCCCGCGGCACTGGCGGGGATTGACCACCACGCCGGCGTCCGCGGCCTGCACGCTCTGCAGGATCTTCAGCTCGCCGGTGCCGCGGTTGACGGCCACCCGGAACCCGTGGACGTTGAAGGCAACAGAGCGCGGAGTGCCGCCCCAGCGCCCCTCGGCAGCGAGTTCGACGCCGGCATCCGCGGCCTGCTGCGCCAGTTCAGCCAGTGCCACGGGAGTCCCGTCGATGACCACCGCGTCCCCCTCCAACACACACGCGGCGGCCTGGGTCTGCCGGATGCCCGCGGCGAAGGCCCGGATGCGGACGGCCAGTTCTTCGGCCGCCGCCAGGGTCGCCTTGCCGGCCACCACCGTGCCGGACGACCCGAAGGCTCCGGTATCGTGCTCGATCAGGTCCGTGTCCGACTGCCGCACCACAACGCGGGAGGCGTCAGTGGCCAGGGCTGTGGCGGCGAGCTGGGCATGGACCGTGGTGGTGCCGTTGCCGAATTCGGCTGTCCCGACGTCGGCCTGGTACGTCCCGTCAGGCAGGAGCCTGAGCCTGGAGTGGGCAAAGTGGCCCCGCGGCGGCACGGTATCGATCATGGACAGCGCCGCCCCCTCGCCGGTCATCCAGTCCGGGCCCAGCTCATCCAGGCCAGCCGCCCTGTAGCGTTCGCGGCCCCGGTCCAGCGCGTCGCGCACCAGGTCCAGGCACTGGTCCAGCCCGTAGCTGCCGTAGTGGACGTCCTCCTCCGGTTCCGGCTGGGTGGAGAGCATGTGGTCCCCTTCGCGGACCATGTTCTTCCGGCGGAACTCGAACGGGTCCATCCCAATGCCGGCTGCGAGCTCGTCCATGGCGGATTCGATGGCGAAGACCATCTGGCTCAGCCCGTAGCCGCGGAACGCACCGGCCGGGACGGTGTTGGTGTACATGGCGTGCGCGTCCACCTTTTTGTTGGCGCACTTGTACACCGCCAGCGATTCACCACAGCCGTGGAACATCACGCCCGGGCCATGGTTTCCGTACGCGCCGGTGTTGGTGAGCACGTCCAGTTCCAGGGCGGTCAGCGCTCCGTCCCTGGTGGCTCCGGCCTTGAGCTTGATGGTGAAGGGATGCCGGGTGGTGGTGGCGGTGAACTGCTCGGTGCGGGTGAGTTCCAGCTGGACGGGCCGCTTCAGTTTCAGGGCCGCGAGCGCCACCAGGTCCTCCGTGAGGACCTCCTGCTTGCCGCCGAAGCCGCCGCCCACCCGGCCGGCCACCACGTGGACCTGGTCCTCCTCCAGCCCGAAAACCCGGCACAGCGTACGGCGGACCAGGAACGGGACCTGGCTGGAGGTGCGGACCTGCAGCCGGCCGTCGTCGTCCACGGATGCAATGGCCGCGTGGGTTTCCAGCGCCACGTGCTGGACCCGCTGGGTCCGGTACGTCTGTTCGTGGATGAAGTCGGCCGCCGCGAAGCCGTCAGCCACGCTGCCCAGTTCGGAGTGCAGCTCGGCCACCACGTTGCGGTCCGGCCGGGAAATCCGGGCCGTGGTGCCGTCCTTGTCCCCGTGCACCAGCGGCGCACCGGGCAGCAGGGCATCCTGCGGGGTGAGGACGGCGGGCAGTTCCTCATAGTCCACGGCCAGGGCGCGGACGCCGGCTTCCGCCGCGGGTACGGACTCGGCCACGACGGCGGCCACCCGCTGCCCGATGAACCGCACCACGTCATCCAGCACCCGGGTATCGTCGGGGTCGTCGGTGAAGAGCTCGTGCTGGGCCGTGGAGAACAACTGTTCCGGCGCGTCCTCATGGGTGAAGACGGCCACGACGCCGGGCACCTGCAGCGCGGCGTCCTTGTTGATCGAAACCACGCGGGCATGCGGATGCGGCGAGCGCAGGATCTTCAGGTGCAGCAGGCCCTGCTGTTGCTCCCTGGGAAGGTCCAGTGTGTACCGGGCGGTCCCGGTGACCACGGCACGGCTGGCGGGGGCGGGCACGTCGTCGCCCAACTGTCCCGGTTCCGGGTCCGGCTGTCCTTCCCCGGCGATACCTGAACCCTGCCCCCGCGGATCAGGATGTCCCGCATCTCCGCAGACGGCGTCGGCGATGGCGCGGTATCCGGTGCAGCGGCAGAGGTTGCCCTTGAGGTTCCGGGGCAGGTTGTCCTTTTGTTCGTCATCGAAAGTGGCGGCGGTCATCACCATGCCGGCCGTGCAGAAGCCGCATTGGAAGCCCTGCCGCTCCATGAACTGCTGCTGGACCGGATGGAGATCGCCAGCCGGTCCGGCCGTGGCGGCAAGCCCCTCGATGGTGGTGACCGAGTGCCCCTCGGCACGGACCGCCGGGTAGATGCAGCTGTGGACCGGGGTCCCGTCCACGTGCACTGTGCAGGCACCGCAGTCGCCGCCGTCGCAGCCCTTCTTGACGCCGGTGTTGCCCTGCTCGCGCAGGAAGGTCCGCAGGCATTGGCCGGGCCGCGGCGTAGCGTCGGACGGTGTTCCGTTGATGTCGATGGCCATGCTCAGGCCCCTTTCGAAAGTGCGTCGCGGCCGGCGCCAGGCAGTGCCGGCGGCCAGAAGTCCCCGGAAACCTCCAGCCCTGTAGCCCCAACCGGCGCGGAGAGTTCGGCGCGGATCTCCTCCGCCAGCCGGTAGGTCATGTCCCGGCGCCAGTCCGGCAGGCCGTGGATGTCGTCGTGGTAAAGGTCGGCGGGAATCGCATCATCAAGTGCCGCCGCCAGCCGGTCCGCGTCCGGGAGCGCCTCGAAGCGCAGCTGCACGGGCCGCTTGGTCGCGGCGGTGACGGTGAGGACCAGCGAGGTGCCGCCGTCGAGCCTTCCGACCAGCAGGACGCCGGACCTGCCCAGGTTGCTCAAGGACAGGCGGCGGAACGCCACCCGGGCGGACAGGGCCGAGGCCGGCAGGTGGATGCTGCGCAGCAGCTCGCCGGGTGCCAGGCAGTTTTGGGCGTCACCGGTGACGAATTCGGCGACGGCAACGGTGCGGCTGGTGCCGCCGGGTCCCAGGATGGTGGCGGTGCCGTCCAGTCCGGCGCAGAGCGAGATCATGGGCCCGGCGGGCAGCGAGGTGCAGAGGTTGCCGCCCACGGTGGACATGTTCCAGACCTTGAAGGACGCCACGAAGGAATCGCAGCACGGCCGGACCAGGTCCAGTCCGGGCCAGGAGCGGCCGGCAGCTGCCGGGAAGTCCGGCAGGCTGTAAAGCTGGGCGACGGTGCAGGTGGCCGCGAGCTCGATGCCGTCGTCGGTGACGGTGGCCGGGGTCCAGCCGGCCGAACCGAGGTCCAGGAGGCGGCGCAGCGGCTTCGGTCCGAAGGCGCAGCTGCCGTAGGAGAAGAGGACCGTTCCGCCGGCGAGCCAGGCGTCGCCGTCGCGCCATTGTGCGGGGTCGGTGGTGGGGACCACCGCCTCGATGGTGTTCATGTCCATGCGATCTCCTGCTGGGTGGTGTTTGTGGGCACCGGCCGGGCCGGGTGCTGTTGATGGATGGGGCCGGACGCGTCCCGCAGCGGGATGCACCTGGCAGCGCCGTTGCGCGCGGCGAGAAGCTCGGCGGTGATGGACACCGCCACTTCGGCCGGGGTGACGGCACCGAGGTCCAGGCCAATGGGTGAATGCAGCTGTGCGATCCGTTCCGGCCGGACACCGGCGGCGAGGAGGTTGTCCACCCGCTGCAGGTGGCTCCGCCGCGAGCCCATGGCACCCACGTAGGCGAGGTCCAGGGCGAGCGCCGTTTCCAGGAGCGGGATGTCGAATTTCGGATCGTGGGTGAGGACGGCCGCCACGGTGCGGTTGTCCACCCGTCCGGCGGCTGCTTCCGCCGCCAGGTAGCGGTGCGGCCAGTCCGTCACCACTTGGTCCGCCACGGCGAACCGGGGCTGGTTGGCGAAGGCGGGGCGGGCGTCCACCAGGGTCACGTGATAGCCGAGCAGCCTGGCCGCGGGGACCAGTGCCGCGCCAAAGTCGTTGGCGCCGAACACCAGCATCCGCGGCGGCGCCAGGCGGGATTCCACCAGGACGGCGGGTCCGAATTCCTTGTCGTCGCCGGTCCTGTCTGCAGGGCAGCTGCCGGGTTGGGCCAGCCGGACCAGGCCCGCACTGCCGCTGCGCACCAGTGCTTCCACCTGGAAGAGCGGCTCGCCCTGCAGCCCTGACAGGTTTAGGGCCGCTGCGCTGAAGCCTTCGGAATTCCGGATGACGACGGCGCCGCCCCCGGGGGTGCCGATCCCCCGTACCAGCGCTACGGGTTCGTCCGCCGCCAGTTCCGCGAGTTGGCGCAGCGAGGCCCGGAGCGGGTGCGCAGCCTGTCCGGGCATGTCGGCAGGAACCGGCTCAACGTGGACGTCCAGCTCTCCACCGCAGGTGAGCCCGGCGGCGAAGGCGTCCGCGGAACTGAAGCCGAAGGCCTTGCGGCGCGGGCTGCCGTCGTCCATTGCGTCCTGGGCGAGCGCCACCACGGCGCCTTCCACGCAGCCGCCGGACAGGCTGCCCAGTACCTCACCAGAGCCGGTGACGATCATGGAGGTTCCGACGGGCCGGGGCACGGAACCCGCGGCCGCAACGATGGTGGCAACGGCGAACTGCCGGTCCTCGGGCCGCTGCAGCCAGGAGCCGAGCGAAGGGATCAGGTCAAGCATTGCGGCACTCCTTCTTCCGCGGCGGTGGTGTCCATTGTCGTTCCTGTGGGGTGGTTCGGAAAGGATATGGGGTGGAAATGCGTGCGGTATGCCGGTCCGGTCATCCGCGCCCGGGCATGGCGGAGCGGACAGCCGGACCGGCAGCACAGCATCGCGGGTCAGGCTCCCAGGAGGAGGTTGATGGGCCCACGGGCGAAGTACACCAGGAATCCGGCGCTGACGGCCCACATCAGCGGGTGGATCTTCTTCGCCTTGCCGGACGCGGCGCCGATGATGGCCCAGCTGACGAAACCCACCCCGATGCCGTTGGCGATGGAGTAGCTCAGCGGCATGGTCACGATGGTGAGGAATGCCGGCAGGGCCACGCTGAACTTGGTGAACTTGATCTCGCGGATCTGCGCCATCATCATCGCGCCCACCACAACGAGCGCCGCGGCGGCGACCTCGAGCGGAACCACGCTGGTGAGCGGGGTGAGGAACATCGAGCCGAGGAACAGCACACCCGTCACCACCGAGGCCAGGCCGGTGCGGGCGCCTTCGCCGATCCCGGCCGCGGAGTCGATGTACACGGTGTTGGAGGAGCCGGAGGTGGCGCCGCCGGCCACGGCGCCGAAGCCTTCCACGATGAAGGCCGATTTGAGCCGGGGGAACGTGCCGTCCTTGTGCGCGACGCCGGCACTCCTGGCCAGGCCGGTCATGGTGCCCATGGCGTCGAAGAAGTTGGTGAAGACCAGGGTGAACACCAGCATGGTGGCTGCAAGCCCGCCGATCCTGGCGAACGAGCCGAAGAGGTCGAACTGCCCAACCAGGGACAGGTCCGGGGCGGAGACGAGCTGCCCGGACAGGACAGGGGTGTTCAGGTGCCAGCCGCCGGGGTTGGTGGCGCTGGCGGGGCCGATCTTGAAGACGGCTTCCACGACGGCGGCCAGCACGGTGGTGCCGACGATGCCGATCAGCAGGCCGCCCTGGACCTTGCGCGCCACCAGGATGCCCATGCTGAGCAGGCCAATGACGAACACCAGGGTGGGCACGGAGGTGATGGAGCCGCCGTCGCCCAGCTGCACGGGCGGCCCGCCCGCCGTGGCCCGGACGAAGCCGGAGTCCACGAAGCCGATGAAGGCGATGAACAGGCCGATGCCCACGGTGATGGCAGCCTTCAGTTCCTTGGGCACTGCCCGGAAGATGGCGGTGCGGGCACCGGTGACGCCGAACAGCACAATCAGGATGCCGTTGATCACCACCAGGCCCATGGCCTCGGCCCAGGTGACTTCCTGGATCACCGAGACGGCCAGGAAGGAGTTGATGCCAAGCCCTGCCGCGAGGCCGAACGGCAGGTTGGCGACGAGGCCGAAGAGGATGGTCATCACACCGGCAGTGAGGCCGGTGACGGCGCCCACCTGCGCGGCGGAGAGCCACCCGCCGGCGACGTCCGTGGGCGCGTTGTCCGCGCTGAACCCGCCGAGGATGAGCGGGTTCAGGATGACGATGTACGCCATGGTGAAGAAGGTGACCAGGCCGCCGCGGAATTCACGGGCCAGCGTTGAGCCGCGCCGGCTGATGTGGAAGAACCGGTCAAGGAGGGAGTTCGACGCCGGCGGCTTGGGGGTGCCTGCCGTTGCAGCGGCTGCCGGGCGGGGGGTGCGGGTTTGTGGAGCCGAATGCTCCTCGTGGGAGGAATCCAGGATGGTCATCGTAGCCGCCGGGCCTAGTAGTCGATCCTGGAGTCGAGCGTGTTCCAGGTGTTGAACGGCTCCAGCGGCGTCGGGGCCTGGGGATCACCCAGTTCCAGCTTGGACACCGGCATCAGGGAGTCCCTGTCCTGGCTTTCGAAGTATTCGTAGAAGACGGCGTCGTCGAAGCCGACTGAGGCGGCGTCGTGCCGGTCTGCCGCGTAGACAACCCGCTCGACGCGGGCCCACAGCGCGGAGGCCAGGCACATGGGGCATGGCTCGCAGCTGGTGTAGAGGACGGCGCCGCTGAGGTCGAAGGTGCCGAGCTCGCGGCAGGCGGTGCGGATGGCGGTGACTTCCGCGTGGGCGGTGGGATCGTTGTCCGCGGTGACGCGGTTGACGCCGTCGAACGTCTTGCCGTCCGCGGTGACGATCATGGCGCCGAAGGGCCCGCCGCTGTTGAGGACGTTGGCCGTTGCCAGCCGGATGGATCTGGCCAGGAACTGCTCGGCCGTGACGGTGGTACTCATGATGCGACTTCCTTAGTGCCGGGAAGCCTGATGCCGGTTGCAGGACCAGTAGAACCAGGTGCGAACGGTTACCAGGCTTCAGCATGTGCTGTGAAGGTTAAGTTGCGCCTGGTAGATAGCCTCCCGGAACCGGGTGCCCGCCTTTGGCAAAATCGAGGTTAGCACCGGATTGTGGTCCGCGCCATACTTTTCTGGAAACTTAATTTCGCGATGTGAAATCCGTGTTTCCGCGGCCTGACACCGGTCATATTCCGCCGGCGTTGACGGCGGCACCGCCGCTCCCTAGGCTGAACGCACCCGCACTGCCTTGCCATCAACAGGTGCAATTTGCGGCCACCTGGATCAGCAGACAGGTCCCCACTGAGCTGGAGTTCCCATCCCTGCGCTCGGACAAGGACAAACAATGGTTCTCTCCACGCCTGCCTCCACTTCCCGGCTCTGGATCCGGGATCCGCTGGCTGCGTTCACCGCCAATTCGCTCGACGCTTCGGGCGGGGTGGTTGTAAGCGGCGGCACCATCGTGGAGGTGCTTGCTGCGGGCCAGCAGCCTGCGGCACCGTGCGCGGACATCTACGACGCCGGCAGCCATGTCCTGCTGCCCGGCCTGATCAACACGCACCACCACTTCTACCAAACCCTGACGCGCGCCTGGGGGCCGGTGGCGAATGCCCCGCTCTTCCCCTGGCTGCAGAACCTGTACCCGGTGTGGGCGCGGCTCACCCCAAAGGACCTTGAGCTTGCTGCCACGGTTGCGCTGGCCGAACTGCTGCTCTCCGGCTGCACCACCGCCGCCGACCACCACTACCTCTTCCCTGCAGGGCTGGAAGACGCCATCGACATCGAGGTGGCCGCGGTGCGGCGCCTGGGCATGCGCGCCACCCTCACCCGAGGTTCCATGACGCTGGGAACGGACGACGGCGGCCTGCCGCCACAGTCGACGGTGCAGGATCCGGAGGTGGTGCTGGCAGACAGCGAACGGCTGGTGGCCCGGTACCACGAGCGCGGCGAGGACGCCGTCATCCAGATTGCTTTGGCCCCCTGTTCACCGTTCTCGGTGACGAAGGAGATCATGGCTGAAAGCGCGGCGCTCGCCGGGCGCCTCGACGTCCGGCTGCACACCCACCTGGCCGAAACCCTGGACGAGGAAGACTTTTGCCTGGAGATGTTCGGGCTGCGGACCGTGGACTACCTGGACAGCGTCGGCTGGCTGACGGACCGCACCTGGCTCGGCCACGGCATCCATTTCAGCGACGCGGAGATCAGCCAACTCGGAAAGGCGGGCACCGCCGTCGCGCATTGCCCCACTTCCAACATGAGGCTCGCTTCGGGCACGGCCCGGGTCCTGGAACTGGAGGATGCGGGGGTGCCGGTGGGGCTGGGAGTGGACGGCTCGGCGTCGAACGATGCCTCCAACATGATCCTCGAGGCCCGGCAGGCGCTGTATCTCCAGCGGCTCCGGTACGGGGCTGACGTTCCAGTGGTGCGCGCGCTCGGCTGGGCGACCCGCGGGTCGGCTGCCGTTCTCGGCCGGCCCACACTCGGGCAGCTGGCGCCCGGCATGCAGGCGGACCTGGCAATGTTCAAGCTCGACGACCTCCGCTTCTCGGGCAGCCACGACCCCGTCGCCGCGCTGCTGTTGTGCGCCGCCGACCGCGCGGACCGTGTGATGGTGGGCGGGCAGTGGCGCGTGCTGGACGGGCAGATCCCGGGACTGGACACCGCAGGACTGATTGCGGAGCACTCCGCCGCGGCGCGGAAGCTTATCAACGGCTGACGCGCCGGGGACCAACTGCTAGCGTGGCGGCATGACTCCGTCAAAGACGCCGGCCGAGATCCTGGACATCGAGGGTGTTGAGGTCCGGATCTCGAGCCCGGACAAGATGGTGTTCCCCGAGCCGGGGCTGACCAAGCTGGACCTGGTGCGCTACTACCTGGGGGTGGCGGAGGGTGCGCTCCGGGGTGCGGGCGGCCGGCCGATGGTGCTCAAGCGTTTCCCCAAGGGCATTGACGCCGAGCCGTTCTTCCAGAAGCGCGTGCCGGAAAACCACCCGCCGTTCATCGACACCACCACACTGCACTATGCGTCCGGCACGTCGGCGGAGGAGGCCGTCATCCGGGATGCGGCGGGCCTGGCCTGGGTGATAAACCTCGGCTGCCTGGACCTCAACCCGCACCCGGTGCGGGCGGAGGACCTGGAGCATCCCGACGAACTGCGCGTGGACCTGGATCCCATGCCGGGCGTCGACTGGTCGCAGATAGTGGACGTCGCCTACGTGGCACAGGAAGTCCTCGACGATGTGGGGCTGGTGGGATGGCCCAAGACCAGCGGCTCGCGCGGGCTCCACATCCTGGTGCGCATAGCGCCCCACTGGTCCTACAAGGAGGTCCGGCTCGCCGCCGAAACGCTTGCCCGGGAGGTGGAAAACCGGGCGCCCGGCTTGGCCACGGCGCGGTGGTGGAAGGAGGAGCGGGGCGAAAGCGTCTTCGTGGATTTCAACCAGAACGCCAAGGACCGCACGGTGGCATCGGCCTACTCAGTGCGTGCCCTGCCTGACGCCCGGGTGTCGACGCCCCTGGCATGGGAGGAGGTCCGTACCGCCCGGCCGGAACGGTTCACGGTCCCCACGGTGCTGGAGCGGTTCGCGGAGATCGGCGATCCGCACGCCGGCATCGATGACACAGCGGGAAAACTGGACGGACTGCTGGCCCTGGCCAAGGAACTGGGTCCTGCCGAGAAAGCACCCCGCGGGGTGAACGGATCGGGCCGCCGGCAGTCAGTGATGCCGCTGATCGAGGTGGCGCGCACTAAAACCAAACCGGAGGCGATTGCCGCGCTTGAAGAGTGGAAGTCCCGCCATGCAGACATTGTGCCTGCCCTCCATCCGGCCGATGTGCTGGTGGACGGGATGCGCGGTTCCAGTTCCCTGTGGTACCGCGTGCGCGTGAACCTGCAGCATGTTCCTGAAGCCGGGCGTCCGCCGCAGGAGGAGCTCATCGCGGACTACGACCCCTGGGCGGGCAAGGAATGGCCGGGCCGGCCCGTTTAGCCCCGCTGCTTACCAAACCCCGGCAGCGCGGAGATCCACCGGGAGAATCGGCCGGGTTCGTGAACGCGGTCCTCGGGGACGTAGAAATCCGGGTCCGTGCCGCCGCCGAGGGGGAGGTAGAACTCCTTGGCTGAAGGTGCGGCGGCCGGCTGCGGCGCGACGGGCGTCCTGTCCTGCTGGTACATCTGATCCTCCTCGGAATAAGAACAAGTTCCGCAAAGCGGAAAAGTGTTTTTGCTATATGAAAAGCATAAGAGCGGCGAGGGGGATCGGTCAATGGATCGGAGCGCAGCCCGGACCACCAACAGTCACAATTCGAATTTTGCTTTTGTGATGTACACCACCGCCTTGCAGGGGTACGCTGTTAGGCAACTCGTGGCGCAGGTCACGTAACCTGGGAGCAGCAGGCAGGGTCGTAATGAGCTGGCATCGATGGATGCCGGCTCTTTTTTGTTGGGTCGGCTCCACCGGAAACGCGCTCGAAACGCGCACTTAATTTCAGTGCTGGAACCTAGGTTCCACTTACCGGGAGTTGGGAAAGACCATGAGCAGCAAGATCATCCTCGGCGAAAATCAGTACGGCAAGGCGGAGGTCCGGGTCGTCAAGATCACCCGCGACACCGACCGCCATGAGATTGAGGACCTGAACGTCACCTCGCAGCTGCGGGGCGACTTCACCGCAGCCCACCTCGAGGGCGACAACGCCCACGTGGTGGCCACGGACACCCAGAAAAACACCATCTACGCCTTTGCCCGCGACGGCGTCGGCTCCCCCGAAGCGTTCCTGCTGCGCCTCGGCAAGCACTTCACCTCCAGTTTTGACTGGGTCACCGGCGGCCGCTGGGAAGCCGAGTCGTACGCCTGGAACCGCATCCAGGCGCACGGCAGCGAACACGACCACTCGTTCGTCCGCAACGGCCAGGAAGTCCGCACCGCCGTCCTGGTCCGCGACGGTGCCACCACCCACCTGGTCTCCGGCCTGAAGGACCTCACCGTCCTGAAGTCCACCCAGTCCGGCTTCGTGGGCTACCCGCGAGACCGGTACACCACCCTGCCCGAAACCACAGACCGTATCCTGGCCACTGACGTGTCTGCCCGCTGGCGCTTCAAGACCGGCACCGACTTCAGCAGCCTGGACTTCAACAAGAACTACGACGACGTGAAGGCGCTCCTGCTCGAAGGCTTCACCGAAAAGTACTCGCACGCCCTGCAACAGACCCTGTTCGATATGGGCGCCAAGGTCCTCGAGGCCCACAGCGAGATCGACGAGATCAAGTTCTCGATGCCCAACAAGCACCACTTCCTGGTCGACCTCACACCGTTCGGCCTGGACAACCCCAACGAGGTCTTCTATGCAGCTGACCGCCCCTACGGCCTGATCGAGGCCACCGTCCAGCGCGACGACGCCACCGCGGCCCCCGCCGCCTGGTCCGGCATCGCCGGCTTCTGCTAGATCCCATGCCGGTGGGCTTGTCGAAATCCAACCGGCTTTCGACAGGCTCAACCACCGACAGGCTCAACCGCCGGTGGTGGAGCCTGTCGAAACCAACCCCAGCACCACCCCCACAGCTTCACCTGTTAGCCAGACAACGTTAGCCAGACGATGACGTCTGCCATGAACCAAGAAAGTCTGCCATGAACACCAAGAAAAAACTGGCCGCTGCGGCCGCCGGCAAAGGGTCTGCCAAGGCCCGCCCGGAGGACCAGAGGCTCCCCATCGGAAGCACGTTCGCCTACGGTTTCCAGCACGTCCTCACCATGTATGGCGGCATTATTGCCCCGCCGCTGATCATCGGCGCCGCCGCGGGCATGAGCTCCCAGGACATCGGCCTTCTCATCGCGGCCTGCCTTTTCGTCGGCGGCCTCGCCACTATCCTGCAGACGGTTGGCGTACCCTTCTTCGGCTCCCAGCTGCCACTGGTTCAGGGCGTCTCCTTCGCCGGCGTCTCCACCATGGTGGCCATCGTCCATGGGGGCGGCGGAATCCAGACGGTATTCGGTTCGGTGATCGCGGCGTCACTGATCGGGCTGCTGATCACCCCGTTGTTCTCGAAGATCATCCGCTTCTTCCCGCCAGTGGTCACGGGAACGGTCATCACCACCATTGGCCTCACCCTGATGCCCGTGGCGGCCAACTGGGCCATGGGCGGCAACAGGACTGCCGAAAACTACGGCAGTATGGCAAACATCGGCCTCGCCGCCGCCACCATGGCCATCGTCCTGCTCCTCAGCAAGGTGGGCAGCGCGGCTATCTCGCGCCTGTCCATCCTGCTGGCTATGGTCCTGGGCACCCTGATTGCCTTCGCCTTCGGCATGGCCGACTTCTCCAAGGTGGGCCAGGGAGAAATCGTGGCCTTCCCCACGCCCCTCGCCTTCGGCCCGCCCACCTTCGAAATCGCCGCCATTATCTCCATGCTCATCGTCATCCTGGTGACCCTGACTGAAACGTCGGCGGACATCATCGCCGTGGGCGAGATCGTGGGCAGCAAGGTGGACTCGAAGCGGATCGGCGACGGCCTTCGCGCGGACATGCTGTCCAGCGCCATCTCCCCGCTGTTCAACTCCTTCACCCAGAGCGCGTTCGCCCAGAACGTCGGCCTGGTGGCCATTACCGGCGTGAAAAGCCGTTTCGTGGTCAGCGCCGGCGGCCTGATCCTAGTGATCCTCGGCCTGCTGCCTGTCCTTGGCCGCGTGGTCGCAGCGGTACCCACGCCCGTTTTGGGGGGCGCCGGCGTCGTACTCTTTGGAACGGTGGCGGCCAGCGGCATCCGCACGCTGTCCAAGGTGGAGTACAAGAACAACATGAACCTGATCGTCGTGGCTGCGTCCATCGGATTCGGCATGATCCCGATCGCTGCCCCCGCATTCTACGACCAGTTCCCGTCCTGGTTCGGCACCATCTTCCACTCCGGCATCAGCTCCGCAGCCGTGATGGCCATCCTGCTGAATCTGCTGTTCAACCACTTGAAGGCCGGCAACTCGGAGAACCAGTCGGTCTTCGTCGCCGGCACCGAACGGGTGGTCCAGGAGCAGGACATCAAGTGCCTGATGGAGGGTGACCGCTTCGAAGGCGGCAAGCTCATCGACTGCGACGGCAAGGAAGTCCCCATCCAGTCATCCGAGAAGGCTTCGGAGCACTAGGAGGTACAAAAAACAGTTCACCGCAGTGGCCCTAGGGAACACTGCGGTGAACTGTTCTCAATGGCGACTACTCATACCGCCAGCGGGACGGGATGGATTTCGTCCGCCGGATGGCCCGCCCGCTCGTGAATCCGTTTTACAGCGTCTGCGGACGGAGCCTCCGACAGGCAGTAGACCAGGCCGGATTCGGGATCCGCCCAGGCTTGTTTGAAGTCAACGTGCTCATCCGCTTGGATTGCCAGATCCGCGTTATGCGCGGCATGCAACTGCTCTGCGGTGATACCGACCATATTGTGATGCACATCCATGAAGGTTGCCATGACAGCACTCCCGGGGTTGATTCCAATGGATGGGCTGATGCTACGCCCGCTCCATCAACCGGTCAACGGCCTTTTCCGCCGGCATTCGGCACCCGGAACCCTGCTGGGGCAGGGCCTGCCAGAGGTGGAACGACAGCGGTGCACCCGGCGCATCAGCTGCGGTTAAGCTCCTCGGAGATAGCCTCAGCCGCTTCCCGCAGGACGGGTACAGCTTTGTCAGCGAAGTGCTCGTCAACGCGGGACACGGGCCCGGACACGGAAATCGCGGCGGGCGTGGGAGCGTCTGGAACCGCCATGGCGAAGCAGCGCACGCCGAGCTCCTGCTCCTCCTCGTCAATTGAGTACCCCCGCTCCCGTATGAGCTTGAGGTCCGCCAGGAGGTCCTCTACGTCGCCGATGCTCTTGGGGGTGGGGGTTGGCATTCCGGTGCGGGCAACGATTCCGCGCACGGTGTCATCGTCCAACTGGGCAAGGATGGCCTTGCCCACGCCGGTGTCATGCATATGGGCTCGTCGGCCCACCTCGGTAAACATGCGCATCGAGTGCAGCGACGGTACCTGCGCAACGTATATGACCATGTCTGAATCCAGGACGGCCATATTGGAGGTCTCCCCCAGCCTGTCCACAAGCGTTTTCAGCTGCGGCCGGGCCACGGCGCCCAGCTGCTTGTTGGCCCCCTCCCCCAGCCGGATGAGCCGCGGGCCCAGCGCATACCGCCGGTTGGGCAGCTGGCGGATGTATCCCAGGGACACAAGGGTACGCAGGAGCCGGTGGATGGTGGGCAGCGGCAGGTCCGTGGATGAGGACAACTCACTCAGCGTGACGTCGCCGCCCGCATCGGTGATCAATTCCAGAAGTTCGAAGACGCGCTCGACGGACTGCACGCCTCCGGCGGCTTTTTCAGCCATGTACCAGTCTCCTGTGACTCAGATTCCGACAAGTCTTATCCGCATCGTGAAAAGAATTGCCCTAGTTGTTTCAAGATACAGCACCGTGGGGGTGTACGCGACGGAAAGGCAGGAGGGGTTGTGTTTCCACAAAGTAGATAATAATATCCATAATACGAAAACATTCGTTTCTAGCAGCAGCCCGGACAAGGCCCAACAGGAGGACATTCAATGGCGAACCCCAGCCCCGGAAATTCGATCACCCTGCGCGTGGAAGCACCATCAAGCTTCAGCGCCACCAGCGAACTGGCAGCAGCAGTGGGAGCAGCCGGCGCCGCCATCACCGCACTGGACGTCAGCGAATCCCACCACGAAACCCTCGTCGTCGACGTCACCTGCAACACCACGGACGACGCCCACGCCGCCCGCGTCAAGGACGCCCTGGACGCGCTCGACGGCGTCACCGTCCAGCACGTCTCGGACCGCACCTTCCTGATGCACCTCGGCGGCAAGCTCGAAGTCGTCCCCAAGGTAGCCCTGCGCAACCGTGACGATCTTTCGCGCGCCTACACTCCCGGCGTCGCACGCGTCTGCCTGGCCATCGCGGAGGACCCGGCCGCCGCCCGCAACCTCACGGTCAAGCGCAACACCATCGCCGTCCTCACCGACGGTTCCGCGGTCCTGGGCCTCGGCAACATCGGCCCCGCCGCAGCCCTTCCCGTCATGGAAGGCAAGGCCGCCCTCTTCAAGCAGTTCGCCAACGTGGACGCCTGGCCCGTCTGCCTGGACACTCAGGACACCGAGGAGATCATCCGGATCGCCAAGGCCATGGCTCCGGTGTACGGCGGCATCAACCTGGAGGACATCGCAGCCCCGCGTTGCTTCGAGATCGAAAACCGGCTCCGCGAGGAACTGGACATCCCCGTGTTCCACGACGACCAGCACGGCACCGCCATCGTCACCCAGGCCGCCCTGGTCAACGCCCTGCGCGTGGTGGACAAGAAGCTCTCCGAGGTTCGGATCGTCGTCTCGGGCGTCGGCGCGGCAGGCTCCGCCATCATCCAGCTCCTCAAGGCCCAGGGCGCGCGGCACATCATCGCCGCCGGCCGCTCCGGCGCCATCCACGCCGGAGAGAAGTACAACGACGAACACCGGACCTGGATTGCCGCGAACACCAATGAAGAAGGTTTCTCCGGCACACTGCACGAGGCGCTCAAGGGCGCGGACGTCTTCATCGGCGTCAGCGCCCCGCATGTCATCGGCGAGGAGCAGGTGGCGTCCATGGCGGACAACGCGATCGTCTTCGCCATGGCCAACCCGACGCCGGAAATCGATCCCGTTGTTGCCTCCAGGCACGCCGCGGTGGTGGCCACGGGCCGCAGCGACTTTCCCAACCAGATCAACAACGTGCTGGCCTTCCCCGGCTTCTTCCGCGGCCTGCTGGATGCCGGCGCCTCCGACATCACGCCGGAGATGCTGGTGGCCGCGGCCGAGGCAATCGCCAACCGGGTTGCTGACGACGAGCTGAACGCAAGCTACATTATCCCCAGCGTCTTCGATCCCCATGTGGCCGGTGACGTCGCCGCCGCAGTAGCTGCCGCCGCCCGCTCGGCAAACGTGGCAACCGCCGCGGATTCGGCCGAAGCCGCCGCTCCCGCACTGGCCAACGCCTGACCGCCCGAACTTCCAGCCAAAGGAAAGGACCAGAAATGGCCATCACCGTCACAGATCCCCGGCCGATCAACCGCGCCGAAGAGATCCTCACCCCCAAGGCGCTGGCGTTCGTGGAGGAGCTTCACACCCGCTTTGCCGGCACCCGCAGCGAACTCCTCGCCGCCCGCACGGCCAAGCGGCAGCGCGTTGCAGAAACCGGAAAGCTTGACTTCCTGCCGGAGACGCAGGACGTGCGCGACGGCGACTGGAAGGTCGCGCCCGCACCGGCGGCCCTGCAGGACCGCCGGGTTGAGATGACCGGCCCCGCCTCCCCGGCGAAGATGGCCATCAACGCCCTCAACTCGGGCGCAAAGGTGTGGCTGGCGGACCTCGAGGATGCCAGCACCCCCACCTGGAGCAACGTCATCGACGCGATCCTTAACCTCCGCGACGCCGCCCAGGGCACCCTCAGCTACACCTCGGATGAAGGCAAGGAGTACCGGCTCCGCACCGACGCGCCACTCGCCGTCGTGGTGGCCCGCCCCCGCGGCTGGCACATGCAGGAAAAGCACCTGCTGGTCAACGGCGAACCCGCCGTGGGCGCGCTGGTGGACTTCGGCCTGCACTTCTTCCACATCGCCAAGCAGCTGGTGCTCAACGGCCACGGCCCGTACTATTACCTGCCCAAGATGGAGAGCCACCTCGAGGCACGGCTGTGGAACGACATCTTTGTCTTCGCGCAGGACTACCTGGGCCTGAACCAGGGCACCATCCGCGCAACGGTGCTGATCGAAACCATCCCGGCCGCCTTCGAGATGGACGAGATCCTTTACGAACTGCGCGACCACGCCTCCGGCCTGAACGCCGGCCGCTGGGACTACCTGTTCAGCATCATCAAGTACTTCCGCGACGCCGGCGAAGAGTTCGTCCTCCCGGACCGCGCCTCCGTGGTGATGACCGCCCCGTTCATGCGCGCCTACACCGAACTGCTGGTGAAGACCTGCCACAAGCGCGGCGCCTTCGCCATGGGCGGCATGGCAGCCGTCATCCCCAACCGCCGCCACCCGGAGGTCACCGCGGCTGCCTTCGAGAAAGTGCGGGCGGACAAGACCCGCGAGGCCAACGACGGATTCGACGGTTCCTGGGTTGCGCACCCGGACCTGGTGCCCACGTGCCGCGAGGTGTTCGACTCGGTCCTGGGCGACAAGCCGAACCAGGTGGACAAGCAGCGTCCGGAGGTTTCCGTCACGGCGGAGCAGCTACTGGATGTCTCCTCCGCAGAAGGCCAGGTGACCGAAGCCGGCCTGCGGCTGAACCTCTACGTGGCCGTGGCCTACACCGCGGTCTGGCTCTCCGGAAACGGCGCCGTGGCCATCCACAACCTGATGGAAGACGCAGCCACCGCGGAAATCTCCCGCTCGCAGGTGTGGCAGCAGATCCGCAACAAGTCCGTCCTCGCGGACACCGGCAACACCGTGACCAAGGAACTGGTGGAGCGGATCCTGGGCGAGGAGACCGAGCGGCTGCGCACCGAGTTCGGCGACGAGGCGTTCCGCCGCTACTACCAGCCGGCCAGCGAACTGATCGCGGACATCTGCCTCTCGGACGACTACACCGACTTCCTCACCACCCCAGCCTACGAACTGGTGGGCTGAGGCATGTCCGCAACACCCAAGCCCTCGCTTTCCGCGGGGGACCTCGCCCACATCGACGGGCAGCTTGCTGCCACGGACCGGCTGCTGGAGCAGAACTACCCGGGCGACGACGGATCCCGCCAGCCCGTGCACACGGTGTACGTGCCGGCGGACCGCTTTACGCCGTCGTTCGCTGCCGATTGGGGCGCCGAAGCGGCGGCGACGGCGGAGGCCCACGGCGGGTTTGAACGGCTTGGCTCGCTTCTGGGCCAGGACGCCGGCCTCGCCGAAGCGGTCGCCTCGCGCGTCGCGGCGAAGCTCGCCGGCGAACCGATCGAGGACCTGCGCCTCGACTTCGAGGACGGGTTCGGGGACAGGGGCGACGACGCCGAGGACGCCGCCGCGGTTGCCGCTGCTTCCGCGGTGGCCAGGGCAGTCGCGGCCGGGTCCGCGCCCCCGTTCATCGGGATCCGGTTCAAGTGCTTTGAGGCGGCCACCCGGGCCCGCGGCCTGCGGACCCTGGACCTGTTCGTCTCGGGCCTCACCGCTGCCGGTGAGCTGCCGGACGGGCTGGTCCTGACGCTGCCGAAAGTCACAACGGTGGCGCAGGTCCAGGCCATGGACTATGCCGTGTCCCGGCTGGAGGAAGTCCACTCGCTGCCCGCCGGGCGGCTCCGCTTCGAGGTCCAGGTGGAAACTCCGCAGCTGATCCTGGGCCCGGACGGCACCTCGCCGGTGGCACAGCTGCCGCATGCTGTTCCCGGACGGATCAGCGGACTGCACTACGGCACGTACGACTACTCCGCGTCGCTGCAGATCTCGGCCGAATACCAGTCCATGGAGCACCCGGTGGCCGACTTCGCCAGGGAAGTCATGCAGCTGGCCGTGGCGGGGACTGGAATCCGGCTTTCGGACGGGTCCACCAACATCATTCCGGTAGGCGACAACGTGGAGAACGCCTGGCGGCTGCACGGCCGACTGGTCCGGCGGTCGCTGGAGCGCGGCTACTACCAGGGCTGGGACCTGCACCCCGCCCAGCTCGCCAGCCGCTTCGCCGCCACCTACGCCTTCTACCGGGAGGGCCTGCCGGCGGCCGCCGCGCGCCTGCGCAACTACGTGGAGCGGACCGAAGGCGGCGTCATGGACGAGCCCGCCACCGCCCGGGCCCTGGCCGCGTTCGTCCTCCGGGGGGTCCAGTGCGGCGCTGTGGGGGCCGAGGAAGTCCAGGCGCTTGCCGGCGTCGGAATTCCGCAGCTCACCGCGCTGGCGCACCCGCGGCTCGCCACCACTTCCAACTCCTAAGTAAGGACCTTCGATGGGCAAGTACTACACCCCCACCGGCGGATTGCCGCCGCAGACCCACCTCACCACCGAGCGCGCCATCGTCACCGAGGCGTACACGGTCATCCCCAAGGGCGTGCTGACGGACATCGTCACCTCCAACCTGCCGGGCTTCGCCAACACCCGCTCGTGGATCATCGCCCGCCCCATCTCGGGCTTTGCCACCACCTTCTCGCAGCTGATCGTGGAGATCGGCCCGGGCGGCGGGGCACCCCGCGCCGAATTCGAGGAGGGCGTGGAAGGCGTCGTTTTCGTCACCAAGGGCACCGTCAACCTGACGCTGGACGGCGAACTGCACACGCTTGAGGAGGGCGGATACGCCTACCTGGCCGCCGGGGCACAGTGGGGCCTGGAGAACGTTTCCGATGACATCGTCTCCTTCCACTGGATCCGCAAGGCCTACGAACGGCTCGAGGGGTACGAAGCCAAGTCCTTCGTCACCAACGAAAAGGACGTGGAGCCAACGTCCATGCCGGACACCAACGACGTCTGGAAGACCACCCGATTCACGGACTCCAGCGACCTGGCCCACGACATGCAGGTCAACATCGTGACGTTCCAGCCCGGCGGCGTCATCCCGTTCCCGGAAACCCACGTGATGGAGCACGGCCTGTACGTCCTGGAGGGCAAGGCGATGTACCTGCTCAACAACGACTGGGTTGAGGTGGAGGCCGGCGACTTCATGTGGCTGCGCGCCTTCTGCCCGCAGGCCTGCTACGCCGGCGGCCCCGGCGAGTTCCGGTACCTGCTGTACAAGGACATGAACCGCCAGGTGCGCCTCACCTGACCCGACCACCCCACCCAACTGACTCGCAGTTAACGTCGTAAAAACCCGTTTTCGCGACGTTAACTGCGAGTCAGTTGGGGGAGAATCGGTTGTATGGGCAGGCGCCGGGGCGGCGGGTGGAGACGGACCGCGGCTGCCCTGTGCGCCGTCCTGCTCACGGCCGCCGCCTGTACCGGGGACCCGGAGCCGCCCCCGCAGCCGCCGGACGGGGATGAGCCCTCCGCCGTCGCCATCCTCGAGGCGTTCACCGCCCGAATGCTGGACGAAGGCGCCCCTGCGGTGCTGATCTCCGTGACGGACAACGGGGAAACGTGGAACCATGCGGCTGGTGTGCGGAACATGGAAACGGGCGGCTCCGCCCAGGTGTCCGACCCCGTCCGGGTTGGCGGCATCTCTGAATCCTTCGTCGCCGTCTCCGTGATGAAGCTGGTGGAGGAGGGCAGGCTGGACCTCGACGGCCAGGTCAGCAGCTACCTGCCCGAGTTCGGGACCGTCCTGCGGCCGCCCGTTCCCGTCAGTGTCCGCCAGCTGCTGACCCACGAATCCGGGATCCCCGACTTCTCCATCCCCCTGCTGGCATCCGGGCCGTGGGAGGAAACCATGAACCGGCCGCTCAGCCTTGAACAACAGCTGGCGCTGGCGGCCACGCTGCCCTGGGACGGCCGGCTGGCGCGGATCTTCGACTATTCGCGCTCGAACTACACCGCCCTGGCCCTGATCGTCGAGCGGCTCCGCGGCCAGGAGATCGGCGAGGTCCTGGCCGCGGACACCGCCGCTCCCCTGGACCTGGGAAACACCCGCCTGGGCGGGATGCCGCCGGACACGACGGTCCACGGGTACGTCACCCTGGAAGGACAGCGGGTGGACGTGACAGGGCCCGCCTGGCTCACCGAACTGCCCGCAGCGGGTGCCCTGTCCACGGTGGAGGAAGTGAACAGGTTCTACGCTGCCCTGCTGCAGGGCCGGCTGCTTGCCCCGGATACCGTGACGGCCATGAAGGGCGGCTACTCGCAGTACTACGGTTTTGCCCTGCGGCGCTGGAACAACACCTGCAACAACCGCTTCTACTATGGACTTCCCGGTGATGTGGACGGCTACGGCACGATCGCCATGACCAGCGAGGACGGCAGCAGGCAGCTGGCCATGGCGGTGGCTTACCCTCCCGCGCCGCCTACCCTGGACCTGAATCCGTTGATTTTCGAGATGCAGGATGTGGCGCAGGAGGCCCTCAACAGCCTGTGTTGAAAGAGCCCCTTCTCAGGCGCCCGGGTTCAGGACCACCTTGATGCAGCCGTCCTCCTTCTTCTGGAACTTCTCATACAGCGCCGGTGCGCCTTCCAGGCCCGAACGGTGGGTGACCAGGTCCATCACACCCAGCGGATCGGCGTCGTCTTCCACCAGGGGCAGCAGGTCGTCGGTCCAGCTGCGCACGTTGCACTGGCCCATCCGCACCTGCAGCTGCTTGTCGAACATGGTGAGCATCGGCATGGGGCTGGCCTGGCCGCCGTAGACGCCGCTGAGCGAAAGGGTCCCGCCGCGCCGGACGGCGTCGATGGAGGTATGCAGTGCCGCAAGCCGGTCCACGCCGCCGGTTTCCATGGCCTTCTGCGCCAGCTTGTCCGGCAGCAGCCCCAGGGCCTGGTGGGCAAAGCCGGCCACGGGTGAACCGTGGGCTTCCATCCCGACGGCGTCCACCACCGCGTCCGGGCCCCTTCCCGAGGTCATCTCCCGCAGTTCGTCCGCGATGGTTTTGGAGTAGTCGAACGTTTCCACCCCGTGCCGCGCCGCCATCTCCCGGCGTTCCGGTACCGGATCCACGCCTACAACACGGAAGCCGTGGTGCACGCCGATCCGGCTGGCGAACTGGCCCACCGGACCCAGGCCGAACACAGCGAGGGTGCCGCCGGGCTGCACGTTGGCGTACTCCACCGCCTGCCACGCGGTGGGAAGGATGTCTGAAAGGAACAGGTAACGCTCATCGGGCAGTTCGTTTCCCACCTTGACCGGCCCGTAGTCGGCATGCGGCACGCGCAGGTACTCGGCCTGGCCACCGGGGACGGACCCGTAGAGCTCGGAATAGCCAAAGAGGGCTGCCCCGGATCCTTTCTCCTTTACCTGGGTGGTTTCACACTGGGACTGCAGTCCCTGTCCGCACATGTAGCAGTGCCCGCAGGAGATGTTGAAGGGAATCACCACCCGGTCGCCCGGTCGAAGGTTGGTGACGGCGCTGCCCACTTCCTCCACAATGCCCATCGGCTCGTGGCCGATGACGTCGCCCTTGTGCATGTAGGGGCCAAGGACCTCGTACAGGTGCAGGTCCGAGCCGCAGATCGCCGTCGAGGTGATGCGCACGATGGCATCGGTGGGCTCCTGGATCACGGGGTCCGGCACTTCCTCCACGCTTACCGAGCGTTTTCCTTGCCAGGTCAGTGCTTTCACAGTCTCCCTTTCTCTGGTGCTCCGTTGGGGCATAACGCCCGCCCTTCGACGCTATAGGCTCCGGCGGAAAAAAGTAAGCAGGCTGATCAAATACTTGTCGTCCCGGCCGGGGCCTTCTAGCGTAGGAAGGGCCAACATGCCCCTGATGCCGAGTGGAAAGAGGAACCCCATGTCGTTGTACCAGCCGGAACCGGTCGAGATCTCCACCCGCATGCGGCCCGGCGAGTGGACGGAAGCCAGCCTCGAGGAACTCGTCAACAGCTACCGCCACAGAATTGTGGAGATGGGTGCCAGCGTGTCCGATATCGTTACGGACATCGAGCGGAATGACGACGGTTCGGTGCGCGTCGCGGTGTCCTGGGCAAAGCCTGCCGACGCCGGCGACGAGGACACCGTCACGGGCGGCCAGACCGTCTAAGCCAGGAGCAGCTTGCCGATCGCGCTTGATTCCAGGTTCCGCAGGAGGTCGCGCGGGCCCTCGTAGACCTCAACGGCACCGGCATCCCGCAGTTCCGCTGCGCTGATGCCCCCGCAGGTGACCCCCACGGAGGGGATGCCGAGCGCGGCGGCGGCTTTCATGTCCCAGACGGCATCGCCAACAAAGACGGCGTTCTCCGCTTCCAGGTCAACGGCCCGCAGGGCCGCCACCAGGATGTCCGGCGAGGGCTTGCTTTCCTTGGCATCGTTGGCGCTGGTGGCGCCGTCGATCACGCCGTCAGCATCAAGGATGGATTTCATGACCTGCAAGTCCTTCTTTCGGGCGGAGGATGCGAGCGCAACGGCCAGCCCCCGGTCGTGGCATGCTGCCAGCAGTTCCCGCGCCCCGTCCAAGGCACGCAGTGACGGCCAGTGGGATGCGTAGAGGGCGCCGTGGCTGGACATGACCTCGTGGTCCGCATCGCGGTCCCGGTCGGCGGGCAGGAGGTTATCCACCAGCCGGTCGCCGCCCATCCCCACGAAGTGGTGGATGGACGCCATGGGGATGTCGTAGCCGTACTGGCGGAAGGCGCCCCACCAGGAAATGGTGTGGATGTAGGACGAGTCGATGAGTGTTCCATCGACGTCAAACAGAACCCCCCGGCGTCCGCCGCCGGGGGGTGAAGTACGGGACGGGCCCATCAGCCGACCGCAGCCCGTTTGGCCTCCGGGGTCCTCCTGCGCCTGGCCGCCTCCTCCTTGGGAGTGCTGACCGGCCGCACGCGGTCCCGGATCACCGTTCCGGCACCGTCGCGGCTCTTATCCCGGATAAGTCCGGTGCCGGCAATTTCACGCGCCATCGCGACGCCGGCCGCTGCCGCCCTTTTGGTGGGAAAGGTCACCGAGATGGCCATCAGGTTCCCGGCACCGTCCATCATCCTGACCCTATAGCCGCCGTCAGGCGCGTCCACGAGTTCGAAATACCCGGCCATTCACATCACTCCTCCATCAGTCACGGCGTTGTGCCTGAAGCACTCCGTGAAGTGTTAGTAAGTATACTTATCTATGTTGCGAAGGAGAAGCTCCGCCCTTTCCGGCGCCGCCTCAGCGCCTCTCCGCCGTTTCCGGCGGAATCGGGGTATCGCTCCGCCGAACCGTATCCTGATGCAGTTCCAAAGCGCTAGTCACAAGCGCGAAATGGCTGAAAGCCTGGGGAGTGTTGCCCAGCTGGCGCCCGGCTTTGACCGCCCATTCCTCGCTCAGCAGGCCGACATCGTTGCGCAGCTCCAGCAGGCGTTCGAAGAGTTCCCGGGATTCCGCGTGCCGGCCCGCGCCCAGGAGGGCTTCCACCAGCCAGAAGGAACAGGCCAGGAAGACGCCCTCATCGCCCGGCAGCCCGTCGTCGCTCTCGGCCGGACGGTACCGCAGTACAAAGCCGTCCTCCGTGAGCTCCCGCTGGACAGCCTCGATGGTTCCGATGACCCGCGGATCGTCCGGCGGCAGGAACCCTACGCGCGGAATCAGGAGGAGGCTGGCATCCAGCTCCGGCCTGCCGTAGGACTGCACGAAGGTGTTGCGCTCGGCATCGAAACCGTTGGCCATCACGTCCCGGCGGATGGTCTCCCGCAGCATTTCCCACCGTTCAACGGGACCCGGCAACCCGGATTCGCGAACCCCTTTCACCATCCGGTCCGCGGCAACCCAGGCCATCACCTTGGAATGCGTGAAGTGCCGGCGCGGCCCGCGCATTTCCCACAGCCCGTTGTCCGGCTGGTCCCAAATTGTTTCCAGGTGGGCCATCAGCGCGCACTGGACGTCCCATGCCTCGTCGGTATGCTTGAGCAGCGAGTTCCGCGTGAGCGCGAGGCAGTCCAGCACCTCGCCCCACACGTCCAGCTGCAGCTGTTCCGCGGCGCCGTTGCCGATCCGCACCGGCGAGGAATTCTCGTACCCCTTCAGCCAGGGCAGTTCCATTTCCGGCAGCCGGCGTTCGCCGTGGATGCCGTACATGATCTGCAGGTCGGCAGGGTCCCCGGCCACGGCCCGGAGCAGCCAGTCCCGCCACGCTGCAGCCTCGGCCGTATACCCGGCAGCAAGGAGGGCCTGCAGGGTCATGGTGGCGTCGCGGAGCCAGCAGTACCGGTAGTCCCAGTTGCGCGGCCCGCCCAGTTGTTCGGGCAGGGACGTGGTTACCGCCGCAACGATCCCGCCCGTGGGTGCGTAGGTAAGCGCCTTCAGCGTGACGAGGGACCGGACCACCGCTTCCTGGTATTCGCCCTTGACCGTGCACTGCGAGGACCAGCCGCGCCAGAACGCATGCGTGGTATCCAGGACCCGTTCCGCGTCCACCGTGTGGGGCCGGCCCAGGTGGCTGGGTGCCCAGGTGAGGACGAAGGGGACGCGCTCTCCGGCGCTGACCGTGAAGTCGCTGACGGTGTGCATGTTCTCGCCGTGCAGGGGCGCGCTGGTGGCGAAGTAGGCGGCATCCGGCCCGGCGATGGCGTGCAGGCCGTGCTTGTCCCTGCGCACCCAGGGGACGATGTGGCCGTAATCGAACCGCATGATCAGCTCGCCATGCATCCGCACGGTGCCGCTCACGCCCTCGACGATGCGCACGATGTCCGCCACGGCATCACGGGGCGGCATGAAGTCGATGACCCGCACCGTTCCGTCGGGGGTGTCCCACTCCGTTTCCAGGATCAGGGTGCCGTCCCGGTACCTCCGCCGGGTGCACGGCCCGGCGCCGTGCGGCGCCAAAAGCCAGCGGCCGGCGTCGGGCGTGTCCAGCAGTGCGCTGAAACATGCCGGGGAATCGAAGCGGGGCAGGCACAGCCAGTCGATGGAGCCCTCGTTG
The DNA here is from genome assembly GCF_005796205.1 of Pseudarthrobacter sp. NamE2. Classification (GTDB taxonomy): domain Bacteria; phylum Actinomycetota; class Actinomycetes; order Actinomycetales; family Micrococcaceae; genus Arthrobacter. The sequence goes on along the minus strand of NZ_VAHN01000009.1, from coordinate 158,852 downwards.
CTGACCAGGGCACCGGTTTGCAGGTCCCCCACCACCGCGTAATCCTCAATTCGTGCCATGTCCTTACCCTGCCACAGTCCGCCCGGCGGCAAAGGCACAATCCGGTGTAGCCTGCAGGAATGGCGGTCCATATCGGCACCTCGGGGTGGAGCTACGACCATTGGGAGAACGTGCTCTACCCGCCGAAGCTGCCGGTGAAGGACCGGCTCCGGCATTATGTGGCACGGTTCAGTACCGTGGAGCTCAATGCAAGTTTCTACCGGTGGCCAAGGGACACCACGTTCGCGGGCTGGAACCAGCGCCTGCCTGCCGGCTTCACCATGTCCGTCAAGGCCCCGCGGGGCCTCACCCATGCCCGCAAGCTGTACTCACCGGAAGTGTGGCTGGAGCGGATCACCCGCTGCTGGCACGAACTGGGCGACAAGCGGGCCGTCCTCCTGGTCCAGCTCCCGCCGCAGATGGAACGGGACGACGCCCGGCTGGACTACTTCCTGGCCTCGGTGCCGCCCTGGATACGGGTGGCTGTCGAGTTCCGGCATCCTACCTGGGACTCCCCCGAGGTGTTCGCACTCCTTGAGCGGCACCAGGCTGCCTACTGCATCATGAGCGGCGCCAACCTGCCCTGCCTGCTGCGCACCACGGCCCCGTTCGCGTACGTCCGGCTGCACGGGCCGGACCACCAGCACCTCTACGCCGGCTCCTACTCTGACGCGGACCTGCACTGGTGGGCGGACAAGATCCGCGGCTGGGAGGGCAGCGGCCTGGACGTCTACGCCTATTTCAATAACGACGGCGGCGGCAACGCAGTGCGGAACGCCGAGACCCTGCGCGCGATCCTGGGCACGGGCTGAGAACCGGCGGCCGGGTCACCAGGCGGCGTAACGCTGCCGGTGTCTCCTCGCCGGAAGCGGTGCTGTGGCAGAGTGGACCCATGGACAAGGCTCCACAGAATCCGCCACGGAACACAGCGCCCGCTTCCGCCGGGGACCTGCACAGCAGGACCGGGCTGTCCGGAAGCCAGGTCTTCCGGATGGCGCACCGCATCTCTGACACCTTCAACGACGCCCGGGTCAGGCTGGCCAAGCGGTGGAGGTTCGTTCCGCAAACCATCGCCTACCAGGGCTACGGCTCCACCCATCAGGTCCGGGTCCTGGGGCGCGTGCTGATGACGCAGAAGCCGCTGCCCGGCAGCAAAGCAGAAGCCGAGGCCCAAAACGGAAACCAGAACATCCGCGGCTGGCGGGCGTTTACGGGCATACCGTTGCAGTTCACCGACGTCGAAATCACCATCGGTGATGTTGTCACCCATGTCCGGTCGGACCGCGGCGGCGTCATCGACACGGAAGTGGACGTCCGACTGTCCCCCGGCTGGCACACTGCCGTCCTCCGGGCCGAAGGAACAGAGCCGGTGGAAGCTCCCATCCAGGTGATCGCGCCGGGCGTGAAGTTCGGCATCGTGTCCGATATCGATGACACGGTCATGGTGACCGCCCTGCCACGGCCGTTCCTGGCGCTCTGGAACACGTTCGTGCTCAGCGAGCGCGCCCGCATGGCCACACCAGGCATGGCCGTGCTGCTGGACCGGCTCACCATCGAGTATCCGGACGCTCCCGTGATCTACCTGTCCACCGGCCCCTGGAACGCGGCCCCCACCCTGGCCCGTTTCCTCACCCGCAACATGTATCCGAAGGGCGCACTGCTGCTCACCGACTGGGGCCTGACCCAGGACCGCTGGTTCCGCAGCGGCCAGGAGCACAAGCACCGGAACCTGGAACGCCTCAGCAAGGAGTTCCCGGACATGCGCTGGCTCCTGATCGGCGACAACGGCCAGCATGACGAGGCCATCTACTCCGGATTCGCCTCGGAGAACCCGGACAAGGTGGCAGCGATCGCCATCCGCCAGCTGTCCATCAGCGAGTCCGTGTTCGCCGGCGGCCACTCGGAGGACGGGGACCACACCACGTCCAAGGTGCCGTGGATCTACTCCCCGGACGGCGCCGGCATGGCCAAGCAGTTGTCCATGCTGGGCATGCTCTAGGCCGCCGGCCTTGCGAACTCCCGGATGGTGATCCCGGAGTAGGTGGCGGGTCCGCCGTCGGTGTAGAACGAGATGCCGGTATCGCCGGGGGCGAAGTGCACCTGCTGGGAAAGCACCGTGTGCCCGGCATTGACGAAGACCTCCACGCTCTGGGTGTCAACGAAGATGCGCAGGTGCATTGAGCGGGCTGCGGCATCGATCGGCGCGGCCGCGCGGGTGTAGGGAACAAGCGTAAACCCGGCCTGGTCAGAGGGTGCACGGTCCACGTACAGGTCAGCGCCGTACTTGCCGATGTTTGTGTGGCGGGTGCAGTCGGCGGAACGGCCAACAGAGACCCCGATGTTCGCCGCGGTGTCCCATGAGATGTCCAGTTCCAGCTCATACGCCCGGCCGCACCACGGCAGGACGGCGCTGCCGTTCACGGCCCGATCGGGGAACAGCGTGGTGGAGGTTGCGTGCCGGACGAGCGCCTGGACCGGGCTGCCCAGCAGGCTGTACCACCCGCCAGGTTGCTGCTCGAGGCGCAGCTCGCGCACGATCGAGTTCTGTCCGTTGTACCCGTCGGTGGCGTCGGTGGGAACGTCACGGGCGGCATACTTCCAGTTGTTCATCCAGCCGATGGCGTAGCGTTTTGTCTCCGGCGCTTCCACTGCCGGCCAGGTCACCGCGCCGTACCAGTCCCAACCCCAGTCGAGCCACTGCGGGTTGTTGACGTCGTTTGCGAGGAACTGTTCGCCGTCCCACCGTCCGGTCCAGTAGGCGTAGGTCATGGGCAGGCCGATGCTGTAGGCGTCCATGCTGGCGCCGAGTATCCAGTGCCGTGTGCCGTCATTGGCTGTCATCTCGAACAGGTCCGGACACTCGATTCCACCCAGCGCGTGGTTGGGGAAATCGAAGTTCCGTTTCAGCTGCCAGTCCCGCAGGTTCGGTGACGTGTAGAAGGCTGCGTACCGGGCCCGCCCGATCACGCACACCCACTCATTGCGTGCTGCATCCCAGTGGACCTTCGGATCCCGGAACCATTCGGCGTTGTCGATGTCCGCCTGCGTCACAGCGGCCCGGCCGTCGGTGTTGGCGATCACCGGATCCGGCAGCGCGGTGAAGGTGTAACCGCCGTCCGTGGACCAGTACAGGTACTGCTCCTGGTACTTCCGGATGCCGTCGGTGGGCTGGGTAGCGAGCACTACGATGGCACCGGCGCCAAAGCCCGCAGTATTGGCGCCGTCCACTACCGCCGAACCGGACCATACCGGGAAGTCGGGCTGCAGCGGCAGGACGTCGCCGTGGTGCGTAAAGTGCACGCCGTCGGCCGTGGTGGCATGGTCCCATCCGCCCGGGCCGTTGTTCACTGTGGAGTGCAGATAGTAGAGGTGGTAGGCCCCGTTGACGAACACCGGACGCTGGGGGTCGCACAGCCAGCCTGACGGCGGTGTCATATGGTACACGGCACGCTGGGAATTTTGCGCCCCTGCAGGCGGGGCCGCAGCGGTGGCGCCAAGAAGCAGGGCGAGCGCTCCGGCTCCCGTTCCCTGCAGGGCGTGTCGGCGGGTTATGGCATGGGTCATCGTTGACTTCCTCTCCAGGGGTGTCAGCGCTTAAGCGCTTTAGCAGGAGAAGATACCGACAGCGGCATCCGCTGGTCAAGCGTTTGAGCAAAGTAACCCCATGACAAAACCGACAGAAGGAGCTTCTAAAAGTATTTCTGCTAAAACGCTTGATCGTCATGCTTTTTCCCGCTAGTTTTCGAATGGTCAAACGCTTTAGCAGAAATGGACATCACCGTCGATGAACTATCCAGTCTTTTTCCAGCCCGCCGATGCCTGGGTTGGCGATCTTATCCCTTACCAGCAGGACGGCGAGTTCCGGCTGTTCTACCTCCACGAAGTGCGCGGCGAGCCAAAGCCCGGAACGTCCTGGAACCTGGTGACCACCAAGGACCTGACGCAGTTCCAGGACCACGGCGTCGCCCTCCCACACGGGAGCACGGACGAGCCGGACTTCAACTGCTACACCGGCAGCATCGTTGTGGACGAGGCCGGCGTCCACCACCTGTTCTACACCGGCCACAATCCTGCGAACACAGGCCAGGACGGCCTGCCGCTGCAGCTGGTCATGCACGCCACCAGCACGGACGGAACGGGCTCCTGGACCAAACATCCAGAACTCACCTTCGGGGCCCCGGACGGGTACGAGTCCGCAGACTGGCGGGACCCTTTCGTTTTCCGCGACGGGACTTCCGGGCTATGGCGCATGCTCTTGGCGGCACGGCACACGGACGGACCCGAGCGCCGGCGCGGCGTCATCGCCCAGTGCGTGTCCACGGACCTTATGACCTGGGAATATGCAGAGCCCTTCTGGGACCCCCGCCGATACATTACCCACGAGTGCCCTGACGTCTTCGAGTGGGGTGGCTGGTGGTACCTGGTCTACTCCGAATTCTCGGAAACCTTCACCACCCGCTACCGCATGGCCAAGAGCCCCACCGGTCCCTGGACGGTCCCGGCCCTGGACAGCATTGACGGGCGCGCCTTTTACGCCTCCAAGACGGCGGAATGGGACGGCCGGCGGTTCTTCTTCGGCTGGATCGCCAGCAAGGAAGGAGATTCCGACGACGGCGCCTGGCAGTGGGCGGGCACCATGGCCGTCCTTGAGGCCCGGCAGAACCCGGACGGGACGTTGGCGTTCGGCCTAGCCGATGAGCTGGTGGACAGTTTTTGGGACGAGGTACCGCTCGCGCTGGGCCAGGACATGCCCCTCCGGATGGACGTCCCGGACGGCTACAGCTCCGTCCTCTCCGCCCACGACGTTCCCACCCAGTTCTATGCCAAAGCGGTACTGGACATCGCGGCCGGCACCACCGAATGCGGAGTGCTGCTGCGATCGAGTGCTGACGGCGACCGCTCCTACATCCTCCGGCTGGAGCCACACCGCGGACGCCTGGTCCTCGACCGCTGGCCGCGGGCCACCACGGGTGACGCGCAGTGGCAGGTATCAGGCGACGTCCCCTACGCCGTCGAGCTCGAGCGCCCCTGCAACCTGCCTCCCGGCAAGCACACGCTGGAAGTCGTGGTGGACGGTGACCTGTGCGTCGCCGTCGTGGACCGGCAGGTGGCCCTCAGCACCCGGATCTACGACCACCCCACGGGCCGGATCGGCGTGTTTGCCGGCGAGGGATCAGTGGCCGTCACCTCCTTCGAAGTACGCAAGCGCACCACCAGCTAATCCTCCCTGCCCCCTCCCTCCCATCGATCCGTTTCCAGCAAGAAAGAATCCCAATGAAGAACCTGTTCCGCGCCGCCGCTGCCGCGGCTGTCACCGCATTGGCCCTGACCGCCTGTGGCGGTGGAAATTCCACCGACCCCTCCAACGTCAGCCCCGCCGGAGAGATCAAACCCCGGGAAATTTCCTGGCTGCTGTCCCGCCCGGCCGATGGCGCCGTCATCAACATCATGAAGAAGCTCGCCGACGACTACGCCAAGGAGCACCCGGGCTTCGAGCTGAACCTCATCACCACCCCGGACCGGCCGTCCTACATCCAAAAGCTCGAAACCCTGGCGGCGGCCAACAAGCTTCCCGAACTGTTCGACACGGACGCCACTCCCTTCGCACAGCAGCTGGCCAAGCAGGGCAAGATGGTGGACGCCGAGAAGCTGCTGAAGACGCTGGACATGTACGACGACTACCGCCCGGCAGCACTGGACTACCAGCGTTTCGACGACGGCTCCCTCTACATGATCCCGTTCCAGTTCGAACTGGAGTTCATCTGGTACAACAAGGCGCTGCTGGAAAAGGCCGGCGTCGGCGTGCCGAAGTCGCTCGACGACATACCGGCCATGTGCACCGCCCTGCGCCAGGCCGGTATCACCCCGATCGCCATCGACGGCCAGGACCAGTGGCCGCTGGAACGGTACGTCGCGTACCAGCCCTTCCGTGAAGCAGGCCCCGACTTCATTCAGAAGCTGAAGAAGGGCGAGGCCAAATTCAGCGACCCTGCCGGCCAAAAGACGGCCATCTGGATGGCCGAGCTCGGCAAGGCAAAGTGCTTCCAGGACGGTTTCTCGGCCCAGGGCTATTCCGATGCCCAGAACCATTTCACCTCCGGCCAGGCCGCCATGTACAACATCGGCACGTGGGAACTCCCCAGCCTTGCCACGGACAAGCTGAACCCCGCCGTCCGGAACGACATCGACTTCTTCACGCTGCCCACCACAGAGGGATCCGTGACGGCGGCAAACGAGTTCGTCTCCCCCTCCGGCATCGGTATGGCCGTCAATGCCAGGACCTATGACCCCCTGGTGAGCGACTTCCTGAAGTTCGCGCTGGAAAAGTACCCCGCCGAATACGCCGCAACGGGCGCACTTTCCCCCACCACCGACGTCGAAACCGCCGTTCCGGCCAATGCCACGCCCCTATACCAAAAGGCCCTCGACCAGGCCAAGGACCTCGGCGAAAAGCAGGCCATGCCTTGGGACACGCAGCTGGACCCCACTACCAACGGCCGGCTGCAGCAGGAACTCGTCCTGCTGGTGCAGGGTGAAATCACCCCACAGCAGTTCACGGACACCATGGACAAAACCATCGCCCAGAACGCTCCGAAGTTTTTCAAGTAAAGGCCCGCCATGCTTCCCAACAGGTCACGGACTTCCGTCCTGGTCTTCCTGCTGCCGCCGCTGCTGCTCTACGGCGCAGCGGTCCTCTTCCCCATCCTCCAGTCATTGTTCCTGAGCTTCTTCTCCTGGAACGGCATCAGTGATATGGAGTTCGTCGGCCTGGACAATTACGTCCGAATGTTCTTTGCCGATGACATCTTCTGGCGCGCGTTCCTGAACGCCCTGATCTACCTGGCGATCTGCCTGGTCCTGCAGCTGGGTGGCGCGTTGGTTGTCGCCAGCCTCCTTACATCCCTGCGGCGTGGACGGGAACTGATCAAGACGCTCTACCTGCTGCCGGCCGTGATCTCCACGGTAGCCATCGCCTTCCTCTTTGTCCGGATCTACTCCCTGGAACCGGTGGGCCTGCTCAACCAGCTGTTCCAATGGGTGGGACTCGGCGCCCTGGAACGGCCCTGGCTCTCGGACGTCAACACGGTACTGGCCGCCGTCTCCGCACCTGAAGGCTGGCGCTTCACCGGGCTCTACATGCTCATCATCTACGCGGCCCTGCTCGCAGTGCCCAAGGAGCTTGAGGAGGCTGCGGTATTGGACGGCGCGTCCCGGTGGACCCTCTTCACCAGAATCCGGTTCCCCTACATCCGCCCGGTGTGGATCACCACCACCATCATGGCCACCACGTACGGGTTGCGCGGCTTCGACATCCCCTACCTGATGACCAACGGCGGCCCGGGGCAATCCTCGGAGCTGCTCACCACCTACATGTACAAGACGGCATTCACCAGCACGGACTTCGGCTACGCCAGCACGATCTCGGTGTTCATCGTGATCGAGTGCCTCGTCGCCGTCGGACTCATCCTGTTCCTGCTGAAGCGGAAGGCAGACTCATGATCACCCAGGCGGCAGCCCCGCCCACGGCGACCGCAGCCGTCACGCCGCCACAGCCCGGCCGCAAGCGCCGCCGGCCCGACCTGTTCCGTACGCTGTCCCGTGTACTGATCATGCTGATCGTGATCGTGCAGGTGTATCCCCTGGCGTGGCTGTTCGTGACCAGCCTCCGCTCAGAGCACGACTTCGCCACCGGTGACCCGTTCGCCCTTCCGGGGTCCCTGACTTGGGACAACTATGCCAGGGCGTTCGAAACGGGCGACCTGGGCCGCAACATCCTTAATAGCCTCACCGTGACCATGGGCGCCAACGTCCTGATCGTCCTGCTGGGAATGATGGCCGCCTACGCCATCCAGGTCCTCGGGTTCCGGTTCAGCCGACTGGTCCGCGGGCTGTTCCTGGTCGGCATCATCGTTCCGGTCCAGATCGCCCTGGTCCCCCTGTTCATCGACTACTCGGCGGTGAACCTGCTCGACACCTACCAGTCGATGATCATCCCGCTGGCCGGCTTCTCCCTGCCCATGTCCGTCTACCTGTTTTCCTCGTTCTACGAATACATCCCCAACGAGACGTATGAGGCGGCGTCACTGGATGGTGCCGGGCCTTACCGGATCTTCGGCCTGATCACCCTGCCGCTGTCCCTGAACACGGTGGTGACGGTGGTCCTGGTCAACAGCATCTTCATCTGGAACGACTTCATTTTCGCCAACACGTTCATCCTGTCCGAGGAGCTGAAGACCATCCCGTTGGGCCTGCAGAACTACATCGGCGCCATGGGCAAGGTGGACTGGACCGCCACATTCGCGGCCGTATGCGTCACCATCACGCCGCTGCTGCTGGTTTTCCTGGTGCTGAACAAAGCGATGATCCAGGGACTGGAAAGCGGGGCGACCAAGGGATGACGGCTGCGGCGGACGGATATACTCCTGACGGAGGGCAGATGGTTTCAAAGGAGAAAGGGCCGGGAGAGCAGGCCACGGCGGCCCGGTCCCTGCGGCCGGAGCGGAGCCACCCGGTGACCCTCCGCGATGTGGCCGAGGCAGCGGGTGTTTCCACGGCGACGGTCTCGCTGGTGGTCAATAAAAAGAAGGACGCCCGGATTGCGGAGGAAACGCGCCAGCGGGTGAAGGACGCCATCCGCGCGCTCGGCTACCGCCCCAACGCGATGGCAAAGACCCTGGTGAGCGGAACGTCCCGGTTCATTGGCCTGGTGGCCGACGGTGTTGCCACCACCCCCTTTGCCGGCCAGATCATTCACGGCGCCCAGGACGAGGCGTGGAAGCACGGCTACGCCCTCCTCATTGCCAACACCGAGGGCAACGGGGAGCTTGAGCAGGACGCCATCACCATGATGCTGGAATACAAGGTGCGCGGCATCCTCTACTCCACGTGGTTCCACCGGCAGACGGACATTCCGGCATCGCTCCGCGAAGCGGACTTTGTCCTGGTCAACTGCTTCTCGCCGGAACCGGGTACCCGGGCTGTTGTTCCCGACGAAGTGCAGGGCGGCCGCTCGGCCACTGACATCCTGCTACGGCACGGCCACCGGCGCATCGCCTTCATTAACGCCACCATCCCCGCCCCCGCCAAGGACGGACGGCTGCAGGGTTACCGGGAAGCGCTCGAAGGCGCCGGGGTGCCATTCGACCCGGAACTGGTCATGGAGGCGTACCCGGACCAGGAGGGCGGCTACGGGGCAACGGCTGGGCTGCTCAAGCGGGACGCGACAGCCGTGTACTGCTACAACGACCGGATGGCGATGGGCCTCTACGACGGCCTGCGGGACCAGGGACTGTCCATCCCGGACGACATCGCCGTGGTGGGGTTCGACAACCAGGAAGTCATCGCCGCGCACCTGCGTCCCCCGCTCTCCACCGTGGCCCTCCCCCACTATGAGCTCGGTGCGGCAGGCGTGCGGATGCTGCTGGGGCTGGACGAGGTTCCAGACGGTCTAGCCGCGAAGATCCACTGCCCGGCGGTGGAACGGACCTCTGTCCGCGCCCACGCGAGGAGCTAGACGCTGGCACCCAGCGGGGCCACGCCGTCGTCGGGCGCTTCCGCTTCAAACTCCTCCGGCGCTATTGCCTGCGCGATGGCCGTATCTGCCGCCGCGGCCAGGTCGCGTTCCTCGATGAGCTCCTGGAACCAGAAGTAGGACGCCTTCGGTGTCCGCTCCAGGGTCTCGTAGTCCACGTGCAGGAGCCCGAATGGCTGGTTGTAGCCGGCCGACCATTCGAAGTTGTCAAGCAGGGACCACACGTAATAGCCGCGCAGGTCCACTGCTTCCGCCTCGCCGCCGGGCGCGGTGGCCCGGAGCGCTGTTTCCAGGTGGTCCGAGAGGTACTTCAGCCGGCGCTCGTCCGGGATGAACCGGGTATTGGTGGATTTGTCCCGGACGATGATGTCCTCGAAGCTGGCGCCGCCCTCCGTGATAATCACCGGCGGAAGGTTGGGATACCGCTCGGCCATCTCCTTCAGGGCAACGGTCATGTACTCCGGCTTCACTGGCCAGCCGTAGGAGGTGATGTCCGCCTCCGGCCAGGTTTCCACGTGGAACGGGGTTCCGCCGCTGCCCGCCGCGCTGAGGTCGCTGCCCATGGCCTCCGCCATGCTGGCCGGCACGGCGCCGCCGCCGGGACCAACGGCCACCTTGGTGGGCATGTAGTAGTTGAGCCCGTAGAAGTCCAGCGGCTGGGAGATGAGCTCCATGTCCTCCTCCGGGTGCTCGAAGGAACTGAAGAACTTTGCGGCCCGGATCAGGTCCGGGTACTTTCCGGTGAGCACGGGGTCCGCGTACAGCCGGTTCTGCGCCAGGTCCATCAGCCCGGCGCTGATGCGGTCCAGCGGGTTGATGGAGTTGGGCACCATGGGTGAGTAGACGTTGGTCATGCCGATCTCCCCGGGAACCCCTGCCGCACGGAGGGCCTGGACTGCCAGTCCGTGGCCCAGCAGTTGGTGGTGGACGGTGGGGAACGCACCCAGGAGCAGTTCCTTGCCCGGCGAGTGCAGGCCCAGGGAGTAACCGTTGGTGCTGACGGTTGCGGGTTCGTTGATGGTGCACCAGCGGGCTACCCGGTCCCCGAACGCGTCGGCGAGGATCCCGGAATACTCCCCCAGCCGGTAGGCAGTGTCCCGGTTCATCCAGCCGTCCGCTTCCTCCAGGGCAAGCGGCGTGTCCCAATGGTAGATGGTGGCCATGGGCGAGATCCCGTTGGCCAGCAGTTCATCCAGCAGGCGGTCGTAGAAGTCCAAACCCGCCCGGTTCGCCGGCCCACTGCCCGTCGGCTGAATCCGCGGCCAGGCAAACGAGAAGCGGTATGAGTCCACTCCCAGCTGCTTCATGAGTGCGACATCCTGGGGCATGCGGTGGTAGTGGTCGCAGGCCGTCACCGGGCTGTGGTCCTCCACGATGGCGCCCGGCTTGGCGGCGAACACATCCCATGCGGCAGGTCCCCGGCCATCCTCGTCAAGGGCGCCCTCAATCTGGTAGGCCGCGGTGGCAACACCCAAGGTGAACCCCGGCGGGATGAGTGCTGCGAGTTCCTTGGCGGTGATATGCATGGGGGCCTTCTGTCAGGTGGATAAGTAGGTTTCAGGATTGCACAGCAAAGGGCCCCTGACGAGCACAAACATAGCCGGCGTCACTGCGAGCCGAAGAGAAACTCCTTGGCATGGGCAACGGCTTTCCGGAATGCGTCATTGCGGAGGGTGACCAAATGCTCCGGTTCGCCGTCTGCGGGTTCCAGGTAGCCAGTGTAACCGGGGCGCAGCATCCAGATATCACCGGCCGGGGGCAGGTAGAACACGCCGAACGACCGTTGCTGCTTCTCTTCCCCCGTCCACACCGGCACCACCGCGAGCGCCGCCCCCGTGGCCGGGTTGATCCATTGCGCCCGGGGCAGGGGTTCCTCATGCGCTTCGGGATCCAGGAACGGCGCAGTGCCCACGCCCCAGCGTTGTTCAAAGCGCTCGTAAAATGCCGGGATCAGGTGTGAATCGTAACGCCGCCACTCGCTCATGCAGTCCTCCGCTTCCTTGCAATCTGTCGTCGATGCCCCGCTGGGCCGGAGCCGGGACGCTAGGCCCACGGCCCGCTTTCCCAGCGCACCGGGGTGACCCTGATAGTGTGCCCGGACGTCCGGGTGCGGCCGGCCGATTTCCGCACGGGAATCACGGTGGGTGCGGAGGCTGCCTGCTGCCTGTCGTAGGCCGCCCGCCGCTCCGGGTCCCGCAACACACTGAACGCCTGCATGATGCGTAGCAGTTCACCTTCCGGCGCGGCGGGCCCGTCCATGTCCGGATGGTGGCTCCGCATCAGGGCACGGTATGCGCGGGAGATCTCCTGCTGGCTGGCGTCCGGCCGGACCCGCAGGATGGCGTAGTAGTCGGGAGTATCTGTCATCTCGGCCCTTCCCGCACCGGCGGCGACGGGACTTGGCAAACCCCGCGCCGCCGTCGGGCATGAACGCGGGCAGCGCCGCCAGCGCTGCCCGCACCGCCGTTGGTAACTAGGTTGCGATCTGCTGCATCTGGCCCTGCTGCGTCTCGATCTCGATCTTGCGCGGCTTTGCCTTCTCCGCGACGGGGATCCGCAGGGTCAGGACGCCCTGGTCATAGCTTGCCTTGATGTTGTCCGTATCCAGGGTGTCGCCGAGGATCAACTGGCGGCTGAAGACACCGCGTGGGCGCTCGGACGCCACCAGTTCTACGTTGGGCTGCGTTGAGTCCTGCCGCTCGGCCCGGACGGTGAGGACGTTGCGCTCGACGTTCAGGTCAAGCGAGTCCACCTTGACGCCCGGAAGGTCAAACGCCACCACGAAATCGCCGTTCTCCTGCCATGCGTCCATGGGCATGGCGGCCGGGCGGGCGGTGGTTCCAAAGACCTGCTGCGTGAGCCGGTCCAGCTCACGGAACGGGTCCGTACGCATCAACATCATTTCCCACTCCTTCAGCTTGTAAGTGTTGGACCGGATGCCTATCCACCCGCCGATCTGTGGTGGTGGATATAGATTTTTTATAGCACCCGTGGGAAACTGAAGCAATACCGCTAAACGGTGATTTTTGGAGGCGCCATGGCAGATTCCGGAGCAGGACGGACCCCGCGGCCCGCCGGCGGGCGCGCACTCTACGCGATCTCGGTTGCGGCCGAGTTGACCGGGACCGGGCAGCAGAACATCCGGCTGTATGAGACAAAGGGCCTGCTGACGCCGTCCCGGACAGCCGGCGGCACCCGCCAGTACAGCGACGACGACATCGCCATCCTCATGCGCATCGGGGAACTCCTTGAGCAGGGCCTGAACCTCGCGGGCGTAGCCAAAGTGCTGGAGCTTGAGGCGGCCAACCTGAAACTGCACCGCGCCCTCAAGCGGGCCAGGTCACGGCCGCCGGGCTGAGGGGCAACGCGGCGGAACGCTAGTCCCGCGGTGCCTCGGCCTTGGACAGTTTGCCCGTGATCCGCTCGCCGGGCACCCTTGCGGTCCGCCACGTATCCACGGCAATCACGCCGCCGAGGATGATGAGTGACAGGGACACCGAAGCGAGCGCATCGCTGAGCCAGTGGTATCCGAGATACAGCCGGCTCACCGCTGCGAGCAGGATTCCGACGCCGGCGGCGACAAAACCCCAGACCGCCGCCAGCATGTTTTTGCGCCTGGAAAAGATCAGGTACGCGCCCACCAGCAGAAAGTCGCAGGCACCCAGGACATGTCCGGAGGGGAATGAGAATGTGTGGTCGATACCGAACAGCATCTGGTCCGCCGGCGGACGGGAACGCCCGACGATCTGCAGGATGATCTGCGAGATGATGACGCCGCTGATCATCGCCGACGCCAGCAGGATGGGCCGCCAGGCATGCCTCGCCGCGAAGCTCCAGGCAACAACCACCACCAGGACGATGATCGGAAGGGCAATGGGGCCGAACACCACTGCCAGGAAGATCATGGCGGCGGTCAGGGTGGCCGACCTCCTGCCGAGGAGCCAGTCGCGCACGGGAACGTCCGCTGCAGACAGCCCGTCAGCCTGCAGCACGCTGATCAGGGTGGCAATGAACAGGGCCACCCCCGCTGCCGCCAGGATCACCGCGTAACGGTAGAGGGCGCGCCTGTCCGCCGGCTCCACGTAGCGTTCCTCCACAACGAACTTGTCGTGGAAGTAGCGCCACTTGCCAACGTGCTTTCCCGTTCCAGACACCGACGATCCGTGCTGTTCCACTGTCATACCCGTCCCTAGGTCCGGCATTGCTTAGGGTGAAGATTATCCCCGGCGCTAGCCTGACTCCATGGGCGTTATGAACGAGCTGATCAATGCAGGCAGTGTGGAAACCCTCACCCGGATTCTCACGGAAATTGGGCCGGAAATTCGGTGGGAGCGGACAGCAGGTGCCGCATCAAAGCTGGACGGCCTCAACCTGCGCGCCCGCACGGACCTGCTCGCCGAAGCCCTTGTGGCTGATATCAGCAGCGTCCCCTCCCCGGGCTACCCGACGGCGGCGGACAGCTTCCGTGCGGCGTTGCAGGTTCCGGAGTTCACCGGTTGGCTGCTCTGGCCGGTGTCCGAGGCCGCCGTCACCCTCGCCTTGGCATCGGGCGCGATGAAGGACTTCGACGACTGCCTGGCGCTGCTGGCCGCACTCACGCCCAGGCTCACCGGCGAGTTCGCTGTCCGCCGCCTGCTCGCAAACGACCCGGACCGGGCCCTGGCGGCAATCCGCGGTTGGGCCGCCAGCCCTGACGAACACGTCCGGCGCCTGGCGAGCGAGGGCACCCGCCCCTACCTGCCGTGGGCGGTACGGGTGCCCGCCCTCATCCAGCGCCCGCAGGCCACCCTTGCCATCCTCGATGCCCTGTACCGGGACCCGTCCGGGTACGTGCGCCGTTCGGTGGCCAACCACCTCAACGATCTTGCCAGGCATGCCCCCGGCGAGGTGGTGGACACCGCCCGGCGCTGGCTCGCCGCGCCGGACGCCAACACTGGCCGGCTGGTCCGCCATGGCCTGCGTACGCTGCTCAAGAAAGGACACCCGGACGCGCTGGTGCTGCTCGGCTTTGCCCCGGCGCAGGTGGCCGTGAGCGGTCCCCGCCTTGACCGGGAAGTCCTCACTTTGCCGGGCGAGCTGACCTTCGCGTTCGACGTCGCCAACACCGGAAGCGAGGACGCGCGCCTCGCGGTGGACTACCTGGTTCACTACCGCAAGGCCGACGGCAGCGAGTCCGCCAAGGTCTTCAAGATCTCAACGGTGACCCTGGCGCCTGGGGAAAGCCGGAGCCTGACCAAGCGCCATGCCTTCAGGGAGATGACCACCAGGGTGCACTACCCGGGCGTACATGCGCTGGAGCTGCAAATCAACGGCACTGCCCACGGCCGCACGGAGTTCCTGCTCGAACTGCCCTAGCTCAACCTGACTCGCACTGCCTGGAACTCGCAGTGCCTAGAACGAGCCGGTAGTGAACTGCCACGTCCGGGTGGCCAGCTGGTTCCCTGCAAGGTCCCGTACGGCAGTTCCGCCGCCGGTTACGGTCACGGTGTATTTGGTCTTGGCGGCCAGGGCCTGCTGCGGATCCAGGATCCACTGGTTGGTGGTGCCGTTGCGGTACACGGCGGCAGGTACCACGGCGCCGGTGGCCGCATTCTTCACGGTGAACGTGATGCCGTTAACTCCCTGGACAGCCTCGTTGAAAGTCACGCTGATGTTGTTGCTCCGGCGCACCAGGGAGGCGTTGCTTCCGGGGGTAGTACCGGTGACAACGGGCGCGGGGCCGGTAAGGAACGTCCAGCTGGTGGAGGCAAGCGGTGTGCCTGCGGCGTCACGGATGGCGGAAGTCCCGCCAACCAGCGTTGCCGTGTAGGCCGTGTCCCCCGCCAGGGCAGCGGACGGGTCCAGGGTGGCGGTCCTCGTGGTCGCGTTGTAGGTGACGGTTGCCGGGACAGTGGTGCCGGCGGCGTTCCTGAGCACAAAGGTGGCCGGGGTGACGCCCTGCACCGCCGTACTGAACGTTGCCGCCACGTTGGTTCCCACAGGCACCGCCGTGGCGGTAGCCCCGGGGGTGGTAGCGGTGACGGTGGGCGCGGGAGCCGGTGCAGGAGCCTGTGCCGGGGCAGCAGCCGCGGCCGCCGCGAACAGCAGCCGGTTCGGTGTCCCGGCGGTGGCTCCGCTGATGACTCCGGTTGTCGCACTGGTGACGAGGGAGCCCGCCACTTGCGCCGGGGTGAGGGCCGAATTCTGCGAGAGCAGCACAGCGGCGGCACCGGCTGCGTGGGGCGCGGCCATGGAGGTGCCGGACATGGACGCGGTTGCGGTGGAAGAGGTGTGGTACGTGGAGGTGATTCCGACGCCCGGTGCGTAAAGGTCCACGCAGGAGCCGTAGTTGGAGAAGGAAGCCTGGCGGTCGGAGGAATCGCTGGCAGCCACCGTGACTGCGCCGGACACGCGGGCGGGAGAACTGCCGCAGGCGTCCGCGGCGGAGTTGCCGGCGGCAACCACGGCGGTGACGCCGTCGTTCATCACTGCCTGGATGGCGGTGTCCACTGCCGAACTGGCGGGGCCGCCCAGGCTGAGGTTCGCAACGGCAGGCACACCGGCGGGATGGTGGGCCGCGATCCAGTCGAGGCCTGCCACCACGTCGGAGTTGTAGCCGGAGCCGTTGCAGTCGAGCACCCGGACGGGTACCACCGTGGCGGACTTGGCAACGCCGTAGGTTGACCCGGCCACCGTCCCGGCCACGTGTGTGCCGTGGCCGTTGCAGTCGCCGGAGCCCCGGCCGTCCGCGACGGCGGTCCAGCCTGCGGCCACCCTGCCGCCGAAGTCCGCGTGGGATGCCACCACGCCGGTGTCCACCACGTAGGCTGTCACGCCTGCACCGGCGGAGGTCCACGAGTAGGAACCGGAAAGCGGCAGTGCCCGCTGGTCCACCCGGTCCAGGCCCCATGGCGAGGGCTGCTGCGTTGCCGAAGCGGTGACGGGTGCGTCCGGCTCCACGGACACCACGCGGCCGGACCGGGCAAGCGCCTCGGCCTGCGCCGGGTTGGCGGTGATGACGGCGCCGCGGAGGGCGTGCTTGAAGGTCCGTCCGACGGCGAGGCCCTGCCCGCGCAGGCCTGCCGCCTCCGCATCAACGTCGGCAGTGGCGGCGTACTGGACGATGTAGCGGCCGGTTGCGCCGGCGTCGGATTTCGGTGCGGCGGCGGCGGGGACGGAGGTGGACAGGGCGACGGCGGATACCAGGGCTGCGGCGGCGGGCAGCACGATCAGTGAAGTGCGAATTTTGGGGTTCCTTGGGATCGCTTTTGGGATGCGGGGCGGGGACAACCACGCTGGTACCAAAAGACTAGGAGCCCGGAATGCCGCTCCGGCCGGATTTTGCAGGATCCTTAGCTAAGCCTTGGGGTTTCCTGCGGACCTGGTGTTTTCCTGCCCTTAACCCCCGGCTTCAACCCCTGGCGCGGCGCCCTGCTGGTGGTCCCGCCAGCTGTGTTCGGGCTCGTATCCCAGGAGCCGGCGGGCCTTGTCGATGGACAGCATGGTCTCGTGCTGGCCCAGTTCCTTGGTCACCTTGACCGCGGGAAACACCTCCGCGGCGAGGCTGGCGCTGGACCGGCTCATGACGGTGTCCGCGTTGGCGATGATGAAGGCCTCGAACCCCGGCCGGCCCTTCTCCAGTGCCCGCACCACTGCCTGCGCGCCGTCCCTGCCGTCGATGTAGCCCCAGAGGTTCCACTTCCGCAGTGTGGCGTCGGAATCGAAAGCGGAGAACCGAGCATAGTCCTCCATGTCCATCACGTTCGAGAAGCGCAGCCCGATGATGCTTAGCTCCGGGTCCCAGCGCGTCAGCTCCGCTGCCATCTGCTCCTCGAGGTGCTTCACCAGGGAGTAGGTGCTTTCCGGCCGGGCCGGGTATTCCTCGTCCACCGGGATGTAGGGCGGGTCCACGTCGAACGGCAATCCCAGCACCGTCTCGCTGGACGCATAGACCACTTTCTTGATGCCCGCCCGGCGCGCCGCCTGGAAGACGTTGTACGTGGACAGCATGTTGTTTTCGAACGTCGCCGCGTCCGGCAGGATGCCCGGCGCCGGGATGGCGCCCAGGTGCACCACGGCGTCGAAACCGCTGTGCCTGTCATCCACGCCCAGCAGTGCGTCCACCACCTGGCCGTAGTTGCGCAGGTCCACCACCAGGAGGCCCGGGCTGCGGACCCCTTCCCGGTCCAGGTTCAGGACCTGGTGGCCGTCATCGATCAGCCGGCGCACCACGTGCCGGCCGAGTTTTCCGCTTCCGCCGGTGACGGCAATTCTCATCAGAACGTCCTTCTCTTAGGGGGCCTGCGCCGGTCAGGCCCGGGATGCGGCAAGGAACTTCTCGACGGCGTCAATAGCCTGTGCGGTGATTTTCACCGGATTTCCGCTGCCGTCCACCGGGACGAGGATCCCGCGGGCGGTATAAACCGAGACTACTTCATGGGTCTCGCGGCGGTAGAGATCAAGCCGGCGCCGGAACACGTCCGCCGTGTCATCCGTCCGCCCCTGTTCCCTGGCCCGCCGGCGCATCCGCTGCTCCAGCTCGGCATCGGGCGCGCGCAGCTCAATGACGGCGTCCAGGGCCAGGCCCGCGGCGGCGAGCATGGTGTCCAGTTCCACCGCCTGGGCAGCAGTGCGCGGATACCCGTCCAGCAGGAAGCCCCGCCGCACATCCTCGTCCAGAAGCCGGTCCCGGACCAGGGCGTTGGTGAGATGGTCGGGGACGAAGTCGCCGCCGTCGAGGTATTGCGCGGCCTTGCTGCCCAGCTCGGTCGCCTGGCTCACGTTGCTCCGGAAGATATCTCCGGTGGAGACGGCGGGGATGTTGAAGTGGCGGGCAAGATGCACGGCCTGAGTCCCTTTGCCGGAGCCCGGCGGACCGATGATGAGCAGTCTGGTCATGTTCGTGCCCCTTCCGGAAAAGCGGCCGCTGGTGTGCGGCCTGCCGCCGGGGCCGGCGCCTGCTTCATTCTGCCGGGTATGCCGCAGGGGCGCCAGTGGACCTTCTTCCGGGGAGGGACAATGTGACGCTTTGCCCGGCCTGGGGATGTATATACTCGTGGTTATCGGTTTAGCAGCAGGCCGTTGGACAGTTCGTCGATCCAGCGACCTCCACCGGTCCCCGCCTTTCCAGCAGGACGGTGTGTGTCGCCGGGTCGTTTTGACCTGAGCGAACGGCACCAGAAAATCGTGGCCAGCGAGTCAACAGCAAAAACCGATACATCCATCACCGAGCACCTGCATGAACTGGTCCTCAACAGCTCGGACGTTGAGGACTTCCTTAATGAACTGGCACAGGTGTCTGCACGCAATCTTTCCGCGCCCGGCGACGAGATGCTCTGCGCCATCACCCTGCTGCGGCAGCGCAAGGCCGCTACCGTAGCCAGCAGCAGCCCCGAGGCCAAGGCAATCGGCCTCCTGGAACACGAGTTAGCAGAGACTCCCAGCCTGACCGCTTCCACCACCCAGGAGACGGTTCACGTTCCGGACATTGAGGCGGACGGGCGGTGGCCGGAGTACTTCGCAGCACTGACCGCCCAGGGAGTCCGTTCCGTGCTCGCCCTCCCCTTCCAACTGGAAGGCGAAACAATGGCCGCGCTGCTGCTGTACTCGCGCCGGCCCAACCGGTTTGAAGGCCGCGTCCTCGAGTTCGCCGAGGACTTCGTCAGCCAGACCTCGCTCGCGCTGCGGCTGGCCGTCCGGTTCGCTCACTACAGCGAAACCGCCGCCAACCTGCGGGCCACCCTGGAATCCCGGACGGTCATCGACATGGCCGTCGGCATCATCATGGCCCAGAACCGCTGCAGTCAGCATGACGCCTTCGAAATCTTGAGAACGGCATCCAGCACCCGCAACTCGAAGCTGCACGACGTCGCCGCCGCCGTCGTCAACGCCCTGGGACAGGGACCGGCCCGCACACATTACGACGGCTAGCAGTCTTTTCCACTAAAGCCCCCAGGCCACCGATAGAATGATGCAAACTCTGGCCGGGGGCTTCGATGGAAAAGAAAAGTGTCTGCCTTGTTGTGGAAGACGACAAGGACATTCGTGGACTGATTACCGTGGTCCTGTCACGCGCCGGTTTCGACGTGCAGGCAGTTTCAACCGGTGCGGAGGCTATCGCCGCAGCCGCGGATCCCGCCATCACGCTGGTCACCCTCGACCTCGGCTTGCCGGACATGGACGGGCACGTGGTTGCCCGCGCCATCCGTCCCCTGAGCAAGGCGCCCCTGCTGTTCCTCACGGCCAGGTCCGAGGACGATGACCTCCTGGCCGGGATGGCCTCGGGCGCCGCGGCATACCTGACCAAGCCGTTCCACCCCAAGGACCTGCGGGATCTGGCAACAAATCTTTCCCCCGCTGTTTCACGGACTCCTCACCTGCCTGCCTAGAAATGGGTCAGGACCCACTTTTCCGGTGACGGCGGACTCCCGCCGTCGCCGAAAGTGTTAGGAGCTACGTGCCGGCGCTACTTGCCAAGGAAGCGCAGCAGCGCCTCGTTGACCTCCGTGGCGTGGGTCCATAGCAGGCCGTGCGGCGCATCCTCGATTTCCACGTACTCGGCAGACGGCAGCGCCTTGGCGAACAGCCGTCCGGAGGAATTGATGGGCACGATGTTGTCCGCGGTACCGTGCAGGATCAGCGCGGGGACGTCGATCTTGGGGATGTCTGCACGGAAGTCGGTGAGCCAGGTGGGCTGGGCGTCGATGGAAGCCGTGGCGCCGGAACTGGCGGCGGTGTTCCAGCTGTGGTTGACGTACTCCTCGCTGAGCCGTGGGGTTCCGAGGTACGTGTCCGTGTTGTAGAAGTTCTTGAAGAACTCGGTGAAGAAGGCGTACCGGTCCGCCGTGACCGCTTCGGTCAGCCCGTCAAAAACCTCCTGCGGCACGCCGTCCGGGTTGTCGTCGGTCTTGAGCAGGAACGGTTCCAGGGAGGCCAAAAACGCTGCGCGCGACACGCGGGCCGAACCGTAGGTGGACAGGTAGCGGGCAACCTCACCGGTTCCCATGGAGAAGCCCACAAGGACTGCGTCGTTCAGGTCCAACGTGGTGAGCAAAGTGTTGAGGTCGGCCGCAAAGGTGTCGTAGTCGTAGCCGCTGGTGGTCTTGCTGGACTTGCCAAAGCCGCGGCGGTCATAGGTGATCACCCGGTAGCCCGCGTCCAAAAGCGCGGCGGCCTGCTTTTCCCAGGATGCGCCGTCCAGGGGGTAGCCGTGGATCAGCACGACGGGCTGGCCCGTTCCGTGGTCCTCGTAGTAGAGCTCAATGTCCGTGCTGTTTTCAGTTCCAACGGTAATAAAAGCCATGTGCGGGCACATTCCTTTCAGACTGATCCGGAGCGGACAGGCGGGTGCCCTAGCCGCGCACTCCCTACTCTAGGGCGGCTGCCGTCGTAGGGGATGCCGGGACATTCGCCTATGGGGACGGCTGCGGAAGCTCACAGGAGATTTGCGGATTGGCGCCCATGTAATTCAAAGGACCGGCCACGATGGTGATGGCGATGGTCCCTGCCCGGGCACAGTTTCCCGGGGCGGCGCCAAAGTAGCCGCGCTGCCATGCAGCCACGCCGCCGATGATCAGCCAGATGACAACGAGTGCTCCAAGGATCCGCATGATTCCTCCATTGGCGCCGCAGCGGCTATGGGATCAATTATGCGACGGCGCCGCCCGTCACCATAGTGCGTGGACGGGCGCCCGCAGCGGTAAGGCGAATCAGGCTTTGGCGGCCTTGCCCGGCAGTGCCAGCTTGAAGACCTTGGCCCAGGATGAGCCCACCTGCTTGATCAGCGGCCCGGTGGTGTACTTCAGGCCGTACCGCTGGCAGATCTCCCTGACCCGGGGCGCCACTTCCGCGTAGCGGTTGGACGGCAGGTCCGGGAACAGGTGGTGCTCAATCTGGTGGGACAGGTTGCCAGTCATGATGTGCATGAATTTGGAGCCGGAGATGTTGGCGGACCCGATCATCTGGCGCACGTACCAGTCGCCGCGGGTCTCACCGTCCACCATGTCCTCCGTGAAGGTGTCCGTACCCTCCGGGAAGTGTCCGCAGAAAATGACGGCGTGGGCCCAGACGTTCCGGATGGCGTTGGCGGCGAGGGTGCCGAACAGCGCCTGCTTTGCGGAGCCGGTGAGCATGGCTAGGGCGGGGGTGGCCGCGTAATCCTTGGTGAATTGGGTAATCGCCTTCCGGCCCAGGGCCTTGAGGTCCTTGAGCAGGGCTTCCTTGGACTTCCTGCCTTCCTTGTAGTCCGCGAGTTCGAGATCGTAGATGGCGATGCCCCACTCGAAGACCGGCGCCAGCAGGGCGTTGTACAGCGGATTGCCGAGGGCCTTCGGCGTCCACGGCTGCTCCTCGTCCATGCGCAGGAGGTTGTATCCGACGTCGTTGTCCTTGCCCACCACGTTGGTCCAGCGGTGGTGCAGGTCGTTGTGGGTGTGCTGCCACGAGCGCGAGGGGGTGACGAAGTCCCACTCCCAGGTGGTGGAGTGGATGTCCGGGTCGCGCATCCAGTCCCACTGTCCGTGGAGGATATTGTGGCCCAGTTCCATGTTTTCCAGGATCTTGGCGAGGCTGAGCAGTGTAGTGCCGGTGACCCAGGCAGCTTTGTTCTTGCCCACCAGCAGGGCGGCCCGGCCGGAGATTTCCAGTCCTCGCTGGAGTTTAATCATCCGGCGGATATAGGCGGCGTCTTCGGCGCCCCTCTTTGCCAGGATTTCATCGCGGATGGCGTCGAGTTCGCGGCCGAGTTCCGCCACCTGCTCATCCGTCAGGTGTGCTGCGGCGGGCGGGCGGACCGTAGGACTGCCGGACTCCGCCAGCTTTCCGGGACGCGTGCGGGATCCGCTGGCGGCACTGCTTTCAGTGGACGCGGGAGCGGCTTTGCTGGGTGACATTACAGACATACCTTTAAGCTCCTCAGAGTTCGAGGTTGACGGGCCCGGCGGCTGCCGAGACGCACGTTTGGATCAGTTGGCCGGGTTCGCCGTGGACTTCCCCGGTGCGGAGGTCGCGCACTTGGCCGGCCCGGAGCGGAGTGAGGCAGCTGTGGCAGATGCCCATGCGGCAGCCGCTGGGCATCAGCACCCCGGCGTCCTCGCCCACGTCCAGAAGGGGCGTATCGCCGTCGGCGTCCACTTCCCGGTCCGACGTTTCAAAGGTGACCAGGCCGCCGTCGTGCCCCACACCCCCGGCAAAAGTGGTGTTGAACCTCTCAATCATGAGGTTGCCGGCACTGCCGGCCACTGCCACCTCGGAGCCGGGCGCCGCCGTGGTCAGCGCCGCGCGCTTCCACAGCGCCTCGGCGTCGTCCAGGAAGCTGTCCGGCCCGCAGGCGTAGGCGGCGCGTTCCTTCCAGTCCGGGCAGATCTCGTCCAGCTGGGCGGTGCTGGTCAGGTCCATGCGGCCCTGCTCGCCCGTGAACCAGTGTGCCAGCCGGAAGTTCGGGAACTGGTCCGCAAGTTCGGCAAGTTCCTCGCGGAACAGGCTGTCGCCGGGCGTGCGGGCTGAATGGACAAGCACGACGTCGGCATCCGGACGCCGCGGAACAAGCGTGCGGATCATGGACATCACCGGTGTGATGCCGCTGCCCGCGGTCACCATCAGCAGGGGGCGGGGGTGCTCCGGAAGCACAAAGTCGCCCTGCGGCGGCGCCAGGAACAGGACGTCGCCGGGCCGGGTGGTGCGGACCAGAGTGCCGGAAACCGCCCCGACGTCGGTGACGGTGATGGCAGGATCCTTGCCCGCGGGCGCACTGAGCGAGTAGGAGCGCCAGTGCCGGACGCCATTAAGTTCAACGCCGATGCGCGCCCACTGACCTGCCAAATGGGAGTGCCAGCCGCGGCCGGGGCGGAAGAAAATGGTGGCGGACTGGGCGGTTTCCTGCACCACCCGCGTGACCACGCCGCGGAGCTGCCGGGCGGAGTACACGGGGTTGAACAAGGCGAGGATATCTTCCGGCGCCAACGGCGTGGTAAGCACAGAGGCAGCTTGGGCCAACTGTCGAAGCCGGATCATGCGACCAAGCCTAGGGCGGCGCGAGCCATAATTCTCTCTCTCCGTCATATGACCGTTCCGCAGTCACGCTGTTAAGGGGCGCTAAGCCCCCAAGCCGCACTTCAAGAGTAACGGCTGAGTTACCCGGAACGTTCCCTCAAATTACAGTAAGCATGCTTATTGTATCGCAGAGGCGTCCCGCGCCCCAAGATTACCCGGGCGCAGGAGAGATGACGCCCGCTCAAGCCCTGGCCGGGCTCCAGCCAAGCGCAGGGGCTATGTACCGGGCCACGTTTTCCACAAGCTTCGCATTGAATTCCACGCCTAGCTGGTTCGGCACGGTCAGCAGCAGGGTGTCGGCGGCCAGGACCGCCGTGTCCGCCGCCAGGTCCTCTGCCAGCTGGTCCGGTGGGCCAACGTAGCTCTTGCCGAACCTGGCAGTGAGCCCGTCGATGATCCCCACCTGGTCCCGTCTGTCACGAAGGGCGCTGCCCGCGAAATACCTGCTGTCCTCGGCATCCACGATGGGAAGGACACTGCGGCTGACCGAGATCCTGGGGGTGTGCGGATGGCCCGCCGCGGACCAGGCATCCCTGTACAGCCGGATTTGTTCGGCCTGCAGCTCATGGAACGGCACGCCCGTATCCTCGGTCAGCAGGGTGGAACTCATGAGGTTCATGCCCAGTTCTGCCGCCCACACGGCCGTCTTCCGTGTCCCGGCACCCCACCAGATCCTCTCCGCGAGGCCGGGTGACTGCGGCTGGACCGGAAGAAGGCCAGTGGCACCGCCCGCGTACCGCGGATCCGCTTCAACCACGCCCACGCCACTGATCGCCTTCCGGAAGAGGGCTGTGTGCCGGCGGGCCATGTCGGCGTCCGTTTCGCCCGGTTCCGGCACATACCCGAAGGCGGCCGCGCCCTGCCGTGCCGGCTCGGGTGAGCCGCGGCTGATCCCCAGCTGCAGCCTGCCGCCGCTGATGAGGTCAGTGGCCGCTGCTTCCTCTGCCATATAGAGCGGGTTCTCGTACCGCATGTCGATGACGCCCGTGCCGATTTCGATTCTGCTGGTGCGGGCGGCGATGGCGGACAGCAGCGGGAACGGGGACGCCTGCTGGCGGGCGAAGTGGTGGACGCGGAAGAACGCCCCGTCCACGCCGAGTTCCTCCGCGGCAACGGCCAGCTCGATACCCTGGACCAGCGCTTCACCGGCGGTCCTGGTGCGGGAACCCTGGCCGGGACCCCAGTGGCCGAATGACAAGAAACCGATGCGCTCCATACCAGCCCCAACCCGTTCGGCGCCGGCTGCATTCCCGGGCTGGCATGATGTCCTCCGTGGAAACTCCTGAGCAAACCCTGACCATCGGCAAGACCATCCTGCTGTTCGCGCTGGCGGCGGCAGCCGAGATCGGCGGGGCCTGGCTGGTGTGGCAGTCCGTGCGCGAGGGGAAGGAGTGGTGGTGGGCCGGGCTGGGCGTCATCGCCCTGGGCGCATACGGCTTTGTGGCCACACTGCAGCCGGACGCGCACTTTGGCCGGATCCTGGCGGCATACGGCGGGGTGTTTGTGGCCGGGTCCCTGGCCTGGGGCATGATCTTCGACGGTTTCCGGCCGGACCGCTGGGACGTTGCAGGGTCCCTGATCTGCCTGCTGGGCGTGGCGGTCATCATGTTCGCCCCGCGGAGCGGTGGCTGACGTGCCTAGACTGGCACCGTGACCAACAGCGAGCGCGCACCCAGGAAACCTGCGCCGCCGTCGCGAGGGAAAATTGCGGAACGGCTGCTGCCCGGAGGGGAAGAGCCCGATCCCCGGTTCACGCTCGCCAATGAACGCACGTTCCTGGCATGGATCCGTACGTCCCTGGCGCTCCTGGCAGGCGGCATCGCCATCGAGGCGTTCACGTCGGACCTGTTCCTCGAGCCGGTCCGCAAGGGCCTGGCCGTCGTCCTGTTGCTGCTTGGCATGCTGCTCAGCGCCGGAGCGGCAGTGCGGTGGCTCCGCGTGGAGCGCAGCATGCGGAACAAGGCGCCCCTTCCGCTCCCGCTCATTGTGCCCCTGCTGGCCGGGGCAGGCGCGCTGGCTGCCGCCGTCGTGCTCGTCTTTATTCTCTGGCGCTGACCCGTGGCATACTCCCAGCGCCCGCACGGCGACCCCGGCCTGCAGCCGGAGCGGACCAGCCTGGCGTGGGGACGCACCATGATGGCGCTGGTGACGGTGAGCGCGATATTCCTGCGCTGGCTTCCGGTGCATGGGCTGCCCATCCTGCTGCTCTTTGCCGTTTCGTCGGCTGCGGCGCTGGCCATCTACCTCACCCAGCGCCGCCGCTACGGAGCCAGTTCCCGGGGCATCCACGAAGAACGCGTCGACGCCGATGTCCGCTCCGTGCTGTGGACCGCCTTCGCCGCGGTGATGCTGGGAGGCCTCGGCATCGGAGTGGTACTGGTTGGCTAGTCGTCCCCGCGGCTTAGAACATCGGCAGGACAAAGCCGGCCAGCAGGGCCGCCGCACCGACGGCGGTCAGGACGCGGCCGAGCACGGCAGCCATCCTGCCTTCCTCCTCCGGAACGGCCGTCCGCCACTGGGTGGGGCGCTTGGGGTGGTAGTAGATGGGGAGCGTTTCGCCCACGGCCAGGTCCTTGATGTCGTGAGGGGACATGGGGGCGTTGTGGACCTTGTTCCTGCCGTCCACCCAGCGGAAGCCCACGCCGGTGTTGTCCGAGTACACCACGGCTTCGGCTACCGCCCAAGGGTGGACGAAGCGGCGGAGGAACCCGGCATAGAACAACAGCCCCAGCCCGACGGGCAGGCACATCCAGGTCAGCATTTCCAGGATTGGACCTGCCATTTCAAGCACAGTGGGCATGAACCTGATGGTACAGCGCGGGGGTGGTGGCTTCCGTACCAACTACGTACGCTGGGGGAACAAGCGGGACCGGCCCGACGTAAGGGGAGATTATGAACGACGAAGACATTTTGGCGCGCATTCAGGCCCTGGTGGAGGAGGAGCACACACTCCGCGGTTCCGGGGACGGCGACGTGCCGGACCGGGCCCGGCTCAAGCACGTGGAGGAAAGCCTCGACCAGTGCTGGGACCTCCTGCGCCAGCGCAGGGCCAAGGCGGAATCCGGGGAGAACCCCAACGAGGCCGAAGCGCGGCCGGTCAGCGAGGTGGAGGGCTACAAGCAGTAATCTCCGCGAAAGGGAGGGGCCCCTGTGGTTCTGCCGGATACCAGCGGAACCACAGGCGCTTCCGTTTCAGGACATGATGGATAGCAACAGATTGGAGTTCATCCATGCGTCTTGCAGTCGCCCAAATCATCAGCAGCGCGGACCCCGCAGCCAACCTCGAACTGATCCGGGACTACGCCACGCAGGGCAAGGCGGCCGGCGCTGAGCTGGTGGTCTTTCCGGAAGCGGCAATGCGCGCGTTCGGCCACTCCCTCACCGATATCGCAGAGCCGCTGGACGGCCCATGGGCCGAAAAGGTCAGGGAGATCGCCAGGGAACTCGACATTGCGATCGTAGCCGGGATGTTCACGCCAGGAAAGGACGGGCGTGTCCGGAACACCCTGCTGGTGACCGGACCCGGCGTTGACACCTCCTATGACAAGGTGCACCTGTTCGACGCCTTCGGGTTTACCGAGTCCAAAACGGTGGATCCGGGCGAGAAGCCGGTCACCTTTGAGGTCAACGGCACGGTCTTCGGCCTGGCCACCTGCTATGACGTCCGGTTCCCGGCGCTGTTCGCCGCCAATGCCAGCGCGGGTGCCCACGTCAACATCGTGTGCGCTTCATGGGGTGCCGGTGAAGGCAAGGCCGAGCAGTGGGACCTGCTGGTCCGGGCCCGCGCCCTGGACAGCACCACGTTCGTGGTTGCCTGCGGCCAGGGTGATCCCGAAACCATCGGTGCGGCTCCTGCCGGCACGGCTCCCACCGGCATCGGGCACAGCGCCGTGGTCTCGCCGCTGGGTTCCACCCTGGCAGCGCTGGGCGGGAAGCCGGAACTCGTCGTCGTGGACATCGATCCAGCAGCTGTTGAAGAGGTCCGCGCCAAGCTTCCGGTGCTGGCCAACGCCCGGCAGTTCCAGGTCTCAGCCCCTGGGCAACACTGACGACGGCGTGCGGCACTTTGTGCCGCGCGCCGTCACTATCTATGCCGTCGAACGTGAGGTTGCGTTCATGGGCAGGAAACGTTCACGGAAGTGCGCACGACGACTGCGCCTCACCTTGAGCGGGAGCAGTCATCCCGGCTGGCACGGTAACAAGAGGCATTCCCGTCGAGCGCGGGCGCGGCGGCATTGGAACACGTTTACTTGCCGGAAACATACCCGACATGCGAACTTCACGAACGGGCGGTTTGTGTAACGCCACCGCAACTTGGGCGGGCGGTAACGGAAACACGGGCCGTCAAAGATGGACGCCGGGGGAAAGCCGGGCGGTCAGCGCCCTATCCAAGCTCACATGCGAAGGGATGCGCCCGTGGAGATCACCGCCCAACACGTCTGGCTCATGATTTCAGCCGCGATGGTTTTGTTGATGACGCCCGGGCTCGGCCTCTTTTATGGCGGAATGACGCGCGCCAAGGCCGCCCTCAACATGATCATGATGAGCTTCATTTCGGCCGGCATCGTGGGAGTGGTCTGGGTGCTGTGGGGTTACTCCATGACCACCGGTGAGGGCGTGCTCGACATTTTCGGCAACCCCTTTGCCAGCTTTGGGCTGCAGAACCTGATGGGTTCCCCGGACCTGATCAAGGCGGGGTACAGCGCCACGTTTGCGATCATCACCGTTGCACTGATCAGCGGCGCCATCGCGGACCGGGCAAAGTTCGGTGCGTGGGCCCTGTTCGTGCCGGTGTGGGTCACGGTGGTTTATTGCCCGCTGGCCTACATGGTCTGGGGCGGGGGCCTGATGAGCGCAGGCGGCGCCGTCACCGCTGTTTTTGGCCAGGTGATCGACTTCGCCGGCGGTGCCGTGGTGGAAATCAGCTCCGGAACTGCGGCACTGGTTCTTGCCCTCATCGTGGGTCAGCGGCACGGCTTTGCCAAGGACCCCAACCACCGCCCCCACAATGTTCCTGTCATCATGCTGGGTGCCGCCATCCTCTGGTTTGGCTGGTTCGGCTTCAATGGCGGCGCCGCCACTACGGCCGAGCAGGCAGGCCTCATATGGGTAAACACCCTGGTGACTCCGGCGGCTGCAATGCTGAGTTGGCTGGTCACGGAGAAAGTCCGGCACGGCCACCCCACATCCCTGGGAGCTGCGTCCGGCGTGGTGGCCGGACTGGTGGCCGTCACCCCGTCCTGCGCCAATATCAGCCCGGTGGCCGCAATCGGCCTGGGCCTGGTGGCGGGTGCTGCCTGCGCCGTTTTTGTTGACCTAAAGTACCGGTTTGGGCTGGACGACTCGCTGGATGTGGTGGGAGTCCATCTGGGTGCCGGTCTCATCGGCACCCTGGCGCTCGGTTTCATCGCCCTCCCTGTTGACGGCCAGGGCGGCGGCCTGTTTTACGGCGGCGGCCCCCAGCAGCTCATCGCACAGACGGCGGCCGTGGTCATCACCCTGCTGCTTTCCGGGCTGGGAACCCTGGTGATCGGGCGGGTCATCAACAAGACCGTCGGATTCAGGGTCAGCCACGAGGCCGAGACCGCAGGTGTGGACCTGTCCGAGCATGCCGAGAGCGCCTACGCCTTTGGCGAGACCGGTTCCGGCTTCAATCCGCTGCGGCGGGGCCCGGCCACCCTTCCCGGTGCTCCCCACGGTGCTGCAGAGCGGCCGGCCAAGGAGGATTCCTTCGCGTAACGGCTGCGCCGTCAGGTACCGCCGGGCTAGTCCGCAAGGATCTTGTACAGGGCGCGGCGGGTTTCATCAAGCTTTTCGATGGCCGCCGCGCGCTGCTCCTCGGTAACGCCGCTACGGAACTGGTGGATGACCCCCATGAGCTTGCCGATGCTCTGGTGGAAATCCCGGTCCGAGCTGTCCGGACCCGCGTTCCAGGCGTTCTCCATGTCCTCGGCGTGCTCCGCCACGTAGGCCCTGCCTGCATCCGTCAACGCGAACCCGGTGCCGCGGCCATCGCTCAGTGCCTCGATCAGGCCTTCATCCACAAGCTGCTGCAGGGTGGGGTAGATGGAACCGGGACTCGGCCGCCACGCACCGTCAGTCTTTTCAGCGATGGTCTTGATCAATCCGTAACCATTCGACGGCGTTTCGGCCAGGAGCGAGAGGATTGCAGCGCGGACATCACCGCGGTTGGCACGCCTCCCGCCACGGCCGAACCCGGGTCCGAAACCAGGACCAAACCCTCCGCCCCGGTGCCCGTGCGGTCCCCTGCGCCCTCTGCCGCGCTGGAATTTGCCCCTGCCGAACTCGGGGCTTGGGAATTTTTCGTCAGATATGCCTCGCATGGCGGCATCGTCCTTTCATCAGGAATCATTACGCCGACCCTTCAGCGATATTTAACGATATGTCGTTAAGTATCGCTGGGTCAAAGTGGAAGCGTGACCAAATCCTGACCTGGCAGGCTCTGGAACACCCTCCGGCGTGGACGTATTCTTTTCACACCTCCAAGCTCCCGAGGGCTGATGCATGGCGAAGAAAAGGAAGCGCAGGCGCGGTTTAAGCGCCAGTGTGGGACGACTTCTGGGATTCCTGGCCGCGAGTATCGCGTGCGGAATCCTGGCCGCCGGACTTGTGGTCCCGGCAGTGGCTGCCGCGGGACTGGGCGTCAAAAACTCCATAGGCTTTTTCGAAGGCCTGCCGGAAGAACTGACCGTGCAGCCGCCGTCGCAATCCACCAAGGTGCTGACGGCCGACGGGCAGACCATCGCCACTTTCTATGCAGAAAACCGCGTGCGGGTGCCCTTGGACCAGATGTCGCCCTATATCAAGGACGCGGTCATCGCGATCGAGGACAGCAGGTTCTACGATCATGCCGGGGTGGATCCCCAAGGCATTGTCCGCGCCCTCATTACCAACCTGACCAGGGGTGAGCAGCAGGGCGCTTCCACCATCACCCAGCAGTACGTCACCAACGTCATCAATGAGGCCCGCGTGTCGCAGGACCGCCCGGATGAGGTGATCCTCAGCGGGCAAAAGGACATCGGCGACAAGCTGCGCGAGATGAAGCTCGCCCTGGAGCTGGAGAAGAAGTTCAGCAAGGAACAGATCCTCGAGGGCTACCTGAACATCGTGTTCTTCAACAGCGACGCCTACGGTGTGGAGGCCGCCGCGCGCTACTTCTTCAGCAGCACCGCCAAGGACCTTACGCTGCCCCAGGCAGCCCTGCTGGCCGGGCTGGTCAACAGCCCCACGTTCTACAACCCCGCAATCAACCCGGACAACTCCATGACCCGGCGCAATCAGGTGCTCGGCGAGATGCTGCGCCTCGGCAAGATCAACCAGGCGGAGCACGACCAGGCGGTGGCCACGCCCATCGAGCTGAAGATCAATCCGGAGGGGCAGGGCTGTGCCAATGCCGACATGGCGCCGTACTTCTGCGACTACATCTCACACCTCATCCTGAACAACCCGGCGTACGGGCCGAACCAGACCGAACGCGAGCGGCGGCTGTACCGCGGCGGGCTCACCATTGTGACCACCCTGGACAGCAGGCTCCAGGCTGCGGCCCAGTCGCAGGTGGACGGGACCGCCGGACCGAACCCCGACCGGTGGGGTGCTGCCCTGGTGACGGTGCAGCCCGGGACCGGCAAGATCCTGGCGATGGCCCAAAACACTGTCTTCCTGCCGCAACCGGGCAAGTTCGATACGCACCTGAACTTCAACGTGGATGCCAAGGATCCCCAGGGTAACAACCTGAACGGGGCGGGCGGATTCCAGACCGGGTCCACCATGAAGCCGTTTACCTTTGCCCAGTGGCTGAACGAGGGCAAGCCCCTGACCGCGGAAGTGGACGCGTCCCAGCGTGTCTACCCGCTGGGGTTCCCGTGGCGGTCAAGCTGCGGAAGGGTCCTGGGCGCTTACAGCACGGCGCAGAACAACCCCGAGCTCGGCGCTGCTGACGACCTGCAGAACGCCGAGGAGGGCTTCTACCGGAAGATGCCCATCAACTACGGCCTGTACAACTCCATCAATACCGCCACCTTCGCCTCGGCAACACAGCTGGATTTTTGCGGCATCCAGAAGATGGTCGATGCAGTGGGGCTGCACAACGGGCATGACGGCTCCCCGATCAACATGCACCAGCTGGGTAACCTGCTGGGAGCCACCAACGTGGCTCCGCTGCACATGGCCAACGCTTTCGCCACCTTTGCGAACGACGGCCGTTACTGCACCCCAATCGCCATTGTGGACGTTACCGACGCTAATGGCGGAAAGCTGCCAGGCCAGCCCGTGGAGTGCAGGGATGCCGTGAAGCCGGACGTGGCACGCGGCGTCAATAACGTCCTGCAGGATGTCCTGGTGAGGGGTTCGGGTTTCTGGATCAACCCCAAGGTCCACGACAAGGTGCCAACGGCTGCCAAGACCGGTACGTCAAATAACAACGGCGCCACCTGGATTGTTGGCTACACCACCGGACTGGCCACCGCGTCGTTCTTTGGTGACGCGCTGGAGAGCCAGCAGCGGTCGGGCCAGAATGTCACCATCAACGGCACGTTCTACCCCCGCCTCGACGGCTACATGATCGCCGGGCCGCAGTGGGCCAACTACATGGTGAACGTGGCGCCCCTGTACCCGGCTGCACCCTTCCCGGGTCCTCCCCCGTCCATGATCGGCCCGAACCCGACGCCGCCGAAGCCCTAGTAATCCAGGCATCTACCCTGGGCCGTTTTCCGATCAACCCGCTGGTCCGGCGCGGCCCAGCACTTGGACGCTTGGCTTTTTTGCCGCCGGGACCCTCCATCGGGCGCCTGGAAGGGGTGGCGCGGTGGATGTGTAGGTGTGGCCGGTGGGGGTTTTAAGCTGGACGGTGTGCCGGGTTCCGGGGATACGGAGTGGTTTGGCTGACCAACATGGTGTTTCTTTGGTGTGGTTGCAGGCTTCGCAGAGGCCCTGGCCGTTACCGGCGCTGGTGGGCCCGTCTTTGCGCCAGGGGATGATGTGGTCGTCGTGCCGGATGGGCGCGTCACAGTACGGGGTCCGGCAGACGTCGTCCCGGACCTGGATGAAGCGGCGGAGTCCGTGCGGAAAGAGCCGTGCCTTGGAGTCCATCGCGACAAGATCCCCTGTGGCGGGTGCGGTGTAGAGCCGCCGGACCCAGGTCTTCAGTCCTTCACCTCCCGCCGGCCCCGCGACAGCAATTTTTCTGGCCCATGCTGCCGGGACGGTGCCGTAGCCGGTCAGGCGGGCCGGTTCGCTGTCGCCCTGGAGGAAGGTGCGGTCGGTCATGACGAGCTGGATGTCGATGCTGCTGACCCCGCCCTTTACGCCGGTGGCTCTTTCGACGAGGGTGTCGGCCATGATCTGGCCCTTGCCGCGCCCATCTCCCACAGCCCGGAGCGTGTCGGCTTCCTTGGTGAGAGCGGCGTAGACGGCCACGCCCTGCGCTACGGGCAGCAGCGCAGTTAGGCGCGCCATGGTGTCCGGCGCCGGCCGCAACGACACCGTCCGTTCATTCACCGCGTGGCTGGCGCGCCTCGCCACCGACCGCGGATCCCTCCGGTACGCGGCGGCCTTGACGGCGGAGATGATGGCCCGGTCACCGGCGCCGTCGAAGGTCCCGGTGTCGGCGGCGAGTTCCTCGTCCACCGCGGCCCGGTCCTCCACCGACAAACACGCCGTTTCCTTCACTATCAGCGTGGTCCGCCACTCGTTCAGCTGCCCGGACCGGAACGCCGCGTACGTGCGGGGCATCCCGGTCAGGGCCCTGGCCAGGCCCAGCAGCCTCCCGCCCCGCGCCGGGGACTCCCGCCGCGCCAACGCAACCTGCGCAGCCACCCCGGCACCCTGCTCCCCGGCAGGGACACCGGCGGCGGCCTGCTCCCACCGCTGCTGCAGATCAAAAGCCACTGCGACCTCGGCCTGCCGCGCCGCCGCCAACGCCTTCACATCCTCAAACTGCCGCAGCTGATCAACCATCCCCGGACCATCAGACGCCACGCGCACAGCAGCCAGAACCCTCAGGGCATCAGCGATGGTTGGGGCGGCATGAGACAGTACACCATGGTGCCCTGCCTCCACTACTGCGACCCCAAACAACACCTCCATGAACAAAGTCTTCCAGCACCCTCCGACAATTCCCGCCACCCAAAAGTCCTAGGTGGAAAACGGCCTCTGCCACAATGAACGGTGTGAAAAGCCTCGAAACCGAGCGGTTGATCCTCCGGCAATGGGAGCCGGAGGACGCCGGGTTTGTGCTGGACCTGTACTCCCGCTGGGAAGTCCAGCGGTTCATTGGAAATTCTCCGCAGGTCATGGCGGACGTGGCTCAGGCAGAGGAACGGATCCGGACTTGGCGAGCCATGGATCACCCCGTCGACGGCATCTGGGCGGTCGAGCTCAAGGACCGAAAGGTCCTGGCCGGAACGCTGCTCCTGAAAGGCATCCCCGCGTCAGGCCCGCCGCCCCTGCAGCCGTCGGGAGATACGGAAATCGGCTGGCATTTCCACCCCGACTTCTGGGGCCACGGCTACGCCAGCGGAGCTGGCCGGGCGGTCCTTGACTACGCTTTCGCAAGCGGCCTGCCCAAGGTGGTGGCGGTGACAGCCCCGGCCAACACCGCCTCCCAGAAGGTGTGCATCCGGATCGGTCTGCGGCATCAGGGCCAGACCGCACGCTACTACAGCATGCTCTGCGAGCTCTTCGAACTCACAGGGGCGGCAGCCTAGCCCGTCCCCTTCCACAGCCGCTGCCAGAACGTCCGGCGTTCCTCCGGCTCCGCCGGCGCCTCCTGGACCGTGCGGGACGCACGCCGTAGGCGCCAGCGCTCCACTTCCTTATCCACGTCGCGGGTCTTGGTGATTACGGGCGGGCCGCCCTGCAGCTGCCGGCGGGCGTCGATGACGCGCCGGTTGAAGTCCTGAAGCAGCTCGCGGACCTGCTGCTCCGTGTACTGCTCGTCGAGCTTGGAGTCGAGTTCGGCGTCCTCGGTCCGCAACAGGATGGCAGGCGGGCCCAGGCCGCTGACGTTCTCGCGCTGGAGCAAACCCTTGACCCACCAGTCCGGGTCGTAGGATTCGCCCAGCCCCGGGATCGGCTTGCCGGCGTACTTGAGGTTGTCGAACTTGCCCTGCGCCATGGCATCCCGGACCAAATACTCCGCCCTCGCTGCATCGCCCACCTTGCGGCGCTTCTCCCGCTCCTTCTCGTCAAGGGCGTCGAGGGCGGCTTCTTCCTGGGCACTGATACCCGCCCCGCGATGGGACCGAAGCTCGGCGGCGTGCTCCAACCGCTTTCGGAGCTCTTCCGATCCGCTGCCCATTCGTGCCACCGCCTTCCAGGTTCCGCTGCCTTCTTCAAGTATTTCGAAGCCTTTTGGATGCTTCAACGCGTCACTGAGCAGCTCCTCAGAAAACGTTTCCTGAGTATGGAATACTCGGCCCTATGCCCAACCCCGCAAGCCCTTCGCCTGCCGCCCTGCGTGTCGTCCACAAACCCTGGGAATCACCCCTGATCTTCCCGGACATGAGCAACACGACGGACCGCCACGAAAGGTTCCGCGTCACCAGACACTACATGGAGGTGGACGGGAAACCTGCAATTCCCGTGTCGGGCGAACTGCACTACAGCCGGGTTCCGCGCGCCAAGTGGGAAGAGCGGCTGCGCCTGATAAAGGCCGGCGGCATCATGGTGGTGGCCACCTACACCTTCTGGATCCACCATGAGCGCACGGAGGGCAAGGTCAGTTTCGACGACGGCCTGGACGTTGCAGCGTTCGTCCGCCTGCGTGCCGAGGTGGGGCTGGACGTGGTCCTGCGCGTCGGGCCGTGGTGCCACGGCGAGGTCCGCAACGGCGGTTTTCCGGACTGGGTCCAGCAGGCTCCGGTCCAGCACCGCACTAACGATCCCGCGTACCTGGAACTCGTGAAGCGCTGGTTCGGCTACCTGGGCGAGGAACTGGCCGGACTCCTGGGCCCGGGCAGCAACGTCGTCGGCATCCAGCTGGAAAACGAGCTGTACGACCAGCCGGACCACATCACTGAGCTCAAGAAGATCGCCCGCAACGCCGGCCTGACCGCACCCGTCTGGGCAGCCACGGCCTGGGGCGGCGCAGAACTTCCCGACGGCGACGTCCTGCCGCTGTTCGGCGGCTACGGCGACGGCTTCTCAACGAATTCGCACAGGAATACCGCCTGGACCTTCCGGACGATGCCGGCTCTGCAGCCCACGCGGAGCTGGAGATCCACTGGGCGGGCGACGTGGCGCGGCTCCTGGTGGACGGCACCGTGGTGGCGGACCGGTTTTGGAACGGCTCCCTTTGGGTCCTCGACCTTACAGACCTCAACATCCGGCGCAGTGAGGTGGCCCTGCAGATCCTCCCGCTGTCTAAACAGGCGAAGGTGGGACTGCCGGCCGAGGCGCAGCGGCGCAGGGACGCTGCCGCCGGGGACCTTCGTACGCGTTCCGTCATGCGTTGGCGTGCTCGGCGAGGATGCTGTCGATCTGTCCGACGGCCTCCTTGAGGCCCTCTTCCATGCCCATCTGCACCATCTGCTCCAGCTGTTCCTCCGACTCAAACGTGGACAGGATGGTCATCCGCGTCCTCTCCCCCACGGGTTCGAGGGTGACCGTGGCATGGCTGGTGCCGAACTCGCCCGTGGGGTTGCCGTCGCTGTCGGCGAAGCCGTCGTTGAACTCGAGCTGGCGCGGCGCCTCGATGCTGGTGAACTCCCACCAGCCGTGCGCCTTGTCCCCCTCCGGACCGGTCATGTAGTAGCTGGCCTTACCGCCCGGCACGAATTCATGCTTGTAGAAGGTTGCCGGGTAGGTGGGCGGTCCCCACCAGCGCTCCAGCTGCCGCGGATCCTCGAAGAGCTGCCAGACGCGTTCCGCGCCGGCGTCGAACTCGGCAACCAGGGTAAGGCTCAGGGCCTCGAAGTTCTTATCCGTACTGATGACTGTCATGGCAATGCCTTCCTAACCTTCAGCGAGAATGTCGGCCATCCGGGCGGCGCGCTGCCGCCAGATCTGTTCATATTCGTCGAGCAGCCGCAGGGCTTTCTGCAGACCTTCATGGTTACCCCGCACAATCTGCTCCCTTCCGCGCTTCTCCTTGGTGACCAGGGAAGCACGCTCCAACACCGCAACATGCTTCTGGACTGCGGCGAAACTCATGGCATAGAGCGCCGCGAGGCCGGAAACGGAGTACTCCCCGACCGTCACGCGCCGGACAATGTCCCGTCGCGTGGTGTCGGCGAACGCCTGGAACAGGCGGTCCAGTTCGGTTTCGCGGAGCTGATCTACAACCATTTGGTTGTACAATATGCCCGTCCTGCAGTGGTGTCAACGGTTTCAACCCCCTTTTCGCCTTGCAGGACGTCGGGCAACGGGGACGGTAGGTTGAAGCCCATGAGCATCTTCCTCGCCGGCGCCGGCCCGGACCCCTTGGCCTTTCCCGACGTTTTCGACCGGTTCGCCCGGGAGGTATCAGCGAAGGTTGGCCGGGCGCGGCGCGCCCGCGTCGCCGTCGTAGTCCACGACCGGGCCGGAAATCCTGCAGCCCGCCTCCCCGAGTATTTGGACCCGCTCCAGGCCAGGCTTTCGTTCGAACCGGTTGAGGTGCTGCTGGGCCTGAACGGTGCCGCCGTTCCGGCAATGTTCGACGGCGTGGACGGCGTGGTGGTGGGAGGTGGCCTTACACCCGCCTACATGGCGGGCATTGACGCCGCGGCGGCAGCAGTTAATCAAGTGGTGGCGGACGGCGCTCCCTACCTCGGCTTTTCCGCCGGGGCGATGGTGGCGCCGGGACGGGCGCTGGTTGGCGGATACCGGGTAAACTGCCGGGATGTGTGCGGCGAGGAATGCTCCGAAGGGCTGGATGCGCTGGACATCCGCCCCGGCCTTGGTCTGGCCCCCTTCGCTGTGGACGTGCATGCGGCGCAGGCAGGAACACTGGGGCGCGCGGCCGGTGCTGTTGCGGCCGGGTTGGTGGAGAGGGCTGTTGCCATTGACGAGGACACGGCCCTCGTCCTCCCTGCTGCGGGTGCAGGGGATTATGAAGTGATCGGAGCCGGGCACTGCTGGGATATCCGGACACCCGGCGGGGCCTCCGGCACTGTTTCAGGGTCCGCCGTCGTCACCATGCGCGCGGCGGGTTAGTTCCCGAGCGCTGCCTAGTCGAAGTGCGTTTCCACGCGGTCGCCGGACAGTTGCTCGATGAGGTCCTTGGCAACGTCGCGCAGTTTGCGGTTGCGGTTGCTGGAAACCCTGGTGAGGATCTCCATCGCCTCGGCCTGGGTGCAGCGGTTCTGCGCCATGATGACGCCGCACGCCAGATTGATGGCAGTCCTGCTTTCCAGGGCCGCTTCCAAGTCTTCCGCCCGGTTCTGGGCAGCGTTGATCCGCACGGAAAGATGCATTGTATTGTGGGCGGCTACCGCGAAACCAACAGCTTTCTCGTATACGTCCGGCGTGAACGCGCCCGGCTTCGCGGCGAAGAAGTTGAGCGCAGCCCGGGCGTCACCGTGCACCTCCAATGGCACGCCCAAGGAACTGTAGACGCCCGCATCCGCAAATCTGCGTGTCAACTCCGGCCATCTGGAGTCAATGGTGACGTCATCGATCATCACCGGAGTCATCTCCCGCAGCGCCTTGATGCAGGGGCCATCGCCCACGGCTTGCTCCAGGCGGTCCAACTCCATCGCCCGCTCGCTGCTGCCTGCAGCGGTGGCTGGTTTGCGGTGCAGCTTGAGAGTGACCGCGCACTCGATGTGGTCATTGGCGGCAGCCGAGACGGCCGCCGCGGCCATGCCTGAGAGTCCGGCGAGGAATTCCACCACGTTTCCGGCGCCGACCAGGATTTCCTGCAACTGCTGGACGGACTCGTTATTGGCAGTACTGGACATGGGGCAATCTTACTGTCCCGCGCAACAGCCGTCCTTGGAGTGCACGGCTGTATCAGAAACCGCCGCACCGGCGTACTGTCGAGGGTGGGAGATTTCGGACGGAGGCGATATCGGTGGAGGACCACCGGATCTCAGCGGAAGGCCATGCCGACCCATCGGCGGACACCAACCTGACACTGCAGGAAATGGTCCTGGAAAGCCGAGACATCAGGGACTTCCTTGTGGAACTGGCCGTCCTGGCGGCCTCCCGGCTGTCCGTTCCCGGTAACACCATCCATGCGGGCGTCACGGTGCTCCGGCGCAAACGGGCGGAGGCAGTTGCCGCCAGCGACGCTCCTGCCCGCGCACTGGATGAGATGCAGAACGGGTTTGGAGACGGACCCTGCCTCACCGCGTTGCGGACCCGGAGCACGGTGCTGGTTCCGGACCTTACCGCCGAGCGCCGCTGGGGCCCCTATGTCCAGGCCGCGGCGGGACAGGGCGTGTCCTCCATCCTCGCCGTCCCGCTGGATTTGGCCGGTGACGCCGAAGCGGTCCTCAATCTCTATTCCGGGCGGAGCAACGGCTTTTCGGGCGAGGACATCGCCACGGCGGAAGGATTCGCCGGACAGGCCGCAAGTTCGCTGCGGCTGGCGGTCCGCATCACGCAACTGAGCGAGGTTCGGGACGACCTTGCCGCGGCAATGCAGTCGCGCACGGTCATTGACATGGCGGTGGGTGCCATCATGGCCCAAAACCGATGCACGCGGGACACCGCAGTCAACATCCTCACAAGGGCTTCAAACGTCAGGAACATCAAACTGCGGGACGTGGCGGCGGCCGTGATCATGAATATTTCAGGCGAGACGGATATTGCTACCCACTTCGACGAATGACTCCCGGGTCAGACACCCGCCAGCCGTGTCACCACCCTCTTTGGTCGGTACACCCAGTTGGGTGGGGACGTGATGAGATTCACTTGCAACAAAGGGCAATTTGGTTGAGAGCGCCCTTTCGGTTTCGGCACCATGGAAGGACAGGGCAGGAGCTTCTCCGGCCCCGACCATCCTGGTGACGCAAAGAGGCCCACCGGTGCGCCCTTCCGGCGTCCGCGGCCTCAGCGCACAGCAGGCCGACTTCCCGGCTGCAAGGGCCGGACCGATGCAAGGAAGTACTGAACAATGACGTTTGAAGCTGCCAACACCGTCACCCACAAAATCTGGGACCGCTCCGACGTGCACACCACGCTGGACACGCTCGTCGAGGACCTCGCCGTCCGCCACAACACCTCCAAGAGCAATATCGCCGTGACCTGCAGCGGCCCCAACACCTTCACCCTGAGCTTGGGCTCCGGCGCCTAGCCAGCGCCAACGGCCCGCCGAGTACCGGTGGGCTTGCTCACACCTCCCCTGACCGGTTGCCATTTTGTTGGCCGCCATGCACCATGGAGATATGGGAATGCGCTTTCCCAATGTAGCTTGTCCTCACCGACGAGGGCAGCGGCCGGACAGCATCAGGCCGCCAGACCGCAAGAAATGGAAGTTGAATAATGACGTTCGATGCCACTGATTCCGTAACCCTCAAAATCTGGGACAAGGGTGTGCTCCACCACACGCTGGACTCCGCGATCAGCGACCTGTCCGCCCGGCACAACACCACCACATGCCGGATCGCGGTCACCTGCAGCGGCCCCAACACGTTCACGTTGAGCGTCCGCGGCGAGGACCGCGCCCTGGCGACCGCCTAAGCGGCAACCACCTTGGAAGGAAGCGGACGACGGCGGGACCTCCCGTCGTCGTCCGCTTTCTTTAATTCCTGGAGGGTTTTCAGGCCATGGTGCCCACCGCGGTCCGCCTGCATACTGGACGGGTGACGGTTCGCAGATGGCGGGGGTCCGGGAAGCAACGGGGACCCCGCGAGGTCTGGTCCGACTGGACAGCCGCAGACGAGGCCGGAGACACGGGCACCGCAACGGCCCTGGCAGCTGAAATGCTGCACGTTGCGCCGGGCTCCTTTTACGCCTGGTACCACGCGGCACTTCTTTCCAAGGCCCTGGGCAGGTGGGCCGAGAGCCTGGAACGCAATGCACGGGCCGTCGAGCTTTTCACGCCCGCCGAAGCCGAGGATTTCGACGGCGTCAATCCCGCTGCCTGGAACCTCGGCATTGCCGCAACTGCCTTGGGCGACTGGGCCACGGCCAGGCGGGCATGGGAGGCGTACGGCATCCAGGGGATGGGCAGCGGGTTGGAAGCGATCGACGTGGACTTTGGTTTGGCGCCGGTCCGGCTGAATCCGGACCAGCCCAGCCTTCCCCACCAGGTGCTGCCATCCGCTGGAACAACGGAGGTGGTCTGGTGTTGGCGCAGGAGCCCGGCCCATGCCGTCATCGCCAACGTTCCACTGCCGGAATCCGGGCACCGGTTCCGGGACGTCCTCCTGCACGACGGCGAGCCGAAAGGGTTCCGCAAACTCGGCGGACAGGACGTGGCAGTGTTCGACCAGCTGGAACGCCTTGAGGATTCGGGCGTGCCCACCTGGCAGGCACAGGTAACGGGAGCGACGCCGGACGACCTCCGGGAGCTGTCCGCCCTGCTCGAGGAGCGGGGACTGGGTGTTGATGACTGGTCCGCCATGCGGATGCTGTGCGCCGAATGCTCCCGCGGCACCCCCGATGCCGCCCATAACCATGCCCCGGCACCTTCCGGTGTGAACCGGTTGGGGCTGGCGGGCCCGGAGTCCGAGCTGGACCGGGGACTTAACGACTGGCTGGCCCCGCGGCCGGCCGTGCACCTCGACCTGGCGCTGCTCTGGTGAGAGCCTCGTGCCGCTACCGGGCGGCAAGTAGACTTTGGAGCAACCACCGGAAGCGCCACCACAGCATAGGGACGTGATGAGGCAGCAATCCCAGGCGCAAGCCGACCTGCAAGGAGCGGGAACGGGGAAACCCGCCCGCACAACACTGGCCGTTGTCCCGGCGGCCCTTGTCTCGGCGTCGGGCTTTCTTCTCTTTGCCTGGGAGGACCGGTTCTCCGGTTTCCTCCTCCTTGCCGCCGCGCTGGTGCTCGCTGGCTTTGTCAGCCGCAAGCTCCTGATCGACCTGGCCCTGATCGGGGTGGGGCTGACCGCCATGAGCCTGGTCCCCATCA
The DNA here is from genome assembly GCF_005796205.1 of Pseudarthrobacter sp. NamE2. Classification (GTDB taxonomy): domain Bacteria; phylum Actinomycetota; class Actinomycetes; order Actinomycetales; family Micrococcaceae; genus Arthrobacter. The sequence continues at coordinate 117,228 of NZ_VAHN01000009.1, read as the reverse complement.
CCACGGACATCAGCACCGAGCACATGGCCGTGATGGGGACGGCGATGATCCTTGCCGTCGGCATTCCCTACGCCGTGTCCCGGTTCATCACGAAGGACCACGCCATCCGCTTCCCCGTCAGGACGGGGAAGCCATGGACCCGGGCCGAGAAGTGGTACCTCCCGGCGGTGCTGGTGATCGGATATGCCCTGATGCCGGTGTACATGATCCGTACCGGCGTTTACAACAACTGGCCGGCGGTCAGCGACTTCGACGGCATCGCCCGGCTCTTCCTGGGGACGAACGTGCTGGGGATCTGGGACGAGCTGTTCTTCATCTGCACCACGTTTACGCTGCTCCGCCGGCACCTCCCGGACTGGCAGGCCAACCTGCTACAGGCGGTCCTGTTCACGTCCTTCCTCTGGGAGCTCGGTTTCCATGCCTGGGCGCCCTACTTCATTTTCCCGTTCGCCCTGCTGCAGGCCCGGCTGTTCACGGTGACCAAATCGCTGTCCTACATCGTCAGCGTCCACCTGCTCTTCGACTTCGTGCTGTTCCTGGTGCTGATCCACGCCCACAACCGGGAGTGGATCGACATCTTCCTGTACTGACGGCAGGAGGTGCCATGGCTACTGCTGGCGCCTGGGAGCGGCTGAGTGTTCTTTCAGCATGGCGGGAGACGAGGTACTTCGACGAACAGGAGCAGGCCGCCCTGGCGCTGGCGGAGTATGTCACGGGCATCAGTGACTCGCATGCCAACACAGGGCTGTACGAGTCCGCCGCGGAAGGGCTGACTCCGGGCCAAATGTCGGCTGTATCGTGGATGGCCATGTCCATCAACACCTCCAACCGTGTAGCCATCGGCAGCTCCTACAAGGTGGCTCCCCCGGGCACCGCTAGAAACCGCGCCACCAAAACCCGCGCCGCTGTCCGGCACATCTTTGTGTCATGAACGTTTTGGGGATGCCGGAACTGAGCCCGTACGCTTACTTAGGTTTACCTAAGAAGAAGGGCTGACCGTGCATCCCGTTCCCCCGGAAAATCCGCTCCGTGCCCGCTGAGACGTTCCGCGACCCCTGGGGCATTCCCCACCTGCGCGCGGACTCGGTTCACGAACTGGCGTTCCTGCAGGGGCACAACGCCGCGTCCGACAGGTCCTGGCAGATCGAGATGGAGCGCTGGCGGTCCGAGGGCAGGACTGCCGGGCAGCTCGGTCGCGAAGGGCTGCTGTGGGACCGGTTTGCCCGGCAGGCCCGCATCGACGACACCGCGCAGCGTTGCTTCGACAACCTGGACGCAGAAACGCAGCAGTGGGTCTCCGCCTACGTGGACGGCGTCAATGCCGCTTTGGCTGATGGCCGCCGCGGCGCGCAGGAGTTCCGGGACACGGACACGGAGCCCGCCGCCTGGCAGCCGTGGACACCACTGGGCGTCTTCCTGGTCAACCACATCCTCTTCAGCACCTTCCCGAACAAGCTGTGGCGGGACCACGTGGCCCACACGCTGGGCCCCGAGGCTGTGGAGCTCTTCAGCATCGAAGCCCCGGTGTGGTCCGGAAGCAACGCCTGGGCGGTGGCGGGGAGCTTGACCAGCACTGGGCGGCCGCTGGTTGCCGGCGATCCGCACCGGCTCCTGGAGCTCCCCGGCGTCTACCAGCAGGTGCGGCTCGCCTGCCCCGAGTTCGACGTCGTCGGGCTGGCTTTTCCCGGTGTCCCCGGCTTGCCGCACTTCGGCCACGCGGGTGACGCGGCGTGGGCCGTCACCAACGCCATGGCGGACTACCAGGACCTCTATCGCGAGCAGCTGCAGCGCGACGGCTCCACGCTCCAGGCGCTCGGCCCGAACGGCTGGGAACCCGTGCTTGCCGAGCATGACGATGAGATCCTGGTGCGCGGGGCCGGCCCGGAGCGGGTGCCCGTCATAGAGACCGCCCGCGGACCGGTCGTCACCAGCGGGTACGACGGCGGCACGCTGAGTCTGCGGACGCCCTCGCGGGTGAGCGGGCGGCTGGGTTTCGAGGCCCTCCTGCCGCTGCTGCGCAGCCGGACGGCAGCCGATGTGCAGGCGGCATTCAGCGCCTGGGTGGAGCCCGTCAACTGCGTCCTGGCCGCCGATTCAGCGGGTGATGTCCGGCAGCTGGTGGCAGGCGCCGTGCCTGACCGGAACACGGAGAACCGGGTCCGGCCGGTGCCGGCGGAGTCGCCCGGGCATCAGTGGACTGGCGGCTGGGTTAAGCTGCCGGCCGGGTTCGTGAAGACGATGGCCGTGAACGCCAACGACCGGGATTCCGGCGGCGGCGACCTGACCGGCCTGGAATTTGCGCCTGCCCACAGGGCCAACAGGATCCGGCACCTGCTCGAGGAAGCCGGAAGCGGCCTGGACGCTGACGCCATGCAGCGCATACACATGGACAGCAGCCTTGGACCCTGGCCGGCGTTCCGGGCGGTTCTGGAAGGCTGTGGAAACCAGGAGCGTTCCCTGTCCGCGGCAGCCCTGGACCTCCGGAACAGCCTGCTCGCCTGGGACGGGGACATGGCCGCGGACAGTGCCAAGGCGGGTGCTTTCAGCGCCTGGCGCTCGGCTTTTGTCCAGGCCCTGGCCACGGCTCCGCTGCTGGCCCCGCTGGCGCGTCCTGCCGGCCACTCCCCGTTGTTCAGTCCGTGGCTGAACCCCGTGTCCCGGGTGGGTTCCGCGCTGGACACCATCGTGGCCAAGGGTGATAAGGCAGGCCTTGATGTGGCAGCCGCCGCAGCCGAGGCGCTGGAGGTGGCGGCAGCGTCGCCGTCGTCCGATTCCTGGGGTAACTCGCACACCGTCCTGCCGCTGCACGCCCTCGCCGATTATCCGCAGACCGGTGCCGCCGTGCCGGCCGTTCCGCGCACGGCACTGTCCGGGGACACCAACTGCGTGCTGTCCACCGAAAGCCTGCCGGGCATCACGGACGCGTCCTTTCGGGGGCCGGTTGCCCGCTACGTGTGGGACCTGTCCGACCGGTCGAAGAGCCGCTGGATTGTGCCGTTCGGAGCATCCGGCGACCCCGGCGACCAGGACTTCCTCAGCCAGCTGCCGCTGTGGGCAGCGGGCGAACTCCTCCCCGTCGTCACCGACTGGGACCGGCTGACCAAGGAGAACCCATGACCGCCACCTACTCGACCAATGCCCGGGAGGCCGTGTACCAGGATGAGCTGGAAGGCCTGGGCATGCTCCGGCTGCTGCGCCTGTTACCGCAAGAGGACGCCGACCTCATCCACGGCTGGGTGAAGGAGGAACGCGCCCGGTTTTGGGGCATGATCGGCTGGAGCCGGGACGAGGTCCGCGACGTCTACGCCTTCCTGGACAGCCTGGACACCCACCACGGATACCTGATGACCGTGGCCGGGCAGCCGACGGGTATCTTCCAGACCTACGAGCCGCTGCACGATCCGCTGGGCGAGGTGTACCCGGCGCGGGCGGAGGACACCGGCATGCACCTGCTCCTGGCCCCGGCCGCCCGCCCGGTACCCAACTTCACGGGCACTGTGCTGGCCGGCCTGGTCCGGTTCCTGCTGTCCGACCCGGCCAAGGACCGGGTGGTGGCCGAACCGGATGCCCGGAACAGCAAGGCAATCGGCCGCTTCCTGCGGTTCGGCTTCGAACCCGGCCCGAAGGTGCAGCTTCCCGAGAAGGAGGCCCAGTTGGTCTTCCTGGACCGGGAAAAGTTCGGGTTGCGGGCGGCGGAGCAGGGCTGAGGCAGCCCTACTCCTCGCCGTTGTCCTGCGCTTCGAGGTATTTCGCCATCGCCTCGCAGGCCTGCTTCCAGCGTGCGTTCAACGCGTGCCGGCTGAGCGGTGCGAACATGCCGTCCAGCACCTTTTCCACTGCGTCATAGGCGGCGTCCCGGGCTCTTTCCTGCGCCGCCGGGGTGTAGTAGTTCATGACAGGAATTCGTTGCGGTTCTGCGGCCGGATGGGGTCCTAGCCTGCGGGCCGGAGCGAGGTAATCATCCGCCGGATGTCCTGGTACTCGGTGGTGTCCATGTACTTCCGGGCCTGTTCCAGGTAGGGCAGTCCTTCGGCGCCCGGAGTCCTGTTGTTGTCCGGGTTGTAGAAGGCGCCGAACATGGCAGCGGTGGGCGGCCACGTGAAGAAGTGGAAGATGGGGCAGGCGGTCTCCCCCTCGGGCGCGGGGACTGAAGTGATGCCGTAGGCGGCCGCCGGGGTGTCAGCCGGGCCGGGAGCCGTGGCGTTGCCGCGGGTTTCAAAGACAAAGCGCGGAACGTCGCCGTTCTGTGCCAGGGCCGGCAGCTGCTGCGATTCAAACTCCATGTACGGGTACTTCTCGGTGCAGGTTGAGCCCGTGGCCATGTTGGTCCGCAGGGTGGCCAGCGGCCTTCCCGCCTCGTTGGTGACCTCCGCGAAGGCGCCGCCGCCCTCGGGCAGCTCCCCGGCCGGATCCCGCACCTTCCACGCGGCGGGAAGGTCGAACGCCAGCTGTCCGTCCGCCGTCGTAAAGGTCTTCAGCGAGCCCTTCGGTGACGTGGGCGAGGGTTCCGCGGTCGCCGCGGCCGTGGGCGGGGCCGACGGCGGAGCTTTCACCGGCGTCGTGGGCGGCACACTGATGAGGGTCGGCGTGCCGGATACTGTCGCCGTCGAGATCGGCGGCGACGGCTGCGGGCCGCCGCATCCACCAGCAACCACGGCGACCAAAACCATTGCGGGAACCAGCCCGCGGGACCTTTCCATCACATCCTCCGGTACGAAAAATGGGGTACGAAAAACTTGTCCTTCAATTGTGGGAAACACCTGGCCGCGTGGAACCTGAAGTGCCTCGATTGGCGCTGAACCGTTGCGGCGCATAACAAAAGGACTTTGCGGTTAAAGCACGACGGCGGGCAGCCACCTTCCGGTGGCTGCCCGCCGTTGCGCGGTTCCCGGGTTAGAGGGTGGCGGTGTCGATCACGAAGCGGTAGCGGACGTCCGATGCCAGGACACGTTCGTATGCATCATTGATCTTCTCGGCCGGGATCACCTCGATCTCGGCTCCGATGCCGTGCCCGGCGCAGAAGTCCAGCATTTCCTGCGTTTCGGGGATGCCGCCGATCATGGAGCCTGCGAACGAGCGGCGGCCGCCGATCAGCGCGAAGGCGTTGACGGGCAGCGGCTCGGCGGGGGCACCGACGTTGACCAGGGCGCCGTCGACGGTCAGCAGCTGCAGGTGAGAGCTGATGTCGATCGAGGCGCTCACCGTGTTAATGATCAGGTCGAAGTGCCCGGCGAGCTGCTCGAAGGTGCCCGGGTCGCTGGTGGCGTAGTAGCTGGTGGCACCCAGGCGCAGCCCGTCCTCCTGCTTCTTCAGGGACTGGGACAGGACGGTCACCTCGGCGCCCATGGCAGCGGCGAGCTTGACTGCCATGTGGCCCAGCCCGCCGAGGCCGATGACGGCCACCTTCTTGCCGGCACCGGCACCCCAGCGGCGCAGCGGGGAATAGGTGGTGATGCCGGCGCACAGCAGCGGCGCGGCGACGTCGAGCTCGAGGCCCTCCGGGATGCTGAGCACGAAGTGCTCGGTGACCACAACGTGGGTGGAGTAGCCACCCTGGGTGATGGTGCCGTCGCGGTCAACCGCACCGTAGGTGCCCACCATGCCCTTGACGCAGTACTGCTCGTCGCCCTTCAGGCAGTTGGCGCACTCGCGGCAGGAGTTGACCATGCAGCCGACGCCCACGCGGTCGCCCACCTTGTGCTTTGTCACCTCGGAGCCAACCTCGGTGACGATGCCGGCGATCTCGTGGCCGGGCACCAGCGGGTACTGCTGCGGGCCCCAGTCGCCGCGGACAGTGTGGATGTCCGAGTGGCAGATGCCGGCGTACTTGATCTCGATCAGGACATCGTGCGGGCCCACTTCGCGGCGCTCGATGGTGGTGGAGACGAGGTCCTCGGTTGCTGACGGGGATGCATAAGCCTTGACGGTGGTCATGGTTCTCCTGTGGATCTCTTTGGGGGTCACTAGAAATGCTACCGGGAGGTAAACCCCGCAAAACCGGCGTTCATGCCGCTAGCGGTGGCCCTGTTGTAACTGGTTCTGGCAGTACCACCCTTGGCTTCTGCGATCCGTCGTAACGTTTTTCCTATGGATAACCGAGCCGAGATACGGCAGTTCCTCTCCACCCGCCGCGGCCGCATCACACCGGAGCAGGCCGGGCTGGAGCCGTACGGCGGCCGGCGCCGGGTGCCCGGGCTGCGCCGTGAAGAGGTGGCCCGGCTGGCCGGCGTCAGCGTTGACTACTACACGCGGCTGGAACGCGGGAACCTTTCCGGTGTTTCGGACAGCGTACTGGACGCTATCGCGCGGGCGCTGGAGCTGGACCGCGCGGAGCATGACCACCTCTACGACCTGGCGCGGGCAGCCAACACCTCCGGCAGGAAGCGGACGGCAACTCCCGCCGCCACACGTGTACGCCCCGAGCTCCAGTACCTCCTGGACACTATTACCGGCGCGCCCGCCTTCATCGGGAACAACCGGATGGACATTGTGGCCGCCAACACCCTGGGCTACGCCCTGTATTCGGACATGTACCGCGGACCGGCCCGCCCGGCCAACCATTCGCGTTTCATCTTCCTGGATCCCCGCGCGCACAACTTCTACACAGAGTGGGAACGCGCCGCGAACACCAACGTGGCCATCCTCCGCCGTGAGGCTGGCCGCAACCCCCACGACAAGGGCATCGCCGAACTCATCGGCGAGCTGTCGATGCGCAGTGACGATTTCCGGACCCTCTGGGCGGCGCACAACGTCCGGCGGCACTACGCGGGGACCAAGGTCTTCCGCCACCCGGTGGTGGGGCTCCTCGAGCTGAATTACCAGGTCCTGGGGCTGGAGGAGGACCCTGGCCATTCCCTGACGGTTTTTCCGCCGACCCCCGGCAGCCCCACCGAGGAATCGCTCAAGCTCCTCGCGTCCTGGGCTGCCACCGAGAACATCGTGGAGCTGGCCCTGGCGGGCACGCGGGGCTAAACCACGGGCCTATCCCAGGGGGACCTCGAGGATCCGGTCGTCGCCTGGCTCGGGGTCGCCGCGGCCGTCCGTGTTGTTGGTCAGGAACCACAGCCTGCCGTCCGGTGACACTGTTACATCCCGGATGCGGCCGTACTCCCGGTTGTAGTGCTCGGTGGATGTTGAGGGATCGGACACCGGGACGGACCGCAGTACCTGCCCGCGCAGGTTGGCGATGAACAGCGTGCCGCCGGCATGGGCCATGCCGCTGGGACTTGCTCCGCCCGGCTGCCACTGCTGCACGGGATCCACGAACCCTTCCCGGCCCGAAATCCCTTCCACCGTGGGCCAGCCGTAGTTGGCGCCGGCTTCAATGATGTTGAGCTCGTCCCACGTGTTCTGGCCGAACTCGGTGGCGAACATGGTGCCGTCGTCCGCCCAGGCCAGGCCCTGCGGGTTGCGGTGCCCGTAGCTGTAGACAAGCGATCCCGGGAACGGGTTGTCGGCGGGCACTTCACCGTCGGGAGTCATGCGCAGGATCTTGCCCGCCAGCGATTCCCGGTCCTGCGCACTGTCGCGCCGGCTTGCGTCCCCGGCCGTCACGTACAGCATGCCGTCGGGACCAAAGGCGATCCGGCCGCCGTCGTGGATACTCGCTGACGGGATGCGGTCAAGGAGGGTTTCCGGGTCTCCCAGCGACAGGGAACCCTGGGCGCCGGCGACGGAATAGCGTTGGACGCGGTTGCCGTCCTGCCCGGTGGAATAGACGTAGAGGTCCCCGTCTGTGCCTGCCGCCAGGCCCAGGAGCCCGGATTCCCCGCGGGCTGCCACACCTTGTACTGTGCCGATGGACCGGGAGGAGCCGTCCGGGGCGAGCTCAAGGATCTGCCCGCTGTTCCGCTCGCTCACCAGCGGAACCCCGTCGCGGAAGACCACGGACCACGGCGCGTCCAGGTCCGCCGCGACTTGCCGGGGCGTTCCGGCGATGGTGGCTGCAACGGTCGGCGATGGTTCAGCGGCAGGAGCGGACGTTGCCGGGGCTGACGCAGTGGGCGCCGGCTGCGTTGCGGAAGGGGAGCCGCTGGACGAGGGTTCGGGGGCCGGGTCGGCGGTGCAGCCCGCCAGCAGGATTGTTGCCCCGATGGCAGCTGCTGCAAGAACCGGTCCACGCACGTGTTTCCCCCTCCATTGCCGTCCTTCGAATCATCTTCCCGCACTTTCAAGCCACGTTATCGTCCGGTGTTGAGACGACGGCGGGACCTCCCGCCGTCGCCCGCTCCCTCTAAAGCGGCGCGTGGTCCGGGACCTGGACCCCAAACTTTCCTAGACTGGCGGGTGGACGCTAAGCCAAGACGGAAGGATTGCAGGATGAGCGGAGTAGTTGTCGTAGGCGTGGACGCCAGCGCATCAGCCCGGAAAGCCGCGGAAGTTGCCCTCGGCCTGGCGGAGTCGCTGGGCGCCTCGCTGCACGTGGTGACGGCCTTCGAGGCCGAGAATGCCGAGACTTTCGGCGTGGGCTCGGACCAGGTGACGGTCTACAGCGCGGACAGCGCCCAGCATGTCGCCGAGTCACTGGCAGCGTCGAAGCCGAATGTGGAAGTCACGCACTTCGCCGCCCGCGGCAAGCCGGCCGACTCCCTGATCAAGGAAGCCATCCGCCTGGATGCCCGGCTGATCGTGGTGGGGAACCGCAGGATGCGCGGCATCGGCCGGCTCCTGGGCAGCGTTGCCAACAGCGTGGCGCATAACGCCCCCTGCGACGTCTACATCGCCAACACCTACGACGAGTAGTCCCCAACTAACCCCCTCGAGTTTTTGTCCAGATATGCAGGGCAAAAGTGCCCGGAAGCCTGCATATCTGGACAAAAACTCCGTTGGGTTAAGGGAGACTGGCTCTCCGCCGGACCGGTTCGCGGTTCTCGCGGAGCTCCTTGTCGAGCTCGCTGAGGCAGTAATCCTTGAACCAGTGGCGGATGGCCCGCGGCAGTTTGGGGTACACGACGGCCAGGACCCGCAATGTGCGGTCGAAGCGGCGCTGCCGGCGTTCGTTCCACGGCAGGCCGAAGTCCTTCCGCAGCTGCTCCGGAAGGAACCCGGCGGTCAGGAACCGGGCCGGCGGGATGATAACGCGGTACCAGAGTGCCGTGTGCTTGGGGTAGAGCAGTCCGCGGCCCACGAGCACTCCTTCGTCCTCCGCCCGCAGCGTGGCGATGCGCCCGTCCCAGTAGCGGCGGAACGCGGCCCGGTCCTCGGGCCACAGCCCCGGCGGAAGCTGCAGGACGGTCCCGATCCGGGCATAGTCCCGGTACATTGCATCGGCGGACTCGTCGTCGAGCGGACCGTAAATCTTCTCGATGATGGTGACGGCGGTGTCGTAGAGCGTGGCCACCACCCACAGCTGCAGCTGAGGATCGTAGGCGTTGTAGCCGGGCGTTGTGTCGTTGTCGCCCCTGCGGACCGGCACGTGCGCCCGGTTCACCTTCCGCCGGACCGCCTTCACTTGTTCCTCGGTACCGTAGACGACGGCGTAGACGTAGGTCAGCGTCCCCATAAGCCGATTGATCGTCCGGCCAGCGTAAGTGCTGTGCTCATGCACTCCCCGGCCCACCGCCGGGTCGGCGAGCTGCAGCAGCAGGGCCCGTCCGGCCCCGGCAAGCAGGATGCCTTCCGCGCCGTAATCAGCCATTCGCCGAACCATTCCAACAGGGTACCGGAGCACAGCAGAAGCGGACGACGGCGGGACCCCCCTCCGTCGTCCGCCTGCCATGTATCGGGCTACTTCAGCGCGCCCTCGCGCACCTGCGCGGGCTCAAACCGGGCACCGGCGCCCGGGAATGAGGGCACCTCGATCCGGGCATGCGTGTGGATCTCCGTGGCAGTGGCTTTGATGTGCTGCGCGATGTGCTCCATGGTGGTGACCCACATGCCGTCCATGCCCTTCACCCGCTCGATCAGCTGCTCCAGGGCGACCGCCTTGGACGGCCGGCCGGAGATGAACGGGTGGTTGGTCAGGACGAAGCAGCTGCCCTGGGAATGGTGCGCCTCGGCCTCCAAGGTCCACATCTCCAGCACCTTCGCCGGGCTCTCAATGACGCCGCTGCCGGTCACGCCGGGGTAGAACGCGTACTGCTCCCAGTCATCCAGGGTCCAGTCCACCGGGATCTCAACGATGTCCCGCGGGTCATCGGCGGCCACTGCGAAGCGGTAGGGGGCGTCGCCGTCGAGCAGGCTCGAGTCGTAGAGGAAGCCGCGGTCCGCCAGCAGCCCCGGCGAATGCCAGTTCAGCTCCCACCACGGTGCCCGGTAGCCCACCGGGCGGACGCCGGCCACCTTTGCCAGGGCCTCCAGCCCGCGGTCAATGTAGCTGGCCTCGGTGGCGGCGCCGATGCCCTGCATCGGCTCGTGCAGGTAACCGTGGTGCGCCACCTCGTGCCCGCCGTCCACGATCCGGCGGACCACATCGGGATAGGACTCGGCAGTGAAGCCCGGGATGAAGAAGGTGGCCTGGATGTCCTGGCGCTCCAGGATCTTCAGCAGCCGCGGCACGGCCACCCTGGGGCCGTAGGACTGGTGCGTCATCAGCGACATCCGCCGCGTGCTGGCGGCATCGTGCGCGATGGTGCAGGATTCCGCGTCCACGTCGAAGGTAAAGGATGCGGCTGCCTTGTAGCCATGGGGCCAGATGATGGGGTGCAGGAGGTCAGCGATGGCGGGCTGGTTCACAGGAAAGTCCTTTCGGCGGGCGCCTCGGGGCGCCCGCCTGGAGTGAGTGGAAGGAAGGGGTTAGAGGACCGGGATGACCGTGGTGGTGCCGGAGCCTTCAGGCTGCGCGGCAACACGGTTCTTGGAGCCGACGTACCGGATGTGGGCGCGCGGGCCAAGGACCGCGTAGACGCCGGCGCTGGTCAGGCCGCCTGCCAGCCAGGACAGGTCCCAGCCGCCCAGGGCCACGGCGATGGGGCCCTGCATGACGGGAATCAGGCCGTACATAAACAGCCAGGTGGCGAAGATGCCGGCCAGGAGGGAGGTGACGCCCGCCCAGTTGACGCCGGGAAGCCGGGCGGTGCCGACGCCGTCGAACAGCCGCTGCGGATCGCCGGGCCAGCGCTTTTCCAGCCAGAAGTAGTGCACCAGCATGACCCCGCCCCAAGCGGCCACCCAGGCCACCAGGCCGATCAGCCAGGCGTCCAGGACAGCCGCGAAGTCCTCCTGGAAGATGAAGAATACGACGGCGGCGAGCGAGAAGACGCCGACGAACAGGTTCAGCTTGCGGCGGTTGATGGAGATGTCCAGCGCCTGGGTAGCGACGGAGAACGTGTAGATGTTCAGGATGTTGGTGGCGATGGGGCCGTGCAGGACCATGAGCAGCACCGGCAGGGCGAGGACACCGAAGTTCTGCACGATCAGCTTGCCGGGGTCAACCTCGCCGCTGTTCGTTGCAAGGCTGGCGCCGAGGATGCCCAGCCAGACCACGGGAATGAACTGGCCCAGGACCGAGGCCAGGTAGACCTTCTTCCGCGGGACCGAGGTGCTGACGAAGCGTGAGTAATCCGCGGCGTAGGTGAACCAGGTGATGCCCCAGCCGATGCCGATGGCGGTCATCACGGCGCTCATGGCGGCGATCCGCTCCGAGCCTTCGAGGATGGCGCCGGCAGGGCCTGCGTAGGCCCAGTCGATTTCCATGCCGAACCAGGCGACGGCGGACATGACGGCCAGGATGAGGATGGTGGGCGGCACGGTCCACTTTTCGAACGCGGCAATGGCCTTGTAGCCGAACCAGGCGATGGCCACCTGCGCGGCCATGATGCCGGTGGCGACGGCGATCTTCCAGCCGTAGTTCTGCGCGTTCGGGTCCACCCAGCCGAGGGTGCCGAACAGTGCCATCACCAGGTCCAGGATGATCCAGGTGTTGACGGCGCACCAGCCGATGACCAGCAGTGCCTGGATGGCGGCCGGGAGGTAGTTGCCGCGCCGGCCGAAGGCTGCGCGGGCCAGGACCATGCCGGTGGCGCCGGTTTTCTGGCCGAGGAGAACGAAGCAGCCGAAGAGGAGCATGCCGATCAGGTTGCCGAGGACCAGGACGGTGACGGTGTCCGCGAAGCCGAGGCCAAGGTGGATACCAAGTGCCCCGAGCACCCAGTTGATGGGGGCCAGGTTGGCGCCGGCCCAGATCCAGAACTGGCCGGAGACCTTGCGGGTGCGGGCGGATTCGGGGATGGGCTGGAGCCAGGCCTCGTGGTCCGTGTGGTCGGGGTGGTCTGCGTGGCCGTTTGCGTCAGCGGCAGTGCGCCCTTGCGCTGCCGCAGAAAGCTTGTCTTGCATGGGGAGCCTCCATGAGGTGGATGGATACCCAAAAGGCTATGTGGCCCCCGTCACAAGGAACAAGATACTATGTGTCGGATACATCGCGCTACTACTTTACGGACTGTCATGTCAGTGTTCCTTGGCCAAATACTCGCCCACCCCGCCCTGGCCGCCGCCGATCCGGTGGTCCATCCGCCGGGCGCACACACGGATGCCCGTCCGGTGCGCTGGGTGCACTCGAGCGAGGTGCTGGACATCGCTCCCCTGCTCCGCGGCGGTGAGCTGCTGCTCTGCGGCGGCATCACTCTGGCCTCGGCCACCCCTGAGAAACGAGAGGAGTATGTCAGCGCCCTGGCCCAGCGCGGCATTGCTGCTCTCGCCATTGAAACCGGGGGTGTCCTGCCCGAAATCCCGGCCGCCATGCTGGAGAAGGCCGAGGAATGCGGGCTTCCGGTGGTGGAGCTCCGCAAGGTGGTGCCGTTCGTTGGGGTCATGCAGGCCATCAATTCGATCCTGGTGAGCGAATCCGTGGGCCACCTCCAGCAGGCGGACGCGGCCACCCGGGCCATGGCCGCCGAGCTGGCCCACGGTGCTTCCCTGGACAAGATCCTTGGCGTGCTCGCGGGCACCACCGGCTCGGCGGTGCGGCTCACGTCCCCGTGGGGTGTTGCCCTGGGCAGCGCTGTGCCCGAGAGCTGGGAGGACGACGGCGGCGCGCGCGGCCCTGAAGGGGAGGCTGAAGGGCAGGGTGGGGTACTGATCAGGGTGGACATTCCGGTGCGCGGGGTACTGATGGCCCGGCTTGAGATCCAGTTGAAGGAGGGCGCTGACACGGCGCTCGCCCACGTGGCGGGGGAACGCGCCGTCGACATCCTGGGCCTGGCGCTGCTGCAGCACACCCCTCCCGGCCTGCATGCCCTGGCGGGTGCCGAGCTGATGCGCGCGGTGCTCACCTCGGCACCGGCGTGGCGCCTCGAGCAGCTGGCGCCGGGCGCCGGCTTCCCGGTGGACTCCCCCGCCGTGGTTGCGGCGATCCACGCCGCGTCGCCGCAAAAGCTGCGCGGCGCCGTCGAGACATTTTTGAACTCAAGCCGGATTCCGAGCGCCGCGTACCAGGACGACGCGGAGCTGGTGGTGATGATCGGACTGCATCCGGTTGATGCCGTGGGCCAGCGGCGGAAGCTGCTCGAGTCCCTGCAGGGGCTGGAAGGTGACCATGACGCGTCGCTGGCGGTGGGGCCGGTTGCCGGCAGGGTGGCGGAGGCCGCCTGGTCCCTGGCGGAAGCGCGCCGGGCCCTGGATGTGCGCCAGATCCGGCGCCGGAATGCGTCGCCGCGCAGGCGTCACCCGGACCACGGGCTGGTGGTGGTTGACGCGGAGGACACCGCCGTGGAGAGCCTCGCCCTGTCCGCCGTTGATGCGTCCGCCCGGGAGGCATTCGTGAACCGCCAGCTGCGCGCGGTCCTGGATCACGATGCGCAGCGCCAGTCCCAGCTGCTGGAGACGCTGCAGGTGTGGCTGGACTCGGGCTGCAACACCGCCCAGTCCGCGCGGGAACTGCACCTGGAGCGACAGTCCATGCACCACCGGCTGCAGCGGATCTTTGACCTGTGCGGCGGCGACCCGCGGGGCACGGGCAGGCTGGCTGCCCTGCACCTGGCGGTGCGGATGGCAGGCCTTTCCTGAGCGGTGGGTTACGACGACTTTGTGATGCGGTCCTTTCATGGCGGTGGGTTGCTCCCTGCCGGTGCCTGTTGCGTGCCTCTGGAGACCCCGTGATCGCACTGTTGGCCGGTGCGAAAATGCGCCTGGCGAGTAAACATCAGGGCTGGCCCCAACATGTCTCATAACTAACAGTTGCTACGCGGATTCGACCAGTTGGTTTCATGACATAGTTATGACAATCACTCTTGCCATTGCACGTCCCGAATTCCGCCGAAAATTGCGACGGTCCGAGTGAGAGGCTTTTTCGCTTGTTGAATTGTTGAGACGTCTCGTTTCCCAAGGGTTTCGGTACGATTTGGCGCGTAGCGTTTTAGGCACCCATACCGGAAGTTTTTGCGGGCGCGTCATACGGAATCCAGGAGCTTCCCGCCGTGGGCAGTTGGAGAGCGCAAGCGGTGCTTAGGTGGTGGCTGGCAAAGGGACCGGTTCATGGGCACCCTGCCCGTCTCGGAACAGCGTGAGTGCAGCCGATTCGGCCAGCCGGTCGCTCTTTTAGCGCAGCACGAACTCGTACCAGTCGTGACCGTCGCGAGTTTTGGCAGCAGGTTCCACGAGCCTGAAGCCGGCCCGAAGGGCTACTGCTGCGGATGACACGTTCGCCGGGTCGGCCCGAATCAGAGCCGAATGGACACTGGCCTCGGGCCGCAAGAACTTCAGGGCGAGGCGAACTGCCCGGGTGGCGAAACCATGTCCGCGCCATGCAGGATACAGCCCGTAGGCAATATTGGCTTGATCAGGGCGGTAAGCATCCTGGCAGAGTTGGACGTCTATGGTTCCGATGAGGATGTCTTCGGCCAGGAGCCGGACCGCGAAAGTAAATACGGGTCCGCCGTCCTGCCACATCTTCTCAACGCGCTCGATGTGCCTTAGAACTGACTCTTTAGTGCCAGGCCCTCCGTTCAGCCAACGCACCAGGTCAGCATCCTCCCCGGCAAGATGGTCGCCTGCATCCCCCATGTTTAGAGGGCGAAGCACAATGACTTCATCGCTGATTTCGATCTTGCCGGTCCCCAACATGGCTCAGATTCTAGATCCGCAGCAGCCGGTGTTGGTCTTAGCTAAAAACGTGTGCCACGGAGCCGGTTATTCTGGCCGGTGCAGTCGCCCTACGGAGATTCGATAAGCGGGCCGGCGTGGCCTGCAACGAGTTTCCAGGTTCCCTCGTGAACCCAGACTTGGGTCATCGGCATGCGGTAGTGCCTTCGCCCGGCACTGTTCGATACATCGTCTTTTACGGTGCAGGTAAGCACGGCCGCGGTTCCCAGGATCGTGATTTCCGGCTCTTCAAGAATCTGAGCGTGCCACGTGTTTTGGCCTTCGGTGTTGGATTTGAGGTACGAGTCGCGGTCAAAGTGGTCTCCTTTATGTGAAACCCATCGAAACTGCGGGTGCAGCAAGCGGCGTAACTGCTCACCATCTCGCCTCCTCAGAGCGTCGGCTCGCGCCAGCGCAGCGTCCAAGACTTCCTGTTTGAGCATGCTCACAGTGTGTCAGGCATAAGGCACCTCTAAAACGATCAAGGTGCCTTCCGACCATGCTGCGTCGTTGGCCCGGCGATACATTTCATGTTGACCAAAGTGCAGGCGGGTACGCGTGCAGAGACCGCTAACCTGTTCAGGTGGGACAAAAGCGTGAGGTCCGAATCAACCGGAGTACTGTTGAGCGACCGGCGAAGCCATGGACATCGACGGTGCACGCCCTGCTCAGGCATTTGCGTGGTTCGGGATTGCCCGTTCCCGAACCAATTAACATCCGTGCCGGCCTGGAGTATGTGACACTCATCCCCGGCGAGGCCGGCTCGGATGCATGGGACCACCAGCTCAGTCACGAGTCGGTTCGTTCTGCGGGTCAGCTGCTGCGCAGGGTGCACGATGCAACAGTCGGCTGGGAACCTCCCGCAGATGTGAAGTGGGCGGTGCCCTTCTCGCCCGGCGACGTGATTTGTCATGGCGACCCGCAGCCTGCGAACTTTGCGTGGCGCGACGGTGTTGCCGTCGGTCTGTTCGATTGGGACGTCGCCCGCCCCGGTGACAGGCTCAGCGATGTCGCATATGCCCTTGAATGGTTCACGCCGTTTGAGGACGACCCAACAGAGCTCCGAACCCGCGGATTCGATGAAACCTTGAACCGGGTAGCCAGGATCAGGGCGTTTCTTGATGGATACGGTTGGGACGGACCGCTTGATGTGGTGTCAGCAGTTACGGCCCGACAAAAGACAGCCATAGATGAGGTTGTTTATCTCGGCGGGCTGGGACACCAGCCCCAAGCGGAGTGGGTCGCGGCAAGCTGGCCGGATCGGTGGACTGCAAAGCTGGCCACCACTCGACGCGTGGGGACAAAACTCGGCGTCTAGCCATCAAGGGATCCTCTCGAAACAGCTGAACCCCCGTGTCTCATAACCTGCCCGCCTCGAATCCCTAGGGTTTCGAGACACCTGAGGTTTGAGGCAGGGCCTCAGAGCATTCCCTGTTAGAAGACTGGAGCTAGACGATGGCTCCATTATTGTGCTGTGAACGCCGGAAATGGCGTGGGGACTTCCAGGCCCAGTATGTGATCATGAGTCCAGCCGTCGCGGCCCCGCCTGCGTACATCCAGGGCGGGGACCATGACCCTTCGGGGGTGGGAATAGCAAAAGCAACCAGGACGGCAGCCAAGGCCAGAACGACCTCCACGGCCGCCTGTAGAAGCCTTGCCCGGTACTCGGGGTAGGCCAGCCGGACCAGAACAATGACCGGGAGCAGGAAAAGGCCGAGGCTGAAAATCACCCAGATGCTGTTCAACGTGAACACAGCAATGCCGAGTACCAGCAGCCCAAGGAATTTCAACACGTCCACAGCCCGGAGCGCATTCGCTGACGTCCATCGGTTCAGCATCAGCCCCCAGGCCGGAAGCCCGAGCAGCCAGCCGCCACACCAGAAACCCAGGTTCAGCAACGCCAGGACCACGAACAGGGCACCGGGAAGCAGGAACGACATGGCCTGCCGGAGTGACGGGAGTTTGCCGGTCGGGCCGAAGATACAGACCCCGATCAGCATGTAGGTGGCTACGTACCCGGGTGCTAGCTCAATCACGGGTACCTGCGTCAGGCCGAACACCAAAAGGGTCAGCGAGGTCACCATCACGCAGACCGCGGCGAACGTCCATGGCCGGTGGGCCGGCCGTTGCTGAATCACGGCAGTGACGCCAGGATGTCATGTGGCCATTCCCTGGTTAGCACCTCGTTCAGTTCCTTGCTCGAGTTGGAAACACAGTAAGGCGTCTGGTCCACGTTGAGGACGGCCAAATTACTGGCACAGCGAACAGACCCCCGGGCTGGATCCCACTAGCCAGCCAGGTACCCGGTGGGGTTTCAAGTCAGCGTACTGGGGCACGTTCCAGACCCTGCAGGCGTGCTGGAGGTCATAAGAATGGATGGCGACCCAGACCGAACCGGAACTCGTGGCCGCCCTCCAGCTTGATAGGAAGAAGGCAGGCGCGGGGATGCCCACGCTCGTGATGAATCTCGACCACACACTTGACCTCGTTAACCAAGACAAGCCTCAAGACTTCTGATAAAGCTATGGGCACGTCCACACTGTTTTGCCTGACCCGGCAGCGTCAAGTCGCTGTCCGGCCGCCGAGGCGTGTGGTCACCTGTGCGGCCGCGGCCACGCAGGCTTCACCCAGGGTCTCCAGCCGCTCCCGGGAAACGCGGAAGCGCGGGGCGGAGATAAGCACGACGGCGGCCACGTCGCCGCGGTGGTCACAGACGGGCGCGGCAACCCCCACCTCGTCGATGGAGGATTCGCCGTAGTTTTCCGCCCAACCCCGGCTGCTTACGTCCCGGAGCCTTGCCTCGTAAGCCTCGAGTCCGGCGTCATCCAGGCCGGGGAAACTGATGGAGCCGCTGCGCAACAGCTCGCGGACGCGTTCGGCGGGCTGGGCCGCCAGGAACACCTGCACGGAGGCGCTGACCGCGTCCCGGTACCGGGCGCCAAGGGGCGTGGTGTGCTTGATCTGATGGTGGCTGGCGATCTGCTCCACGCACACGGCTTCGCCGCCGCTCCACACCATCAGGGCGCTGGTCTCCCCCGTCTGCTCGGTGAGCTGCCGCAGCACGGGATAGGCCACGCGGCGCTCGTCCATCTCGGCCAGCAGCGGCCCGGCCACCGCGATCAGCCCCAGCCCCAGGCGGAAACGGCGCGTTTCCGGGTCCCGCTCCACCAGGTTCTCCTGCTCCAGGGTGGCAAGGATCCGCGAGACGCTGCTTTTGTGCATGCCCACCCGGCCGGCGATTTCGGTGACGCCCAGCAGGGGTTCTTCCGGAGTGAAGCTGCGCAGGACGGCTATGGCGTTGACGACGACGGAGGCGCCCTTCGCGTCAGCGGCACCATTCGTGCCGGTTCCGTTGGTCTCTTTGTCTGCAGCTGGAGTCATGGTAGCCATCATCTTTCCCTATCTTCGGTGCAGACGCCGAAAGCGGCGCCACGGATCGAAGTGCTCAATTCCGCGGCGCCGCTTCCTGCCTCTGGGTCCCTTAGGCGCCGATGATGTTGTGCTCGGGGCCGAACGGGAACTTGGTGATGTTCTCCACCTTGTCCTCGCCGATCACCAGGATGTCGTGCTCGCGGTACCCGCCGGCACCCGGCTGGCCGTCCGCGACCGTGATCATCGGTTCCATGGAAACCACCATGCCCGGCTCAAGCACGGTCTCGATGTCCTCGCGGAGCTCGAGTCCGGCCTCGCGGCCGTAATAGTGGCTGAGGACGCCAAAGGAGTGGCCGTAGCCGAACGTGCGGTTGGCCAGCAGTCCGTGGCTGATGTAGATCTCGTTCAGTTCCGCTGCGATGTCCTTGCAGACCGCCCCCGGCTTGATGAGCTCCAGGCCGCGCTTGTGGACCTCGACGTTGATGTTCCACAGTTCCAGCGAGCGCTCGTCCGGCTGGCCCAGGAAGAGGGTGCGCTCCAAAGCGGTGTAGTAGCCGGAGGTCATCGGGAAGCAGTTGAGCGAGAGGATGTCGCCCTGCTGCAGCTTGCGGGTGGTGGCCCAGTTGTGGGCGCCGTCGGTGTTGATGCCGGACTGGAACCACACCCAGGTGTCACGGACCTCCCGGTGCGGAAATGTCCTGGCGATCTCGTGCACCATCGCCTCCGTGCCGGCCAGCGCCACCTCGTATTCGGTGATGCCCTCGCGAATCGCGGCCCGGATCGCCTCGCCGCCAAGGTCGCCGATGCGGGCGCCCTGCTTGATAACCTCGATTTCCTCGGCCGATTTGATCATGCGCTGCCGCATGGCGTCCTGGGAGACGTCGAGGAGTTCGGCGCCCGGGAAGGCGGCGGCGATCTTCTCGCGGGTCAGGCCCGGAAGGAAATCGTCCTCGACGCCGAGCCGGGCGGCCTTGACGCCGCGCTGTCGCAGCGCCTCCTGCAGGCCGAAGTAGAAGTTGTCACGGCGCCAGTCCGTGTACACGATGTTCTCACCGTAGGAGGTGCGCCAGGGCATGCCGGCGTCGATGTTCGCAGTGATGGTGACCGAGTCGTCGGCGGTGACGACCAGGGCGTAGTTGCGGCCGAACGTGGTGTACAGGAAATCGGAGTAGTACTTGATGCCGTGGTAGCTGGTCAGGATGACCGCGTCCAGGTCCTTGGCGGCCATGATCTTGCGGAGGCCGCCGAGCCGGCGATCGAATTCCGCGTCGGAGAAGGTCAGCTTCTCCTTCTTGCCGTTGTGCAGGACCTTCAGCCGTTCGAGTTCGGCGATGGAGGAGGCGGTTTCGACTGTGGTGGTCATGGGTGGTGCCTTTCGTTAGTACGGTTTGTGGGGAAGGAAGTCAGTGCTAGTCGTGGCGCAGTGGTTCCTTGCAGGTCTCCCTGGAAAGGGACACGGCAACAAGGGAAACCAGGGCGGCAAGCGCGAGGTACCAGGCCGGTGCCAGGTTGTTGGCTGTGATTCCAATGAGAAGGGTTGCCACGAACGGTGCGGTCCCGCCGAACAGTGCGTTAGACAGGTTGAAGCTCACGGCGAAGCCGCTGTAGCGGACCCTGGTGGGAAACATTTCTGCAAGGAAACTGGGGAGCGTCCCGTCATTAAGCGTGAGCATGGCGCCTAGAAGGATCTGGACCAGGACGATGACCAGGAAGTTTCCGGTTCCCAGGAGTGCGAAGGCGGGCACTGTCAACAGGATGAAGCTCACGGAAGCAGCGATCAGGACCTTCTTCCGGCCGTACCGGTCCGAAAGCATCCCGGTCAGGAAAATGAACCCGATGTAGGTGGTCAAGGCAACGGTTGTGGCGAGGAATGATTCCGTTTCGCCCAGGCCCAGCTCCGAGGAGAGGTACGTGGGCATGTAGCTGAGGATCACATAGAAGCCGACGGCGTTGAGCAGCACGGCTCCGACGGCCTGGAGCAGTTGCCGCCAGTGGTTCCGGAAGAGGCTGGAGACTGGCGCCTTGTCCGCGTGGTCCTCGGCTTCCAGTTCCCGGAACACCGGAGTGTCTTCGAGCTTGGTCCGAATGTACCTGCCGATCAAACCCATGGGCGCGGCCAGCAGGAATGGCAGCCGCCAACCCCAGCTGTGCAGCGCTTCCGGACTGAGCAGGCCCGTCAGAAGTGCGGCGATCAGGGAACCGAGGAGGAGGCCGGCGGCGGTGCTCGCCGGGACCACGGCGGCGTACAGGCCCCGCCGGTTGCCGGGTGCGTATTCCACCAGGAACGCGGAGGCTCCCGCATACTCACCTGAGGCGGAGAAGCCCTGAACCACCCTGATCATCAGGAGCAGGACGGGGGCCCAGATGCCGATCGTGTCGTAGCCGGGGATAAGCGCTATGCAGAACGTTGCTGCGGACATGATGAGGATCGAGAGCGAGAGCGCTGTCCGCCGCCCCACTTTGTCGCCGATGTGGCCCCAGATGAATCCGCCGAGCGGCCGCACCAGGAATGAGATGGCGAAGAGCGCGAATGTCAGCAGTAGACCGGTCTGCGGATCGGATTCCGGGAAAAAGACGGTGGCAATCGTGACGGCAAGGTAGCCGTAGACGGCGTAATCAAACCATTCCACGAAGTTGCCGATGAAGCTCGCCGCAATCACCCTGCGGCGCGTGTCCTTGTCGGCTCCATTGCCGGCAGGGACGGAAGTGTGGCCGTTCATCGTTGTGCGGCCGGCGCGGGTCTTGTCATGGGTGCCATGCTGTTCCACGCCTGGGCCCGCAAAGGCGGGAGAGGGTGTTTCGTGATTCATGTTTCCACCAATGTCCTTGCGTTGCTTTTACTGCAACGCTGTTGCATTCAACAGTAAGGGTGACGCAGGGCACAGTCAACGGTATTTGCAAAGGGGATTGCGCGGTAGCACGCCAGTCGGAACTTTGGCGCAGGAACCGCACTGCAGGCATCGACAAGGTGCCCATACGTTGCGTGAAATGGTTGAGGGTTGCAGGAGAAGCTACACCTGCTGGAATCGTGGCATTCTCTGCCCAGGTGCCCGCGGCCAGCGGACGGCCGTTTCTACGAGTAGGCCGGAAACGGGCTAAGGGCACCGCCGCTTAACTAAAACGAACGACGGCGGGTGCGTCCCGCCGTCGTTCGCTTTACTGTGGATTGTTGTCCTGCCCGGGATCCCCGTCGTCCGGATGGCTCCGGTTGTGGGCTTCCTGGAGGTGCTGGTCCAGCTTTTCCTCCGCCTCGCGGCGGCGCTGGCCAATCGTGCGCATCTGCCCGGTGGTAATCGCCGAGTGTGCATGCAGATGCGGGCCTGGATCGTGCGGGTTGCCGCCTTTGCTTTCTTGCATAGTCACATCGTCCCACCCCGCAGGGTCCGCGGGAAGGCTGGATCGAGCCTGGCGGCTCAGCTCGAGGCGTCCTTCTCAATCTCCTCTGCGAGCTCGTCAACATCCTCGGGACGCATGTCAATGCTTTCTTCCTCGAGGCGTTCCTCGAGGACGTGGCTGACGTCGTCCTGGACGTGGCCCAGGAGGATCTCGCCGCGGATTTCATCGGCAATACTGTCCACGGTCTCGGCGGGTCCGCCCCCCGAGGTCATGTCGCCGTCGGAAGGGAGGCCTGTGGCATCGGCTGAATCAGTCATACCTTCCCGTTACCCCCTCCGCCGGACTGGCAAACAAGGGCGCGGGCCACCTGGACCATTGGTATTGCCCGGGTGGGCCATGCGCCCAACACGGCCAGCGCACTGGTCCAGGTTGTTACCTGCCGTTTCAGGCCCGCACATATCCACTGTAGGCGCACGACGGCGGGACCTCCCGCCGCCGTGCGCCTCCCAGACTTGTGGCTAGGTTGCCGCCTCCGCCTCCGCCAGCCGGATCATTCGGAGCTCATCGGCCACGGCGTGTGAAGGCCAGTGGTTGGCGGCCATCTCCCGGGCCAGGCTTTCGTCGGCCTCCGGAAACAGCTTTCGCAGCAGCCCCGCGGCATGGAGCAAGGAAATTAGTGCGGCAATTCTGGCATCCGGGGCCTCCCCGGACAACGCGCCCTCAATCCGCTTCCTGAGCGCCGCCTCCGGCGCATGGTCCTTTTCCGGGTACCGCACGGCGGTGAACAGGCCCAGGTGCTTCTCCCCCACATGCTCAACGATTTCCTGCGCAACCATTCCCTCGTAGATGCGGCGCACCTCGGCCCGGCTCTCGAATATGGAGACCCACCGCTTGGGGGTGTGGGGCCTGGACTTGTGCCGGATTGCATCAAGTTGGTGCCCGAAGTCCGATTCCGGAGCGGCGCCGGTGGCCTGCACGTTCTTGCCCTGCAGCTCGACGGCGCCCAGCAGTTCCAGCTCGGCCAGGATGGCTCCTGCAACGCCGGCCTGCAGGACGGGCTGCGGCACTTCCGGTCCGCCGTCCTCGTCATTCGTTGCCAAAAGGAGGAACGCTTGGGGCAGGTTCAGCTCCCGGCGGCCATGGAATTCAACGTCCATACCACCATGGTCCCGCTGCCGGCCGGGCTGCACAACGAGGATTTACATCCCGGAAACGAAAAGCGCTAGCAGCAAGAGAAATTGCAGAGTACATTTAATGCAATTCAACTTGCAGAGTGATCTGCGTTACAGAACGGGCATCCCTGTGAACACGAACGCTGCCGAGGTTGAAGCCGAATCCCCAGGGCAGGACTCTGCCTGGGATTCGTCCATGGCCTGGCTAGGCGACTCCTTGCCGGACGTCCCGCTGACAAAGGCGCAGAGCCGGGTTGTGGAGGTCATCGCCCGGAACCCGCAGCTCTCCTCCTACGCGGACATCGCGGAAATCGCCAAGCGCGCTGACGTCAACAGCTCCACGGTGGTCCGCGCGGCCCAGCATCTGGGCTACCGCGGCTGGCCGGACCTGCAGCGGGAACTGCGGTCGAAGTACCTGGTGATGATCTCCACCGAGGACACGCTGACCGAACACGGGGAACACCGGAGCCCGCTCCACGATGCCCTGAACCACGACATCGACAACCTGCGCCTGACACTGGAATCCAACACGGCCGGCGACGCAGAAGCTGCAATCGCGGCGATGGCTGCCGCCAGGTCAATCACCGTTGTGGGGATCGGATCCTTCGCCGGTCCGGCCAGCGTGATGGCACACCTGGGCTCCACCATGGGATACCCCATCAGCCTGGAGAACCGGGGCGGGGTGCATCTCGCCTCCAGCACCAACAGCCTGGGGCCCGGGGATGTCCTGGTTGTCATCAACATGTGGCGCTCGGTCCGTCAGATCATCGTGGCGGCAGAAGCCGCCAAACAGGCAGGGGCAACGGTGATCGCCATCAGCGACATGCGCCGCGGCCGCCTGGCAGCCGTCGCCGACCACCTCCTGGTGGTCGCCTCCGAAGGCATCTCCTTCTTCCAGTCCGTGACAGCCGCGAACTCCCTGGTCTACGGGCTGCTGGCGGGCATGGAAGCAGCGCACCCAGAGCGCAGCCGCGCCGCCATCCGCCGCACCCAGCAGCTCTGGAAAGACCTGGACATCTACCTCGACTGACCGCCAACACCCCCAGCACACCAACGGAGTACTTCATGAATGACAAGATCGACCGCCGCGTAGCCGTGATCGGCCTCGGCGCCATGGGCGGAGCAATGGCCGCCACCCTGCACAGGGCCGGCTGGGAGGTCACCGGCTTCGACCCGTCAGAGGCAGCCCGGACGGCCGCAGAAAAGGCCGGCATCAAGACCACCGCCGACCTCGCGGACGTGGCCGGATCACCCTACGCCGTCCTCTCCCTGCCGGCAGCGGGCATCGTGGAAACCACCGTGCCCCGGCTGCTCGGCACGCCCGGCACGGTGGCCATCATCGACACCACCACCTCGGAACCGGGAACCAGCAAGGCCATGGCGGAGCTCGCACAGGCACAGGGGGCAGCGTTCGTGGACGCACCGGTTTCGGGCGGCCGTGACGGCGCAGCCACCGGTTCGCTCAGCGCCTTTGTCGGCGCCACCGACGAGGCGCTCGCTGCTGCCGAGCCCGTCCTGTTGGCCCTGACCGGCGGCAAGTACAGCCACATCGGCGGCCCCGGCAGCGGCAACGTGGTCAAGCTCCTCAACAACGTCCTGGCGGCGGCAAACCTGGTCTCGGTCGGCGAGGCCCTCGGCGTCGCCAAGGCCTACGGCATCGACCCGGCCAAGGCAGCAGCCAGCATCAGCGAGGCCTCCGGCGGCAGCAAGGTCTCGGCAGCCATGTACCCCAACTGGGTGCTCACCGGCAGCCACGATTCCGGCTTCTCGATGGGTCTGATGGCGCGTGACGCTGCCCTCGCCGTGGACGTGGCCGCCCGGATCGGGGAACACCCGGCGCTCCTGGCGGCAGCGGCGAACCAGTGGCAGGACGCCCTGGCCGCCCTCGGACCGGCGGCTGACTTCACCGAGATTGCCCGCACCGTCGCCCCCGCCATCACGCCGGCCGGCGCTCCCACCTCACCCGTCGCCTGACCATTCCTGAAGGAACACCAGATTGAGCATCACCACAGCACCTACCTCATCCTCCGCGGCCACCGCCAAGGCAGTCCTGGCCGCCGCCTTTCCGTCCGGCCTGGGCAGCTTCCTTGACGGCCGCACCATCACCGGCACCGGCGAAACCATCACCCTTACCGCAGCCGCCACCGGCGAGCCCTTCGCCACCTACGCCGACGCCGGCGCCGAGGGTGCCGGCGCCATCCTGGAAAGCTCGACGGCGGGCGCCGCAAATTGGGGAGCGATGAACGGCTTCGAACGGGCGGCGGTCCTGCGCAACGTCAGCCGCGCGGTGGAACAGCATGCCGAAGAACTGGCCATCCTCGAGTCTGCCACCACCGGCAAGCCCATCCGCGACGCCCGCGCTGAAGCAGCCAAGGTGGCGGAAATGTTCGGCTACTACGCCGGCTGGGCGGACAAGCTGACGGGGCAGACCATTCCCGTCCCGGGCGCCTGGCACACCTACACCGAGCGCGTGCCGTGGGGTGTCGTCGTCGCGATCACCCCCTGGAACGCACCAATGTTCACGGCCGGCTGGAACTCCGCCGCACCCCTGGCCGCCGGCAATGCCGTGATCATCAAGCCCAGCGAATTCACCCCGGCCTCCTCCGTCCGGCTCGCCCAGATCGCCCACGAGGCGGGCCTGCCGGCCGGCGTCTTCAACGTGGCCGCGGGGCTGGGCCAGACGGTGGGCGCCACCCTCACCACGGACCGGCGGGTGGGCAAGGTCAGCTTCATCGGGTCCGTCCCCACCGGCCGCCGCGTGGCGGTGGCCGCCGCCCAGGCCGGGATCCCGGCACTGCTGGAGCTCGGCGGCAAGAGCGCGAACATCGTGTTCGCGGACGCGGACCTGGACCGCGCCGCCGACGGCGCCATCGCGGCAATTTTCTCCGGCGCCGGCCAGTCCTGCGTGGCAGGGTCGCGCCTCCTGGTGGAACGGAGCGTGCACGCGGAGTTCGTCGAAATGGTCGCGGCAAAGGCCGCCCGGCTCCGGGTGGGCGACCCGCTCAGCGCGGACACCGAAGTGGGCCCCATCATCACCGCACAGCAGTTCGCCACCGTGAACACGCTCATCGAGGCGGGAATGGACGACGGCGGCCGCCGGGTCACGCAGTCCGCGTTGCCGGAGTCACTGGCCGGCACGGCGCTGGCCGGCGGGCACTGGGTCATGCCAACCCTCCTGGACGGCGTCACCCCGGCGAACCGCCTGGAAACCACCGAGGTGTTCGGCCCGGTAGTGGGCGCGGACGCGTTCGACACGGAAGCCGAGGCCATCGCCCGCGCCAACAACACCAACTTCGGCCTGGCCGGCGCCGTCTGGACCTCGGAGGTGTCCCGTGCCCACCACGTGGCCCGGGAAGTGAAGGCCGGCACGTTCTGGATCAACTCCTACAAGACCATCCACGTGGCGGTCCCGTTCGGCGGCTTCGGGGATTCCGGCCACGGCCGCTCCTCCGGCCCGGGGGTGCTGGACGAGTACACGCAGACCAAGGCCATCTGGGTGCCCACCCACGCGGCCGGCGCCCCGTTCCCGTCGTTGTCCTACTAGGCCGGGGAGAAGAGAGACAGCATGGAACTGACAAACACAACCCCGGCGCTGGCGGCCCTCCGCAGCGCCCTGGCTGACGGCGTCGAGCACTGGAAGCCCCAGGTTACGGCGCTGTCCAAGGCCATCCACGGCTTCAAGGAAATCTCGTTCGAGGAGGTGCGCTCCGCCGAGGCCGTCGCCACCCTGCTCCAGGAAGGTGGCTTCGAGGTGGAACGCGGCACCAGCGGGCTGCCCACGGCCTTTACGGCGAGCGCCGGCTCTGGCGAACTGACCGTGGCGCTGTGCGTGGAGTACGACGCGCTGCCGGAGATCGGGCACGCCTGCGGGCACAACCTGATCGCCGGCGCCTCCGTGGCTGCCGCGCTTGCGCTGCGGCCACTGGCGGACGAGCTGGGCATCACGCTCAAGGCCATCGGCACGCCGGCGGAGGAGCACGGCGGCGGCAAGGCGCTGATGCTGGAGCGGGGAGCTTTCGACGGCGTCGGGCTGGCCCTGATGGTCCACCCCGTCCAGGACGGCATCACCTACAACCCCGCGGGCACCAGCGCCCAGGCCGTGGGCCGGTACAAGGCGACGTTCACCGGCAAGGCGGCGCATGCTGCAGCGGCCCCGCACCAGGGCGTGAACGCCGCGGACGCCGCGGTGCTCAGCCAGGTGGCCATCGGCCTGCTCCGCCAGCAGATCCCGGGCGACCACCGGATTGCCTGCTACGTGGCCGAGGCAGGGCACGTCACCAACATCATTCCGGAGAAGGCGGTGGTCGAGTTCGAATGCCGGGCCTTCACGCTGCCCGAGTACCAGGCCCTGCTGGAGCGGGTCCGCCGCTGCTTCGAGGGCGCCGCCCTGGCCACCGGCACCACACTGGTGATCGAGGAAGCCGAACCACTCTACGAACCGCTCCTGCAGGACGACGCCTTGGCCGCGCACTGGACCGAGGCCATGGACGCGTTCGGCAAAGACACATCACCCTCCGCCGGACTGGGCGGCGGCTCCACGGACATGGGCAACATCTCCCAAGTCATCCCCTCCCTGCACCCCTGGCTCAGCATTCCGGGTGCGGACGTCCCCATCCATTCGCATGCATTCGCAGCGCTTGCCGACACCCCGGAGGCCTACGCCGTGATGTTCGAGGCAGCCGCCGCGCTGGCCTGGACCGTTGCCGCGGCTGCCTCGACCCCCGCTGAGCGGGACCGCTTCATCAGCGCGGCGTACCGCCGTCGTACTTTCACCCAGGAAGGCACCTCATGAGCACCACCAAAGCAGCTCCGGTTGAGAAGGCCGGCCCCAGGCTGACAATCCCCATCGCCGCGCTGGCGCTGGTGATCGCCGTCGCCGTCCAGTTCATTGGGCAGGCGAAAATCGATCTGGGCATCGGCGCCATCATCATCTTCCCCATGGTGTGGGGCCTGATCCTGGGCCTGCTGGTGTCCGTCCAGAAGTTCAAGCCCCTGGGCCTTGACCTGCAGCGCGTTGCCGCCGCCCTGGTGGGCGTGGCCGTCCTGCTCCTGGTGGCGCGGCTGGCCTTCAACATCGGACCCAGCCTGCCCACCCTGCTCAAGGCCGGCCCTGCGCTGCTCCTGCAGGAGGTGGGGCACCTGCTGGGCACCATCGCGCTGGCGCTGCCCCTGGCCGTGCTGCTGCGGATGGGCAAGGCGACCGTTGGCGCCACGTTCTCGCTGGACCGTGAGCCGTCCTTCGCCATGGTGTCCGAGAAGTACGGGCCGGATTCGGACCAGTACCGCGGCGTCCTGGCCATGTACGTGTTCGGCACGCTGTTCGGCGCCGTGTTCATCACGCTCCTGACCTCCTTGGTGGCCAACTGGAAGATCTTCGATCCGCTGGCCCTGGCCATGGGCGCCGGCGTGGGCTCGGGTTCCATGATGGCCGCCTCCGCCGCCAGCATCGTCGCCGCCTACCCCGGCGACGAAGAAGCGATCCTGGGCATGGCCGCCGTCTCCAACCTGATCACCACGGTCCTTGGCGTCTACGTGGGCATCTACATCGCCCTGCCGCTGGCGGACAAGTTCTACAGGGCCCTTACCCGCAAGCAGACGGCCCGCGAAAATGCCGCCGTCACCACCGGCGCCCCTGCCCGAACGGCTGCCGACCTGGACCGTGACGCAGCGCAGGCCGAGGAGAACCGGCTGTTTCGCGAGCGCGTCGCCGAATCCTCCGCAGCCATCAGGCTGCCGCTATGGCTCTCGCTGTCAGTCCTCACGGTGCTGGGCATCGGCACGGCGTCGGTGGCGGCGAAGGGCTTCAGCCTTTCCATCGTGGCCGGGTACGCCGTCATGCTGGCGCTGGTGCTGGTCAGCATCGCGCTGGCCAAGGCCACCCGCAAGATCTCGGCGATCGTCTTCGTCACCACCATCGGCGCGTACATCTCCAGCCCCTGGTTCTTCGGCGCCGAGCCGCTGAACGCAGCTGTCAAGACCGTGGATTTCCTGTCCATCGCCACGGTGATGCTGACCCTGGCAGGCCTGTCGCTGGGCAAGGACATCCCGCTGCTGAAGAACATCGGCTGGAAGATCATTCCCGTGGGCCTGGTGGCCATCACGGCGTCCTTCCTGCTCTCCACGGTGATCGCGGAGTTCGCCCTGGGGCTCTGGAACTAGCCACACCTTCACCTTTTGGCACCAAAGGAAAGCGGACGACGGCGGGGCCTCCCGCCGTCGTCCGCTTTCGTTTTTGGGCGCCCGCGGCCCGTGAGCGCTTTACTGAGTGCGCTTGTTGCTTCTGCGTCCAATCGACAGGCCCGCCCAGAACGCCAGGACCAGCAGTCCGGCGACGGCGATGGCCAGGCCGGTCTGGGTTCCCGGGCTCAGGAACACCAGGCCTGTGCCGGAAAAGGGCTGGTTGCTCAGCGGTGCGTAGGCGAACCAGCCAAAGCTGATTTCATGGCTTTTGGTCCATGCAATCAGGCCCCCGACCAGCACCGCGACGATACCCAGCAAAGGCACGACGGCGGCGCGGGCCCGGGTGCGCCTGGAAGGTTGGTGTTCCTCAGGTGTGTTGTTGTCCCCCATGCAGGCGAGTCTAGCCTTCCCCGCCCGCCCCTTTTCGCGGCTGCCGGCCCGGTCTAGGCTGGGCGGATGCTGACCATCGGAACCATCGTCCTCGGCGTCAACCACGTCGCCCGCGCCACCGAGTTCTGGCACGCCGCCCTGGGCTACGTCCCGCGGGAACCCGGCGACGAGACGTGGGTGACCCTGGTGTCGGCGTCGGGATCCGGAGCCCAGTTGTCCCTCATGCTGAGCGAGACGCCGACGCAGGACCATCCGCGCATCCACCTGGACCTGTATGCGGATGACCAGGCCGCGGAGGTGGAGCGGCTCGTCTCGCTCGGCGCCCGGCACGTGGACTGGGACCTGTATCCGGAGGACCCGGACTTCATCGTCCTGGAAGACCCGGACGGCAACCGGTTCTGCGTCATCGACAAAAGCCCGGGATAGCGCCGCCAATAAACGCCCTGCCCTCTTCTGCCCCCCCCAATGCCCCGCATGCTAAGCGTGCTTAGTATATTGGAGTGACCTGTCCGAAACGACGGCCGGAGGATTCCGGTGGGAAGAGGTAACCATGGCCACGAATCCAGTTGTTGCGCCGAAGGGGACGGGGGAAGCATGGGCTCCGTAGTGATTTTTGCCCCGTCCCCGGTCCTGACCGTCACGGTAGAGGACGTGGAAGGCACCGCCGACATCCACCTTCACGCCGGGGGCCAGGGCGTGTGGCAGGCGCGTATGCTGAAAACGCTCGGCGCGGAAGTGACAATGTGCGCCGTGTTCTCCGGTGAAACCGGAAGTGTGCTGCAGCATCTGATCGAGGATGAGGGCGTGATGTTGTTGTCCGTTGCGGGCGAAGGGAGCAGCGGTGCCTATATCCACGACCGGCGCAGCGGCGAGCGGGACGTGGTGGCGGAATCGGCCGGCCACCGGCTCACCCGGCACGAGCTGGACGAGCTCTACGGGCTGACCCTGCAGGCAGGCATGAAGGCACGCACCGTGATCCTCAGCGGCACCGGCCGGGAGGATGCGGTCCCGCCAGACACGTACCGCCGGCTGACCGCGGACCTGCGCACCGCCGGCTGCACCGTCATCGCGGACCTGGCCGGCGAGCGGCTGAAGGGCATCCTGGAGGGCAAGCCGACCGTGGTGAAGATGTCCGACTCCGAAGTTGTCGAGAGCGGCCGTGCCAAAGAATCCGAAACCGGCCAGCTGGTTGATGCGATGCACGCCCTCAACAGGGAGGGCGCGGAAACGGTGATCATCACCCGCGCCCACGAGCCCTCCCTGCTCCTGCACGATGGCGAGGTCAGCGAAATCCACGTCCCGCAGTTCGAGACGGTGGAAACCAGCGGCGCCGGTGATTCCCTCACCGCCGGGGTTGCCGCGGTCCTGGCCGAGGGCGGCACCCTGCACGACGCCGTCGTCATGGGCACGGCCGCCGGCGCGCACAACGTGACGCGCCACGGTCTGGGTTCCGGCGAGGCATCAGTCATCCATGAGGTGGCCAAGCTCGTCAAGATCGTTCCCCTGGACACCAGCGGGACCGAACCTGCGCAGCAGGTCAGCCCGGATGAGCTGGCACGGAAGCTGAGGACATCATGAACCAGCGCACGCGTGTTTTGATCACCAATGACGACGGCATCGCCTCCCCCGGCCTGCACGCCTTGGCTGCCGCGGCAGTCCGCGCGGGCTTGGATGTTGTGGTGGCGGCGCCGGCCTCCGAGGCCAGCGGCAGCAGTTCCTCGATCACCGCGGTGGAGGAGGATGGCAGGATTTCGGTTGAAGAACGCGAACTGGAGGACCTGGACGGGGTGAAGGCCTTCGCCGTCCACGGTGCGCCCGCGTTCATCACCATGATCGCCACCCACGGCGCCTTCGGGCCCCCGCCGGACATCGTGCTGTCCGGGGTGAACCGCGGCGCGAACGTGGGCCGCGCGATCCTGCATTCCGGCACGGTGGGCGCGGCGCTGACGGCCGGCGTCAATGACGGCCGCGGAATGGCGGTCTCCCTGGATACCGGCCTCAATCCGGATGCACTCCACTGGGACACGGCCGCGCAGCTTGCCACCGGGCTGCTGCCGTTTTTGATGGAGCAGGACCCGGGGTGCGTGCTGAACCTGAACGTGCCCAACAGCGCCGGGCCTGACCTGCCCGAGTACCGGACGGCAACGCTGACCCGGTTCGGCATCGTGCAGACCACCCTGGCCGAACGGGGGCAGCAGCACGTTCGGCTGGCAATAGCGGATACGGCCGAGAAGCCTGATCCGGACAGCGATGCGGCGCTGCTGGCGGCCGGGTACGCCACGGTGACCGCGCTGCAGCCGGTCACCGGGACCACGCTCCCGTCCCTGGACTCGCTGCCGCGCGCCGCGTCAGGGGCTTAGGGCGGAAGGCTCCCCAACGGAAGAGGACGACGGCGGGACCTCCCGTCGTCGTCCGCTTTCTTCTTGTTTTGCTTGCTTCCGTTAAGCAGCGGGCCGCTCACAGCGTGGCGGCTTCTTCCTCGCCCAGCCTGGTCAGGCGGAGTTCGTCCTCCACGGCACGGGCCGGCCAGTAGTCCTTGGCCAGCTCATCTGCCCACACCCGGTCCGCGTCCGGGAAAAGCTTGGGGAGCAGCCCGGCTGCCTGCAGCAGGGCGATCAGGGCGAGTGTCCTGGTGTCCGGCCCCTTGGGTTTGCTGGAGCCGGGGGTGGCGGCGGGAGTTCCGGCGCCGGTGGCCTCCGCAGCCGGCTCATCGGCTACCCCGGTTTCGGGTGGGGCAGTGAAGACGGCCCGGATCCTGTCGAGGAGTGCTGCTTCGGGAGCGTGGTCCTTCTCCGGGTACCGCACACTCCGGAACAGGCCCAGGTGCTTGTCGCCGGTGCGTTCCACAATGCCCCGGGACACCATCCCCTCGTAAATGCGCTGCACCGGAGCATGGCCTTCCAGGATGGAAACCCACCGCTGCGGAGTGTGGGGACGCGATTTGCCGCGGATCACTTCCAGCTCGTGTTCGAGGTCGGTTTGCGGGGTGGTCCCGGTGGCCCTCACGTGCTTGCCCTGCAGTTCGATCGCGCCGAGCATGTCCAGCTCGGCCAGGATTGCCCCTGCCACCGCGGTCCTGAGGGCGAACACCGGCACCTCGGGCTTGCCGTCCCTGTCATTTGTCGCCAGGAGCAGGAGGGCCTGGGGAAGGCTCAGTTCCACAGGCTTCGGTAATTCCGTGTTCATAGCAATATGGTGCGCCGGTGGGGCGGCCACCACAATGGCCCGCATTATTCATCAGTTTTCCTGATCTGTATTGTGCAGAAAACATTGCTTTTGCATACGCCTGCTGAACGACATACTGGGAGGCATGGCCCACACCGGCCGATGCACGCGTCCCTGCCACACGAGCTCACGGAGTCACAAAGAAGTGATGAAGAACCGCACCCTCCGCCACCCGTTCCTCAGCAACACACGCTCATCGAGAAACCGGGAGGCGAGAACAGGCGAACATTGCCCCCTCACCGGCTGGTGGGCTCCGGGCGGCGACGAAGCAGAAGCGCTTTTTGTGGCGGAGGGAAGCATCATGCCGTCCCGGCTGGGGCACTCGACGTCCTGGTCTCTGGTGTCCGGCGGGCTGGCGTCGGGACAGCTGGCGTCCGCATCAGCCGGAGGAGCCCAGTGAACCCGTTTCGCCCTGACTCGAACCTGGACGGCTGCGAGGAAGGCTGCCACTTCTGCGACGGCCCGGAGACGGATTAGTCCCCTGCACAGACTCTGCGTGAGGTGGCCGCGGGTTGCCGGTAGATTTGTGGCGATGATTTCCATTGCCCGGGACGACCCCGCACGCGCCGATGTCCACCAGCTCCTGAACGAGCACCTGGCGGACATGTACGCCACATCGCCGGCCGAAAGCGTCCACGCCCTGGACCACTCAGCGTTGTCCGCTCCGTCCATCTCCTTCTGGACCGCCCGCCAGAACGGCGGCCTGCTGGGGTGCGGCGCGCTCAAGCTCCTTGATGCCGCCTCCGCTCCGGCCCGGCACGGCGAGATCAAGTCCATGCGCACCACGGCATCGGCGCGGGGACGCGGTGTGGCCACGCTTATGCTCCGGCACATCCTTGACGACGCCCGGACCCGGAACCTCGAGCGTGTCTACCTCGAGACCGGTACCGAGGACTACTTCGCTCCCGCCCGGCGCCTGTACGCCCGGAACGGCTTCACCGAATGCCCGCCTTTTGCCGACTACGTCATGGACCCCAACAGCGTTTTCATGGAGCTGCGCCTCTAACGAAGCGGTCGAAGCGGAGTTGTCTTTGCTCAGGCTGTCCGAATTTCCAGCTCCACGGGAATAGCACGGCGGACGGCATCGTCCACCGGGCAATGCCGCAGCCCCCACTCAACCATGTCCCGCGCTGCTTCCATGACGCCGGGCCCCACCCGGACCGTCACCCGCATGCTGGCCGGGCCGGCGGGAACCTCCTCGGCGATGCCGAGAATGCCACGGTCATCGGATTCGCTGTCCACGTCGACTTCCAGGCCCGTCAGCTCAATCCCCTGCTCCGCGGCACGCATAGCGATGAGTGTGGCGACGCAGGAGGCGTACGCGGCGCGGAACAGCCAGCCCGGCGAGGGAGCTGATCCGCCTCCGCCCACACCGGTGACCATGTCGGTGACGACTGTTGCGCCGTCGGGGCCGGTTACACGAATCCGGAGCCCGTCCTCCACGACGGCGGTAGCTGCGGAGTCACGGTAACCTGCCTCGTCGGGATGGGCGGCCAGGTAGGTCCTGGCGGCTGTCATTGCTTCCGCTATCTCTGCTGTTCCCATGTGCTTGTCCTCCGCCTCCTGCAGCCCTTTGCACTTACATTCCCTCGAGCGCACTGCGTGCGGCCCGGAGGTGCTCTAATGCTGAACCTGCAGAAACGTGCAGGCAAGAGGGGGAGCCTTGTGTGCGGAAGATGAAAAACGTAAGCGGACGACGGCGGGTGGGCACCCGCCGTCGTCCGCTTCCTGTTGGTTGGACCCCGCTAGTGAACCCGCTGGGACTTCTAGAGCTGCCCGGTGGGGCCGCTGTCCTTGACTTCGCCCCGCCAGCCGCCAGTTTCGGCTCCACGGGACTCGATGAAGTCCTTGAACTTCCGCATGTCCGCCTTGACCTGCATCTCGTCGATACTCAGGGCCGCACCGGCCTTTTCGGTGACGGTTTCCGGGGCCCACTCGAAGTGGACTCTGACCTTCGTGTGATTGGCATCCACCGGCGTAAACCTGACGATGCCGGCATGCGACTTGCCGTCGGTGCTGCGCCAGGCAATCCGGTCGTCAGGCTCCTGGTGGACGATTTCGGTATCGAACTCCCTCTGAACGCCACCCACTTTGGTGACCCAGTGGTTGGTGGTGTCCGTCAGCTGGGTTACGGATTCCACTCCGGACATGAACTGCGGAAAGGATTCGAACTGGGTCCACTGGTTGTACGCGGTCCGCACCGGGACTGCGACTTCAACCGTCTCTTCAACGTGTTCCATCTGCTGCCTCCTTAGAGCGGACGGCCGCAACAGCTAACCGGCAGGGCTTGCCATCCTGCCAGTCAGGCAGCCGCCACCTTTGCACGATAAATCCGGCAGCGGACTGTGTCCAGACCGCGGATTTCCGGAGCAGACGACACCGGGTGGGCGCCCGCCGTAGCCCGCTTTTCTTTGATGATTACGAGCTGAAGGGGACCTTTTCCCAGCTCAGCACGTCCGTGCCGTCGGCGCTGTTGCCGGCCACGGTAAACCGGACGTAGTTAGTGGCGTTGGCGGAACCGTCCACGGTGACGCGCTGCAGATCGTCCGCGGCGGGCTGGCCGTAGATGTCCAGCCAGGGCGAGCCTTCGGCGAGAGGCTGGTTCTCGGCGAAGACGTGGCTGTCGCCGTTGATGAGGTAGACCGGGGAGCCAAAGCTGTTGGTCTCCTCGACGATGGCCTGCACGATCTCCCGGAAGCCGGACATGATCTCCGGGTTGGCGGCGGCCGCATTGAGCAGCGAGGGGTCGAACATGTCGGCCTGGGTCATCAGGACCACGGCGCGGTCGTTGCGGCGTTCGGCGTCGTCAAAAGTCTCGCGGATCTGGGCCAGGACGGCGCCCGTCCGGTGCTCCACCTCAGCCAACTGCTCCGGCGTGGCGGCAGTTTCGCCGAGACCTGTCCAGGGCTGGAGGGAGTTGTTGCTGCCCTGGATGTTCAGCACGGAGAAGGCCACCCGGTTCTGGGTGAAGCGGACATTCTCGGGGAGGCCGAGCTCCTCCTGCGTTTTGACCGGCATGGTGGCGCCGAGGGCCTTGCCGGGTTCGTTGAAGAAGACCTCGCGCAGCTTGTCCAGCCGTTCCAGCGGGTTGTAGGCGCCGTTGTTGGTCCGGTGGCAGTCCACCCACTCGTTGTCGCCGGGGGTGAAGACCAGCGGATGGGTGAAGGTATCGAAGTCGGCGCGGATGTCGGCGAAGTACTCGTCGGAGCAGACCGAGGAGCCGTTCTTGATGTCGCCCACGTGGGTGACGAACTTCAGCGCACTGTCCGCGTTGATGTCCTGGATGCGGGCGGGGAACTTGGCGATCTCGGCCTCGCCGTAAGGGATGTCGCCGATGACGCCGAAGGTGAAGGCGTCGCCAGTGTTCTCCGCGGCGGTGGCGGGCTGCGCGGCAAGGAGGCCGAGCACCAGGACGGCGGCCGCCGTCGTCGTCTTTAGTGTCTTTGAAGGCATGGGGAAGGTCCTGTTTCTACTGAGTATCAGGCGGGGACTGCTGCAGGGCGTGCTGGAACGCCTTACGAGACTTCCTGCTGATCAAGAACGGGCCGAGGCACAGCGGTTGCGGGACGGTGAACAGAACGCGTCTTCACCCGGCATTAGCAGGCACGACGGGTTTCGGTTTCGGGATCGAGACAACCCGCGTATGCGACGCCGTCAATCAGCTCGGCGGACCGCGTGCGGGGGGAAGGCAGCCCAGCGGCACCGGCAACACTGAGTGTCAGGCGGCAAGGAGCGCCAGGATGACTTCCTCAAGGGGGCTGGCGGCCTCTGTCGGGTAATCCTGCGGCATGTGGGGCGGTTCGCGGTCAGGGTGTTCGGCTCGGTAGTACCGGCCTGTCGGTGAAATCCAGCCTGGTGGCTCGTCTTTCGTTGCAGGCGTCGGAGTCCAGGCGGACCGGTGTTTAAGGCGGTGGTGCTTCGGGCACACCTGTCCAAGGTTGCTGATCCCGGTGGTCCCCCCGTGCTGCCAGGCCGTGAGGTGGTCCGCCTCATTGTCCAGACTGTGGTTGCTGCAGCCCGGGAAGGTGCACCTGCCGTCCCGCATCCTGAGCCACCTCTTCAGCGATTCGGGGAGCCGGTAGCTGGTGCGTCCAATTTCCAGCGGCGCCCCGTCCCGGGGGTCGACCAGGACCCGGTAGAACGAGCCGGCACCGTTGGCAACGAGCTTGCGCGCCACTGAGGGCGGGACAGGCCCAAGCCCATCGACATCAGCGGGCTCGTCGGTGAGGCCGAGAAGGGAGAAAACCGGCACCGTGACAATCACGTCAACTTTGGGCGAGGGCACCTTTCCAATGTCCTGCTCCATACTGCCAAGCAACAGCCCCGCGCCAATGTCGGCACACAACTGGGCGAGGTTGCGGGGTTCAGACGGACCCTGAAGGCCGCGGGCGAGTGCCCTTGTTCTGTTCCACACGGCACAGGCAGTGTCCCCGGGAAGATAAAACGAGATCCAGGCCATTCCGTCCCGGTCCGGGCTGTACTCCATACGGCGGTCTGCCATGCTTTTCGCGTGGCGTTTCTCAATGGACTCGGGATGATGGCGTTCACGCCAGGTCCTGACTTTGCGCCGCAACCGGTAGGGCACCAGCTCGCCCGCTGGAGTACCTCGGGCGGGGTTGGGCGCGTTTGGGTCAAGGAAGTGCGCCTCCAGGGCAGAGGCTGCCGCAGGGGTGAGGCTGGTGCTTTCCTCGACCAGGACGCGGGCGTGCTGCCAGCTGATCGTACCGGCCTGAAGCGCGTCCAGTGCCGCCGGCAATGACGTGGTCAGCGCGTGGGCTTCTCCCAACAGGGCAGATGCAGCGCGTTCACCGATGGTGAGTACGCACGCGACTTCTGCCACCACGGTCATTTCCTGCGCAGAAGCTTCATACGCGCTGGCCGGCGGTCCTTCCACCGCAGCTGCGGCCTCCGCATAGGCAGCTACCAACCGCACCTTCGCCGCCGCCGTCACCGCCTCAAGCCGCGTCACAACCTTCAGCCCGTCCAGGTAAGCGGCAATGGACTCCCGCAGGGGATCATTGCCGGCACCTGTGACGGCACGGGCAGCAGGCCGAGGGCTGGTCGGGTCTGCCGCGGCTAATGGGCAGTCAAGAACACTGGAAAGTTCATCAACCAGGGCAGCCATTGCCGCCACGGCGGAGGACATGACGGCCCTGCCTTCCACGTCGACGACCACACCAGCTTCCATACGAAAAGCATGGCAGGAGGGTGTGACATTTTGTCCTGCGCGGGTGCGGAGGTGCAGGTCGCCGTCAGAGCCGGGACCGCTAGGGAGGGTGCACCTGGGAAACATCACGACTGCGGGCGCGCACCCGCCGTCGTACGCTGTGCTTTGGTGCAGGGGCACCTGCCAGGGCGGCACTGCCCTTCATCACGCTACGGCGGCTCAGGCGATGTGGGCGGCGAGGAACTGCTGCAGGCCGGCGAGGTCGTCGGTGTTGATGTGGTCAACGCCGGCGTTGGCGAGCTCGGTCCAGAGGGCGTCGCGGGCGGTGCCGGGCTGGTCCGGGGTGGCCCAGAAGCGGACGCGGTAGCCGTTGGCGTGCGCCGTAGCCACGTAGGCGTGCAGCTTGGCGCGCTCAACCTCGGGCATGGGGCCGACGCCCTGCCAGGTGAAGAGCCGGGTCCAGTTGTCGCTGACCAGCGGCATGAGGTCCGAGGGCTTGCCGGTGGCGAGGTCGGCAAAGCGGCCGTCATAGAAGCTGAAGCGCTTGTCCTGGGCCTGCATGGTGGCCAGCGGGCGGTTGCCGCTGATGACGGCGGTGACCGGGCCGGTCTTGACGGCGCCGTTAGTGTAGCGGCTCATGATGTCGCGGTGCTCGGCCAGTTCCTGCTCGATAACAGCGTAGGTTGCCTCGCCTTCGCTCTTGATGTCGATCAGGAGCTGCAGGCTGCCGCCCCAGTGCGGGTAGACGCCGTGGCCCTGCTGGCTACGGACCAGGTCCTGCAGCGGGTCGAGGTAGAGGCTTTCGAGTGTGACGCCGGGCTGCACGTCCTCCAGGTCGTGGGCCACCAGCAGTTCGCCGTCCACCAGCCACACGTCCGCCTCGACGCTGGTGAAGCCGTGCTCGAGCGCGTCGAACAGCGGGCGGTCATGCTCGTAGTCGTTGTGCGCGTGAGCCTGGCCCAGCGGCTGGCCGACGACGACGGGAGCTGGCTTGGACGCCTCGGCCTGGGCCGGCGCCACTGCAGTTCCCGCCAGGAAAGCGAGGACGGCGACGGCGGCAAGGGTGTTTTTCACGAACACGAAGTACTCCTGGTACAGGGGGATGTCCGCCGAGCGGGGGTGTGCCGGACGGAAGGGGGCGTGAAAAAGACTGCTTGGTGCAGGAAAACGGTCGAGGGCTTCTTGGTTGCTGAGGAGTGAACTGGAAGAAGCCGGGCAGGGCGACACAACGTGGCAGGCGATTCATTTGAGTGCCAATCAAGGCGATTGCATGTATTTTGTTGCTTCATCAGCGTGAATTGATGCTGCACTCCGTCGTGCAGCATCAGCGGTCTTGTAGGGGGACAAATGGAGTTCGCAGAAAAGCTCTCAGCTTTGGCAGCGAAGGTGCGTCAGCAGCGGGATGTTATCCAAACAGAAGAGGCGACCAAGAACGCGTTCGTGATGCCGTTCATCTCAACGATTCTCGGCTACGACGTATTCAATCCAATGGAAGTGGTGCCGGAATTTATCGCCGACGTTGGGCTCAAAAAGGGCGAAAAAATCGACTA
Organism: Pseudarthrobacter sp. NamE2; assembly: GCF_005796205.1. Taxonomy (GTDB): domain Bacteria; phylum Actinomycetota; class Actinomycetes; order Actinomycetales; family Micrococcaceae; genus Arthrobacter. Next base: position 77,821 of record NZ_VAHN01000009.1, on the reverse strand, counting down.
CGCCATCGTCAAAGACGGCGAGGTGCAAATGTTGATCGAGTGCAAAAAATCAACGGAACCCGTGAAGATTGAGCATGCATCCCAGCTCTTCCGCTACTTCGCTGTCACCAACGCTCGCATCGCAATTCTGACAAACGGCGAGGTGTACCAGTTCTTCACGGACCTCGACGCTCCAAACCGGATGGATGCAAAGCCCTTCCTGGTGTTGGACCTGAACGACATCGACCAGTCGCTTATCCCCGAACTGCAGAAGCTGTCCAAGGACGTCTTCGACCTCGATTCAATCATCAGCGCGGCCGGCGAGCTGAAATACATTGGCGAATTGAAGCGAACGCTGGCGGCCCAGTTCAAGGAACCTGAAGATGAATGGGTCAAGTTCCTAACGGCCAGGGTTTACTCAGGTCCGTATACGCAAAAGGTGCGCGAGCAGTTCACCGCGTTAGTCTCCAAAGCGACTAAGCAATTTCTTAATGACCAGGTCAACGAGCGACTGAAGAAGGCTCTCGGTAACCCCGGTTTCCCGCAGACAGAGGAAACGTCCGTACCGACGGCGGCTGTCACCAGCGCTCCAGTCGCCGAAGCGGATCTTGCCGAAGCCGATGAGTTGGAGACGACGCTTGAAGAGATCGAGGGCTACCAGATCGTGCGCGCGATCGTATGCAGCGAAGTTAAGCCCGCGCGTGTGGCCCAGCGGGATGCCAAGTCGTATTTTGCCGTCCTTCTGGATGACAACAATCGCAAGCCAATCGCCCGCCTGCACTTCAACCGGATGCAGAAGTACATCGGCATCTTCAATGACAGTAAAGAAGAGACTCGGGTCCCCATCAACTCGCTCGAGGAGATCTACGAGCACACGGAGGCGCTGCGAGCAACCGTAAAGAGTTACCTATGAGCGGGCACGCAAGCGACCTCGACCGGCTACTCGTCGCAATCGCAGCAATACCGACGCCGTGGAAAGAATGGCCTGGCGGATATCCCAATCGTCTCGATCTAGCCCTGATAGATGCTGTCATGTCTATCCGTTTCCGGTATGGCCGGGAGCGCAGTGATGGCACTTGGACGGGTGCGCGCGGCACAGTGTTGCGGTATCAAAAGCATGTCGAACATGTGGCTCCCGTAGCGAAAATGAGTCATTTGGCGAGCCAGGACCCGGTTGCTTTGGAAAAGGTTCTCAACCGTCAGAAGGTACATGCGGGGAAGACCAAGGTGCTTGCCATCGTGGAGGCTGCTAAAAATTTCACATCCGTTGGCATCACTGAACCTGAACACCTAAATCCGCATAACGATTCGCACAGGAAGCTTTACACCAGCGTTTCAGGCCTAGGTCCAGTCACCTGGGAGTACTTGACGATGCTTCTTAACCATGACGGGGTGAAGGCAGACACTTGGATCACGGCATTTGTCGGCCGCGCGCTGCTGCGTCAGGTGTCGTCAAAAGAGGCAGGGTTGCTCGTCAAGGAGGCCGCTGACAAGCTGGGTGTAGCCAAAAGGACTCTCGACCACGCAATTTGGGGATACGTCAGCACCACTGGGCTAAGAGATATGTCTGCCTAGTTGTCGTGATTCTGCCCAAACGTAGGGGACGACTGGCGGGAGGTCTGGCACACGTCCCCGACCTTCGGGCATTCCGCTGGAATTAGACACTTTCGAAAAATGGCGACTTTCAACAAAGTCAGTTCGACGCTGTTGTTCAGAGGCTGCGGCGGATCCGGGAGCGAGCACGGCGAACACCAGCGACACACTCGTGGCGTTCTCTTTTCCTGCCAGGGCTTCAAACAGGTCCCATTCAGGCTGGTTCCAGCTCCCTGTGCAACAGTCTGAAGCGGGCGTCGTCAGGTGTGCCCGCGCTACACAATCGAATGTGCCGCTAGCCCTCCGCCGCAGGCGCCGCGAACTGGGCCTCGTACAGCCGGGCGTAGGCCCCGCCGGCGGTCAGCAGCGAAGCGTGCCTGCCCTGCTCCACGATCCTGCCGGCCTCCATCACCAGCATGAGGTCGGCGTCTCGGATCGTGGACAGGCGGTGCGCGATCACGAAGGAGGGGCGGTCGGACCGCAGCGCACTCATGGCCTTCTGCACCAGCACCCTGGTTCGGGTATCCACGGAGGACGTCGCCTCGTCGAGTATTAGCACGGACGGCCGGACCAGGAACGCCCGGGCAATCGTCAGCAATTGTTCCTCCCCGGCGGACACGTTGGAGCCCTCGTCGTCCAACACGGTGTCGTACCCGTTGGGCAGTGACCGCACGAACCGGTCCACGTACGTCGCCCGCGCGGCCTCGAGAATCTCGGCTTCGGTCGCGGAAGGCCGCCCGTACGCGATGTTGTCCCGGATGGTCCGGCCGACAGCCATGTATCCTGCAGCACCATCCCCAATCGCGAGCGCAGCTCGCGCCGCGGCACTGTGGTGACGTCTACACGAGGTTCCCGATGAACGTCATGGCCGGCATGATCAGCCCGGAAATGAACTGCGCTCGAAACAGGCCTCGTCCCGGCGGGCTTCTTTCCCGCTCATCATGTCCTGGCCGGTGGCGTGATCCAGTCCGATGGCGTGGACGCCGATCGGCTCGAGCGCGACGAGCGCCGTAACGATCCCGGAGGAAGGCGCCCGTCCTCGCCAGGTTGTCGCGTCATCGACAGAAAATAAACAAGTTTATGACCGACTTTGTTTACTCAATAAACAATGTGGTGTTACTCTCGTCACTCCGAGAATCATTGGGGCGCGCAGTCTTCGAATTGCCGACACAGAGCCACAATGCCGTGTTTGAACAAAGGAGTTCCCATTGACCACCCCTGTGTCCCGCCGCACGTTCCTCACCGCCGGCACCGCCGTCATCGTCACCAGCCTCGCTCCCACCGCTGCTTTCGCGGAAGCTGGAGGTCACAGCCCCTCCCCTGGCTCCGTGCCCTTCACTCTTTACGCCACTGTCCTCAACGGAGGAGAGCAAGTCACCTCGGTGACGATCGACGCCTCCCGACAGGGCGGTCTGAAGGAGGGCGATCTGCCCACCTCGGCTTTTACCGTCCATGCTCGCGGAACCAATCCGCTCACTGGCACTGTGGCGTACGACGTGAACCGGACCGTCACGGCGGCGCGGGCTGACAGCCGCGGTCAGATCGTCCTTGAGCTCGAGCACAGCGTGGGTGTCTTGGGAGGCGCCACCCTTGGTTACATCGGCAGCGCAGGCCGCAACGTGATGCTTGACCTCGAATACACAATCACGCAGGTCCAGCCGCTCCCGCGGCACGGAAAGGGTGCACCTCAGATCACGTCGTTTACCCAGGGCCCCCTCCAGGACCCCGAAGTGGATGCATTCAGCCATCATGTGGCAGCTTCCGGCACCAAATATCGCCTGTTCACCCCTCCCGAGCGGGGTCGCTCCCAGAGCCGTCCGCTCATTGTGTGGCTGCATGGCGGCGGCGAAGGCGGCCTCCTGACCGGCGGATACAACTACTACGACAACGAAACCACTCTCCGCGCCAACCGCGGGGCCCTCGGGTTCATCACAGACGAGGCGCAGGATCTCTTCGGCGGCGCATACGTGGTCGCCCCGCAATGCCCCGCATACTGGTTGGCGGACGGACCCGCATACGCACCCCTTATTTCAGAAGTTATTGAGGAGGTATGCGCGGCACACCCGGTGGACCGCGACCGCATCCACGTGGTGGGCTGCAGCAATGGCGGCTATATGACCCTAAAGATGATCGTTGAGAACCCGGGTGCTTTTGCGTCCGCGGTGCCAATCTGCCCAGTCGTCGTCCCGTTCAATTCCATCGCCCCAATGGTGTCCGACGAACAGCTTGCCGCGATCGAGACCCCCACTTGGCTGATCACCGCTGCCGACGACACAACCATTGACCCGCAGGCTAACACCGTGCATGCCCACGAACTGATCCCCGGGTCGATCATGAGCCTGTACGAGAACGTCACGTGGGACGGGAACAGGTATCCCGGGCACTGGTCGTGGATCTATGCCGCCCGCAACGACCCGTCGCACCAAGGTGTAGACCTGTGGACATGGATGGCCGAGCAGCAGCGCTAAGGAACCCTCTCGAAATGCGGAGGGCAGAGTGCCTTGCCGGTGTCTAGTGAAAGCACCACTCAGGGTAGGTGAGCGGGTACAGCGGCGAGGTCCTCGATGGTAAGTACCAGGGCTACTGACGATCGAGGACCTCCACTTGACCGTACTGAGGCAGGGCCCGGGAGCTCACATTTTCACGGTACCCGGGGCGTCTGTTGCCAGGGCCCCTAAACCTCCGCCGCCGGCGCAGCAAACTGCGCCTCATACAGCCGCGCATACGCCCCTCCCGCGGCCAGCAACGTCGCGTGCGTGCCCTGCTCGACGATCTGGCCGGCCTCCATCACCAGGATGAGGTCGGCGTCGCGGATCGTGGACAGGCGGTGCGCGATCACGAAGGAAGTCCGGTCGGAACGCAGCGCGCTCATGGCCTTCTGCACCAGCACCTCTGTCCGGGTGTCCACCGAAGACGTTGCCTCATCGAGGATCAAAACCGAAGGCCGCGCCAGGAACGCCCGGGCAATCGTCAGTAACTGCTTCTCCCCCGCGGATACGTTGGTTCCCTCATCATCAAGCACCGTGTCGTACCCGTCCGGCAGTGACCGCACGAACCGGTCGACGTACGTCGCACGGGCAGCCTCCAGGATCTCGGCCTCGGTAGCCTCGGGCCGCCCGTACGCGATGTTGTCCCGGATGGTCCCACCGAACAGCCAGGTATCCTGCAGCACCATCCCCATCCGCGAGCGCAGCTCCCGCCGCGGCACCGTGGTGACATCCACGCCGTCGAGCGTTATCCGCCCCGACTCGATCTCGTAAAACCGCATTATCAGATTCACCAAGGTGGTCTTCCCGGCACCGGTGGGCCCCACGATAGCCACCGTCTGCCCCGGCTCCGCCACAAGGGACAGCGAGGAGATCAGCGGCTTGTCCGCCGAATAAGAGAAGGAGACGTCCTCGAACACCAGCCGCCCCCGCCCGAAAACAGGACCAGCAGAAGCAGCAGGCTCAGCAGACTCCTCGTCCTCATCCAACAACGAGAACACCCGCTCGGCGGACGCCACCCCGGACTGCAGCACGTTCGCCATCGACCCCAGCTGCGCCAGCGGCATGGTGAACTGACGCGAATACTGGATGAAGGCCTGCACGTCGCCCAGCTGCATGGCCCCGGACGCCACCTGCAGACCGCCCACCACGGCGATCCCCACGTACACCAGGTTCCCGATGAATGTCATGGCCGGCATGATCAGCCCGGAAATGAACTGCGCCCCGAAGCTCGCCTCATACAGCTCCGCGTTCTTCTGCCGGAACCGGTCCCCCACCTCCTGCTGCCGGCCGAACACCTTCACCAGCGCATGCCCGGTGTATGTCTCCTCAATCTGCCCGTTCAGCTCGCCGGTGTTCTTCCACTGCGCCACAAACAGCTTCTGCGAGCGCTTGGCGATCAGCGCCGTCAGCACCAGCGTCAGCGGGATGGTCACCAGCGCGATCAGCGCCAGCGTGGGCGAAAGGACCACCATCATCACCAGCACACCCACCACGGTCAGCACGGACGTGACCGCCTGGCTGATGGTCTGCTGCAAGCTCTGCGAGATGTTGTCCACGTCGTTGGTGACCCGGCTCAGCAGCTCGCCGCGCTGGATCGAGTCGAAGTACCGCAGCGGCAGCCGGTGGATCTTCGCCTCGATCTCCTCCCGCAGCCCGAACACGGTCCGCTGCACCACCCCGTTCAGCACATACGCCTGCACCCACATAAACGCCGACGACAGCACATACAGCACCAGCGCCCACGTCAGCACAGTCCCCAGCGCGGCGAAGTCGATCCCCTGCCCCGGCACCAGGTCCATGGCGCTGAGCATGTCCGCCCGCTGCCCCTCTCCGGACGCCCGCAGCTGTGCGATCACCTGCTCCTTGGTCGCCCCGGCCTGCAGTTCCCGCGACACCACCCCGGCGAAGATCAGGTTGGTGCCCTCCCCCAGCAGCCGCGGCCCGATCACCGAGAGCGCCACCCCGGTCACCGCCGTCGCGAACACCAGCAGCAGCCACGCCCGCTCAGGCTGCAGCGTCCCAATCAGCCGTTTGGCGGACGGCCAGAAATTCATCGCCTTCTCCGCCGGCACGTTCATCCCCGCGAACGGCCCGCCGCGCCCCGGACCGCCTGCCGGACGCGGGATGCGTACGACGGCGGCGCCTGCCGTTGGGGCGGCGGGCGCGGCTTTGGTACCGGAAGCGGGAGTGCCTTCCGGGCTCATACCGTCTCCTCCGCCGCGAGCTGGGACGACACAATCTCAAGGTACGTCTCCGACGTCTCCAGCAACTGGCTGTGCGTTCCGCGCCCCACGATCCTGCCGTCGTCGAGCACCAGGATCTGGTCCGCGTCCACGATGCTGGACACACGCTGGGCGATGACCACCAGTGTGGCACCCGCGGTGCTGCGCTTGAGTGCCTGCCGGAGCCGGGCGTCGGTGCCGGTGTCGAGGGATGAGAACGAGTCGTCGAAGATGTACAGCTCGGGCCGCTTCACCAGCGCCCGGGCGATGGCGAGCCGCTGCCGCTGCCCGCCGGAGACGTTGGTGCCGCCCTGGCTGATGGGCGCGTCCAGGCCGCCCTCCATCTGCTCCACGAAGTCGCGGGCCTGGCCAATCCGCAGCGCATCCCATAGCTCGTCCTCCGTGGCGTCCGGCTTGCCGTAGAGCAGGTTGCTCCGCACGGTGCCGCTGAACAGGTAGGGCCGCTGCGGCACCAGTCCGATGTGCCCCCACAACAGGTCCGGGTGCAGCTCACGAACGTCCACGCCGTCCATTCGGACGGAGCCGGAGGTGGCGTCGAACAGCCGGGGCATCAGGTTCACCAGGGTGGTCTTGCCCGCGCCGGTGCTGCCGATGATCGCCGTCGTCTGCCCCGCCCTGGCGGTGAAGCTGATGCCGGAGAGGACGGGCTGGTTGGCACCCGGGTAGGCGAATCCGACGTCGCGCATCTCCAACTCGCCGCGGCTGCGGCCGTCCTGCGCCGCGGTCGTACCCACCGGCCTGGCAGGTGGCCGGACGCTCGGCTCCGTCCGCAGCACCTCCCCGATCCGGTCCGCCGAGACCGCGGCGCGCGGGATCATCACCGCCATGAACGTGGCCATCATGACGGACATCAGGATCTGCAGCAGGTAGCTCAGGAACGCGATGAGCGTGCCCACCTGCATGGACCCGTCCTCGATCCGGAACGCCCCGAACCAGATCACCGCCACGCTGGAAACGTTCAGCACCAGCATCACCGCCGGAAACGCGAGCGCCATCAGCCGGCCGGCGCGCAGGGCGGTGTCCGTGACGTCCTCGTTGGCGCGGGCAAACCGCTCCGTTTCGATGTCCTCCCGGATGAACGCGCGGACCACCCGGATGCCGGTGAGCTGCTCGCGCAGGACCCGGTTGACGGTGTCGATCCGCTTCTGCATCTTCCGGAACAGCGGGACCATCCGCCAGGTGATCAGGCCGACGGCCACCAGCAGCACCGGGACGGCGACGGCGATCAGCCAGGACAGCTGCGCGTCCTGCCGGACCGCCATGATCACCCCGCCGATGCTGAGCATGGGTGCGGTGACCAGCATGGTGGCGGACATCAGCACCAGCTGCTGGACTTGCTGCACGTCGTTGGTGGACCTTGTGATGAGGCTTGGTGCGCCGAACCGGGTGACCTCCTGCTCGGAGAACTCCCCCACCCTGGTGAAGATCGCACCGCGCAGGTCCCGGCCCACGCCCATGGCCGCCTTCGCCGCGAAGTACACGGCGATGACCGCGCAGACGATCTGCAGCAGGGTGATCCCCAGCATCACGCCGCCCAGGCCGAGGATGTAGCCGATGTCCCCGGTGGCCACGCCATGGTCGATGATGTCCGCGTTCAGCGTGGGCAGGTACAGCGAGGCGATGGACTGCGCCAGCTGGAAAACCACGACGGCGGCGAGTGGCTTCCGGTGCGGCCGGACGTATTCAACAAGCAGCTTCCAGAGCATGGCGGCTCCCCGACTTCCTGCCCCACGGGACGTGATGCGAAGGTCAGTTTACGTCCGCGTGCCGGGGTTCATGCCGAGGGGGTGGCGGGATTCTCCGCCGGTTCTCGGAGAGCGTATCCGGCAAATCAGCCCAGTGCTACCGCCGTCCAGGAGACAGGCGGCAGTGTCACCGTGAGGATGCCGTGCTCCACCCGCGCCGTCGGGTTCGGCTGGAGCGATACCCTGTCCGGGGCGTCTCTCGTGTTTTTCGCATACACGTCCGGATCGGAAATCATCTGGCATTCAAGCAGCGACAGCTCTCCGAGCGCTGCCAGGTTCACGGTCACCGTGACGGCGTCAGTGAGCGAACGGTTGACGAGGAATACCGCGGCGCGTCCTTTCCCGGCGTCGTGCGTCGCACAGGCATCGACCAGCGGCACGCTGCCGAGGTCGTCGGTGTCGTATTGGCTGCTTTCCACCCGGACGTCCAAGGCGACACCAACAGCGAGCCTCGACGTGACTGCAAAGGGATAGTAGGTGGTCTGCCGCCAGGCGGGACCGCCAGGCTCAGTGGTGATTGGTGCAATGACATTCACGAGCATTGACATCGAGGCTGAAGTGACGCGGTCTGCATGCCGAAGCAGTGAAATGAGCAGGCCACCAACCACCACGGCATCCGCGACTGAGTAGACATCTTCGGCGAGCCGAGGCGCCTCCGGCCAGTCGTTCCCCTCGATCTCATCAGTCCGATAAAAGCGGTCCGCCTGACGCGGAAAACGCCGGAGATTGTCGCCCAGGTACCAGACGTTCCATTCGTCGAAGGAGATGTTGAGTGTCTTTTCGCTGCGCCTGGCCGCTTTCACGTAGTCGGCAGTCGCGATTACGGCGTCGAGGTACCGGTCCATCTTGACCGGCGCGGCCAGGAAGGAGCCAAGGTCGCCGTTCTTCTCCTCGTAGTAGCCGTGGCAGGAGATGTAGTCCACGTCCTCGTATGCGTGCTCGAGCACGACGCGGTCCCAGTGCGGGAAGGTCGGCATCGTCGGGTGGGAGGACCCCGATGCCACGAGTTCCACCCGGGGGTCCAGCTGCCGGAGTGCTTTGGCGGTGCGGGACGCTTTCTTGGCGTAGTCGTCAGCCGGCGAATGTCCCAGCTGCCATGGGCCGTCCATCTCGTTGCCCAGGTACCACATGGTGATGCCGAAGGGCCTGCTGCGGCCGTTCGCGATCCGCTCCTCAGCCAGGGTGGAGCCCTTGGGGATGTTCGAGTACTCCAGCACTTCAAGGCTTTCCCTCGTGTCCGCGGTGCCAAGATTAACCGCGTACATGAGCTCGCCGCCCACCTTCTCCACCCAGGAGGCAAACTCGTGCAGCCCCACCTGGTTCGTCTCCGTAGCCCGCCACGCCAGGCTCAGCCGCCGGGGACGCTGGTCCTTGGGCCCGATGCCGTCGCGCCAGTGGAACCCTGACACGAAATTGCCCCCTGGGTACCGGATACCGGTGACGCCCATTTCCCTGACCAACTCGATGACGTCCTGGCGGAAGCCTTCTTCATCCGCCGTGGGGTGGTCCGGTTCGTAGATGCCGGTGTACACGGCCCGTCCCATGTGCTCGATAAAGGACCCGAAAAGCCGTCGGTTCACCGGCCCCACCACGAAGTTGGGATCGACGTTGACGCGGGCGGTGGTGGTCATGCTGCTCCTTGCCTGGTTGGTGCCGGGACGTTGGATCCTGCTGCTACTTCAGGCTGCCGACCGACAGCCCGCCCTGCCAGTACTTCTGCAGCATGAGGAAGGCGATGATGAGTGGTATCACGGAGATCAGCGAACCGCTTGTGACCAGGTTCCAAATAAGGCTGTTGGCGGTGGCGGAGTTCGACTGAACCTGCCAGGCGTTAAGTCCAACGGTGACGGGAAGCAATGTGGGGTCCGAAATCATCGCGAGCGGCAGGAAGTAGTTGTTCCACCCGCCAACCACCGAAAGCAGCAGTACAGTCACCACGGCCGGGCGCATCAACGGCAAAGCGATCGTGGCAAATGTCCTGAATTCCCCCGAGCCGTCCACCCGCGCAGCATCAAGGAGCTCGTCCGGGATTGCGTCCTGGACATAGACGCGCATGAGGTAAACGCCGAACGGGCTCAGCAGGGACGGGAGGATCACTGCCCAGATCGTGTTGGTGAGGCCGAGGTTGTTGAACAGGACGTAGGTCGGGATGACGAGCGCCGTTGCCGGGACCATCACCGATGCCAGGAGGATCATGAAGGAGACGCCGCGGCCCCGGAAACGGTATTTTGCGAAGGCATAACCGGCCAGGACGGCAAGGACCGTGGCACCGACTCCTCCGGCAATCGCATACAGGAACGAGTTCCCGAGCCAGCGCAGGTAGATGCCGTTGTTGTAGGTGGCCAGTTGGGCGATGTTGTCGAACAATGCAAAGTTCCGGTCGAACCACAGGGGTCCTCCCGTCCCGGCGAACAGCCCTTGGGTGCTCTTGGTTCCCGCAACAATCAGCCACCACAGGGGAAGAAGGAAATAGAGCGATACGGCAACGAGGAGGATGTGCAGGCCGACCGACTTGCTGCGCCCTTTGGCGGGGTTCCCGTCTTTCTTCCGTGGGCCGGCGGCGGGGGTGGACTTGTCGAGGAGCCGTACGAGTGAAGTAGTCATCAGCGGAGTCCGCTCTTTTTGCGTGTGGCGATAAGGAAAACGATGGAGGCGAGGAAGACCAGGAGCCCAAGCGCGAAGGAGATGGCCGACGCATAGTTGAACTGCTGATACGAGAACGCCAGGTTGTAGGCATACAGGTTCGGGGTGTACGCCGCGTCGATCGCGTTGCCGGCGAGGGGGGCGAGAACCTGCGGCTCGGTAAAGAATTGCAGCGTCCCGATCAGCGCGAACACTATTGTCAGCACGAGCGATGACGCGATAATCGGAACCTTTATTTGCAGGGCGGTCTGCAGCTTGGAGGCGCCATCAATCCGTGCCGCCTCGTAAATCGAGGAGTCGATCGACTGCAGCGATGCGTAGATGATCACCATGTAGTAGCCCGTCCACTGCCACGTGACGATGTTGGTCAGGGACCAGAAGATCGAATCCCGGCTTAGCAAATCCGGCGCCTGCACGTTCAGGAAATCAAAGAATGACACCAACGGACCGAACGACGGGCTGTACAGGAAGCCCCACATGAGGGCACCGATTACTCCCGGAATGGCATACGGCGCGAAGATGAGAAGCCTGGAAAAGCGTGACAAGCGGGTCTTGACCTCGTCGAGAATCAACGCAAAGAGGAGTGCCAGCCCGATCTGCAGTGGCACGAAAACAAGGGCGAATGCCCCGACCCGTGCCATCCCGGAGAGGAAGCGCTGGTCATTGAACGCCGCGATGTAGTTCGCCAGGCCCGCGAACTTCTCTCCTGCGGCGAGGGTGTTGGTGTGCAAGCTCATCCAGAACGCGTAGACGAGGGGCAGGACGAGGAACACCAGGAACACGATGGCGAACGGGGCAAGGAACACCCACCCGAACCGCGCGTGTTTTCGCTCCAGTGTGACTCCCCGCCTGGTAGCAATTGGGGGCCTGGCCGTCTGTTGTAGTTGAGGGGAGGTGGTGGACATGTGTCACTTCCTTGGGACGCAAATTGGCAGGACGGCTGTGCGGGCGGGGTCTGCCCGCCCGCACAGGCCCGACTCATTTCAGGGTGAAGCCCTGTTCAGTGGCGTAGGTTTCAAGCGATTTCTGAAGCTGGTCCGCGGCCTCGGAAGCCGAAACGTTGCCAGCAATCGCCTCGGAAAGCAGGCGCTGCGACTCGTCGTAGTAGTACTGCGAGAACGGCGAGAACGTCACGCCTTTGTACTCAAGGGCAGCTTTGCCGAAGACGTCCTTGTTGAGCTTCTGGCCACCGTAAAATTCGTAGGGACGTTCCTGGAAGTACTCGGACTCGATCATCTCGGGGTAGGCCAGGAAGAGCCCGCCTACCTCGACCCCCAGCTTTTTGTTCTCTTCGGGGGCGTAAAGTTCAGCCGCCACCTTCGTGGCCAGTGCCGCATCGTCAGCCTGGGTCGTTACAGCCAGCGTGCTGCCGCCCCAGTTGACCTGCTTGGGATTGGCTGCGTCCCACTGGGGGATCGGAGCCGCACGCCACACGGCGGCAGGGTCGCCGTCCTGGAACGCGGAAATGTGGATGCTGTACCAGGCGGGGTAGATGGCGGTTGCATAACGGCCGCCGCCCAGGCCCGTGTTGAACTCGGGGGTCCACGCCTGGTCAGTGCCCACGAGGCCCTTATCAACCAGGTTGAGCCAGTACTCGTAAACCTTCTTGCTGGCTTCGTCGTTGTGGTTGATGCTGATTTCGGTGGGATTTCCGTTGTCGAATTCGAAAGGTGCGGCACCCGCCTGGTCAAGGAGCGCGTAGTGCTGGCCCTGGCCGTTGGGCGCGAAGTTGCCGATCAGGGTCTCGCCACCGGTCGCCTTGCTGAGCTGCTCGGCCGCGGCTGCGTACTCCTCCCAGGTCGTAGGAATCTTGATGCCGTGCTTGTCGAAGATGTCCTGCCGGTACCACATGCCCACCGGCCCCAGGTCGACCGGCACAGCGTAAACGCCGTCGCCGCTGGAGACGTCGCGCCACGCCCCCTCGGTGAAGTTGTCTTTGTACTCCTCGATGCCATGCTCGGCCATATTGACCAGGCCGCCCTGGATCAGGAAGCTGTTCAGCCAGTCGTACTCAACCTGGACGATGTCAGGGGCACCCGATTTGGACTGCAGCGACGTGGAGAGCTTGGTGTATGCATCAGCACCCTGGCCAGCGTTCGTCCAGCAGATTTGTACGTCGTCATGGCTTTCGTTGAAGTTATCCACCGTCTGTGCGGTGTCCTCGAACCAGCCCCAGTAGGTCACAACCGGGACGTCCTGCACCTTGATCTCGTTGGTGCAGTTGGTTTTGCTCGCTCCGGCGCCGCCCCCGCCGCCACTGTTATTACCGGTACAGCCGACAAGCGTGGCAGCGAGTGCCGCTGTCATTCCTGCTGCGAGCAGGGCTTTTTTCCTGGTCATGTGTTGCCGTTCCTTTCGCGGTGCAAAGACACCGTTGTCAGCGGCATCGAGCCGCAGTTGCTGCGAGAGAAGTGCGTTTCCTGCGACGCCTCCTGCCCTTTGTCGTCCGCATGGTGAAGCTCTGCGGGCGACGAAACAGCGTGTCGCCGGGAGTCGTAGAGTTTTCGAAAACTATTGCGAAACGCTTGGTAAAATAGTGATTGTTAGCGCTAACCATGTCAAGGGTTTTTTCAAGTAAGCCCCTGATCGCACGAAATGACGCCATTCCAGCCCCAGACGCTGCTACGGTTTCCGGTGAGAGGTTTTCGAAAATCAGGACGACGAGGACTCCAGTCATGCCACCCGAGGGACCGCGAAGAAGGGGCGCAAAGGGTGGACCCACAATCACCGAGATTGCCGCGAAAATTGGGGTCTCCGCCCCTTCTGTCTCCAAGGTTTTGAACGGGCGCTCGGACGTCGCTCCGGCAACAAGGCTGAAGATCGAAAAGGCACTTCAGGAGCACAACTACCAGCGTCATGCCAGCCAGACCGGAACTCCGTCGGCTCCGCTCGTGGATCTTGTTTTTCATGAACTCGATTCCGCCTGGTCTATCGAAATCATTCGCGGCGTGGAGAATGCCGCCGGGCGGCATGGGCTTGGAGTGGTGCTGTCCGACCTCGGCGGACAGCACAGCCCCCAGCCGCGCTGGATGGAGGAGGTCCTCGCACGGCGCCCGCTTGGCGTGATCCTGGTTCTTTCAGCCCTCACACCCGAACAGCGGCGCCAACTCGACACCCGAGGCATCCGTTATGTGGTCCTGGATACGGATGGCGAACCCCCCAGTGATGTACCGGCTGTGGGGTCAAACAACTGGTACGGCGGACTCTCTGCCACGCGGCACCTACTGTCCCTGGGACACCGCCGGATTGCCATCATTTCCGGACCGGAAGACGTGTTGTGCTCGCGCGCCCGGGTGGGCGGCTACAGGGCAGCACATGCCGAGGCCGGCGTTCCCGTGTTCGCGGACGCCATCCGGTGGAGTGACTTCTCGGTGGCCGGGGGATTTGAACACGGCAGCGCCCTCCTCACCCGGGCGGACAGGCCTACGGCCATCTTCGCCGGCTCGGACATGCAGGCGCTCGGGGTTCTGCGGGCGGCGAGGGAACTCAATATCGAAGTCCCGGGAGACCTCTCCGTCGTCGGATACGACAACCTCCCCCTCGCGGCCTGGGTGGCCCCGTCCCTGACCACCATCCACCAGCCACTCAACGAGATGGCAGAGACTGCCGTCAAGATGGTCCTCGACATGGCTCGAGGCACCGACCCACGCCCGCGGAGTGTCGAACTTGCCACGGAACTGGTTGTCCGCGAGAGCAGTGGCCCCGCGCCCCAGGAAAGCTAGGCCAGCTGGTGCAGGGCCCCAAACTTGGTGCGGTCAGTTCAGGCCGCGGGCGTCCGGTTCGATGGCCCAGGCGAGGCGGTGAAGCATGCTGGCCAGACGTCCCCGCCGGAGGTCCCACCTGGACAGCTGCGGCTTGCGGGCCCGTACCTGTTTTGGGGCGTGCGGAAGTGCACTGGTTGCTGTGTCGTCTTTCCCGGCCAGGAAGAGGGCTACGAAGCTTGATCCGTCCATGAAGAAACGTCCTGAAGTATTTATGGGAGCGTCCACGCCACCGTGGGACGCGATAGTGCAAGAGGGAGGGCGGGAATGGTGCCCGGATCCGAAGTTGATTATCGGATGGACCCGGGACGCCACGGTAATCGGTCGCCGCATTGTTAAGTTTCATGCCGCAGCCGCTCCCCCAATCCAAGCGCCGCCGCGGCATCACACTAGTAGACCGAGCCTTCGAGGAGCTCCGAAAGCCTGCCCGCGGCGCGCTTCAACTCCGGGACTCCCGCCTTAAGCGAGTCTTCGGTCGCCGCCTCCATGGGGCTGGTGAGCGAAATGGACTCGCTGGGCTTGCCGCCCCGGTTCGGGACAGCCACTGCCACGGACATCACGCCGGTGGCGCGCTCATCCGCGGAATAGGCATAAGGAGCTCCCGGCTCGGGCAGGCGTGAGCGCAGCGCCTCCAGCGTGAAGGCCCGGTCTTCATGCCCTGCCGCGACGGCGGCAGCCACAATCTGTTCAAGCTCCTCCTCGGGCTCGGCGGCGATCAGGATCTTTCCGGCCGCACTCGCCGTCAGCGGACCCGGTTTTCAGGTTTCTCGCCGTCAGAAGTAGGCCAGTGTGGGCTGGAAGCGTGCTGTGCGTGACACCCGGATGGCTCCTAAGCTCGTAGGAAGGGACTTCACCGCGCAGAAGGGACCAGCCATGGCGAACGATTCAGCCCACGATACAGTCACCCGGGTGCACGCGGAGCACCAGGAGAAGTTCAGGGCGCACCATGAACGGTTCGCCGCCCAGTCCTGGTACGACGTCGATCCCCGCCTGGCGCTGCTGCTGGCCCCCATATCCAAGGGTGACCCGGACGCAACCATCGAGCTCACCGTGGTGGCGGACGGCACCGTCATTTCCGGATCGGTCGTGTCCGAACAGGCGTGGGCAAGGCGGCAGCATGACCAAATCCGCCCCGGCAGTCCCGCAATAGCTGACGCCCTCGATGCGCTGCAGTCGGCAATGGACGAACAACGGCACAGGGCAGCGGCGGACACGGACGCGAACGCGCAGCCGAAAACCCAGGACCGGTACATCCACTTCCTTGCGCCGCTGCTGCTCTCGGGTGGAGAGCACGTGCACCTGCAGGCCACCAGGGTTGACCTCCGGAAGGTCTCCGCATGGAGCATCGGAAGGGTGCCTGCGGACCAGGAACTGTAGCCCCTCCCCACTTGCCGGAAATGCTGGACGCCGCGCCGCCCGGAGGTCCACACTGCCTAGATGGACGCATTCACGCGGGCCCTCGCCTTCCGGCATCAGCGAGACGTGGACCTGGTGGGCGGCCTGGCACGGAGCGCAGAGCTCTTCGCCGAATCCAGTGATCCCTCGGGCAGGCTGGATCGGCGACAGGATGGGTTCCAGCCGAGCTTTGCTGCGGCTTGGGGCGAAGCCCCCGCGCGAGTCAGGCTCCAGCGCGGGGGCTTTTGTGCTTCCGTGTTGGGGAACTGGAAACAGATAGAAATCTACCGGCCGGTAGCCTGGGCAGAATTCCAAAAAGGGCCCCTTCGGTGAATCTTGATGGAACCTTGAGAGAATATCCCCTACGGACTTTGCGGGTCCTCCGTGGCGTCCGGGTCCTCTTCCGGTTCGAAGGTGTTGGGCTCTGCGTCTACGGAAATGCCGATTCCGTCGCCACCCTGCGGGATCCCACCCTTTCCGCCCGTGCCTTCGGCACCTTCCTGGGACTCGTCGTCGGGCAGTGAATCCGGTGAATTGACAGTCATCGCTCCTCCTTCATTGGCCGGGCCTCCACGCTAACAGTCCTGCGGCTCAAAAGAGACGGAACAGGCCGAAGTTTTTACCGCCGCCGTTGCACCGGGGAGGCCGCCTTCAGGATGATGTCCAGCCCGGCGGCGGTTCCGGGCCAGTGCCTGCGCACAGCTTCTGCGCCGGCGCGCTTGATCACCGAGCGCAGCACCAGGGCGACGATCACGGCGTCGTCCGCGTAGCCGATGACGGGAACGAAGTCCGGCACCAGGTCAATGGGCGAGAGCAGATACGCCAGCAGCAGCACCAGCCGGACGCGGATTCCGACGGCGAGGGTGCGGTCCGCGGCCAGCCTCCGGACGAGCCGCAACAGGTCCGGAAGGAGCCGCAGGGCGTCCTTCAGGGTGGCGGTCTCCGGATTGCGGCGGGCGTACAGCCACAGCATCAACAACAGAACGGCATAGGGCAGCAGGATACCTACCGCGATCCCGGCGATGATTTCCCACGGCATTCTGGCCTCCCTCAGATGCGCGGCGGGTCCGGCTCACGAACGAGGATACGTGACAGTGTCCGGGAAAGAACCTGGCCGATCCGCTACTGCGTCATGCGGTAGCCCACTCCCCGCACGGTTTCAATCCAGCGCGGGTTCCGGGAGCTGTCCCCCAACCGCTTACGGAGGTTCCCCAGATGCACCTCGACTGCCCGCTCTTCCCCCGGACTGACGTACGAGTTTGTGCTGTAGGGCTCGTTGCGGAGCCGCCGGACAAGGTCTGCCTTGGTCTGGACCGTGCGGCCATTTTCCATCAGGACCAGGAGGATATCGAACTGGGTCCGGGTCAGGTCCACCTGACTTCCATTGATGGCCGCCTGCCGGGAACTCTCGTGCACAGTGAGGCCCTTATGGGCGAAGTCGCAGCACGCGGAGCGACCTGCTGCTCCGGGAGGAACTCGTCCCGCGGCTGGTCGCCCGGACTCGTCCGGCCACCGTCGTCCGTTGCAAGGTGCCCAGTCTGCTCCCTGTGGCGCCCGCCGGATAGAACAGGTTCAGCGCTGCGGGTGCTTAGGCTCCTGGGCCTGCGCAGCATGGCAGCGATCCGCGCCCGGAGTTCGCGGGGGCGGAAGGGTTTGGTGAGATAGTCGTCCGCGCCGGCTTCGAAACCCATCAAGGCATCGGCCTCGTCCCCCCGGCTGGTGACAATGATGAGGTAGGCATCGCTGAAGGTCCTGATCCGCCGCGAGGCCTCCAGCCCGTCGAAGTCTGGTAGGCCAACATCCATAGTCACAATGTCGGGGCAATGCATTCGAACCGCCTCAACACCATCAAAGCCGGAGGACGTGCCGTGAACTGCGAAACCTGACTGCTGCAGGGCGGCCCCGGCCACTGTGCCCCACAGCAGCGCCTGCAGCCAAAGCGGCATTTTTGACCCACTTTCCGGCTCCCCAGCAGAAGCCATTCCGGAGGGGCCGTACCCGCCGCCTGCGGTCCTGAAGCAGCCGTAATCCGGCGCGGCCGGCAGCGCCGCCAGAATTGATTCGATCTTGACCCAAACCTTGCCGGCCCCTGAAGTTGCAGGTCCACGCTGGAGGAACAAGGACAGACCAGCTTGTGGGGAGCAGGAAGTCATGCAACACGAAACAGCTTTTGACGACGACGTCACTACCGTGGGAGGCGTGCTGACCGATCAGCATCCGCTGGATTTCCACGCCTTGGGGCTGGCCGGCTGCATCGACCGGCTCACCGGGCCCCTCCGGCAGCGCGGGACAGCGATCCGCTGGGACACTCCGCACTGGGGCATCGAGATTCCGGTGGACTGCGCGTCCCTCCTGTACCAGTCGGCCCGGGAGGCGCTCAGCAACGCCTACAAATACTCGGCAGCATCGCACCTCACGGTTCAACTCGCCGCGGTGCACCACGGCATCCGGCTGGTGGTGTCCGACGACGGCACCGGCTTTGACAGCCGCCGCGCCACCTGCGGCCGGCACCACGGGTACGGGCTCCGGCTGATGGCGGTTGCTGTCCGCGAGGCAGGGGGGTCCGTGGAAATCGACTCCAGCCCCGGCCACGGCACCAGCGTGACGGTAACCCTGCCGCTGGACTGACGCCGTCACAACTACAAGGCCCGAAGGCCCGCCGTGCTGGGACGGCGGGCCTCTGTACGCTTGCCGGCCGGTCAGCGGGTCAGCTTGTCCTCATCGAGTTCAATGTCGCCGATGTGGCCGGGTGCGTTCGCGGCCAGGACGCGGGCCACGAAGGCGCCGTACTCGTCCATGTAGTGCCGCAGGAACTTGGCGGTGCTCCCGTTCCTGACCTCGCCGTCCTCACCGAACACCGCGGCGTCGTAATGGATGTAGGCCTCCGGGGCGTTCAGCTGCGGCGCGTCCAGGAAGCTCAGGACGCTCCGGAAGGAAGACTGCATCACGGCGGTGCCGATACTGCCCACGGAAGCGCCGATGATGCCGGTTGGCTTGCGGGCGAAGGAGTTGGACCCCCACGGCCGGGAGCCCCAGTCGATGGCGTTCTTCAACGGGCCCGGAATGGACCGGTTGTATTCGGGGGAGACGAAAAGGATGCCGTCTGAGGCCTCCACTGCGTCCTTGAGGGCCTGTGCCGGCGCCGGGAAGTCGGCGTCGAGGTCGTAGTTGTAGAGCGGGAGGTCCTTGATGGGGATCTCCGTGAACTCGAGGTCCTCCGGGGCGAGTTTGATCAGCGCCTTGGAGAGGACCCTGTTGATCGAGCCGGCCGAGAGGCTCCCCACGAAGTAGCCGATCTTGAACGGTGCCATGAGTGTTCCTTCCAATGGCCGGTGAGCGTCGGCCGTCCATGTTCTGCTGGAGATGGTGCCGGCGCTCCCCTTGGGCGGCGCCGGCAGTTGGTGGTGACTGCCCCATCAGTCCAACACAGAAGGCAGACCACGGCCAGAACCCCCCGGCGCTTACCCTGACGTCCTTGACAGGCCCGTTGCCGGGAGCGCTGAATAATCCTTAGCCGCAGGAGTTTTCCAGAAGCAGCCCAGAGTTTCGCGGTGTCCCGCAGCCTCCAAAGGAGCCAGCCAATGACCGAGAACCCCTTAGACGAGCGGGTCCACACCGAAGCGCCGGCCGAAGGCGATCCGGACGCGGACGTCACGGAAATCCGCGTCCATACCCAGGACCCGGCGGAAGGACCGGACGAGCCCGACGCAGCCGCACCCAAGAAGGCCTAGCCCCGGCCGCATCCCGGCCACCCCTTGCACCGTCACCGCTGCAGCAGTAGGTTGAAAGGATTCAAGAAAGCGCTTTCCCGCGAGGTAGCGGGAATCTCAATGCGCGCTCTACCAGCGGGAGTGGATGTTATGACGGACAGCACCCTTATCAGGTGGATCGACGGCGAGCCACCGGCAGCAATCAGCAGCGGGACCACATGGGGCATGCCCTTCGCGCGCGGCACGGTGCCCGGCACCGCAGCCCTGCAGGTGGCGGACGCGGCAGGAGCCCCGGTCCCCAGCCAGGCCTGGCCCCTGGCCACGTGGCCGGACGGGTCCCTCAAGTGGGCCGGCCTCGCGCTTCCCGCTACGGATTCACCGTCGGAGACCTACCAGGTGACGCACGACGGCGGCGCCTCCCCTTCCCAGGGCAACGTCCCGGCGTCGGGCGCTAACGGAAGTGCGGGCCGGGTTTCTGTCACCGAAACCACCGCGGCGCTAACGGTGGACACCGGCCGGCTTCGGATGGACATCAACCGCAGCGGCTCCATGCTGTTCAGCAGCCTGGTCCGCGACGGGCGCACCGTTGCCCGGGACGCGCGGCTGGTGAGCCTGCTGCAGGACGGCCTGCTGGAGGAGGCCGGGACGGCCAGCCGGACCGCCTTCACCGGCGAGGTCACCGCCGTCGAGCTTGAACAGGACGGACCCGTGCGCGCCGTGGTGCGGCTGGAGGGCAAGCACCGCGGAGACGACGCCGGCGGGGAACGGCGGGAATGGCTGCCTTTCGTAGTACGTTTCTACTTCTACGCCAACGCCCGCAGCGTCCGCATGGTCCACTCCTTCATCTGGGACGGCGACGCGGAGCGCGATTTCCTGGCCGGACTGGGCGTCCGGTTCACCGTGCCGCTGGAAGCCGGGCTGCATGACCGGCATGTCCGCATCGCCGGGGCCGACGGCGGTTTCCTCACCGAAGCGGTCCGCGGCCTCACCGGCCTGCGGCGCGATCCCGGCGCCGACGTGCGTGAGGCGCAGATTGCCGGACGCCCCACGCCCGCACTGTCCACCTGGAATCCGGAAGTCTCCGAACGGCTGCACCTGATACCCACCTGGGGCGACTACACCCTCAGCCAGCTCAGCGCTGACGGCTTTGAACTGCGCAAGCGGACGGCCGCAGGACACGGCTGGGTGGGCATCTCCAGCGGCACCCGTTCGGCCGGCTTCTGCTCGCTCAGCGATACCCGCGGCGGCCTGGGCGTGGGGATCAAGGATTTCTGGCAGTCGCACCCCGGGCAGCTGGACATCCGCGGGGCAGCCACCGGCGAAGCCTCGCTCACCGCCTGGCTGTACTCCCCCGAGGCGCAGCCCATGGACCTGCGCTTCTACCACGACGGCCTGGGCCAGGACACGTTTGAGGAACAGCTCGAGGGCCTCGAAATCACCTACGAGGACTACGAACCGGGCTTCGGCAACGCCACCGGCATTGCCCGCACATCCGAGTTGACTCTGTTCGCTTATGGCGCCACCCCCTCCATCGAGAGCCTGGCGGCGGACGCAGCAGCGTCCTCCACGCCGGCCCTGCTGCAGCCCACCCCGGAGTACCTCCACTCGGTGGGCGTCTTCGGCGACTGGGATCCGGTTGACCGCAGCACCCCGGCGCGGGCACGGCTCGAAGACCGGCTGGACTTCCTCTTCGACTTTTACGCCGGCCAGGTGGAGCAGCGCCGCTGGTACGGGTTCTGGAACTACGGCGATGTGATGCACACCTATGACTTCGACCGGCACGTGTGGCGGTACGACGTCGGCGGCTACGCCTGGGACAACTCCGAGCTCTCGCCGGACCTGTGGCTCTGGTACTCGTACCTGCGGTCCGGCCGGGCGGACATCTTCCGCTTCGCTGAGGCCATGACGCGGCACACCGGTGAGGTGGACGTCTACCATCTTGGGCCGTGGAAAGGCCTTGGTTCGCGGCACAACGTCCAGCACTGGGGCTGCAGCGCCAAGCAGCTGCGCATCAGCACGCCCGCCTACCGCCGGTTCTACTACTACCTGACGGGGGACGAACGCACCGGCGACCTGCTGACCGAACTGGTGGACAGCGACCAGAACTTCCTGGGCCTGGACCCGGTCCGCAAGGTCCGTCCGGACGCTGACACCTACCGGCCCAACCGCGGCGCCCTAGGCGTGGGGCTCGGGACGGACTGGGGCTCGCTTGCTGCCACCTGGCTCACTGACTGGGAGCGCACCGGCAACCCGCGTTCCCGCGACAGGCTGCTGGGCACCATGGCGGACATCGGCGCGCTGAAGTACGGCTTCCTCACCGGCGAAGCGCTGTATGACCTGGACAAGGGCAGGTTCGATACGGGCCGGGAACAGATCTCGGTATCGCACCTCAGCGCGGTGTTCGGGCTGGTGGAGATCTGCAGCGAGCTGGTGGACCTGGTAGACGATCCGGAGTTCGAGCGGGCGTGGCTGCAGTACTGCCGGCTGTTCCTGGCCAGCAAGGAGGAGCAGGTGGCGGAGGTCGGCGAGGCACTGTCCGGCATCTACCTCACCCAGGCGCACAGCCGGCTGACGGCGTATGCGGCAGCGAAGCTGGGGGATGCGGAACTGGCAGCCCGGGCATGGGAAAGCTTCGCCGAGGGCGGCGAGCACCTGAACCATGAGTCCGCCTTCACGCTGCGGAAGATCGAACCGCCGTACGTGCTGCTGCCCGTGGATGAGGCGCCCACCGTGTCCACGAACGACACCGCACAGTTCGGCCTGGCCGTCATCCAGAACCTGGCGCTGATCGGCGACCACCTCCGCTAACCCCACGCAACTAACCCGCACTTAACGCACTGAAAACGCCTTTTCGCGACGTTAACTGCGAGTTATGTGGGCGCTGTGGAACAGGCTCTGGAAACGTGCGCGCCCAAAAGGTATGTTGGTAAGCATGCTGATGATTTTTACCGACTCATCAGTTTCCGGTAACAAAGCGAAGGAGACGTTATGAGCACGAAGGTGGAAAAACGCATTCTGGTGAACGTACCGGTGAGCACGGCTTACAACCAGTGGACCCAGTTCGAGGAATTCCCGCACTTCATGGGTGGCGTCAAGAGCGTCACGCAGCTGACTGACGACCGGCTGGAGTGGGTCGCAGAGATCGGCGGCATCCGCCGGCAGTGGGAAGCAAAGATTCTGGAGCAGGTCCCGGACCGCCGCGTTGCCTGGGCCGCCACCGAAGGCGCCACCAACGCCGGCGCCGTGGACTTCGAGGACGTGGGCGGCGGCCAGACTTCCCTGCGGCTGACCCTCGAATATGAGCCCGAAGGGCTTGTCGAGAAGGTTGGTGACAAGCTCAACGTCGTGGAACGGCAGGCCGAGACAGACCTGCAGCGGTTCAAGGAATTCATCGAGGACGAGGGCTATGCGAGCGGCGCCTGGCGCGGCACGGTCAACCCCGGCGCCACGATGGGCACGCCCGGCGTCGAGGACGCAGGCGCATCCCGCGGTGACTCGGGCAAGGCAGGCATCTCCGGAAAGGTCGCGGCCGGCCTCGGCGTTGCGGCGGCCGCCGGTGCGGCTGCAGCCGTAGCCGCTGGCGGCAATAAGGACGAGACCGCAGCTGCTGCCGATGAGACCGTCACCCCCGTGGCGACAGGCGAGCCGGCCACCGTTACGCCAGTCACAACGGACACCACGGACACGGGCATTAGCGGAACCACTGGCACCACAACAACGGGTACGACGGCGGCAGCGGGCTCCACCGGTTCGGTCGCCGACCTGGGTAATGACCGGATCGGGCACGCCTTCGACCAGACCAACGGCCTGGTGGACACCACGGGCGAGTCGGACGAGACGCTGGAGGGCGAGAACCTCAGCGCTGCCGAGCGCCTGAGGGACGACCGCCGGCCCGATGGCGGTGTGCCGCCTGTGGGCGGCAACCTCGGCCAGCACTAACGCATTTGACAGCCGGCGCCGGGCCTTTCGCTCCAATGGCCGTCCGCCGCCGTCGTTATCCCATAAGAGCAAGCGCCGCCCGCCTCTCCCCCGAGGCGGGCGGCGCTTGCCGTTACTGCTTACTTGCCGGTGGCTGTTACTTGTCCGTGCCTGCGTAGGTCACGTTCGGCTTGGCCGGGGCTTCCATGCCCTCGCCGATGAAGAAGCTCGGGTGCGGCGGCTGGTTGTAGGCCACGTTCTCCCGGGCGACGGCCGTCCGGTAGACGGTGTCATGCATCAGGGTGCGGAGGCGGACCTCGGTGGGCGAGGTGCTGGTGTAGATCCGCAGTTCGGTGCTGTCCGACGACGGGAAGGCCAGTTCCTCACGCCAGTCACCCAGCAAGTCGGCCTGGAGCGACGGGTTGCCCTTGGTGTGGTTGTTGGTGCGGGCACCCGTGGCGGTCAGCAGGCGGTCGCTGGACTGGGTTTCCCAGTTCCACTTGGAGACGGTGGGCACGCCCACACCGGCGGCTGCGTCGAAGTCGTGGTCAACGATCTCGCGGAGCAGGTCGCCGTCCCACCAGGCCAGGAAGTTGGCGGCCGGGATCTTGTCCGCGATCCGCTCACCCTGGGCCGACATCAGGTAGCCGACCGGGGAATTCCAGGCAGCGTCGCCGCCCACGGCCCAGCCTTCGGCACCCGCGTAACGGGGGTCGATGTCGCCTGCAGCGCCGCGGCCGGTGTCCCGGGCGGCCGGGATGCTCCAGATAACTTCACCGGTGGCGGAGTCACGGAAGGTGGCGCCGCGGTTTCCGCTCTGGCTCATGCTCTCGTGCACGGCGAAGGTTTCCAGGCCGGGACGGGAGGGATCGAAGTCGCTGGTGTGGATTGCGTCGCCGTGGCCCAGCTTGGTGTTGTAGAGCGGCTTGCCGTCGTCGTCGATGGTCATGGAGCCGAAGACGAACTCGTCCTTGCCGTCCTGGTCCACATCCGCGACGGACAGGTTGTGGTTGCCCTGGCCCCTGTACTCGGCACCGGCAATATCGGAGTCGAAGCTCCAGCGCTTCACGAGCTTGCCGTCCACCAGGTCGTAGGTCACCAGGACGGTGCGGGTGTAATAGCCGCGGCTGAACATCAGGGACGGCTTTTCGCCGTCCAGGTAGGCCACGCCGGCCAGGAAGCGGTCCACGCGGTTGCCGTAGCCGTCGCCCCATGCGGAGACCCTGCCGCGCGGCGGGTCGTAGGGCACTGTGTCCATGACGGTGCCGGTGGCGCCGTTGAAGACGGTGAGGTACTCGGGGCCGGACAGGATGTAGCCGCCGCTGTTGCGGTGATCCGCTGCCGCGTTGCCGATCACGGTTCCGGCGCCGTCCGTGGTGCCGTCGGCCGTCTTCATGGAGACTTCGGCCTTGCCGTCGCCGTCGAAGTCGTAGGCGAGCAGCTGGGTGTAGTGGGCGCCGGCGCGGATGTTGCGGCCCAGGTCGATGCGCCACAGCTTGGTGCCGTCCATCTTGTAGGCATCCACGTACACGTTGCCGGTGAAGCCGGACTTGGAGTTGTCCTGGGCGTTGGTGGGGTTCCAGAGCTGGATGATCTCGTAGCTGCCGTCGCCGTCCAGGTCCGCAACACTGGCGTCATTGGCGGTGTAGCTGTAGGCCTGCCCGGTGGGGGTGACGCCGTCGGCAGGTTTGTCCAGCTTGATGGCCAGGTAGTTCTGGGCCAGCGGGGTGAATTCGGCGCTGAGCCTGTCCTGTCCGTTGCCGTTACCCACGGTCTTGATGACGTACTTGGATGCGGCAGTGCCGGCCGGGTCAACGTACGTGGTGGTGTCCCGGATAGGTTCTTCCGTGAGCTGGACGCCGTCGCGGATCACATGGAAGCCGACGCTGTCCTTGTCCAGGCCAAGCATGCGCCAGCCGAGTGTGACGCCTTGGTCCGTGAGCACGGCCACGGGTGCCCGGTCCAGGTTCTCCACCTGGCGCTTGGTCTCCGCCTTGCCGGAAACGGCCGGAAGGTTGGGGCCGCCCGGGTTGGCCTGAGCGAGGGGAACCCCCGTGAAGGCGATAGCGGCCGCGGTCAGTGAGGCGGCGGCCGTCAGGGGAGCAGCTTTCCAGGCTCGGCCGGCGCGGGATTTGTAGGAACATTTCGAGGGAAAAGCCAAAGTACATCTCCTTTGATGCGTCGGCAGCTGAGTCTGCCGGACGACAGTTTGGAACGTTTCACACATGTTCGCAAGTCCACTCCGTCGGGAGTTGGAGGGGAGTTTCAGGAAGGTGGAAAACGCTTTCTGCCCTTTAGGTTTATCAGTGGGCCTGCAGCCGGGTCAAGGGTTATTCCGGTACTAAGTGGTAGAAATTGTTCTTTTTCGGTGCCTGTGGTGGCGGTTGTTCTACCTCCTGCCCGCCACCGCTTCCAGCAGCGGCACGGTCCGGGCGGGCATGACCTCCACCAGGGACATGGCCGTGCTGGTTCGTACGACGCCGGCAATTGCCAGCATCGCGTTCGTCACCCGGTGGAGGTCGGCCGGGTCCTTCGCGGCCACTTTGGCGAGCAGGTCCGCGTCGCCCGTGGTGGCGTGCATTTCGATGATTTCCGGGATGGTCAGCAGGGCCGCCATCGCCTGGTCGCTTGAGGACTGGCTGATGGAAATCGAAATGAAGGCCGTCAGCGGGAGGCCCAGCGCCTCGGTGCGGACCCGCTGGCTGAAGGGCGCCAGGGTGCCGTCACTGACGAGTCGCTTGAGCCGCGCGTGGACGGTATTACGGGCCACTCCAAGCGTCCTGGACAGGGACAGCACTGTTGCCTGGGGGTCCTGGTCAAGTGTGAGGAGGATCTCGGCGTCAAGAGCATCAATGGGGTGCATGTTGAGCATTCTGCCACTTGGCGGCAACCGAGAGCCCTGATCTGTCCTGCTGACTTCCGCTGTGTTGCGCAGGCCGGACGCACTGCCGCACCATGCTGGCATGACCAGCACCCTTCCCGAAGCCTCCGCACCCGGGCTGCGCGCCGCCGTCGAACATCTTCCCGCCTATGTGGCCGGCAAGAGCGCAGCAACGGAACTCACTGCCGCCCTTGCCTCGAACGAGAGCCACTTCGTTCCGCTGCCGTCGGTCGTCGATGCCATCTCCGCGGAGACGGCCCGGATCCACCGCTACCCGAACATGGGTGTGGTGGACGCACGCGAGGCGATTGCCCGGCACCATGGAGTGTCTCCGGAAGAAGTCGCGGCCGGTCCCGGAAGCTCGGGTGTGCTGCAGCAGATCATCTTCGCCGTCTGCGATGCGGGCGACGAGGTGGTTTTTGCGTGGCGCTCCTTCGAGGCCTACCCCATCCTGGTCACCATCGCCGGCGCGCGGCCCGTCCCGGTCCCGCTGCTGGACAACGAGCACCACGACCTTGAGGCCATGGCCGCGGCCATCACGGACCGCACCCGCCTGGTGCTTCTCTGCTCGCCCAACAACCCGACCGGCGTAGCCATCGCGGCGGGAGCGCTCGAGGACTTCCTCAGCAAGGTGCCGCCGCACGTGCTGGTGGTGCTGGACGAGGCGTATATAGAGTTTCAGCGCGGACCGGGCGTGGACTTCCTGGAGCTGTACCGGCGGTATCCCAACCTGTGCATCCTGCGGACCTTCTCCAAGGCCTACGGGCTGGCCGGCCTGCGGATCGGATACGCCATTGCCCGGCCTTCCCTGGCGGAGGGGCTGCGGCGCACCGCCATTCCGTTCGGGGTGAACCGGATGGCGCAGGCCGCTGCCGTGGCGTCGCTGGCGGCGGAGGATGAGATTGCTGCGCGGACCGAAGCGGTGGCGCTGGAACGCACGCGGGTTATCGGCGCCCTCCGGAGCTTCGGCTGGGAGGTCCCGGACAGCCAGGCCAACTTCTACTGGCTCCGCGCTTCTGACGAACTGCGTGAACAGTTGCTGGCTGCCCTGTCCGAGGCGGACATCCTGGCCCGGGGCTACGCGGGCGACGGCGTCCGCATCACCCTGGCCGGCAGGGAAACGAATGACCGCGTGCTGGCAGTCCTCACGGACCGCGGGCGGTTTGCAGCACAGTGAGTACTTCCACCCTTCCCAGCCCGGCCACGACTAACGCGGGTACAGAGCAAAGCATGACGACGGCGGCACCGGCCGCGCCGCCGTCGGCCGTCCGCCATTCCCCGCTTGAGGATGTGCTGGGCTTCATAACCGGGACGTTCGCCGCGTCCCTCGGGCTGTACCTGCTGAACTCCAGCGAAGCCGTGACCGGCGGGACCGCCGGCCTGGCGCTGCTGCTCAGCTACACCCTCCCGCTGCCGTTCGGCGCCATTTTCTTCGGTGTGAACCTGCCGTTCTTCGGCCTCGCCATTTGGAAGAAGGGCTGGAACTTCGCCCTCCGTACCGGTCTGGCCATCGCACTGGTTTCCACCCTGGCGAGCCTGCATCCTTGGGCGCTGGGCTCCCTTGACATCCACCCGGCTTACGGGGTGCTGGGCGGAAATTTGCTGGCCGGCGTCGGACTGCTCATCCTGTTCCGGCACAAATCCAGCCTGGGCGGCTTCAACATCCTGGCTTTGCTCCTGCAGGAGAAGCTGAAGTGGCGTGCCGGGTATGTGCAGATGGTGCTGGACGTGGCCATTGTTTTGGCGGCTCTGGTGCTGGTGTCACCCCTGATGGTGCTGCTCTCGGCGGCGGGCGCCGCCCTGCTGAACCTCATCGTGGCGCTGAACCACCGCCCGGGCCGGTACCTCGGGAAGTAGCCGCGTGAGCCAAATAAAACTGGCTGGCAGCAGACGTTCCGAACCCGTGGCTTGGGGACGTTTACTGCCAGCCAGTTTGGGTTTTAAGGGTCAGTCGTGCCCATGGTGGTGGTGCCGGGCCGGGACCAGGACCACTTCATGCGGGCCCGGGGGCTGCCCGAACTGGGCGTTCACGGCTGCCAGGGTGGCCCCGAAGAGCGCGGCAGTTGCGGGGACGTTGAAGTCCGGGCTCTTGATGACTTCCCTGACCTCGCCGGAAGCCAGATCGTGGCTGAGCCTGATCCGGCTGATTTGATTCAGCTGGTTTTGCACTGCCCACACCGTCTTGCCGCGGACCACGATGCCGTCAACGTTAGGCAGGGCCCCGGTCTCGATCCGCGAGGTCTCCTTCGTCCTGGGCTCGTAGGTGTACAGGGCCTGGTTGAATGAATGCGCCACGATCAGGACCCGCCCGTTCCTGGCGGAAGCGATGCCGTTGAGGCCGAACTGCGTTGCCGGATCCTTGAGGACCAGACTTGGGTCATCGAGCGTCCGCGTTTTCGGGGTGCCGGTACCGCCTTCGCGATCGACGGAGACAAAGTACAGTTCGGGGTACTTGGAGTTCGTGAACCACGCGCCATCCCTGGTCAGGGTCACATCGTTGATGAACGAATTCTCCTTTGTAGTGAGGGCAATTTCCGGCAGTGCTTTCCTGGTCCCCGTGTCGTAGACGTAGGCCTTACCCGACATGCCGCCCGCCACGAACAGCAGGCCGTTGCGGTGGTCGAACTTCATCCCAACTGCCATCCGGCCTTCCGGCGCATCAATGAACCGCTTGGCCTTCCCCTCCCGGATGTCCCCCTTGAAGATGTCGCCGGTACGCAGCTCACCGGCATAGAAAGTAGTTCCCCGCCCGGCTGTGATGCCCTCGGCGGAGGTGGCACCCTCGAGCACTATGACGCCGGATCTGGACGACTCCCCGGCCGAGGCGGGAACAGCGGTGGGAAGGACCAGGGCCATCAAGGCGATGAGCCCTACAACTGCGCGGCGGTGTACTGTTCGGCGCATGATGCATCCTTGATTGGGCTGATGCGCGGGGCCGATCTGCGGCAGCTCCGCACGATGGTGCTGCCAGTTTAAGTAGCGCCGGGAGGGCCCGCCAAGGCATGGGAGCCCCCATTCTGCTTACAATCGAAAGGTCAATCCACTACTGAGGGACCCATGAAGAAACTCGCCACAGCCCTGCTCGCCGCCGGCCTCCTTGCCTCTGCAACGGCCTGCTCCGAATCGCACCAACTCTCGACCGCCGAAACCTGCGAGCGGATCCAGTCCGTTGTGTCGAACCCCGCTAACAACGCCGGTAAGACGGGTATGAACCGCCTCGCCAACCAGATCCGTCCCATCCACGCCGTTGCTTCGGATGACCTGAAGCCTGCGCTCGCGTCAATCCTTGAATACACGGACGAGCAGGCGAAGGAATCCCCGGACGAGGCCAAGCTCGCCGAGCTCCAGGCCGGTTACCAGCAGGCCGGCAACACCTACAGCCAGTTCTGCAGCTAACAGAAGGTTCGCCCAACCTGCCCGGCCGCCTGGTCTACAGGCTGGCCGGGTCCGTGTTGGCGCCGCACAGGATCACGGCCACGCGTTCGTCCGGGTGCGGCACGTACGCCCCGCTGGTGAGGGCGGCATAAGCCGTCGCGGCACCATGCTCCACCACCATCCGGTAGCCGTGCCAGAGCCCGGAGCGGGCGGCGACGATGTCGTCGTCGGACGCCAGGACGCTTTCGACGCCGGCGCGGACCGCCACGGAGAAGCCGATGTCGCCGATGCGCCGGGCGCCCAGCGAGTCGGCGGCCACGCCGGACACCGGTACATCCACCGGTTTCCGGGCGGCAAGGGCGGCGTTCAGGGTGGGCGCAGTGGCCGGCTCCACGGCCACCACTTTGGCCTTGCCTTCCACGGCGGCCGCAATGCCTGCCATCAGCCCGCCACCGCCAACGGCGACCAGGATCGTGTCCAGGCCGGGCACCTGCTCCAGCACTTCGGATCCTACTGTTCCCGCACCGGCTGCGATCTCCGGTTGATCGTAGGCGTGGCAATAAACGGCGCCTGTTTCCTGCGCATGCCTGACGGCAGCCTGGTAGGCCTCGGCGTACTCGGTACCGCCTTGCACAACGTTCGCGCCGATGGCCTTGAGCTTCCGGACCTTGACCTCAGGAGCGGCGGCCGGAACAAAGACCGTGGCGGAAACGCCCAGCTGGGCTGCCGCGTAGGCGTTGGCAAGGCCCGCGTTACCACCGGACGCCACCACCACGCCGACGTCCGGCCGGAGTTCACCGCGTTCCTTGCTCGCCAGGATGCGGTTCAGGGCTCCGCGGGCCTTGAAGGTGCCGGTGTGCTGCATGAATTCGCACTTGAACCACAGCTGCCCGGGGAATTCTCCCGGGTCAGCTTGGAGTACCGGGGTAAGCCGGGTCAGTCCGGTGGTGCGGCGGGCCGCCTCACCAACCTCGGCGCGGGTGATCACCTCAAAGCTCGTCGTCCCAGGTGCCCTCTTGCAGGGCTTCCTCGGGTTTGTGCTCCTGGCCGGGATCCCCGCTGCCAACGTACGACGCAGGGATGGCACCGCCAGCGTGGGTCTGCTGCTCCTCCCGGATGTTGGACGCGTTGGGAAGCTCCGGATGCTGCCCGCTCTGCGGCGCTTTCTTTTCTTTGCCGGCCCCGTCCTGGACTTCGTCAGGGTCGCCGGGGCCGCGAAGGTCGGCAGTGTTCAGGGGCTCATCGTTGGAAGTGGTCATGGTCCTGCCTTTCACCGTGGATACTGGCCGTTCCGGACCGGGTTGCCGCCCGGCTCCGGCTCCCAGCCTACGGGCTGGCCGCCGGACCTGCCGGGCAATCCGGCAGCCGGAACCTCTGTTACCCGCCAGAAACCTGTGAAAACCGCCTTCTTACCTGTGAGTTTCCCCGCAGCCGGGACTTTGCGGGAGTTGGAGGCGTTTAATCGGTAGCGGAAGGAGACAGGTGATCTTAGTTCTTTCCGGAATCGACGGTTCCGGCAAGTCGACGGCGGCCCGCGCCCTGGTTGCGGGAGTGCGGGCCGGAGGCGGCAAGGCGGTGCTGCTGAACAACCATGCCGGCCGCCGCACGATGTCCGTCGTCAGCAGCCGCCTGGGCGTCCGGCTGCCCGGCCGCCTGGCCGATTGCATCGAAACAACCTTTCGGGTGTGGAATGTCCTGGTTTCCCACGCGCGTGCCAGCCGGTTCGAAGGGCTGGTGGTGATGGACCGGCACCTGTACTGCCAGTTGGCGCTGCGGAATACCAAGGGACTAGCCCGCGGCCGGTTCCTGCCCTGGCTCCTGTCGGCACTGCCCCGCCCTGCCGCCGCCGTCCATCTGGAGCTGGACCCGGCAGAGGCGCACCGCAGGATTACGGCCCGCGGCACAGACGCCGAAACCCTGGAGGACCTCACCGCGTTCCGCGACGGCTACAGGAACCTGCCTGAGTACGAAAGCTTCATCAAAGTGGACGCGGCAGTCCCAGCGCAGGATCTGGTTCGCAGCTTGCAGCGTGTTCTCCACAACCTCGACCCCGCCACCCCCGTCCACCGCGGAGCAGTCACAAAGCGGAATTAGCAATTTCGCATAGTGGAAATTGAATTTCCTCTTGCGGAAGAAGTGTGACCGGGATTACGTTGAACCTAGGCCCGCAAAGCGGGACGTCCCCCACCGGATAGGTAAAGGTCAATGAAGATCCCAAACCCTGAGGCACTGAAGGCGAGTTCGGTGCCCGGGAAGAAAAAGCCGCTGTACAAGTCGCTTTTCTTCCAAATTCTGATCGCCGTCGTGGCTGGTGTCCTTTTGGGACATTTCTGGCCGGACCTCGGCTCCCAACTGAGGCCGCTCGGAGATGGCTTCATCAAACTCATCAAAATGATCATCGCGCCGCTGATTTTCCTGGTGATCGTCACCGGTATTTCAGCCGTAGGCGACGTCAAAGCGGTTGGAAGGGTTGGGGTCAAGGCCCTGGTCTATTTCACGGCAGCAACACTTTTCGCCCTGGTCTTCGGACTAGTGGTCGGCAACGTCGTGCAACCCGGGGCCGGCCTGAACATCGATCCCGCCACCCTGTCCCAGGCAGACCTCGACGCCAAAACAGGATCCGGTGCACCCAAGGATGCGGCAGCCTTCATCCTGGATGTTATCCCGGCCAGCGTCATTGGAGCCTTCGCCAACAACAGTCTGCTGCAGGTGCTGTTCTTCTCCGTGTTCTTCGGGGCGGCCATCGTGGTCATCGGCCGCGAAAAGTGCATGCCGGTCATCAGCCTCATGGAGACCGTCCTGGAACTGGTTTTCAAGATCATGTCCTGGATAATGAAGGTCGCGCCCATCGGCGCATTCGGAGCCATGGCGTTCATCATCGGCCAGTACGGGCTGGATACGCTCAGCACTTACGCCCTCTTGATCGCCGCCTGCTACGGCGCCGCCGTCGTCTTCATCGGCCTGCTGTTCATCGTCGCCTGGGCAACGGCCCGTGTTCCCCTCTGGCAATTCCTTAAGTACACCCGTGAAGAGTTCCTGTTGGCCTTGGGCACCGCGTCCACCGAAGCTGTTATGCCACGGATCATGACCAAGTTGACCAACGCCGGCTGCTCCCGCGCCACCACGGGCCTGGTCGTTCCTACCGGCTACTCCTTTAACTTGGACGGGGCGGCCATCTACCTTTCGATCTCCCTGCTTTTCCTTGCCCAGGCCTTTGGCCACAACCTGGATTTCGGCCAGCAACTGGCTGCCCTCGGTGTCCTGCTGCTGACGTCGAAGGGAATGGCCGGTGTTCCCGGCTCCTCGTTCCTGGCTCTCTCGGCAACCGCCGCGGCGCTGGGCATCTTCCCGGTTGCCGGCGTCGCGCTCCTCCTTGGCGCAGACCGGTTGATGGACTCCATGCGTGTCGTCGTCAATCTGCTGGGCAATTGCGTCGCCACGTTCGTCGTCTCCAAGTGGGAGGGACAGTTCGACCGGAGCGTTATGTTGCGCGCTTTCAAAGGCGAGATCACCAATCATGATTCCGCGGTCATGCTGGGCAAGGAAGAAGCCTTTGAGGACCAGGAGCTGCAGCGCATCAGCGAGGGACAGCAGCCGTCGCCCAAGTTCCGCGGCGGCCCAAGTCCGGCGGACATTCCCCAGTTTCACATGAGCAAGACTGCCCGGAGTGGAACGGGCAACAGTCCGGACTGACGAAGCTTCCGCTCAGCCCAGATGCGCAAAAGGCGGGCAGAACCACCAGGGTCCTGCCCGCCTTTCGGGTTCTGTTAGCGCGAGGCGGTCGGCGAAGCCGTCGACGTCGCACTGTCCTCCGTTTCGGTGTCCGTCGCCGTCGGTGACGCGGATTCGTCGGGCGAGGCCGTGCCCGTGGAAGTGGAGGTGGAGGTGGACGTCGGGCTGGACGTTGCGCCGCCGTGGTCCGCCTGCTCAAGCACCTCATTAATCAGGTCCTCAAGCTCCTTCTGGTCGGTATCGCCCAGGTCCGCGCCGCTCTTGGTGGCAACCACCAGCAGCCGTCCCTCGGCGGCGGAGACCTGCATCAGCTTCTGCTGGTTCTCGCCGCTGCGGGTGCTGAGCGTGGCAAAGGTTTCCGCGGCGTCCGTCTCGGCCTGGAGCTCCTCGCTGGACACTTCGTAGCTCTGGCCCAGGGCGTCAACGGTGAAGGTGGAGCACTGGCTCATCTTGCCCTTGATCTCCGTCAGGACCTGCTCCGCATTCTCCCCCTCCGCGCTGGACTGGGCGGACAGCGTGCGCGGCTGGTTGCCCTCGGAAATCGCGACGGCGATCTCGCCTTCCTCCACCGTGTCCAGAAGCCCTGCGGTGGCAATGTCCTTGCAGTCCTCGGGGTCAACATTGGCGGTGCTCAGCAGCAGGTTGGCAATGTTTCCGCCCTGGTCCACCTGCTCCTTCGAGTAGAGCTTGAGTTCGTTGCCGTCCGCGTCGGCCTTACCAGAGATGAGGTTGCGCAGCTCATCTTCGGTGTACGCCTTTTCCTGGGCCGTTTCCGTCGCGGAAGCTGTGGCGGTAGCCGTTGCCGTGGGGCTGGCAGCGCCGCCGCCACCTCCGGTGCAGCCGGCCAGGGCCAGCATCGCCGCGGTCATCAATCCAAGCGCTGGTACTTTCCGCATCAGGTGGACCCTTTCGAAATAGGAAGCATGCTTAGCGTTTCCTAGCGTAAAGGTTCTGGACTGAGACGCAAATACCGGCGGCTTCGTGGCCCGGCGTCCACCCCGCACCGCTGTGGAATAATCCGTGGCTGGAGGCCTGCAATCATGAGCGATGAATTGGTGCTGCGCGGCCGCCTGGTCACCGGCAGCAGGGACGTCGCCGATGGCGTTGTAGCGGTCGACGGCGGCCTGGTCACCTATGCGGGACCGGCATCGGAATACCCCGGTTCAGCGGGGCCCGCGGATACCGGGCGCATTCTGCTGCCGGGCCTGGTGGACCTGCATTGCCATGGCGCGCTGGGCTCGGATTTTTCCGGAGGGTCGCTTGAAGCCTCACAATCCGCCGCACGTTACCTGCACAGCCGCGGAACCACCACCCTGCTGGCCAGCCTGGTGAGCGGGTCCCCCGAAAGCCTGGTTCGGAACCTTATGGTCCTCCGGAATATGGCTGGCGAGGGAATGATTGCAGGGTCCCACCTGGAGGGCCCCTTCCTCGCCGCCGCACAGTGTGGCGCGCACGACCCCTCACTGTTGCGGGAGCCGGACCCTGCACTGGTAACCAAACTGCTTGATGCTGCCGGGCCTACATTGGCGTCGATGACCTTGGCGGCCGAGCTTCCTGGGGCATCCGCCGTGGTGGACCTGCTCGCTTCCCGGGGAATCGTCCCCTCGCTGGGGCACACCGCCGCGGATACTGCCGCCGCAGCCGAATTCCTGGAGCAGGCGGCAGCCGGGCTTGCAGCTCCTACCAACCGCACAGGCAGGTTCCGCCCCACCGTCACCCACCTGTTCAACGCCATGCCCAGCCTGCACCACCGCTCTCCCGGCCCGGTCGCGGCCGGCCTCAGCGCCGCCCGGAACGGCAACACGGTGGTGGAGCTCATCGCCGACGGCGTCCACCTGGCGGCCGAGACCATCAAGCTGGTTTTCGATCTTGTGGGGGCCGCCAACATCGCCCTGGTCACCGATTCCATGGCGGCAACCGGACTGGCGGACGGTCACTATCGCCTCGGTAGCCTGGCTGTCACCGTGGACCAGGGAATTGCCCGGGTGGACAGCACCGGTGCCATCGCAGGCGGGACCGCTACCCTGCTGGACGTCGTTCGCACAACGGTGGCCGCCGGGGTCCCGCTCCAGGACGCGGTTCTCGCCGCAACCGCCGTCCCCGCCGACGTCCTTGGATGGTCCTCCCGGGCCGGTGACCTTCGGGCGGGGATGCGTGCCGACGTCGTCGTGGTGGACGCTGAATTGGCGCTTGCCGGGGTGTTGCGGCGGGGTGAATGGGTGAATGGGCTGGAGCGGTCCAGCCTCAATCCCGGGCCGAGCAACTCGAAAGACTAGCTTGCTCCGGGCAAACATACCTCCACGAGCCCGCCGGTGATCCGGGTGTCGAAGCGCGGCTGGCGGGAGGTGGCAGGACCGGCCTGGACTTCGCCGGTTCGCAGCGAGAATGTGCTGAGGTGCCACGGGCAGACGACGCACGGCTCACTGTCGTCGTTGACGCTGCCTTGCTTGAGCTTGCCCTCGTGCAGCGGGCCGGAGAGGTGGCTGCACACGTCGGACAGCACATTGACCCGGTCGCCCTCGCGGTGGACAAGGAGCGGCAGCCCGGCAACCTCGCGCTTGGACAGCTGCCCGTCAGGCAGGTCGGACAGCTGAGCCATCGGATGCCAGCCGGAGGGGAAACGGTGGGGTACATCTTCGCTGTGGTTTACCCCGGCTGCCTGGCGGTAACTCAGGTGGCCGCCCAGAAAGCCACCCCCGCCAACCGCAGCGAGCCCTAGGTAACCAAGCACCTTGCCGCTGGTTTCCCGGCCCCGGGCACGCTGCACCAGCGATGCGGCGTACAGTGTGGTCGCCGTGATGTTCGCGGCAGCATGAACCAAGCCCACCCGCTGCTGCTGGCTGTGCAGCTGCGACCAGTCGGTAAAGCCGGCGATCGCAGACGGGACGGCGCTTAGCGTTCCCACACCAACCAACACTTTGGCAGCATGGCCGGTGCCGGGCAGCGCATCCAGGACGCCCGCTGAGACCCACGCCCCGATCGGCACCTGCACCGCCAGCGGGTGCACAGGGTGCCCGATCGGAACCCCGTGCAGGATGTCCCGCGCCCAGCGTGGCCGGATCACCTTCTTCACGGATTTCCGGACGCTCTTGGCGATCGGGTCAAGCCAATCGGCATCTTCCAGGCGGGTCACAAGCTCAAGTGCAGGCAGCGGCTTCATGGGATCTCCCTTACCCGGTTTCCCGGTATCCAGTCGTTGCCCGGAAGCCTAGCGGTACAGCGGCCCGGACAACAGGGGCAGCAGGACGGAAGCGGGTGCCCCTGTAAGAGCCCTGCTAACGCAGCGGCGATCCCAGCACTGTGAACTGGTTGCCGCCCATCTCGCCGGACAACCGGGGCATGGCTTCGGCAATCGCGGCCCGAACACTGTCCAGCTGCAGCGAGTTCCGGTGCGCCTCCGGCGATTCCCAAAGTTCGCTGACAAATACGGTGTCCGGTGCGTCGTCATTGACGCCCACTTCGTACAGCAGGCACCCGGCCTCCTTCAGGCCCGGCATCGGCCGGAGCAGGATGGATACGACGGCGTCGCGCTGGCCGGGCTTGGTTCCCAGGCTTCCCACATTGGCAAAAGTCATGGCAACAGTCTGCAGCACGGAACAACAAGACACGGCGGGCGCCCTGGGAAAAGTTGCAAAATACCCCGTGACCGAACGGGCCGGATTGGGTATAAACAAAATTGGCTAAAGCAGTCGGCCAACCGGCGTCACTGGAAGCATGAGCCATGAAAGCCAACGCCAACTTCCCCAGCACATACCGGGCTGGGCAGCACTACCTCATTCGAGGCATGCCATCGCCTTCCCCGCCTTGATGCGATTCCCACAACAAACCTTTTCTGCCCCGCGGTCCGGCGCCTTTGATGCCCGGGCACCGGTCCGCGGCCACACCCAAACCCACAGCGAAAGGAGCAAAGCAATGAACAACGGCATCCTCCGCCGCACCGGCACGGACTTCACCGAGCCCCTCCGGCGCTTCTTCGAAGGTGACCTGGACACCTGGCTGCGGACCGAGGAGTACAAGGAAAACGGCACGCTGGTGATCAAGGCCGAAGTCCCTGGCATCGACCCGGACAAAGACGTAGACATCACCATGACCGGTGATCAGCTGCGGATCACCGTCCGGCACGAGGAAAAGACTGAACACACGGGCAAGGAGGGGTACCGCTCGGAATTCCGTTACGGCACCTTCTCCCGTGCCGTTACTGTTCCGGCAGGCGCCGACCAGACTGCCATCAAGGCAACCTATATCGATGGAATCCTGGAAGTCCGCGTCCCCCTGCCCGAGCAGGATCCTGCCGAGCGGCGGAAGATCCCCATCAGCCGGGCGTAGGAATAACGACGGCGGCGCTGGGCCGCCGTCGTACGCCCGCCTCCGTCTTGTCCCGCCGCCCAGTTGAAGCCCGCCCTCCCCCTCTGCCGGTGTCGTACCCCTGTGGTTGGATGGTGTTCTCATTGGGGATGGAGGCGGGACATGGAAGTCTGGACGGGGAGCCCTTATCCGCTGGGTGCCACCTACGACGGCAGCGGCACGAACTTTGCGGTGTTCAGCGAGGCGGCCCACGCTGTCCACCTCTGCCTGTTCGGCGACGACGGCACGGAGCAGCGCATCCGGCTTGAAGCAGTGGACGGCTTTGTCTGGCACTGCTACCTTCCCCATGTCCTGCCCGGCCAGCTTTACGGCTACCGGGTAGACGGCCCGTACAACCCGGGCCAAGGCCTGCGCTGCAACCCCAACAAGCTGCTGATGGACCCGTACGCGAAAGCCCTGAGCGGGGACATCACATGGGGCCAGCCAATGTTTTCGTACAACTTTGGTGATCCCCTGTCCCTCAACACCGAGGATTCGGCGCCCAACACCATGCGGTCTGTGGTCATCAGTCCCTTCTTCGACTGGCAGCACGACCGACCGCCTAGGATCCCTTACAACGACACCCTGATTTACGAGGCCCACGTGAAGGGCCTCACCATGACCCACCCGGAGGTGCCGGAAAAGGAACGGGGTACGTACGCCGGGATAGCCCACCCTGCCGTGATCGAGCACCTTAAGAAGCTGGGGGTCACGGCCATTGAGCTGATGCCGGTGCACCAGTTTGTCCAGGACAGCGTGCTGAAGGACAGGGGCCTGGGCAACTACTGGGGCTACAACACCATTGGCTTCTTCGCCCCGCACGAAAGCTACAGTTCCAGCTTCCGGCCCGGGCAGCAGGTCCAGGAATTCAAGGCGATGGTCCGGTCGCTGCATTCCGCGGGCATCGAGGTGATTCTCGACGTCGTCTACAACCACACGGCCGAGGGCAACCATATGGGTCCCACGCTGTCATTCAAGGGCATCGACAACCAGGCGTACTACCGGCTGGTGGACCACGAGAAACAGCACTACCTGGACTACACCGGCACCGGCAACACCATCAACGTCCGGCACCCGCATGCCCTGCAACTGCTGATGGACTCGCTGCGCTACTGGGTGCTGGAAATGCACGTGGACGGGTTCCGCTTCGACCTCGCCTCAGCGCTGGCCCGGGATTTCTATGAGGTGGACCGGCTGTCCAGTTTCTTCGACCTGGTGCAGCAGGACCCGGTAGTATCGCAGGTCAAGCTGATTGCGGAGCCGTGGGACGTCGGCCCCGGCGGCTACCAGGTGGGCAACTTCCCGCCCCTGTGGACGGAGTGGAACGGAAAATACCGCGACGCCGTCCGCGACTTTTGGCGCGGCGCCCCCGCCACCCTGGGCGAATTCGCCTCGCGGTTGGCCGGCTCCTCGGACCTGTACGAAAGCTCGGGACGGCGCCCGGTGGCATCCATCAACTTCGTCACCGCCCACGACGGCTTCACCCTGCGCGACTTGGTTTCCTACAACAACAAGCACAACGAGGCCAACGGCGAGAACAACAACGACGGTGAATCCCACAACCGCTCATGGAACTGCGGGGTGGAAGGCCCTACCGACGACCCTAAAATCCTGGCCCTGCGCGCCCGCCAGCAACGCAATTTCCTTGCCACCCTCCTCCTTTCCCAGGGTGTGCCGATGGTGGCGCACGGCGACGAGCTGGGGCGGACCCAGCTGGGCAACAACAACGTTTACTGCCAGGATTCACCGCTGTCCTGGATCAACTGGGACAAAGTCGACCAGCCGCTCAACGAGTTCCTGGCCGCGGTCAGCGCCCTGCGGCGTGAACACCCCACCTTCCGCCGCAACAGATTTTTCGACGGCCGTCCGGTCCGGCGGGCCCTCAGCCAGCCACTTCCGGACATCGTCTGGCTGAATACTGATGCAACCGAAATGGTCCCCGAGGACTGGGGCAACCCGCTGGCCCGGGCACTGGGGGTGTTCTACAACGGAGAGGCGGTGGGCAAGGACCACCGTGGCCGGGTGATCCGGGACCACCACTTCCTGCTGTACTGCAATTCCGGGGACCATCCGGTCGACTTCACACTGCCGAACACCGAGTACGCGCCGGCATGGGAGCAGCTGATCGACACAGCCGGTGAACACGCGGACCAGGGCTTCCTCGAGGCAGACGGCACGGTGACACTGGCCGCCAAGTCGCTGCTGGTCCTTCGGGCATACGCCAAACCGCCGGAGAAGCCCGACCACTCCGTGGCGGCGTCGCTGGCCCTGATCACGGCACCCGAGTCCACCAGGCTGCCGAAGCCCTAGCTTCGGCGGCGACGGGAAGAGATCCGGCTGGAGCCCGTCAGATCAGGGCATGCATTCCGTAACTGCGGGGACGCCCAAACGAGGCAGCCCCCAGGAACTCGACGGCCACGAACGGCTCATCGCCGGCCACCCACTCGTCATGCCCGGGAGGGAGCGCATAAGTGTCATTCGCGCGGATGGTTGTGTGTCCGCCGTCGGGCATTTCAATCTCCAGTTGGCCTGCGATGCAGTAGCCCAAGTGGTGGTGCTCGCAAAAGGCTGTCAGCTCCACGGGTTTGGCGCACTCGGACCAGCGCCAGCCCGGGGCGAGGATCAGCCGGGCCACCGAATAGTCATCAACTGTGACGAGGTCGAACTCCGCCTTGTCCGGGCAGCGTTTCCTGTCGGGAACGTCGAACGACTTAACAGCCAAAGCCCGGATGAAGTTTGCGGTCATTGGGACACAACCTGAGGGATTCGAAGTACGTCTGCCTGGCCGGAACCAGGCAATGGGTTTGATACCGCACAAGCGGTGAAGTATGGCGAGACCTGTTGCAGCGTGCGCCTTTCCCCAGGTGCGCGCCCGTTCACCAGCTGCGGGCTGGCGTATTTCCAACCGTATCCCTTGTGAATGTGGAGTCAAGGGGGCAAAGTTTTCCACCTTGTTCCCTGTGGTCCGGCGCGCTTCAGCTGCCAGCGCCCAAGGTTCCCGGATGGACGACGGCGCCGCTCGCCGTTGTATCTTCGTTCAGCATCCAGCCCACGCGCTTCACGGTCCGCAGCATCACCACGCTCTCCACCAGCTCGATGCCCGGCACCTTTTGCTGCAGCGCCAGCTCAGCAGTCATCACGTCCGCGAGCGACTGCAGCCACATGATGATCACGAAGTTGGTTGCGCCCGTGGTGGAAGCACTGAGCCGGACGTTGCTGATGGTGCGGAAGGCCGCCGCTGCTTCCTCGTGCCGGCCTGCCGGCACATTGGCGAACCACTGGCAGGTCACCGGAAACGACGAATAGCCCTGCGCCAGTTCACAGCGGAAGAGCAGCAGGCCGCTGGCGAGGACGCGGTTCAGCTGCCGCTGCACAGTGGCAGGATGCCGTTCAAGGTCCCGGGCTATCTCGGCCGCCGTAGCCCGGCCGTCCCTGGCCAGATACGGGAGCAGATCGAGGTGGCTCTGTGGGAGCGGGGCTGTTGCTGCCTCCCTGCCGGCACCCGACAAACCCTGCCCCAGCGAGCGGAGCGTTGCGAGCTGGGACTTGTCCAGGATGTTCAGCCGCCACTCGTCGGCACTGGTGTGAAGCCTGGTGCACAGCGCCGTCTGGTATTTCGTCAAGCCCTTGATGGCTTTCAGCCGCGACACCACGTTGGTGCTGAATCCCTCGAGGGATCCGGTGATGACCGTCAGCATGAGGTCCCGGTTGCTCGCCGCCTCCTCCACCGTGACGATTTCCGGGATCGCCGCCAACTGTGCCGTCACACTGTCCCTCAGGTTCATGTCACAGTCCACGGCCACGAAGGCGAGCAGCATCTGGCGCGGATCGCCCGCGAGGTGCGCCGTCACCCAGGCCGAACCGCTGGCCCTCAGCCGTTCCCACCGGGCCGCCAGCGTGGTGGCATGCACGCCAAGGACCCTCGCCGCATCCGCCCAGCCAAGCCGGGGATGCGCCTGAAGGACCTGGATGAGTGCCAGGTCTTCCTCGCCGAGCTCCATTGACGGACCCTTTCTGTGCATGATTCCTGCTTCTGACCCGGTGCAGCAGCACATTTCCTGCGCTTCCGTCGACTGTGAACCAGGCCACTTCAGAATAAACCTCAAGCCCGACCGTACAAGTGGAGGAGAACAAGTGCCCATTACCGACGACGCCCGCGATCTGCAGGAAGACCTCATCCGCCTCCGCCACGACCTGCACCGGGAACCGGAAATCGGCCTGCACCTTCCCCGCACCCAGGAGCGTGTCCTCCAGGCGCTCGACGGCCTGCCCTATGAGATCACCCTGGGCAAGGAAACGACGTCGGTCACCGCGGTTCTGCGCGGCGGTGCCGGTTCCGGGGACGGCAACGAAGGCCGCAGCGGGGAAGGCAGTGCCGGGAACAGCACCGAACGGCCGGCCGTCCTGCTCCGCGCCGACATGGACGGGCTGCCCGTCCAGGAAAAGACCGGCGTGGAATACACCTCCCGGACCGACGGCGCCATGCACGCCTGCGGCCACGACTTGCACACCTCCATGCTCGCAGGAGCCGCCTCTCTCCTGGCAGGGAAGAGGCACCTGCTCGCCGGCGACGTCGTGCTCATGTTCCAGCCCGGCGAGGAAGGCTGCGATGGAGCCGGCTACATGCTCCGCGAAGGTGTCCTGGACGCCGCCGGCCAGCGCGTCCAGGCGGCCTACGGGATGCACGTGTTCTCGTCGCTGGAGCCGCACGGCACGTTCTGCACCAAGCCCGGGGTGATGCTCAGCGCCTCCGACGGACTC
Organism: Pseudarthrobacter sp. NamE2; assembly: GCF_005796205.1. Taxonomy (GTDB): domain Bacteria; phylum Actinomycetota; class Actinomycetes; order Actinomycetales; family Micrococcaceae; genus Arthrobacter. The sequence goes on along the minus strand of NZ_VAHN01000009.1, from coordinate 35,252 downwards.
GAGGTCATCGTCTTGGGCGCCGGCGGCCACGGCTCTGCTCCGCACGCGGCGAAGGACCCGGTGACCGTGGCGGCGGAGATGGTGACCGCCCTGCAGGTGATGGTCACCCGGCAGTTCAACATGTTCGATCCCGTCGTACTGTCCGTCGGCGTGCTGCACGCCGGGACCAAACGCAACGTCATCCCGGAATCGGCACGGATCGAGGCGACAGTCCGGACATTTTCCGAAACCTCCCGGCTGAAGATGATGGAGGCGGTGCCGCGCCTGCTCCAGGGCATCGCCGCCGGGCACGGCGTCGAGGTCCACGTCGACTACCAGCCGGAGTACCCTCTCACCATCACCAACGAGGACGAAACACACACTGCCGAGAAAGTGATCACCGAGCTGTTCGGCGAGCGCCGCCTGTCCCGCTGGGCCACCCCGCTCAGCGGATCCGAGGACTTCTCCCGGGTGCTGGCGGAGGTGCCCGGCACCTTCGTGGGGCTCAGCGCCGTCGCCCCGGGCGGCGACCCGTCCACCTCACCCTTCAACCACTCCCCCTACGCAACGTTCGACGACGGCGTGCTGGCTGACGGTGCCGCGCTCTACGCGGAGCTGGCCATCTCCCGGCTGGCCACACTGTCCGCAACCGCCTGACCGCCGCCTGGCCACAACCGCCTGACCGCCGGGCAGCAGCGCCGCTGCCCGGCGCCTCCCCTCCACACCGACCACCAGGAAGCAACCATGTCCATTGCAGCAACAAAACAGCAGACTGAACGGGTGTCCACCGCGAAGACCATTGTCGGCACCGGCATCGGCAACGCGGTTGAATGGTACGACTGGGCCATCTACGCTACGTTCACGCCGTTCATCGCCAGCCAGCTCTTCAGCAAGGCCGACCCGGCGTCGGCCGTGCTGTCCACCCTGGCGATCTTCGCCGTCGGCTTCGTTGCCCGGCCCTTCGGCGGTTTCCTGTTCGGCTGGATCGGCGATAGGGTGGGCCGAAAGACCTCGATGACCCTCGCCGTCGGCCTCGCTTCGCTGGGCAGCCTGATGATCGGTATCGCGCCGACGTTCGCCAGCATCGGGGCGTGGGCATCGCTGATGCTCCTGGTGGCCCGGCTCATCCAGGGCCTGGCGCACGGTGGCGAGCTGCCGTCGTCACAAACCTACCTGTCCGAGATGGCACCCAGGGAACACCGGGGGTTCTGGGCGACGCTGATCTACACCTCAGGCACCGTGGGCATCCTGTTCGGCACGCTGCTCGGCGCGGTGCTGAACATGACGCTGACCGCTGAGGCCATGAACGCGTGGGGCTGGCGCATCCCGTTCCTGCTGGGTGCCGCAATGGGCCTGTACGCGCTGATCATGCGGGCACGGCTGCATGAGACCGATGCGTTCGAGGGCGAATCCGCCTCCCAAAAGCGCGCCCCCATCTGGCCGCAGGTTGTCCGCTACCGGAAGCAGGCGCTGCAGGTGATCGGGCTGACCGTGGGTTTAACGGTGATCTACTACATCTGGGGCGTGGTGGCGCCGAGCTATGCCACGACAGCACTGAAGATCGACCGCGGCGAGGCGCTGTGGGCCGGCGTCATCGCCAACATCGTCTTCATCGCCGCCCTGCCGGCGTGGGGCAAGCTTTCCGACCGGATCGGGCGGAAGAAGGTCCTGTGGGCCGGCGCCGTCGGCTCCGCCGTCTTCCATTTCCCCATGACGTGGCTGCTGAAGGACTCCGCCTGGCAGCTGGCCGTCAGCATGTCCGTAATGCTGGTCTTCATTGCCGCGAGCGCAGCCATTGTCCCGGCCGTGTACGCCGAGCTGTTCCCGACGTCGATCCGCACCGTGGGCGTCGGGGTTCCGTATTCGATCTGCGTGGCTGCCTTTGGCGGGACCGCGCCTTACCTGCAGCAGTGGCTGGGCGCGTCCTTGGGCGCGCCGCAGGTTTTCAACATCTACGCGGTTTTTCTGCTGGTCATTAGCGCCGCATTCGTCTTCACCATACCCGAAACAAAGGGCAAGGATCTCACACAGTGAACATAGGCGGCAGGGGGTTCAGTGCGCACTTCCGCCCATGTTCAAATGGGAGGGTTGAAGCGGCTGCCCGAGTCCGACCGCGGCCTCGGCCATAGGGAAGGAAACACATGACGGACCCCCAGGACCATCCCCCTGTCCCCACCCCGGGAAGCGCCCAGGGGCTGGACCAAAAGGTGGAAGGCGGCTGCCCGGTCGCCCATGACAGCGTGACCTCGCACGGCAGCGAGAGTGAAAACCCGGCGATTGACTCTCCGCAACCCAAGGGCCACCGGCCCCGGACGGTCACCGACTGGTGGCCAAACCAGCTCGACCTCTCTGTCCTCCACGCGCACCACCCGGCTGCCAACCCGCTGGGACCCACCTTCAAGTACTCGGAAGAGTTCCAAAAGCTCGACGTCGAGGCGCTCAAGCAGGACATCATCGAAGTCCTGACCACCTCCCAGGACTGGTGGCCCGCGGACTTCGGCCACTACGGCGGCCTGATGATCCGTATGAGCTGGCATGCCGCCGGCACCTACCGCGTCCACGACGGCCGCGGCGGCGCAGGGGACGGCGGCCAGCGGTTCGCGCCGCTGAACAGCTGGCCGGACAATGCCAACCTGGACAAAGCCCGCCGGTTGCTGTGGCCGGTCAAGCAAAAATACGGCCAGAAGCTTTCCTGGGCGGACCTGCTCGTCCTCGCCGGAAACGTTGCCCTCGAATCCATGGGCTTCAAGACCTTCGGTTTTGCGTTTGGCCGCGAGGACGTCTGGGCGCCCGAGGAGATTTTCTGGGGTCCCGAGGACACGTGGCTCGGCGACGAACGCTACGTTGGCGAAGGCCAGATGGCTGAAGATGTGGGGTCCACCGAGATGGGCCTGATTTACGTCAACCCCGAAGGCCCGATGGGCAACCCGGACCCGAAGCTTGCCGCCGCCTTCATCCGCGAGACCTTCAAGCGCATGGCGATGAACGACGAGGAGACCTTCGCCCTGATCGCCGGCGGACACACCTTCGGCAAGACGCACGGCGCTGCTGAGGCCGACGCGCACGTCGGCCCCGAGCCTGAGGCCGCGAACCTCGAGGCGCAGGGCCTGGGCTGGCTGAGCACCTACGGGTCCGGCAAGGGTGCGGATACCATCACCTCCGGCCTTGAGGTCACCTGGACCGACCGGCCGACCCAGTGGAGCAACCGCTTCCTGGAAATTCTGTTCGAGCACGAGTGGGAGCTCGTCAAGAGCCCGGCAGGCGCGCACCAGTGGGTGGCCAAGGACGCCGAGAAGATTATCCCGGACGCCCACGACCCCGAGAAAAAGCACCGGCCCACCATGCTCACCACGGACCTGTCGCTGCGTTTCGATCCGGTTTACGAGAAGATCGGCCGCCGGTTCCTGGAGAACCCGGACGAGTTTGCCCTTGCGTTCGCCAAGGCCTGGTACAAGCTGCTCCACCGCGACATGGGACCCGTCGGCCCGCACATGCTCGGCCCGTGGGTGCCCGAACCGCAAATCTGGCAGGACCCCGTCCCGGCAGTGGACCATGAGCTGGTTGACGAGCAGGACATCGCCTCGCTCAAGGCACAGCTACTGGACTCCGGCCTGTCCGTCTCCCAGCTGGCCAGGACCGCGTGGGCGTCGGCGGCAACCTTCCGCAAGACCGACAGGCGCGGCGGCGCAAACGGGGCGCGGATCCGGCTGGAACCGCAGCGCGGCTGGGAATCCAACGAGCCCGAACAGCTGGATGCTGCCCTGCAGGCAATCGAGGGTGTACAGCAGAAGTTCAACTCCGCTCAAAGCGGCGGCAAGAAGGTATCCCTGGCAGACCTGATCGTCCTCGGCGGCTGCGCCGCAGTGGAGAAGGCCGCCGCCGACGCCGGGTTCCCGGTCACCGTGCCGTTCCGGCCCGGCCGCACAGATGCGACCCAGGAACAGACCGACGTCGAGTCCGTCCAGTACCTGCAGCCGCGGGCGGACGGGTTCCGAAACTATGTGCGTCCCGGCAACAAGCTCCAGCCGGAAACCCTCCTGCTGGACAAGGCATACATGCTGGACCTTTCCGCGCCGGAAATGACCGTCCTGGTGGGCGGTATGCGCGCCCTTGGCACCAACGTCGGTGGTACCAGCCACGGCGTGCTCACGGACCGCCCCGGGGTCCTCACGAACGACTTCTTCGTCAACCTGTTGTCCCCCGGCACCCGTTGGAAGGCATCGGAAAACGAAGCTGACGTCTACGAGATCAGCGATGTCGCAACCGGCGAACTGAAGTGGACCGCAACGCCGGTGGACCTGGTGTTCGGCTCCAACTCGCAGCTCCGTGCCCTGTCCGAGGTGTACGCCAGCGAAGACGGCCGGGAAAAGTTCATCACCGACTTCGTGGCCGCGTGGACCAAGGTCATGGAGCTTGACCGCTTCGACCTGCGTTAATAGTCACCCCCGAAAAAGGCCGGCTGCATTGCAGCCGGCCTTTTTCTTGCCCTCTGACCCGGGCCTGCTGCCCTGCACACAGGCTTCCCCTTGACTCCCGTCGCCACCCTTCCCTACACTTTTCATAAAGCAGAATCTAAATTCCACAAAGCGGAAACCGCTAAGACGCCGGAAGCACGGGAAGATAGATCAAAGCCCCTCCTCGGAAGGACCTACGATGACGTACACAGTGAACTGCTCCATCCTCCTCACGGAGCTGCCCCTGCTCGAGCGCCCCGCGGCGGCCAAGGCAGCAGGCTTCGACGCCGTCGAGTTCTGGTGGCCCTTCGACACCTCCGTTCCCGCCGACAGCGACATCACAAGCTTTGAGAACGCCATCAAGGACGCCGGCGTCCAGCTGACCGGCCTGAACTTCAACGCGGGCAACATGCCGGGCGGCGACCGGGGCCTGGTTTCCTGGAAAGGCCGCTGCTCCGAGTTCAAGGACAACATCGACGTCGTCGCCGGCATCGGCGAGCGCCTCGGATGCAAGGCCTTCAATGCCCTCTACGGCAACCGGCAGGACGACTTCACCCCGGAAGAGCAGGACGAACTCGCCGTCAAGAACCTGGCGGCGGCGGCCGAAGGCGTCGCCCGCATTGGCGGCACCGTCCTCCTCGAACCGGTCAGCGGCGCACCCAAGTACCCGCTCCTTACCGCCGACGACGCCCTCAAGGTCATCGCCCGCGTAAAGGCAGAGTCCGGCGCCGCCAACATCAAGCTCCTCGCCGATTTCTACCACCTCGCAGTCAACGGCGACGACGTCGAATCCGTCATCGAAAACCACGCCAAGGACTTCGGCCACATCCAGATCGCCGACAACCCCGGCCGCGGCGCTCCCGGCACCGGCACCCTCCCCCTCGGGGAATGGATCGCCCGCAGCCGCGAACTCGGCTACGGGGGTTACATCGGCCTCGAATACAAGGAACCGCAGGAAACGGCCTTCAGCTGGGCCATCCGCGAACGAATCGCCCGTTAATCCCGGCCACTCCTCAGACCCGCGCTCCCCGCACCGCCACAAAGACTTCAGGAAAGAGAACCATTATGAGCAACGTTGCAGTTATCGGCCTCGGAATCATGGGCCTGCCCATGGCCATCAACCTGGTCAAGGCCGGCCACACCGTCACCGGCTTCAACCGCAGCCAGGACAAGATCGACAAGCTCGTCTCCGAAGGCGGCAAGGGCGCCTCCAGCATCGCTGACGCCGTCAAGGATGCCGACGTCGTCATCACCATGGTGCCGGACTCCCCCGACGTTGAAGGCGTCGTCACCGGCAAGGACGGCGTCTTTACCAACGCCAGGCAGGGCACCCTGTGGATCGACGCCTCCAGCATCCGTCCCGACGTCGCCAAGCGCCTCTCCGACGAAGCCCGCGAAGCCGGCATCCGCCCCCTTGACGCTCCGGTCTCCGGCGGCGAACAGGGCGCCATCGACGCCGCCCTCTCCATCATGGTCGGCGGCGACAAGGAAGACTTCGACGCCGCACAGGACGTCCTTAACGCCGTCGGCAAGACCATCGTCCACGTCGGCCCCTCCGGCTCCGGCCAGACCGTCAAGGCCGCCAACCAGCTCATTGTCGCGGTCAACATCGAAGTCCTCGGCGAAGCCATCGCCTTCCTCGAAGCCTACGGCGTGGACACCGACGCCGCGCTCAAGGTCCTTGGCGGCGGCCTGGCCGGCTCCAAGGTCCTGGACCAGAAGGGCCAGAAGATGCTCGACCGCAACTTCGACCCCGGCTTCCGCCTCGCCCTCCACCACAAGGACCTGGGCATCGTCACCTCAGCAGCCCGCGAAGCCAACGTCGCCGTCCCCCTCGGCGCCGTCGTCGCACAGCTCGTCGCCGCCACCGTCAACCAGGGCGACGGCGCACTGGACCACTCCGGACTCTTCAAGCAGGTCCTCCAGCTTTCCGGCCGCAAGTAAGGCCCGGCCCGCAGCAGCCATCGCACCAGCCGAAGTTTTTGGCCAGATAAGCGGACTTAGGACCCCCTAAAGCCTGCATATCTGGACAAAAACTCCCTTCAGCACACCCAAAAACAGACTTTCCAAGGAGCACCCCATGAGCAAGATGCGTACCGTTGATGCAGCGGTAGCCATCCTGGAAAAGGAAGGCGCCATCGAGGCGTTCGGCCTGCCAGGAGCCGCCATCAACCCCTTCTACTCCGCCATGCGCGCCCACGGCGGCATCCGCCACACCCTGGCCCGCCACGTTGAAGGCGCCAGCCACATGGCCGACGGTTTCAGCCGCGCCAAGGACGGCAACATCGGCATCTGCATCGGCACCTCCGGCCCGGCAGGCACGGACATGATCACCGGCCTCTACGCGGCATGGGCAGATTCCATCCCCATGCTCTGCATCACCGGCCAGGCCCCGGTGGCCAAGCTGCACAAGGAAGACTTCCAGGCCGTGGACATCGAGTCCATCGCCAAGCCGGTCACCAAGATGGCCATGACCATCCTGGAACCCGGCCAGGTTCCCGGCGCCTTCCAGAAGGCCTTCCAGCTGATGCGCTCCGGCCGCCCGGGCCCCGTGCTGCTGGACCTGCCCATCGACGTGCAGCTCGCCGAGATCGAGTTCGACATCGACGCCTACGAGCCCCTGCCCGTCGAAAAGCCGAAGGCCTCCCGCAAGCAGCTGGAAAAGGCCCTGGACATGCTGACCGCCGCCAAGCACCCGCTGATCGTGGCCGGCGGCGGCATCATCAACGCCGGCGCCTCCGCGCAGCTGGTTGAACTGGCCGAGACCCTGAACGTGCCGGTCATCCCCACCCTGATGGGTTGGGGCACCATCCCTGACGACCACCAGCTCATGGCCGGCATGGTGGGCCTGCAGACCTCCCACCGCTACGGCAACGAGAACTACCTGCAGAGCGACTTTGTGATCGGCATCGGCAACCGCTGGGCAAACCGCCACACCGGCGGCCTGGAGACCTACACCGCCGGCCGCAAGTTCGTGCACATCGACATCGAGCCCACGCAGATCGGCCGCGTGTTCTCGCCGGACCTGGGCATCGCGTCCGACGCCGGCGCGGCGCTGGCCGGGCTGGTTGAGCTCGCCAAAGAGCGCAAGGCGGCAGGGTCCCTGCCGGACTACAGCGCCTGGATCGCCGAATGCCAGGACCGCAAGGCGTCCCTGCACCGCAAGACGCACTTCGAGAACATCCCCATCAAGCCGCAGCGCGTGTACGAGGAGATGAACAAGTCCTTCGGCCGCGACACCATCTACGTGTCCACCATCGGCCTGTCCCAGATCGCCGGCGCCCAGATGCTGCACGTGTTCGGCCCGCGCAAGTGGATCAACGCCGGCCAGGCAGGTCCCCTGGGCTGGACCGCCCCGGCAGCCCTCGGCGTCGCGCGTTCCAACCCGGACCAGACCGTGGTGGCCCTCTCCGGCGACTACGACTTCCAGTTCATGATCGAGGAACTGGCCGTGGGCGCGCAGTTCAACCTGCCGTACATCCACGTGGTGGTGAATAACTCCTACCTGGGCCTGATCCGCCAGTCCCAGCGCGGGTTCAACATGGAACAGAACGTGTCCCTGGCGTTCGAGAACATCAACAGCGCGCACCTGTCCGAGGACACCCGCGGCTACGGCGTGGACCACCTCAAGGTGGCCGAGGGCCTGGGCTGCAAGGCCGTCCGCGTGGAGGACCCCAACGACCTCGCCGCCGCCTTCGACAAGGCCAAGGCCCTGATGGGCGAATTCCAGGTTCCCGTGGTGGTGGAAGTGATCCTGGAAAAGGTCACCAACATCTCCATGGGCGTGGAAATCAACGCCGTGAACGAGTTCGAGGAACTGGCCGAGACCGCCGCGGACGCCCCCACCGCCATCCTGGCACTGCAGGGCTAACCATGCGGATCGTGATTGCCCCGGACAAGTTCAAGGGGTCGCTTTCCGCCCCCGAGGTCTGCAGCCACTTGGAAAAGGGCCTGCAGCGCGGAGCGGGCGGCAACCTTGAAGTGGTCCGGATTCCGGTGGCCGACGGCGGCGAGGGCACCCTCGAAGCCGCCGTCGGCTCCGGCTTCACCCGCCGCACGGCACTGGTCAGCGGACCCATCGGGCACCAGGTGGAGGCGGAGTTCGCCGTCCGGGGACACGAGGCCGTCATCGAGATGGCCACAGCCTCCGGGCTCGCCCTCGTGCCGAACGTCCGGAAGGGCGGGCGGCCGGAATCAACGGACGCCACCACCGCCACCAGCCTGGGTACCGGGCAGCTGATCCGGGCCGCGCTGGATGCGGGCTGCCGCCGCATCGTGCTGGGGGTTGGGGGCAGCGCGAATACCGACGGCGGCGCGGGGCTCCTGCAGGGGCTCGGCGCCAGGTTCCTGGACGCAGGGAACAATGAACTTCCACCGGGCGGAGCGGCGCTGGCCAACCTGCACAGCATCGACTTCACCTCCTTTGAACCCCGCCTCGTGGACACACGCTTTGTGCTGGCATCCGACGTCGACAACCCCCTGCTGGGCGCCCAGGGCGCCGCGGCGGTGTTCGGCCCGCAGAAGGGTGCCACACAACAGGACGTCGGCATGCTCGACGCCGCCCTGGCCAGGTTTGTCGAAGTCCTGGCCAGGGAAATCGGATTCCGCGCCGTCAAGGCTGCCGAGGCTCCCGGAGCCGGGGCAGCCGGCGGCGTGGGCTACGCCGCCATCGCGGCACTGGCCGCAACGCGGCGGCCCGGCATCGACGTCGTCCTCGAATTCACCGGGCTGGCCGAGCGCCTTGCCGGAGCCGACCTGGTGATCACCGGCGAAGGCAGCCTGGACGAGCAAAGCCTGCTGGGCAAGACGCCCATGGGCGTCGCCCGGGCCGCGGCAGGCCAGGGCGTCCCGGTCATCGCAGTGTGCGGCCGGACCACCCTGGAGCAACACCAGGCGGCGGAAGCCGGATTCGAGGACGTCTACTCTTTGACCGAACTCGAAAGCGATGTAAACAGGTGCATATCAGAAGCTGGACCGCTTCTGCAGCAGCTGGGCACCCAAATCAGTGGAAGGCTGGCGGCCGGCAGGCTTGCCCGCACCCCAAGCACCAAGGAGGACCTCCGTGTCTGAAGAACGATTTGACCTGGTCATCCGGGGCCAGCGCATCCTGACCACCGCCGGCATCGCGCCGCGCGAAGTGGGCGTCCGCGGCGGGAAGATCGTGGCCATCGAGCCGCTGGGCAACGGCCTGGCCGGTTCCGAGGTTATCGAACTGGCCGACGACGAAACCCTGCTCCCGGGACTGGTGGACACCCACGTCCACGTCAACGAGCCCGGCCGCACCGAGTGGGAGGGCTTTGCCTCCGCCACCCGCGCCGCCGCGGCCGGCGGCGTCACCACCATCATCGACATGCCGCTGAACTCCGTCCCGCCCACCACCACCGTGGCCAACCTGAAGCTCAAGCGCGAGGTGGCCGAGGACCAGGCGTTCATCGACGTCGGGTTCTGGGGCGGTGCGATCCCGGGCAACAAGGCGGACTTGCGCCCGCTGCACGACGACGGCGTGTTCGGTTTCAAGTGCTTCCTGCTGCATTCCGGCGTGGACGAGTTCCCGCACCTGGACGCGGATGAGATGGAGGAGGACATGGCCGAGCTGAAGTCCTTCGACTCGCTCATGATCGTGCACGCCGAGGACTCCCACGCCATCGACCGAGCGCCGCACCCCGGCGGTGACCACTACCAGACCTTCCTGGCCTCCCGCCCGCGCGGCGCCGAGAACAAGGCCATCGCCGAGGTCATCGAGCGCGCCCGCTGGACCGGTGCGCGTGCGCACATCCTGCACCTGTCGTCGTCGGACGCGCTGCCCATGATTGCCAGTGCAAAGCGCGACGGCGTCAAGCTCACCGTGGAGACGTGCCCGCACTACCTCACGCTGATGGCCGAGGAAATCCCGGACGGCGCCACCGCCTACAAATGCTGCCCGCCCATCCGCGAAGCCTCCAACCGTGAGCTGCTGTGGCAGGGCCTGCTGGACGGCACCATCGACTGCATCGTCTCGGACCATTCCCCCTCCACCCTTGATTTGAAGGACCTGGAAAACGGCGACTTCGCCGTGGCCTGGGGCGGGGTCTCCTCACTGCAGCTGGGACTGTCCCTGATCTGGAGCGAGGCCCGGCACCGCGGCATCCCGCTGGAGCGGGTGGTCTCCTGGATGGCGGAGAAGCCCGCCGCGCTGGCCCGCCTCACCAACAAGGGGCAGCTGGCACTGGGCTACGACGCCGACTTCGCGGTCTTCGCCCCGGACGAGGCCTTCGTGGTGGACGTCTCCAAGCTCAAGCACAAGAACCCCATCACCCCCTACGACGGCAAGACCCTCTCCGGCGTGGTGCGCAAGACGTTCCTGCGCGGTGCCGTGGTGGACGGCCAGACCCCCACGGGCAAGCTGATCCGCCGCGGCGGCGTATAGGCCCCGCCATGGCAGTGGAAGTCCACCATCCGCGGCCGGCGCACCGGCCGCGGATGGTTCCACCCAAGGCTGCCGCGCGCGGCCTGGCCGTCTGGGTGGTGCCGGCGGAAGGCACCAGCCCTGAACTCCTGCGCCAGGCCGCCCAACTGGTCCTGGCCAGGGCCCTGCAGACTGCTCCGGAGGCGGAAGTCCATTGGCCTGCTGCCGGAGCTCCCACATCCGCCGCGGAAGGAGCCGCAGATTACTCCTCCCGCACTCCTTCCGCGGCGGAGGCACCAGGTCTTTCTCCCGCGGCACCTGAGGATGACGACGGCGCCACCCGGCTTCCGCCGTCGGCCGGCCCCGTCAGCCGCATGGCCGTGGACCTGGCGGCCGACGTGGTCCTGCTGGACGGACGGCCCGTGCCGCTCACCGGCGTCGAATTCAAGGTGCTGCGGTACCTGGTGACGCACCTGTCCCGTACGGTGGGACGCGAGGAACTGCAGGAGTTCCTGGAGTCCCTCGATTTCCCCGGCGCCACGGCCCGGTCCATCGACGTCTACGTGGGCCGGATCCGGCGGAAACTGGGCAACGCACGCCATGCAGTTGCCACCGTCCGCGGCGGCGGATACCAGTTCGTGCCCGGCAAAAACGCCACCGTCCGCGGTCCGGCGGAATACTGCATATGACGCCGGAGTTGTACCACTGAACGCGAAACCGCTTCACTAGATGCTTGGCCATTATTGACCGACCCTTCCAAAGGAACACCATGAGCCCCACCCTGACCAACAGGTTGCTGCCCGGAATCGAGGCCCCTGAGTTCACCCTCAAGGACGCCCAGGGCCGCGAGACCGCCTTGGCCGACTACCGTGGCAAGAACGTCATCGTGTACTTCTACCCCAAGGCAGCCACCCCCGGCTGCACCACCGAGGCCTGCGACTTCCGCGACAGCCTGGCCTCCCTGCAGGGCAAGGGCTACGAAGTCATCGGCATCTCCCCCGACGCCCAGGAGGCCCTCGCCGGCTTCAGCGGCGACTTCTCCCTGACCTTCCCGCTGCTCTCCGACGAGGACCACGCCGTCGCCCTGGCCTATGGCGCCTGGGGAGAAAAACTGGTCAACGGCGAAATTGTCGAGGGCATCGTGCGCTCCACCGTTGTGGTGGACCCCGAAGGCAAGGTCACCCTGGCCCAGTACCAGGTCCATGCCGACGGCCACGTTGCAGCCCTCAAGGAAGCCCTGGGGCTCTAGCTTCCCCCGGACGCCCTCCCCGCCGGAACCTTTCCGCGAACGCTCCTGCAGTGCGACCTGCAGGAGCGTTCGGCGTTAATCGCGCCCTTTTAGGCTCCGGCCATTGTGGGTAAGGGCACCGCATGGAGCACACAGTGGACAACAATCAGGGACAGCTGCGCGGCCGGCTGGGGAAACTTGGCTTTGGCGGCACCGGGGTGGGGAACCTGTACAGGGCGATCTCCGATGAACAGGCGGCGGCAACCATCCGGGCTGCCTGGGATGCCGGCATCCGCTACTTCGACACGGCTCCGCACTACGGACTGGGCCTGTCCGAGCGGCGCATTGGGGAGATCCTCAAGGACAAGCCGCGGGAGGAGTTCGTCCTGTCCACCAAGGTGGGCAGGGTCCTGGTCCCGTCGCCGGCCACCCAGGACTCGAAAGACCCCGAGGGCTTCGATGTCCCCGCCAGCCTCCGGCGCGAGTGGGACCCGTCCGAGGCAGGGGTCCGGCGGAGCATCGAGGACTCGCTGGAACGGCTGGGCCTGGACTACATCGACATCGCCTACCTCCATGATCCGGACGTCTACAGCATGGAGGACGCGGTGAAGACGGCGCTGCCCGCGCTGGAGAAGGTCCGGGCCGAGGGTCTGGTAAGGGCCATCGGCGTGGGTACCAACACCGCGGGCGCCGCCATGGAGTGCGTGGAGGCTGCCGACCTGGACCTGCTCATGCTGGCCGGCAGGTTCACCATGCTGGAACAGCCGGGAGCGGACGGGCGCCCGGGCGCCGGGCTGCTGGACCGATGCCGGGAACTCGGTACCGGGGTGGTGAGCGTGGGCGTTTACAACTCCGGCATCCTCGCCAAACCCGAGCTGCCGGACGACGCCCACTACAACTACTCCCAGGCCAGTGACGAAATCCTGGCGCGCGCACGGAAGCTGGCGGACATCTGCAAGGAGCACGGCGTGGAACTGCCCACCGCCGCCATCCAGTTCCCGTTCCGCCACCCCGCCGTCGTGAACGTCACCGTGGGGGCCAGCAAGCCGGAGCAGATCACGGAAAGCGCAGGCCGCATGGCCGAACAGGTTCCGCAGGGGCTGTGGCAGGACCTGCAGGAGCGGGGCCTCCTGCCCGCCTGAGGGCCGCCGGCGGATCCGTTGCCCGTTACCGGCGGCGGTGACAGGATGGCGCCATGGTGATCGAAGTCCGTCCCGCAACCGCTTTCGAAGACGTCAAGGCGCTGGTGGGGCCCAAGCGGCCCGACGCGAATGTCTGCTGGTGCCTGAGCTACCGCATCCCCTCGAAGCAGAACCAGGCGTTGCACGGAACCGAACGCGGCGAGCTGGTAAAGCAGCTGGTGGCACAGGACCCGCCGCCGGGTGTGTTGGCGTACGACGGCGCCGAGCCGGTGGGGTGGGCTGCGGTCCACCCCCGTGCCGGCACCAGCTTCGCCGGGAACCGGAAAATCCCACACGTGGACACCTTGGACGTCTGGTCCGTGTGGTGCATCCGCGTACGGCCGGGCCACCGCGGCAAGGGCATCTCGCACGCCCTGCTGGCAGGTGCGGTGGACTTCGCCCGTTCCTACGGGGCGCCCGCCGTCGAGGGCTATCCCGTGGACAATGCGGGATCGAAAGTGGACCTGACCATGGCCTACGTGGGCACCCGCAAGCTTTTCGAGGACGCCGGCTTCACCAAGGCCGCGGACACCGCGTCGGTGCTCAACGGGTTCCCGCGCGTGCTGATGCGGCTGGAACTCGCCTAATCGCCCACCCCGTCCGGCCGCTCGGTAACGCTGTCGTAACGGCCATTTTCCTAGTCTGCCGCCGTAACCCGGAAACCCCCTTTCAGGACAACCAAGGCCAGGGAGAATCATGGAATCGGCTGCCGAAGACCTGCTCCACCGCATCGCTGACGGCTTCGTCTGTGCCACTGAGGGCCGCGGGCACGCGACCCCCGGAGGACGCCCGCCCAGCGAAATAGTTGTTGATGCTACGGAGGGATTCGTCCCGCTGTGGCACGCCGGAACCATCCTGAAGTGGCGCTTCCAGGAGCGCTCCTTCGCGCTGGCCCCCAACCCGGAACAGAGCAAGCAGGAAGTGGGCGACCTGATGGGTGAGTCGCTGCTGCGGTGGGGTTCCGCCGCCCCCGTGAGGTTCACCCGGGACGACGACCTGTGGGATTTCGAAATCGTGCTGCGGAATGCGCCGGACTGCACTCCTGCGGGCTGCGTTTTGGCCAGTGCATTTTTCCCCGACGGCGGCAGGCACCAGCTGACCATCTACCCCACCATGTTCCAGCAGGTCCGCGAGGAGCAGATCGAGACGATGATCCACGAGTTCGGGCACGTCTTCGGGCTGCGGCACTTCTTTGCCAATGTCCGTGAGACGGCCTGGCCCTCTGAGATCTTCGGCACCCACGAACCGTTCACCATCATGAACTACGGGTCGATGAGCAGACTCACCGACGCGGACCTTGGCGACCTGAAGGAACTGTACCGCCTGGCGTGGAGCGGCCACCTTACCAATATCAACGGCACGCCGATCCGCCTGGTCCACCCCTACAGCTTCACCGGATCATTCGTCCTGGATGGTGCGGGGGCAGTTCCGTCAGCCCTGCAGCCGGCTGCCCGGTAACCCGGCAGTCAGGGTTTCTTCCACCATTTGCCGGGCCAGTCCTCGTCGATGGCCCACAGCGCCAACAGCAGCGCGTCAACGGTCATAAGTCCTGCGATCAGATACGCCCACCCGGTATACCAGTGCACTGCAATCTCCTGACTGTCTCCCCCAGCCACTCGATTGCTCCTTAGTGTCGCACCTAAACCGCTGCGGCGGAACGCCCCATCTCCACAGACCTGAACAGCGCCTCCAGCCGGTTGTGGGCCTCGGTCTCCAGCTTGAGCCGGCGCGTCAGCCTTTCAACCTGTTCTGACATCGCCGCGCCCACCGGAAGGCGGTCGCCCGGCCAGCTGGACACCTCCCGCGATTCGGCGAGCGCAGCGGCCAGGGCCTTTGCTGCGGCCCGCACCTTCCGCGAATGGAGGTAGAGGCGCAGCAGCGCCCTGCCCTTGTCAGTGATATTTTCCATGTGGCTGCCCTGCTTTCCCGCAAGCCTTCTGCTTCCGGCAGGGTCGCCGTCGACCTTTCCACTGCCCAGGAAGCTGTTCCCGCTTCGAGTGTCCCGAACCTTCCTCAACGTCCGGGCAAGCAGATCCCAAGATTGACGCAAGATCCTGTCAGGCCCTGCTGCAGCCCCTGTGACATGCCCCGCGCGTGATACCTGTGACATGCCCCCTTGCGGTTAATGGGGTAGAAGTAGAGCTATGGTCTCAACCTCCGAAAGCCGACGTGCCGTTGTCATCGAGGACGACCCTGACATCCGGGGGCTGCTGGTCCGCGTCCTGCAGAAGCAGGGCTTCGAGGTTTCTTCGGTGGGCGCGGGACTGCCCGGGGTGGAGGAGGTCCGCCGCCTCCAGCCGGACCTGGTGACCCTGGACCTCAACCTGCCGGACCTGGACGGCCTGGAGGTCTGCAAGCTGCTCCGGGAATTCTCGGATGCCTTCATCATCATGCTGACCGCCCGCGCCGATGAGCTGGACAAGCTGACCGGGCTGGACAACGGCGCCGATGAATACATCAGCAAGCCATTCAGCCCCCGCGAGCTCCAGTCCCGCATCAATGCCCTGTTCCGCCGGCGGCCCAACGCCGCTGCGGAGACCGCGGTCCGGAACGAGCTGCAGCGGGCCACCGAGGTCCAGCAAAGCCTGCTGCCTAAGGAGGACATCCGGGTGGAGGGCTACGACGTGGCCGGGCTGTTCCGCCCCTCCCGCAGCGTGGGCGGCGACTTCTACGACTGGTACCAGAGCGCGGACGGGCTGCACCTCACCTTCGCCGATGCCATGGGCAAGGGCATGGGCGCGGCCCTGATCGCCGCCACGGTCCGCGCCGTCATGCGCTCCACCGGCCACCGGCACGACCTTGACGCCGCCTTCGCCTCCGCCAGCAAGGCCATCGCCACGGACCTGCATTCCTCCAACTCCTTTGTCACCCTGTTCCACGCCCGCCTTGACGCGTCGTCCGGCAAGGTCAGCTATGTCGACGCCGGACACGGCCTTGCGCTGCACGTCCAGGCAGGCGGGAATGCGGACCGCCTCCCTTCCGGAGGTCCGCCCATCGGCGCCTGGCCGGGAACGGAATGGCCGCAGTCCGCCCTGGAACTTGCGCCCGGCGACTCCCTGGTAGTGATGAGCGACGGCGTCCTGGACGTGTTCGATGCGGTGGAGGACTTCACGGAAGCCGTTCGGGCCGCTACCCAGGCAAATGAATCCGCGCAGGCCGCCAGCAGCGCCATCCTTGCCCTTGCCCCCGCCGAAACAGCGGAGGATGACGTCACGGTGGTCGTGGTCCGCAGGCGGCCCGAGGAAGCTACCGCGTGACCCGTTTTTGGACCCGCCTGGTGGTGGTGCTGACCATCATCACCGGCGTCAACTACATCACGTGGCGCTGGCTGGCATCCCTCAACTGGGAAGCCTGGTGGATCGCCCTGCCACTGGTGATCGCCGAAACCTACAGCCTCATCGACGTCATGCTCTTCGGCATGACCGTCTGGCGGCTCAAGGTCCGCAAGGGCGCCCCGCCGCCACCGCCGGACGCCACCGTGGACGTCTTCATCACCACGTACAACGAAGACATTGACATGGTGATGACCACCGCGCTGGCGGCGCAGAAGATCCGGCATCCGCACAGCACCTGGATCCTGGACGACGGCAACCGGCCGGAGCTGAAGGCACTGGCGGAAGAACACAGGCTGGGCTACGTCACCCGCAGCGACGACTGGACTCCGGACCTTCCCCGGCACGCCAAGGCGGGCAACCTCAACAACGCGCTGATGCAGACGCACGGCGAGTTCCTCCTGATTTTGGACGCGGACCAGATCCCGGAGCCGGACATCCTCGAAAAGACGCTTGGCTACTTCAACAACCGCCGGGTTGCCCTGGTCCAGACACCCCAGTACTTCAGCAACGTCCCTGCCGACGATCCGCTCGGCAGCCAGGCACCGCTCTTCTACGGCCCCATCCAGCAGGGCAAGGACGGCTGGAACGCCGCATTCTTCTGCGGCTCCAACGCCATCCTGCGCCGCGAGGCCCTGATGCAGCTGGGCCTGGCGGGCTACGTCAAGGAAACCGAAAAGAGCATCCGCCGTGCCCTGGCCGCCTCGCAGGCGGCCATCAGGAAGGCGCGGAAGTCCGCGGACATGGACACCCCGCTGGTAGCGGAAGTGCTGGACGAGGTGGAAGCAGCCACCCGCCATGCCCAGGACGAACTCGAGGCCGGCCAGCCGCTCAGCGAGATCACGTACCGTGTCCGCCGCCGCGTCGACGCCGCCGTGCAGACCCTTGTGCAGGCCGACGTCGAGGCCCTGCAGGCCGACCTGGAGGAGATCGCCGCCATGGAACTCGCCTACGTGGGCGAGGCCGGCGTGCCCGTGGTTGCCGATGACGCCGTGCAGCGCATGTCCCGCCGCGACTGGTCACCCCTGGGCGCCCTTGAATCCGTGCAGGCCGTCCTGGACGCGCTCTCCGTCGAGCGCAACGACGAAGCCCAGCCGGTGATGCCGCTGGCCACCATTTCCGTCACCGAGGACATGGCCACCGCCATGCGGATGCACGCCATGGGCTGGCAGAGCGTCTACCATCACGAGATCCTGGCCTACGGACTGGCGCCGGAGGACCTCAAGACCATGCTCACCCAGCGCCTCCGCTGGGCGCAGGGAACCATCCAGGTGCTGCTCCGCGAAAACCCCCTGGTGCAAAAGGGCCTCAAGATCGGCCAGCGGCTGATGTACTTCGCCACCATGTGGACGTACCTCAGCGGATACGCGGCCGTGGTCTACTTCGCTGCCCCCATCATCTACCTGCTGCTGGGCATCCTGCCGGTCACCAGCCTGAGCTGGGACTTCTTTGTCCGGTTCATCCCGTTCATGGTGGTAAACCAGATCCTGTTCGCCGTCGCCGGCCGGGGCATCCCCACGTGGCGCGGGCAGCAGTACAGCCTGGCGCTGTTCCCCACCTGGATCAAGGCGTGTTCAACGGCGGCCAAGAACGTTTGGTTCGGCCGCCCCCTCGGGTTCGCCGTCACCCCCAAAGCCCGCCAAAGCGGCGGACCCAGCTGGAGCCTGATCCGGCCCCAGATCGTGGTGTCCGTGCTGCTGGCCGTGGCCGCCGTCGTCGGAATCATCCGCCTGGCCACCGGCCTGGCAGAGCCCCTCGGCACCCTGGTGAACGTCGCCTGGGTCATCTTTGACCTGGTGGTCATGAGCGTCCTGGTCCGCGCCGTGCTCTACAAGGGCTACGACGCGGCCGCAGAAACCGCAGTTGCAGAAAAGGAGTCCTGATGGAATTCAGTTACGAAGTGCGAGATTCATTTGCAGAGGTCAGGGCGGAAGGGCGGCTCAACATGGTCTCCGCGCCCAAGCTCCGCGAGTTCGTTACCGATGTTATCGCCGGCGGTTCCAACCGGATCGTGGTCAACCTGGAGAAGACCGCATTCATGGATTCGTCAGGACTCGGTGCGCTGATCGGATGCCTCAAGGCGGCCCGGCAGTCCGGCGGCGACCTCCGCATCGCCGCCGTCCAGCCGCAGGTAAAGATGGTGTTGCAGCTGACCAGCATGGACAAGGTCCTCACGGCCTACGATTCGGCGGAAGAGGCGTTCAGCAATGACTGACGTCCTGGCCTCGCGCAGCTTCCGGGGACCGGCAGCCGAGGACGCCGTCGAAGCCATCCACAACGATCTGGACAGCTTGTGGCTGGACGTCCCGTTCGTGCAGGACCTGGACCAGATGACCTTCACGACGGCGGTCATCGAGTCAGCGTCCAACATCGTCCAGCACGCGGAGCCAGCCGGCGGGGAGCCGGTGGAGCTGGGAGTGGACATCACGGTCCAGCCCACACTGCTCCAGGCCCGCGTCAGCGCGTACAACGCCAAACCGCCATTCGGTCCCATGGAGCCGATGACCCCCGGCGAGGAAGCCGAATCCGGACGCGGCCTGGCACTGATCGAAGCGCTGGTCACCACCGTCACGTTCGAACGGCAGGACGGAACCAACACCTGGGTCCTGTCCCGGACCTCGTCCCAAGGCTAGCCCCTGGAGTTTTTGTCCAGATATGCAGGCTTCCGGGCCGCTGAAGTCCGCATATCTGGACAAAAACCCGTGTCAGGCGCTTAGGGCTCCGCCGGAAAGAGCACTGACACCGTGGTCCCGCCGCCGGGGGTGTCACTGATGGACAGCTCACCGCCATGTGCCTGCGCGATCCGGCAGCAGGTTGCCAGGCCAAGTCCCGTGCCGGGGCCGTCGCCGGGACGGTTGAGCCGGACCAGCGGTTCCACGGCGCGTTTCCGGTCCGCCGGAAGGATGCCTTTCCCGTTGTCTGCCACGCGGACAGTGACGCCGCGGGGGCAGGTTTCGGCGGTCACGGTAACTTCGAGCTGCCGCCCGGGGTCCCGGTAGTTGAGCGAATTGGCCAGCAGGTTCTGCACCAGGGTGCGCAGCTGTGCCCGGTCCGCGTAAAGCCCGGCGTCCTCGCACAGGATGCCGCTGCCCAGCCCCAGGTCCACGCCCAGGTCCTGGGCCGCCTCGGCAGTAACCGCCAGGAGGGACACGCGCTCCCGTTTCAGAACTCCGTCCGCCCGGGAGTAGTCCAGCACGTCTTCGAGCGTCGCCAGCATGCGCAGGCCGCCGCTTTCGATGAGCCCCAAGTATTCCAGTGACGGGTGTCCCGGCGGGATCTCCGGATCATCCTCCGCAAGCTCCACGTAACCCAGGATGGTGGTGAGGGGCGCCCTCAGGTCGTGGCTGACGCGGCCGGCGAACTCCGCCAGCATCGCGTTGCTGCGTTCCAGCTTCTCCAGGGCTGCATTGAGCTCCAGGGTGCGGTGCTGCAGTTCGAGGAGCTCCACCACCTGCTGGGCCAGGACCTCAAGCAGCCCGATCTGATCGGGTGTTGGGAGTTCCGCCTGGTCCGAGAAGACGCACAGCGAACCGAGCACCCACCCGCCAGATGTCTTCAGCGGCACGGATGCATAGAACCGGACGTCGGCGATTTCACCGGTAACGAAAGGGTTGGCCGAGAACCGCGGATCACGCGACGCGTCCCGCACCACGGTGGTTCCGCCGCTCAGGAACACGGTGGCGCACATTGAGTCGTCACGGGAACAGATGCCTGCGTCGATGCCGGACGCGGCAATCTGCAACTGCTGGTCCGAGCTGATGATGTTGACCACGCTGTAGGGCACCCCGCAAAGGGAGGCGGCACAGCGGACCACATTGTTCAAGGTGTTTTGCGCCTGTTCGTCGGCGAGGACCGGCAGAATCCCTGGTTCAGCGGGCAGCAACCCGTATTCCCGCAGGCCAAGGTCACGCCCGGTGTCCTGATCGGTCAGCATTTGCATAGCCGCACCGTCCATACTCTGCACTTCCCCCAGTATCTTCGCCATGGGCCAGCGGCCCTTTCCGTGATGATATCGGGTGTGCTGTATTCTCTTGACACCATCCGGCGTCTCGCCTTAGATATTACGTATGCTGAAATAACAGTTCCATGATGCGGAAGCTTTCTGGTTGGGGTTGCCCAATGGAGAGTGCCGGGCTGTCCGGCGTCCGCATAGCCGTCACCATGGATGCCAGCATTTGCCACAAGGAACAAGCGCATGAAGCTTGCCGAATTTAACGCCGCGGACCACGCTGAGGCCGCGGACGCCCTCCGGCCCTGCATCGACGTCACCCGGTGGGTGGATACAGTTGCGGCGGCCCGTCCGTTCGCGAGCAAGGAGGACCTCCTCGCGTTCGCGTCCGGCGCCGCCGAGCCCTTCACCCCGGACGAGGTTGAGGCTGCCATGGCCCACCACCCGAGGATCGGAGAACGCCCGACGGCGGCCACCGCCGAGGCGTCCATGTCCCGCTCCGAGCAGGCCGGGGTTGACCCTGCGGATGCTGCCGCCGCGGAAGCACTCGCCAAAGGAAACCGCGAATACGAGGAAAAGTTCGGCCGCGTATTCCTGATCCGCGCCGCCGGACGCACCGCCCCGGAAATCCTGCAGTCCCTCAATGAGCGGCTCACCAACTCCCCTGCGCAGGAAGACGCCATCGTGGCCCGGCAGCTGCGTGAAATTGCCGTACTGCGGCTGGAAGGACTGATCACCGAATGAGCATCTCCCACGTCACCACCCATATCCTCGACACCGGTGCCGGACGCCCGGCGGCGGGGGTCGCCGTCGTGCTTTTCAAGAACGACGGCGGCACCTGGCGGGAGCTGGCAGCTTCCACCACCGACGCGGACGGCAGGGCAAAAGACCTGGGTCCGGAACAGCTGGATCCCGGCCACTACAAGCTCAACTTCGCCACGGGAAAGTACTACGCAAACCTGCAGACAGCCACCTTCTTTCCTGAAGTGGACCTGGTATTCGAGGTGACCGGCGACGAGCACTACCACGTTCCGCTCCTCCTGAGTCCCTTCGCCTACTCCACCTACCGCGGCAGCTGACCCCACAGGTCAATTAAGGGTCAATCACGTTAACGCAATGTCACGACGGTCGCGTTTCCCGGCATAGGATCAGGAAGTATGGCTCCTAAACATGACCCGGAACCCGATACCGACGCCGAGGGTGGCCAGAGCGGCGGCGTGCAGTCGGTGGAACGCGCGCTGACGGTCCTGGAGATCCTGGCACGGGACGGCCACGCCGGCGTGAGTGAAATTGCCGAGGAGATGGGCATCCACAAATCCACGGTGTCGCGCCTGATGGGCTCGCTGGTGAGCCGGGAGATGGTCCACCAGAACAGCGAGCGGGGAAAGTACCAGCTGGGTTTCGGCATCCTGCGGCTGGCAAGCTCCATTCCGGGGCGGCTGAGCCTGGTCCACGAAGCGCGGCCCGTTTTGGAGAGCCTTGCCGAGGAGTTCAAGGAAACCGTCAACCTTGCCGTCCTGCGGTCCAACTTCGCCGTGAATGTGGACCAGGCGATGGGACCTTCCACGCTTGCCACCTACGACTGGGTGGGGAGCCTCACTCCCCTGCATGCCACCTCGAGCGGCAAGATCCTGCTGGCCGCCCTCAGTGCCGACGAACGTGACCGGATCCTGAAAGAGACCGGGCTGCCGGCCCGCACCTCCCGCACCATCACCAGCCGCAAGGAACTCGATCAGGACCTGTTGGAGGCGGCCGGCAAGGGCTACGCCGTGGTGCGGGAGGAGTTTGAAATTGGCCTCAACGCCGTCGCCGTGCCTGTCTACAACCATCAGGGCACGGTGGTCGGCGCACTCAGCATCTCCGGCCCGGCGTTCCGTTTCGACCCCGAGCAGATACCCGGGCTGGTGGAGACACTCAAGGAAGCGGGCCTCAAGGTCAGCGCCAACATGGGGTACACGCGGCGCTGATCCGGTACTGATTCAGCGCACACGAAAGGGCACTCCGCCTGGTAATACCGGCGGGGTGCCCTGTTTGTGTTGCCCGGCTACCCCTCTCTATGTCGCAAGCATTACAGCGGAACTCCCGAAAACCTTGACTTTTGATTGTGGCGTAGGCCACTCTGTTGCTTAGTGCGAGATCTGTTGATTCTTGCGGAACACCTCCCCATTGGGGCTTTCCGGCCCGGATAAACGAATAAGACCTGACATAAAAGAGGTGCACCTTGCACAGAGCCTGCTTGCTCAGTGAACTTGCCCCGGGGGAGGCAGTACGGCTGGATACAACTCCGCCATAGCCGTTTCCCATGCCGAAGATGGCGGGATATCAGCTATCGACGACGTCGCCGGCACCACCATGGTCATCCCACCGGACGGAGCCCCAACCTTCCGCCCGGACTTACGCCTACCGGCCGTTTACAACCCCAAGCCCATGACAAGCCAAGCAAAGGACCCGCTCATGGCTCTAAACAGTGAAATAACATCCCCTAAATCCTCGGAGCCGCCCGCGGAGAACGATCCGCGGGAAGCTCCCGGGAAACCAGCAACAGGAAGCACCGACACAGAGCGTTCCGCTGCCAACCCTTCCAGCCCGGCAGCGACAACGTCCGAAGAAGCCGGGACAGCAGTCCCGCCGGAAACGGAAGAATACGAGCAGATCCTGGAGGAACTGCGCCAAACCAAAACCGAACAGGCAGTCTCAGAACGCCGCAACCGGAAGCTCACCCTCGACAAGACCATCTTCGGAATCACGGGCGCCATCGCCGTCGCCTTTGTGATCTGGGGATTCCTGGGCAAGGACAGCCTCTCCACAACATCCGCCGAAGCCCTCGACTGGGTGATGGAGTACACGGGCTGGCTCTTTATGGTCCTTGCCTCCCTTTTCGTTGTCTTCGTCCTGTGGCTGGCCCTCGGCAAATTCGGAAATATTCCCCTCGGCAAGGACGGGGAAAGGCCCGAGTTCCGCACCGTTTCCTGGATTGCCATGATGTTCGCGGCGGGCATGGGCATTGGCCTGATGTTCTACGGCGTGGCCGAACCGTTGTACCACTTCGTCACTCCCCCGCCCGGCACCGTTGAAGGCCGCACGCCTGCTGCCATCCAGACGGCCATGGCCACGTCCATCTTCCACTGGACGCTGCACCCCTGGGCCATGTACGCGGTGGTGGGCATTGCCATGGCCTACGGCACCTACCGGCTGGGCCGCAAACAGCTGATCTCGGCCGCCTTCACGTCCCTCTTCGGCATCCGCACCGTGGAAGGGCCGGTGGGCAAGTTCATCAACATCCTCGCCATCTTCGCCACCCTCTTTGGCACGGCCGCATCCCTTGGACTGGGTGCCCTGCAGATTGGCAGCGGGCTGACGTCCAACGGCTGGATGGGCGAAATCGGAACCCCGGTACTGGTTGCCATCGTCGCCATCCTCACAGCCTGCTTCGTGGCCTCGGCGGTGTCCGGCATCAGCCGCGGCATCCAGTGGCTGTCCAACATCAACATGGTCCTGGCCGTGATCCTGGCCCTGATCGTCTTCGTTGCAGGCCCCACCCTGTTCATCCTCAACCTCATCCCGGCCGCCGTGGGAGACTACGCCCGGGACCTGGCAACAATGTCCTCCCGGACCGAGGCCGTGGGTGATGAGGCGCTCCGGGCATGGATGTCCGGCTGGACCATCTTCTACTGGGCCTGGTGGATTTCCTGGACGCCCTTCGTGGGCATGTTCATCGCCCGCATCAGCCGCGGCCGCACCATCCGGCAGTTCGTTACCGGCGTCCTGCTGGTGCCGAGCATCGTCAGCGTAATCTGGTTCGGCATCTTCGGCGGCACGGCCTTCAACATCCAGCAGGAAGCCGACAAGGCTAACCAGCCGGGCCTGATGACCGTCACCGACGGCGTGGCCTCCATCGACTTTGACGGAGCCCTCTTCAACCTGGTCAAGAACCTGACACTGCCGGGCTGGCTCACCGCGGCTGTCATCGTCCTGGCCATGGTGCTGGTGGCCATCTTCTTTATCACCGGCGCCGACTCGGCCTCCCTGGTGATGTCCTCGCTGAGCTCCAACGGTTCCGCCGAGCCGAAGCGCGGCCTGGTCATCTTCTGGGGCAGCCTGACCGGAGCCGTGGCGGCTGTGATGCTGCTGGCGGGCGGTGACGAGCCCTCCGAGGCGTTGTCGGGCCTGCAACGGATCACCATCGTGGCGGCGCTACCCTTCGTGGTGGTTATGCTGCTGCTTTGTTTCGCCCTGGCCAAGGACCTGCGGCGCGATCCGCTGTCCCTGCGCCGCCGCCTCGCCACTTCCGTGGTGGAGCGGGCAATCAAGACCGGCGTGGAACAGCACCGCGGAGTCCAGTTCGACCTTGTCACGCGGCACGATTGCGCCGAGAAGTGCCCGGACCCGGAATCCTGCCCGGGAGCCGGTGCCGCGCTGGAGACAGAGCGCAAGTAACCGGCGCCCAAGCAGGCAAGCAAAGATCCGGCCCCTGGTGGGAAACCACCAGAGCCGGATTTTTGTTGTTCCGACAGGCTCGAGGCGATGGGTGGTACCGCGTGCGGAGGCGGCGCCAACAGAGCGGCGGCCCCACCTTTGCAGGTGGAGCCGCCGCTGTTCCTGAGGGAAAAGGGCCAGTTGATGGCAGCCTGGAGTTCCTTGGCGGCCAGGGCCGGGTCTGCAGCGCCGTAGATGGCACCTCCGGCCACAGCGACAGCTCCTGCCCTTTTGCCCGAACCGGCGGCGCCGTGGCCGCTCCTTAATGCCATCGCCCGGATTGGCGATGCGCCGCGCAGCAGGATCGCCGAGCGTTTGCGGGAGGCGGTCCTGCCGTTCGCGGGCGGGGATGCCCTGGTCATCTTTACCGAGGAATGCACGGGCCGGCCGCAGAAGAAGGCAGGGTCCGAGGAGGTAGTCGCCAAAGTGTCCATCGCGGAACTGCAGCACCTCAGGTCATCACTTGATGGGGATGCCGCCTGGTCGGGAACGGCCCGGATAGCCGGCAGGGAACGCCGGGTGCTGGCCCTGACCTATCCGCCGAGCAACGCGCTCCTGGTCATCACCTGCCCGGACAGGACAGCAGGCAGCGAAGCGGGCTCCCTTGATATGGTCCGGTATCTGTGGCACCTCACGGCGCGCCGCATCCAGGAGAAGGTCAACGACGCCGCTCCCTCCTACCTGGTGGAGTCGCGGGCAGCGTCGGCGGAGCGGCTAAGGGTTACCAGCGAGCTGGTGGACCTGCATTCCACTACACTCGAAACGCTCCTCGCGGCCACGCGGTCTTCCGCCCTCGACGACGCTGCCGCACGCGCCTCCGTCACGGACGTGGCGGCAAGGGCGTTGGTTGAGCTCCGCACCCATAACGACAGGACAACCGACCTGATCGAGGAACCGGTGGCGTCCGCCTTTAAACGGTTGCGGGACGACCTGCGCCCGCCCACGAGATTCAGCGGGATCGAGGTGCAGTTCATCGAGCCGCCCCTGAACGGCAGGGCACTGCCGGGAGAGGTTGCCATAGCCGCCAGGGCCATTGTCCGGGGCTTGTTGCTGGCCATCATGGAACAACCGGAGGTCCGCGGCATCCGCACGCAGTGGGACTGCGACGGTGAGAATTTCTCATCAACGTCAGGGACGACGGCAATGGCGGTCTGTCCACGGACGCCCCGGCCATGGGCAGGCTCCAGCGCAGGGTGCAGGCGCTTGCCGGGCGGATGGAGATCGACCTGCTGCAGGGCTGGGCAGCTGATATCTCCGTTACCCTGCCCCTCGACCCGCCTGCCGGGCCCGGGGACGTTTCGGGCTGGAACCTCGGCAGCAGGGAGCTGGAAGTGCTTCAGCTCCCGGCAGCAGGACAGCGGAACCGCAACATCGCGGCGGCCCTGAATATCAGTGAGAACACGGTCAAGTTCCACGTCCGGAACCTCTTCAGGAAGCTGCAGGTGGCGTCGCGGAGCGAAGCGATCGCCCTGGCCCACAGCAGGGGCCTTCGATGAACGGTGGTTGAGCTTGTCAAAACCACGGGCTTGTCGAAACCGCAGCCGTTCCTAGACCCACACCTGGTAGCCGGTGCCCTTGTCGAAGAGGCGGCGGGTGTCCGCGCCGGCGCCTGCGAGCCACAGGACAGAATCGTCCTCCGCCGCCTGGTCAACAACGCCCGTGGCCACGTGCTCACCCATCAGCCAGACTTCCACCGTATGGCCGGGAAGCTTGGCCCAGTCAGGACGCAGCCCCAGTCCGCTGTCCTTCTTGGCGCCGCGGCCCGTCTTTTCGACGACGCCATGACCCGCGGTGGTTTCTTCTACGGTGGGTGCGCTTGGGCTCACAATGTCCTCCGGTGGTGTGACGCGGCAATCGGCATAACCGCTGATATTCCTTTGATATATCAGGTGATGAGGAAAGTATGGTCCACGTCACATCGGGTGTCAACGAGGGTGCAGGCAACTCCTGCCTCAGGCGCTGAAAAGCGCTTCCCGCACGGCATGCTCAAAGCCGCTGACGTGGACCCTTGCCAGGTCGGCGGCCTTGTCCTCATCGCCGTCGATAATCGCCCGCAGCAGGTTTACGTGTTCGTGCACATGCAGGGACAAGTCCGGCAGCCGGTCCATCACCATGCACCAGATGCGGGTGGCCAGGTTGTCATAGCGGATCAGGATGTCTTCCAGGTGCGGATTGCCGGCAGCCGCATACATGCCCTGGTGGACCCGGGCATCCAGCTGCAGCGTCTCGACGACCGAGGCCGCCTGCACGTCGAAGGCCTGCACTTCGTCGAGTACGTCCTTCAGGTGCGCCCTGACCGTGCCGGAAGCCACGCGCGCGGCACGAGCGGCAGCAAGGGGTTCCAATTGCGCGCGGATTTCCGAGATGTAGGAGAGGTCCGTGACGTCCACACGCGTTGCGAAAGTGCCCCGGCGCGGGTAGGTAACCACCAGCCGGTCCAGTTCCAGGCGCTTCAGGGCCTCCCGGATGGGGGTGCGGCCGACTCCCAGCGCCTTGGCCAGAGCGTCGTCGTTCAAGAGTTCCCCGGGCTTGATGTCGAGCATCAACAGCCTGTCGCGGATGCTTTCATAGGCCATATCCGCGAGCGACTTCCTGCCGGTATCTTCCGAGACTGCCAAAGTTTCGAACGCCACAGCAGAACCTCTTTCTTCGAACCCGGAAAAAACTGTTGACCTCACCCAGGGACCAGTATACGCTGATCTGCAACCTAATATATCAGTCGGATGTTCAGGAATATATCTAAGGAGGAGGGCGACATGACCCTTGTGGAGACCGCAGCATCGACGGCCACACTGCCGAAGCTCGATGAGGAGCAGCAGCAGACCCAGAAATTCGTGCTCACCCTGTCATGCGGCGAGCGCGCCGGCATTGTCCAGGCCGTCACAACGTTTTTGTTCGACCGCGGCTTCAACATCGATGAGCACCAGCAGTTCGATGACAGCCTCCGTGAGACGCTGCACCTGCGCACGGCGTTCTCCGGCTCCCCGGCCTACACCCCGGACATGCTCGAGGAAGAGTTCCGTCCGATCGCCGACCGTTTCGGCATGAAGTTCAGCTTCCACGACCAGACGCAGCAGCGGGTCCTGGTAATGGTCTCGAAGTTCGGGCACTGCCTGAACGACCTCATCTTCCGCTGGCGTGGCGGCAGCCTGGGCGGCGAACTGGTGCTGGTGGTCTCCAACCACGAGACCCACCGCGCCATGGCCGAGGCCGCCGGCCTGCCGTTCATCCACATTCCCGTCACCCCGGACACCAAGGCCGACGCCGAGCGCCGCCTGCTGGAGCTCGTGGAGGAATACGACGTCGACCTCGTCGTGCTGGCACGCTACATGCAGGTCCTGTCCGACGACTTGTGCCGCGCCCTGGAAGGCCGTGCCATCAACATCCACCACTCCTTCCTCCCCGGCTTCAAGGGTGCCAAGCCCTACCACCAGGCACACGCACGGGGCGTCAAGCTGATTGGTGCCACTGCCCACTACGTCACCGCCGACCTGGACGAGGGGCCGATCATCGAGCAGGAAGTCATCCGCGTGGACCACAGCTACGGCCCCAGCACCCTGTCCACCGTTGGCCAGGATGCCGAGGCCCTCGCCCTGTCCCGCGCCGTCAGGTGGCACTGCCAGCACCGGGTCCTGCTGGACGAGACCAGCACCGTGGTTTTCCGCTAGCCGGCACCGCGCAACCAGCAGAACAACAACAAAGATTCAGCAGGAGAACCACATGGAATCGACGCCACGCATTGTCATCATCGGAGCCGGCATCGTCGGAACCAACCTGGCCGACGAACTCGTCACCAGGGGCTGGAACAACATCACCGTTTTGGACCAAGGCCCGCTCAACATGCCGGGCGGCTCCACGTCCCACGCCCCCGGCCTGGTCTTCCAGACCAACCCCTCAAAGTCCATGGCACTTTTCGCCAAGTACACGGTGGAAAAGCTGCTGTCGCTGACCGAGGACGGCGTCAGCTGCTTCAACCAGGTGGGCGGACTGGAAGTTGCCACCACGGAGACCCGCCTCACCGACCTGAAGCGCAAGCTCGGTTACGCAGCATCCTGGGGCATTGAAGGCTCCATCCTCTCCCCCGCCGAATGCAAGGAGCTGTACCCGCTCCTGAACGAGGAAGAGATCCTGGGCGGCCTGCACGTCCCAAGCGACGGCCTTGCCAGTGCTGCCCGCGCCGTGCAGCTGCTGATCAAGCGCACCGAAGCCGCCGGCGTGAAGTACATCGGCAACACCGAAGTCACCGGCATCGAGCAGTCCGGCCGCCGGGTCACCGGCGTCCAGACGCCCGACGGCGTGATCCCGGCTGACATCGTGGTGTCCTGCGCCGGGTTCTGGGGCGCGAAGGTCGGCGAGCTGATCGGCATGTCCGTACCGCTCCTGCCGCTGGCGCACCAGTACGTCAAGACCACCCCCGTTCCGGCGCAGCAGGGAAAGAACGAGCTTCCCAATGGCGCACAGCTGCCTATCCTCCGCCACCAGGACCAGGACCTTTACTACCGCGAGCACGGCGACCGCTACGGCATCGGCTCCTACGCCCACAAGCCCATGCCCGTGGACCTGGACGAACTCGGCACCTTCACGCCGAACGAGATCAGCGAACACAACATGCCGTCCCGCCTGGACTTCACCGTTGAGGACTTCCTCCCGGCCTGGGAAGCCACCAAGCAGCTGCTTCCCGCCCTGCGCGAGAGCGAAATCGAGGACGGCTTCAACGGCATCTTCTCCTTCACCCCCGACGGCGGCTCCCTGGTGGGCGAGTCCAAGGAACTGGACGGCTTCTTCGTGGCCGAAGCCGTGTGGGTTACCCACTCCGCCGGCATCGCCCGCGCCGTGGCCGAACTGCTCACCACCGGTAAGTCCTCCATCGACCTGGGCGACTGCGACATCCACCGCTTCGAGGAAGTACAGCTCACCCCGGAGTACGTCAGCGAGACCTCGCAGCAGAACTTCGTGGAGATCTACGACGTCCTGCACCCGCTCCAGCCCAAGCTGTCCCCGCGCAATCTGCGCGTCAGCCCGTTCCATGCACGGCACAAGGAGCTGGGCGGGTACTTCCTGGAGGGTGGCGGTTGGGAGCGCCCCTACTGGTTCGAGGCCAACGCCGAGCTGCTCAAGGAAATGCCCGCAGAGTGGCAGCCGAAGGCACGCGACGCCTGGTCCGGCATGTTCAGCTCACCCATCGCGGCCGCTGAAGCATGGAAGACCCGCACCGCCGTCGCCATGTACGACATGACCCCGCTCAAGCGCCTGGAAATCTCCGGCCCGGGCGCCCTCAAGCTCCTGCAGGAGCTCACCACGGCGGACCTGAACAAAAAGCCCGGTGGGGTCACCTACACCCTCCTGCTGGACCACGCCGGCGGCATCCGAAGCGACATCACTGTGGCGCGCCTGAGCGAGGACACCTTCCAGCTGGGCGCCAACGGCAACATCGACACCGCCTACTTCGAGCGCGCCGCCCGCCACCAAACGGAAAGCGGAAGCGCCAGCGACTGGGTCCAGGTGCGCGACACCACCGGCGGCACCTGCTGCATCGGCCTCTGGGGCCCCCTTGCCCGTGAGGTGGTCGGCGCGGTCAGCAGCGACGACTTCTCCAACGACGGCCTGAAGTACTTCCGGTCCAAGCAAGTCGTCATCGGCGGCGTCCCGGTCACCGCCATGCGGCTGTCCTACGTCGGTGAGCTCGGCTGGGAACTGTACACCAGCGCCGACAACGGCCAGCGCCTCTGGGATGCCCTATGGAAGGCCGGCCAGCCCTTCGGCATCATCGCCGCAGGCCGCGCGGCATTCAGCTCGCTCCGCCTGGAAAAGGGCTACCGTTCCTGGGGCACCGACATGACCACCGAGCACGATCCCTTCGAGGCAGGCCTCGGCTTCGCCGTCAAGATGGCCAAGGACAACTTCGTCGGGAAGGCTGCCTTGGAAGGCCGCACCGAGGAGAACTCCTCGCGCCGGCTTCGCTGCCTGACAGTCGACGACGGCCGCAGCATCGTGCTGGGCAAGGAACCGGTGTACTACAAGGACGCGGTTGCCGGTTACGTCACCAGCGCGGCCTACGGCTACACCGTGGCAACTCCCATCGCCTACGCGTACCTGCCGAGCACGGTGTCAATCGGCGACTCGGTCGAAATCGAGTACTTCGGCCGCCGCATCCCGGCGACCGTGACCGAGGACCCGCTGTACGACCCCAAGATGACCCGGCTCCGCGGCTAAAGGCCAGGCCGGTGCCGGTGCACCGGCCACCACAAGGGCGGCGGCCCGGACTCATCCCTCGCAACCGAGTCCGGGCCGCTGCCCTTTATCCGGCCATCAAAGCTCCCAGCCCAGGAACGGACACATGATCAGTTCAGAGACAATCAACAGCTACCTCACCCGGCTCGCCTCCCGGCAGCCCACGCCCGGCGGCGGGGCCGCAGGCGCCCTGCACGCCGCACAGGGCGCGGCCCTGGTGGCCATGGTTGCCCGCTACACCACGGGCAGCAAGTTCGAGCAGCACGCCGCGCTGGTGCAGCGGATCACGGAGGCCGCAGACCAGCTCACCACTGATGCACTTCGCCTTGCCGACGCCGACGAAGATGCCTTCCAGGCCGTCATCGACGCCTACAAGCTCCCGTCCGACAGCCCGGAACTGAAAGCCGCAAGGACGGCAGCTGTCCAGGAAGCCCTTATCCAAGCGGCGCAAACGCCCGCGCAGCTCATCGGGGTGGCCGGTGGAGTGGTCGACCTCGCCACCGAACTCTTCGACGTTGCCAACGTGAACGTCATCAGCGACGTCGCAGCCGCGGCCGACGCCGCCCGCGCAGCCGCAACCACCGCACGGGTGAACATCGACATCAACGTTGTGGCCATCAAGGACCAGGCTGCGCGTTCATCGCTTGCCCGCCAGACCGACGGCCTCGAGGACAAAGTGGTCCTGGCAGCAGACAACCTCGTCGCCCGTGTACGCGAAAGGATCCTCAGTTGAGCACAGTAACCCTTCCAGGAAAGCCCCTCGCCGCGGTTATCCGGCAACGGGTCCAGGACGAGGTGCGCAGCCTGGACCACGAAGGCCTGCGCCCCGTCCTCGCCGTTGTCATAGCAACCGACGACGAATCAACCCACTGGTACGTCCGCTCCATTGAGCGGGCAGCGGAAGCCGCCGGCATCGGCTGCCGGATCGTGGACCTCGGCCATGACGCAACGGAACAGGTCCTGGCCAGTGTCCTTCGCGACCTGAGTGCAGAGCCTTCAGTCAGCGGCATCATCCTGCAGACACCGCTGCCCGCGGGGGTCCGGGCCGATGCGCTGGTGGGCCTGATCGCGCCGGAAAAGGACATCGATGGGGCAAACCCCCTGAGCCTTGGCCGCCTTGCCGTGGGTCAGCCGGCCTTTGCGCCCGCCACCGCCCGCGCCGTCGTCGAAATCCTGGACCACTACTCGGTCCCCGTCGCGGGGCGCGACGTGGTGGTTGTTGGCCGCTCCGCCGTCGTCGGAAAGCCGCTGTCCCTGTTGCTGCTGGAACGGGACGCCGCCGTCACGGTCTGCCATTCGCGGTCCGGCCCGCTGGAGCGGCACACCAAGGACGCGGACGTCGTCGTGGTGGCCGCCGGCAGGACAGGCCTGCTTCATGGCAGCCACATCTCCGCCAAGGCAACGGTGATTGACGTCGGCACGAATGTGCTGCCCGACGGCTCACTGGTGGGGGACGTGGACGCGGCAAGCGTCAATGGCGTGGCTGCCGCTTTGACCCCGGTCCCCGGCGGTGTCGGTTCGGTGACCACCGCGCTGTTGCTGCTCCATACTGTGGAAGCGGCCCGGAAGCAGGCACCTGCCCTCATTCTCGAAAATGCCTAGACACAGCTTCCACTTTCCGCCTAATATCTAACTGATATATCTTTCATGAAACAATAGATATTCAACCCCCCGTTGCCCGAGACTGGTGCTTCGATGGCCTGAAACCTGGGGAGGTATTCCTCATCGAAGCACCGCTCCCGGGCAACGGGGGCGGCGGCAAAAAGCCCCAAACCAGAAGCCCCGGCACCGTTGCCGGGGCGTTCCACTTGTATGTAGGGGGCACCAATGACCGCCAGTGACACAGTCGCCGCTCCTGCCTCCCGGAAACCGGCGGGACTACACTCGGCTTCCTGGGCCGAGGCCAGGCAACTGGCATTCCGGTGCGCCGCTCCCCTGCCGTCCGTCTCCGTCCCTCTTCGGGAGGCCGCCGGACGCACCTTGGTCCGCCCGGTAACCGCGCTGCAGGACCTGCCGCACTATGTCTCTGCCGCGATGGATGGCTGGGCCGTCAATGGCACCGGGCCATGGGAGCTCGTGCCGGCGGGCCTGCCCCTCTCGCCGGGACAGGCCAGCACCATCGCCACCGGGGGCCTGGTGCCCAACACTGCCGCCGCAGTCCTCCGCAAGGAAAGCGGACACATCATTGACGGCTCCGCAGGGAAACGGATCCTGACGCTCCGTTTGGATGCAAAGCCCGGCGAACCGCGCCGGGGCCAGCACATCCGCCCCGCCGGGACCGAGGCGCTGGAAGGCGAAGTACTGATCCCCGCCGGTACCGTCCTCAACCCCGCGCACACCGCCCTGGCCGCTGTGGCAGGCCTGGACGAACTTGAAGTGAAGGCCAAACCGGTGGTCGCCGTCGTCCTGACCGGTTCGGAAGTGGTGACGCAGGGTGTTCCTGCTCCTGGCCAGGTCCGGGACACCTTCGGACCCCAACTGGATACGGTCATCACCCAGCTGGGCGGCATCCCCGGGGTATCCCGCAGGATTGGCGATTCCTTCAGCGAGTGGACCACGGCCCTCCGGGAAACGTCCGCGGATTCCGCTGCCCGCGCCGATGTGGTGATCACCACCGGCGGAACCGGGAAGTCAGGAACCGACCACTTCCGCGCCGCTGTCGCAGCGCTCGGCGGCCGGCTGCTCCTGGATGGCATTGCCATGCGTCCCGGCCACCCTGCCGTCCTGGCTGAACTCGCCGACGGCCGGTTCGTCGTCGGACTGCCGGGCAATCCCCTGGCCGCCATGATGGCACTGACCACTCTCGGCGCGCCCCTGCTGGCCGCCCTCGCCGGCGCACCCCTGCAGGAAGTGGAGCAGGTTCTTTCCGGCAGCGACGTGGAGGCAGACAGCGGCTTCAGCGAGGGACGGGGCCGGACGCGCCTTATGCCCTGCCGGGTCCTTTCCGGGCTGGTGTTCCCCGTTGCCCACACCGCTCCCGGCATGATGCGCGGCCTCGCCGGGGCGGATGGCGTTATGGCTGTACCTCCCGGCGGCGTTGACTCAGGCCAACCGGTTCCGGTGCTCCCCCTTCCCTGGACCCAGGCACCCGCACCCACGTATTCCACGAGCAGCCAAGGACGGAACACCCCATGGCACGCATGACCCGGCGCCGCAAGATCCACCGCTTCCACCTGGACGGCTCCGGCACCGAGTATCCTGTCCGCCACAAGGAAGACTTCCTTGCCGCCGAGGAGCCGCTCGAGATCCGGCTGGGAGGGAGTCCCTTCGCCGTCACCATGCGGACCCCCGGGGACGACTTCGACCTGGTGGCCGGATTCCTCGTTTCGGAAGGCATCATCCGCCATCAGTCGGAGCTAACGTCCCTGCGCTTCTGCGCCGGCCCTGAGCAGGAGCAGACCCTGAATGTGGTGGACGCGCAGCTCCGGCCAGACGTCCCGCTTCCGGACACCATGCGGCACGTCTACACCTCCAGCTCCTGCGGCATCTGCGGAACGGAGTCCATTGAGGCGGTCCGCAAGACCCTGCACTACAACCCCGGCCAGGACGGGGTGCGGATACCCGTGGACGTCCTTGCCGGGCTGCCCGAACGGCTGCGCGAAGCCCAGGCGGTGTTCGACAAGACCGGCGGTGTCCATGCCGCCGGCCTGTTCCGCGTACAGGACGGCGAACCCGAACTGCTGTGCCTCCGCGAGGACGTGGGCCGGCACAATGCCGTGGACAAGGTGGTGGGCTGGGCGCTGCGGCAGGGACTGCTGCCGTTGAGCGGCACCGTCCTCCAGGTGTCCGGCAGGGCATCCTTCGAGCTGGTCCAGAAGGCGGCACTGGCCGGTATTCCCGTCCTCTCCGCCGTCAGCGCGCCATCAAGCCTGGCAGTTGACCTTGCCGCCGAGACGGGGCTGACCCTGGCGGGGTTCAGCAGGGGCCACAGCCTGAACGTCTACGCGGGCCGGGAGCGGCTTGAACGTCCCCGCACAGTGCCCCGCGACGAGGAGTACGCGCCGCTTTGAGCGTGCTCCCGCTTCCTTCTTTCCCCT
>NZ_VAHN01000008.1 GCF_005796205.1 Pseudarthrobacter sp. NamE2 | reverse complement strand
GGCGGCACCCGAAGATCCTGCAGCGGCGAGGGGGGCGTCCTCGGCATGAAGCGCGGCAAGGGCAGCAACGTTGGCATGAATAGCCTCCATACCTGTCCCCGTCCCCCCGCTGATTCCCATACCAACATCGTCCAACAGGGGTACGACATTCTTTGTCCCTGACTGCCCAAGGCGGCAGGCGGGAGAAAGCCGGCCCTCCGCCGTCGTAATCCTTCCTTTCACGCCGGCACAAGAATAGTCAGCTTGCTTATTACTTTCATTCTTCCTAGGCTGGGACCTGCCAGGCAAACAACTCTCAAAGCGGTATTTTGCGCTCAGGAAGCGGGCGGGAGCCGCTACAGATGAGGAGGAACAATGTCAGAACACAGCATCGCAGGCAAGAAGGTCGCATTCCTGCTGACGGACGGCGTGGAGCAGATCGAGCTGACCAGCCCCTGGCAGGCAGTGCAGGAAGCCGGCGGTCAGCCCACGCTCGTAGCGCCCAAGAGCGGCAAGCTGCAGGGGTTCAACGGCACCGAAAAGGGTGACACCTTTGACGTGGACATCACCGTTGCCGAAGCGAACGCCTCCGACTTCGACGCCCTGGTCCTGCCGGGCGGCGTCGTCAACGCAGACCACCTCCGCGTGGACAAGGACGTACAAAGCTTCACCCGAAGTTTCTTCGAGCAGCACAAGCCGGTGGCCTCCATCTGCCACGGCCCGTGGGTGCTTATTGACGCCGGGGTGGTGCGAGGCAGAAACGTCACGTCCTACCACACGCTTGAGACGGACCTTAAGAACGCAGGCGCCAACTGGACGGACCAGGAAGTGGTGGTTGACCAGGGCTTGGTGACCAGCCGCAACCCGGACGATCTCCCGGCCTTCAACAGCAAACTGGTGGAGGAGATTTCCGAAGGCCAGCACGCAGGCCAGACAGCCTGACACCTTCTGTTCCCTCAGGGTTTGGAAAAAATCCGGTGCGGAGGAATTACTCCAGCCGGTAGAGTGTTCGCATCTGCAGCGGCTTTGGGTCGCGCATCACTCACCACTCTCCCTGAGGGAACATTCATGTCTACCGAAGTCTCGCCGAACGCCAGCGGCCAGCCCGTCCATGCCGAAGGAACCAGGCCCGCCGCGCCGGAAAAGATGTCCCGGGAGTCGGTGACTGTCATCAGCACGCTGCTGGTGGCCACGTTCGTGGTAATCCTCAACGAAACCATCATGAACGTGGCCCTGCAGCGGCTCATGGTGGACCTGCAGGTGGATGCGCCCACCGTCCAATGGCTCGCCACCGGGTTCATGCTCACCATGGCGGTGGTCATTCCCACCACGGGCTTCATTCTCCAGAGCCTGTCCACCCGCAAGGTCTTCACGCTGGCCATGGGGCTGTTCGCCGGCGGCACGGCCCTGGCTGCGGTGGCCCCCGGGTTCGAGATCCTGCTGCTGGCCCGCATCATCCAGGCGGGCGGCACCGCCATCATGCTGCCGCTGCTGATGACCACCATCCTGACGCTTGTGCCACTGGCCAAGCGCGGTGCCGTGATGGGCAACGTCAGCATCGCCATCTCGGTAGCGCCTGCCATGGGTCCCACAGTGTCCGGACTGATCCTTGAACACTTCACCTGGCGGTTCATGTTCGTGTTCGTCCTTCCGGTGGCCCTGGCCGCGCTGGCGA
The DNA here is from genome assembly GCF_005796205.1 of Pseudarthrobacter sp. NamE2. Lineage (GTDB taxonomy): Bacteria > Actinomycetota > Actinomycetes > Actinomycetales > Micrococcaceae > Arthrobacter. The sequence goes on along the minus strand of NZ_VAHN01000008.1, from coordinate 187,915 downwards.
TCGGCGCCAAATACCTCACCAATATCGGGGAGGCGGAACGGACGAAACTGGACATCCCATCCGTGCTCCTCACCGTTCCTGCCTTCGGCGGGCTGGTCTACGGCCTGAGCCAGATTGGCGGCGGCCACGGCGGCCAGGCAGGTCCGGGTGCCGGTGCCATTGCCGCGTTGGTGATCGGTGTCGCCGCCCTTGCCGTGTTCGTGCTCCGCCAGGTCCGGCTGCAGAAAGCGGAAGTGCCGCTGCTGGACCTCCGCGCATTCAACTTCCGGATGTTCACCGTCTCGGTGCTGCTGATGGTGGTGGCCATGATGGCCCTGTTCGGCGGCGTGATCCTGCTGCCGCTCTACCTCCAGGAAGTCCGTGGCCTGGGTTCGCTTGAGACCGGCCTGGCCCTGCTCCCCGGCGGACTGGCCATGGGGTTGCTTGGTCCCGTGATCGGCCGGTTGTTCGACAAGGTGGGCCCGCTGCCGCTCACCGTCACCGGATCCATTCTGATGGTCCTGACCCTTTGGCAGTTTTCACTGCTCGACGACGGCACGGCAGTTTGGTGGATCATCGCCCTTCACGTGGGGCTGAGTTTCGGCCTGGCGCTGCTGTTCACCCCGGCTTTCACCACCGGCCTGAACCCGCTGCCGCCGCACCTCTACTCACATGGTTCCGCGATCATGAGCACCACCCAGCAGGTTGCCGGTGCCGCCGGCACGGCACTGCTCGTATCCATCTTCGCCGTGGTGTCCGCGACGTCGGGACTCGTTGCGGGGATGGGCGCCGCCTTCCTGACGGCAACCGTCGTCGCCTTCGCCGCCGTCGTGCTTTCGGTAATGATGCGCAAGACGGAAGGCGCAGGTCACGGCCCCGCCCACTAGCAGTTCGGTGGTTGAGCCGGTTGAAGCCTGCCGGGTTTCGACAGGCCCAACCACCGGCGGCGTGGTCAGCCGGCGTAAAAGTCTGCGAGTTCCTTGACCAGGACGTCCGGGGCCTTGATGACGCCGTCGTGGCCGTAGCCGGGCAGGATGGTGTAGCTGGAGCCGGACAGCACATCGTGGATTTGCCCGCAGGCCACCCCAAAGTATGCAGGGCTCTTTTCGCCCACCACGATCAGCGTTTCAAGCGGCAGCGCCAGGAACGGCTCGGCCGGCATGTCCGCCGCAATGATTGCCTTGATTTCCCTGACGCCGGTGCGCATCAGTTCGCGCTGCTGTTTGCCCTCGGATGTGCCGGCGGTCAGCCTGTTGGCGAGCGTCAGCATGGACAGCGGCATCCGGGAGGAGAGGTGTCCACCGGACTCGAGCCCGCGCTGGAGGACGGCAAGGGCACGGTCATCATCCCCGGCAGCGGCCGCGATCTCATACTCGCCGATCCAGTCAGCCTTGACCGAGTGGTTCACGGATACGGCGGGGTCGTACACGGCGAGCCGCTCCACCGGCAGGGTGCGGGCGGCGTGCAAGGCAACGGCGCCGCCAAAGCTGTGGCCGAAGACGTCCGTGCTGGACGTGTGTTTCATAACGGTGTCCAGGTCCCGGATGTCCACGTCCAGCGTGTAGTCCTGCGGCTGCGGCGATGAGGACCCGCGGCCGCGGCGGTTGAACGTGTGCACGGGCCGGCCCAGGGCGGCGCTGAGCTTTTGGGCGAACTTGGTGTAGTCCGCCGCGGTCACCATGGAGGGCGGGATGACCACCACGCCCGAACCTGCGGAAGCAAGGTCCACGCCCGTGGAGAAGAGCTCCAGAGTGCCGCCGTCGGGGGTCCTGATGTTCTCACGCGTCATGGTCCGAGCCTAGCCGAGCAACCTGAACGCGGGCGCAAAGGCGCCAGGGAAGGGCGTCAGGCGAGCCGTGCAATAAGCGCTGCGCTTTCCTCCCGGATGGCGGGCAGCCGGCCGGCCAGTCCGCACAGGACAAGTCCTGCATCCGCAGCCTGCTGCGGTGATTCGGCGGTAACGAGCCCGTCCGCCCGAAGGCTGATCAGGGATTCGACCAGGCGGAAGGCGAAGTCGCCGCCGGTGGTGCCGGGGCTCCCGGTTCCGCCAACAGCGGACAGTCCGCCGCCCAATGTCCGGTACAGCCCGCGCAATTCGTCCCGGTCCTCGAGGAACCGCGCGAACCGTGCGCTCCGTACTTCGGGAAGGTGGTACAGCACGCCGAGGTTCCAGCGGGCGCTGCACAGTTGCCTGCCGTCGTAAAGCGCGACGGCGTGAAGCCGGCTTCCAGGGACCGCCTCGCCGGTGGCGTCGGCGGCGACAGCCCGCGCAAACTCGAGTCCGCCGGACACGGTCCCCTCCAACAGGTCCTCGAGGATCTCGTCCTTGGTCTTGAAATGGTGGTACAGCGAGGATTGGCGGATTCCCACCGCATCCGCAATGGACCTGGTAGACGTACTCGCGTAGCCCTGCGTGGTGAAGAGTTCGGCGGCGGCATCGAGGATCTCGTCCCGTGCTGTGGCCCCTGGCCGTGATGGTTGCTGGTGGCGTGGGCGTCCCGGTCCGGCTGAAGTCACCGGATCATTCTTGCACCACCGTTCGCGGTGCAACTCCCGGAAGCAAGCGGTGAGGGGCCGGAAATACGGCGGAAACAAGATGTCAATGCGCCTTTTACAGGGGTGAAACTGTTTGGGGACATCGCGCTGGAAAACTATCAAGTGACCGGTAATCAGCAGCTTCGGCCGAGCGCTGCACTGCCGGGAGGCTCTACACCCCTTGCCGTTCCAGCCCCGGAGATCCGATGACTTCAACCGTTCTCCCCACCGTCCACCAGGACGATGCGGACCTGACGTCCCTTGGTTACCAGCCCACCCTGCACCGCAAGCTTGGCCGCTACGCTTCCTTTGCCGCCGGCTTCTCCTTCGTGTCCATCCTCACCACCATCTTCCAGCTCTTCGCCTTCGGCTATTCCTTCGCCGGCCCGGCCTTCTTCTGGACCTGGCCCATCGTCCTGGTGGGCCAGCTCCTCGTAGCGCTGAACTTCGCGGAGCTCGCCGCCCGCTACCCGCTGTCAGGCGCCGTGTACCAGTGGGCGCGGCGCGTCGGCGGTGAAGGTGTCGGCTGGTTCGCCGGCTGGTTCATGGCCATTGCCCAGGTGGTGACCGCCGCAGCGGCCGCAATCGCCCTCCAGGTGGTGCTGCCCCAGCTGTGGGACGGCTTCCAGGTGGTGGGCGGTGACCCGGCCCTCAACACTGTCACCGGGGCAGCCAATGCCGTCATCCTTGGCGCCGTGCTCCTGGTGGCCACCACCGTCATCAACTCACTCGGCGTCAAACTCATGGCGCACGTGAACTCCGTCGGCGTCACCTGCGAAATTGTCGGCGTCGTGGCCGTGATCCTCGCCCTGGTCACCGCCGCCCAGCGCGGCCCGGACGTGGTGGCGGACACCACCGTACTGCAGGGTTCCGACCTCGGCGCCGTTGGTGCCTTCCTGGTCTCCGGTCTGATGGCCGCCTACGTGATGGTGGGCTTCAACTCCGCCGGCGAGCTGTCGGAAGAGACCAAGGACCCCCGCCGAACGGCGCCGCGCACCATCCTCTCCGCCCTCCTCATCTCCGGCATCGGCGGGGCGCTGATGATCATCACCGCCCTCATGGCCGCACCCAGCCTCGACGACGGCCGCCTCGCCGCCGAAGGCCTGCCCTACGTCCTCACCGCGGTGCTGGGCACCTTCTGGGGCAAGGTCCTGCTGGTGGACGTGGCCATCGCCATCTTCGTCTGCACCCTGGCGATCCAGACCGCCGGTTCCCGCCTGGTCTTCTCCATGGCCCGCGACGGCAAGCTCCCCGCCTCGGCGCTGCTCGCATCCGTCCACCCCGCCCGCGGCACCCCGATGTGGCCGTCAATCGTGATCGGCGCACTGGCAGTGGGCGTCCTCGCCATCAACGTGGGCAACGCCGCCCTGTTCACCACCCTCACCAGCGTCTGCATCGTGATGGTCTACCTGGCCTACCTGCTGGTCACCGTGCCGCAGCTGGTCAACCGCCTCCGCGGCGACTGGAACCGCGTGGGCGAAACCATGCCCGCCGGGCTGTTCTCCCTGGGCCGCTGGGGGCTGTCCGTCAACATCCTCGCCGTGCTCTACGGCGCCCTCATGGTGGTCAACCTCGCCTGGCCGCGGCCGGAGGTGTACGACCCCTCCGGTGAGAACGGCATCCTCCTTTACTCCGCACCGCTGATGGTGGCGGCGGTCCTCCTCCTGGGCCTGTGGGTCCGCCGCCGCAACGTCGCCGTAAACGCCTGACACCTCCCGCCTGATACCTCCGCAGAACTTCAAGACATCCACCAAAGAAGCACAGGACTGACATGACCCAGACCATCGAAACCCCGGCAACCGGAACGGCCACCACCGCAGGTGCCCGCGCCCACGCAAGGGAACAGCACGGCAAAACCGCCGAGGCCATGCGGTTCGTCCCGGCAGCTTCGGCGCCGGCCCGCCTCTTGGCGGGAATGCCCGACGGCGCGTCCCCCACCTGGGCGGAGTCCCTTGCCTTTGGCCGCTACACCACGCTGCCCCTGGCACGCGGCACCCGGGTCCGGCTTACTGACACGGCCGGTGACGCCTGCGTACACACGCTTCTGTACCGGACCGGGGTCCTGCACGAGCGCCTCAATGTCGCCGACACCGTCAAGGTCCCGTGGCAGGCCTACCCCGGCGCCGGGCATCCGCTGCTTTCCGACGCCGGCCGCCTGATGGCTACCATAGTCGCCGACACATCGGGGCATCATGATGCCCTCACGGGTGCCACCACACTCGAAGGCAACACCGCCCGCTACGGCGCCGGCACCGCCCACAGCGCTTCACCGGCAGCCCGCGAACTGCTCACCCTCGGGGCACTCAAGACGGGGCTGGCACCCAGGGACGTGGCGCCGTCGTTGTCCTTCTTCAAAGGCATTCACGTTGACCCCGCCGGCACCATCACCTTCGACGGCAGCGCCGGCCCGGGCGGCGCCGTCGAACTCCTGCTCCACATGGACGCGGTCCTGGTGCTCGCCAACACCGCACACCCGCTGGACCCGCGGCCCGCCTTCACCGGCACCGCCGTGGACATCCTCGCCTGGCACGCCCCGGAGGACCTGGCCGCCCTGGAGGCGGGCCGCCTCGCCGGACCCCTGACCCCCGAGCACCTGCAGGCACTCCGCAACACCAACCACGACCTCACTGCAAGGAACGCACGATGAACACCGCCATTGACACCAAGACCATCCCGGACGCCGGCGAAACCGCGCTGGTCCCCGGCGCCGTGGTGCTCGACGACTTCGTGGAAGCCCGCGGACCGTGGTCCGCCGTGGTGGCAGCCGGCGACGTGCTCACCATCGTCGACCTGGAAGGCAACCAGGCCGTGGATTGCCTGCTGTATGCGGCAACGGACACCTCCGTCCGCTACTCGGCACCGGTGACCATCGCATCCCAGCAGTCGATCGTCCTGACCACGGGCTCGGTCCTCCGCGCCGACACCGGCGCACCGCTGATGACCGTGGTGGCGGACGAGGTGGGCGTGCACGACACCATTGGGGGCGCCTGCTCCCAGGAATCCAACACCCTCCGCTACGGCCAGCACACCCGTGAACAGCACGCCTGCGTGGAGAACTTCCTGATCGAAGGCTCCCGCTGGGGCCTGGGCAAGCGGGACCTGGTGTCCAACATCAACTGGTTCATGAATGTGCCGGTTGACCCGGACGGGGCCCTGGGCATCGTTGACGGCCTCTCCGCCCCCGGCAAGCGCGTGGCCCTGCGCGCCGAGGTGGACACCCTGGTGCTCGTCTCCAACTGCCCGCAGGTCAACAACCCCTGCAACGGCTTCAACCCCACCCCTGTACGCATGATCGTCACCCGGCCGGAGGCAGCGCTGTGACCAAGAAGAACCTGAACACCTTTGACACCCTCCTGGTGGCCAACAGGGGCGAAATCGCGTGCCGCATTATTGCGTCGGCAAAGAAGCTCGGGCTGCGAACCGTCGCTGTCTTCTCCGAAGCTGACCGGGGCGCGAAGCACGTCCGGCTGGCCGACGAAGCCGTGCTCCTGGGACCGGCGCCGGCCAAGGAGTCCTATCTCCGGGTGGATGCCCTGCTGGCCGCTGCCAAGTCCACCGGGGCGGGCGCAATCCACCCCGGCTACGGCTTCCTGTCCGAAGACGCAGCCTTCGCCGAGGCAGTGGAGGCTGCGGGACTGGTGTTCGTTGGTCCCACTGCGGAGCAGTTGCGGATCTTTGGCACCAAGCACACAGCGCGCGACGCCGCCCGCACGGCCGGGGTGCCGATGATCGCCGGTTCCGGGCTGCTTGAGGACGTGGACGCCGCCGTCGCTGCCGCCACTTCGATCGGCTTCCCGCTGATGCTCAAGGCCACCGGCGGCGGCGGCGGCATCGGCATGAGCATCTGCCGCAACGAGGCCGAGCTCGTGGAGAGCTTTCCGCGCGTCGCCCGTCTCGCGGGCGCCAGCTTCGGCACCGCCGGCGTCTTTGCCGAACGGTACGTCGAGAACGCCCGGCACATCGAGGTCCAGGTGTTCGGCGACGGCGGGGGCCGGGTTGTCAGCCTCGGCGACCGCGACTGCTCCCTCCAGCGCCGCCACCAGAAAGTCCTCGAGGAAGCACCCGCCCCGGACCTGCCGGCTGCACTGCGGGAGGAACTGCACCGCACCTCCCGCGCCCTGTGCGCCTCCCTCAACTACCGTTCCGCCGGCACGGTGGAGTTCGTCTACGACTCCGCCCGCAAGGAGGCCTCCTTCCTGGAAGTGAACGCCCGCCTGCAGGTGGAACACCCCGTCACGGAGGCCGTCACCGGCGTGGACCTGGTGGAATGGATGCTCCGCCTGGCGCAGGGCGGGGAGGAAGCCGCCAGCGTCCTGGCCGGACTCCCGGACGGCCTGCCCGTCTCCGGCAGCGCCATCGAAGCCCGCGTCTACGCCGAAGACCCGGCCCGCGGGTTCCAGCCCAGCGCCGGTACCGTCACCAACGCCGTGTTCCCCGGCACCGAAGGTGTCCGGGTGGACGCCTGGGTGGAAACCGGCACCGAGGTGTCCACCAATTACGATCCCCTCCTCGGCAAGGTCATTACCTCCGCTGCAAGCCGGGACGAAGCCTTTGACAAGCTGGCCGCCGCGCTCGCCGGCACCCGGATTGACGGCATCGAAACCAATCTCGGAATGCTCCGGGCTGTCACGGGCATGGACGTTGTTCGAAACGTGCAGCACTCCACGAGCACCCTTGACGCCGTGGGCGATCCCGAACCTCGGATCACCGTCAACCGCCCCGGCCTGCAGACCAGCGTGCAGGACTGGCCGGGGCGTACCGGGTTGTGGCAGATCGGTGTCCCGCCGAGCGGCCCGATGGACGACCTCTCCTTCCGGCTGGGCAACACCGCGCTCGGCAACGCCGAAGGCGCCCCGGGCCTGGAATTCACCATGACCGGCCCCAGCCTGACCTTCACCCACGCCACCACCGTCTGCGTCACCGGGGCGGAGGTGACGGTTACGGTTGACGGCACCGAGGTGCCCGCCTGGGTGCCTGTGACGGTTCCCGCGGGAGGAACGCTGGATGCCGGCACAGCCACCGGCCACGGCCTGCGCGGCTACATCCTGTTCCAGGGCGGCCTGGACATTCCGCAGTACCTCGGCAGCTCCTCCACCTTCACCCTGGGCCAGTTCGGCGGCCACGCGGGACGCGTCCTGCGGACCGGCGACGTACTGCGCGCAGTGAAGTCCGCCGTCGAAGAAGCACCCTCCGCAGCAGTTCCGCTGGACAGCCGCCCTGCCCTCACCTCCAACTGGGAACTGGCAGTGACGGAAGGCCCGCACGGTGCCCCTGAATTCTTCCAGCGCGAAGACATCGAGGAGTTGTACGCCGCCGAATACGAGGTGCACTTCAACTCCGCCCGCACCGGCGTCCGGCTGACAGGCCCCAAGCCGCGCTGGGCACGCACCGACGGCGGCGAGGCCGGCCTGCACCCGTCCAACATCCATGACACCGCCTACTCGGTGGGCGCCCTAGACTTCACCGGCGACACCCCCATCCTGCTCGGCCCGGACGGACCCAGCCTGGGCGGATTCGTCTGCCCGGTGACCGTGGTGACGGCGGACCGCTGGAAGCTCGGCCAGCTCCGGCCGGGAGACAAGGTCCGGTTCGTGCCCATCAAAGCCGGCCAGGCGCCGTCGGCCAAGGACCTGGGACCCGGCCGCCAGCTGGTGCTGCCCGGTGACGCCGGCTGGTCCGCGGACCCGTCCGTGGTAACTCAGACGTCCAGCCGCCCCTTCCGTGGAGACGGCGACGACGGCGTGCTGGGCCGGGTGCCGGAAGGTTCCGGACGGCCTGCGGTCACCTACCGCCGCTCCGGTGACGACAACCTGCTCGTCGAGTACGGCGAGATGGTCTTGGACCTCGGCCTGCGCGCCCGAGTGCACGCCCTCCACCAGCACCTCGAAGGGCTTCGTGTGCCCGGCATCGTGGACCTGACCCCCGGCATCCGGTCCCTCCAAATCAAGGTGGACCCGTCGGTGCTGTCCGCCACCCGCCTGCTGGACCTTGTCCAGGAAATCGAGGCTGCGCTGCCGGCCAGCTCCGAGCTGGTGGTCCCCAGCCGCACCGTCCGGCTGCCGCTGTCCTGGGACGACCCCGCAACCCGCGAAGCGATCGAGCGCTACATGGCCGGCGTCCGTGACGACGCCCCGTGGTGCCCCTGGAACATCGAGTTCATCCGCCGCATCAATGGCCTGGATTCTGTCAACGACGTCTTCGATACCGTCTTCAACGCGGAGTACCTGGTCCTGGGCCTGGGCGACGTGTACCTGGGCGCCCCCGTGGCCACTCCGCTGGACCCGCGGCACCGGCTGGTCACCACCAAGTACAACCCGGCCCGCACCTGGACGCCGGAGAACGCCGTTGGCATCGGCGGTGCCTACATGTGCATCTACGGCATGGAAGGCCCCGGCGGCTACCAGTTCGTGGGCCGCACCACCCAGGTGTGGTCACGCTACGCGGACTCGGCTCCGTTCAAAGCCGGCTCGCCCTGGCTGCTGCGCTTCTTCGACCGGATCTCCTGGTACCCGGTCAGCCCGGAGGAGCTCCTGGACCTGCGGGCGGACATGGCCGCCGGGCGGGGCCGCGGCGTCGAGATCGAGGACGGCACGTTCTCCCTGGCCGAGCACGAACTGTTCCTTGGGGAGAACCGCGAGTCCATCGCGGCGTTCCGGGAAAAACAGGGCGCAGCCTTTGCCGTGGAACGCCAGGCCTGGGCCGACGCCGGCGAGTTCGACCGCGCGGAAGCGCTCGCCGCCGTCGCTGTCCCCGCCGCGGACGAAGTTGTGGTTCCGGACGGAGGATCCCTCATTTCCGCGCCGTTCGCCGCGAGCGTCTGGAAAGTCGACGTCGCCGAAGGGGACCGCGTGGTAAAGGGCCAGCCCCTGGTGTCCCTCGAGGCCATGAAGATGGAGACAGTCCTCGAAGCGCCCTGCGAGGGGGTGGTGCTCCGCGTCCTGCCGGGCGCCGGTTCCCAGGTGGTGGCGGGCGAGGCGGTGGTGGTCATCAGCGCCCCGGACTTCGAATCCGCGGACGTGGAAGCCCTGGAACTGGAAGAGGCAGCAGTATGAGCACCACAACCGGCGCAGCCACCCGGCGGGTGGCCGCAGCGCTCGCCGCCATCGAAGCCGTTGACCGACCGGAAATCTGGATTGCCCTGCGCGGGGAGGACGAGCTCCTGGCGGAGGCCGCCGGCATCGATGCCGCGGTGGCCGGCGGTGCCCGCCTGCCCCTTGCCGGGCTCCTGCTGGCGGTCAAGAACAACGTTGACGTCGCGGGCATCCCGACGACGGCGGCCTGCCCAGGCTTCGCGTACACGCCGGAGCAGGACGCGGAAGCGGTAATCCGCCTCCGCTCAGCCGGAGCACTGGTCCTGGGTGCCACCAACCTGGACCAGTTCGCTACCGGACTGGTGGGAACCCGCAGCCCGTACGGCGCTGTCCGGGACTCCCGCCGCCCGGAGTTCATCTCCGGCGGCTCCAGCTCCGGATCGGCCGTCGCGGTTGCCCTGGGCCTGGTGGACATCGCCATCGGGACCGACACCGCAGGTTCCGGGCGTGTGCCGGCCGGGCTGCAGGGAATCGTCGGCATCAAGCCCACCCTGGATGTTGTGTCCACAGCAGGAGTAGTGCCGGCCTGCCGGTCGTGGGATGCCGTCACCATCTTCGCCCGGCACCTGTCCACCGCAGAGCTGGCTATGGGAGTTATGGCCGGCGGCTCCCGCGCCTGGCCGGCGGACATCCGCCTGGCTGCACCGGAAAAGCCGCGGGTTGCATACCCCGCCGCACTGCCGGCGCTCCCGGGTGCGTGGGCGGAGGAATTCGCCCGCCAGGTAAGCCGGCTGAAGGACGCGGGCGTGGACGCCGAGCCCATCGAGTTCGAAAACTTCCTCGAAGCGGCCCGGCTGCTGTACGACGGTGCGCTGGTGGCGGAACGCTTTGCGGCGGTGGGCGACTTCATCCACAAGGCCGACGGCGGGACGGACAGCCAGGCGGGCGTCGACCCCACGGTGGGGAGCATCATCCGGGCCGCCGGGAAGCTGCCCGCGCACCGGTATGTTGCAGACACGGCCAGGCTGGAGGAGCTGAAGCAGCGGGCCATGGCGCTGCTTGACGGCTTCGACGCCCTCCTGGTCCCAACGGCGCCGTTCCACCCCACGCTGGAACAAGTGGCGGCGGATCCGGTGGGGGTGAACTCCCGGATGGGCACCTACACCAACTTCTGCAACCTGTTTGATTTGTGCGCCGTGGCCGTCCCGGCAGGCGAAGTGGAGGGCGCCCAGTTTGGCCTGACAGTGGTGGCCCGGACCTTCGAGGACGCCGTGGCGGCGGATATTGCGCGGAGGATCGAAACCACCCCTGCCGCGCCGGAACTCTTTGCTGCCGGCGCGGCGGGCGAGTCAAAAGCGGACGCCGGCCAGCCGCCGTCGGACGTTCCCTGGCCGGTGGCGGCAGGCGCCGCGGCCGTGCCGCTGGTGGTAGTCGGCGCGCACCGCAAGGGCCAGCCCCTGGCACCGCAGCTGGAGGAGCTGGGCGCCCGGTGGGACGGGCACGTCCGCACCGCCCCGCGCTACCGGATGGTCTCGCTGGACACGGTGCCGCCCAAGCCCGGTGTGTACCGGTCCGACGACGGCGCGGAGCTGGCGGGGGAGCGGTGGCTGCTGTCCCCGGCCGGGCTGGGACAGTTCCTGGCCGCCCTTCCCGAGCCGATGCTGCTCGGGTCAGTGCAGCTCGCGGACGGCACAACCGCCGTCGGATTCGCCTGCGACGCGGCGGCCGCTGCCACCGGGGAGGACATCACGGCGTGGGGCGACTGGCTTGCAGACCGGACCGCAGCACCCAGGGGCCGCAGCATCTGGCAGGACCTCGGCGACGCCGCCCTCGCCGGCTTCAGCAGGGGAGGACACTCCTAACCTCCAAGAGTTTTTGTCCAGATATGCAGGCTTCCAGGCGCTCCAAGTCTGCATATCTGGACAAAAACTCCAGGGCCGTGGCGGGCTGGTCCGACGAACGCCCCCGGCCCCGGCGGTCGTAGACGTCCACCGCCCGGCCCTCACCAAGGCCTTCCGCCAGTGCAATCGAAAACGGCCGGCAGATCAGCGCGGTCAGGAAGGCGCCGCCAATCCGCACCACGCGGCGTCCGCCGGGCGCGTCCCCGGTGCCGTAGCTGTACAAAGCCAGCCGGCCGCCGTCGTGCGTTGGAGGAACCGCTCTTTCACCAGCCCATCCTAGGCGGAAGCGGGAATGCCAAGTCCCGGTAAACTTGATGACTGTGACTTCCCAAAACACCCCTGCCCCCAAGAACGCCCCCGAGCCCCTCGACGCCAGCGAGCAGATGCGGATCCGCATGGAGAAGCGCGCCAAACTGATCGAGCGCGGCACCGAGGCGTATCCGGTAGGGGTGGAGCGGACGCACTCCCTGTCCGAGATCCGGGAAAAGTACGCCCACCTTGAAGCGGACGACACCACTGGTGACGTCGTGGGCGTCACCGGCCGAGTGGTGTTCATCCGCAACACGGGCAAGCTCTGCTTCGCAACCCTCCAGGAGGGCGGCACCGACGGCAAGGGGACCCGGCTGCAGGCCATGCTGAGCCTGGCCAACATCGGCGAGGAAGCACTCGCCGACTGGAAGGCGCTGGTGGACCTGGGCGACCACGTGTTCATCAAGGGCGAGGTCATCTCCTCCCGCCGCGGCGAACTGTCCATCATGGCCGACTCCTGGGCCATGGCCTCCAAGGCGCTGCGCCCGCTGCCGGTGCTGCACGCGGAACTGAACGAGGAAACCCGCGTCCGCCAACGCTACGTGGACCTGATGGTCCGTGACGAGGCTCGCGAGATGGTGTACACCCGCGCAGCCATCACCCGCTCCATCCGCGAAACGCTCTTCCGCCACAACTACGTGGAGGTGGAGACGCCCATCCTGCAGCTGGTCCACGGCGGCGCGCTGGCACGCCCGTTCGAAACGCACATGAACGCGTTCGACCAGAAGATGACCCTGCGCATCGCCACCGAGCTGTACCTCAAGCGCGCAGTGGTGGGCGGCATCGACCGTGTCTACGACATGGGCCGCGTATTCCGCAATGAAGGCGTGGACTCCACCCACAGCCCCGAATTCACCACGCTTGAGTGCTACGAGGCATGGGCGGACCAGTTTGTCATGGCCGAGCGGATCAAGGAGATCATCCTGGACGCCGCCGATGCCGTGGGTGCCGGCCGCACCATCCAGGCCGAGGCCGGGGAGATCAACCTCGACGGCGAGTGGGCCTGGCTGGCCGTATATCCGGGACTTTCCGACGCCGTCGGCCAGGAGATCACGCCGGAAACCCCGCTTGAGGTGCTGCGGGAGATTGCTGAAAAGCACGAGGTCAAGGTGGACCCCAAATGGGACGCCGAGAAGCTGGTGGTAGAGCTGTTCGGCGAGATCGTGGAGCCCACGCTGCTGAACCCCACCTTCGTATACGACTACCCGCCGTCGGCCCAGCCGCTGGCCCGCCCGCACCGCGAGGACGGCCGGCTCATCGAGGCCTGGGACCTGATCATCGGCGGCATGGAGCGGGGCACCGCGTTTTCCGAGCTGATCGATCCTGTCATCCAGCGCGAACGCCTCACCGAGCAGTCCATGCACGCCGCTGCCGGCGATGTGGAAGCCATGCAGCTGGACGAGGACTTCCTGCGTGCGCTGGAGTACGGCGCTCCGCCGATGGGCGGCATCGGCCTGGGCATCGACCGCCTGGTCATGCTCTTCACTGGTGCCGGAATCCGGGAAACCATCCTGTTCCCGCTGCTGAAGCCTGAAGGGCACTAGGCATGGAATACGTAGCAGTCCTCCTGCCCTCCCTGGTGGTAGGCCTCCTTTTCTGGTTCGCCATGAAGGCGATTTTCAACGCGGACAAGTCAGAACGGCAGGCAGAGGCCCGCGCCCAGGCGGAAGCCGACGCGCGGGCATCGCAGGCTGGAGAGCTTCCGGCCGCAGAAGCGGAGCCCGCCGACCGCCCTGACCCCGAATCCAAATAGCAAATCCCATAATCTGCTGTGCTCCGGTTATCCCCAGGGAACCATTAGGCGCTTTGACGCGTTGCCATAAAAAGAGTCATACTTTTTAGGGAAACATCCTGCTTTTCTGAAAACCACCCTTTCCAAGAGGAAGTCTTTAAATGGCACAGAAAGTAAACATCATCCTCGTTGATGATCTGGATGGGGGATCCGCAGACGAGAATGTCAAGTTTGGACTTGACGGGGTCAACTATGAGATCGATCTTTCGGCGGCCAACGCCTCCGAACTTCGGTCGTCGCTCGAGCGGTTTATATCAGCTGCACGAAAGGCTTCGGGGGGCGGGCGCAGTACCGCCCGCGCCGCAAAGGCTCCTTCCGGGGGCCGCAGCAACGATTCGGCACAGATCCGGCAATGGGCGCGGGATAACGGTTACACCGTTAACAGCCGCGGCCGAATTCAGGCCGAAATCCAGGAAGCCTACCAAAAGGCAAATTCCTAGGCCCTGCCGCGTGTCACGAAAAAACCCTGCTTCCCGCCACGGCGGAGCAGGGTTTTTGGTTTCGTAACCCTATAATCCGAAGGCCGGGTGCCGCCGTCGCGGTTTTTACCGCGCTTCCCCGCCCGGTGGATTGAATACTCCAAATATGTCCGGACGGCAGCTGGCGCCAGTACGCCGGTACGGGGACGGCATCAACTTCGCGGCACCAACTTTGCGGCCGCCTTTCCGGCCGCTTCCGGAAGCCGCACTTCGGCCGAGGGCACTGCCGGGCCGTTATTCCCGACGCTGCAGGTTTCCCCTGTGGCGAACACGCTCCACAAGTCCGGGCCCGCCACGTAGCATCAAAGTACGTCGTAGCTAGGAGTGTGGCGAAATGTTTGAGCGATTTACGGACCGTGCCCGTCGCGTAGTTGTGCTTGCCCAAGAAGAGGCACGCATGCTGAACCACAATTACATCGGTACCGAACACATCCTCTTGGGTTTGATCCACGAGGGTGAGGGCGTTGCCGCCAAAGCTCTTGAGTCCTTGAGCATTTCGCTCGACGGCGTTCGCGAGCAGGTGCAGGAGATCATTGGCCAGGGCCAGCAGGCGCCCTCCGGCCACATCCCCTTCACGCCCCGTGCCAAGAAGGTGCTGGAGCTCTCGCTGCGCGAGGCCCTGCAGCTCGGCCACAACTACATCGGCACGGAGCACATCCTGCTCGGCCTGATCCGTGAGGGTGAAGGTGTCGCCGCGCAGGTGCTGGTCAAGCTCGGCGCAGACCTCAACCGGGTCCGCCAGCAGGTCATCCAGCTGCTCTCCGGCTACCAGGGGAAGGAAACCACCGGCGCCGGCGCCGGTTCCGGCCAGCCCGAGGGTGCCCCTGCCGGTTCCGTGGTCCTGGACCAGTTCGGCCGCAACCTCACCCAGGCTGCGCGCGAGAACAAGCTGGACCCGGTCATCGGCCGCGAGCAGGAGATGGAACGCGTTATGCAGGTCCTCTCCCGCCGCACCAAGAACAACCCCGTCCTTATCGGCGAGCCCGGCGTCGGCAAGACGGCCGTCGTCGAAGGCCTGGCCCAGGCGATCGTCCGCGGCGACGTCCCCGAGACCATCAAGGACAAGCAGCTCTACACCCTGGACCTCGGCTCCCTGGTGGCAGGCTCCCGCTACCGCGGTGACTTCGAAGAGCGCCTGAAGAAGGTCCTCAAGGAGATCCGCACCCGCGGCGACATCATCCTGTTCATCGACGAGATCCACACCCTGGTGGGTGCCGGTGCCGCAGAAGGCGCCATCGACGCAGCATCCATCCTGAAGCCGATGCTGGCCCGCGGCGAGCTGCAGACCATCGGTGCCACCACGCTGGACGAGTACCGCAAGCACATCGAGAAGGACGCCGCGCTGGAGCGCCGCTTCCAGCCGATCCAGGTCAAGGAACCCTCCGTGGCGCACGCCATCGAGATCCTCAAGGGCCTGCGTGACCGCTACGAGGCGCACCACCGCGTCACCATCACCGACGGCGCCCTGGCCTCTGCTGCCAGCCTCGCCGAGCGCTACATCTCGGACCGCTTCCTCCCGGACAAGGCGATCGACCTGATCGACGAGGCCGGCGCACGGCTGCGCATCCGCCGCATGACCGCTCCGCCGGAGCTGAAGGCCATGGACGAGCGCATCGCCAAGCTGAAGATGGAGAAGGAATCCGCCATCGATGCCCAGGACTTTGAAGGTGCCGCTGCGCTCCGCGACAAGGAGCAGAAGATGATTTCCGAGCGGTCGGAGAAGGAGCGTCACTGGAAGTCCGGCGGCATGGACGACATCTCCGAGGTGGATGAGGACCTCATCGCCGAGGTGCTGGCCAACTCCACCGGCATCCCCGTGTTCAAGCTGACCGAGGAAGAGTCCTCGCGCCTGCTGAAAATGGAAGAGGAACTGCACAAGCGCGTCGTCGGCCAGAACGAGGCCATCAAGGCACTGTCCCAGGCGATCCGCCGCACCCGTGCAGGGCTCAAGGACCCCAAGCGTCCCGGCGGCTCGTTCATCTTCGCCGGCCCCACCGGCGTCGGCAAGACCGAGCTCGCCAAGGCACTCGCTGAGTTCCTGTTCGGCGAAGAGGACGCCCTTATCACCCTGGACATGTCCGAATACTCCGAGAAGCACACCGTCTCGCGGCTGTTCGGTGCCCCTCCAGGCTATGTGGGCTACGAAGAGGGTGGCCAGCTGACCGAGAAGGTCCGCCGCCGTCCGTTCTCCGTGGTGCTGTTCGACGAGGTGGAGAAGGCCCACGCGGACCTCTTCAACTCGCTGTTGCAGATCCTGGAAGACGGCCGCTTGACCGACTCCCAGGGCCGTGTGGTGGACTTCAAAAACACCGTGATCATCATGACCACCAACCTGGGTACCCGGGACATCTCCAAGAGCGTTGCCACCGGCTTCCAGTCTGGCACCGACACGCAGACCGGCTACAACCGCATGCGTGCCCGTGTGACCGAGGAACTCAAGCAGCACTTCCGGCCCGAGTTCCTGAACCGTGTGGATGACGTAGTGGTGTTCCCGCAGCTCACCCAGGACGAGATCATCGAGATCGTGGACCTGTTCGTCACCCGCCTGGAGAAGCGCCTCAAGGACAAGGACATGGGCATCGAGCTCACGCCCGCCGCCAAGGTGCTGCTGGCAACCCGCGGCTATGATCCCGCCATGGGTGCCCGGCCCCTGCGCCGCACCATCCAGCGCGAGATTGAGGACCAGCTCTCCGAGAAGATCCTCTTTGGCGACATCCACCCCGGCGACATCGTCGTGGTGGACGTGGAAGGCGAAGGCGACGACGCAAAGTTCACCTTCGCCGGCAACGCGAAGCCCCGCATCCCGGAGATCGCGCCGAGCGTCTAAGTGCAATACCGATGGCCCCGCCAGCTCCCAGAGCCGGCGGGGCTTTCGCTTGCCCCCGGCAGGACGGTCTGCCCTTTCCTGGCGCAGCGGTCCGGTTCGAGTCGTGTGGCTGCTGTGTTCCGGGACACAAACCGTGTTGAATCAGGGGCATGGCTAATCAGAATCCGGCGATCCCGGACGAGCAACCACAGACCCCTTTCCACGACCTCGACCACTACCTGTCCATCCCGCGGGTAAGCGGCCTGAGCCTCAGCCCCGACGGGGCCCGCCTGGTCACCACCGTCAGCACCCTGAACGGCAAAGGAACCGAGTTCGCCACTGCTTTGTGGGAACTGGACCCAGCCGGGCAGAAGCACGCCCGGCGCATCACCCGCAGCGCCAAGGGCGAAGCCGGTGCCGCCTTCGCCGCTAACGGCGACGTCTACTTCACATCCGCGCGCCCGGACCCGGACAGCCCGGAAGAGGACCCGGTCGGCGCCCTCTGGCTGCTTCCTGCCGACGGCGGGGAAGCCCGCGTAGTGCTCAGCCGGTCAGGAGGCGTCGGCGGGGTGTTCACTGCCAGGAACGCGGACGCGGCGTTCGTGACCGCTGAGGTCCTGGCCGGCTCCACCGATGAGGAGGACGACGCCCAGCGCCGGAAAGCCCGCAAGGACAAAAGGGTCTCCGCCATCCTGCACAGCGAGTACCCGGTGCGGTACTGGGACGCCGACCTTGGCCCCGGCCAGCCGCGTATTTTCGCCGTGGAACCGGGGGAAGACGAGGCGCCGGGCAAGCCTGCCACTGTTGACGTCATCCCGCCGCTGGTCCTGCGGAACCTCACGCCCGACGTCGGACCCAGGCTCAGGGAAGCGGAGACGGTGGTCAGCCCCGACGGCCGGACCATCTACACGAGCCTCACCAAGCCGTTGGCCAGGGCGGACAGCCGGTCCATCCTGGTATCCGTGGATGTGGCCTCCGGCAGCACAAAAGTCCTCCTGGACCGGCCGGGCATGAGCTACTTCCCCGGCCCCGTCAGCCCCGACGGCCGCACGCTGGTGGTAGTGAGCGAGAGCGATTCCACACCGCACCGCGCGCCGGAGGTGAAGCTTCACCTGCTGAGCCTTGTGGACCCGGCAGATGAGGGCAACGGCCTGCAGCCCCTGGCGCACCACTGGGACCGCTGGGCAAAACCAGCGGCATGGCTTCCGGACGGTTCCGCCCTCCTCGTTACAGCGGACGACGATGGTGCGTCGCCCCTTTTCCGGATCAGCATTCCGGCTGCTTCCGCTGAAGCAGGCGTCACCCGGGTCACGGCCGACGTTGCGGCCTACACCGACGTCGTGGTTTCCTCTGAGGGCCGCACTGCCTACGCCCTGCGCAGCTCCTACGAGTTTCCGCCCGAAGCGGTACGCATCGATCTGCTGACCGGAGAAGTGACCCGGCTTCCGGCGCCAGCGGAACGGCCGGCGTACCCCGGCCGGCTGGAACGCATCGCGGCAACTGGCCCGGACGGTGCCCGGGTGCCGGCCTACCTTGCCCTGCCCGAGCGTGCATTGGCAAAGAAGCCGGCCCCGTTGCTCCTGTGGATCCACGGCGGACCGCTTGGATCGTGGAATGCCTGGACGTGGCGGTGGAACCCATGGCTCCTCACGGCCAGGGGCTACGCAGTGCTCCTGCCGGACCCGGCGCTGTCCACAGGCTACGGCCAGGCCAACATCCAGCGCGGCTGGGGCTCATGGGGCAAAGCACCGTTCACGGACCTGATGGCCGTGACCGACGCGGCCGTGGAAAGGCCTGATATTGACGCGGACCGGACGGCCGCAATGGGAGGCTCCTTCGGCGGCTACATGGCCAACTGGGTGGCCGGGCAGACGGACCGCTTCAAGGCCATCGTCACCCACGCCAGCCTATGGGACCTGGACCAGTTCGGCCCCACCACCGACGCCTCACAGTACTGGCTGAAGGAAATGACAGAAGACATGGCGTTGAACAACTCGCCGCACCTCCACGTGGAAAAGATCAAAACACCCATGCTGGTCATCCACGGCGACAAGGACTACCGGGTGCCCATCGGCGAAGGCCTGCGGCTCTGGTACGAACTGCTGTCCAAGTCCGGGCTCGCCGCGGACCAGGACGGCCGGACACTGCACCGGTTTCTGTACTTCCCCGACGAGAACCACTGGGTACTCCAGCCGCAGCACGCGAAGGTCTGGTACCAGGTCGTAGAGTCCTTCCTGGCCCGCAACGTCCTGGGTGAGGAGGTCGCACTGCCGGCCGAGCTGGGGCTGTAATCCTTGTCTTGTGTTTCCTTGGCTGGCTTCAGCGGCGGATATCAGAATTTACCGGCGCCTGCTCCTTCGTCGCTTTGACGGCGCCTACATAAATCCCTGATACCCGCCACCTCCTGCCTCTCCCACCCACTACAGGTGTCCCGGCTTGCTACTGCACTGTCTCCTGCCCGAAGCGCTGGCGGGCGTATTTTAGGTGGAAGTAGAGGTAGCAGGCTGCTACGAAGGGGATGCCGAAGTAGAGGGCCGTGGCTTGGGTGGGATCGAAGCCTATGCCTACCAGGGAGATGACGCAGAGCAGGAACGCGGCGATGGGCAGCAGGGGAAACAGCGGCGCCTTGTAGGCCAGGTCCTCATTGCGGCCGCCGTTTTTCAGGAAAGCCCGGCGGTGGAAGAAGTGTGATGCCGTGATGGACATCCAGACGCCCACTGTTGCGAAGCCCGCAATGGATACCAGCACCAGGTACACCGTGGTTGGAGCAACAATACTGCTGACCAGCGACGCCAGTCCGCCCAGCATGCTCACGCACAAAGCAGCCATGGGAATTCCCCGCTTTGTCAGTTTGCCCAGCGCTTTCGGTGCATGCCCCTCGTCAGCAAGTGAAAAAAGCATTCGGGCGCAGGAGAACAAACCACAGTTGCCGGCGGACAGCAGCGCGGTGATGATGACGAAATTCATGATGTCGGCCGCGTAGGGAATTCCCAGCTGGGAAAAAACGGTGACGAAGGGGCTTTCCTGCAGGGAAGCGTCCCCGTACGGGACAGTACCGGCAATTACGGCGATGGCGCCCACAAAGAAAATCAGGAGGCGGATTACAGTGGTGCGCATGGCCTTGGGGATATTCACGGCCGGATTTGAGGTTTCCCCTGCCGCCACACCAATAAGCTCCGAACCGGAAAAGGCGTAAAAGACGGCAAGCGTGGTGATCAGGACTCCCGTAATGCCGTTGGGAAACAGGCCCTCCGACGTCATCAGGTTCTCACCGAGGGCCGGAAAGTCCTCCTGGGCAAGGGGATGGAAACCCAACAGCGCAGCGCCGCCCAAAACGATAAGTCCGACGACGGCGCTCACTTTGATCAGCGCAAACCAAAACTCCGACTCACCAAAGACCCGCGAAGAAATGGCGTTCAGGGTGAACAGGATCGCCGCAAAAAGCAAGCACCAAATCCACACATCCACCTCCGGGAACCAGCGCTGCATGAGGAGCCCGGCAGCCGTGAATTCCGAGCCGAGGGCAACAGCCCAGCACAGCCAGTAAAGCCAGGCAGTGGCAAACCCGGTAGCGGGACCAATAGACCTGGCAGCGTAGATATGGAAGGCTCCGGACACCGGATAGGCCACGGCCAGCTCACCCAGACAGGCCATCACCATGTAAACCACGGCCGCCCCGATGAGATAGGCGATGATCGCCCCCAGCGGTCCGGCCTGGGCGATGGTGTAGCCCGAGCTGAGGAAAAGCCCGGAGCCGATGACTCCTCCCATCGCGATCATCACGAGGTGGCGGGCCTCCATGGAGCGCCGCAGGCCCCGTTTCCCGTGTTGTTGTTCCTGCATGTCCGTGGTCAGCGTGGGGGAGCCTAATGCCATGTTTCCTCCGGGGTAGGATCTCATTCCTCCGTCGACGGTGACGGGGGTAACAGCGGCAACACTGCTGGTCAGCGGCCTGCGGCTGCAAACTGGTCCGTCGCTCACAGGGAAAGTCTGGGCAGTCACCACCCGTTTCTGGCGCTAAGCGTAAGCAGCGCTTCGACTTACCTTGTTTATGAAGGACCTTTGGCTGCCAGCGGGGCAGGCAGCCAAATTGCACCGCCTGGGGCGGCGTGCCACGCCTAGAGGACCCGGATCATCCGGGTGTTGCCAAGGGTGTTTGGCTTGACCCGGGCCAAATCCAGGAACTCCGCGACGCCCTCGTCGTGTGAGCGCAGGAGCTCTGAGTACACCACCGGATCCACTACCGACTGGTCCGCCATGACCTCAAAGCCGTGGCGCTTGAAGAAGTCAACTTCAAAGGTGAGGCAGAAGACCCGCGCGACTCCCAGGGCCCGGGCTTCTTCCAGGAGGTTCTCCACCAGCACGTGGCCCACGCCTTTGCCGCGCCATTCTTCGGAAGCGGCCAAGGTGCGAACTTCCGCCAGGTCTTCCCACATGACGTGCAGCGCCCCGCAGCCGATGACCTCGCCGTCGGCAGACTCCGCGATCCGGAACTCCTGCAGGCTCTCGTAGTAGGCCACCGTCTCCTTCGCCATCAGGATCCGCTGCTCAGCCAGCGGCGCCACCAATTTCTTAATGGCGGAAACATCGGGGGTGCGGGCAGGCCGGACATGGAAGGAGTCAGTCACAGGCCCATCCTAGTTCTCGCCCTGCCGGGCCACGGACACGGCGGTGGGAGGGGCAGCCGGATAACGCCCAATTTTTGGGGTCTTCCCGTCCATCCATTCGATGGATAAACTGGGCGATACTGGTCGTGCCATGGCCGGTTGACTGCACGGAGATCGACATGTTGCGGGCGGAAGCCCACTTGACCGCGGCCTCGACGTCGTCAGCGTTGACGGAAGCCAGGACAAGGTCCGGGGCAGGCAAAGGGACAGTCATTGGGGGCTGTCCCTTTGCTGTATCCGCTCCCACCAGCGGAAACCTACCGGATCCGCCCGCCCCGGTAGTAGGGTCGGAAGGACATCCTTCAGGAGCAAGCCAGGAGCACTGCCATGAAGAAACTCATCAATGATCCCCGGTCTGTCGTTGCGGAATCCGTCCAGGGCTTCGGCCTGGCACACGCAAACCTCGTGACCGTCAGCGAAGATCCCATCTACATCACGCGCAAGGACGCGCCGGTCAGCGGAAAGGTAGGGCTGGTGTCCGGCGGGGGCAGCGGCCACGAACCCCTGCACGCGGGCTTCGTAGGGCAGGGAATGCTCGACGCCGCCGTGCCGGGGGCCGTCTTCACCTCACCTACGCCGGACCAGATCCTTCCCGCAACCCTTGCAGTCAACTCAGGCGCCGGCGTCGTGCATATCGTCAAAAACTACACAGGCGACGTTCTCAACTTCGAGACCGCGGCGGAGCTCGCGGAAGCGGAAGGCGTGAGTGTCCGGACCGTCCTGGTCAACGACGACGTCGCGGTCGAGGATTCGCTGTACACCGCCGGCCGACGCGGGGTGGGCGGAACGGTGCTCGTGGAAAAGATTGCCGGCGCCGCCGCCGAACGCGGGGACGGCCTTGACGCCGTGGCAAGCATCGCCGAGCGGGTCAATGCCGGCGTCCGCACCATGGGGGTGGCGCTTTCCGCCTGCACCGTCCCGCATGCAGGCTCGCCAAGCTTCGACCTCGGCGAGGATGAGATCGAGATCGGCATCGGCATCCATGGAGAGCCGGGCCGGCACCGGATACCGCTCGAAAACGCGGACGGCATCACGGACCGGTTGCTGGAACCGGTTCTCGCCGACCTGAAAGTCACCGCCGGTGACAAGGTGCTGCTCTTCGTCAACGGGATGGGCGGCACGCCGCTGAGCGAGCTTTATATCGTGTACCGCCGCGCTGCGCAGGTACTGGCCGGCCAGGGAGCAACGGTGGAACGCTCGCTGGTGGGCAACTACATCACGTCCCTGGAGATGCAGGGCTGCTCCATTTCGGTCCTCCGGCTCGACGATGAGCTGGCGGAACTGTGGGATGCGCCGGTCCACACGGCGGCCCTCCACTGGGGCGTGTAGCCGTGGCGCTGGATGTCAACTGGGCCGTAAAGTGGCTGACCCTGTCCGCGCAGGCCATGGCTGAACACCGGACGGAACTGATTGAGCTGGACCGTGCCATCGGTGATTCGGACCACGGCGAGAACATGGACCGCGGCTTCCAGGCTGTCGTGGACAAGCTGGCCGAAACGCCGCCGGAGACGCCGGGTGCTGCGTTGAAGCTGACGGCCATGACCCTGATGTCGAAAGTGGGCGGTGCGGCGGGGCCGCTGTACGGTACCGCCTTTCTGCGTGCGGCCGCTTCGCTCGGCGACGCCGCGGAAATCGACCCGGCGGCCCTGGCGGCGGCGCTGGCCGCCGCGAGGGACGGCATCGTTGCCAGGGGCCAGGCCGAACCCGGGGACAAAACCATGGTGGACGCCTGGACACCGGCGGTGGAAGCAGCCAGGGCCGCCGCAGATGCCGGGGGCACTGACACCCTCAGCGTCCTGGTTGCCGCCGCCGAAGCCGCGGAAGCCGGAGCTGTGGCCACCGATCCGCTGGTGGCCCGGAAAGGCCGGGCCAGCTACCTGGGAGAACGGAGCGCCGGACACCGCGACCCGGGGGCGGCCTCCAGCGCGCTGATCCTTCGGGCGGCAGTAGGGGCGGCTGCGTGACAGTCAGCATCGTGGTGGTCTCGCACAGCGAAAAGATTGCCGACGGCGCCGCGGAGCTTGCCGCCCAGATGGCACCTGACGTCGTGATCCGGGCGGCCGGGGGCACCACCGACGGCAGGATCGGCACCAGCCTGGAAAAGGTGCTCGCCGCCCTGGAGCAGGCCTCCGGTTCCGACGGAACGGTGGTCCTCACCGACCTCGGCTCTGCGGTGATGACAGCCGAATCCGCCCTTGAGTTTGCCGGGGACGCCGCCGGGGTGCTGCTGGCCGACGCTCCCCTGGTGGAGGGGGTGGTGGCGGCCTCCGTCGCCGCCCAAGGCGGAGCCGACGTGCAGGCGGTAAAGCGGGCGGCTGAATCCGTCCGCGGCCCCGCCCAGCAGCCCGGGCCGCCTCCGCAGGAGGTCCCGGAAGGCCCGGCCACCGGCGAGGGCCCGGCGTTCACCGGGGACTTCGAGCTCATCAATGAGGCGGGCATGCATGCACGTCCGGCCGCCAAGATTGCCGGCGGACTGTCCTCCCTTGACGCCGAAGTCCTCGTCAACGGCGTGGACGGCACTTCCATGACCGCACTGATGATGCTGGCCGCCGGCAAGGGAGCCGTGCTCCACGTCGAGGCCCGCGGGGTGGACGCAGAGCGGGCCGTGAACTATGTGGGCGGGCTGGTGCAGGCCGGCTTCGGCGAGCCTTAGTGGCCTGATCCGGACCCTGCGGTGTGTTCCGGACTGCTTTGTCCGCCCCTGGGAATAAGCTCGAACCCATGGAACGGCAGGACCTCGAAGACAACTCCCCAATTGAAGTGCTGGACGGGCAGCTGTCGGTGGAGGAACTCCTTGCTGACCTGGGCTTCGAGTGGCGGCCGAAGCCTCCCCCTTCCGGTGCCGCGGAAGCACCGGCCACGGACATTTTCGGTCAGCCTGCACTGTTCTGAACCGGCCGTTCAGGTCCGTTCGCGCAGGCCTGAACTTTCCAGCGTCACGCCTGCGCTAAGGAACTTGCCGCATTGTTCGCCGAACGGGTAGTCAGCCCTGGGGCGGAATTCCACCGTGTGCACGGGCAGCGGGGCCCCGTCCCTGCCGGCGCCGGAGGACGTTACCGTCAAGGTCGCTTCCGTCAGGGTATCCAGCATGAGCATTCCCACTTTGGTGCCGTTCGGGGAGGCGGTGGCGGAGCACACTCCGTCCGGCGTGCAGCCCTGGTCAATGGAGTCGCTTCCCGGACGCAGCTCGACGAAGTCCTCCTTGCACGTTCCGTCCTGGCAGGCTTTCAGCCGGAGGGAGCCGACCTGCGGTGCGTAGTCCTCCGGAACCGTGACGGAGACTGCGGTCGCCTGGGCTATGGCCGGGCAGGCAACTGCCGCCGGTCCGCATCCGGCGAGTCCCGTCGTCGTCATCAATGCCAGAAGCAGCCCCGGCGTGCGCATACTTCAGCGTAGGACTGCCAAAGGCAGCGCCGTGCCCGCGACGGGGAAGTGACAGCGGCATTGTTATGGCGCCGGTGCTGCTGACGGTCAAAAGGAGACCGTTGCGTATTCAGGCAGGAAGCCGGTAGCCGCCGTCGTGCAGTTCCGCCAGGCCGTCCGCCAGTAGCCCGTTGAGGGCCCGCTCCAGCTGCTCCGGCGGCGGATTCAGCCGGTGCAGGGCGGCCAGCGGCACGCCGATTCCTTCCGGGGCGAAGCCCAGGTCGGCCGGCTCGTGATGGAACATTTCGGCTGGTACGGGAGCCTCGGCCAGCCGCAGCACTGCCACCACGGCGCCGCGGACCTGCCGGTCGGTGCCGTGCCACGCCTGGCCCTTGGGAACGTACGACGGCGGCGGCTCGCCTGCCGCCAGCCAGGCACAGGAGTCCCGCACCGGGCAGGCGGAACATTTGGGCGCCCGGGCGGTGCACACCAGCGCGCCCAGTTCCATGACCGCGGCGTTCCAGCGCACGGAGGCTACGCGGTCCGCCGGCAGCAGCGAGGCCGCCAGGCGCATCTCGGCGGCAGTCAGGGCGGGCGCGGGCAGTGCTGTCCCGGCAATAAGCCGCGCGTGGACCCGCCGGATGTTGGTGTCCACCACGCTTTCCCGGCGGCCGTAGGCGAACGCCGCCACAGCCGCTGCCGTATAGCTTCCAACGCCGGGCAATGCCAGCAGTTCGGCGTAATTGTCCGGCACTTTGCCGCCGTGCTCCCCGGTAATGGCGACGGCGGCGGCATGCAGGCGGAGCGCGCGGCGGGGATATCCCAGCCGGCCCCAGGAACGCACGGCTTCCCCTGCGGGTTCACCCGCCAGGCCGGCGGGCGTGGGCCAGCGCTTGAGCCATTCGTGCCAGACGGGCAGCACCCGGACAACAGGGGTCTGCTGCAGCATGATCTCGCTGACCAACACCCCCCACGGGGAGCAAGCAGCTTCGCGCCAGGGCAGGTCGCGGGCGGTTTCCGCGAACCAGTCATTGATTGTGGCGTGCAGCTGCTGCAGTTCTGTGGCACCCGGCAGGATACCGGGCGAAGCTGGAGGGGGAGTCTTGGTGTCGATCCCAACACTGTAATAGATGGGTTTCCCGAGGCGTAAAACGGGATGTGACCAGCGCCTTGCCGGTCGGGCGGCGTGGTGGCAGTGAAGAATCCGGACCGTTCCCTAGCCTAGAAGGATGGGCAGGGAAGGTATTTCATCAGCACGCGGCAAGGCATCGGCATCCGGCTCCAGCAGCGTCCGGAAGCCCAGCCCTGCCGTTTACCGGCGGCGCCGTCTGGCTGTTGGCGGAGCATTGTTGATGCTCGTTGCCCTGGTGGTGGGCGGGTTTGCGGTGGCCGGCGCCTTCGGCGGCGGTTCGGAACAGGCCTCCTCCACGGACGCGACAAGCAGCGCCACCGCCTCCCCGGCTCCCGGCACGTCCACCACCGCCACGGCCACCGCCACGCCCACGCCGACTCCGTCCGCCACGCCCACCTGCAACCAGAACCTGGTGACGGTCTCGGCCTCGACCGACAAGGCCGCCTACGGACCCGAGGAGAATCCCCTGCTGACCTTGAAGGTCACCAATGGCGGGACTGCCCCCTGCCAGGTCAACATCGGCACATCGCAGATGGAATTCCTGGTCACGAGCGGCCCGGACCGTGTTTTCTCGTCCCGGGACTGCCAGACGTCCGGCGAGGACCTGGTGAAGGTCATCGCTCCCGGCGCCAGTGAAACGGCCAACTTCCCGTGGCAGCGGAACCGGACAGTGGAGGGCTGTTCGGTGGTGGATGCCAAACCCGGAGGGGGCGGGGCTTACTACATCTTCACGGCCAAGCTCGGTTCCAAGGCCAGCCCGAAGGCAGTCTTCCAGCTGCACTAAGGCCTGCAGGGAGGCTGATGGACGAGCGGCTACAGGAAGCGGTCCAGCAGGCTCGCTTCCGCCATCCGGCTCAGGCCCTCGCGGACGGTCCTGGCCCGCTGGTCGCCGATGCCGTCGACGGTCATGAGGTCGTCGATGGTGGCGGCCATCAGGAACTGCAGTCCGCCGAAGTGGTCCACCAGCCTGTCCGCCACGGCCTTGGGAACGGCCTTCAGCCCGGACAGGAGGCGGTAGCCGCGGGGCTGGACGACGGCGTCGAGGTTGGCTTCGCCGCCGGCAAACCCCACGATCCCGGAGATCTTGCCGAGGTCGATCAGCTCGGTGGAGCCCAGGTTGTTGAGCGCGCTCACGGCCTGCTCGATGTCCTCAGGAGAGGCATCGGGGCTGGCGTAATCCCGGATGATGACGTCGCTGCCCGGGCCCCGGCCCACCGTCAGTTCGTCGAGCTGCAGGGACAACAGGCGGCCGTCTTCGCCCAGTTCCAGGACGTACTGCGAGATCTCCTCCGAGATCCGCCGGACCATCTCCTGCCGCTGAAGGGTGACAGCCACGTCCCTGACTGTCACCATAGCCTCGATCTCGAGGGCGGACAGCGAACTGGTGACCTGGTCAAGGCGCGAGCGGTAGCGTTCGAGTGTGGCGAGGGCCTGGTTTGCGCGTGCCAGGACTTTTTCCGAGCCCTCCAGCACATGCCGCAGTCCGTTCACGTACAGGGCGATGATCTGCATGGACTGGCTGACCGAAATGACCGGAACGCCGGTCTGGATCGCAACGCGCTCGGCGGTGCGGTGCCGGGTGCCTGACTCCTGCGTCTCGATGCTGGAATCCGGCACAAGCTGGACGGCGGCCCGGAGGATGTTGCCGGCGTCCCTGTCGCAGATGATGGCACCGTCCATCTTGGCCAGCTCACGAAGCCGCGTGGGGGAGAAGTCGATGCCGATATCGAAGCCGCCGGAGCAGATGGAGTCCACGGTGCGGTCCGAACCAAGGACGATCAGGGCGCCGGTCCGTCCGCGGAGGATGCGTTCCAGGCCGTCCCGAAGGGGTGTTCCGGGTGCCACCCTGCCGAGAGTCGCCCGCAGTTGTTCCTCGGGGCTCCGCGCCATAGGTCTTTCCCTTCAAAGCTGCGGAACGGTGCCCGCAAGAATGCCGGCATTCACGGTTGGCCGGCAGGATCAAAAAGTACTCAGTTTCCCGCAAGCACAATGATAGGGGTAACAACCACCAACTTCCGCACGGGCAAGCCCCAAAGTACCCCGCCAGGGGGTGCCGGAAAGTGCTGCTGAACCGTCCTGGCGGCTGGACGTCGAACAGGTATTTTTCGCCGGTCAGCGCAGCGGCGTGATGGTCCGTGTGGCACTGTCCCAGAGCCGGGCTCCGCTGCACTGGCCTTGCAGGCGCAGGTCCAGTACGTCCATGGCCGGTCCCAGCAGCCCCGCCGGAACGCGCCGGGCGAGGGTGACATGGGGAGTCCAGGCGCCGGGCCTGGTCAGCGGCAGGGCTTCCGGGATGCCGGAGTGGAGGCGGGTGTGCAGCTGGAGGAGGGGGCCTGTGACCACCACCGACCGGGCGAGGACAAACTTGCCCGGTCCCGCCGGAAACAGCTGTGCGCCGGAGAACTCCACGTCAAGGGGCAGCAGCTGCCACAGGCCGTCCAGGTCCGCAGGCAGCCGGAGCCCGGGCCCCGCCGCGAGGGTGATGTGCGGGCTGTTGCTGGGGGCCGTGTGCCCCGCCAGGCTGGGGACGCCGGCCGCTGCCAGCCGGGACCAGTCGGCCCGGATGGTGGAATCGGTGAAGCCGTCGAAGACCAGCTCGATGCTGCGCATGGACACATCATGCCGTTACCCCGGCCGGAGGTGCGAAACTAGCGTGCGCGCTCCCGGAGCATGCGCTCCAGGTCCCTGCTGACCTGCGCGAGCGATGCTGCGCGCAAAGCCTTCAGTTCGGCTGCTGTCTGGGTCCCGTTGCTGGACATGCCGGAAACCGGGTGGCCGGAGACACGCTCCTGCTTCAACGCGGGCTCCAGGCCGGGGGACAGGGGGTCGAAAAACAACTTGCCGGACTTCGTCATGCGCCCAAGGTAGCGGCGGCCCGTTTCGCGGTTTTGAACCGCTGGTTTCACCGGTGTTAAGCGGAACCGGCCACCGGACCGGCGGCCGGTTTGCGGCCCTGCGATAAACTTGGAACTTGGCTGTCCGCCAGCCGTCACCGGCCCCGCGCCGCCAAGCCCTCGAACGGTGCGCTGGAAAGCAGTACTTCGAAGTCCGGCGCACGGGCAGTCCCAACCGCAGCGAAAGTAGCACCGTGTCCCAAGATGTCCTGACCCCCGCCCGGGTCTCTGCCATTCACAAAGAAGCGAACCGGCGTCGTACCTTTGCTGTCATCTCCCACCCGGACGCCGGCAAGTCCACGCTGACGGAAGCGCTTGCCCTGCACGCCAAGGTGATCGGCACCGCCGGCGCGTCCAGCGGCAAGGCGAACCGCAAGGAAACCGTTTCGGACTGGATGCAGATGGAAAAGGACCGCGGCATCTCCATCAGCTCGGCGGCGCTGCAGTTCTCCTACCGGGACACCGTCATCAACCTGTTGGACACCCCCGGCCACGCCGACTTCTCCGAGGACACCTACCGCGTGCTGGCCGCGGTGGACTGCGCCGTGATGCTCGTGGACGCCGCCAAGGGCCTGGAAACCCAGACCATGAAACTGTTTGAGGTCTGCAAGCAGCGCAACCTCCCCATCATCACCGTCATCAACAAGTGGGACCGTCCCGGGTTGGACGCCCTGGCCCTGATGGACGAGATCACCGAACGCACCGGCCTGCAGCCCATGCCGCTCACCTGGGCCGTGGGCATTTCCGGTGACTTCCGCGGCGTCTGGGATCTCCGTAACGACCGCTTTGCCAGGTTCGAGCGCAACAACGCCGGTGCGCAGATTGCCCTCACCCAATACTTCAGCCCGGAGGAAGCAGCGCAGGACCAGGGAAGCAACTGGTCCGACGCCGTGGACGAGGCCGGCCTGGTGATCGAGTCCAACCTCGCGTTCAACGTCAACGCCTTCCATGAAGGCAAGGCCACGCCCATCCTGTTCAGCTCGGCAGCGCTCAACTTCGGCGTCAAGGAGCTGTTAGACGCGCTCGTGGACTTCGCGCCGCCGGCAGCGCCCCGCCCGGACGTGGACGGCAATCCGCGGCCGGTCGAGTCGCCGTTCTCCGGCTTCGTGTTCAAGGTGCAGGCCGGCATGAACAAGGCCCACCGGGACCACGTGGCCTTTATCCGCGTCTGCTCCGGCGTCTTTGAGCGCGGCATGGTGGTCACCCAGACGCGCACGGGCAAGTCCTTCGCCACGAAATACGCCCAGCAGGTGTTTGGCCGGGAGCGCGAAGTGATCGACGAGGCTTACCCGGGCGACGTTGTGGGACTGGTGAACGCGTCCTCGCTGCGCGTCGGCGACAGCCTCTTCCTGGAGCAGCCGGTGGAATACCCCGCCATTCCGCTGTTCGCGCCCGAACACTTCCAGGTGGCGCGGTCCAAGGATCCCAGCAAGTTCAAGCAGTTCCGCCGCGGCATTGAGCAGCTCGAGCACGAGGGCGTCATCCAGGTGCTCCGCTCCGACGTCCGCGGTGACCAGGCGCCGGTGCTTGCAGCCGTCGGGCCCATGCAGTTCGAGGTGGTGGAGGACCGCATGGCCCACGACTTCAGCGCCCCGATGCGCCTGGAACGCCTGCCCTATTCGATGGCGAGGATTACGACGGCGGACGCCATGCCCGCGCTGGCCAACGTACCGGGCGCCGAGGTGCTTTTGCGGTCCGACGGCGAATACCTCGCCCTGTTCAACGACATCTGGGCGCTGCGGCGGATCGAAAAGAACCACCCGGACCTCACGCTCGTACCCATCGGCACCCACAACCCCGCAAAGTAGGGCTCCATGAACAAAACCCAGCCCCGTGCCGTGGTGACCGGCGCCGGCACCATCAACCCGCTCGGCTCCTCGGTGGCCGAAACCTGGGCCGCCCTGGTAGCCGGAAAATCAGGCATTGCCGCGCTGAACGCAGATTGGGCGGAGCAGCTTCCGGTGAAGATCGCCGGCCAGGCCCCAGCTGACCTTTCCGGCCACCTCAGCACACGGGAGATCAAGCGGATGGACCGCTGCGGCCAGCTTGCCCTGATCGCAGCCCGCGAGGCCTGGGCACAGGCAGGAACTCCCGAGGTGGACCCCGAGCGCTTCGCCGTGGTGATCGGCTCCGCATACGGCGGCCTCGGTTCCACCATTGAACAGGACCGCGCCCTGGCCGAATCCGGTCCGCGCAAGGTGTCACCGCACACCCTGACCCGGCTCATGGTGAACGGGCCCGCGGCCTGGGTGTCCATTGACCTGGGCGCCCGCGGCGGCGCCCGCACTCCGGTGAGCGCGTGTGCTTCCGGGGCTGAGGCGATTGTCCAGGCGGCGGAGATGATCCGCTCAGGTGCTGCCGACGTCGTTATTGCCGGCGGCGTGGACGCCTCCGTCAACGATTTGGTGATTACCGGTTTCTCCCAAATCCGGGCACTATCCACCCGCGAAGGCAACCCGAAGGGTGCCTCGCGCCCGTTCGACGGCGGCCGGGACGGCTTTGTGCTGTCCGAGGGCGCCGGCATGGTGGTGCTGGAGAGCGGAGAGCACGCCCGCGCCCGCGGCGCCGCCGTGCTTGGGTCCGTAGCCGGGGGAGCGGTGACCTCGGACGCCAACGACATTGTGGCAGCGGACCCCGTGATGCAGCGGCGCGTGATGCAGAAGGCGCTGGACTCCGCCGGAATGACACCGGCGGACATCGGGTTCGTCCACGCCCACGCCACCTCGACGCCCGTGGGGGACCGGCTCGAGGGCCAGGCCATCAACGCCATCTTCGGCGCAGGCATCCCGGTGACCTCAACCAAGGGGCACACGGGTCACCTGCTGGGCGGCGCCGGGGCGCTCGCCGCCGTCGTGGTCCTCCAGGCCCTGCGCGCCGGCAAGCTCCCCGGCACGCTCAACGTGGACGCGTTGGACCCTGAGCTGGAGCTCAACGTCATCACGGAGGACGCGCACGACCTTCCGGCGGACTCGGCCCGGGCCGGCCTGGTCAACGCGTTCGGTTTTGGCGGCCACAGCGTCGCCCTGGTGATCGCCGGGGAGTAGAGGCACACCGGAACTGGAGGGGTACCTGCCCGGCAGGAGGACGCTTGCTCGGATTGTTGAACAATCCGATTCCTTGAGGCATGATGATGAAAGCTCCAACCTGAGACGAGGGTCACATGCCTTTCATCGATCTGAACAGCGACGTCGGAGAATCCTTCGGCAACTGGACCATGGGCGATGACGCCGCCGTCTTCCGTTCCGTCACCAGCGCCAACGTGGCCTGCGGTTTCCACGCCGGCGATCCCACCACGATCGCCCGCACCTGCCGTGACGCCGTGGCGGCCGGCGTCACCATCGGCGCGCACGTGGGTTACCGTGACCTCGCAGGCTTCGGCCGCCGCTTCCTGGACTGCTCGGCAACGGAACTCGCGGATGACGTGCTCTATCAGCTGGGCGCGCTGCAGGCCCTTGCCCGCGCGGCCGGTGCCGACGTCCGGTACGTCAAACCCCACGGCGCGCTCTACAACACCATCGTTCATCATGGGGTCCATGCCCAGGCCGTGGTGGACGCCGTGCACGCGTTCAACCCGGGCCTTCCGCTGCTGCTCCTGCCGGGATCCGTGGCCGCTGACAAGGCAGCCGCCAAAGGGCTGACCGCCCTCTCCGAGGCCTTCGCGGACCGCGCCTACAACCCCGACGGCACTCTGGTATCCCGCCGCGAGGAAGGCGCCGTGCTGCACGACCACAAGGCCATCACCGGGAACATGGTCCGGCTGGCCACCGAAGGGACCATCATCGCCCGCGACGGGTCGCCCCTGAAGGTCCGGGCGGACAGCATCTGCGTGCATGGCGATACGCCTGGCGCCGTGGCCATGGCCGGGGCCGTCCGTACCGGACTCGAGGACGCAGGCGTCACCGTGCGGAGCTTTGCATGAGCATCACCGGCCTCCGCTGGGCCGGCCCCCGCGCCGTGCTGGTGGAGCTGGACAACCTCGCCTCGGTCCTCGCGCTGCACCACCGGCTGCAGGCGGAGCCCCTTCCCGGCCAGGTGGATGCCATTGCCGGCGCCGCCACCGTCCTGGTCCGGTTCGCCTCCCGCTTCCACACCGGCGCGGCGCGGGAACTGATCCCGCACCTCGACCTGGCCGTCCGCGGGCGCGCCGCCGGCAGCGAGGTCACCATCGAGGTGGTGTACGACGGCGAGGACCTCGCCGAGGTGGGCCGGCTCACCGGGCTGGGCGCCGACGGAGTTGTTGCAGCGCATACCGGCCAGGTGTGGACGGGAGCCTTTGGCGGCTTCGCCCCCGGCTTCACCTACCTGGTGGGCGAAAACGACTTGCTGCACGTGCCGCGGCGCAGTTCGCCGCGTACGGCGGTGCCCGCCGGTTCGGTTGCCCTCGGTGGAGCCTTTTCCGCCGTGTACCCACGGCAGTCGCCCGGCGGGTGGCAGCTGCTGGGCCACACAGGTGCGGTGATGTGGGACCTGGACCGGGAGCCGCCCGCGCTGGTGCGTCCCGGCGACACCGTCCGCTACGTCGCGGTGCGGGAGTCCGTGGTGGTGCAGCCCGCGCGGGACACGTCAGAAAGAACCGCAGAACAAACTCGGCCTGCCGGGGTTTCAGGTCTTGTGGTGGAGGCAAACGGGCTGCAGTCCCTGGTGCAGGACCTGGGCCGGCCTGGTTTCGGGGACCTGGGAGTCTCCGTGTCCGGGGCAGCCGACCACCGCTCCACCCGGCAGGCTAACCGGCTGGTGGGCAACCAGCCGGGGGCCGCCGTCGTCGAGAACCTGCTTGGCGGGCTCGCCGTCCGGGCCCAGGAAGACCAGGTGCTGGCCGTGGCTGGCGCACACGCACCCCTCGAAATCCGCGACGGCGCCCGGACGCTCCTGCGCCGCCCGGCAATGTTCGCGCCGTTCGCACTGCTCGACGGCGAGACCCTCACCATCGGTGCCCCGGACACTGGCGTGCGCAGCTACCTTGCGGTGCGCGGCGGCGTGGACGTTGCACCGGTCCTTGGCAGCCGCTCCAGCGACTCCATGTCCGGCATCGGACCCGCCCCGCTGTCCGCGGGGATGTTCCTGCCGGTCGCCCCCGTCAGCGGCGTCCACCCCGTGGGCATCCCGGAGGACGGGATAGCCGGGGCCGGGACAACCACCATCCTTCGGGTCACCCTCGGCCCCCGTGATGACTGGTTCGACGCCGAAGGGATCAGACTCCTCTCCGGCCAGCAGTGGCGGGTCACCGAACAGTCCAACCGGATTGGCGTCAGGCTCGCCCCGCCGGCGGAAGGCACTGCGCTGCATCGCACCCGGGAAGGCGAGCTGCCCAGCGAAGGTGCCGTGGCCGGTGCCCTCCAGGTCCCGCCCAACGGACACCCGGTGCTGTTCCTGGCCGACCACCCCGTAACCGGCGGCTACCCGGTGATTGCCGTCGTCGTACCCGAAGACCTGCCCGCCGCGGCACAACTGCCTCCCGGGCAGCAGGTGGCGTTCACCGTCGTCAATCCCCGGACCCTGGCCAGGCTCAACCAGGACAACCTCCTCGAATTCGGCGGAAGCAGCACCGCTCCTGAAGGAAGCCAGCCATGAAAAAAGTCCTGCTCGCCAACCGCGGGGAAATCGCCGTGCGGATCGCCCGGGCCTGTTCCGATTCCGGCCTGCAGTCCGTGGCCGTCTACTCCGACCCGGACGCCGACGCCCTGCATGTCCGCTTCGCCGACGAGGCCTACGCCCTGGGCGGGACCTCCAGCGCCGAAACGTACCTCGACATCGCCAAGCTGCTGGACGTTGCCCGCCGCTCGGGCGCGGACGCCGTCCACCCCGGCTACGGCTTCCTGTCCGAAAATGCGGACTTCGCGCAGGCCGTGCTCGACGCCGGCATCACCTGGGTGGGCCCGTCCCCGGAGTCCATCCGCGCGCTGGGAAACAAGGTGACGGCCCGCGGGATCGCCGTCCGCGCGGGCGCGCCGCTGGTGCCGGGCAGCGACGGCCCGGTGACCAACGCCGAGGAGGTTCTGGCCTTTGCCCGCGGGTACGGGCTGCCCGTTGCCATCAAGGCGGCCTATGGCGGCGGCGGCCGAGGACTCAAGGTGGCGCGGCGGATCGAGGACGTGGAAGATGCCTTCGAGTCCGCGGTCCGCGAGTCCACGGTGGCGTTCGGCCGCGGCGAGTGCTTCGTGGAGCGCTTCCTGGACCAGCCTCGGCACGTCGAGGCGCAGGTCCTCGCGGACACCCACGGCAATGTTGTGGTGGTGGGCACCCGGGACTGCTCGCTGCAGCGGCGCAACCAGAAGCTCGTGGAGGAGGCTCCCGCACCGTTCCTCACCGCGGAGCAGCGCTCCCTGATCCACGAATCCGCAAAGGCCATCTGCCGCGAGGCGGACTACCACGGTGCCGGAACGGTCGAATTCCTGGTGGGCAAGGACGGGATCATCTCCTTCCTTGAGGTCAACACGCGCCTCCAGGTGGAGCACCCCATCACCGAAGAGACCTCGGGCGTGGACCTGGTGCGGGAGCAGTTCCGCATCGCCGCCGGTGCCACGCTGGACCTGACCACCGACCCTGAGCCCCGCGGCCACGCCATCGAATTCCGGCTCAACGCCGAGGACCCGGCCCGCGGCTTCCTGCCCTGCCCCGGCACTGTTGAAGCGTTCGAGCCGCCCACCGGCGCCGGTATCCGCGTGGATTCCGGCGTTCGCACCGGGTCCGTGGTCCCGGGCGAGTACGACTCCCTGCTGGCCAAGCTGATCGTCCACGGCGAGGACCGGCTGCAGGCGCTGCGCCGGGCCGCAGCCGCCTTGGAGGAAATGCGGATTGTTGGGCTGCCCACGGTCCTGCCGTTCCACCGGGCCGTGGTCCGGCACCCGGCGTTCACGGCCGAAGAGGGCCTGGGCGTGCACACCACCTGGATCGAAACCGAATTTGCCGAACAGCTCGCGGCTTCGCCGGAAATCGCCCGCACCCAGCCGGGTGCCGCCAGGAGGACCCTCACGGTGGAAGTGGACGGCAAAGCCGTGCAGCTCGGGCTCCCGGAAAAGTTTTACGAGGCGCTCCTTCGCGGAGGCGGCGCCGGGGCCGCTGCTGCGGTGGCAGCGGCGGAACAGGATGACGCCGGGCTCGCCTCGCCGATGTCCGGTTCGCTGGTCAAGTGGGTTGCTGAAGACGGTGCTGAGGTGGAGGCCGGTCAGACAGTGGCCGTGCTCGAAGCCATGAAAATGGAAACCCCGGTAGCCGCGCACCGGAGCGGCACCCTGGCGCGGGGCCCGCAGGAGCCGGGCACCGCCGTCGGACGCGGTGACGTCCTCTGCCGCATCACCTGAGTCGGGCAACGGGGCAGGCAGATGCTTCGGTAAATTGGAACGATGTCCATGAATGCAGCACTCCAGGCAACCGCCGACAGCGGCCAGGCACCCCACGCGCATACCGGCGCCTGGGTTGCCGGGGTGCTGCGTTCACGCATCTCCGCGGGACAGCTGGCGCCCGGCAGCAAGCTGTCCGAGCAAAAGCTCTCCGAGGCGCTCGGCGTCTCCCGTAACACGCTCCGTGAGGCGTTTACGGTCCTGGCAGGGGAATCAATGGTGCAGCGCATCCCCAACCGTGGCGTCTTCGTCGCCGCACCCGGTGCAGAGGACGTGCGCGAGATCTACCGCGTCCGGCGGCTGATCGAACCTGCGGCGGTCCAGTCGGGCGAGATGCCTCCGGGGGCGCTTGAGCACCTGGAAGCGATCGTCGCCAAGGCCCAGGAGGCAAAGGCCGCAGGCTCTGTCCTGGACATGGCCGACGCCAACCAGGAACTGCACAAGGCCCTGGTGGGCCTGTCCGGCAGCGCTACCCTGGCCAGGCTGATGGAGAAGGTGCTGGCCGAGATGCGGCTGGTGTTCCACGCCATGTCCACCGCGCCGGACTTCCATAGCCACTACGTGGACCTGAACGCGGCCCTGGTGGAGCAGATCCGTGCCGGCCGGCGGGCGGAAGCGGCGGCCGAACTCCGGCGCTACCTGGACGCCGCCGAACGCGAACTGCTGGTGCATCTCGGGGCGGTGCCGGCGGAACCTGCCACCAAGGGCGGCGCTGACCGCTGAAGGGCCGCGCCGCCGTCGTACGTTCTTCCTTAGGCCCGGCTGGGAACCGCGGCCTCCACGCCGAAGTCCTCGGTTTCGGCCGCCGGCTCGCCGCCGGTACGCCGTTCTTTCAGGAAGTAGACCAGTCCGGCGGCCAGCGTGGACGCCGCAGCCAGCGCGAAGAGACCGGGGATGACGCTGCCCGTCTGTTCCTTGATGATCCCGAAACCGAAGGGGGCAACGAAGCCGCCCAGGTTGCCCAGGGAATTAATGAGGGCGATGGCCGGGGCCAGAACCAGCGGGTGCAGGCCGGACTGGGGAATGGTCCAGAACAGCGGGGACGCGCTCTTGAAGCCCATGGCGGCGATGGCCAGGAAGACCAGCGCCATGGCGGGGGAGGCGATGGCGGCGGCGAATGTGCCCACGGCGGCGGTGAGCAATGCGGCCACCAGGAGCGGCTTCTTGGAACGGGCCTTGTCCTGCAGTTTCGCCGCAAAGTACATGGCGAACACGGCGCACACCCACGGGATGGAGGACAGGAAGCCGACGGTGAGGTCAGTGGTGCCGGGGATCTGCTTGATGATGCTGGGAAGCCAGAACGTGTTGGCGTAGATGGACAGCTGGACCGAGAAGTAGATGCCGCACAGCAGCAGGATCTGTGGGTTCAGGAGCATCTTCCAGCGGTTAACCCTGCCGCCGTCTGCCTTGGTGTGCTGGGCGTCCTCATCGCTGATGGCCTGGGCCAGTGCGTCCTTCTCGGCTGCGGTCAGCCACTTGGCGTCTTTGATCCTGGCGTCGAGGACGAAGAACACCGCCATGCCGACGACGACGGACAGGGCTCCTTCGAAGCCGAAGAGCCACTGCCAGCCGCGCAGGCCCAGGGCGCCGTGCAGGCTGAGGAGCAGGCCGGCGATGGGGCCGGAGATAGCTGCTGCGACGGACGAGCCGGCGATGAAAATCGCGGTTGCCTTCCCGCGCTGCCCGGCGGGGACCCAGCGGGCGAAGTAGAAGATGACGGCGGGGAAGAAGCCTGCCTCCGCGGCGCCCAGCAGGAAGCGCAGGACGTAGAACATGGTCTCGTTCTGGACGAACGCCATCAGGAAGGAGACTGTGCCCCAGCTGATCATGATCCGGGTAAGCCAGACTTTGGCGCCGTACTTCTCCATCATCACGTTGCTGGGAAGTTCGAAGATGGCGTAGGCGATGAAGAACAGGCCCGCGCCGAAGCCGTAGGCGGCGGCGCCGATACCCACGTCAGCCTGCAGGTGGTCCTGGGCGTAGCCGATGTTGGAGCGGTTCAGCTGGTTGCAGACCAGCATGACAAGCATGATGGGCAGCACGCGCTTGAAGAACTTTTTCGTGGCGGTGGCCACGTCCGAGACAGCATTGTCCACAGACTTCATTGAATGTAATTCCTTTGGGATAGATAACGCAGGCCGGCTGCGGGGCGGAGGGATGTGGGGCCTGCCACAGCGACCCTCCTACTGTAGGGCGCCGGTGTGATGCACGTCCAACACACATAGGGCATCGCTTCATGCCCTCCGGGCATGGCCCTGGCCGTCTTGGGCGCATACAGAACAGCGGCCCTTTCCGCACTGCATCTGCAGGGCGGAAAGGGCCGCTGGTGTGCCTCCTAGCGGACCAGGCAGGGCCGCTTGGGGTCGAAGGACCAGCCTTCGATGTAGTACTGCATGCCGATGCTGTCGTCGCGGGCGTCCAGGCCGTGCTCCAGGTACAGCTTGTGGGCTTTGTCCAGGGCGTCCCGGTCCAGTTCGATGCCCAGGCCGGGCTTGTTGGGGACCTCTATGGCGCCGCCCTTGATTTGCAGCGGTTCCCGGGTGAGGCCCTGGCCGTCCTGCCAGATCCAGTGCGTGTCCAAAGCGGTGATTTCGCCCGGGGCTGCCGCGCCGGTGTGCGTGAACATGGCCAGCGAGATGTCGAAGTGGTTGTTCGAGTGCGACCCCCAGGTGAGGCCGAACTCGTTGCAGAGCTGGGCTACCCTGACCGAACCGTGCATGGTCCAGAAGTGCGGGTCTGCCAGCGGGATGTCCACGGCGTTGCTGCGGATGGCGTGTGACATCTCCCGCCAGTCGGTGGCGATCATGTTGGTGGCCGTCTTCAGGCCGGTGGCGCGGCGGAATTCGGCCATGACTTCGCGGCCGGAGAAGCGGCCCTCTGCGCCGCACGGGTCCTCGGCGTAGGCCACCACGCCCTGCATCCGCTTGCCCAGCCGGATGGCGTCGGCCAGGAGCCACCCGCCGTTTGGGTCCAGCGTGACCCTGGCCTCTGGGAAACGCCTGGCGAGGGCCGTGACAACGTCCACTTCGTCGTCACCGGACAGCACGCCGCCCTTGAGCTTGAAGTCGCTGAAGCCATAGCGCTCCTGCGCAGCTTCGGCGAGGGCGACGACGGCTTCCGGAGTCATTGCCTCCTGGCGGCGCAGTTCCTCCCAGCGGTCAGCAGGGTTGTCTTCCACGAGGTACGGCAAATCTGTGCGCTTGTGGTCGCCCACGAAGAAGAGGTAGCCGAGCATCGGCACGGAGGTGCGCTGCTGTCCGTCACCGAGCAGTTCAGCCACGGGAACGCCGAGGTACTGGCCATGCAGGTCCAGCAGGGCGGACTCCACGGCGGTGACGGCGTGGACAGTGGTGCGAAGGTCGAAGGTCTGCAGGCCGCGGCCGCCGGCGTCGCGGTCCGCGAACTCGGCGGCGATCTCCCGCAGCAGTGACCGGTACCGGGCCACCGGCCTGTCCTTGATCAGGGCGCCGGCTTCCTCAATGGTGGTGCGGATTTTCTCGCCGCCGGGCACCTCACCCAGGCCTGTGCGGCCGTCGGAGTCGGTAATGATCACCACGTTGCGGGTGAAAAAGGGGCCGTGCGCGCCGCTGAGGTTCATCAGCATGCTGTCGTAGCCGGCAACGGGCACAACGTCGACGCCGGCAATGGTGGGCTGGTTGCTCATGCGCTGGCCTCTGCTTTCTCTTCGGCGGGCACAACGTTGCCGTTGATGCGGCGGTTGAGGTGCCAGGGGTTGGTGTCCTGCAGGGGCTCGGGGAGGAGTTCCTGGGGAAGGTTCTGGTAGGCGACCGGGCGGAGGAAGCGGTTGATCGCGAGGGTTCCCACGGAGGTGGTGCGGGAGTCGGAGGTGGCGGGGAAGGGCCCGCCGTGGACCATTGCGTGGCCCACTTCGACGCCGGTGGGCCAGCCGTTGACGATAATGCGCCCCACCTTCTGCTCGAGCACGGGGATCAGCGGCGCCGCCGTCGGGTAGTCCTCCCCGGTGAGGTGGAGGGACGCGGTGAGCTGGCCTTCGATCCGGGCTGCGGCCTGGAGCAGGTCTTCGGTGCTGCGGTAGCGGATCACCAGGGACGCGGCGCCGAAGATTTCCTCGTGCAGGACGTGGTTGCTGGTGAAGTGCTCCACACCGGTGCCGAAGATAGCCGGGGCGGGGGCGTTTTCGGTAGCTCCCGGGGTACCTTTGCCGATCAGTGACACGCCCTCGGCGCTGCGGAGGGCCTCGGTTCCGGTGTTCCAGGAGGCGGCGATGCCTGCGGTGAGCATGGTCTGCCCTGCGCAGGTTGCGACAGCACGTCCGACGGCGGCGGCCAGTTTGTCCCCTGCCTCGCCTTCGGGGGCGAAGAGCAGGCCCGGGGAGGTGCACAACTGCCCGGAGCTGCCGGTCACCGCGGTGACGTAGGCGGCGGCGAGTGCGTCCACGTCACCCTTGAGCGCGCCTTCGAAGACGAAGACCGGGTTCAGCGAGGACATTTCGGCGTAGACCGGGATGGGCTCCGGGCGCGCCGCCGCCGTTTTCATCAGGGCGATGCCGGCGGCCTGGGAGCCGGTGAAGCCGACGGCCTTGATGGCCGAGTCCGCGACGAGGGCCTGGCCGATGCTGGCGCCGGGGCCGTAGACCAGGGAGAACACGCCCGGGTGCAGGCCGAGGTCCTTCACGGCCTTGGTGACTGCGTGGCCGACGAGTTCGCTGGTGCCCGGATGGGCGTTGTGGGCCTTGAAGACCACGGGGCAGCCCGCGGCGAGGGCCGAGGCGGTGTCTCCGCCCGCCGTCGAGAACGCCAAGGGGAAGTTGCTGGCGCCGAAGACCGCCACGGGGCCGAGCGGGATCTGTCGCTGGCGGATGTCGGCGCGGGGGAGCGGGGTGCGGTCGGGGATGGCGGGGTCGATCCGGACGCCGCGGAAGTCGCCCTGACGGACCACGGCGGCAAAGAGGCGAAGCTGCCCGGTGGTGCGGGCGCGTTCACCCTGCAGCCGGGCTGCCGGGAGACCGGTTTCCTGGCCGGCACGGGTGATGAGTTCGTCGCCGATGGCCTCGATGTTGTCCGCGATGGCCTCAAGGAACGCGGCGTGGGTTTCCGGGTCCAGGCTGCTGAAGGACGGGAAGGCGTCCTTCGCTGCCGCGGTCGCGGTCTTCAGCTGCTCCTCGGTGAGCAGCGAGTACGCGGGCTCGAGGGCCTCGTTGGTGGCGGGGTTGAAGCCGTTGGTGGTTTTGCCTTCGCCAACAACCGGCTCGCCGGCGATAAGGGAGTGTCCGGTGAGGGTCACGATGGTTCCTCCTGTGTCTTCGGGGACGGTTAGGAAACGGTGGCGATGAGCGCCTTGAGGTCCGCCAGGTCCTGCCCGGCAAGGTTCTGCAGCGGCGGGCGGACGGGCCCGGCGGAACGGCCGATGGCGTCCAGGCCGCCCTTGACGATGGACACAGCGTAGCCTTTGACGCGGTCGCGGATGTCCAGGTAGGGGATGACGAAGTCGTTGAGCTTCTTGTTCACGGCCGCGCGGTCGTTGTTGCGGACATCCTGGTAGAAGTCCAGGGCGAACTGCGGGACGAAGTTGTACATGGCGCTGGAGTAGGTGCTCATGCCCAGCTGCAGCAGGGGGAGGGCGAAGGTCTCGGCCGTCGGCAGGCCGCCCAGGTAGAAGAGCCGGTCACCGAGCTTGGCGTAGACGCGGGAATCGTGCTCCAGGTCCCCCACGCCGTCCTTGAAACCGATGAGGTTCCCGTGCCTCTCGGCCAGGGCAGCCACGGTGGTGTCCTTGTAGATGGCGTTGGCGCGGTTGTAGATGATGACGCCGAGGGACGTGGCGCTGCAGACCGCGCTGACATGCTCGATCAGCCCTGCCTGGTCTGCTTCGGTGAGGTACGGCGGCAGCAGGAGGAGGCCCTCGGCGCCGGCGGCTTCTGCAGCCTTCGCATTCTCGATGGCTTGCGCCGTGGATCCGCCGGCGGACGCAAGGACCGGGACCTGGCTTCCCACTTCATCGACGGCGGTGCGGACCACGCGCTCGGATTCGGCCGGGGTGAGTGAGAAGCCTTCGCCGGTACCACCGGCTGCAAAGAGGCCCGCCACCGGGAAGCTTGCCTGCCACGCCAGGTGCTTGCGGTAGTTCTCCTCATCGAACTGCAGCTGGGCGTCGAACGAGGTGACAGGGAAGGACAGCAGACCGTCCTTGAGGATGTCCGCCAATTCCTGGGGTGTGTACTTTGCCACGGTGTGGTCCTTTGTGGTGTGCGCCGCAAGCGGCAGGCTGATGGTTCCCCTCCAGAGTAGGAGCGCCGCTGATGCCTGTCTAAGTGCACTTTTGAATGCATTGATACCTTTGAGGCATCACCCGCGATCTACTCCATGGCAAATTCGAGATCCCGCAGCAGGCGGGACAGGGCCGGGTTGGTGATCCTGCGGTTCCAGATGGCGTGCAGCTCCACCTGCCCGCCGTCCCCATCCGGCAGCGGCAGGAACTCCACGCCCTTGATGCCCAGCATGGTGGCGGAGTGCGGCACGAACGCGACCCCCCGCTTGGCTGCCACGAGGGAAACCATGGTGAGGACCTGGCTCACGGTGTGGACCACATTCTCGTGCCGGATCGGAAGCGTCCGCACCACCAGGTCATAGAAGTAGCGGGCCTGGATGGGCGAATGCATGATGAGCGGCTCATCCTTGAAATCCTCAGGGGTGATGTCCCGTGCCAGCCTTGTCAGGGGGTGTCCGCCCGGAACCGCGAGGACCAGTGACTCCTGGTACAGCAGGTGCGAGTCGAAAGTCTCCCGGTCGAACGGGGGCCGGGCGAGGCCGATGTCCAGTTCGCCGGTCATCAGCCGGCTGATCTGGTCTCCGGTCACCAGTTCCTGCAGGTCCACATCCACGTCCGGGATGATTGTGCTGATTTCCTCCAGGAGCGGCCCCAGGATGCTGAACCCGCTGGCGGCCGTGAACCCGATGCGCAGGACGCCGGAGCGCCCCGAGGCAATCCGGCGGGCCGAGGCCGGAGCTCGCTCCGCCAGGGCCATAAGGCGGCGGGCTTCCTCGAGGAAGGTCTTGCCCGCATTGGTGAGTTCCACCTTCCGGTTGTCGCGCTCAAGGAGTTCGGCGCCGATGATCTTTTCCAGTTTCTGGATCTGGCGGCTCAGTGGCGGCTGGGTCATGTTCAGGCGCTCGGCCGCCCGCCCGAAATGCAGTTCCTCGGCGACGGCGATGAAGCCGGCCAACTGGTCGAAGGTAAACATGATGCCTTCCAGGTATCACTTGATGCAGATTAGGGCTTAGACAGGCATCATAACTGCTCCCTACACTCGACACAGCGAACGGGGTGACCCGGTTCACAGAACGTCCGGACCCCAACCGGAGAAATAACGAGGAGTTCCAATGAAGCACTTCCCCACCCGCCGTGCCGTCCTCGGCACGGCGTCGGCCTTCACCCTGATGGCATTGACCGCCTGCGGCGGCAACGTTGCCGGCGGCGCGGCCAACACGTCCAATTACCCCAGTGGCCCTGTCACCCTCACCGTCGGCCAGGCTGCCGGCGGCAGCACCGACCTTATCGCCCGTGCCCTGGCCGAAGGTGCCACGGAGTCCCTCGGTGCACCGATGCCCGTGGTGAACAAGCCGGGTGCCAACGGCGCCCTGGCCACCAAGGAAGTGGCCGGCAAGCCCGCCGACGGCCAGGAACTCGTCCTGCTCAACGCTTCCCTGATCACCATCACTCCCCTTGCGGTCAGCGCCGACGAGGCCGTGAACATCGACGACCTGGATGTCATTGCCGGGCTCTCGCAGGACGATTACGTGCTCGTCGCCAGCACGGATTCCGGGTTCAAGAGCTTCGAGGATGTGACCGGCGCCGGCCGCAGCGTCACATTCGGCACCACCGGCGTCGGGACCGGCAGCCAACTCGCCCAGACGGTCCTCTTCAAGCAGGCCAACGTGAACGGTACCGACATTCCGTTTGACAGCGGCAAGCCGGCCCTGACCGCCGTCATGGGGAACCAGGTGGAACTCGCCACCATCCAGCTCGGCGAGGCAATGCCGCAGATCGAGGCCGGGAAGGTGACGCCGCTGCTCGTCTTCTCGGAGGAGCGCAACAGCTTCCTTCCCGACGTACCCTCCGCCAAGGAAGCCGGCTACGACGTTCCCGTCGCCCAGTACCGCGCCGTGGCAGCGCCGAAGGGTACCCCGCAGGAGGTCAAGGACAAGTTGCTGGCCTCGTTCCAGGAGGCCTTCAGGACGGACGCCTACAAGGAGTTCAACGAGAAGAACATGCTGACTCCCAAGGAGATCACCGGTGAGGAAGTCGTCACCGAGTGGAAGGGCTACGCAGCCAAGTACAAGGAGCTGGTGGAAAAGCACGGCATCAGCCTGAGCGGAAACAAGTAACAGCAATGGAGACCACTCCA
Source organism: Pseudarthrobacter sp. NamE2 (assembly GCF_005796205.1). Taxonomy (GTDB): domain Bacteria; phylum Actinomycetota; class Actinomycetes; order Actinomycetales; family Micrococcaceae; genus Arthrobacter. The sequence goes on along the minus strand of NZ_VAHN01000008.1, from coordinate 143,301 downwards.
GCAGTGTCCGCCGGACGGGACGGCAGTTCCGCCGTACCGTCCGGCGGGGACGCCAATGACCTGCCCGAAGCCCTGACCCCCGAGCAGCTGGCCGCCCAGTGGGAGGCGGAAAAGCCGCCCGCCGCAGGCGCCCTCGCCAACGCGGGCTCATCCCTGGTGGTGCTCGCCGTCGGCATCGGTGCGCTGGTGCTCTCCGTATCCATGGGCCTTGGCACTCCTGCCGCTCCGCAATCGGGCCTGTGGCCGTTCATGATCAGCTGCGTCATGGTGGGGCTGGGGCTCTTCCAGCTGATCCTGGGCCGGCGCAACCGCGATGCCGAAAAGTTCACCCGGATGTCCCTGGCTCCGGTCACCGGCCTGGTCACGCTTGCCGCCATGGTTGCGCTGATGCCCCTGATCGGGTTCGAAATCCCCGCGCTCATCCTCTGCGTGATCTGGATGCGGATCCTGGGCGGTGAAACCTGGCGGTCCACCGCGCTGGTCAGCGTGCTCGTTGTGGCCGCGTTTTACGGGATCTTCGTCCTGGCGCTCGGCACCTCCATTCCCCATCTCTTCTAGGAGACCACCATGGATTTCCTGAATCCTGTGATCAATGGATTTTCAGTCGTCCTGGAGCCGACGAACCTCCTCTACTGCCTGGTCGGCGTCGTTATCGGCATGCTGATCGGCGTGCTGCCCGGATTGGGGCCGGCGGCAACCATTGCCATCCTGCTTCCGCTGACCTACGGCGTGGAACCTGTCACCGCCATCATCATGCTCGCCGGCATCTTCTACGGCGCCCAGTACGGCGGCACCATCACCTCCGTCCTGCTGCGGCTTCCCGGTGAAGCATCCTCCGTGGTCACGGTTTTCGACGGCTACCAGATGGCCCGGCAGGGCCGTGCCGGCACCGCCCTGGGCCTTGCCGCGATCGGATCGTTCGTGGGCGGTACCGCCGCCATCATCGGCCTGACCTTCCTGGCGCCCATCGTGGCAGGGTTCGCCCTGGACTTCGGTCCGCCCGAATACTCCGCGCTGGCGCTGCTGGGCATCCTCCTGGTGGCCACGATCAGCAGCGGTGCCAGGGCCAAGGCGCTGGTGGCCGCCGCGATCGGCCTCCTGCTGGCCACGGTGGGCCGGGACATGTTCACCGGTGAAAGCCGCTTCACGTTCGGCAGCATGCAGTTGGCGGACGGCATCGACTTTGTTCCGATCGCCATGGGCATCTTCGGCCTGGGAGAGATCCTCTACAACCTGGAGGAGCGGCACCGCGCGGCCAAGGCGCCGTCGAAAGTTTCCAACGTGTGGCCCTCAAGGGGCGACCTGAAGCAGGCCTCCGGGGCCGTGGGCCGCGGCTCGGTGCTCGGCTTCTTCCTTGGCATCCTGCCCGGCGGCGGCGCCACCATCGCTTCGATGGCCTCCTACGCCATGGAAAAGAAGCGCGCCAGGCAGCCCGAACGGTTCGGCAAGGGTGCGCCGGAGGGCGTTGCGGGGCCGGAAACCGCGAACAACGCGGCAGCGACGTCGTCGTTCATCCCGCTGCTGACCCTCGGCATTCCCGCCAACGCCACCATGGCACTGATGTTCGGCGCGCTGCTGATCCAGGGCGTCCAGCCCGGACCGCAACTCGTGGAGCAGAACCCGGACCTGTTCTGGGGTGTGGTGAACTCGATGTACATCGGGAACATCCTGCTGCTGATCATGAGCCTTCCGCTGGTGGGCATCTTTGTGCGCATCCTGCGCGTTCGCGCCGCGATTCTGGCCCCCATCACGGCCCTGATCACCCTGCTGGGCGCCTACACGATCAACAACAGCATGTTCGACGTCACCCTGGTAGTGGTCTTCGGCATCGTTGGTTATCTGATGAAGAAGTTCGGCTTCGAACCCGGGCCGCTGGTCCTGGCCTTCGTCCTTGGCGAGCTGCTGGAAAACTCCCTGCGCCGTTCGCTGCTGATGTTCGGCGGCGACGCCACCGGGTTCCTGACCCGCCCCATTTCGGCCACCCTGCTGGTTGTCTTTGTGCTGGTCGCCTTCCTGCCGGCCATCCGCACATTCATCGCCAAGCGCAAGGGCGGCGCGGGAGCCGTCACCACCACCAACAACATCGAGGAGAAGGTATGAGCATCGTCGTCGGGTTCGTTCCCACCCCGGCCGGTGAGGCGGCACTCGCCGCCGGCATCGCGGAGGCGCAGCTCCGGAAGCAGGAGCTGGTCATCGTCAACTCAGCACGGCAGGGCGCCCTGGTGGACAAGTCCGTTGCTCCGGAGGATGTGCTGGCGCAGGCTGCAGAGCGGGCATCGGAAGCAGGAGTGCGCGCCCGCGTGATCCAGCCGCCGTACCAGCACGACCTCGCTGATGAGTTCCTGGATATCGCCCGCGAGGTGGATGCCTCGCTGATCGTGATCGGACTGCGGCACCGGACCCAGGTGGGCAAGTTTATCCTCGGCAGCCACGCCCAGCAGATCCTGATGCAGGCGGACCGGCCGGTGCTCGCGGTCAAGGCCGGCGGCGGCAACTGCCCATAGAGAGCATGCCGCCGTCTGGCCCGGCAGCACAGTAGTAAAAGGTTGGCGGTCCCGGCAGGGGCCGCCAGCCTTTTGGTTGCCTAACCGAAGACGTGTTTCACCAGGGCGTCGAGGACGGGGATCTGGCCCTTGACCAGCTTCAGCCTGGCTTCTGCCTCCGGAAACCAGCGGGCGTCGTCGATCTCCGGAAAGTGCTGGATCCTGCCCGACCCTTTGGGCCACTCAAGGGAAAAGGTATTGCTGGCGATCCCATCCGGCTCGAAGTCATGTTCTGCCGCGTAGACCACAACCATCTTGCCGGACGGCTGCCGGAAGCCACCCAGCAGCCGGTACTCCACCTCAGGCGCCGGGGTTCCCATCTCCTCCGCGAATTCCCGAAGGGCGGCAGCCAGCGGGTCCTCGTCCTCGCCGTATTCGCCCTTAGGAATGGACCAGGCGCGGTCGGCTTTGTTGGCCCAGTACGGCCCGCCCATGTGGGCAATCCAAACCTCCAGCGTGCCGGGGGCCTTCTCCGGCGGCGCCGTTCCACCCCCGGTTGCACCCTGGCGCCTGTAGAGCAGTATCCCTGCACTGCGTACCGGCATCTGTTCTCCACCTCACTGCCGTCTTTGGCCCAGCCTGCAAAACTCCGCGCACTGCCCTCGAACAGGCGCAAAACCGCCTTCCGGTGTTAACCCGGAGTTCACGGCACTGCTTTAGGTTATTCCTTCAAGCAGTCTGCTGAAGGGACCCGTCATGGCCAATATTGCTGAGGTTTTGGGACGGCTCACGCCGGAAGAACTTGAGGAACTTCGCAGCCTTGGGCCCCAGGGCCACCTGCCGCGCCATCTCCAGGATGCGCTGGACCGGGCGGCCGGCGGACCCGGTTCCGGCCGCGGATATTACGTGCCCACCGGAAACGTCAGCGCCACCGGCGGGCCGCTGCTGGCGCTGCGCAGCGACGTATCCGGGTGGCTTTTCGGTGCCCACCGGGACGACCCCGAGCAGCTCGCCCAGCACCCCTGACTCCGGAGTTTTTGTCCAGATATGCAGGGCAAAGGGCCGGCGCTGAAGTCCTCATATCTGCACAAAAACTCTCTGCCGGGAGGGCGGCTATCCGATCAGTAGACTCAGCGCCTCCGTCAGGTGCTCCACTTCACGCACGGAGAAGCCCGCGGGAACAGGGCCGGGACCTGTGTGGCTGGCCGGAACCACTGCGTGTGTAAACCCGAGCCGGTGGGCTTCCTGGATGCGCTGGTTGATGCCGGGCACGGGCCGGACCTCCCCGGCGAGCCCCACTTCGCCGAAGGCTATCAGGCGGACGGGCAGCGGCTTGCGTGCCTTGGCCGAGGCGACCGCCAGGGCAACAGCAAGGTCAGTGGCTGGTTCGCTGAGTTTCACGCCGCCCACAGTTGCCACGTAGGAGTCATCCTTGTGCAGCAGGGTTCCGGCGCGTTGCTGCAGGACGGCCAGCAGCATGGACACCCGGGAGCTGTCCAGGCCGCTGGTGGCGCGCCGGGGCTGCGAGTTGGGGCTTTCGGCGAGCAGCGACTGGACTTCCGCCAGGAGCGGCCGCCTGCCTTCCATAGTCACCGTGATGCAGGTGCCGGAGACGGGATCCTTGGTCCGGCTGACAAACAGTCCGCTGGGATCGGCCAGGCCCTCGATGCCGTTCTCGTTCAGGTCGAAGCAGCCCACGTCATCCGTGGGCCCGTAGCGGTTCTTTACCGCACGGAGCAGCCGCAGCCGCGAATGGCGTTCACCCTCGAACTGGCACACCACATCCACCAGGTGCTCCAGGAGCCGCGGACCGGCGATGGAACCGTCCTTGGTTACGTGGCCTACCAGCAGCGTGGTCATGTTACGGCGCTTGGCCGCGGCGATAATGGACGCAGCCACCTCCCGGACCTGGGAAACGCCACCGGCGCTGCCGTCCACGTCCGCGCTGCTGAGTGTCTGCACCGAGTCCACGATCAGGAGCCGCGGTTCAATCTTTTCCACCTGCCCCAGTGCCTGGCCGAGGTCCGTTTCGGCCGACAGGTAGAGGGATTCGGCGACGGCGTCAATCCGTTCGGCGCGCAGCTTCACCTGGGCCGCTGACTCCTCACCGGTTACATACAGGACGTCCTGCGCGGTCCGGGCAAATTTGGCGGCAACGTCCAACAGGAGCGTGGATTTGCCGACACCCGGCTCACCGGCCAGCAGGATGACTGCACCCGGGACCAGGCCGCCGCCCAGCACCCGGTCCAGCTCATCAACGCCCGTGGGCAGGAAAGCCGCGGTGGTTGCATCCACCTCGGCAATCGGGCGCGCCGGCTCAGCAACCGTAGCTGCCGGCGTCGTCCGTGCCACCGCGGTGCCGGTTTCCTCCACCGTGCCCCACGCCTGGCACTCGCCGCAGCGGCCCACCCACTTGACCGTGATCCAGCCGCATTCGACGCACTTGTATGCGGGCGCCTTGGAAGCCCGGGAAGTCTTTGATGCCATGCGTCCAACCCTAGCGGTGGGCCATGACAATTCCCCCGCAGGGGTTTTCGATCCACGGCCGCGGGCTAAAGCGCCGGGAGCACGTCCCGGGCCTCGCGCGCGTCCATCCCGGTGGCTTCCAGCAGGTCCACCATAAGCGGCCGGAACAGCATCACCACCGTCTCGCCTTCGAGCCGCTGCACCCCGAGCAGTTTTGGATGCAGCCGCAGGGCGATCTCACTCAGGTCGTTCCGTGCGGTGCGCAGGTGGGCGCGCCGGACGCCGTCGTGCGTCTCTGCGAGACCCAGGGACAACTCGTCAACCGCGGCAGCGGTCTCCTGCAGCACCTCGGCAATGTTCTCAGTGGCCTCGTCGGAGAGCGCCGCATGGTTGATGGCACTGGTGAGGCGGCGCGCGAACACCCGGCTGTTGCGCAGCGCAAGGTCGATAAAGTCAAGCGACACCTGCAACCGGTCCAGCTCTTCCCGGTGCCGCCGGTAGGCGGGGGCCAGGCGGGCCACCTCGCCCGAGGCCCGCAGGGAATGCCGCATGCCGTCCACAAGTGACTGGCAGTTGCGGCCCCGGACCAGCGCGTGCCAGGCCCTCGTCGAATCGCTGCCGGCCAGCGCCTCAGCGCATTCGCGCAGCACTTCGGCCAGCTCGTGCAGCAGCTTCTGGACGTCCTTGCGGGGTTCGCGGCGCGGATCCTTGGGCGCCAGGATGGTGACGAGCAGTGCGAACAGCCCGCCGACCACGGCGTCGATGCTCCGGGTGAAAGGCCCGCCGGTCGGCGCAGGCAGCAGCACCACGAGCAGCGACTGGAGGGCCAGCTGCGTGGTGAAGATATTGCCGCTGTCCAGGAAGCGGGCAAGCAGGATGGAGAAAAGAAGCACGACGGCGGCCTGCCAGATTCCGCCGCCCAGCCAGTGCAGGAGCAGATCACCTACCGCGATGCCGATGGTGCAGCCGAGCCCCACTTCCAGCACACGCCGCAGGCGCGGCTCGCGCGAGAAGCCGAGGGCAATCAGGGAGGACGTGGCGGCGAACAGCGGGCCCGAGTGCCCCAGCACGTACTCGGCGAAGGCGTAGGCCCCCACCGCACAGACTGTCATCTGGACCGCGGGAAACATCGAGTTCCGGCTGCGGATCAGGCCGGTCCGGATACGGCTGCGCAGGAATCGCCTGCCTGCTGATAGTCCTGCTGCGGGAGCCATGCCGTTCAGTTTATGTGTTGCCAGCACTGTCAATCCCGGTCGGGATGCACTACGACTGGAGATGTGATCTGCGCAATGGTGACCCGGCATTTGTAAGCCAAATTCACGCTGTCGTTAATCCTCCGTTCATCTTGGACGGACCATCCCGTTACCTGTGGCCCCTAACTTCGATGAAGGTACAAAAGTACGCATCGCGCAGCAGGGTTTTCCGTTCCCTGCCCCGCACTGAATAACCCTGGAAGGGGTACACGTAGTGAAGGCATCCCGCTTCGGCCGCCACGCGGCTATCGCTGTTATCGCAGCCGGCGCACTCGCGCTCACAGCCTGCGGTTCGGACAACGCCACCGGCACCACCCCTGGAGGCGAACAGGGTTCGTCCGGTCCCAAGGTCACCGGTACCCTCACCGGCATCGGCGCATCCTCCACCGGTGCGGCCATGGACGCCTGGAAGGCCGGCTTCGCCTCCGCGAACCAGGGCGCCACCGTGCAGTACTCCCCGGACGGCTCCGGTGCCGGCCGAAAGGCGCTCATCGACGGCTCCGCACAGTTCGCCGGCTCGGACGCCTACCTGAAGGACGACGAGCTGGAAGCCTCCAAGGCTGTCTGCGGTCCAGACGGCGCCATTAACATCCCGGTGTACATCTCGCCGATCGCCGTTGCCTTCAACCTCCCCGGCATTGAAGAGCTGAAGCTGGACGCAGCCGCCGTGGCCAAGATCTTCCGCGGCGAAATCGCCACCTGGAACGATCCCGCCATCGCTGCCCTGAACGAGGGCGTCACCCTTCCCGACCTGAAGGTCACCCCGGTCAACCGCTCCGACGATTCCGGCACCACCACCAACTTCACCGAGTACCTGTCCGCCGCCGCTCCCGAGGTCTGGACGGACAAGGCCTCCGGTGTCTGGCCCGCAACCCTGCAGGGCGAGAACGCCAAGGGCACCTCCGGCGTCGTCAAGACCGTCACCGACACCCCGGGTGCAGTGACCTACGCTGACGACTCCGCCGTTGGCGGCGCCCTGGGCACCGCCTCCATCAAGGTGGGCGAGGAATTCGTTGAGATTTCCGCCGAGGCTGCCGCCAAGGCCGTGGAAGCAGGATCCCCGGTCGAGGGCCGCTCCACCAACGACGTCGCCATCAAGCTGGACCGCAAGACCACTGAGTCGGGCGCCTACCCGGTTGTCCTCGTTTCCTACCACGTGGTCTGCAGCGCCTACGACAGCCAGGAGACCGTCGACCTGGTCAAGGCCTTCGAGAACTACGTAGTGTCCGAGGAAGGCCAGCAGACTGCCGCGGATTCCGCCAAGTCCGCACCGCTGTCCTCCGCCCTGGCCGAGAAGGCAACCGCGGCCATCGAGTCCATCAAGGTCAAGTCCTAATAAACTGTCCAAAACCGGGTTCCCCGCCTGCCGAAAGGCAGTGCGGGGAACTTCGGTTTGAGAAGCACCATATATTTTCAGTGTCAGTAAACGATCGAAGGGCCGTCGAATGACCGCCACCTCCCTGACCACCACCCAGGGCGCCGGCCGAGCCGGTGACAAAGTCTTTTCCGGTGCCGCGCTCGCCGCCGGCTGCCTCATCCTCGCCGTCCTGTTCGGCGTCGCGCTCTTCCTGGTGGTCCAGGCCATCCCTGCGCTGACCGCCCCGTCCGCAGAAATCCAGGGCGGTGAAGGCTTTTTCGCCTACATCTGGCCCATCGTCATCGGCACCCTCATCGCCGCAGTGATCGCCCTGGTCATCGCAACGCCCATCGCCATCGGCGTTGCCCTCTTCATTTCACACTTCGCGCCCCGCGGGCTGGCCTCCGGCCTTGGCTACGTGGTGGACCTGCTCGCCGCCATCCCGTCCGTGATCTACGGCGCGTGGGGAGCGGCCTTCCTTGCCAAGGAAATCTCTCCGGCCTACAACTGGCTGGCCGCCAACATGGGCTGGCTGCCCATCTTCCAGGGCCCGGCCTCCGCCACCGGCAAGACCATCCTCACCGCCGGCATTGTCCTCTCGGTGATGGTCCTGCCCATCATCACCTCGCTGTCCCGCGAAATCTTCCTGCAGACTCCCAAACTGCACGAGGAAGCAGCCCTCGCGCTGGGTGCCACCCGCTGGGAAATGATCAAGATGTCGGTCCTGCCCTTCGCCCGGCCGGGAATCATCAGCGCCGTCATGCTGGGCCTGGGCCGCGCACTGGGTGAAACCATGGCAGTCGCCCTGGTGCTTTCCTCCGGCGCCCTCACCGCGAGCCTGATCCAGTCCGGCAACCAGACCATCGCGGCGGAAATCGCGCTCAATTTCCCGGAAGCAAGCGGACTCAAGGTCAGCACACTGATCGCCGCAGGCCTGGTCCTGTTCATCATCACCCTGGCCGTGAACATGATCGCGCGCTGGATCATCAGCCGGCACAAAGAATTCTCGGGAGCCAACTAAATGACCTCCACGCTTACCCCGGTGCGCAGCAAGCGCTCGGCCCTGACCAAGGGGCAGCTGCCCAAGTACGCCCCGTACGTCGTCCTCGCCGCCGCGCTCATCATCGGTGCCGCCATCATGGCCCTGGTGGGCTTCAACGCCTTCGGCTGGGGCATCGTCTCAGCGCTGCTGTTCGCCATCGGACTGGTGTCCTGGAGCGCGGCGTCGGAAGGGTCCCGCAAGGCAAAGGACAAGCTGGCAACGTGCCTGGTGGTGGGGTCCTTCCTGGTCGCCCTGCTGCCGCTTGTCTCCGTGATCTGGACCGTCCTGGTCAACGGTGTTCCCGGACTCCTGGCCCCCGGGTTCCTCAGCACCTCCATGAACGGCGTCACCGGCGTGTACGACAACCGGGCTGTGGAGGAAGGTGCCCCCGTGCTGGGCGGCATCTACCACGCACTCCTGGGCACGGTGCAGATCACCCTGCTTGCTACCCTCATCTCCGTCCCGGTGGGCCTGCTCACCGCCATCTACCTGGTTGAGTACGGCAACGACGGCCGCCTGGCCCGGGCCATCACGTTCTTCGTGGATGTCATGACGGGTATTCCGTCCATCGTGGCCGGCCTCTTCGCCGCCGCCTTCTTCTTCGCCGTCGTCGGGCCCGGCACCAAGACCGGTGCGGTGGCCGCCGTCGCCCTGTCGGTGCTGATGATTCCCGTGGTGGTCCGCTCCAGCGAGGAAATGCTGAAAATTGTTCCCAACGAGCTGCGCGAGGCCTCCTACGCCCTCGGCGTCCGCAAGTGGCGGACCATCGTCAAGGTGGTGATCCCGACGGCGATCTCCGGCATCGCGTCCGGCGTCACCTTGGCCATCGCCCGCGTCATCGGCGAAACCGCGCCCATCCTGGTCACGGCCGGGTTCGCCACGAGCATCAACTCGAATGTCTTCAGCGGCTGGATGGCGTCCCTGCCCACGTTCATCTACACCCAGATCCTGAACCCCACCTCGCCGGCCAACCCGGATCCGTCCAACCAGCGCGCCTGGGGAGCGGCGCTGGTGCTGATCATCCTGGTGATGGTCCTCAACCTTGCGGCACGCCTCATCGCCCGCGTCTTCGCTCCCAAGACCGGCCGCTGACAAGTTACTGCTACCGCCCTTCCGGGCGGGAACCTAGACTCAATTCATACCCAGTAAGTGAAGGAACACCATGTCTAAGCGCATCGACGTCAAGGACCTGAACGTGTACTACGGCGACTTCCTCGCCGTGGAGGACGTCACCATCAACATCGAGGCCAAGTCCGTCACCGCATTCATCGGCCCCTCCGGCTGCGGAAAGTCAACCTTCCTGCGCACCCTAAACCGCATGCACGAGGTCCTGCCCGGCGCCCGCGTGGAAGGCGAGGTCCTGCTCGACGGCGACAACCTGTACGGCGCCGGCGTGGACCCGGTGACCGTGCGTTCGCAGATCGGCATGGTGTTCCAACGGCCCAACCCGTTCCCCACCATGTCCATCCGCGACAACGTGCTGGCCGGCGTCAAGCTGAACAACAAGAAGATTTCCAAGGGCGAGGCTGATGTCCTCGTTGAGCGCTCGCTGAAGGGCGCCAACCTGTGGAACGAGGTCAAGGACCGCCTGGACAAGCCCGGTTCGGGGCTTTCCGGCGGCCAGCAGCAGCGCCTCTGCATCGCCCGCGCCATCGCCGTGGAACCGCAGGTGATCCTGATGGACGAGCCCTGCTCCGCACTGGACCCCATCTCCACGCTGGCCATTGAGGACCTCATCAACGAGCTCAAGGACCAGTACACCGTGGTGATCGTGACCCACAACATGCAGCAGGCGGCACGCGTCTCGGACAAAACCGCGTTCTTCAACATCGCCGGCACAGGCAAGCCGGGCAAGCTGATCGAGTTCGGTGACACCCACACCATGTTCAGCAACCCCGCCCAGAAGGCCACCGAGGATTACGTCTCCGGCCGCTTCGGGTAAATCGCCTTCCGATAGGCCCTTCCGGCAGCGCTGCAGGCGTTCCCGGGCGGGCCTATTCCGGAACTTCGAGCTGGAAGCCGCAGCGGCAGCGCAGGACCCTCGTAGGCAGGCAGACGGCGCTGAGCCCGCTTCCGCTGCTGCTGTTGCGGTAGCAGAGCCGCTCGATTTCGAACTCCGCTTCCTCCATGGGGAAGCCGCAATGGATGTAATCGTCGCCGAACATAATGACCTTGGCCATCCACCGCACCTGGTGCAGGGCCGCAGCGACGTCTGCCGCGTAGGCGAGGTGCTCCTGGAACAGGCTGCAGTCGTTGCAGGTGTAGGACACCGTCACCAGGTCGCCGCCCGCCGCGCCCATTGCGGTGATGGCGTGGATGGTGAGGTGGTGTTCCGTTCCGCAGTTTTGGCATCCGAGTTGCCGCGGCTGGGGCAAGGGACGCCGGGAGTTCGAGGTAGACATAACGCCTGATCTTTTCCGCGATGTGCTTCCAGGCCGCCGGTGGCTGCAGCGGCGAACGCCCAAAGGCCTGCACACGGCGGCGGGCGCAAGTCCCGGGGCCTCAGTGCCGGGGGACGTACTTTTGAATCTACGTCACCAGCCGTCCGCTGTATAGGGGAGCGGAACCCCTTGCACAGGCTTCAGCCGGCCAGCGGTGACAGGGCAAGCGCCAGGATGAACGCCAGGGCGGCCGTGGCGGCCGGGGTCAGGGCCCACAGGCCGAGGATGCGGAACACCAGCTTGCGGTGGGTCACCGCGAAGTTCTGGTTCTCTCCGGCGCCCAGGACCGCCGAGGTGACGGTGTGCGTGGTGGACAGCGGCCAGTGCAGCGCGATGGCGCCCACGAACAGCATCACGGCGCTGTAGATCTGGGCCACGGATCCGCGCAGCGGGTCTATCCGCGTGATCTTGTGGCCGATGGTGTGCGAAATCCGCCAGCCGCCGAAAAGCGTTCCCGCGGTGATCATCACTGCGGACAGCAACGCCACCCACACGGGCATCGTCCCGCCGTCGGAATAGCCCGCCGCCAGCAGGGCAAGCAGCAGCACCGCGCTGACCCGCTGGCCGTCCTGCAGGCCGTGGCCGAACGCCACCGCGCCCGCCGCGATGGCCTGGCTGCGCCGGAACCGCTGGTTCACCACGTTGGGCTGTGTGTGTCGGGCTGCCCACGTTGCCGGATACACCAAAAAGAACGCGAAGCTGTAGGCCACGAGCGGGGACAGCACCAGCGGCAGGACCACCTGGAACAGCAGGGACTGGTCCACGCCGCCCACTCCCGTGCCGCCCACGGCGAGGCTCGCCAGGCCGGCACCTGCCAGGCCGCCCACCAGGGCATGGGTCGAGGATGAGGGCATCCCGCGCCACCACATCAGCAGCCCCCACGCGCAGGCGCTGACCAGGCCGGCGATGAGGATGCTCAGGCCGCTGGAACCCGGAGGCAACGTGATCCAGTGCTGGCTGACTGCAACGGCAAGGCCCGCGCTGAGCAGGGCGCCGATGAAGTTGAAGAACGCGGCCAGCAGCACGGCGATGCTGGGTGTGAGGGCCCTTGTGCGGGTTGCCAGCGCGACGGCGTTGGAAACGTCGCGGAAGCCGTTGAGGAACGCGAAGGCTGCGGTCACCAGGACCACCGCACCGAAAATTACCGGCGCCACTCAGGATTCCTTGACGATGATGCTGCCCACCTGGGTGGCTACCCGCCGCATGTCCTTGGTGACCTCCACCAGCTGGTTGGCGATGTCCCGGTGGCGGGAATACTGGGCCCATTTCATGTCGCCGATCATGTCCGCCACCCACACCCGGTGCGTCCGTTCCGCCCGCTTGGCCAGCCGAAGGATCTCGATCCAGTAGTCCTCAAGGTCGTCCAGGTTGTCCAGCCGGCGCATGGCATCTACGGTCAGTTCAGCCTGCCGGCTGATGATTTCGAGCTGTTCCGCGGCCCGTTTGGGGAGCCGTTCCAGTTTGTAGAGGGCCACCAGTTCGGCGGCGGCGTCCATCTTCTCCATGGCTTCGTTGAGGTACCGGGAGAGGGCGTACATGTCCTCGCGGGGAAGGGGGTTCACAAAGCTGGTGCGCATGTGGGTCAGGATCGCGAAATGCAGTTCAGCCGACCTGGCCTCGTGGTTGTGCATGTCCTCAACCAGCTTTTCGTGCTCGGCTGCAGGCAGGCCGAGGATTTCCGCCAGGGTGCCGCTGGCCAGCACGATTTGCTGCGCCATCTGCGTGAGGAGGTTCAGCCCGGCGGGCTCCTGGGGAAAAAGGCGCAGCTTCACGTGGTTCCGTTTCCGGGAAAAGTACATTGCGGGATTGCCGCCGTGTGACTTGACCCTGGCAGGCAACTGACGCTAACTCTACCGGCCCGTAACTGCAGCGTTGAAATGGCCGAACGGTGGGCGGGCAGAAAAATGGTGCCGAACCGGATACGCCTCTCGGCGGTAGGCCGCTCTAGGCGGCTGAGTGTTGAAGCCCGGGGGTTTCGCGGTTCGGCACCGGTTTCAGTTTTCTACGTTGCCGGGCGCAAGTCAATCTTTACATCGGGCCGACGGCGGGGCAGGCGCGGGCTCAGTCGAGTTCGCCCAGCCGCCAAGCGTTGGCTGCGTGTTCCAGGTCCTCCGCTGTCTTGACCAGCTGGTGCGAGTTCCGGGTCAGCTTGCTGGCATGCGCTTCGTTGGCGTGTTCGGCGCCGTCGGCGACGGTCGCCTGGCCCAGCGCCACAACCCGGCAGAAAGCAGCGGAACGTTCCAGCGCGACGTCGAACTCGCCGTCGAACGCTCCGGAGAGGATGGCGTCTGCCATGGCCGTCATCTCGTCAGCGCCGGGCGGCTCGGCCGCGCCCGCCACCACGTTGGAGACCTGGGCGGTGTCCCGGCCCGCGCGGAAATAGACGGAAATGCGCTCAGGGTCCTGGACGGTGGCGGCGCGCAGCGCGTACAGCCGCCAGAGCGCGCCGGGCAGGGAACGGGCAGGGCTCTCGGCCCACATCTCGGCGATGGCCTCCAGGCCCTGTTCATCGGCGAGCTTCACCAGGCGCTGGGTCACCACGGGGTCGTCGCTGTCCCGGCCATGGCGGACCAGGGCATGCGCGGCGAGGTGGGCTGCCTCGGAAACCCGGGCGGGATCGGCGCCGCCGGCGAAGGGCTCGAAGTCGATGGGAGCGAACGGCTTCGGCTTGTGGTGCCGGTGCGCGCCGCCGTAAGGACCGGATCCTGCTTGCTGGCTCATGCCCCCACGCTACTCCTGTGCGGTGCCCGAATCGAGCGTCCCGGCGCCTTCCGGTGAGGCTCGACGGCGGCGCACGCGTGGGTGCCGAGGCGCCGGAACCATGCGTTAGAGTATTAATGTCCAGAAATGGAATGGGCCGGACGGGTATGTTTGACCGGACGGCAGGGGCCTTTAGCTCAGTTGGTAGAGCATCGGACTTTTAATCCGTGGGTCGTGGGTTCGAGCCCCACAGGGCCCACCGTTTACGCAGGTCAGAGGGATACAGCCTCTGACCTGCTGGTGGTTTTGGGACTATATCCAACGGAAACCCAACTAGTTTGGTTCTTCGATGCCCGTCATGAAGCGTCTGGCGAGAAGTTGGGGTGTTTCAAGAACAGCCAACCCCATGGTCCTACGTGAGGTGGTTCAATGACGGTCAGAACCCTGATTTACACACTTCCAGGTCGATCAGGAAATCGCTAGTGAGGATCGGACCGAGCGATTGACCGAGTACGCGGGCTTTCTCTATGTGCAGCGTTAGTGCTTGATTCAAGTCCTTCGTGAGGACGGCGATACGTCAGGTTATGTGCCTTTCATCAACCACTTCATGGCTTCCACCCGTGAAGTGAAGAAACGTTTAGGGCGGCTTGCCTTGTTCATGGCCAAAACGAAGTTTGCGATGACTTTGTCTACGGGCGAGGCCCCCAGAAGCGCAACTTGGGATGCTTGGCAGGGCCGGGCGAAAACAGCGCGTGCACCACGGCTGACGGTAGACACTGTGGCCATGTCCACCAGCAGCGGACGTTCCGTTTGTCCGCACAGCTCGTTAACCATCCGCATGGCTGCCTCAGCATCACTTGAACCGACGATAGCGTGGCGCGGCCACGTCAGCTGAAGGATGCCGTGTTCGTCCAAGAACAGCGCTACCTCGCCTGACCCACCAAGCCCCACTTTCTGAACCCCCCAATTTCCGGTAATGACTAAAGGCTAATGTGAAGGGATTGGATGCCCCCTTCATGTGAATATCTCTTGTTCCTGTTAGATCAAGGTGCCCTGGCGGCAATTTTGCGTACGGATAGCCGTTGTCAAGGTTTTGTCGGAGACCCGGCCTCTTGGCCGTAAGGATACCGATGGAACCCGGCCCACGACATCCAATAGCGACCGTTTTATCTGCAATGGCCGGCGCATTACGGTATTGATGGAGCGAACAAGCCTTTGCTCAGCATGATTGCGCCCAGTAGCGTTCTCTGGGTGGTTGCAGAAGAGCAAAAACTGACCGGTGGAAATGCTTCGGAGAGTGTTGTCCGCATTGGTGACACGGTGCGGAAACCGTGGTTGGCAAACTCATCTGCTGTTCAAAGCTACTTGGACGTTCTCCGGGCAGCGGGAGTTGATGTTCCCCGATCTCTGGGCCGGGATGATCAGGGCCGTCATGTTATCGAGTACGTAGATGGTGTTTCTGCGATGGATCAGCTTCCGTTAGGACGCGACGCGCTGCTGCGGGTGGGTGGTCTGATCCGGCAGATCCATAACGCGAGTGAATGCCTGGAGCTTCCCGATATAGACGGGTGGAAAGTGCTGCTGCCGGCCGAGGAGCCGGATCTGATGTGTCATAACGACCTGGCTCCGTGGAACCTGATTTTGGGGGAGCGGTGGGTCTTCATCGCCTGGGATGCAGCCGGGCCGAGCACACGTCTTTGGGATCTGGCATATGCTGCGCAGTCCTTCGGCCTGCTCTTTGACGAACAACCCGTAGCTGAAGCTGCATTGAGATTGCGGGCAGTAGTAGTGGACGGCTACGGAGCAGATGCCGCACTGCGGAAGGCTTTGCCCGAAGCCCTGGTGAAGCGAACGGCTGCCATGTACGACCTCCTGGAATCCTCCCATAAGACGGGATTCCAGCCCTGGGCCGACATGTACCTGAATGGTCATGGCGAGCACTGGCGTGCCGCTGCCGATTACGTCCGTCGCAACAAGGCAGCGTGGGCACAAGCTCTCGCCTAGAAAGGAGGCGGAAAGCAATCTTGTTTGCGACGTCGCTTGGGATTAGGAGAAGGTGCGGCTGTCCGAACGGAAACCCTTCACTGCACCCGGGTTATTCATTCAGGTGGCAGCGGAAACTGAAAGGTAAACCGGCCATTGGGTGACCAGATGTACTCGTCGTCGTATTGATATCCACGCAGCCACTTTTGGCCGTCCACGACGCGAAGATAGAAGCCCTTTGGATATTCGTCGTCTTGGCTGATGGCCTCGGCGGCCACTGTTGGGCACCATCAGGTGCCCGAAGAAGTCGTGCCCTTTTATAAGCGTGCGGTTACACACGCCTGCATCAGCTCACCATAGATGTCTCTCCGCAGGACGCCAGACCGTAATAGCAGCAATGGCCCCACGATGATTTGTGCCGGAACGAAGCCCATAAGCAGGTGGCCGGACGAACCATCAACCTTCGAGGGCTCCCTTGGTGACTGGCAGTAACCGCCCGTAAGCCCTCTCGCGATCCCGGTGCGGGATCCCTTACTGGACTCGGCTGCTCGCTTCGTATTGGTTAGCTGCGGGAATCGGTGAGCAGCCTGCTGGCAGCGAACTCCAACTTCGCGAGGTCGGATTTGGTCGCATTTATCTCCTGGTAGGCGGAAACCCGATCGTCCTCACTGCTCCTGCCACTGGAATGAAGAACGGCGAATGCCTTGCGGCCTCGAATCCTCCGCTGCGCCTCCAACGCGGGCAACACAAGCGAATCGTCGACAGTGTAGGCGGAGCTTTCGAGTATTGTGATCTACCGACTGGGCACCACGAGTCGGTAATGCGGGGCGTTCCCTGGCAACCGCTCCGCCTTATGGGGGACAGGCGAAGAAGCCGGCATCAAACCTAATGGGAAGCATGCTTACTTTTAAAAAATTGGAAGACACCCCTAGATGGGAGGAGGGCCGCACCGGTGTCGGTGCGGCCCTCCTGGTAGCAGCAGGAAGCTGTCTTCGTGTTGGGGCGTTTAGAGGACGTCTACGACGACGACGAGCACGTTGTCCACGACGGTGACGTCCAGTACGTCCTCGACGTCGATCTCGTTGTCATTCAGGGCGTTGACCGTGATGCCGTTGAGCACGTTGTTCACGGGAACGTCAACGTCGATGTTGCTCAGGACATCCCCGTTCACATTGACCAGCTGGATCTGATCGATGTCTACTGTGCGGTCTGCGTTCACTGCGGCTGCGACAAGGCCGCCGACGGCGCCTGCGTTCTGATTGGTGGCTGCCTGGGCGATTCCGGCGCCGCCGAATGCCAGCGACGCGGTGAGAGCTGCGGTGGCAAGTGTCTTGGTGATCTGCATGGGTTGTACTCCTTCGTTTAGGCGAAAGGGGGGTGCTAATCCCGGTGCGTGACTCACGTTACGCATGTTCCTGTTGTGCATGCAAACCAGTCGTAAGGTTGCTTACTATCTACTAGAATCTGTGTCCGCGCCATGAAGTCCTGGCTGCATGTTCAAAACGGCTGCTGCGGCAGCGAGTGGATAGTCCTCAAAAACGACCAGACTCACCAAGTGCAGGTCCTCAGCGCCCAGCGTTCCAAGAGCCTGCGAGAAGTCCTGGTCCAGGTTCTCTTGGTGACCGGAAAAGGTCAGCTTCCAACGGCTGTGAAGATGCCTCTGTGCGCGGTGGCGAGTCCAGCAGCTTCTGGTAGCGGAGGGCAGCTCGCCCGTTATTGCTAGCCATGTTTGTCGTCGTAACCAGCAGCCAGGATAGGATAACTCCCTTCCACTACACGGACTTTAGCGCGCCGCCGCCACAGCTCAAGAAAGGCGGCCGCCATGGTGTCTTCAGCGTCGTGATGGTTCCCAGCGAGCTGGTAAGCATGATGGAACACTCGGTCACGATGCCTGTCGTACAGCACGCCAAACGCTTCGCCGTCACCGCCCAGGCTGAGGGACCAAAGGCTGCCCTCGTCACTCTCGAGGTTCCCCATGCCCCGTATTGTCCGGGACAGCCGAAAAAGGTTACACAGAACCAAGAAAGACACAAAAAATCTTATGGGCATGCAACACAGGGCAGTCTTGTATCCCAAGGTTTCGAGGCATGGAGGTTTCGAGATATTGAATCGGGCTGAAAAAAGGAGCCGAACACCCCTCAACGGAAGGGGAGGCGGAACGCCCCTCGCTCGGATGTGGCCTACGCGACGGTAGGGGCGGAGCTGCCCAGGTAGCCTCATAAAATAACGCCGCAGCCAGTCCCGCTGATACGTCAATATCGACCACGCAGGCAACACGCGTGCATCGCGTCGCAGCATCACTTGGGGCTGAAGAAGTTGAAAAGGAATGCTGCCAACGACGGCATGCGGCGCGCGGCGAGCGAGCCGCGATGAGAACTGGCACTCTGGACCCGCCGTCTTTGACCCACCTCCAGCCCGGTGACGCGTTGCTGAACGGCACAGCGCCTTCAGAGCCTGATCTGGCCGCGCTTACCGTAGTCAAGCTCGGCAAAGAACGACGGCGGCCTTCTCACCTATCGGTGTGCGTGCGGATTCAGCTTTGATCAAGGCACGATCTAAGTAGTTAACGGGGGGTCCGTGGCACTGCCAGAGGAAGAACGCAGGCGCTTTGAAAGGCTTGAACAGGAACTGGCCTCCACTGATCCGGATCTGGTCCGGAAACTGCAGACCGGTACGCCCGGCCAGCATCCCAGGGAGGCGGCCATAGTGGTCCGTGGAGTCCTCACACTGGTCGCCGGATTCACCCTTGTGGTTGTGGGTACCGCAACAGAAGTCATCATCATCGGCGTGGCCGGCTTTCTGCTGATGATGGCCGGCGGGCACTGGTTTATCAACGGCCTCGGACTTTACCTAGGGCCGAAAGAGACAAAGCGTGAAACCTGAAAGGAATGTGCGCAACACATGCACACCACGCCGCAAGTTCCTGGGGCTTCCATTCCTTCACTACCTGCACGGCGACGGCGATCGGCACGGGCCGCCCTCCAGGCCGTAACGGAGACCCGCCTCCTGTTTGCTGACTGTTCCTTTCTACATGATGCTTTGAGTGGCTTCTCTTAGTCCTTGTTGGGGGGGAGGAACAATAATGCCTTCGCCCCGAGAGAAGCTGCTGGGGGTGGGGCTGGCTCGGGTCTCAGCACGTCTTGAGCCGGCGCCCACTACACCGGGAGGACTTGCCATAGTTGGCACGTGGAGAAGCGAAGGAAGACCCCGAGGCGTCCCCCATGCTTCGGGGTTTTCTGCTGTTTTCGTGCAGATGCTGTCGAGATTAGGTTGAGTGCAGGAGCACGCGGTAGCGCTGGGTGTTTCCTGACGGCAGGGCTCCTGCCGCTTACGTTTTCCGAAAGCAGGGACCGCCGGGGGGCCGGCGAACAACACGGGCGAGCAAGCTGCTCGTTATCCCCGATGTAATTAGTGGTCTGCCTTTTGAGGAGGGTAAAGGGGTGTTAACTTCCCGCGCCAGACCAATCTCTACCTGATCCAGCGCTAATGGTCTTTCTAGACAGTGTTCTGTCGTACCGGCAAACTGAAGTCCCCAGGTACTCACGGATCGTCACCGGGAGAGGACCCGATGGAGCATGGAGCACCTCAGCCGCTTCGCGAATGAATTTGTTGGGGCGCTGAGGAACCTGCTGCCTATCGTGGCCGTGGTTGTGGTGTTCCAACTCATGGTGTTCCGCCGGATGCCGGATGATCCGCTGGAGCTTGTCGCCGGACTTTTGATTGTGGCCACGGGGATTGGAGTGTTCCTGCAGGGCCTGGACCTGAGCATCTTCCCGGTCGGGAAGAACTTGGCCAACCAGTTCGTCCGGAATGGGGCGTTGAGGCTGTTGCTGCCGTTTGGTTTCGCGATCGGTTTCGCTGCCTCCATCGCCGAACCGGCGGTGATCGCCGTTGCCCAGCAGGCCCAGATCGTCAGTGAAGGACGCATTAACGGGCTGACCCTGCGCCTGGTCATTGCCGTCTCCGTGGGGCTGGTTCTGGTCTTGGGCATCCTCAGGGTCCTGCGCGGTTGGCCTATTCACAGGTTGCTTATCGCGGGGTACGCGGTAGCGCTCACTTTCACGTTCGTGGCACCTGCGGAAATCATCGGCCTTGCATACGACGCCGGTGGCGTCACCACCAACATCGTGAGCGTGCCCCTCATTGCCGCCATCGGCCTGGGCCTGGCCAACTCTATCCGCGGACGCAGCCTGCTGGCCGATGGGTTCGGTCTTGTGGCCCTGTGCGTGATGGTGCCGATGGTCGGCGTGCAGCTTTACGGCACATGGGTCTACTCCTTTGGCGGTGCCGGTGACATCCCGCCGCCGCCGGACTCCGATGACGGGCCGGCGGATTGGGTCCTCGGGATGATCCTGGGGCTGGCCGAAATGGTCCGGGAAGTCCTGCCCATCGTAGGTGTGGTCCTGTTCTTCCAATACATCGCGCTTCGGCGCCGGCTTGCCCACCCTTGGCGGGTAGTGGTGGGCTTCGTGATGGTCTTGGTGGGCCTGTACGCCTTCGTTGTTGGCCTGAAGCTGGGATTGGTCCCGCTCGGAACGCTGATGGCGGAGCAACTGATCGAGCAGGGAGTCCCGGCGCTGATCCTGTTGTTCGCCGTGCTCATAGGCTTCGCAGTGACGATGGCCGAACCGGCCTTGGTGGCCATCGGTGAGCAGGCCCAGGACGCTTCCCCCGGGAGGATCAGTGCCACCGCAGTTCGGGTCATCGTGGCACTTGGGGTCGGTTTGGGGATTGGTTTTGGTGTCTACCGGATTCTGGTGGGCGGGCCGTTCCATTACTTCATAGCCGCCGCGTACGCGGTGGCTATGGTGTTGATGTTCCTGGCCCCGCGATACATCGTCGCTTTGGCCTTCGATCTCGGCGGGGTAACGACATCCGAGGTTACCGTGCCGCTGGTCACCGCCCTGGGCATCGGACTGGCGGCGGCTGTGGAGGGTAGGAACGTCCTGATCGACGGGTTCGGGCTGATAGCTTACGCGTCAATCTTTCCTGTTATAGCGGTCATGGTGTATGCCATGGTGATGGAGAGATCTCCCCGCCTAAGGAGGGAACCCGGATGAAGTTCACCGCCGTCATCGTGATCGCACCCGATGACCTGGAGGACAAGGTGATTGACCGGGCGCAGCGGGCCGGTGCCACCGGGGTGACGATCCTTCCGGGCAAGGGCATCGGAGGCGAAGCGAGGAAAACCTTTTTCGGACTGACCTTCGAAGGGACTCAGTCCGTGCTGCTCATGGTCGTCGGTCAGCACCTGACCGCCCCCATCCTGAAGGAGCTGCATCAGGTCCTGGTCAAAGGTACCGAGTCCCGGGGATTGGCGTTCGCGATCCCGATCGAACACCTCACCGGGATCGAGATGTCCCAGGTCGTCAGGTTCGAAGAGCACCTGCGCCGCACCGAGACCTGAACCAAGGCTGCCCTGCTATGAGGAGGAACATTGCTTACCGTCAGAGACGTTATGGTCCCCGAGGTCGTCACGATCTCCCCGTTCAGCACCCTCCGGGAGGCGCTGTCGATGATGAAGGAACGTCAGGTGAAAAGCCTGGTAGTTGAGCGGCAACACGCCCATGACGCCTACGGCATGCTCAGCTACAGGGAACTCCTGGACACGGTCGTGGCGCAGGAAGGCGATGTGGATCTATTGAACGTCTACGACGCGGCAACGATTCCTGCGATTACGGTGAACGAGGACCTATCCGTGCGTCAGGCGGCAGCCCTAATGAGCCGGTACCACCTCAGCCGCCTGGTAGTAGTTGAAGGGAACCAACTCGTGGGGCTGCTGGCAATGAACGATATCCTCGCCCGCATGATGGAAGATCTGATCTGACGGCTACTGGTTGGGGTTGACCAGGACGTCCGCCCCGAACAGGGCCAGTACCTGCTTTGTCCCGCTCTCCAGCAGGACGGGCTACAGCAACCTTGCTGGATCATCCCATGGGTATGGGTCAGAAACGACCGTTTTTGAGACGGGCTTTGGGGGTGATGGTGGAGAGGCCGGGCAGGACCGCAGTTCTTTAGCTGCTTGGAGACGGATCCGGAACAGGTCAGTAACGCGCGTTTCTGCGCCTGCAGGATTCAGGGCGCGGGGCGACCTGCATATCCACCTGTCGGCTGCACCAGAAACTGAATCCACCTTCTCCCTTCGGCCGCGCTGATCGCCATCCTTGCCGCTCGAAGACAAAGCGTTAGTGCGCCAGTGCCTTGTGAATGAGATGTCTGGGTGTTTTCGATGCTCTGATCCTGTGGGGGACGCAAATCAGTTCATCTTTCGCCAGGAGGGCGGGAGGGCCATTATTAGGAATACCGCGCCCTGTGGTTTGTATCGGAGCTGCCATGATTTATGACCTGCTGTGCAAGCTGAGTATCGACACGGATGGCATCTTGAGCGCCGACGACGGGACGGTTTACAGGCGGTGTCGGCGATGCGACAAGGATGAGAACCAACGCGGCGAAGGTAAAGGAGGAGGATGATGGTTGATCCAGTGGACGACATCATCGGGGACTATCGGGCTTTCACCGCGCAGCAGCGCGACCGCCTGCTCGTGCGAGGCATCGACATCGCGTCGTACGAGCTGAGCCACCTCGCTGTCCGCGTGCCTGAGTGGGACCAGTATGTCCACCTGCGGACCCTGCTCGAACGCCACGCCATCGCCAATATGGAGAACGTTTGGAACGGGCGGCCGATGTCCATGCTCCTTCTCGCGGATCCGCTCCGCGTCCTTGATGACCAATTAATCCCGCTCATCGAGCTCATTCCGCCCGTCCACCAGCGCGTTTACAAGATGGGCATGGAGCACTTTGGCGTGGTCGTCGGCGAGGAAGTCGACGCGTTCTCCCGCCGGCATCGCGAGGCGCTGACCGGCCAGCAGTTCCAAAACCAGTGGAACGAGCCGTATTACGTCCTGTTCGAGGACTTTACTCACGTGAAGTTCCACCGGCGCCCGCTGCGCGCGGTGGTTGAGCTGCAAGGCGGGACGTTCGATGGTATCCACCATGTTGACGGCTGGGTCCCGCAGCGGCTGATCACGGCGACTGGCCCGAACCCTCTCCCGCGCTAAGTGGAGCCGTTGTTGGAAGGGCGCTCTCGGGATTAACAGCAGCGTTTTCAGTTAGAGAGCGCTCACCGTCCCGCTGCTCCTGTGCGGTGACGGGTCCACGGGATGGCGTCCATCACAAGCGACCATTTTTTGAATGCGATTTTGGGCAGCAGTGGGGGCCGGTTGGCCTACGGTCTCCTGCCGGACAAGCTTGCCTGTTCCTATAAAAGGTACGTGCCTGATGCCAGGAGCACGAGCACTCTTTGGTCTGTTGGCGTAAGGCCAGGCGTACCAGCACCCTGATACAGGGCTTGGTTGGCGTTACGGTCGCTGCTTCGGCTGAGCCGATGCCGCGTTGTCTGCCCGACGACGCCGGTATAGGTGGCACGCCGACCAAAGCCTCGGATTGAATCTCCTTTTCCCAGACGGTAGGGGGTTGTCCCTTACAGTAGCGAGCAGCCCGCTCTGGTCGGAGCGGAGCGCGCCCGGAAGGGTGAAGGGGTAGCCCCAAGGGAGGCCGCGCTTCACCCTTCCGGACGGTTGTACTCCTTGACGGTCTCCAGGGTTAGCCGGCGCGGCGCTTCAGGAAGCGCTCGGCTGCGATCATGCTAATGCCGCCGGCAAGAAACGTTCCGCCCAGGAAAAGGGCCAAGTCCTCACTGGTGCCGGTCCGTGCCAGCTCTCCGCCATTGGCGGACGGTGCGGGCACTTCGCTTATTCCAGCCGCGGTGACGACCTCAGCAGCGCCGTCCTGTCCCGGCGCCTGTGGTACGGCAGGAACTGCTTGTGCCGGCTGCGCTGCCAGCCTTGTGCCGGCAGTAAGCACAGCGCCCGCCTGGGTTCCCGTGTTTGCGCTGGCGTCCCCGTCGGCGCTACCCCCGGCGTTTACCGTCTCCACGTTGTTGTCGCCGGTTCCGGTGTCCACGCTGCCGGCACCACCGGTGGTTCCATCGGCCGGGCATACGATCGTGTTCTTAACCCGTGACTCAGTGACGGCAGGAATGGTGACAGTCGCATAAACGGCATCAGCACCCGGGGAAACAATAACGGTCCTGGTCTGGCCGGTTGAGGAGAATCCGCGGGAATTTTCGCTGTCGTCTGCGTTCCAGCCTTCTTCTTCCCACCGCGGTGAGTTCGGGTGGTTCTCGTTCCGGTGGACGTATTCGTACTCAACCCTGATGACCGGCTCGACTGCGGGCGTGACCAGTCGCTGTTCTGTTCTTTCCGGGCTGATGACGACGGTTTCCGTCTCGGTTACGACGTGGCAACCTGCGGGAACGGCCTGGTTATGGGTATCGGCGGTAGCCGGTGCCCCGGTCAGGAGCGTCAGGCCCAAGGCTGCGGCGAAAATGCTGGTGGCGATCGTGCGGTTCGGCATCAAAATACCCACCATTTAGTGATGCTTACGGATTCGGTGCGCAGGCTGCGATTAGTCCGAATAATAAGTTCACTTACTAATATAGGGATACGTGAAAGGTCAACAAAAACAACACGCCAGAAGTCCGGGAGGCGATCATTGGTACGAAAGTTGTGAAGACGCCGTACCTGCCCGATGAAGGTACTCCATTCGCAACTGTCGAAACGACCGATTCTGGGTTGCAGCTTCAGGCGGTGAGTCGTTCACAGAAGTCGTCTGCACCCCTTCATTCGGAAGTATGGTCCCGGCGCACGGGACTGTTGACATCCGCTTGGCAGAAGTAGCCTGCACTGCCGGCATTTTCATCAGAAGTCGTCTGCACTAGCCTGAATCATGGTCAGGAGTCGTCTGTTCGTCAGCGCCCGTAATCACATCGGATGATCCGCAGATCCTGGAGCGGGGCGTGTTGGGTATGTCTGCATAAGGCGTGGGAGCGCGTCCGCCGGGCAGGACGAGGTCACGTAAATTCTGTAGGCGCCTACCTTGAGCCCGGTGACGTCGGGGGCCCATTTGGTGTGTTTGGTCGCGGTTTCGAACTGGCGGTTCAACACGTCCTTAGCATCCTGACTCGCCACGGCAGGAGTTGTATCTGCGCCGGCGACGCACTGGGCTTGATAACCCGAGCGCGCGCATGAGTTTCAGCACGGCTTCATGGGACCCAATACTCCTGATTACGATTTCATAACTAGTAAGTGTCCTTAGTTGTGGCTTCGTCGAACACTGTAAGCATTGAGAAGCCTTGAGAGTTGTCGTCCCTACGTGGATGTCACTGTTGGGCTGGGGCCAACTTTTTACAAATCCCTAGGGAGAACTTTGAAATCGCGTAAACAACTACTCGCAGCAGGATCCGCCGTCACGCTCGCCGCTGGTGGCGTTTTCTTGAGTGCCGCGCCTGCATCCGCGGACCACACTTCTTCGGAATGCCTGTCCGCGCAAAGCGCCTTCACCGCGGCGCTGCACACTGTTGAACTCAATGCCGACCTCGAGGTTGAGCTCACCGCAGCGCTGCAGAACCTGGTGGACGCACAGGGAACACTGGAACTGCTTCGTGCTGAAGACACGCTGACGCGTGCTGAAATCGAGGCCCAGATTGCTGCCGCGCTGGAGGACACCCGGCTCAAGGTACCGCAGCTGCCCGCCATTCAGGCGCTCATCAACGCCAATGCAAGCGGAAACAGCGCAGTGGGGCAGGCCCGGGCGCTGATTGATGCCGCAGTTGATGGTCCGCTGGACCAGGCAACTTTGGAAGCACTGGCAGCCGCCGGCGTCGAGCCGGAGCTGTTCCTGCTTTCCCCGCTTCTTGATGAGGCCGCCTTGGAGGCAGCTGTAGTTGCAGCTGTTGACGCCGGGCTTCCTACGGGCGTCGACCAGGCCCTGGTGGCTGCTTTGCTGCTCGACATCAACAATGGCGACGACGTAGTGAGCGCCGCTAACCTCACCACGCTTGCGGCGTTGGGCCTCGAGGTAGAGGATTTCGAGACGCGGCAGTTCGACGTAGCCGCACTTGAGGTAGCACTCAATGGGGTCGTCACCGTGGAGGAACAGGAGGCCGCGCTGGCCCTGGTTGCCGCCCTGAACGCCGGCGACATTACAGCCATTCTGGAAACCGCAGCCGCGCTCAATGCTCTCACCGGCGCAAACGTGGACTTTGCGGCGCTGGTGAACCTGCAGACGCAGCTCCTGGAGGCCCAGGCCGTCCTCGATGCCCAGGCTGATCTTGACGCTGCGATCGCCGCCGTAAACGGTCTGCGGGTTCAGCTCGATGCGCTCGACATCGATCTGCTCGACCTCGAAGCACTCTTCAGCACAGCTATCGAAGCGTGCGACGGCGTCAGCACTGTCGGGGGCGGCAACGACCACAACAACGGTGACATCGGCGCTGGAGCAGGCGGAACCGGGGGAACAACCGGAGGTACAACAACGGCCGGAGGAACAACCGGCGGTGCAACAACAACTGCCGGAGCCACGACTGGCGGCGCAGTAACACTTGCCGCCAGTGGAACTAACCGCGGAATGAACGTACAGACTGCCGCGGCCACCAGTACCGATCCTGCCGGAATTGGCGCCTTCGCGGCCGGCATCGGCTTCATGGTTGTAGCAGCCGGAACAATGGCTGCTCGTCGGATTCGCACCAGCTAGCAAGCCTGGCTGCACGAGATAAGAGGTGCCCGTTCAACCGGGCGGGCACCTCTATCACTGCGCCCAATTGGAGAACCCTGAACAATGATTGACACCGAGCATGAGCTAACTGGACCGAGGGAAAAAAGCCGCCGATTACCACGGGTGGCAATCGTCGCCGTCGTCGCCGTGCTGTTCCTGGCCCTCGCTGTTCTTGGAGTACAGATGTTCTCCGAGCGAAGCGCAGCGCCGGTTTCGGCTGCGCCTGCTACATCGCCGTCTTCAAGCTTCAAGCCTGCGGCGGGGACTGCCCTACCGCAGGCGTCTTCACCACGGAAACTTACCATTGAATCGGCGAACATTGACGTTCCCGTCCTCCCTCTGACCCCAACGGAGTCGGATTTGGCGGCGCAGTCACTCGTGCCGCCAGAGACCCTGGACGGCTACTGGCTCACGAATTACGGGAGCCCCGGAGCAGGATCCAATAACACCGTCTACATCACCGGGCACAGTTGGGAGAACCGCGACAGCCCGTTCAACCGCCTCAGCTCAGACGTCGAGGTCGGCAACACCCTCACGTTGACCACCGACAAGGGAACGATCGACTACGTCGTCGACAACGTAACCACCCACAACAAGGACACCCTCAAAGACGCCGACATCTGGAACATCGTTCCCAACCGGCTGGTCCTCATCAGCTGCTACACGGAGGACCTCTGGGGAAAAAACGTCATCGTCACCGCAACACCCGCAGCATAGAAACAACTCATCCGCCACCACGGGAAAACGATGAGTTGCTATCTCGATATCAGACGATATGGGTTAAGGAGGGGCGCCGGTGGTCGGGCCCTTCTGAAGGCCATTGTCGCCGCTCCGGACCCGGGAGCGCCTGTTCGATAGGGCTGGCTTTAGGGGGTTCGGCGCTCCGGCTCCTTTGCCGGCGCTGCTGGCCTCTATCAGAAGGGCCCTGTCGGGGGGACTGTGTTCCAGAAGGCTGGAACCTCCTTTTCAAAGCAAGACGTGGGTTGCCTGCCACACTTGGCGGACAGGTAGAGCCACATTTGAAATTTGGAGGTTCCAGCTATGTTCGAGCGTACAAGCGTTGGTCTGGATGTCCATGCCCGAACTGTCGTAGCCTGCGCCTTGGACGGTCAGACCGGCGAACTTTTCCGGCAGCGTCTGACGCCGGACCGGGATGAGATCCTTGCTTGGATAGTCTCCCTGCCTCCCCCGGTCAAAGTCGTCTACGAGGCGGGCCCGACAGGTTTCGGTTTGGCCAGGTTCCTCCTCGCTGCAGGGATCGACACTGTTGTCGCGGCCCCATCGAAGCTTCAGCGCCCGTCCGGTGACAGGGTAAAGACCGACGCGAAGGATGCCTTGTATCTGGAAGAAGTTGGCCAGGACACGGTCAACCGGGCTGGCACCTAGAAGCGCAATCCGGGAGGCCACGCAAGGCATGGAGAACACCGCCCGCGCCTGCCGTGTCACCGATGTAACGCGTATGTCCAGCTGCAAAGGCGTCGCTGCGGTGGCAGCAAGCATGGACAGCGTTGCGGGACTCAACCCCTGACTGGGCGTTGTCTTGGTTGGAACCGGAAGCAACTTAGAACAGGTCCAGAAGGTTACCCGTGATCACCTAATTGTCGCGCTGGCCACGACTAGTGTCGGTGACGGTTGAAAACTGAGCCATTGTGACGGTTGAAAACTGAGCCGCCCGTTTCAAACGATTGGGTGGGTGATCACTGTGGAGGATTGGGCGCTTATTCGGCGGTTGCATCTTGCCGAGGGTGAGTCGATGAGGTCGATAGCGGCGCGGCTGGGGATCTCCCGGAACACCGTTGCCAAAGCGGTCAGCTCTGATAGTCCGCCAGCATACGCCCGGGCGCCTCAGGACTCCGGGATCAAGGCTGTCGAGCCTGCGATTCGCGCTCTATTGCAGGAGAACCCGCGGATGCCCGCGACCGTGCTCGCGGAGCGGGTGGGCTGGTCGGGGTCCCCGGCGTGGTTCCGGGAAAACGTGGCCAGGATCCGGCCAGAGTATGCGCCGGCTGATCCTGCTGACCGGATCACCTATGACCCCGGGGATCAGGCGCAGTGCGATTTGTGGTTTCCAGAGGCGCGGATTCCCGTCGGAGCGGGGAAGACCAGGGTGTTGCCGGTGCTGGTGATGGTGTCGTCGCATTCACGGTTCAGCATGGCCAGGATGATCCCGTCGCGGATGACCGGGGACCTGCTGGCAGGAATGTGGGAACTGCTTGGTGGGTTGGGGGCGGTTCCGCGGCGGCTGATCTGGGACAACGAAACCGGGATCGGTCGTCGGAACAGTTACGCCGCCGGGGTTGCTGCGTTCGCCGGGGTCCTCGCCACCCGGGTCGTCCAGGTCAAACCCTATGACCCGGAAAGCAAAGGCGTGGTCGAGCGGGCCAACCAGTTCCTGGAGACCTCGTTCCTGCCGGGCCGGGTCTTCACCTCACCGGAGGACTTCAACACCCAACTGGCAATGTGGCTGCCGAAGGCCAATGCCCGCTTCGTCAGGCGGACCGGTGCCCGGCCGGCGGAGCTGATCAACGCGGACAAGAAGGCGATGCTGGCGCTGCCGCCGGTTCCACCGGTCACCGGATTCACCGCCAGGGTCCGGCTCCCACGGGATTACTACGTTCGGATGGGATCCAACGACTACTCCGTCCACCCGCAGGCGATCGGCCGGTTCGTTGACGTCACCGTGGACCTGGAAACCGTCACGATCAGCCTGGACGGCAGAACTGTCGGAACCCACACCCGGTACTGGGGCAAGGGCATCACGATCACCGACCCGGACCACGTCGACGCGGCAAAGGCACTGCGGAAGGCCTTCCAAACCCCTCAGCCGGCGGGCGAAACAGTGCTGCGGGATCTGGCCGACTACGACCGGGCGTTCGGGGTCGTTTTGGATGACGGGCAGGTCGCCTGATGCCCGCCACCAAGGAAACCATTGGCCAGATCGAGTACTACTCCCGGGCAATGAAAGCACCCCGGATCCGGGAAGCAGCGCCCCGGCTCGCTGACCAGGCCCGGGAAGGAGGCTGGACCCACGAGGAATACCTCGCCGCTGTGCTGTTGCGGGAAGTGGCCGCCAGGGAAGCCTCTGGAGCAGAGATCAGAGCTCGGGCCGCCGGGTTCCCGGCCCGGAAATCGCTCGAGGACTTCAACTTCGATCATCAGCCCGGCCTCAAACGCGACATCATCGCCCACCTTGCCACCGGTGTGTTCCTCACTGAAGCATCCAACATCGTCCTGCTCGGACCGCCCGGCACCGGCAAAACACATCTCGCCACCGGTCTGGGCTTACGGGCCACACAGCTCGGTCACCGGGGCCTGTTCGCGACCGCCATCGACTGGGTTGCCCGGCTCCAGGGCGCCCACCAGAATGGCAGGCTGCCCCAGGAACTCGTAAGGCTGCACCGCTACGGACTGATCATCGTCGATGAAGTCGGTTACATCCCGTTCGAGCAGGACGCCGCGAACCTGTTCTTCCAACTGGTCTCATCCCGCTACGAGCACGCCTCGCTGATCCTGACCTCGAACCTCCCGTTCGCCCGGTGGGGAGACGTGTTCGGCGAACAGGTCGTGGCCTCGGCCATGATCGACCGCATCGTCCACCACGCCGAAGTCATCACCCTCAAAGGCTCCAGCTACCGCCTCAAACACACCCAGGTCGACTCACTGCCCTCGACAAGACCGGAAAATACGGCAGAATAACCAGCGACAAAGTGGCTCACTTTTCAACCCGCAAAACGGCTCACATTTCGACCATCGCTGACAACTAGACCCTTCAGACCGGAGAGAACCAGTAGCCCGGCCATCCAAAGACCGCGCTTCTAGCGAGAGGCCTATGCAGAGCTACCTAATCTGCTGCACCCTCCGACTCAGGGACAGAGGGACTGCCCCGGCTTTTGTTGACTCCGGTCTTAGGCCGCTGTGAGCGCGGTCCGGTTGATTGTTTCATATTCGATGGGCGTGAGTTTTCCCAGCCGTCTTTGCCGTCGCCGGCGGTGGTAGGTGCGCTCGATCCAGATTGTGATGGCCAGGCGCAGTTCCTGCCTGGCGAGCCACTGCTGACGGTCCAGGACGTTCTTTTGCAGCAGCGAGAAGAACGATTCCATCGCTGCGTTGTCCGCGCACGCGCCGACCCTGCCCATCGATCCTGTGAGGCCGTGGTGCCGGAGCGATTCGACGAAGCGGCGAGAGCGGAACTGGGACCCGCGGTCCGAGTGGACCACGGTTCCTGCAGGGCGGCGTGCCTGCACCGCGTTCTCCAGTGCGGCGACGGCAAGCGAGGACTTCATCCGTGCGTCCATCGAGTACCCGACGATCCTCCCGGAATAGACGTCCTTCACCGCGCAGAGGTAGAGCTTCCCCTCGTCAGTCGGGTGCTCGGTGATGTCCGTTAGCCACAGCTCATTCGGTGCCATAGCGGTGAAGTCCCGCTCCACCAGGTCATCGTGGACCGGCGGCCCCGGCTTCCGGTTCAGGCCACGCTTCTTCGAAAACACTGACCAAATGCGGTGGTTCCTGCACAAGCGCTGGACCCGGTTCTCACCAGCCAGGATGCCCTTCCCGGGGAGCTCGTCGGCAATAAACCGGTACCCGAACGCCGGGTCCTCGGCATGGATGTCCAAGGCGGCGTTAACCAAGTGCGCGTCAACCCACTCCCGTTCCGTCACCGGACTGGCCCTCCACCGGTAATAGCCTTGCTTGCT
Organism: Pseudarthrobacter sp. NamE2; assembly: GCF_005796205.1. GTDB lineage: Bacteria > Actinomycetota > Actinomycetes > Actinomycetales > Micrococcaceae > Arthrobacter. The sequence continues at coordinate 112,265 of NZ_VAHN01000008.1, read as the reverse complement.
AAACCCCAACACCCTGCAGGTCACCGCCACGGGAACGCCGTCGGCGGCAAGATCCGTGACCAGCGGGTAGATCTGTAATGGTCATGTGCCGGCCGGAGGCCGGCTGGCAGGCTGGTCCCGGGGAGGGCGTGTGACTCAGGGTATATCCGACCCGCTCGTGCGGTGTCTTGAAAATGACTCGTCCGCGCGTTCCCGGGAACGGCTCTGCCCGCGGCGGATGACCTGATCAGAAGACTGTCCACCCTTGGGTGTGACCCGTTACAGATGCGTCTCCGAAGCTACCCAGGCAGGCCCCCGCCACCTGTTCGGTTCAAGAGTAAGGAGAACGCACTATGGCTTTGCCGAAGAATTCGAGTTCGTCGTCGGAGTCGACACCCACGCCCGCACACACACTTTCACCGCTGTTCATGCCCCCACAGGCGCAGTGGTCGACACCGCAACATTCCCGGCCACCTCCGCGGGCATGGACCGTGCGATCACCTGGATCCGGCGGCGCACAGGCGGCGAGAGGGTCTTCGCGGCCGTCGAGGGCACGTCCTCCTATGGCGCCCGGCTCACCCAGACCTTGCTTGCCGCTGATATTGAGGTTGGCGAGGTCAGCCACCCACCCGCTCATCACGGGCACTCACCGGCAAATCGGACCCGATCGACGCGGAAGCCGCGGCCCGTTCTGTCCTGGGGCGCCCGCGCGATCAGGTGACGGAGCCGCGCGCGGCAGGCACCCGGGCCGCGATCAGGATTCTACTTGCCTCCCGGTCCCTGCTGGATCACCAACGCACTGCGAACCGCAACGCCCTCACGGCACTGCTCCGCGGCACAGATCTCGGAATCGACGCCCGGGCATCCCTGCAGGACGCACAGATCACAGCCATCACAGCCTGGCGGACCTCAAACAGCACCGACCCCGTGATCCGAATCGCCCGCGCCGAAGCCAAACGCCTGGCCCTGGCCGTCAAAGACCTAACAGGCCGGCTCGGCGAAAACCACAAGGAATTGGCCCGGATCACCGAAGAACTGGCGCCGGGGCTTCAATCCGTCCCCGGAGTCGGGCCCGTGACAGCGGCGATCATCATGTGCGCCTACTCCCACCACGGCCGCATCCGCTCAGAGGCAGCCTTCGCCGCACTCGGCGGCGTCGCCCCGCGCCCTGCCTCCTCCGGCAACACGACCCGACACCGGCTCAACCGCTCCGGAGACCGCCGACTCAACCGCGCCTTCGACGTCATCGTTCGCACCCGCATGAGCTTCGACCCCGACACCAAGGACTACGTGACCCGCAGCCGTGCCACCGGAAAATCAAACCGCGAGATCCGCCGGAACCTGAAACGCTACGTCTGCCGCTCCATTTTCCGCCAGCTGCAAACCATCATGGCTTGACAGAACCCATAGAAGAGTCATTTTGGGTGATATCCCTGGCCAGATAGGCGGCCGCCCGGCGCAGGATCTCATTCTCCTGCTCCAACAACCGGTTCCGCTTCTTCAACTCCCGTATCTCGGCCGACTCCGCAGCTGCTGGACCGGCCCCGGATTCTTTACGTTCGGCAATGGCAAGCCAGCGCTTGAGCGTCGTGACCGAAAGCCCGAAATCCTTCGCGATCTGCGCCAGCGGCGCCTCGCCCTTGCGGGCCACATCAATAACATCCTGGCGGAACTCCGCCCCATAAGGCGTGAGCATGGTCAACATCCTTCCACGAGCACAAGCTCGCTAGGTCAAGGAGTCAACAAAACCGGGGGCAGTCCCGTTTCGAGTCGCCCGTCGCTAGTTGCAGAGCAGGAAAACTAGCTGCGGCCAAGCACTACTGACTGAATTCCCCGCCAGATCCTCGTTGCGTATTGCAGTAGCGACCGCAACAAGCTTTCCTTCACTGGCTGCGACGGCGCGGCGACCGCAGCCTAACGAAGCTGAGGTTGACGAAACGTACTCTCCAAAGCGTTGATTCGCAGAACACTTGGCGGAGGCTGACCTCGTCCAGCAGGCGCTTAACAATATGCCGAGGGAATTACTTATGGCCCTTGTACTGCGGGAGTTGTGCGAATATGCGTACGCGCAGATTGCTGACTATCAGGGCGTGAGTGTGCCGGTAGCGAAGAGCAGGATCGCCAGGGGGAGGCAGCTTTCGAGGCTGCCGTGACTTCCGGAGCTCCCTAACGTCTGCCTCCCTGCAGATCCTGTCTTTTCGCCTCGTTAACCCATCCTGATACCCCAACCATCGGGCAGAGTCCATGCCCAAGTACCCAGTCCAGTACCCAGATCGACGAACGGATCCGGAGCCCAATTGCTGCTATCAATGATGACATCGACACCTCCGGGCTTCCCGGTATATGGGTTGATGGCTTCATTAGAGTCCGCAATTGTGTTCTCGTTGCTATCCGCAATTGTTGTCTCCTGAACGCCATCCCCACCTTGCGCATCGACTGTGATCAATTCAATTTTCTGGTTCTCGTTGTAGTCATATGCAGTCACGTCCCAAACGCCGTCATTGCCATAGTCCACGTAGAAGGTGTCAAAGACGCCGTTGGGGGTTCCGTGCGTGTTCAGACCACTATCGTGAAGGTAATATGTCGCATCAGGTCCCACAGCGGTCACAGCGTCCGCCTGACCATCACCGCTGGTGTCGAGGTAGGTAAATTCCATTTCGAACTCCTTGCTGAAGAGGAAGCTGGGCTCCTCGTTTTCGATTACGACCATTAGAGACCTGTAGATCACCGAAAGTTCCCAACACAGCACTACCACGTCCGCGACGGGCCCGGCCCCCTTGTCTCGCCGTCCCTAGGAGGGTGCTGCAGGCTGACATAGCGGCGTGCTATCCAGCAGCAGCGCTGGATTTAGACCGAACTCCGAGTGGGGTGCGATTGGCGGGCGAAAGCAAGCCAGCATCGGCTTTGGTAGTAGGGGGTAGAACTGTAGGCGCCGTGGTAGCGAAACCCCCCTCGCGCTACCCCTAAGCCTCGGAGAAGCGCTTAAGAAAATTCTTGGCATGCACCCTGTTTATACGGCTTCCCTATCTCCGGTCCCGTCAAGGTTCTTTTGCCATGGCCCCTCGCTTCATCCATGGGTCTTAGTCGTAGGGGCTTCGTTCGTCAGCATTGGATCAAATTCAGGGGAACTTTCTGACACCCGTCTGCATCTAATGGGTACTGCACTCGCGCACCATCGGTTTGCAACGTTTAGACCGGAAGGAAGGAGCTACACGTGGACACTGGGCCCCGCGGAGATGACCGTCGCCTCTTGACGGCGGCTGAGCATTTGCTTGGACAAGTCGCCGCACTCACGGGGCCGTCGGGTAAGGATGTGGTGGACGATTTGCGACGGGTGCTGCAGAGACCACCCGTTGTTGCCCTCGCCGGAAGGGTCAACACGGGTAAGTCAACTCTGGTGAATAGTCTTATAGGTGCCAGGTTGGCCCCCACATCAGCCGAAGAGACCACTGCGCTGCTCTCTCTTTACATGTACGGTGCACCTGCCCGTGCGGAGGCCCTGTTGGAGCGCGGACAAGCAGTAGATATACCGCTCTCCGCCTCCGGACCATCCCTGGGCAGCATTTCACTCGACACGGTAAATTACCTCCTTGTCTTCCTTCAGTCGGCCGTTCTTCGCAGGTTCGCCATTTTAGATACGCCTGGTCTAGGTTCTGCTGCTACCGCCAATTCAAGGCGAACAGAAGTGGATTTGCTGGCCGGCAGCACTACAGCAGCATCTCCAGACGTCCTGGTCTATGTCGTCAAAGATAAGTTCCGCCCGGATGATGAAGAGTTTGTCCGCAGCTTTATCTCCAGCCGCCGGTCATCTATGCCGTCCCCACCCGTGATTGGTGCTCTTTCTCATGCTGACAAATTTGGAGCGGGTCCTTGGGGGGCAACAGACCCAGTCGAGGAGGCACGAGCGACCGCATCAGCTTTGGCCGCGGCGCACTCGCAGCTGACCGCAGTCGTTCCAGTCTCAGGGTTGCTCGCTGAAACCGTCCGGACTGGGAGGCTGCAGGAGGCCGACGTTCGCGCTCTACGTGTCCTGAAAGATGTACCTAACGACTCCATCCAGTTTGCTGATATTTTGGGCCTCCCAGAGGGGATCAGCCGAGGTCAGTATCAACGCCTAGAGGACCTAATCGGAGCGTACGGAATCATGTTTGGGCGCAACCATTCCCATTCGTCCCCAGAATTGGTTCATTGGTTGTGGGAACGCTCGGGCCTGGCGAGGCTGGAAGAGGCTTTGACGGTGGCAGTATCAGGGGCAGCGGAACGCTCAAGAGTCCTCACCGTTCTGTCCGGTCTGGCGCGTGCTGCACGTAGCCGCTCGTGGAGCAGTGACACGCGAAAGCTGATAGAGGCTGCACGCCACGCCCCCGAATTTCATCGCCTAAATGAATCTGCAGCACTGGATGTGCTTCGTCAGGCAGCCCCCCAACATGGGCTGGTTGCGGTTCTCGAAGAGTTGATTGCTGACAAAAACTGGCCCACCGCCCTAACCCCTGACGAGGACGAGCCCGCAGAATATTTGCGGTTGGCTGCTCACTATCAGGCGATGGCGGCGTCGGCGTCGACGGGCGCTGAGGCGCAGGCAGCACGTGTGCTTTGCCGGTCGCTCCTTATCCATTCACGGTTGGAGGGGTGAAGTCTCGTGACCGTCTTTCCCTCAGAAAGCACCAGCCGACGCCGCCGCCTCCAGTGCTCGGCGGGCACGACTGATGCGGGTCTTGACGGTGGGCACCCCAACACCTTGATGCTCGGCAATCTGAGCGTAGGTGAAGTCACAAAGCTCACGCAGGACGAGAGCAACCCTAAAGTCCTCGGGAATGGATTTCAGAGCCTGTTGAATAACGTCAGCGGCAGCAAGTTGCTCAGCAAAGTCCCGCTCAGCAACCAAGTTTTCAGGAATCTCAAGAGCGGTGTCACGCCTCGATCGAACAATCGACATCGCCGCGTTGGAGGCTATCCGGTAAATCCACGTCCCGAATCCGGATTCTCCCCGAAACCCGCCGATGTTTCGCCAAGCAGCGAGGAGAGTGTCCTGCAGGGCATCTTCGGCGTCAAAGGTATTCCCGGTGACCCGCAGGCAAACCGACCAAAGCATCGTCCGGTGCTGGGCTGCCAAAGCTTCAAAGGCTTTCTGATCACCCTCCCTTGCCGCCGCCACAAGAACAGACTGGGACTGGACAGCATCCACGGGGCGCCCCCTTGATGATTCGGGCAGCAAACAGACTTTCAGTAAATATAAGACCCTCTCACCAAATCAGACAGCCCTAACTGGAGGAAAAAATGAATCATGACCACTCTCTAAAGGAACTCTTGCTCCTTCCCGATGGACCACCGGAAGGGGTGTGGCAGGCAGCCATGGATTTTGCTTTCACGAGCGATAACGAGACACCGGACTATCTGGTGCCGGACAACGGTGCGGACAACATCTCCCAAACATCCGAGACCGATGTGGACGTCGACGCAGAAGAAGATGCTGATGATCAAACAGATGACCTGCCTGCAGCTGCCTTCGAAGACCAAGGGGAGGAAATCGACCCCCTACTCCCCAGTTCCGGCCCGGGCGACCTGGACGAGACGGGGGAGGACTATGGCGTATGACGTCCACCGGCAGGCGACGATAAACGCTGCAATGGCTGTTCTTTCCACTTCCACGCGTTCGCTCCGCACCGCTGGTTACGCAGCAGTCGCCGACCACGTAATCCGCCAGGCCACCAGCGGAGAAGGAACACCAGTCATTGTCTTTGTGGGTGAAAGCGGCAGAGGCAAGAGCACTCTTGTGGAACTCCTTGCCCCACCGATCGACCATAGAGAAAGTGAGTTGGCCGACCAGGGGCTGTACCGCCTTGCAGCCCCACCCAGAGAGGGAGAGCCCAGCCGAATCTGGATTTACCCTGATGGCACTCGCTCCGAGGCCAGGCTGGACGATAGGGACCCGATAGGCATTCAGTTCCATGCCAGTTCCCGCTTGGGAGAAGCAGTACTGGTCGACGCTCCAAGTGCCGGGGGACTCGCCGGGGCCCAATCCCAGCTGAACATCAAACTTGTAGAGGGTGCAACGGTTGCAGTCTTTGTCGCTGATGCGGGCGCAGCACTGTCCAGTGCCGAACTAACGTATCTGCAGCAATGCGCCGCTGGTATCGAAGTAGTGGAAATGGTGGTTACTAAAACTGACCTGTATCCCAGATCGTGGAAAAACGTAGTCGACGAAAATGCAGCTTTGCTCCAAGCGAGACTGCCACGGTTGGCCCGTTCACATGTGATTGGCATTTCATCCGTGACAGCTCGTGCGGCCACCGTTGCGGGTGACCCTTCAATAAGTAAGGCTCTACTTGAGGCCTCCGGCGTTCCCCGACTGGTAGAGGTACTCAGAACCGATTTGGCGGCAGCGCGTACGCCAGGCTTGGCTAACGCACTTCGCCTTGCCCGGACAGGGCTTGAAGCGCATCGGACCACTCTGCTGGCCCGCTTGAGATCAATAGAAGAGCCCCCCTCATCCCAGCGGAGCATCATGGATGAGCAAGAGAGACTCGCTGAACTCAAGGAACAACAGCACCGCTGGTCTTTGGATTTGGATCGGGATCTATCAGGTTTACGGGCTTCGCTGTTGGCGGAGACCCGGAGGAACTTGGAGAGCTGGGAAATTCAATGGCGGGAGAAAATCCGTGAAACAAAGACATTGCGGGATGCAAAGGTTAGCCAGCGGTTAACATCCGACATATTCGCTGAGTTGCAGACACTCCGGGCAGAACTTGTTGCTAAAACTGAGAAAGAGCTTCAGAGTCTAATTGAGCGCCTTTTCCGTGGTGTCTCCGTTCCTGCAGCCCTTCAGGACGTGCTGCAGGCTAGTACGAGTCCGGAGCATGGCCACAATGTGGGTAGCGAACCGAAGGCTCCCCTTTTTGACCCCACGCTCGTGATGACCGCAGTGATGGGCTCAACTCTGGGCACGTCGCTTGCCGGTCTCTTAGGAATCGGCGTCATAGCAGCACCTCTTGCCATTCTCGGTGCCGGTGGATGGTTCGTCACAAACAGGCTGTATCGCCAGAACCTGCAGGAGAAAAGCAGGCTCTTGGGGGAGATTCCACGACTTGCCCAAACGGAACGGGCAGTCATAGCGGAATACTTGGACGACCGCTTGCGTGCGGTGAAGCCTGAGATAGTTGTTGCCTACCGCGCTGAGTTGCAGGCATCTCTGAGCCGTGTCCAGCAGCTGCTTCACGAGAGTCAGGAGCACCAGCAACTTTCTACCCAAGCTGCTCAACAACGTATCGAAGGTTTAGGCCACGAGGTGGCCGTTGTGGAAAAGCAAATAGCCGCGGTCGATGACATGCTAGCCAAGCTCAGGAAGCTGGATAGTGGACAGGGAACTGCACTAAATGAGCGACCAGCCGCGCCACAGGGTGAAAGTTAAGTTGACTATTGCAGCGCCAAGTTCATCACCGCAGGGAAAGGGCTTCACGCAGGGGATGGCAATTCGGCCTCGGTTTAGTGCTCGAGGTCCCAGCTTGGGGCGATTGAACGTAAAAAGCTAATGATCGGAGGAAGCCGTCAGTGTATAGGTCAGCCGGTATCCATTTCCCGAGCGATGCGTCGAAGGAGGAAAACTGCAAGGACCTGGTGCAGGGACTCATTGGGACTTACGACCTTTCCGACAGTGAGGTTGTGCGCGCACATGTACAAAAGACGCTAAGAGGGGTAGGCATTACTGAAATACGCCCAAATCCTGGCGAGTCGTTCGATCCACGGGAGCACAATGGCGTCGCAGCGATTCGGGCTCCGGCTCCAGCTCTGGCTTTTCGAATCGCCCGCGTTCTCCGCCCTGGGTGGAAGTCGATCCAGGGCACAGTCCGCCCGGCAGATGTAGAGGTTTACAAAGACGATTAACAAATGCTTGGTTGAAAGGAAGTCGCTATGACCAATGCGGCATGGCGGTTAGCCATAGATTTTGGCACCTCCAACACTGCAGCTTCCATGGTCCGAGGTGATGGGGGAGTAACGGTTCTCCGGCTTGGTGCCCGATCCGACGCCATAACCTCTTCCGTGGCTGTCTATAACGGCGAACTGTTAGCGGGAGAGGCCGCGATGCAGGTGGCGGGCATTTCCCCAGCAGCGTTTGAACCAACGCCGAAACGGCGTCTGGGAGAAGATGCCGTCGTTTTGGGAGAGCGCGTCTTCGACCCCATCGATCTGGTGGCGGCCATCTTGGGACATGTACACCGCCAAGCCATCAGGTATGCCGGAGGCGATTTTCCTTCACAAGTCGTCCTGACTCACCCAGAGCCGTGGGATTTTTATATGCAGCAACGTCTGACTGCCGCTGCGGTCCGGGCTGGGATTCCGGAGCAGCAAATAGTACTGCTGTCCGAGCCGGTGGCAGCGGCCTGGCACTATGCCAGCATTTCGAAGATCGAGGCCGGCGCCCACATCGCGGTTCTGGATTTCGGTGGGGGGACTTGTGACGCTGCCGTCCTCAGGCTTTCGGCGGCCGGGACAGGACCCATATTTGAGGTGGTGGCGTCAGCAGGAATTGACCCACTGGGCGGTCATGACTTTGACGCGCAGCTCGAAAAGTGGGTCCACGTGCAGCTTGCGGAAGAAGGAAAAACTAGCCTCTTGGAGAGTTTGGCCGGCCCGAGGGCGGCAGCTGACCGGGCGGTACTTCGGGACCAAGTACGCGAGGCCAAACATGCGCTCAGCTTCCACGGCTCAGCACCCATCGGAGTGCGTTCAGGGGACCATGAATGGGTTTGCACCGTGACAAGAAGCGAGTTCGAACAATTAATCGACAGCAACGTCAACCGTGCCGTGAACCTGGTACAGGAAGTCATCAATGACGCACTTCCTTCAATGGAGCACCTCCACCGCGTCTATCTCACAGGGGGCTCGAGCTACATACCCGCCCTACAGTCAAAGCTCAGTGAGCTGCTGCCCCTGAAGTTAGGTCTCATGGAGGACCCTAAACAAGTCACGAGCATAGGCGCCCTTCAAGCTCCTCTGCCCGCAGAGCAACCCGCATGGAGCGAATACACACCAGACCAGGCATCAGAGGACCATGGGTCTCCAATAACGGCAGAGCATGTTGACACAGCCGAAATACTGGTCACCAATTCAAGCCATCGGTCGTCGAGCCTTGGCAAACAAAACCTCAGCTCCAGACCTCGAAAACTGCACTTGTCGCGACGCACTTCAGTAGCGGCCGCAGCACTTGCCATGGTTGTGGTCGCAATTTTCGCAACTATCACCGTCCTCACCAATGCACGGACGGGCCCTGATCCTATGTCCCAGCCCTCCGGGTCGACTCAGGCTTGTGATACCGCTCTAGAAGGGGACCTGTCGATCGAGGAGTGCAACCTGCTCCTTGGCCACCGGTCACTGCCCCTACTGCTAAATCCGGACACCTGCACACACAATCCGGAGCCTCAAGGAGCAATATCGTCGATAATCTGTGACGCGGCGAACCATAGCGGTTTCAGCCCAGCATTGCGACCAAAGGTACTCGTATATAGCTACGAGTCAGCAGAAGCCCTTAAGTCATCATTCGAAGCCGATGTTGATAGCCTCGGGGCGACCAGAGGCAGCGTGACCCAGCCACCGGCATGGGAAACCTGGAGGTTGGAGACTGGCAACTTAAATGCTCACGGGCAGCTGCTCAGCTCAGCTTCCAATAACGGTAGCTTGCTCGAATGGACAGATGAAAACGCGCGGCTAAAACTAAGAGCCGAATCAGCGGCAACCATTGACATGCTGTATAGCTGGTGGCAGGACAGTTGGAGAACCGCGCTCTAGTAACCGGGGGTGGAGGTCGCATTTTCCACGCCTTTCGCTCCGATTTCCAACGGCTCCGTCACCAAGGCCGACATTGAATCATTCGGTACCAAGGGCGAACAGCGGGCGCCGAGGGCTTCTGCTAATGCTTGCCCGGGGCGGTGAAGGTGACGTGGAACGATGTGCTGAAGTGCTCGCCGTTCGAGGCGAGCAAATGCAGACCATCCACTTCCACCGCCGTGCCTGGCAGAATGGATTGGGCAATCGCACACATTTCGGCGATGGTTGACGTAGAAGTACTCTGAATCTTCGTGATCAGCATTCCTGCCGAAATACCGGCCTTTTGGGCTTCTGAACCCGGGGCGACAGCTTTCACATACAAGCCACCTTTGATGCCCTGGCTCGCCAATCGCGCGTCTAGAGCGGGGCCTCTGGCTTGATCAAGGGTTGAAAAATATCCGGGGTAATACTCATCTGCTGCCCACCCCAGATCATTTTGCGACTGCCCCTTCATCAGTTTCTCGACGATCTCGGTTTTCGCTGAGTCGATAGAAATGGAGTAAAACTGTCCTTGTGCAGGTGCATTTTGTGAGCCGAAGTTCGTCAGGGTGTTGATCCCGATTACGCGGCCATGGTGATCGAGTAGGGGGCCCCCCGAGTTCCCATAGTTGATCGTTGCGCCGTGTTGGATGGTGTCCTTGAACTCAGGTGCTCCCTGAGGCCGTGCCGGGACCTTAGTCGCATTTACCAAACCCGCCGTGATGATCAACTTCTGTTCGGACGGATTGTTTGTCAGCGTCCCCGGAAAACCAAGGACTGTCACCGAGTCTCCAGGCTTAACATCAGCTGACTTGCCCAGAATGAGAGACTCAGCAACTTCGGGCATCGCACTGAAATGTACTACGGCAAGGTCGGTGCACGGATCTGCGGCAACCACATGCAGAGATGCCTTGTCTCCGTTGTTGAAGCGCCCTGAAATGGCGGTCATACCCTGAACTACGTGCGCATTCGTGACTGCGTTCCCGCTGGCCTCGTCAATCACCCAGCCTGTGCCCGTTCCGACAAAATCGTCAGCGCGGCGCCCCTCGATAGCAAACACCGATTTTTCGCCAACTGCGTAGACCTCTTGGGGAGTAAGAGTCGCCGGGTGAGCGTCGCCTTGAGGCAGAGGATCGCCCACCTTGAGACCGCCCTCAGAATGATGCGGAACGTCTGTAGCCGCAGCAGTTGGGTTTGCCGCGTGACTGGCCTCGCTCGTCTGGTTTTGGTTCGGTGTTCCATTTCCAGCGCAACCCGTAACGACTAGCACGATCACGGCTAACCAAGCGGCGGGCGACCCTGACAGGTGATTCTTTTGATGTGGCTGCATGGCCATCTCCTGGTCACAGACGGAATAACTTCCCGGGAGATGAACACCCCGGGGCGCCGATCATAGGCGTTGCGAGACCAGTTTTTTAGTTGTAGCTAACCCAGACTACGGGGCGTCACCTAGCGGATATCCTACGCCTGCCACGCCATAAACAGCAGGGGGGAACCTACCCTTACCTTCTTATGTCTATCAGAGTGGTGGTAATGGGCATCATCTTCCGTACGGGTGCTGACTTCCTCATTGGCCGGCAACACTTTTGCCCGTTGCCGCCCCAGCTTCCGGGCGAAGGAGCTCGGAGGCATCGGGAAGCCGCAGACGCCCAGGGGCTAGTAAGACAATTCCTTGCTTGCGCGGACAGCAAGCACATGGACATGCCCCTGAAAAGAACGGCTGATGAGAAGCCCGATGGGCATGCTCCGATCGGCAACCGAAACTTGGCCAAAGTCCCTCGTCACTTCGGGAACTTTCAAGAGCACCAAAGTCTCTAATAAGCATCAACAAAACAGGGAGCAAGGGCTTCCACAACACAAGGAGAAAAAATGGAATTTTACGACCTTCTTGATTGCAACGGGAACCCTGGTTCCGACGGTTACGCCGAATCATGGCTTTCTACAACCCCCAACTGCGACGGAACATATACTCTCTACACCGATGTTGACCCTTACGACGGAGTATGGGACGCCGACACCACGTCTCACTGGATCTAAAAAGAAGGCGAAAGCAAGGGTGCGCACGATTTGTCTGCACCCTTGCTTTTGTTACGGCTCGAAGCCGGATCAAAATCGCTCGCCCAGTACCTGTACCGCAGAAGGAGCAGAGGTGCGGAATGTGTACCTCTGCTCCTTCGGTTTGAAGCCCTTGTCCCGCCCCTTTGTTATGACGCATTGAAATAACTCCTCCAGTTCCAAACCCTCTAAAGGCATGCCCGACCCGGCCAAACCTAGCCCTAGATAAGCCACTCCGTAACGAAGGAGCGACGGCGACCCCAGGCGGGTTTCGACCTGTTCAAGTCTTCAGCGCGTCAAGGAACTTTTTGCTGTTTTTGAACCTCTAATCGACACAACCAAAGCCCGCGAGGATAACCGAATTATCTCGGCGTACTTGAACCTATGAAGCGAGGAAAAACAAACATGGCAACCAAGTTGGAAAAGTCCAGGCTCAGTTATAGCGACTATTACTGCTACATGTCGTTGGCCGACTTCACCGCCTACATCTCAAGTGATGACCCCCCGGAGGAAACTGGCATAGCGATAAGTACCGACGAGAAGTTCTCCTGAGATATGCAGCTTTGCGTCCCACACCCGAGCAAGTCTTCGACTTCTTTGAGCAGTGGGTTCGGGAAGCTTAATCATCAAAGCTACGGTGGCCAATGAAACTAGCTTGGCTAGTCGCCGGCCTCATAACATTTGTCTCTAGCTATTTCCTTCCCCGAGACCCAGCGGGACTACTACTGCAGTCACTAGGGTCGATAGACGGGAACTAGCTGAACGGGGACAAGTCGTCTGTGCGGCCGGCTCCTCTCCCCGGAGGACATCGGCAGGATCCTGCTGAGCCACCAGGAAGACTAAATGAGGGCTGGTGTTCCCCTGCTAATCCTGGAGCTCTAGGAACAGACCATGACGGGCGCGGCCTCAGGAGTTTCCGGAGGTAATTGCAGCCTCAAAAGCCTGCCTCCCTCTGGCAATCCTGCTTTTTACTACCGGCACACCCACGCCCTGATAGTCAGCAATTTGCGCATACGTATAGTCACACAGCTCCCGCAGCACAAGGGCCACACGGAGCTCGGTCGGCATGCTGTTCAGTGTCCGCTGTACCAAGTCAGCTTCCGCGAGGTGTTCAGCGAAGTCACGCTCGGGAGAGTAGCTTTCGTCAACCTCCAAAGGCTTAGTTCCTTTCGATTTAACGACAGCCAACGCCGCGGTCGCCGCAATGCGATAAATCCAGGTCCCAAAGCTGTACTCACGGCGGAACTGCTGTATGCCCCGCCATGCGGCTAACAGGGTGCTCTGAAGGGCATCTTCGGCATCGTAGGTGTTTCCGGTGATCCGCAGGCAGACGGACCAAATCATGGCCCGGGACTCAGTAGCCAGAGCCTCAAATGCGGTCGCATCGCCCCCGATCGCCGCTTCAAGCTGACGCCTCTGAGCTACGGTCGCGTCCATGCGCCCCCCGATTGGTTGAGGTCGCTGTGCCCCCCGCACTAGTCGATATTTGAGCCCACTATAACCATCGCGAAGCCCTCGGTCACCCCTATGCGGTTTGGGCTTTAACGGCGGCGACGCTAATAACTCGGAGTAGATGTCTGTGATTCACGGGTGAGATCCGCGGGATTTGTTGCGCTCAGGGCCGCCGCGAGTTCTGCGGCTTTCCTTGGCGTGAACACACCGGAGTCTGAGACCCGCTGGTAAAGAGTTCTGGGTTTGTCATAGATGGTGGTCTTGTGCCCGTCCCTGTTCTCCGGTCGGCCCCTGGCCTTCTTCGTGACGGCGAATGGTGAACTGGATCCGCAGCGGGCCCGCAGGGTTCGTTCAGAAGCTGCAGTTCCAGGGCGGTGTCGTATTGCCCCTCGTCAGCTGGGCAATCAAACTCAACTTCTACTTCACCCGTGCCAGCCCCTACAAGTCCAACGACAACAGCCAGCTGGAGCCGCAAGACGGGATGGCGTGGCGAGCGGCAGGCGTCCAGCGGCGGTTTCCGTCGCAGCCTGAAATCCTTTGAGGTGGGGAAGGCTTCTAGGAAAGATTCTGTCGGCGTCTTGATAGGCCCGTGGGACTGACATGCTAGAAACGTATACGGGGGCATAGTGCTGGGAACGGCCGCCCAACGTCTGCTGGTGTGTCATCGAAAGCGAAAAGTTCTGAGCCGCCGGAATTGTCCGTGTCCAACGGCCACAAGGTTCCTGATGCCCCGGTGTATCCGGTGTAAGGGTCTACTGAGAACTCGCCGAATGTCTCAGTGTCGCTAATGCCATCGGCTTCCCATTGATATTCCATGATGTCCTCCTTGCGTCACGGAAGCTCCTGCTTCCTGTTTCCATCTCTGCCTATTAGAGGATTTGATCCCCTCGAAGGTTCCCTGGGGGTGGAAGACTCTTGATAGGCAAAACACTGTCCCTAGTGCATACAAGTGCCTCAAGCAGTTGGGATCACGGGAGAACTTTCGGATGCAGCAAGACGCTGGTTCGACTCCGAAGAACGCAGGTACCCGTAGATTCCCGATATAGCAAGCGCGCCCAGAGCACCTACGTCTCCGACGGTGATTGTGAGGATTAGAAGTATCGCCAAAGGCGCGAGAGAGTCTAGTACGCTTCGGAAGTATATTCCTAGCCCTATTCCTCCAAAGGCTAGGCCGATTATTGCCGCCTTGTTCGGATTAGTCGTGCGTGCCACCGGTGGGACCTTCCCCCATATGGCGAGGCCGATTTCTAGCATGAAGTTTTCCCTTTTTGTGTTGGTGTTGGGTTCAGATGGAGATTTTGGAGGCTGGAACAATCGTCCTCCTTGCAACTTCCTGAGGTAGTTGACATGCATTAGAGAGAACGGAATCCAGAAAAGTTCCCTGAAATAGGTTGCATTCCTAAAGGACATCGGTCAGTGGCGGCATCAAAGTGGGTTGGGTCAATATTCCGCCAGTTAGCCAGATCTCGCTCTGGCGGTACCAGGCAGAGCTGCCGAGTTGTTACTTGCACTCTCGGCGAGGGCCTCCGGCACCAGCAGCACGCATCCGAATTCCTGTGGTGGGCCAAGGACAACGCCTAAACGGAACGGCTTCGCCAGCGGACCGTCCTCAACCTCGAGGATCCACTTGTGGGTGTTCTAGAGACGGAGGCGGGAACCTAGGCGACCCGGCCCCGACGGGTCACTGTCAGCCAGATTCGAAGTGTTGTCCGTCTGGTGTGAAGGCGGTGAACCCGCTGCACAGGTCGCCCGCAACCTCGGAGAGTCCCGGAAGACTTTTCTATTGGCGCTCACGGGCACTCACGATGCAGCAAGGCGACCTCCGTCTGACGCAACAACCAGGTAGTCATACTGACTGTTTTAGGACGAGCTCCTAAGGTGCGATGGAGAAGAGGCCGGCACGGTCGCGGCTTTTGAGCTGCTCGAGGGGTGTTGCGGGGCAGGTCGATAACGAGCGTTTCTGACCTGCTGCCGGCAAGCCTCAGCAGAGAGTCGAAAAAGCACTCCTGCTCTTAGTCAAAACTGGTTACCGAAAAGAAAACCGGTCAAAAGGGTGATGGGAGGGTTTTTGACGTCTCAAGGAATAGGGTCGGCTCTGCGAGGGTCAGTACTGGTGGCCAATCGCTCGATTCGCAGGTGGACGCGTTGGTAGTGGCCGGAGCAATCCGCGTCTTTCAGGAGTATGCGTCCGGTGCTACCCCGGCAACGGCGCGGTGCAAGGACCGCCTGGATTAGCTGCAACCGGCCAACGTGCTGTTGGTCGCGGACCTGACCAGGCTTGGCCGTAGTACCTTCGACCTTGCGGATATCGTCGCAGTGCAGGGTCAGCGGGGGATAAGCTTCCGTTCCCTGGCTGAACCTTGGCTGGATAAGACTAGTGCCCACGACAAGCTCATCCAAAAGCTTGAGACCTGCCCGGCGGCCGCCCACGGTCGATGACGCCAGGGAAACTGGAAACTGCCCGACAGTTGCGCAACGAAGGGAAAACTTAGAAGGAAACGGCTGAGCGGGTTAGCGTCACTGTTTCATCACTGGCTCGGGCTCTCAGCAGGAGCGACATTCAAAAGTCGCATCCGAAGCCGCCTAGCGCGACCTTGTTTTGAGATAGCTTGCGGGGCACCCGCGTTACGGAAGATGGCAAGTTTGCTAAGTCGGCTGCAGGGTTTCTTAAAGTTTGCACAGCATGTCCAGGAGGGTTGCGGCCTGCACCAAGCGACAAATAACGCCTGAAAAAGCTGCCATTCGCCGAACATCCGACAGAACAGGTGGAGAAGTCCTCCTATCATTGGCAAAAGTGGTATTCGAAATGAAAGCTGGTCAAAACGCGGTCGGCACGCTTTTTGACGCGTCTGGCAAAGCAACCGGGTATGCGAGCGTCAGCACCCGCAGACAGTCATTGGACCGCAGGTTATACGCTCGTCTTCCGGCCTAACCATCGCCGTTATAACCACTACGTGACTTTGCCGCCCCGGGGCTCGGCACATCCGGACAAAAACTCCGGGGAGAATAGGCGCATGGCAAAAAGCAGCAAGGGCAGGATGCCGCGCCTGGAGGACGTGGCGGACGTCGCCGGCGTCTCGCACCAGACCGTGTCCCGGGTGGTCAACAACCACCCCAACGTCAGCAAGGCCACCCGCGAAAAGGTGGAGGCAGCCATTGCCGAGCTGGGGTACCGGCGGAACACGGCGGCGCGGAGCCTGGTGACCAGGCGTTCGCAGACCATCGGCGTCCTGGCCAGCGAGCTGTCCCAGTACGGCCCGGCCAACACGCTCCTCGGTGTGGAGCATGCGGCCCGGGATGCCGGCTACTTTGTCAGCATCGGCGCGCTGCGCGCGGTCAGCCGGGAGGCGATCTCCGACGCCGTCAGCCGCTTCATGGACCAGTCCGTGGACGGCATCGCCGTGCTGGTGCCGCACGCGGACACCCTGCAGGTGCTGGACGAGATGAACCTTTCCGTGCCCGTGGTTGCCGTCGGATCCCTCGGCAACGGCGCCGTCAGCGGGGCCATGGTGGACCAGCGCCGGGGCGCCAGGCTCGCCGTCGAACACCTGATCGGGCAGGGGCACCGCCACATTGGGCACGTGTCCGGCCCACCGGACTGGACGGACGGCGCGGAACGGGCGGAAGGCTGGCGCGAGGCGCTCGCCGCGGCCGGCCTGCCGGAGGGTCCGCTGGTGCAGGGCGACTGGAGTGCCGGCAGCGGCTACGGGATCGGCCGGAAGCTCGCCGCCGGCCGCGGCGCAACGGCACTGTTCGTCGGCAATGACCAGATGGCGCTGGGCCTGCTCCGTGCGTTCGACGAGGCAGGCGTCCGCGTGCCCGACGACGTCTCCGTGGTGGGCTTCGACGACCAGCCCGAATCGGGGTACTTCAGCCCGCCGCTCACCACCGTGCGGCAGGACTTCGAGGAACTGGGCCGGCGCTGCATGGACATCATGCTCAAGGAGATCGAAGCCGGCGCGGCCGCCAGTTCCACCGTGGTCACGCCGGAGCTGGTCCTCCGGGCAAGCACGGCACCGCCGGCGGCGCGGCAGCCGCCAGGGCGCCCGGAAAAATAATTGCAAGAATTTCCATGAATCTGCATCCGGCTCCGGGGCTGCGCCAGTAGTAGGGGTGTAAGCACAAACGCCGGCAAGGCGGGCCGATTAAGGAGAGGGACATGCGCAACAAGATCTTCACAGCAGGTGCCGGTGCAGCGGCATTTGCAGCTGCAATCGCTCTCGCCGGCCCGCCCAGGCAGCCGACGGAGACGCCCAACTCTCCGTGCTGCATGGCGTCCCGGGACTGACCGTGGACGTGTGGGGGTCAACGGTGAACGGATCCTGGACGATTTCACCCCCGGCACCCTGGCAGGGCCCCTTCCGCAGCCGTCATCGGCCCGGTCAGCGTAACCCTCGAGTCCAACGGAAACTACACTGCAGTAGCCAACCTGGACGCCGGCGGCAACCCCACTGCCAACCTCTTCACCAACAACGTCTCCCAGATCGAGGCCGGCAAGGGCAAGCTCACCGTCCGGCACACCGCAGCAGCCGCGCCCGCCGTCGACGTCCTGGCCGGCGGAACACCCGTCATCTCCAACGTTGCCAACCCCAGTGAACAGACCCTGACGCTCGATCCGGAACCATCCCGGCAGCCGTCGCCGCCGCCGGCACCACCACCCCGGTGCTCGGTCCCGCGGAGCGTTCCAGGTGCCTGCCGGCCTGCAGCTCTCCGAGTACCCCATTGTGGATGTCCCGGACGAACCGGTGGACAACAACCCGGCCCACTCAAGCGTCAGCATCGTCCGCGGCACGCTGGCTTCCTGACAGGCGCCCTTCCACGTGGTCCTGCCGTGCCGGCAGGCGCCACTGCAGGATCCTGGGCCACTGGGCGGCGGCCAGCACAGTCAGCAGCGCCGCAGCCGCGTGCAGGTACAGCAGCACGTGCAGGTCGTGGGAAGGGGCGGTTGCACCCTGGGCCGGGGTGGTGTCCGGCGCTGGGGTTTCCCCGTGGCCGTGCCCGGGAAGGGAGAACCCGCTGGGGGAGGAAAACGCGCTGAAGGCAAGGTGCAGCAGCTGCTGCGCCACGGCTGCTGCCACCAGGACCGCCCATCCGGGCAGCCTGCGCCGGCCCAGCATGGACGCCACCATGCCCAGCAGCGCAGCCAGGGCAAGGACGATCAGGACCGCCGGGGACTGGCCCCCGCCTGCCACATGCGCGGCCCAGCCAAGGCCCGTGGCCAACGGGCCCAGCAGCCAGGCGGCGGAGCTTCCCGTCCAGCCGCTCCGGGTGTTTTCCATGCGGTCCCCTCGGGTTGCCGGCAATCTTTGAGGTTCCTACCCTTTTACGCTGGCTTCAACTGCCGCGGGGCTGCCGGCCCCGTGGATTCGCGCAGCACCAGCTCCATCAGCGGCAGGGCGGCGGCGTCCTGCGGCGGCTCCTCACCGTGTATCCGGGCGATGAGCTCGCGCATGCTCCTGGCTCCCAACGCCTCAACGTCCATGTGCACCGTGGAAAGGGACGGAATGAAGTAGGAACCCTCCGGTACGTCGTCCCAGCCGAAGACGCTGACGTCGACAGGCACCCGGATGCCCTGGTCGTGGAGTGCCCGGATGACGCCGAAGGCCATCTGGTCGTTGGCGGCGAAAACAGCAGTAACGCCGTTGAGCGCGGCGATTTTCTTGCCAGCGGCATACCCGGAGGCGGGAGACCAGTCGCCGGCGGCCATGCCCAGCGAGGTCAGCCCCAGCGCGGCGATGGCTTCCTGGTAGACGGCCTTGCGGTTGCGGGCGGCGGGCCAGGCGGCGGGGCCGGCAACGTGGAAGAAGTTGGTGTGGCCGAGGGCCGCCAGTTCGCGGATGATGCTGTGCACCGCGGTGCCGTCCGCAAGGCTTCCGCGGGCGCGCATCTTGTTGTCGTACTCGCCGGCCACCACCATGGGAACGGTTGCCGTTCCGGTTGCGGCGGTGGCCTTGGGGCGGGGCACGAAGGACAGGATTCCGGCGATGTCCTCACCAGTCAGGAGCCGTTCGAGCTGGAGTGCCCGTGCCTGGGCGGTTCCTTCCATGGCCACCACGTCCACGCGGTAGCCACGTGCGTGTGCTGCGCCCGCCGCGCCGTTGAGCATGCGGGCGGGAAAGTACAGGGAGGCTTCCGGAACCACGACCACAACCCGATACAGCTTCCGCGACCTCAGCGAACGCGCCGCAAGGTTGGGGGTGTACCGGAGCTCGGACAGGGCCTTTTCCACCCGTTCCAGGGTGCCGGGTTTGAGGCCTTTCCCGTCTTTCAGGTACCGGGAGACCGTCTGGTGGGATACCCCGGCCAGCGCTGCCACATCATAGATCGTGGGCGCTTTCGCCCGCCCCCGCGCAACAGCTTCCTGCACCATTTTCCGGTGTCCCCTTCCATGTTGGTGGATCAGGCCTGCCGGCCCGGCTCCCACTTCTGCAGCCGCCCGCACATGCCGAAGGCCCGCTCAGGTCCCGCGGCTTCCGCCCGGACCACGGCAGCGTCCGCAAAGTGGCTGAACCCGCCGGCGGCCAGCTCCTTGAGCCAAGTTTCCGTTCGCGCAGCTTCGGGCGCGATGGTTTCGTCCCACAGGGCCTGCCAGGCCGGAACCCGCGACTGGACCAGGCGGACGGCGTCGCGCTGGAACTGCTCGACGACGTCGTGCCGGCCGGCGAGGGCAGCCTCCTTGATGCGCTGGTAGCCGGCCATCGCGGCGTCCCGGCGCGCGCGGGCGGCTTCCGGCAGGGACGAAGACGGCCCTCCGGCCAGGGACGCTGCCTCCGCGTAGCGCTCCGGGCTGGCCATGATGCCGGGGTCGAAGGTGAGCACGGCGTCGCCGGCCTCGGGCAGGCCGCTGTTCTGCATGACCACCAGGATTTCCAGGTTGTCCTCGTTTACCAGGCGGTGGATGGTTCCCGGGCTGAACCAGAGGAGGTCGTTCGGCGCCAAATCGTACGATTCGTACCCCGACTGCCGGATAGTCTCCACCGTGCCCTTTCCGGAGAGGACCAGATAGGCCTCGGTGGAAGCAGTGTGCATGTGGGGCGAGCCGCCGCACACACCGTCGGCGGCTTCCCAGTCGTACACGCCGAGCCGGGTGAGGGCGACGGCACCCGGGAAGAAGGCGGGAGCCTGCTGAGCTGTCATGCCCCGGCCTTCACCTTTGCTTGCCGCAAAGCGTCCGTTGCCACGGACGCCAGGCGGGCCAGCCGCTCCTGGCCGGAGTCGCCGTCGGCTATCACCACCGCGTACCGGTTCACCATGGTTTCGCCGGCGGCAAACGTGACCTCCTTGCTGAAGAACGGCGCGGGCCCAAAGCATGCGAAGGGCTCGGAACGGGCGAACCATTCCGGCGGATGCTGGGCGTTCGCGGTGTCATCGGCGATCAGGACGGTGGAGTGCCGGCAGGTGTCGTCGTGCTGCCCCACGAAGGCAAGCCACGGCCCCCGGCTTCCGCGCAACTCCTCGCCCGTCCTTCCGTCCGGCCCCACGATCCTGCCGCCCGTGAACTCGCGGGGGCCGCGCCAGAACAGGCCCCCGTAGCCGGCGTTCTCCCGGCCTTCCGTGGTGGGTGAACCGATGTGGATGTCATGGCCGGACTCGTTGGTCATGGCTGTTTCGAAAACAAGTGTCCAGGATTCGGCGTCCGGTCCGGCGTTGATCCGCAGGGTGCGGATCTCATCCACCACGTGCTCACCGGGCTGTGTCCACCAGGTGAGGGCGTGGGAGAAGTGGAACCCGGCGTCGTCCGTCCCGGCCTCAAGGATCCGCTCGTGCTTCATCCGCCCGTTGTTGGGCAGCCACTGGTAGTCCTTGCCGCGACGGTAGCTGGGGCCGCCCCAGAAGTTGTCCTCGCCGAAGTGGGGCAGCGACCAGGCGATGCCTTTGTGCCAGACGTGGTCCCAGGGCCGGTAGGCGCTCACGGTTTCCCCGGCGGTGGTGCGCAGCGGATGAAAGAAGGGCCGGGGTGACTCGCGCTGCTCGTCCGTGGCGTCGTAGGTGTAGGTGGCGATGTCCAGGTCCCCTAGGGAGACCGTGAAGGATCGTTCTTCGTCCCGCCAGGTGAGCGGTGCAGGATTGCTCATGCGTTCAGTTCTTCCTCTTGCTTCCAGGGTTCCAGGTGCCCGTCCATGCGGGTGAAGAATGGGCTGCTGTCATCAATCTGCCCGCGGGCTATGGTTGTTCCGCTGACGCTCGAAGCGTAGATCGCGGCAGCCAGTTCCATCGTGGCGTACGCATCGGCCACTGTCACGGGTGCCGGGCTGCCTTCGGCAATGCTGCCGATGATGGCCCGGTACTGCGCGGGGTGTCCGCTGGCCACGTCCTCGCCCTGGTTCCAGGAGTCGACGGCGTCCTCCCGCCCGGGTGCCGGCGTCACGGTCCAGTTGGTGTCGCTGTAGCCGTACAGGTGTTCCAGCTCCACTGTGGCGTTCTCGAAGTCGAGCCGCATGTAGGAGGTTTCGCGGGGCGAGATGACGGAGTTGATGATGGTGGCGATGGCTCCGGATTCGAAGCGGACCACGGCGGCCGATGCGTCCTCTGTGTCGGTCCTGCGCGCCAGTTTTCCTGCGAAGGCGGTGACTTCCGCCCAGGGGCCCCAGAGGTGGAGCAGGAGGTCGAACTGGTGGATGCCGTGGCCCATGGTGGGGCCGCCGCCCTCCACGTCCCAGAGTCCGCGCCACGGGACGTCGAAGTAGGCCTGGTTCCGGAACCAGAGGGTGTTGCAGGTGCCTACCAGCGGCCTTCCCAGGAGGCCGGCGTGTTGCAGGGACCGGACCCTTTGGGCGCCGGAACCGAAGCGGTGCTGGAAGATGCAACTGAGCGATCCCGCGGAGGCGCCTTCGGCTGCCTGGAGCTCGCGCATCTGGGCCAGGGACAGGGCCGGTGGCTTCTCAATGACGGCGTGCAGACCCAAGGAGAGCGCTTCCAGCGCCAGGGGGAAGTGGCTCGACGGGGGAGTGCAGATGGCTACGAGGTCCAGCCCGCCGCCGTCGAGCGCTTCCTTGAGGCTGGCGGCAGTCCTGGTGACGCCCCATGTGGTGGCGAATTCCTGGGCACGGGCGGCATCGATGTCGATGGCGGCGGCAAGTTCGACGCCCCGCTGCTGCAGCAGGGCGTCGGCATGGGCATTGGCGATCCCGCCGGTCCCGATGATGGCGACGCGGACCTTGGAGGTTTGTGGTGTCTCGGTCATAGCTGCTTTCGGATTGGGGAGGAGGGCTCATCGATAAGGCCGGGCGAGGTATCCGGACGTGCGTTTTGTGCTTCCGCGTCGACTTTTAGGGCAGTGCGGGGATAGCAAATGTGATCGATAACACGAGTATTTGTTACTGATCACTTTTTGTCAACGGCCCGTCCGGTGCCAACCGGGTGGGGACGTTGACCGGCTGCAGGTGCCGGCGAGGGTTGACGCAGCGTCTTGTTAGCGCTCACAATAACTCCATGCCGCAACGCTGCGGCGGTAGTGGAGGAACTTTTCTAATGAACCCAGTGGATAGCCCGGACGCCTGCGTTATCGGCGTCGATTACGGCACCCTGTCCGGCCGGGCCGTGGTGGTGCGGGTGCGCGACGGCAAGGAGTTGGGCAGCGGGGTCTACGACTACCCGCACGCCGTCGTCACGGATGCCCTTCCTGAGGATGTAGCGGGCGACGGCGCCGCGCGGCTTCCCGGCGAGTGGGCCCTTCAGGTGCCGGACGACTACCGCGGCGTCCTGCGGCACGCCGTTCCTGCCGCAATTGCTGAGGCAGGGATCGACCCGGCCGCCGTCGTCGGAATCGCTACGGACTTCACCGCCTGCACCATGGTGCCGGCCAAGGCGGACGGGACCCCGTTGAACGAGGTGCCGGGCTTTGAGAACCGCCCGCACGCCTATGTGAAGCTGTGGCGCCATCACGCGGCGCAGCCGCAGGCGGACCGGATCAACCGGCTTGCGGCTAAGCGCGGCGAGGAGTGGCTGCCGCGCTATGGTGGGCTGATTTCCTCGGAATGGGAGTTTGCCAAGGGCCTGCAGCTGTTGGAGGAGGATCCGGAAGCCTACGCGGCGATGGACCATTTTGTGGAGGCCGCGGACTGGATCGTCTGGCAGCTGTGCGGCAGGTATGTCCGCAACGCGTGCACCGCCGGCTACAAGGGGATTTACCAGGACGGGCGCTACCCGTCGGAGGACTTCCTGGCGGCCCTGAATCCGCAGTTCAAGGATTTCGTCAGCACCAAGCTCGAGCACACCATCGGCCGGCTGGGTGACGCTGCCGGCACCCTCACGGCAGAAGCCGCCGCCTGGACAGGGCTTCCCGAAGGGATTGCCGTGGCCGTGGGCAACGTGGATGCACACGTTACTGCCCCGGCCGCGAAGGCAGTCGAACCGGGCCAGCTGGTGGCCATCATGGGCACCTCCACCTGCCATGTTATGAACGGCAGCAAGCTGCGGGAAGTGCCCGGAATGTGCGGCGTGGTGGACGGCGGCATCGTCCCCGGGCTGTGGGGCTACGAAGCGGGGCAGTCCGGCGTCGGCGACATTTTCGGCTGGTTCACCAGGCACGGCGTGCCGCCCGAATACCACAAGGCTGCCGAGGCCGCCGGGCTGGGTATCCACGAGTACCTCACCGAACTTGCCTCCGGGCAGGCCATCGGCCAACACGGCCTCATCGTCCTCGACTGGCACTCCGGCAACCGCTCGGTGCTTGTGGACCATGAGCTCTCCGGGATCGTGGTGGGACAGACCCTTGCCACCCGGCCGGAGGACACTTACCGGGCGCTGCTGGAAGCGACAGCTTTTGGCACGCGCACCATTGTTGATGCCTTCCGTGATGCCGGTGTTCCCGTCAATGAGTTCATTGTGGCCGGCGGGCTGCTGAAGAACAGGTTCCTGATGCAGATCTACGCGGACGTCACCGGGCTGCAGTTGTCCACCATCGGCTCGGCCCAGGGCCCGGCCCTGGGTTCGGCCATCCATGCCGCGGTGGCCGCCGGCCAGTACGCGGACATCCGGAAGGCTGCCGCCGCCATGGGCTCAGAACCCGGCGAGGTGTACACCCCCATCCCCGAAAACGTGGCCGCGTACGAGGAACTGTTCCAGGAGTACAAGACCCTGCACGACTACTTCGGCCGGGGCAGCAATAACGTGATGCACCGGCTTAAGGCCCTCCAGCGCAAGGTTGCCGGTTCCCTGCAGCCGGCGGCTGCCAAATCCGCCATCCCCGTGGAGGTGCCGGCATGAACATCCTCGATTCAATCGCCAGGATCCGGGAGGAAGTCTGTGTCCTGCACGCCGAGCTGACCCGCTACGAACTGGTGGTCTGGACGGCCGGCAACGTCTCCGCGCGGGTACCAGGACAGGACCTGATGGTCATCAAGCCGTCCGGCGTCTCCTACCAGGACCTGACGCCGGAGCAGATGGTGGTCACCGACCTTTACGGCGTCCCTGTGCCGGGGAATGCGGAGGGGGAGTGGGGCAACCCGGCCTTGTCGCCGTCGTCGGACACTGCAGCGCATGCCTACGTCTACCGGCATATGCCCGAGGTGGGCGGCGTGGTGCACACCCACTCCACCTACGCCACCGCCTGGGCGGCCCGCGGGGAGGGGATACCGTGCGTGCTCACCATGATGAGCGACGAGTTCGGCGGCTCCATCCCGGTGGGGCCCTTCGCGCTGATCGGCGATGACTCCATCGGCCACGGCATCGTGGAGACCCTGAAGAACTCCAACTCCCCGGCCGTGCTGATGCAGAACCACGGCCCGTTCACCATCGGCAAGGACGCCCGTGCTGCCGTGAAGGCAGCGGTGATGTGCGAGGAAGTGGCCCGGACTGTCCACATTGCACGGCAACTCGGTGAGCCGCTGCCCATCGACCAGGGCCACATCGACTCGCTGTATGCCCGCTACCAGAACGTCTACGGCCAATAGCTGCCGGCCCACCAACTTTCCAGGAGAACCCATGAGCACCGCCGCATCCACCTCCCTTGACGGCTATGAGGTCTGGTTCCTCACCGGCAGCCAGCACCTCTACGGCGAGGACGTCCTCAAGCAGGTGGCTGCGCAGTCGCAGGACATCGCCACCCAGCTCAACGCGTCAAGTGACGTTCCGGTCCGGATCGTGTGGAAGCCGGTCCTGACCGATTCGGACGCCATCCGCCGCACCGCACTGGAGGCCAACTCGGACGATTCGGTCATCGGCGTCACGGCCTGGATGCACACTTTCAGCCCGGCGAAGATGTGGATTACCGGCCTGGACCTGCTCCGCAAGCCGCTGCTGCACCTGCACACCCAGGCCAACCGGGACCTGCCCTGGGCGGACATCGACTTCGACTTCATGAACCTGAACCAGGCCGCGCACGGCGATCGCGAGTTCGGGTACATCCAGTCGCGCCTGGGCATCGCCCGGAAGACCGTCGTCGGGCACGTCTCCAACCCCGAGGTGGCGCGGCAGGTGGGCTCCTGGCAGCGCGCCGCCGCCGGCTGGGCCGCCGTCCGCACGCTGAAGCTGACCCGCTTCGGCGACAACATGCGCAACGTCGCCGTCACCGAAGGCGACAAGACCGAGGCCGAGCTGCGCTTCGGCGTCGCGGTCAACACCTGGTCCGTAAACGAACTCGCCGACGCGGTGCACGGCGCCGGCGAGTCCGACGTCGACGCCCTGGTCGCCGAATACGAGGACCTTTACGAGGTTGTGCCGGAGCTCGGCGCAGGCGCGGCACGGCACGAATCCCTCCGTTACGGGGCCCGGATCGAACTGGGCCTGCGCAGCTTCCTCGAAGCCAACGGTTCCGCCGCGTTCACCACCTCCTTCGAGGACCTCGGAGCCCTCCGCCAGCTTCCCGGCCTGGCCGTGCAGCGGCTCATGGCCGCCGGTTACGGCTTCGGCGCCGAAGGCGACTGGAAGACCGCCGTCCTGGTCCGCGCCGCCAAGGTGATGGGCGCCGGACTGCCCGGCGGCGCGTCCCTGATGGAGGACTACACCTACCACCTGGAACCGGACGCGGAAAAGATTCTCGGAGCACACATGCTTGAGGTCTGCCCCTCCCTGACCGCACAGAAGCCGCGGCTGGAAATCCACCCGCTCGGCATCGGCGGCAAGGAAGACCCCGTCCGGCTGGTGTTCGACGCCGATGCCTCCCCGGGCGTCGTTGTCGCCCTGTCCGACATGCGGGACCGCTTCCGCCTGGTGGCAAACGCCGTCGACGTCGTCCCACTGGATCAGCCGCTGCCCAACCTGCCCGTCGCCCGCGCCCTGTGGCAGCCCAAGCCGGACTTCACCACCTCCGCCGCCGCCTGGCTCACCGCCGGCGCCGCGCACCACACCGTGCTCTCCACCCAGGTGGGCCTGGACGTGTTGGAGGACTTCGCCGAGATCGCCAAAACCGAGCTGCTCACCATCGACGAAAACACCACCATCCGTCAGTTCAAGAAGGACCTGAACTGGAACGCCGCGTATTACAGGCTGGCCGGCGGGATTTAGCGCGGTCTTTGCACACGACAACAGGCTCCGGAGCAGCTGCCTCCGGAGCCTGTTGTTGTGCTTTTGTAACGAGGCGTCAGTGGCCGAAGTGGGCGCGCGGAGCTCCCTCCGGCAGCCTCTGGAGGATGTCCTCGGCGATCCTGCGCACCTTGATGTTGCGGTGGCTTGAGGCCTTGGCCAGGATGGAGAAGGCCTCGTGGTAAGAGCACCTGTTCTGCGCCATGATGACCCCGCAGGCCACGTTGATGGACGTACGGCTGTCCAGGGCTGAGCGGAGGTCCGACGCCATGGACCGGGCGGTATGCAGGTTGATGGCCATTTGCAGGCTCTTGGCCGCGAGGCCCGCGAAAGAGCGCGCCTCGGCGATCACCTGGAGCGGAAACGCCTTGGCGTCCTGGGCGAAGAAGGCGAGGGCGGCGGGGGTTTCCCGGGCAGCGGCACCATCGTGGGCAGCGCCGTCCCTGGAAGCCGCCTCATCCGGCGCACTGTCCAGCGCCAGCCGCACGCCGAGCACGCTGCCGAGGCCTGCGGACTGGAGCTGGTCGCAGTAGCGGGGCCAGCGGAAGTCGCCGTTGCGCTGGAGCACGGCCACGGGCTGGCCGCCTTCAAGCACTTCGCTCACCGGCCCCTCTGCAGCCTTGTACTCCCACTGCAGCAGCTGTACTGCTTCATCGGAGGTGCCCATGATGGCGGGTGCTTTCTTGGGCTGGTGCACCACCACGCCGCATTCAATCCGGAGCGCCGCCGTCCGGATTACCGACTGGACGGAAGCGTTCACCAGGCGCTGCAGTGATTCGGCCAGGGATTCCGTGCCCGTCACGAGGTCCAGCAGCAGGTCCTGGCTGCCGGTCCCGGGCTGCTTGGCCAGCGCCGTGAGAGGCGGCGCCGTGCGGCCGGCGGGGGACCGTGGTGCAAGAAGAGGGCCGGCGACGGCTGGGGGAGAGTCCTTGGTCTCAAAGGACTCCTCGTCGCCGGCCCCGCTTAATACCCGTGTCCGATGGACCGGGAAGCCGGAGTTCACATGTCGTGCATGCATTGCCAGTCTCACACCCCCTAGTGAGCCGCGTACCGCGAGTCAGAACACCTGTTGTCCCTGCCAAGAAATCTAGTTCCGCCACCGGTGCCCACGACCGCGTAGGGAGTACCTGTTTTTGAGATTAGGTAGTACTTGCTCCGCCAGGGATTTTCCAACCCCCGGCGTTGCCGCAGGTGGGACGCGTTTGTCCTCGTTTCCACTTGGCAGGACGTGGTACCCGGCCGATGCTTCCAGCCCCTTGACTCCGGCCCGACGAACCTCAACAATGTCTTCTATAACGTTGTAAAAAAGAATCGAGGAAGCTTTCGTGACTACACCAGAACCGGCCGCGGCCAAGATCACCATGGATCCCGCCTTCGCTGTGGGACCCGTGCGCCGCCGTACCTTCGGTGCTTTCGTGGAGCATCTTGGCCGTTGCGTCTACACCGGAATTTTCGAGCCGGAGCATCCCAGGGCTGATGAGGACGGCTTCCGGGAGGATGTCCTGGAACTCACCCGCGAACTCGGCGTTTCCACGGTGCGCTACCCGGGCGGCAACTTTGTGTCCGGCTACCGCTGGGAGGACGGCGTGGGCCCCGTGGACCAGCGCCCGGTGCGGCTCGACCTGGCGTGGCACTCCACCGATCCCAACCTGGTGGGCGTGGACGAGTTCGCCAAGTGGTCCGCGAAGGCGGGGATCGAAACCATGATGGCAGTCAACCTGGGCACCCGCGGTACCCAGGAGGCACTGGACCTGCTGGAGTACTGCAACATCGACGGCGGCACCCGGCTGTCCGAACAGCGGCGCGCCAATGGTGCCGAAAACGGCTACGGCATCAAGATGTGGTGCCTGGGCAACGAGATGGACGGCCCGTGGCAGATCGGGCACAAGAGTGCCCGGGAGTACGGCCGGCTGGCAGCCGATACGGCACGCGGCATGCGCATGATCGAACCCGGCCTGGAACTCGTGGCGTGCGGCAGTTCCGGTCCCACCATGAGCACGTTCGGCGAATGGGAGCGCGTGGTCCTGTCCGAAACCTACGAACTGGTGGACCTCATCTCCGCACACCAGTACTTCGAGGACTTCGGCGACCTGCAGGAACACCTCTCCGCAGGGCACCGCATGGAAGCCTTCATCCACGACATCGTGAGCCACATCGACCACGTAAAGTCCGTGAAGAAGTCCACCAAGCAGGTAAACATCTCCTTCGATGAGTGGAACGTCTGGCACATGAGCCGCGACGAGTCCCGGGCACCCAGCGGGAAGGACTGGCCCGTTGCCCCAGTCCTGCTGGAAGACACCTACACAGTGGCGGACGCCGTCGTCGTCGGTGATCTCCTGATCACCCTGCTCCGGAACACGGACCGCGTCCACTCTGCCAGCCTTGCCCAGCTGGTGAACGTCATCGCCCCCATCATGACCGAGCCGGGCGGGCGCTCATGGAAGCAGACCACCTTCCATCCCTTCGCCCTCACCTCCCGGCACGCGTCCGGCACGGTGCTGCAGCTCGCCGTCGAATCCCCCCTGGTCAGCGGCGGCAAGACGCAGGACTTTGCGGCGGTGTCCGCCGTCGCGACCTATGACGCAGCCAAGGGCGAGGCTGTGGTGTTTGCCGTCAACCGGTCGGTGACGGAAACGCTGCGCCTGGAGGCAATGGTGTCCGCGCTGGGCGACGTCCAGGTGGTGGAGGCGCTCACCTACACCAACAAGGACCCGTACTGGCAGGCCACCGCTGATGACTTCACGTCCGTGCTGCCCGCCGACAACGTCTTGGCAAAGGCCGACGGAGGCCGCCTCACCGCGGAACTTCCGGCCGTGTCCTGGTCTATGATCCGGCTGGCCGTCACCAACTAACCCCCAGTGAGTTTTTGTCCAGGTATGCCGGGATAACGGCCCGGGAAGCCTGCATATCTGGACAAAAACTCCGGTGGAGGCCTCCGGAAGCCGTGAGTATGACGACGGCGGGCGGCAGGTGGGAGGATGTACGGCATGGAATTGCACATCACCGGAGATCCTGCCGCGGACAAGCTGCTGAGCGAGGACGACTTCGCCCTGTTGACGGGAATGCTGCTGGACCAGCAGGTAACCATGGAGTCCGCCTTCGCGGGGCCTGAAAAGATCAAGGCCCGCATCGGGTCCCTGCAGCCCGAGGCCATCGCCTCCCATGACCCGGAAGCCTTCGTGGAGATGTTCAAGGAGCGGCCGGCGGTGCACCGTTTCCCCGGTTCCATGGCGGCCCGGGTGCAGGCGCTAGCGGAAGCAGTGCAGAACGAGTGGGACGGCGACGCCGCCGCGATTTGGACCAAGGGTGACCCCGACGGCACCGAGGTGCTCCGCCGGCTCAAGGCACTTCCGGGCTTCGGCGAGCAGAAGGCGAAAATCTTCCTCGCCCTGCTGGGCAAGCAACGGGGGCTGCAGGCGCCAGGATGGCGCGAGGCCGCAGGGCACTACGGCGAGGAAGGTGCCTACCTGTCCGTCGCGGACATCGTGGACCCCGAATCCCTGGCCAAGGTACGCGCCAGCAAGCAGGCCGCCAAGGCTGCGGTGAAAGCGGCCAAGGCGGACAGCTGATTTTGCCTTCATGACGGGCGGTTGCCGTCGCGGAGCCATCTTCTGCAACGATGTATCCCGGAACTTGCGATACCACACGAAGGAGCCATATGGCGGTCACCATGAACGACGTTGCACGCGCGGCGGGGGTGTCGCTCAAAACGGTTTCCAACGTCCTGAATGACTACGAGTTCATCCGTCCTGCCACCAAGCAGCGGGTCCAGGACGCCATCGCCGAACTGGGGTACGAGGCGAACCTCACGGCTCGGAGCCTGCGGTCCGGCAAAACCTCCATGCTGGGCCTGGTGCTGTCCGATCTTTCCGCACCCTACTACGCGGAGCTGGCCTCGAAGCTGATGAAGGCCGCCGCGCAGCGTGGCTACCGCGTCCTGGTGGAGCAGTCTGACGCCGAAGGCAGCGCGGAACTGAATGCCCTGCAGGGACCGTTCCGGCAGCTCACCGACGGCCTGCTGTTCACCCCGCTGGCTATTGACGCCGACGCCGTTGCCTCCCGTGCGGGCAAGAAACCTCTGGTGATGCTCGGCGAACACATCCTGGACCCGCGGTTCGACCTGGTCACCATGAAGAACGAGGAAGCTGCCGCCGCGGTCACTGCCCACCTGCTGGGGAGCGGCCGCCGGCGGATCGCCGTGGTTGGTGCCAGCCCCGGGGAGTCAGCGGGCAGCGCCGGCCTGAGGCTCAACGGCTACCGCAGGGCGCTGGAGGAAGCCGGTGTCCCGTTCGACCCGGCCCTCATTGCCCCGGCCGAATGGCGCCGCGACACCGGTGCCGCAGCCGTGGCAGGGCTAATCGAAAAGGGAGTCCGGTTCGATGCCGTGTTCGGCCTGAATGACGTCCTCGCGCTCGGCGCCATGCACCAGCTCCTGATCCGCGGCATCAAGGTTCCGCAGGACGTGGCCGTGGCGGGTTTCGACGACATCGACGAAGCCCGGTTCGCGTCGCCGTCGCTGACCACCATCTCGCCCGGCATGGATGAGATCGCCGAGCGGTCCATCGCCCTGCTGCTCGACCGGATATCCGGCCGGGAAAGTGCCGGGCAGGGACTGCACGTGGAGGCCGGCTTCAAACTCAAGGTCCGGGAGTCGGCGCCGTAACTTCCAGTTTTGCCCGGTCCCTTGAGGGGTACGGTTCCGGTACCGGCTACGCAAGGGAAAGGTGCCTCCATGATTGCTCTTTTGGTCATCGACATGCAGAACGCGTTTTTCGAGGCGCCGGAACTTGCCGCGCAACAGGAGCAGATGGTCGCATCGTGCAACAGATTGCTGGAAGCATTCAAGGCAAGCGGGCACAAGGCGTTGATCGTGGGCACCGAACACGAGCGGGACAAGTCCACTTGGAGCCTGAATATGCTCGACGACGACCAGGGCTTTATCTTCCGCGGCAGCGAGCAGGCACAAGCTGTCCCCGGCCTCGCGATAAACGGCCTGCCGCAGCTGAACAAGACCCGGGACAGCGCCTTCGTAGGTACGAACCTGCTCTCCCGACTGCGGAACTGGGGCGCCGACGAGGTGGTGCTCGCCGGAGTTTCCACCCACAACTGCATCGCGCAGACAGGGGCGGACGCCTTCGCCCACAACATCCGGGCCACCTACGCCAGGGATGCCATGGCCTCCGAGGACAACCAGGACGCCGCGGACATGCTGCGCATCCTCTCCACCAGTTACCGCCAGCCAGTCCAATCCACGGAAGAGATCCTCGCGCGGCTCAACCCTTAGCGCGTGGCCGAGGGCCAATCCGGGAACCGGGCATTACAAACCTGAAACGTGGCCGAAACGTTCGGCACCTACTGTGGGTCCCACGCCGTCCGGCGGCTGTTGTGGAAGGGACCCGAATGCACCTGATGCCGCGTGAGCAGGAAAAACTGATGATCGTGGTGGCCGCGGACCTTGCCCGGCGGCGGCAGGCCCGCGGGCTCAAGCTCAATTACCCCGAGGCCGTGGCCATCATCAGCTACGAACTGATCGAAGGCGCCCGTGACGGCCGGACCGTTGCCGATCTGATGAGCTACGGCACCACGCTCCTGAGCCGCGACGACGTCATGGAGGGCGTGCCCGAAATGATCCACGACGTGCAGATCGAGGCCACCTTCCCCGACGGCACCAAGCTCGTCACCGTCCACGATCCCATCCGCCAGGGGCAGCCATGATACCCGGAGAATACGTCCTCAGGCCCGAACCCGTGACGCTGAACTCCGGGCGGGACGCGGTCATTGTTGAGGTGCTCAACACCGGTGACCGGCCCGTGCAGGTGGGCTCACACTTCCACTTCGCCGAGGCGAACGCCGCCCTGGTCTTCGACCGGGACGCAGCGTACGGCCGCCGGCTGGACATTCCCGCCGGCACCGCCGCCCGGTTCGAGCCGGGGGACTCACGGAGCGTGCGGCTCATCGAACTCGCCGGAGCCCGGGAAGTCTACGGACTGGGCAACGCCGTCAACGGAAAGCTCGACGGCGGCACCCGCCCGGGCGGGCCTGTTGCGGGAGGTGACAGCCAGTGAGCTTCGAAATTACGCGCCGGCAGTACGCCGACCTGTACGGCCCGACCACCGGCGACAAGATCCGCCTGGCCGACACCGAACTGTTCCTCGAGATCGAGAAGGACCTCACCGTGTACGGCGAAGAGGTGGTGTTCGGCGGCGGCAAGGTAATCCGCGACGGCATGGGCCAGAACGGTCAGGCTATCCGTGACGGGGACGTCCCGGACACCGTCATCACCAACGCCGTCATCCTGGACTACACCGGCATCTACAAGGCCGACATTGCGCTCAGGGACGGACACATCTTCCGGATCGGCAAGGCCGGCAACCCGCAGATCACCGACGGCGTGGACATTGTGATCGGTGCCAGCACCGAAATCATCGCCGGGGAACGGAAAATCCTCACCGCCGGCGGCATCGACACCCATATCCACTTCATCTCGCCGGACCAGGTTGCGACTGCCCTTGCCAGCGGCATCACCACCATGATCGGCGGCGGCACCGGGCCGGCCGAGGGCACCAAGGCCACCACCGTGACGCCGGGAAAGTGGCACATCCAGCGCATGCTGCAGGCGGCGGAGGCATTTCCGATGAACATCGGCCTGTTCGGCAAAGGCCACGCGTCCGCCGTCGAACCCCTCGCAGAGCAGATCCGCGCCGGCGCCATCGGACTGAAGGTGCACGAGGACTGGGGCTCCACCACGTCCTCCATCGACACGTCGCTGACGGTGGCGGACGAGTATGACGTCCAGGTGGCCATCCACACCGACACCCTGAACGAGTGCGGCTTCGTGGAGGACACCATCCGGGCCATCAACGGCCGCGTGATCCACACGTTCCACACCGAAGGCGCCGGCGGCGGACACGCCCCGGACATCATCAAAATCGCCGGCATGCCCAACGTCCTGCCGGCGTCCACCAATCCCACACTCCCGTACACCCGCAACACCATCGAAGAGCACCTGGACATGCTGATGGTCTGCCACCACCTCAACCCTGACATCCCAGAGGACGTGGCGTTCGCCGATTCCCGGATCCGCGCCGAGACCATAGCCGCCGAGGACGTCCTGCAGGATCTCGGCATCTTCTCCATCACCTCCTCCGACTCACAGGCGATGGGCCGGGTGGGCGAGGTGATCACCCGCACCTGGCAGGTAGCGGACAGTATGAAGAAGCAGCGCGGCGTTTTGGAGGATCACGACGGCGGGGCACACGGCTCAGCGGGGAGCGACAACTTCCGGCTCAAGCGCTACGTGGCCAAATACACCATCAATCCCGCCCTTGCCCAGGGCATCGCTGACTCCGTCGGCTCCGTGGAGGAAGGCAAGTTCGCCGACCTGGTCCTCTGGGATCCCGCGTTCTTCGGGGTCAAGCCCGAGCTCGTGCTTAAGGGCGGCCAGATTGCCTATGCGCTGATGGGCGACGCGAACGCCTCCATCCCCACCCCGCAGCCGCGCACCATGCGCCCGATGTTCGGCGCGTTCGGCAAGGCCGTGCAGCAGTCCTCCATCACCTTTCTTTCACAGGCCGCCATGGAGGCCGGCGTCCCCGCCGAACTGGGACTGGAGAAGGTCATTCGGCCCGTCTCAGGAATCCGGAACCTCACCAAGGCCGACCTGAAGTACAACGACGCAACGCCGGACATCCGAGTGGACCCGGAAACCTACCAGGTGATGGTCGACGGCGGGGACGTTACCTGCGAGCCGGCCGACGTGCTCCCCATGGCCCAGCGCTACTACCTCTTCTAGAACCTCGGAGAACTCCTTGATCATCGACAAAGTCCTCGGCAACCTGCACGACCTGCCGGAAACCGACCTCGCCGCCTATGCCGGGCTGCACCGCGAGAAAGTGGTGCTGCCCAGCGCCCAGCTGGTCAAGCGCATCCAGCGCGCGACGACGGACCACGGCAAGGAGATCGGAATCCGCCTGCCGTCCGGGGCGGGGGACCTGCGTGACGGCGACATCCTGCACGTCGCCGAATCGAACCTGATCGTGGTGTCCGTGCTGCCCACCGACGTCCTGGTCATCGCACCCCGCACCATCCACGAAATGGGCGTCACGGCGCACTCCCTCGGCAACCGGCACCTGCAGGCGCAGTTTTTTGACGCGGAGTCGGAGTACGGGGCGGAGGTCATGGTGTGCGCTTACGACCACACCGTCGAGGACTACCTTCGCCACGCCGGAGTGCCCTACTCCCGCCAGGAACGCGTCATGCCCGTGCCTTTCCGTCATGCTGAGCACTCGCACTAGTACCAGCCGCACCTTGGACACGGCGGCGGGTGAAGGGGGCTGTGCCCGCTTCGCGGTGCCCACCACACCGCAGCCCCCTTCACCCGCCACCGCCAGCGTCGGCAGCTACCAGCTTGCCTTGCAGCAGCTCACTGACTCAGCGCTTCCTACCGGGGCGTTTGCGCACTCTCTCGGCTTCGAAACCTATGTCGACGCCGGTGTGGTCGCTGATGAGGCTGGTTTCGGCGCCTGGTTGTCCATGTTCATCTCGCAGTCGCTTACCTACTCAGACGGGCTGGCTGTCCGGTTTTTGTATGAGGGGTGGGATGTCCTTGACCTCGATGCCTTGCTGTCCGCGCAACTGCTGCCGCGCCAGGTCCGGGAGGCCAGCATCAAGATGGGCGGGCGGCTGCTCGAGATCGGGGCGGAAGTGTTCCCGTCGGACGCGCTGGAACTGTACCGGGACCTGGTGACCAGCGGCGCGGCCGCAGGGCACCAGCCTCTGGCGTTCGCCGTCGTCGCGCGCTCCCTGGGCGTGCCGCAGCAGGAGGCGCTCGCCGCCTACCTCTTTGCCACCGTCACCTCCCTGACGCAGAACGCGGTCAGGGCCATCCCGCTGGGCCAGAACGCGGGGCAGCGCGTGCTGCGGAAAGCGCACGACGACGTCGCTGCCGCCACCGAACGGATCGCCCGCCTCACCCCGGACGACTTCGGGGCCGTCAGCCCCGGACTGGAAATTTCGCAGATGCGGCACGAACGCCAGCGTGCCCGGATGTTCATGAGCTGACCGGGCTTGTGACGGAGGAGGAACACCATGACTGAACCCATTAAAATCGGCATCGGCGGGCCCGTCGGCGCAGGCAAGACCCAGCTCGTGGAGCGGCTCACCCGCCATATGAGTGGTGGGATCTCCATGGCCGCCATCACCAACGACATCTACACCATCGAGGACGCCAGGATCCTGGCCGCCAACGGCATCCTGCCTGTGGACCGGATCATCGGCGTCGAAACCGGCGGCTGCCCCCACACCGCCATCCGTGAAGACACCTCCATGAACACCGCCGCCATTGAAGAACTCAAGGCGCGTCACCCGGACCTGCAGGTGATTTTCGTCGAATCCGGCGGCGACAACCTCTCCGCCACCTTCAGCCCCGAACTGGTCGACTTCTCCATCTACATCATCGACGTGGCCCAGGGCGAAAAGATACCCCGCAAAGCCGGCCAGGGCATGATCAAGTCCGACCTGTTCATCATCAACAAGACCGACCTCGCACCCCACGTCGGCGCGGACCTGGCCGTCATGGAACGGGACTCCAAAGAGTTCCGCGGCAACAAGCCGTTCTGCTTCACCAACCTCAAGACGGACGAAGGGCTCGACAAGGTCATCGAGTGGATCCGGCGCGATGTCCTGATGCTCGATTTGGCATGAGTACGACGGCGGTGGGGTTTCGACAGGCTCAACCACCGGAATTTCGACAAGCTCAATCACCGGAAGCGATGGGGGAGCTTGGGCTTGTGGTGGCCGAGCGTGCGGGACGGTCCTTCGCGGCGCATCAGTACCACCGTGGGGCTTTGAGGGTTTTGCGGCCTCACTACCTCGATGACTCGGGACAGGTTTGCTATGTCGTCGTCAATCCTGGCGGGGCTTATCTTGGGGCGGATCTCTTCCTTATTGATGTCGAGGTAGGGGACTCGGCCTCGCTGCTGCTGACCACCCAATCCGCTACCAAGATTTACCGGACTCCCGGATCTTTTGCCGAGCAGCAGATGCACGTCCGGCTGGGGGAGGGGGCGCGGCTGGAACTGATGCCGGACCAGCTCATCGCCTACCGGGAGGCCAGCTACCGGCAACGGACCTGCGTGACCCTGAAGCCGTCATCGTCCCTGGTCATGGCCGAGGTGGTGACCCCCGGGTGGTCCCCGGACGGCACCGCATTCAGGTACGAGGAGGTGCGGCTGCGCAGCGAGATGTGGGTGGATGCCGCAGAGGGGGACCGGCAACTGCTGGCGCTGGACAACCTGCTGATCCGGCCGCCATCGGGCGATGTCAGCGGGATGGGTTTCATGGAAGGCTACAGCCACGTGGGATCGCTGGTGGTGGTGGACGCCCGGGTGGACCAAGCGCTCGCTGACGAGCTGAACGCTTGCGCGGCCGAACATGACGCCAGGACTGGGATTTCACTCACCCGGGCCGTCGCCGGAACAACGGGACTGGTCCTGCGCTCGCTGTCCAACAGCACGGAGGACCTGAACAGCCTGCTCAGCGCCTGTAACAGCCTGCTCCGGAAACGCTGGTACAGGCAGGAACCGCTGGATCTAAGGAAGCACTGATGACCGCACTCAACAGCATCGCCACACTGTACCGGGAGCGGGAAGCACTGCCGCTCCGGACCCGCGTGCTCTTCACCTTCGGTGCCGTCGCCGCACTGCACGCCGCCGCCGTCGTCCTCCTGGTCAGTGGCTCCTTGGCCGCCGGCACGCCCCTGGTCCTTGGCCTGGTCCTGACCGCGTACGCGGCGGGCATAAAACACAGCTACGACTGGGACCATATCGCCGCGATCGACAACTCCACCCGCAAGTTCGTCGCCCAGCGGAGGGACCCTGTGAGCGTCGGATTCGCGTTCAGCCTTGGCCACAGCTCGGTGGTGATCCTGGCAGGACTTCTGGTGGCGGCCGGCACGGCCGTCATCGGCCAGTTCATGGAGGAAGGAACCACGGGCAACCACGTCCTCGGCCTCATCGGCAGCGGGGTATCCGGCCTGTTCCTGCTCGCCATGGGCCTGTTCAACGGTTCCGCCTTCCTGCGGGCCGCCCGGGTGTACCGCGACGTGCAGGCAGGCGGCCGGATCAGGGAAGGGGACCTGGACAGCAGGGGATTTGTTGCGCGTCTCCTGGCCAGGCCGCTGGCCGGAGTGCAGCGGCCCCGGAACATTTACGTGATCGGCTTCCTGTTCGGTCTGGGATTTGACACTGCCACCACCATCGGGCTGCTGGTGGTCACGGCTGCTGCGTCACTGGCGGGCGTGCCACCGGTGGCGCTTTTGACGCTTCCCCTTGCCTTCGCTGCCGCGATGACCCTGTGCGACACGGTCAACGGCGTGGTCATGATGCGGATGTACCGCTCCGCGTTGGACCACCCGCAACGCAAACTCGGCTTCAATGCCCTGGTGACGGGCCTTTCCGCGTTGTCGGCGCTCTTCATCGCAGCCATCACCCTCGGCGGATTCGCCGACGCCGCCTTTGGGCTCGCTGACCCGTTCACCGCCTGGCTGGGGGAGCTCGACCTTGGCGAGGCGGGGCTCCTGCTGGTGGCAGCCTTCCTTGCTGTCTGGGGCGGGGCGGTCCTGCTGGGCGGCGGACATAACAGAAGGCGGACTGCAGACCATCAGGCAGGCAGCCCGGGTCCAGCCAGGACTGATGCCGGTGCGCAGGATTGACTGGATGAGGGTTTATTTGATGATTGTGACGCGGTTAGTTGCTTCTATTGCAACAGCCTCGAGACGCGCTAACTACGCGGAATTCAGAGGCTTGGATCACATCGAGGGTGGCGGGACGGCCAATCGTCCGTTTCCTTTCTGGCAGAATACTTACCACCTCCCCTAGGGGATGCCGGTTAATGGCCGGTTACTCCTGCCGATCCGTTACCCGGTAAAAAGACAGGACGAAGATGTTCGAACAGTCCAAAGAGCAGCACCCCGTGCGCCCAAAAACTGCCCGCCGGCTGCAGGCGGGCGACTGCATAGTCGTGGACAAGGACGAGCTGCGGAAAGCGCAGGTGGGGGCGGGCGTCGGGAACTTCATTGAGTGGTACGACATCGGAGTCTACGGGTACCTCGCCGTCACCATGACCTCTGTCTTCACGGAGGGCATGGATGAGCGGATGGGCCTGTTGGTTACGCTGCTGGGTTTCGCCGTCTCCTTTATCGTCCGGCCGTTGGGCGGCATGATCCTTGGTCCGCTCGGCGACCGGATCGGCCGGCGCAAGGTCCTCTTCTTTACGATGGCATTGATGGCCGTGGCCACCACCGGCATCGGCCTGCTGCCCACCGCAGGACAGGTGGGCCTCTGGGTGATCATTCCCCTCTATCTGCTCAAAATGCTGCAGGGGTTCTCCACCGGCGGCGAGTATTCAGGCGCAGCAACATACATTTCGGAGTTCTCGCCGGACCGCAGCCGCGGCTTTATGGCCTCGCTGCTGAATTCCGGGTCCATGCTCGGTTTCGCCGCCGGCGCCAGCATGGTTGCCGTAACCACCGCTGTCACCACGTCCGCCTGGGGTGACTCGGCAATGCTGGAAGGCGGCTGGCGCATCCCGTTCCTGATCGCCCTTCCCCTTGGCGTCGTGGCGATTGTGATGCGGCTCCGGCTGCCGGAATCGCCCAGCTTCGAGGTTGCCCACGCCAAGGCCGGAAGTGAGGACATCGACCCCATTTTCGTCCGGCACAACCTGCCTAATATCTTCAAGCACTACTGGCCCCAAATCCTGATCGGCTGCTGCCTCGTTGCCGCCGACGGCACATGTGGCTACCTGCTGACCAGCTACATGCCCACCTACCTCGAAACCCAGGTTGGATCCGACCCTGTGCACACGGCTGTTGCCGCCGTCGTCGTCCTGGTTCTGCTGGCGGTCATGATTCCATTCGTGGCCCGCTGGTCCGACCGCATCGGCCGGCGCCCCATCTACGCCATGGCCACGATCGGAAATCTGGTCCTGCTCCTGCCGGCCTTTACCCTGATGCAGATGGGAACGCTGTGGTCCTTGTACCTGGCACTCTTCCTGGTGTCGCTGCCCTCGGCGTTTTTCCTCGCCCTCACCGCGGCCGTGATGTCCGAACTCTTTCCCACGGCTTCCCGCTTTGGTTCGGTGGGGGTAACGCACAACCTCGCCATTTCGGTTTTCGGCGGCACCACTCCACTGGTCAGCCAGATCCTCGTTGAGGTAACCGGGAACCCGTACGCTCCCGCGTTCTACGTAATGTTCTTCTCGCTGGTGGCGCTGTTTGCTTTGCTGAAGATGCGGGAGACGGCGGCAAGGCCCCTCCTGGGGTCGGTGCCCGTGGTGTCCAGCCGCGAGGAGGCGATAAGGCTTGTGGAAGGGCAGGACACGAACGAACGCATCGACACCTCCACCATGCTGCTGGCGCCTGAACCGGCGGCGCCCGAGGCCGCGGGCGTCCGCTAAGCCGTCAGGCCGCCATCCGGCCCTTGGCCCGGCGGCGCGGGCGGTTCTTCCCCTGGGTAGGGGCCGCGATGCGCGAGCCGATCAACACCTGCCCGCCGTCTGCAACGGTGGCGTCTGCTTCCAAATGGACGCCGTGCTCGATCAGCACGCTCGAGCCGATCCGGGAGTGGCTGCCAATGTGGACCCGGTTGCCAATCACCGTGCCCCGGCCGATCCGCACGCCGTCGCCAATGACCGCGCGGTCACCGATCGTGGCGTCCCGGTCGATCCAGCTGCCATGGCCGATCCGGCAGCCGTGGCCAATCCTCGCGCCATACTCCACGTAGGTCATGGACCCGATGCGGGTGCTGTCCGCAACCGCGGCTCCGGGAGCCACCAGGCCACCGCCATTGACGCGGCGGACGTAACGGGTGACCTTCCCCGCGTCGTCTTCAACTGATTCAAACTTCGTGCTCATGAAATCCCTCAGTACCGTGCGGCAACTTACCGTACGTTCAGTTAACGGTTGTCAACCCAAACGGATTCCCAGGAGCCCCTGGGCAGGGGCTCCTGGCATCCCGGCGGTCAGGGGGCGTGCTGGAACTAGACGCCTTCGTCCTCTTCGGGAGTCCCGGCCTCAGTCAGCAGGAGTGCCGTTCCCCGGAAGGCGGGAAGTTCGAGGAAGAAGCTGCAGAGGTCGTCCACGTGGCCAATGGCTTCGCCGGTGAACAGGTCCTGGACCGTGGATCCGGGCAGCAGGTGGCTGGACTGGATGCTGCCGGCGACGTCCTGGTCCGAGAAGTTGAGAACGGTGACCTCAAGCGCGCCGCTGCCCAGCCGGGTGACCATGACCAGCAGGCCGCGGTGCGAAACATCGGGTACGTCCAGCAGTGTGCCGGTGGCGATCCCGTACTCTTCGCGGACCGCGAGGACCCGCTGCAGGCGCCGCGCGAACGAGTTGGGGTCCTGCAGCTGGTCCGGCAGGGGACCGTACAGGCTCCGCGCGCGGGGCATTCCGGACGACGACGCGGTCGCTTCCGGGCTGTTTCCCATGATGTCGTGCGCCCCGCGGTTGATCCAGCGGGTGTCGCCCTGCGCGGTGAGTTCGGCAACGCTTTCACGGTCAAGGGCCGTGATGCCGGCCAAATCCCAGCCGGAAAGCGCAAAGACGCCGGGCTGCAAGGCGTTGTACATGGCCAGCAGGATGTGGACATCCCGGACCTGTGCCTCCTGCTCGGGGGTGATCGCGTCCTGTTCACGGATGCCCAGGGCGGCCATGATGAAGCTGACGCTTGTGCAGGCAATGCCGTTGGTAGTGAACACCGCGTTGTAGGGCGCGTTCTCACCGGTCAGCCGGTCCCGCATGGTCTGCTGGACCTGCTCCGCAAGCTCGGCGCCGGTGAGCTCCACGCCGTTAAGCTCGAACATCTCGTCCCGGTGCCCTGAAGCGAAGTGCATCAGTTCATAGGTGAGTTCGTCGTGGTTCTGCAGCGCGTGCACCAGTGAGGCCTGGTCCACCCCGATCTCCATGGACAGGCGCAGGGCCAGCCGCAGGAGCTCGGTGTCGGCGGTCACCAGGGCGTAGTGGTACGCGGGCCGGGTGATGAAATCGTAGGACAGGTCGGGGCCTGCTTCCGACGTCGCCTTGATGTCGTCAATGGTGAGGTTGAGCTCCTGGAACGAGAACCCGCCCACCTTGCGGATCATGGAGCCGATGAGCTGGTTCGCGGCCTCGGACAGCGGGTGTCCCTCGGACCAGCCGGGCTGTTCCTCTGCGCTCTTCTCCACGCCCAGGAAGCCGTTGGCGTCCAGCCGAAGCGCACCGGTGCCAAGATCCACCAGCGAATGCAGCGCATCGCCCACCACCAGGCGCATGCCGGCGAAGGTGGGGTCCAGCCAGTTGATGGACGGCTGGCCCGCCTTAAAGTAGTGCAGGTAGACCCAGCGGCGGGTTTTCCCGGTGGTGTCCACCACCGGCCGGGTAGCGCTCCAGTTGGTTTCCTTCACGCCGGGCTCATAGAAGATCACCCGCTGCAGCCGGCCGATGATATACCCGGCCTTCTGCAGTGCCTGTTCCGATTCCGGGCTCAGGTTGACCGAGTCCTGCCCGTCCGGGACGTCCGGAAGCAGGTGCCAGTCATCCTCGGGGATGTCCACCATGTGGTAAATCCCGGGGTAGTCGCGGAAGTTCATCTCGGCGAGGCGGAAGTCGGCACCCTTGCCGGTGTGGCCCGGGACGATGTCGTCGATGATGGTGCCGCCGTGGTCCGTTGCCACTTCGCACATCCTGCGGAATTCATCCTCGGTGCCGAACACCGGATCGATGGCCATGCTGATGCGGTCGAAGTGCCCGTCGACGCTGGGCGTCTGGGTCCAGCCGCTGATGCCGCCCGCCAGCTTGACGGGTCCGGTGTGGATGGCCCTGATGCCGATTTCGCGGAAGGCGTCCCACATTGCTGGATCGCCGAGGGCGGCCAGGAAGGATTCACCGGGGCGGGTGATGAAGGAGAGGGGATATGCGGTGAACCATACGGGGGCGCGTTCGACGGCGGCTCGCGGGTTGGGGTGGGCATAGGAGTTCTGCCACATGCTGGCCTGCCCTGAAAGCTGCCGGGCCAGGGTGTTCGCGTCACCCAGCATCGCCTGGTTCCGCAGCCACTCGACGTACGCCTGGTTGCGCCCGTCGAACTCGAAGGAAGGCCGCGTGGCCAGGTACTGCCGGCGCCGGGCGATAGGCCGAAGGGCTTTGGGGCGGGCGGGATAGAACTGTTCGTCGTAGGTGATTTCAGGTTCGGCTGTGTGCTCCCCAGCCGCCGTTTCCGCCGGTTCGTCGTCGCCGGCAAGGGTCTCCGATTCAAGAAAACCGTCGCTGGCACTCAGTTCCCGCATAGATTTCTCCTCCAGGTCGTTCCCGTGGTTCCTGGGAATGCTTCCAGGTCACCCTGCTCCTGCCAACGTACCCCAGAGGGCCGGGAGTATTCGCAAGGATGAAACGGCAACTGCCAAAGAAGAAGCTGCGGCGGTGCGTGAGCCGGGACGCGGACCTAGGACACCAGGTTGGCCGCGGCGGTGTCCATGTGCTCGAGAATGGTTTTCCGTGCGAGGGCGGCGTCGCCGGTATCGATGGCGGTGACAATGTCCCGGTGCCGGTCCACGCTCATGTTGCTGACGCCCTTTTCCAGCCCCGCGAACATGATGGACATCCGGATGGAACCTTCCAGGGACTCCCAGGAGTGGAGGAGTGTCTCATTGCCTGTCAGCCGGCACAGGGTGCGGTGGAACTCAAGGTCGGACTCGATCCGTTCCTCGAGGCTCCCGCTGGTTGCGGCGGTCATGACGTCGATGGCCCGGTGCAGGGATTCGGTGACGTGCTGCCGCTCCGGCAGTTCGCAGAGCGTCCGGGCAGCGAGCGACTCCAGCGCGGCGCGTACCGCATAGATGTCCCGGATTTCCTTTTCATCGAGATGCCGGACAGACAAGCGTCCGCGCGGCCCGGCTGAGACCAGGCCTTCCTGTTCCAACTGGCGGAGTGCCTCCCGCAACGTGCCCCGGCTGATTTGCAGCATCTCGGACAGCTCAGTTTCCACCAGGTGCCGTCCGGGTTCCAGT
Source organism: Pseudarthrobacter sp. NamE2 (assembly GCF_005796205.1). Taxonomy (GTDB): domain Bacteria; phylum Actinomycetota; class Actinomycetes; order Actinomycetales; family Micrococcaceae; genus Arthrobacter. The sequence goes on along the minus strand of NZ_VAHN01000008.1, from coordinate 68,471 downwards.
TCTCCGCTGGTGATGGCAGTCCGCAGGGCCGAGAGGGCCTGCTCACGCAGGCTCTTCTTTTGCAGTCCCAGCAACGGGGCGGTCAGTCCGGCCATGGCCTTGCGTCCTCAATGTCGTAAGTCGACTGTTTACAGTCGGTCGTAGTTCGATAGTACGGCAGAAGGCACGGCTCCGGTGGGCGCCGGAGCCGTGCTTTACGCATTCCGTTATTGGCTTAGCCGAGTTCGGCGAGGACCTTCGCCACGATGCGGTCCATGGCCAGGCCGTAGCGGTCGTGCAGGGTGGGCAGGGCACCTGCGTCCAGGAACTGGTCCGGCAGTGCCACGGGCACCACGCGCTTGCCGAGGCCCGCCGCCACCATGGACGAGGCCACGGTTTCGAACAGGCCGCCCACAACGGAGTGGTTTTCCAGGGTGACGGCGAGCCGGTCGGTGTTGATCTCGGCGAGGACGGTCCCGGCGTCGAACGGCTTGATGGTAGGTGCGTGTACGACGGCGACGTCCACGTTGTGTGCCTCCAGCGCCTTGGCTGCCTGGAGGGCGCGCATGGTCATCAGGCCGGAGGAAATGAACACGACGTCGTTGCCGCCGCGCAGGACCTTGGCCTTGCCAAGTTCGAACGTGTAGTCGTACTCGTCAAGGACCGTAGGCACGTTGCCGCGGAGAAGGCGCAGGTAGGTGGGTCCTTCGGACGCGGCGAGCTGCGGGACCGCCTGTTCGATGTCCACGGAGTCGCAGGGGTCCACGATGGTCAGGTTGGGCATGCCGCGGAAGATCGCCATGTCCTCGGTTGCCTGGTGGCTGGGGCCGTATCCGGTGGTCAGACCGGGCAGGCCGCCCACGATGTTAACGTTCAGGTTCGGCTCGGCCGCATCCAGGCAAAGGAAGTCGTAGGCGCGGCGGGCGGCGAACACCGAGTACGTGGACGCGAACGGCACCAGGCCGGTTTCGGCCAGGCCGGCCGCGGCGCCGAACAGCAGCTGCTCGGCCATGCCCATCTGGAAGAACCGTTCCGGGAAGGCCTTGGCGAAAATGTGCATGTCCGTGTATTTGCCCAGGTCCGCGGTCAGGCCGACGATCCTGTCGTTCTCCTGCGCGGCCTTGACCAGTGCGTGCCCAAAGGGCGCGGACGCGGTCTTCTGGCCGGGGTCGGCGAAGGATGCGATCATCGCCGAGGTCTTGAGCTTCGGCTTCACAGCTGTTGTGGTGCTGGGGGCCTCGGTGGTGGTGCTCATGCTGAAGCCTTTCCTTCATATCCGGCGGTGAGCTGCTCGCGGCAGGTCTGCCATTCGTGTTCTTCGATGCGCATGAAGTGCGCCTTGTCGCGGTTTTCCAGCAGCGGCACGCCGCGGCCCACCTTGGTGTCGCAGAGGATCACGGAGGGACGTCCGACGGCGGCGGCCTGGGCGGCTGCGTTGTCGAACGCTGCCAGCAGCGCTCCGACGTCGTTCCCGTCCACCCGCTGGGTGTACCAGCCGAAGGATTCCCACTTCTCCGTGACCGGTTCGGTGCGGAGCACTGTGTCGGTCTTGCCGTCGGCCTGCAACGCGTTGATGTCCACCATCGCGGTCAGGTTGCCCAGCTGGTGGTGGTGCGCGCCCATGGCCGCTTCCCAGGTGGAGCCCTCGTCCAGTTCGCCGTCGGAGAGGAAGTTGAACACCCGGGCGTCCGAGCCCTGGTAGCGCAGGCCCAGGGCCATGCCGACAGCGATGGTCAGGCCGTGGCCCAGGGAACCGCCGGAGATTTCCATGCCGGGGGTGTAGGTGGACATTCCGGACATCGGCAGCCGCGAATCGTCCGAGCCGTACGTCTCGAGTTCCGCAACGGGGACGATGCCTGCTTCGGCGAGGGCCGCGTAGTGGCCGATGGCGTAGTGGCCGGTGGACAGGAGGAACCTGTCCCGTGCTTCCCAGTGCGGATCCCCGGCCTTAAACCGGAGCTGGTCGCCGTAGACCGTGGCGAGCATGTCCGCTGCACCCAGGGCCTGTCCCACATAGCCCTGGCCCTGGACCTCGCCCATGTTCAGCGCGTGGTGCCGGATCCGGTAGGCGGCGGCAGTGACCTTTTCGATGCGGTCCTGCCCCACATGGCTTTCAACGGCCGGGTCCTGGATGGTTTGTGTTGGCATTGCTGGCTCCGTGTTCGTTTCGTGCGTGACGGTCATTTAGACGCTCACCGTGTTGGGCGTGCTTTTGGTGGCCTCATCGGCCAGCTGGCGTTCACGCTTGCCCCAGGTTTCGCGGGTGGCGACTGCGGCCCACAGGCCAACGGCTGCGTAGAAGCCGAACAGCATTGCCGGACCCATCCAGCCGAAGCTGACGAAGAGCAGGGTGGTGATGAAGGGGGTGAAGCCTGAAACCATGGCGGAGATCTGGTAGGCCAGGCTGGCGCCGGATGCGCGGGTCCTGGCCTGGAAGAGCTCGGGGAACCAGGCGCCTTGGGCACCGGCGAGGGAGTTCTGGCAGACAGCGTAGGAAATGGCGATGGTGGCGATGATGAAGAAGAACAGACCGGTGTTGACCATCAGGAACATGGGCACGGCGAACAGGACGGCAAAGGCGCAGGACCAGATGTAGACGGGGCGGCGGCCGATCTTGTCAGTGAGGCGTGCCCAGGCGAAGGTGGCGAAGATGCCGATAAAGGACGCGATGCAGAGGGCTACAAGGGTTTGGGTCTTGTCCGCCAGCTGCTCGGTGTGCAGGTAGGAAATCATGTAGGTGATGGAAACCGCGTAGCCGGCGGTCTCGGCAACACGCAGGCCGATGCCCTTGACGATGTTGCGCCAATCGGTCTTGATGACCTCCACGATGGGGGACTTGACGATGTCGCCGCTGTCCTTGACCTCGTCGAAGACCGGGGACTCAGGAACCTTGGAGCGGATGATCAGGCCGACCACCACCAGCACGATGCTGGCCAGGAAGGGTACGCGCCAGGCGAGTTCGCCGCCAAGATTGACGCTGACCAGGAAGACCAGGTTGGCAAGCAGCAGGCCTACCGGGAAGCCGGCCTGGACGATGCCGGTGTACTTGCCCTTGGCCTTCCAGGGAGCGTGTTCGTAGCTCATCAGGATGGCGCCGCCCCATTCGGCGCCGAAGGCAAGGCCCTGCACGATGCGGACGAACACCAGCAGCGCGGGAGCCAGGAGGCCCACCTGTTCGTAGGTGGGAAGCAACCCGATGAGGAACGTGGCCACGCCCATGAGGATGAGCGAGGTGACCAGCACGGGCTTGCGGCCCACCTTGTCGCCGAGGTGGCCGCCGATGATGCCGCCCAGCGGACGGGCCGCGAATCCGACACCCAGGGTGGCGAAGGCGGCAAGGGTGCCGGTGACGGGGTCGCCGGTGGGGAAGAAGGCGGTCCCGAAGTACAGCGCAGCGGCGGTGCCGAAACCGATGAAGTCATAGGTCTCGATCACGGCGCCAACACCGGAGCCGATGGCAACGCGCTTGGCGTCCTTGGTGCCGTGGACCGGACCGCGCATGGTCAGAGCATCTTTGCTCATGGTGGTTCCCTTTCGGAGAGCGGCCTGTTGGGGTTTCGCCGCTGTCGACGGTTAACAAATGATAAACCCAGTGTGACCCGCGTCATGCGCAATGTCAACAGTCGACCGCAGAGGTTGACTGTCAACAATAATGGCGGCTACTGTGGTGGCCATCACTATCGCCAGCCATGAACGACGGCCGGCATCAAACAGAGGATCAACGATGTTCCATTCCAGACTCGGGTGCTCGTCCATCAGTTTCCGGCACCAGGAACTGGGGACTGCCCTGCACACCATGCGGGATCTTGGTTTCGAAGAAATCGATCTGGGTGCTTTGCCCGGCGTCTGCAACCACGTCCCCTACGGGTTGGATGCCGCTGCCGTGGCTGCCGTATCCGCCACGGTGGAGTCCTCCGGCCTGCGGGTCCGCTCCGTTAACGGCGACATTGGGGACCTCAATGCAGTGCTCGACGGCGAAGGCCAGGCGGCGCGGCAGCGCCACCTCGACGCCCTGCTCACCCTCACGGCGAAGACCGGGGCCAAGGCGCTGGTCCTGCCCTGCGGGGCCCTGGACCACACCCCCGTGCAGAGCGTGGAGGAGGACCTGGACCTCATCGCGGCCCAACTGATCCGGGCCGGACAGCGGGCGGAGGAGTACGGCGTCGAACTCTGGACCGAATCCCTGCACTTCCTCCGGTTCTGCTGGAACCTGGACCGCGCCGGCCGGCTGGCGGACCGCCTTGCCGGAACCGGCGTAGGAATCGTCATGGACTTCAGCCACATTGTGGCCGCCGGCGAGGACATCCGCGGGTACCTTGACCGGCACCGCGGCCGCATCTCGCATGTCCACCTGCGGGATGCCGTCCCGGGGAACATCAACCTCAGCATCGGCAACGGCAACGCCGACTTCGCAGGCGGCCTCAAGCGGCTCGCTTCGCACGGCTATGCCGGGCACTTCTCACTCGAGCTGGAAACCCGGGACGTCACCCACCACGAACGGCCCGCGGCCGCCGGCAAAGCGGCCAGCTTCATCACCGACCTCATCTAATCCACCTGCAGCCACGCCAAAGCCAATTACAAGGAGCACCACCATGACTACCATCCAGCGCACCGCCGTCCTTACCGGGGCAACCTCCGAGCGGGGCATCGGCCTCACCACCGCCCGCCGCTACGCCAGCCAGGGCTGGGGCGTAGTGATCCTGGACCTCGACGGTGAAAAGTCCGCCAAGACCGCCGCCGAAATCGGCAACGAGTTCAACGTGCCCGCCTTCGGCCATGAGATCAACGTCGCCGACGAAGCCTCCGTCACCGCCGCCCAGGCGGCCGTCGCCGCCGAGGTGGCCGCCGGAAACCTGCCGCCCGTAGGGGCCCTCGCCAACATCGCCGGCATCACTTCACCCGTGCCCTTCCTGGAGACCACCCTGGAGCTGTGGCACAAGATCATGGACGTCAACGCCACCGGCACGTACCTGGTGACCAAAGCGTTCCTGCCGGACATGATCGACAACGGCTGGGGCCGCATCGTGAACATGTCCTCCGTGTCCGCCCAGCGCGGCGGCGGGGTGTTCGGCAAGGTTCCCTACTCCGCGGCCAAGGCCGCCATCCTCGGCTTCACCAAGGCCCTGGCACGCGAACTGGGCACCACCGGCGTTACCGTCAACGCCATTACCCCGGGCGCCGTGGACACCAACATCCGCGTGGGCAGCACCGAGGAGCAGGAAGCCGCGATCAACGCCGGCATTCCGCTGGGCCGAAACGCGACCACAGAAGAGGTAGCCGCCGTGATCACCTTCCTCTCCTCCGAGGATTCGGCATACCTGACCGGCACCACCGTGGACATCAACGGCGGAAGCCACATGCACTAAGAACTGCCAGGTAAGTAAACGGACGCCGGAGAGCCCACCATGACAAAGATCTTCAACGACCCCTCGGAATTTGCAGAGGAAGCCCTGGCGGGTTTCTGCGACGTCCACTCGGACCTGGTCCGCCAGGTTCCCGGCGGCGCCGTCCGGCGCTGCCGCCCGGCCCAACCGAAGGTCGCTGTCCTCGCCGGCGGCGGTTCCGGACACTACCCGGCCTTCGCCGGACTGGTCGGAACAGGCCTGGCCGACGGTGCCGTCGTCGGAAACATCTTCACCTCGCCCTCCGCCCAGCAGGCCTATGCCGTGGCCAAGGCTGCGGAGTCCGGCGCTGGCGTCGTCTTCACTTACGGCAACTATGCAGGTGACGTGATGAACTTCGGCATGGCCAGCGAGAGGCTGGCCGCCGAGGGCATCGCCGTGGAGAACGTCGTGGTGACGGATGACATCGCCAGCGCGCCGCCGTCGGAATCCGCAAAGCGGCGAGGCATTGCCGGGGACTTCACGGTCTTCAAGGTCATGGGCGCCGCCGCTGAGCGCGGCGACAGCCTTGGGGACGTGGTCCGCCTGGGACGCAAGGCCAACGAACGGACCCGCACCATTGGCACCGCCTTCGCCGGCTGCACCTTTCCGGGCGCCGAAGCCCCGCTGTTCTCCCTGCCGGACGGGCAGATGGGCCTCGGCCTCGGCATCCACGGCGAACCCGGCCTCCACGACACGGACCTGCCCTCCGCGAAGGAACTCGGCCAGGAGCTTGTGTCCCGCCTGCTTGCCGAAACACCTGAGGGCGCCGGGGACAGGATCGCAGTCATCCTCAACGGCCTGGGCTCCACGAAGCACGAGGAGCTCTTTGTTCTGTGGGGTACCGTGGCGCCGCTGCTGCGGGCTGCCGGCTGCACGCTGGTGATGCCGGAGGTGGGGGAACTGGTCACCAGCCTGGACATGGCCGGTGCTTCGCTGACCGTCACGTGGCTGGATGAGGAACTCGAGCCGCTGTGGATCGCTCCGGCCGAGACGCCCGCGTACCGGCGCGGCAACGCGGGCCTGCCGGCGGGGAGCTTTTCAGGAAAAGCAGCGTCCGACGGCGGTGCGGCCTCCACGGAGTTTGTTGCCACGGATGCCTCCCGCAGCTATGCAGCGGCATGTGTTGCGGCCATCGACGCGGCCCGGACTTCCCTGCATGATGCGGAGGAACACCTGGGCCGGATGGATGCGATCGCCGGAGACGGCGACCACGGACGCGGCATGGTCCGGGGCGTGGACGCCGCCGCAGCGGCAGCATCCAGCGCACTGGAGCAGGGAGCTGGGGCCGGTGACGTTCTCGCCGCAGCCGGGGATGCGTGGGCGGACAAGGCCGGTGGAACGTCAGGGGTGCTGTGGGGAGCAGGGCTGCGTGCCTTCGGCGAGGCGGTGGGCAACAGCACTGCGCCCGCTGGCATGGAGCTGGCAGCCGCGGTCACCGCCTTCGCCGGCCGGATCGTGGAGCTGGGCAAGGCCGAAACAGGCGACAAGACCATGGTGGACGCGCTGCTGCCGTTCGCATCGACCTTCCGCTGCCTGGTATCTGAAGGGACTGTCCCCGGCCAGGCCTGGCAGGATGCGGCCCGCGAAGCAGCGGCCGCTGCCGCTGCAACCGCGGACCTGCTGCCACTGAAGGGCCGGGCCCGCCCGCTGGCGGAAAAGAGCCTTGGCACGCCGGATCCCGGAGCGACGTCGCTGGCCATGGTCTTCGCCGTTATGGGCCCGCACTTTACAAACACTGCGGCAGCAGCAGGAACCGCATACGCCGGCAGGGAATCGGTTGGGGCGGAAGCATGAGCACCGAAGGAAACAACATGGGGCTGCGGCTTATCGTGGGCGCTGACGAGGCAGGCGTGGACTACAAGGACCGTGTCCTGGCGGACCTTCGCAACGATCCCCGCATCAGCGAGGTCATTGACATCGGGGTCAACCGGTCGGACGTTCCTGAGGACTTCGCCAAGCCATACCCCTACGTGGGGATCAGTGCCGGCGAGATGATCCGCGACGGCGCGGCGGACCGGGCCATCCTGTTCTGCGGTACCGGAATCGGCGTGGCCATCGCGGCCAACAAGGTGGAAGGCATCCGGGCGACAGCGGCACACGACTCCTTTTCGGTGGAGCGCTCAGTGCTGTCCAATGACTGCCAGGTGCTCACCATGGGCCAGCGGGTGGTGGGCATCGAGCTTGCGCGCCGGCTGGCTAAGGAATGGATAGGTTATACCTTCGACCCCGCCTCCGCGTCTGCCGGCAAGGTCAAGGTCCTGACCGACTTTGAGGCCTGCTAGCCGGGCCCGGACCGGGAGAGCGCCATGGAGAGGTACCGCTATCACGACTGGAGCCGGCTGATCGGAACCCCGGTGGAAGTCCGGAAGGACTTTGAGCTGGTCCGGGCCGGCGTGGTGGATGACGCCATGCACGATTCCTCCGCACTGTGGCTGGCAGCCGACGCGGCCGGTGGCCGGGCGTTGTTTGCCGCCGCAGAGGGCTACGAGGTTTGGATCAGCCCGCGCGAACTGGGCGGCAAGCTGTGTTACAAGATGGCCCGGATTCAGCTGGCGGCACCTGGGCGCACCGTCGGCTAGGCCCACTGGCACCCCTTGAGTCAACGGCAGGCAGGCTTCATGAATGGCGGCGTATGGTGCGGCCACGGGTAGGCTGGAAAGACCGTTTGGCAGTGGGCGGCCATGTTGCCATGGCTTATCTGTTGTGTCCTGAAGGGAGCCTTGTGATGAACGCCGATGTTTCAGAAGGCACAGTCTTCGCCGATGTTGCCGTGCACCTGCAGGACCTGGTCCTCGCAGAACCTGATGTGGGGCGGCTCCTCGACAAGGTGGCCGCGTACGCCGCCGCACGGCTCGGCGGTTCGGGCGGGACGCTTTCCTGCACCATCAGGCTGACCCGGCCCAAGAAACCCGTTGCGGTGGCAGCCAGTGACTCCCGCGCCAGGTTGTTGGGCCAGCTTGAAGGAAAATACGGCGGCGGGCCGGCCACCACGGCTGCCCGCAGCGCCGGTACGGTGGCGGCTCCGGACCTGAGCCGGGAAGAACGCTGGCCGGAGTATGTCCGCTCGGCCCGCAAGCAGGGCGTCCTCTCCGTGCTCAGTATTCCGTTGGACCTTGAAGGCGGCAGCGAGGGAATCCTTACCCTCTTTACCGGGCTTCCGGACACGTTCGGAAGTGAAGCCAGGGCGGCAGCCGAGGCCTTTGTCCTTCAGGTATCAAAAGGTTTGACGCTTGCCCTGCGGATAGCCAGGCTCCAGGACACGAGGGATGGGCTGAACGCGGCGATGCAGTCGCGGACCGTCATCGATCTGGCCACGGGAGCAATTATGGCCCAGAACCGTTGCGGCCAGGCGGAGGCGTTCAAGGTCCTGCGGGAGGCATCCAACAGCAGGAACATGAAGCTTCGGGACGTTGCCTCCGTGGTGGTGACCTCCGTGGCGGGCGGCTCGGCAACTTTCACCTATTTCGACGAGTAGGGATCCTGCGGCTTTGCGTGCACCCGCGACAGCGGCGAGTCGCTGAAGGGTGCCCTGAGGGACAGGTCCGCGCCGGCACAATGCTCATTGATCGCCTGCGAAAGTGCGTCCCTGTCCTTCTCCGGCAGGCAAAGCGTGCCTGAGCAGTAGTCCCGCATGTCCTGCTCCGAGGCGTTGCCGCCCAGTGCCACATAGTCCAGCCACAGCCCGGCGAGATCGAGGTTGTGCCTCTTGACCACTGCGCCGGTCAGGGCCTGCTGGTCTGCTTCATCCATCGTCCTGTCCTCGCCTTGTCACGCATGAAGCCCTTGGAAGTCTTTCTCCCAAGGGCTTCGAAGCGGAGCGCCGGCTGGATGGGCGGAATTGCAGAATTTTTTTGTGGACAGTGCGCAGCACCTGCCCGGGTCATGCTGCTATCCTTCGCACTCCCGGCAGTATTTCTTGCCGTCTTTTTCCCGGGCCAGCTGGCTGCGGTGGTGGACGAGGAAACAGGACATGCAGGTGAATTCGTCCTGCTGGACCGGAACCACCTGGATCAGCAGTTCCTCGTTCGAGAGGTCGGCGCCGGGCAGTTCGAAGCTGTCCGCGAGGTCCGTCTCGTCAACATCGGGCGTGGCCTCACGGCGGCCCGGCTTTTCGGTCTTCAGCTCTTCCAGGGCGACATTCGGTTCTTCCTCCGGCGTCACCCGCGGAGCGTCGTAGTCAACTGCCATTGATGCATTCTCCCGTACAGCTGTTCTGCCCAGATTGTTCCGGACAGAGCGGAAACCCGGAGTGGTCCCTACTTATTCCCGCCCTGCCCACGGTACCCCGGGAGTACCCGAACTGCCCGCCCTGGCGGGTACCGCCTTCGTGCTTTCAATCAGTGACAAGCCATGACGGATCCGGCCCGGGCGAGGAAGTCGGTTAAGAGGGCGGTCCGGCAGGAACCTTGCGCCGGATGTAGTGGTAGGTAGACTGGGCTACCTACCACTACTGCCGGGAGTCCAAGATGTCCACCCCTAACGCGGCCACTGCGCCGCGCCGCCCTGCCCGCGCATTGTTGCTGGACGCCGCCGCCCGCCTGTTTTACGCCAACGGGGTGGCAGCCACCGGCATCGACGCCATCACGTCGGAAGCCGGGGTTGCCAAGAAGAGCCTCTACAACAACTTCTCCTCGAAGGCGGAGCTGGTCGCAGCGTACCTGGAAGCCCGGCACGAGGAATGGTTTGGCCTGTACCGCACCCGGCTGGAAGAAGCGGACAACCCGTGCGGCAAGATTCTGGCGGTCTTCGATGCCTACACGGACCATGCCAACCTTGCCTATGAACACGGCTTCCGGGGGTGCGGCCTCCTTAACGCCGCAGCGGAACTTCCGGCAGGCGATGCCGGCAGGGTGGCGGTCCGCCGCCACAAGGAGGAAGTCGAGGAACTCCTGGCAACACATGCGAGGGAACTGCTGCCGGGCGAAGAGCAGCGCGCCACGGAGCTGGCAAGGCACTTGTCCTTCCTCCTTGAAGGCGCCATGGCCAGGGCAGGACTCGAAGCCAGGGATGCGCGGCTCCAGGACGCCCGGAACATCGCTGCCCGGATGCTGGAAGACCTGTGACGGCGGCACCCGGCCACAGCACCGCGCCGATGTGGGGCGCCCTGTTTGTGGTGGCGGCGTCCATGCTGTGGGGGACCACCGGCACGGCTGCCACCTTCGCGCCGTCCGTCAGCCCCCTCGCCATCGGAGCCGTGGCCATGGGAGTGGGCGGGTTGCTGCAGGCCGCATACGCGGCCAGGCATATCGCGGCGGAGTACAACGGACTACGGCAGCACTGGCCGCTGGTGGCACTTGCCGCTGCAGCTGTTGCCGTCTACCCCCTGGCCTTTTACAGCTCCATGCACCTTTCCGGCGTGGCGATAGGAACCGTCGTGTCCATTGGATCGGCTCCCATAACCGCGGCCTTAATTGAGCGGTTCGCAGACCACAAACCGCTGACTCCGCGATGGGCGGCTGGTGCACTGCTGGGTGTGAGCGGAGCCGCGCTGTTGTCGTTCGCCGGGCACAGCCCTGCCGGAGCCGGAAGCGCGGGTTCATGGGCGTCCACCGCCGGAATCCTCCTGGGCCTCGTGGCGGGCGGCACGTATGCCCTCTATTCGTGGTCGGCGCATCGGCTGATCGGCGGCGGTGTGACGTCGCGGGCGGCGATGGGAAGCGTCTTCGGGCTGGGCGGGCTGCTGCTCATGCCGGTCCTAGCCCTGACCGGCGCGCCGCTGTTTCTATCCTGGACGAACTTTGCCGTGGGCGCATACATGGCCCTGGTCCCCATGTTTGCCGGGTACGTGCTGTTCGGCTGGGGGCTGGCCCGGATCCGCGCGAGCACTGCCACCGGCATTTCGCTGCTCGAGACAGTCGTGGCAGCGGTCCTCGCCGTGCTGGTCGTGGGGGAGCGCTTGCCGGCACTTGGCTGGCTTGGCGCCGCCGTCGTACTGGGGAGCCTGTTCATCCTGACGCCGGGCACCCGGCGCAACAAAAGCCGGAAGCGGGCACAGCCGTCAGCCCGTGGACTGCTCCCGCTGCCGCCTGGGGAACGGCCGGTTAAGGAAAAGGCAGGCGCCCAGCGCCAGCAGCAGGATTCCCACGACGACGGCGGCAGCGGCCTGGCTGCCGATCCCCGCCATGACGAGGACAAGGCCCAGCAGGCACACCACTGAGCCGGCAAAAAGGCCGGCGGGGACCCGCCGGGCGGGGTAGCCGGAGAGGAGCTCCATGGCCAGGTGGGGATCGTCAGCGATCAGCCGCAGTTCCAGCTCGTTGAGCAGCCTCCGCTCCTCTTCGGACATTGGCATGGCAGCCTCTGGATTCCATGGGACGCGGTATTGCTCTGACCGTAGGAGCCTTGTCTCAGTTAGTCAAGGGCAGGCGGCGGCCGTCGCGGAAGTAGCTCCCGGCGTCACAATTCCGTGAAATCGACGGACGGGAGTTGGCCCCTGAAGCGCGCTCCCGGAAGTTGGTGCCCGGCGGCAGCGCTCTCGCTTATATTGAGGCATGGCCACCCCCAGCACTGACGATCAGTTCCTGAAGCTGCACGACATGATCATCGGCAGCACCAACGTCAGCGGCTTCCTCACTGAAGTGTCCACGCTGGCCGCGGCAACGCTGACCGAGACCGCTGGAACCCAGATCGAGTGCGGAGTGACCCTCCGGCAGCGCAAGCGCAGTGCCACCGTGGCCGGAAGCAGCGAGCGCGCCCGGGAACTGGACAAGCTGGAACAGGTGCTGGGACACGGCCCGTGCCTGGCATCACTGGAAACCATGCAACCGGTGGTCCTCGCGGACGTGGACAAGGATCCCCGCTGGCCTGACTACCAGAAGGTGTTGGCCGACCACGGCTGCCGCAGCGTCCTCGGTGTCCCGCTCGCGCTGGACGAGAACCAGGCGGCTGCGCTGAATTTCTTCGCCGACGAGCCAGGCGTTTTTTCGGAGGGCGTCACCCGCAAGGCATCCGGGTTCGCAGACCTCGCCGGCCGGGCCCTCCGGCTCGCCCTGCGGATAGCGGACGCCCAGAACCTTGCCGATGACCTGTCCGCTGCCATGCAGAACCGCACCATCATTGACCTGGCGTGCGGGGTGGTCATGGCGCAAAACCGATGCTCGCAGGATGAGGCCATCACCCTGCTGACCAAGGCGTCCAGCCACCGGAACCAGAAACTGCGGGACGTAGCCGCGGAAGTCCTGGCGCGGGTAAACGGCGGCGCGGTCAGCACGCACTTCGAGCCCTGAACTCGGGATCCCTCCGGCGTGTGACACCTGGCGCATTTCGTCTGCACGCCGCCCTGCAATAATCTGAACCAACGGTTGTGCGCGGGGGTGCAAACGCCCGGTACAACAGGCAGCACTGTAAGTTCGGGCCCACCAGACAAGGCGGACACGCATGACGGCTTTCGACCAGCAGCACGCACCACAGCCAGCGAGGCCCGCAGGCCCTCCTGACCTGCCGGCCTCCGCGGCCCCGGGAACCGCTGCCCCAGACACCGCTGCCAGCGAACCCGTCGACCCGCACCTGCTTCAGCAGCTCGCTGACGTCCACGGGGTGGGCACCTCGTTCCAAGGCTGGGACGGGCTGCCCCACAGCGTGGCGGAGGAGACCCTCATCAAGGTGCTCGCAGCCCTCGGCGTAAAGGCGCACACCAACCAGCAGATCCAGGACGCCCTGGTGGAAGCGGAACTGGCGCCGTGGCGGCGGATGCTGCCTCCCGCCGTCGTGATCCAGCAGGGCGAACCCGCGCAGGTCCCGGTGCATGTGCGCGACGGTGCCACCGCCAGCGTGACCATTGCACTCGAAGGGGACGGGGGATCCCGGGATGCCGTGCAGCAGGACGTCTCAGTGCAGCCCCGGGAGGTTGACGGCGTCTCCGTTGGCCGCGCCACCTTCGCCCTTCCGCAGGACCTTCCTCTGGGCTGGCACACCCTGCACGCCGAGTCGGAGGGCGCCACGGCGTCCTCCACGCTGGTGGTGACGCCCGCAAAGCTGGACACCGCCAGGGAACTCGAAAAACGCCGCGGCTGGGGGCTGGCAACGCAGCTCTATTCCGTTCGGTCGAAACGCTCCTGGGGCATCGGCGACTTCGCGGACCTGGCCGATCTCGCCGCGCTGAGCGGCGCCCGGGGTGCAGACTACATCCTGGTCAATCCGCTGCATGCGGCCGAGCCGGTCCCGCCGGTGCAGCCATCGCCCTACTCGCCGTCCACCCGCCGGTTCTTCAACCCGCTGTACATCCGGATCGAGTCCGTACCCGAACTGGCCTACCTCCGGCCACGCAAGCGCGCCGCCCTGGAAAAGCTTCATGAGGAAGTGGCGGGACTGAACAAGGACGGCGGGCGGCTGGACCGGAACTCCGCCTACGCGGCCAAGCTCCAGGCGCTGGAACTGCTCTACCACACCCGCCGGTCGCCGGCGCGGCAGTCTGCTTTCGAAGAGTTCTGCAGGGCGTCCGGCAGCGGACTGGACGACTTCGCACTCTGGTCCGCCATCCGCGAGGACGTCGCGCCGGATGACCCGTTGTGGAGCGATCCTGACTTCGCGCTGGGCACCCCAAAGGCCGAGGCGCTGCGGCAGAAACTCGCCGACCGGATCGGCTTTCACCGCTGGCTGCAGTGGATTTGCGACGAGCAGCTGGAAAGCGCCCAGCAGGCGGCACTGCGGTCCGGGATGCGGCTGGGCGTGGTCCATGACCTCGCCGTCGGCGTGGACCACAGCAGTGCCGACGCCTGGACGCTCCGCGACGTATTGACCCCCGCGAGCAGCGTGGGTGCCCCGCCCGACATGTACAACCAGCAGGGCCAGGACTGGGGCCAGCCGCCGTGGCATCCCGCCCGCCTCGCCGAGGCAGGCTACGCACCGTTCCGGAACATGCTGGCCACCGTGCTCCGGCATGCCGGCGGCATCCGCGTGGACCATATCCTTGGCCTGTTCCGACTTTGGTGGATTCCCAGGGGCAACACACCGGGCGACGGCGCCTACGTGCGCTATGATCACGAAGCCCTGATCGGCATCCTCGCCCTCGAAGCCCAGCGGGCCGGGGCCGTGGTGATCGGCGAGGACCTGGGAACGTTCGAACCGTGGGTGCGGGACTACCTCGCTGCCCGCGGGATCATGGGCACGTCCATCCTTTGGTTCGAGTACGACGGCGATTCACCCCTTGCGCCCGAAAAGTACCGCACGCAGGCGCTCGCCAGCGTCAACACCCACGACCTTCCGCCCACGGCAGGTTACCTCGCCGGGGACCACGTGGCCCTCCGGAGCAGCCTTGGCCTGCTGGAGCGCTCCGAAGCCGAGGAACGCGCCGAGCACAACGCGTCCCTGGAAAAGATGTTCGCCCTGCTGCGGGAGCGGGGCTACCTGCCGGAGGGCGGTTCAGCCGCCGGCCCCGGTGACTACGGTGGCGCCTCGGAGGAACAGGCCATCGAAGCCTTGCACCTGCTGTTGACGCAGACGCCGTCGGTCCTGCTGGGCGTCGCCCTCGTGGACGCGGTGGGGGAGCGACGGGTCCAGAACCAGCCCGGCACCAACGAGGCGCTCTACCCCAACTGGCAGGTGCCGCTGGGCGGACCGGACGGCAAACCCGTACTCCTTGATAACCTTCCAGCCAATGCGCGGTTCAATGCCCTGCTCGCGGCGGTGGAGGAGGGCCTTCACCGCTGAATGATCCTAGGAGTGCCATGAATGAAGGACCGCCCGCACCGGCCCTGCAGGCCCGGCCGGTGAATCCGGCGGGCGTGGCCCGGTACTGGTGGTTGGGGGCACCGGGATGCTGGGTGGCCAGGTGGCCGCCGCATTCGTGGACCGCGGGAAAAAGGTCCGGGCCCTGATCCGGCCAGGCTCGGACCACAATTCCTCTGGAGGCACTATCCTGACCAACACCTATCGGCAGCAGCGGATCCTTGACGGCGACCCGTTCTTTGTCGCCTTCATCAACTGATCGAGGGGCCCAGGATGACAGTGACCACCGACAGGGTAGATGTCAGCTATAGCAGCTACCGTCTGGTTGACGACAACATTCCAACGATTCCCTCCCCACAGCAGCTGAAGGACTGCGACGGCCTCGTATGTCCCTTGGATGCCGGGGCGGTCATCCTCACCGGCACTGATACCGGTTTCATCACCGTCGGCGTGTCGTTGCTGGACTCCGAGCCAGAGTTCTCCCTCGATGGCTGGGAGGAGGCCGTCGACATCTCGATTTATGCCCCGAAAGGACAGCTGGCCGTGGATGGGTTCAACGAGACTCCTTCGCTGCCGGAACTCAGTACAGCCGGTCCAGGCTGGTACAGGGTTCGCTGTTTGGCGCGCGGCCGGTTGTCCGAATTCAACACCATTTCCCTGGAGTCAACGGAGGAACACCTACTCCTGGTATGGCCGGCACCGCCTACTCCTGAAAAGGTTCACCACGTAGCCCTTCACAGTGGTGATTCCACTTACGAATACCGTGGCGGCCGAACACTGAGTGAGCCAGACCGCGGTGTAAAAAAGATGTTCGACATCACACCGGACGGATAGGGACAGCGACGGGCTCGCGTAAGTCAAATGCCCGATAGTGAGGAGGCATGGCGGACGAACTGTTTCACCTGCTGAAACAGAACTGCGGACCCGCCCCGGAGGGTGGGCCCGCAGTTTTACCCGTCAGGAATGTGTAGCCGGAGTTGTCAGCCCGCGGTGATCATGTGGTTGGCGTGGTCGTAGCGGAAGGTGACCGGGCCGCCGTCGTGCTCCAGCATGATGTTGGCACCCGGGCTTGCTCCGCCCGCACCGTAGCTGACGTCCCAGGAGCGGTTCAGCGCCGCCTTGAACTCGTAGCTGCCGGCCGGCAGGTCGGAGACGGTCAGCTTCCACACCAGGTCTGCCGGGTCCAGGGCGAGCTGGGCCTGGTCGCAGGCCGGTTCCCAGTCGCCGGAGCAGCCGAGTTCGCTGTTCAGGCTTCCCGGCACGGACACCGCGCCGGGCTGCTGGGATGCGTATCCGGCGGTGATCACGTGGGTGCTGTTGTCGTAGCGGAACGTCACCGGACCGCCGGGGTGGCCGAGGACGATGTTCTGCCCGTTGAACTGGCCGTCCTTGCCGTAGTTTTCGTCCCAGCTGCCGTTGAGCGCTGCCTTGTACTCGTACTGGCCAGCCGGAAGGTCCACCGTCAGCCGCCAGATCCTGTCGGCCGGGTCCAGCGTCATCATCGCCTGCTTACAGGACGGCTGCCAGGGTTCGGCGCACCCCATGGCCTGGTTCAGGGAACCCGCCACCGTCACCGAGTCCGGCTGCAGCGCGTCGCCGACCCTGACTGTGCGGATATTGCTGGCGACGGTGAACCCGGGACCGGTCATGGTCGCCCGGTAGCGGATCTGCGTGCCGTCCGCGAACGCGGACACGTCATCCTTGACCGAGTACACGGGGGAGGAATCATCGGAGCCCACTGCCGTCCAGTCCCCGTTGTCCACGCTGCGTTCGAACGCCACCTGGAAGCTGGCTTTTTCCGGATCGGCGGTGGCACTGAGTTCCACCGTGCCCCGGACGCCGCTGCCTTCTTCCGGCTTCTGCAGGGTGAGGAGCGGTGCGGGGACCGCCGCCGTGCGGGCCGGGCTCGTGGCGGTGTGGCCACCGTTGTCCAGGACGGTGGCGCGGTATTCCACCGGAGTGCCGGCGTCCAGGGCAGCCACGTCGTGGAACACCCGGTACGGGGCGGTGTCGTCCGTGCCGATGGCCTGCCAGTTCCCGCCTGCCTGCTTTGCTTCGAAGGTGACCTCATAGAACGAGGCCCCGTCGACGTCGGCCGTCACCTTCAGGCGGCCGTTGTCGCCGGATGCCGCGGCAGGTTCCTGGAGCACGACGGCGGGCGCGGCCTTGGAGTGCGGGATCCGGCCAGAGGACTGGTAGACGACGGCGGACAGCGGCGGCACCGTCACGGCCAGCTTGCCGTCTGCCGAGGTCTTAACTTCGGCAGCCGCGTCACCGTAGACCCTGGTGTAGTTGCGCTTGCCGATGTAGGTGGGAATTTCTGCCGTCTGCGCCTGTTCGCTGTTGTTCAGCGCCACTACGTACTCGCGCTGGTCCTTGGCATCCGTGCGGGAGAAGGCGTAGATGCCGGCGCCCTCGGAGGCGTAACGGTGCTGGTGGGCCCCATTGCCCAGGGCGGGATGTTCCTTGGTGATCTTCGCCAGTTCGCTGATCCTGGCATACAGCGGGTGGCTGGTGTTGAAGTTGTCCGTGGCATGCGTCGCGTCTGTTCCCAGCAGGTCGTCGTCGAGGTATTCGGGAACCTGGCTGGCGAAGAGGGTCTGCCGGGCATCCTGGTCGCCGCCGGGGCCCGTGAAGCCCTGCTCGTCGCCGTAGTAGATCACGGGGTTGCCGCGGGAGAAGTACATCAGCTCGTGGGCCAGCCGGTCCCGGGCCATCTGTTCGGCGTCCGTTGAGCCCGGGTTGTCAGCTGCGATGAAGCTGCCGATGCGGCCCATATCGTGGTTGCCCAGGAACGTGGGAAGCTGGTAGACGTTGGAGTCGGCATCCGTGTACCAGTCGTCACCGGCGAAGAAGGTCTCCAGGGTGCGGGTGTCCTGGCCCCTTGACGCGAAGCTGCGGGCGGCGTCCTGGAACGGGAAGTCCAGCACCGCCTGCATCTGGTTCCGGGTGGTGAACTGCGAGGTGAAGCTCTTGGTGGTGTCGAACACCTCGCCGAACATAAAGAACTCGTCCTTGCCCTGTTCCTTGGCATAGTTCAGGACGTCAGGGCCGAATTCCTGCCAGAACTCGTTGTTCACGTGCTTCATGGTGTCGATCCGGAAGCCGTCCACACCAAAGTCGCCAATCCAGGTCTTGTAGATCTCCTTCATGCCGTCCACCACCGTGGGGTGCTCGGTGAAGAGGTCGTCGAGGCCGAAGAAGTCGCCGTAGTAAGCGTCCTCGCCCGCGAAGGTTGTGTCGCCCCTGTTGTGGTAGAGGGTGGGGTCGTTCAGCCACGCCGGGACTTTCAGGTCCTTTTCGCTCTCGTCCAGCACGGGCACGTAGGGGAAGGATGTGGCGACGTCGAGGGCAGGGAAGCTGCCTGTGCCTGCATAGTCGCGGTCATCGAAGACGTTGCCGGCAGCGTCCTGGTAGGGCACGGCGTCCTTGGACGCATATCCCTTGCGTGCGCCGTCCTGGTAGCCGATGACGTCCGCGGTGTGGTTGGTGATGATGTCGAAGTAGACCTTCATGCCGCGGGCGTGAGCGGCATCGATCAGGGCTTTCAGCTCGTCATTGCTGCCGAGGTGAGGGTCGATCTGCGTGAAGTCCGTGATCCAGTAGCCGTGGTAGCCGGCCGACTTGTCTTCCGGCTGGACCGCTTTGTTCTTGAAGCTTGGCGTGAGCCAGATGGAGGTAGTACCCAAGCCCTGGATGTAGTCCAGCTTGTCCAGCAGGCCGGCCAGATCGCCGCCGTTGTAGAAACCCTTCTTCGTGGGGTCGAAACCGGAGACCATGGGGTCGGAGCCCAGTCCGCCCTGGTCGTTGGCCTTGCTGCCGTTGCTGAACCGGTCCGCCATAACGAAGTAGAAGTTTTCGTCGGTGACCGGGGCGCGGAGCGAATGGAAGGCGCTCGCGGCGCCGGGGTCCTCCTTGGGGCCCGGGGCGGCATCGGCCGGGAGCACGGCGGCGGACACCGCGACGGCGGCTGCCACCAGGCTTGCCGCGCTCCGGCGGCACATGGTGCCCGCCCGGGCAGCGGGCGCTTTGGGTTGTCGGGATGTTTTCGGGGCTGGCGATGGATGGCGCGGGTATGCGCTGGCAGGGGTGCTGGGTAACAAGGCGTGAGACCTTCCTGGTGAGCGGCGCTGCTGTACAGGTTTGCCGTTGGGTTACGGCGAACGGCACGGATGCGGTTCACGGACACTAAGCCGCCGTGAACCACATCACACTGTAAGCGCTTGCATGCGATAACTCCAGCGTTTAGGAAAAGCCCTCAGCAGGAAGGTGTGTTGCGGTGGCTACCGCTCGGGGACGAGTGCGGTGGGGGAGGGGGTTGTGACATCGTGGATTACGGCACCGGGCAGGCCTGTGACGGTGTCCAATGCGAAGGTGGCCACGTTGTCTGACCGTTCATGGGCCACGTGAAGCCAGTTTCCCCGGACCAGGTGGTGGCGCGGCCAGTCACCGCCGCTGGCGACATCCAGGACCGGCAGGAGTTCGGTACCGCCGCCATTCACCTCGAGGGTGCTGACGATGTTGGAGCCCCGGACGCCGACATAGGCGAACCGTCCGTCCTGGCTGAGGCAGATTTCGGCAGCCGAATCGCCGGACTGGCTGCCTCCGGATGTTGCCGGGCCGCGGAACACCAACTCGAAAGTTCCCGCTTCCGGCCGCACGATGAAGACTTCCACCGAGTACTCCGAGACCACAAACACGTTCCCGTTTGGGTGCTGCACCAGGTGGCGGGGTCCGCTGCCGTATGGCAAAGCAACCTCGTGATCGGCCACCAGGCCGGTGCCTGGCTCATAGTTCCAAATGCGCAGGATGTCATGGCCCAGGTCGGTGGTCATGATGCGGCCGTCCTGAAGCATCAGGCTTGCGTGCGCCCTGCTTTGCCTCGGCTCGCCAGGAGAGAGGCTGGCGTGCGGGTCAACCGACGGTGGGGCGGGAAGCCGCCCGGTCATCCCGCCGTCGGAATCCAACTCATAGAGCAGGACCTGGCCGTCACCCCAACAGGCGGCAGTGACGAAGCGCCCCTGCGGGTCAACCGCAACATGGCAGGTTGCTTCGCCCGCGGCCTGCGATGCGCCCTGCGGCTCCAAGCCGAAAGCCCCGGTGCGGCGGTAAGCCTGCACCATCTTCCGTTGTTCCGCTACCGCATACACAACGGGCAGGCTCGGGTGGACGGCAACGAACGACGGCGACTGGGCCGTCACCGCCGTGCCAAGCCATTCAAGGCTCCCGTCCTGGTGCTCACGGAGGGCGCCGATGCCTTCAGCCCGGCCACCTCCGTCAGGAGTGTAGGTGCCGGTCCAAATGATGGTGTCGCTGGTGCCTGAGGTCATGGGTCCATCCTGCCAAAGAAACCCCTGCCCTTCGGTGGCAGCACGGCCTCGGTTAGCATCATTTTGAGTCCCGCTGATGTGTTCACCGGCCCACCGAAAGGGGTGCCATGCCCGCTGCTGCTGAATCACTTCCAGATCTCCCGGCTTTTGCCGGCGTCGTTTTTGCGTTGCGGAAGGCCGGGTGCGTCTTTGCGGAGGAGGAAGCGCAGCTCCTGTTGAACGAGTCCGGAGGAGCTGCTGAGCTGGCCCGCTATGTGGAGCGGCGTTCTGCCGGTGTACCGCTTGAGTACGTGCTGGGCTGGGCTGGGTTCGCAGGACTACGCATAGCGGTGGATCCCGGAGTCTTTGTGCCGCGTCGGCGGACCGAACTCCTGGTAGCGGAAGCCGATCGCATTCTGACCTTTTCCGGCGCCCCGCTTCGCCCGCTGGCGGTTGATCTCTGCTGCGGAACCGGGGCAGTCGGTGCCGCACTCCTTGCCACCCACCCGGGGCTCGAGCTCCACGCTGCCGACATCGACCCCGCCGCCGTCAACTGTGCCCGGCGGAACCTGGAGCACTTGGGCGGTCGTGTACACGAGGGTGACCTGTTCCAGGCCCTTCCGCTTTCGCTTCTGGGGAGGATTGAAGTGCTCGCCGTCAACGCCCCATATGTTCCCACCGATGCGATCAGGACCATGCCGCCGGAAGCCCGGCTTCATGAACCGCGGATATCCCTTGACGGCGGTGCCGACGGCCTTGATGTCCACCGACGGGTCGCTGCTTCCGCAGGTAGGTGGCTTAGTCCGGCAGGCCATGTGCTCATCGAGACAAGTGAGCAACAGGCTGCCGGGACGGCATCAATCCTTTCGGCTGCCGGTTTCGCCGCCAGGATCGTCCGCTCGGAGGAACTGGACGGCACTGCGGTGGTGGGCGCCGGACGGGGCTAGTGCCAGCAGACCTCAATAGCGGCCCGCTGCTTCCTTTGGCCGGCTGGTCCCTGTCGTGAACGATATTTTCGCGTGGATGGGGTGCGGGTTTGAAGTAGTGGTTTTGTTGGGATTTTTGGGTGGGGTCGATGTGGGGTGGGGGGATGAAGGTTGGGGTGTTGTGGTGGGTGGTGGTGGTTGCAGAGCAGGACGCCGTTGTCGGTGCTGGTTGGGCCTTGGTGTGACCAGTAGGTGATGTGGTGGGCTTCGCACCAGGGTGCGGGGGCGGTGCAGTTGGGGAAGGCGCAGCCTTGGTCGCGTGCGGTGAGGGCGAGGCGTTGGGCGGTGGTGAAGAGCCGGGTTTTGCGGCCGAGGTCGAGGATTTCGCCGTGGGTGCCCAGGAGTGCGGGGATGATGTCGGCGTCGCAGGCGATTTTGCGGAGCGTGGTGGCGGGGACGGGGCCGCTGTAGGCGAAGGTGCCGGTGCCGGTGGAGCCGGCTGGTTCTGGTGTGGTGGGGAAGAGGTCGCAGTAGTTGATGGTGGCGATGATGTGGGGTCGGTTGCCGCCGGTGGTGGGGAGCTGGTTGGTGGTCAGGCCTGCCTGGACGGCGGAGAGGATGCCGTCGAGTTGGCGTTGGGGCCGGCTGCGCCGGTCCAGTTCCGGTTCGGTGTCCGGGGTGGGGGAGGCGCCGGGCCCGGTGTGGCTGGTGCTGCCGGTGTCGGTGTGAGTGCTGCTGGTGCGGGGGTTGGTGGTGGTGTTCATGGCGGTGGCGAGGTATTCGTATTGGGCGGTGGTGGCGAAGATTTCGAGGTGGTGCAGGCCGTGGCGGGGTTTGCGGATGAACAGGCCCTGGGTGTGGCGGAGGGTTTCTTCGGTGGGTTCGGTGCCGTCGGCGTCGATGGTGTCGGCCCAGCGGCGGGCGACGCGGGTGAGGAAGTCGGGGTCGGCGGTGGCCGCGGTGGGGGTGAGGGCGGTGGCGAGGTGTTCGTGTTCCGGGGGCAGGGGTTCGCCGGTGATGGTGGTGCGGGGCAGGACCTGGGCGGCGAGAACGAGGCGGCGGCGTGCTTCGCGGACGGGGATGCGGAGCCGGAGCCGGAGGAATTCTGCGGTGTTGCGGCAGCCGTCGTCGGCCGGGGATGTGATAACGGGCCGTTCAGGGGCGGTGGCGGGCCCGGGCCAGTTGGCGTCGGTTTCGTTCAGGACCTTGACACCGTCGGCGTTCCGGCCGGTCACCTGGCTCCTGCCTGCCGGTGATGGGTAGCGGGACTGGCATGCCCGGGCCGCTGCTGCGTCGGTGATTGCCCGGGTGCGGGTGCGGTCCACGGCGCCGGCGGCCAGGACCTGCAGATACTCCACCGTCCGGGACAGTTCCTCGACCTGCCCGGCGAACAGCGCAGCCTCCGCATAACCGGCTGAGGCCAACACCTCCGGCGCCGCCGCAGCAGCCCCGGCAAGCACCCCAACAATCCCGGCAAAGTCGATTGGCTCTGGGACGGAAGGTTTAGGCTGAGTTGCTTGCTCGGAGGCGTTACCTGGACCGGGAGCAGGGGCGGCTGGCACGGCGGTGTGAAGGCGGGCCGGGAGTCGGCGCCGCGTGCCGCCGTCGTACGTTCCGAAAGGGCGCCTGTCCCAAGGAAACCGCGGCAGCGGAGCAGCAGAACCGCCGAACTCCGCAAGCTGATCCCCAAGTGCCTCCAAGGGTCAACTCTTCCAGAGACCACTGACAAAACCGCCCACCCACCAGCCCTATGTGGAAAACCGGCGACTTTTGCCGGTGCGGGAGAATTGCTCTGATCTTGAGCCGAAGCTGCATATCCGCCTGAATACCGAAAACTAGGGTTGCCATAGTGGTCCGGTCCGGACCATGCCAGCTTTGGTAGGGGGAATCAGATGGCTGAGAAACGAGGTTCCGGGACGGCCCGGGGAGACGGTAAGGAACAACAGGCGCCCAAACCGCCTGGGCCGGCAAGGCGTCAGGGTGACCAGGACCCGCCGGAAGAAGAGCAGCAGTCCCGCAAGATCCCGGGCCTCAACGGGTACGACCCGAAATTGTGGCCGGACGTGTGCCGGTAGGTGGTGTGGCGCCGCCAACAAGAGCAACCCCAGGCGAAAGCCATCCGAAGGCTTAAACGCTGCCGGCCGTCGCGTCCCCCAAGGATCGCGACGGCCGGCACGGCGATTCAGTTGTAGCACAGATCAGCCAGCAACCCTTGTCACACCAGTTCCTGCACTATGGCCACCCACTGCCGCGAGAATCAGGCCTTTGAGCCGGGCTCGTCCGTGGTTCCCAGGTTTGTGGTTTCCGGATGGGTGCTGTGAGCGGGGATGTGGTCCTCACCGAGCTCGGTTGCGTCGCTCAACGTCCCGGAAGTGCCTGCACCGCCGGTTGACGGGCCACCCGCGGCCCCCGCCGCACCCAGGTTCCCGGAAGTCTCGGGGGTGGTGGAAGTATCCGCAGCCCCGAAACCACCTGCAGTGGCTGTTCCGGAGGTAGTTGCGGACGTGGCGGCGTCGGAGGTTTCAGGCTTGCCGTTGCCGGACGGGCCGGAACTGCCGTCCCGGTGCATGGCAGAGCCAAGAACCGTTCCTGCCCTGCGCGCTGCTTCGGTCAGCTGGTCCGCGACCTCGGGCGCCTTTTCCTTGATGGCCCCCGTAGCAACAGCCACCTTGTCCTGGACAGGCTTGCTGTCCCAGATACCCGCTGCGCGGGCTTTGAGCTTGTCATACGCTGCGCGTCCGGACCGCGATCCCAGGACGTAACCGGTGGCGATGCCAATGCCCAGAAGAAGCTTGTTTTTCATGATGAACTCCTGCTCCGTGGAAAGGTTTCCAGTTCCGGCGGCGGCGGAAAGCCGCGCGGCCGGGGATATGGAAAACCGGCCCGGGGAATTCTGTCCCCAGGCCGGTTTCCTGGCTTGCGGGCTGAGTTAGCCGCGCACGCCGCGCTTGGCGATCATGCCGTACACCAGCAGTACAATCAGTGCACCGCCGATGGCCAGCAGCCAGGTCTGCAGCGAGAAGAACTCCTGCAGTCCGGTGCCGAAGATCATTCCACCGATCCAGCCGCCCAGGAGTGCTCCCACGACGCCCAGAACCAGGGTGACGAGCAAGCCGCCGCCCTGCCGGCCCGGAAGGATCGCCTTAGCGATCGCACCAGCAATAAGTCCGAGAATCAGAAATGCAATAAATCCCATTTTTTCGCTCCTCTTACTAAGTAAAGGACGCCTCCGGATTCCGGAGGCACTTCATCCTTCCGCTCAATAGTAATCATGCTTACTATCTGTTTGCCAACCCCGGTGGCAGGAAAAAGAGCATTTCAGGGCTGTTTTAGTGTCCGGTGACATCCGAGTCATTGCCCGCTCCCGGACCCTCGTCCAGGATCGCCAGTTCCGCGAGATCCTGCGGATCCAGGGCGAAATCGAAGATGTCCAGGTTCTCCCTCATCCGCTCCGGATTTGCCGTTTTCGGAATTGTTACAAATCCCTGCTGAACGTGCCACCGCAGGACCAGCTGGCCGGGAGTTTTTCCATGCTTTTCGGCCAGCTGGGCCAGGATGGGAGCGCCCAGCAGGCTTGCTCCGGAACCTCCGAGCGGTGAATAGGACTCCGTGACAATACCGTGCTTCTCATGGAATTCCCGTTCCTCGGTCCGGGTGACAGCGGGGGTCAGCTGGATTTGGTTGACCGCGGGAACCACGTCAGTCTCCGTCATCAACCGTTCCAGATGCGCCGGCTTGAAATTCGACACCCCGATGGAGCGCACCCTGCCCTCCGCCTGGAGCCGCTCGAACGTCTTCCAGGTGGAGATGTACTCATCCCGCGCGGGCAAGGGCCAATGGATCAGGAGCAGATCCACGTAATCCAGCCCCATCCGCGTCAATGAGCCATCAAGGCCTTCCACAGCACGGTCGTTGCCCTGGTGCTCGCCGTCCACCTTGGTGGTGATGAACAGTTCGCTCCGGTCCACGCCGCAGGCCTGGATACCATTACCGACGCCTTTCTCGTTGCCGTACCTCACAGCAGTGTCGATGTGCCGGTACCCGGCTTCCACAGCCTGGACGACGGCGGCAGCGGCCTGGTCGTCGTCCAGCGGCCAGGTGCCAAGACCTACCTGCGGGATGGAGTAGCCGTCATTGAGTTTGATGAGCGGTGCAAGTGTCATCCCACCAGTCTCCCCTGTCGTTGTCAGTCCTGGCCCTTGAAGGCCCGGAGAATATTGTCCGCGTTGTGGTTCAGCACCACGCGCGCGGTGTCCGATACCTGGTCCGGCCTCTTCCGCTGGGACAGGAAGTCCACAAAGCGCTGGATGGTCCGCGCGGCCTTTCCGGCGTCGCCGTCCTCCACGGCCTTGGCTGCCTGCTGGATGTTGGCTTCGAGCTGGCTTGCGACAGGCCCGGCTACGTCCCCGGACTCCACAAGGTCCTCCAGGACGTGCTGCAACGCTTTGACGCTGCCCGGGAGCCAGGCGGCCCGCAGCGGGACATCACTGAACTCCATGTCCGAGGCAAGGTAGAAGTCTGTGTAGGACGGCTGGTTGTACGCGGTGTTCTGCCGGGCCACTTCCGCGCGGTACTGCGGGTCGTGCATCAGCGTGTAGAGCTTGTGCCTGGTGACCTCGGTGCTCATGTACATGCGCAGGGCGGAGCTGTCCGCGGTCCGGACCAGCATCTCCTCGCGCCAGTCACCCACAACGTCCGCCACCAGGCTGGGGTTGCCCTTGGTGCCGTTGTTGGTGCGCGTGCCTTCGGCGGTGAGCAGGCGGCCACGCTTCCAGTCGTCGATGGTGGGCGCCTGTTCCCCGGAGCCGTTGATGACCTGGGTGGTCAGGTCAGCGGCCCACTTGATGCTCATGTTGGTGCCGGGCGTGGAGGTGGAGAGCTTGCGGCCGTCAGCGGACTGCATGCCGATGGCCCAGCTCTCGATGCCGGGCACCGCGGGATCCACATCACCGATCATGCCGCGGCCGGTGTCCCTGCCGGAGTAGGCACCGAACAGGACTTCACCGGTGGCGGCATCCCGCATGGCGTAGCCGTATGGGGCAAATGTTGCACCCTCATGCACCGTGAAGATTTCCTTGCCCGGACGGGCCGGATCGATGTCCGTCACGTGCATCGCGTCCCCGTGTCCCAGCCGCGCCTCGGTGCCGGGTGCGGCGCTTCCTGGCGGCAGGGTGCCGAACGAGCTGTAGAGGAGGGACCCGTCGTCGTCGATTGTGGCCGAGCCGTAAACGATCTCCTGCTTGCCGTCGCCATCCACGTCCGAGGCACTGAGGGAGTGGAAGCCCTGCGTTGTTAGCTTGCCGAACTCCGGATCCGTGCCGTCACGGCCGTGGGGCGAGTCGTTGAACGGATTGGTCATGGGCGTCCAGCCCGAGTCCAGGTTCCAGACGGGGGAGAGACTGGTGCCGTCCCAGGTGTACGTCACCAGGGTGGTACGGGTGTAGTAGCCGCGCGCGAACACCGCAGCGGGTTTCCGGCCGTCAAGGTAGGCGACGCCCGCGAGGAAGCGGTCTACGCGGTTGCCCGGCTCGATGCGGGACATCGCGTAGTCGCCCCACATCAGGCCGTCGTCGTGCCGGCCCGGCTCGTAGGCGACCGTTTTCAGCTCCTTGCCGGTGGCGCCGTCGAAGACTGTGAGGTATTCGGGGCCGGAGAGGATGAAGCCTTCGAAGGCGCGCAGGTTGTTCCGTGCGCTCCGGGAGGGGGCATAGACGTCCATGAAGTAGTCGGTCAGCGCCTCGGCGTCGGCCTGGGACAGCGGGTACTGGTACTTGGGCGCGAGACCGAAGGCTTCCTCCAGCGTGGCGGGCCAGTTGCCTGCCTTCACCTCGGGATGCTCCGTCCAGCCCTGGAACGTCTTTACCATGTGCCGGTAGTAGTCGGACGCGCTCATCCGGTAGTCGTCCGTGTTCGCGTAGCCGGCGTCAATATCGGATTGCAGCAGGGTGATGAACGCGCTGGACGCAGGGCTGCCGTCCGCGTTGTAGTTCGTGGTTTTGGTCCCCGGCGCCGTCTTCATCATCATCTCTGCCCGGCCGTCGCCGTCGAAGTCGTTGACCACCAGCTGGGTGTAGTGGGCGCCGGAGCGAATGTTCACGCCAAGGTCGATGCGGTGCAGGAGCGTGCCGTCGGCCTTGTACGTGTCCACATAGGTGTTGCCGGTGTAGCCCACCTGCGAGACGTCCTTGGAGTTGTTCGGATCCCACTTCACGATGAACTCGTACTGGCCGTCGCCGTCCACATCGGCCACGGACGCGTCATTGGCGTTGTAGGTGTAGGCCTGGCCGGCGGGGGTGACGCCGTCGGCCGGCTTCTTCAACGGAATGTCCTTGAAGTTTCCGCCCCAAGAGGTGGCCGCGGCGCTTTCGTCCAGCTCCACGCCTCCGACGACGGCGCGCACCGTGTATTTGGACGTTGCCGTTCCGGCGGTGTCCAAATAGTTGGTGCTGTCCGTGACGGTGGCCAGCTTCCGGCCGTCGCGGTACACATTGAAGTCGGTGCCGGTCAGGCCTGTGGCCGAGGAGCCGGTGGCCTGGTGGCCGAGCAGGCGCCAGCTGAGGAAGACGCCCTCGGACGTTCCGGCGGCCACGAGTCCGCGGTCCAGGTGGTCGAGCTGGATGCCCGGGGTGCCGGGCTTGGGGGAGGGCCCGACGGCGGATGCAGGCGCGGCGAGGCAGCCCACCGTTAGTGCCAGGCCGACGGCCGCAACGGACAAAAGACGCACAGGGGTGCTGGAGGGATTCATCAGTGAATCCTTTCAATTTCGGAGCCGGAAAACGCTTCCCCAGTAATCTAGGTGCGGGGGTGCATCGAAAACAAGCCTTGCGGGCAAGGCGAAGTCACGCTATTGAGAACGCTGTAAACGGCTGCTTTGCTGGAGACACCGGAATGGTGCGGGGACGCTGACCAGGATCAGCATCCCCGCACCGTTCCAGCGTTTCGAGAGGCGGCAGGCCGTCGGGGTCACCTGCGGTCTGTGCACTGACGAGCGGTCACGCCCCCCGGCGAGCCCAGCTGGTGAGCTTGTCCGAAAGCTGCATGTAGCTTTCGTCGACTGTCTTCAGGTCCGGGTTGGCGTCGTACCACTGCACGATTTCCCGGGCGCCGTCGGCGAAAGGAATCGTGGCGGTGTAGTCCGGGACGAGGGACTTGATCTTGGAGTTGTCGAAGACCACCGAGTGGGAGCGGTCGCCCAGCAGGTTGGCCCCGAGTTCCGGGTTGGAAGCGGCAATGGTTTCCGAGGCGACATGCACGAGCTCAGGCTCCGCAACTCCGGCTGCCCGCGCAAAGAGCTGGTAGATCTGGTTCCACGGCAGATACTCGTCCGAGGTGATGGTGTAGCTTTCGCCGACTGCGTGGGGCCGGCCCAGCAGCCCCACGAAGGCTTTGGCGAAGTCCCGGCTGTGCGTGAGCGTCCAAAGGGAGGTGCCGTCGCCGTGCACCATCACGGGCAGGCCGGAACGCATCCGGTGAATGTCCGTCCATCCGCCAGCCATGGCGATCTTGGTCCGGTCGTAGGTGTGGGACGGCCGCACCACCGTCAGTGGAAAGTCGGTGTCCCGGTAGGCGCGGAACAGCAGTTCCTCGCAGGCTATTTTGTTCCGCGAGTATTCCCAAAAGGGGTTTTTCAGCGGCGTGGACTCCCGGATCGGCAGCCGCATGGGCGGTTTCTGGTACGCCGACGCGGAACTGATGAACACGTACTGTCCGGTCCTGTCCCGGAACAGGTCCATGCTGGCCTGCGCCTGGTCCGGAGTGTAGGCAATGAAGTCGGCGACGGCGTCGAATCTGCGGCCATCCAGTACCTTGCGGACGGAGGCTGTGTCCCGGACGTCGGCCTGCAGGACCTCGGCCCCTTCGGGGACCGGCCTTGTGGACCGGCCCCGGTTGAGGATGGTCAGTCGGTGGCCCAGCGCGACGGCCCGTTCAGCCGCCGCCGTGCTGATCACCCCGGTGCCGCCGATGAAGAGGATGCTTCTCGGCGACACCGTGTCGGCTGCTGCGGGAAGTGGGGTTACCACGCGTAGTCTTCCGGGGCGGTGCGATGTCCCGGGAAGATGTCATCCAGCCGCTTGAGGGCGTCTTCGTCGAGGGTGACGTCAAGGGCCCGGATGGCGGCATCGAGCTGTTCCTGGGTGCGTGGACCGACGATCGGTGCGGTGACCGCGGGCTGGTGCAGCAGCCAGGCCAAGGCAATGTCGCCGGGCTCCTGGCCCAGCTCGTCGGCAAAGTCCTCGTACTGGCGGATCTGGTCTTCGTGCTTCTTCAGTGTCTCGGCCGCGCGCCCCTCGGTGCGCCGGACACCGTCGCGCTCCTTTTTGAGCACGCCGCCCAGGAGGCCGCCCTGCAGCGGCGACCACGGGATGAGGCCCAGGCCGTAGTCCTGCGCGGCGGGAATGACTTCCAGCTCCACCTGCCGCATGAACAGGTTGTAAATGGACTGCTCGCTGACCAGGCCGGTGTAGTTCCGGCGGCGGGCGGCCTCCTGCGCCTGCGCGATGTGCCAGCCGGCGAAGTTGCTGCTGCCGGAGTACAGGATCTTGCCCTGCTGGACGGCTACCTCGATGGCCTGCCAAATTTCGTCCCACGGCGTGTTCCGGTCGATGTGGTGGAACTGGTAGACGTCGATGTAGTCCGTCTGCAGCCGCTTGAGGCTCGCATCCAGGGCACGCCGGATGTTGAGGGCGGACAGCCTGGATTCGTTGGGCCGGTCCGTCATGGTGCCGTAGAGCTTGGTAGCCAGCACGGTGTGTTCCCGGCGCTCGCCGCCCTTGGCGAACCAGCGGCCGATGATTTCCTCGGTCCAGCCGCGGTGCCCGGCGCCGCCGTAGACGTTGGCGGTATCGAAGAAGTTGATGCCGTTCTCGTGGGCCGAGTCCATGATGCTGTGCGCATCTGCTTCCTCGGTCTGCGGCCCGAAGTTCATGGTGCCCAAACAAAGGCGCGAAACCTTCAGGCCGGAGCGGCCCAGATGGGTGTACTGCATGGAAGTGATCCTTTCGGTGGTGGTCCGGACCTACATCTGCGAAAAGGATGCGACGGCGGGATCGGAGCCCAGGCGGGCGCCAGACTCGAGCGCCGTGATGGCCGCAAGCTCGTCCCCGGACAGGGTGAGGGAGGACGCCGCGAAGTTTTCCCGGATGCGCTGGGGGTTTACCGACTTGGGAATGACAATGTTGCCCTGGGCCAGATGCCATGCGAGCACCACCTGGGCGGTAGTTGCGCCGTGGGCGCTGGCGATGGCGGTGACGGCGTCTCCGTCCAGGTCCGCGCCGCGCCCCAGCGGGCTGTAGGCCTCCACCTCGATGCCGGCGTTGCGGCACTTCTTGGCGAGGTCCGCCTGCTGGTAGCTGGGGTGGAGTTCGATCTGGTTGACGGCCGGGACAATCTCCGCGGACTCAAGCAGCGTATCGACGTGGTCCGCCAGGAAGTTCGAGATGCCAATGGCGCGGATCTGGTTGTTTTCGTACAGCCTTTCCATTTCCTTCCAGGCCTGGACGTACAGGCCCTGGGACGGAACGGGCCAGTGGATCAGGTACAGGTCCACGTAGTCCAGTCCAAGGGCCTTCCGGCTGTTCTGGAATGCCTCCTGTGCCCGGCCCTGTTCGCCGTTGCGGAGCTTGGTGGTGACGAAGATGTCCTCGCGCGGGATGCCCGTGGCCGCGATGGCGGCACCAACGCCGGCCTCGTTCCGGTAAGCGGCGGCGGTGTCGATGTGGCGGTATCCGGCTTCGAAGGCGTCCTCGACGATCCGCTGCGTGTCTTCGGGCGGGACCTGGAAAACACCAAAGCCAAGCTGCGGGATGGTGACGCCGTTGTTCAGTGTCAGCTCTGACATGGGAAGCTCCTTGCGGTGTGCTGGTGCTGGGATGGGTGTCGTTGGCGCGAGCGGGAGAAAGCGGTTTCCGCTGGCTCGGTATTGAGCCTATGCACTTTTTCGTCCCGCGTCAGTAAGTAAGGCTGATCTTCTTTTTCCTAGGACTGCCAGTCCTACCTTCGTTGTAGAAGGGGCAGCGCGGGCCGTGCACAATGGTCACCATGGGTCAAAGTGCCGAGTTCGGAAAATTCCTCAAAGCCATGCGGTCCCGGTTGAGTCCGGAAGACGCCGGCTCCGGCCCTACCAGCGGGGCCCGCAGGGTTCCCGGGCTTCGCCGTGAGGAGGTGGCCCGGCTGGCCGGCGTCAGCACGGACTACTATGTACGGCTGGAACAGGGCAGGAATATCCATCCGTCCCGGACGGTCCTCGAAGCAGTCTCGCGGGCACTGCGGCTGGACAGCACGGAACACGCGCACATGCTGAACTTGCTGGAGAACTGTGCCGGTAACCCACGCGTTGGCGCCCCGGCTGCGCAGGGGGTCCGGCCGGCGCTGTCCCACCTGCTCGAGGCTGTAGGGGATGTGCCCGCGATGTTGCTGGGACGGCGCAGCGATGTGCTCGCGACCAACCGGATGGCCCGCCTGCTTTTTGCCGATTTCGCGGCCCTTCCGGCGGCCGAGCGCAATTTCACCCGCTGGCTGATCCTGGATCCGGCAGCCCGCGGCTTGTTCCGCGACTGGAAGACCGTGGCTGCCGAAGCCGCCGGCGCCCTGCGGCTGGACGTGGGACGGCACCCCAATGACGCGCAGGCCAACCAGCTGGTGGGCGAGCTTGCCGTGCACAGTGAGCATTTTCGCCAGTGGTGGGCGGGGCACCGGGTGGCAACCCGCTCGGCCGGAACCGTGCGCCTGCACCATCCGGCCGTCGGAGACCTGGAGCTGAACTTTGAAACCCTTGCCCTGCCGGACGACCCCGACCAGACGCTCCGGTTCTATTCCGCCCGGCCCGGCACGCCGTCGTCGGACGCGCTGGCGCTGCTTGCCTTGAACGCCGTGCCTGGGCACGCAGGCACGCTTGATGTGGAAGCCGCCGACTCCTCCACCAATGCCGACCAGGCCGGGGCAAACTGAAGCTTTTTCCTTCTGTACATCTGTCCAGAAGGGCGGCGTGATTCTGGCCAGCCGCCTATTGGTGCAGGCCGCAGCCGTTCCTAGGCTTGAGGAACAAGCACCCCACCAAGGATGGTCTCAAAGATGAAACGCATCGCCCTGATGAAGGAACGCCAGGCAGGTAACGCCGGCAGCCCCGCGTCGACGGCAACCGGCTCGCACTGCCCGGTGTCCGGGCTCTGGAGCCCGGACCACGATCCCCACACCGTGCTGTCCTTCTTCGAAGGACACCTGTTCCCGACGTTCGACGGCGTTCCCACCGTTTGGCGGCGCCGCGTAGCCGCGAACTAGGTTCCTCCTAAACAACTGATTCGCAGCCGGCGTCCTTCGAATGCCGGCTGCGGGTCAGTCTGTACTCTTAGCGTTCCTCGAGGCGGAAACCAATCTTCATGGTGACCTGCCAGTCCGCGATCCTGCCCTCTTCCAGGTGCCCGCGGATCTCCTTCACCTCGAACCAGTCGAGGTTCCGCAGCGTCTGGGACGCCTTGGCGATTCCGTTCCGGACGGCGTCATCCACACCCTGGTCCGACGTGCCGACAATTTCAGAAATGCTGTACGTGTGGTTGGACAAGTTCGCTCCTCGTGGTCGTCGTTGCTCCCGGTTGCGGGCGGTCCTTGAAGACTAGTAGGACAACCGGGGGCTGGCCAGCCCTGATAGTGGGGCGCCAGTTCCAATCGCAGAGACTCCCTGGGGAGGGGAGCCCTACTTGGCCGGAAGCACCAGGTTCTTCAGGTCGTCCAGGGTCTGCTGCATATGGGCGTCCATGGCCTGCCGCGCCCGCGCCGCGTCCCGGGACTGCAACGCGTCCGCAATGTTCTGGTGGTGGCCGATGGCATGCTCCTGGATCTCCGGCACTGCCGACGTCTCCGTCCGGCGCTTCTCCAAAACCCGGTGGAGCGGCTCGAACAGGACGGAAACAAACACGTTTCCCGAGGCCCGCAGGATAACGTCGTGGAAAGCCAGGTCCGCCTCCACGAAGGCTGCCACATCGTTGACCCCGTGGGCCGCCTTCATGGCTGAGATGTAGGAGAACAACGTCTTTGTGTCCTCCGCGGAGATGCGTTCCGCGGCAAGCTCGCAGGCGCCCGTCTCCAGCATCCGGCGGAGTTCAATCAGCTGGACGGAAGCTTCGGCTTCGTTCTTCCCCTCTGACGCTGCCCGCAGGACGGCTTCCAGCGACGTCCAGCGGCTCAAAGGATTCACGAAAGTGCCCCGGCCGCGCTCCACGCTCAGGATCTGCTGGGCCTGGAGGGTCTTCATGGCTTCGCGGACCGTCATCCGGCTGACTTCATGCCGGGCGCTTAGTTCATGCTCACCCGGAACCGTGGCACCGGGCGGAAATTCCCCTTCGATGATGCGGTCCAGCAACTCATCGGCCACAACGCCCACCAGCGATTTCCTTGCCATACTCCCCCGCTTCCGCGCCGGGATCGTTCCCCGGCCGATGTCAGACAAGTCTACTTGCGCGCCTTTATGCCGTGTGCCACACTGGCATCTAAATGCAAGATGTCAGACATCTTACAGATCTATTCACATACGATCCGCCGCCCGGATTACTACACAACGGAGTGCACTGTGACGCTTGAAGCAGACGTTCTGGCCGCCTACCCAGCGGAAGTCCAGGTCCCCGCCAGCCTCGTGGCCAGCACGCTCGCTGCGTCCAATGCCGGGACTCCCCGGGTGCTCGTGGTGCTTGACGACGACCCCACCGGAACGCAGTCCGTGGCAGACCTGCCCGTTCTCACCCGCTGGGAGGTGGAGGACTTCGTCTGGGCGTTCGGGCAGAACAAGCCCGCGGTCTACGTCCTAACCAACACCCGCAGCCTGGACCCTGCCGAAGCCGCTGCCCGTAACGAAGAGGTGGTCCGGAACGCCCTCGCAGCCGCCGGTTCGCCGGACATCCTGCGGCTCGGTTTCGTCAGTCGCAGTGACTCCACCCTCCGCGGCCACTACCCGCTGGAACCTGACGTTATTGCCGCCACCGTTGCCGACGTCAGCGGCGAGGCTACAGACGGCGTGGTCCTGGTGCCCGCATTTCCCGACGCCGGCCGCGTCACCATCGGCGGCGTCCACTGCATGCGCGGCACCGGCGCCGCCGCGGGTAGGCTGACCCCGGTGTCGGAGACGGAGTTCGCCAAGGACGCCACCTTCGGTTTCGCTACGTCGGTTATGGCGGAGTACGTCGAAGAGAAATCGCAGGGCCGGTTCGCGGCGGATGCCGTCATCGTCCTGGACCTCAACATCATCCGCGCCGGCGCCTCCACCGGGGATCCTGCCGTTTCCGCCAAGGCCATCGCTGACGCGATCGAATCCGCCACCGACTCCACGCCGATCGTCGCCGACGTCGTCACCGAGAACGACCTCCGCGCCCTGGCCCTGGGCCTGGAGGAAGCAGAGCGCCGCGGCAAGAAGCTCCTCTACCGGGTAGGTCCACCCTTTGGCCGCGCCCGGATCGGACAGGAGATCCGCACCGAGCTCACCGGCGCCGAAGCCTACGCCGGCAACACTCCCTCCGAGGCCGGCGGCCTCATTGTGGTCGGCTCGCACGTGGGACTCACCACCCGCCAGCTCAAGGTCCTCACTGACCAGCACAGCGCTGCCCGCATCGTGGAGATCGACGTCGAAAAGCTCCTGGCGGCCGAGTCGGAAGCCGCCGGACACCTGGACCGGACGGTGGATAGTGTTGTCGAAGCCCTGCGCGACGGCGACGTCATCGTCCACACCAGCCGCCTGCTCATCAAGACCGACGACCCGGCCGAAAGCCTGCGGATCGCACGCACCGTGTCCGCCGCCGTCGTCGCCGTGGTGAACAGGACGCTCAAGACCTTCCCCCCGCGGTTCGTCATCGCCAAGGGCGGCATCACGTCCTCCGACGTCGCCGCCCACGGCCTGGAAATCCGCCACGCCATTGTGCGCGGGCCTATGCTGCCGGGCATCGTCAGCCTCTGGGAACCGGTGGACGGGCCCGCCAAGGGCATCCCCTACATCGTCTTCGCCGGCAACGTGGGCGACGACGAATCCCTCGCCCAGGTCACCCGCAAGCTCAGCAACACCTTCTAGATTCAACGGAGAACACCATGACCAGCAATTACACCGTCACCGTCCTGGGCCTTGGCGCCATGGGCCTGCCCATGGCCACCCGCCTCGCCTCGCAGCTGACCGTCCACGGCTTCGACATCGCCGAAGCCCGCCTGAAGCTCGCCGAAGAAGCGGGCATCGCCACCTTCGCCTCCGCCCGGGAGGCGGCCAGGGGCGCGGACGCCGTCCTGCTCGCCGTCCGCAACGGCGAACAGCTGAACGATGTCCTGTTCGGCGGGAACGGTGTGGCCTCGGTGCTGGAGCCGGGCGCCGTCGTCATCCTTGGCAGCACTGTCGGCACCGAAGCCATCCCCGCCACCGTGGAAAAGCTTGCCGGATACGGCGTTGACCTGGTGGACGCCCCGCTGTCCGGCGGGCCCAAGCGCGCCGGCGAAGGCGACCTGCTGATCGTCGTCGGCGCTTCCCCCGAAGCCCGCGAAAAGGCAGCCCCCGCCCTGGAACTGCTCGCCTCCACGCTCACGGTTGTTGGTGACAAGCCCGGCGACGGCCAGGCACTCAAGACCGTCAACCAGCTCCTGTGCGGTGTCCACATCGCCGCGGCAGCCGAGGCCCTCGCCCTTGCCGACGCGCTGGGGCTGGATCAGGAAAAGACCCTCGCCGCCCTGGAGGCAGGGGCCGCCGGCTCCTTCATGCTCTCCAACCGCGGCCCGCGCATCCTTGAGGCCTACACCGAGGAAGGTGCCGAGGTTCTCAGCCGCCTGGACATCTTCGTCAAGGACATGGGCATCGTGGGCAAGGCCACCCGCGCAGCCGGCCTCGCGGCCCCGGTTGCCGCCGCCGCCGAGCAGCTCTACCTGCTGGGCCAGGCCCAGGGCCTCGCCGCCGCCGATGACTCCGCCGTCATCAAGGTAGTCGCCCCCGCCAAGCGCACCAACTAACCCATCCCCCTTCCGGAGTTTTTGTCCAGATATGCCGACTTAAAGGCCCTCCAGGCCTGCATATCTGGACAAAAACTCCCCCAAGGGAAGGTGCGACGGCGGCGCTCCCCGTCCGTCGTCGTCGCACCCCCAGCGTTCCCCCTACCAACAAGCTCGCTAGGCTTAACTGGCGACGTCAAAGGAGACACACTGATGAGCGCATTGGCTCTTCTGGCCATAGCAGCGGCGGGCGTCGCCCTGCTGCTCGTGGCCGTCATCAAGTTCAAGATCCCGGCCTTCCTGGCCCTGCTCGTGGTCAGCGTGTCGGTGGCCCTTGTCGCGGGCATCCCGTTGCCTGATGTCATCAAGACCGTGACAGAAGGCATGGGTGGAACCCTTGGTTCCGTGGCAATCCTGGTTGGCCTCGGCGCCATGCTGGGCAAGATGATCGAAATTTCCGGCGGCGCCCAGGCCCTGGCGGGCAAGTTCACGCAGCTGCTCGGCCCCCGCCGGGTCATCGCCGCCCTGACCGCTGCAGCATTCCTGCTGGCGATTCCCGTCTTCTTCGACGTCGGGTTCATCATCCTGATCCCCATCATCTACGGCTTTGCCAAGGCTGCCGGCGTCAACCCCGTTAAGATCGGCCTGCCCGTCGGTGCCATCATGCTGGCCATCCACGTTGTGGTTCCGCCGCACCCCGGCGTTGTCGGCGGTGCAGGGATCCTCGGCGCGGATATCGGCTGGACCACCATCCTTGGACTCCTGCTGTGCATCCCCGTGGGCGTCCTCGGCTACTTCGTTGCCCGCAAGCTGAACCGCCGCGAGTTCACCATGCTGCCCGCCACGGCCGAACAGTTCCGGCTGTTTGGCACAGGCCACTCCCAGGTGGAGCAGGACGCTGCGCAGGGAACTTCCAAAGTCGCCGTGAAGACCGAGGTCAAGACGGCTCCGAGCCCCGCGATGATCATCACCCTGATCGTCCTTCCCATCCTGATGATTATGGTTGGCACCGTCGGCGCCGTCGTCCTGCCCAAGGACTCTTTCCCCGCCCAGCTCGCCGCCTTCGTTGGAGCGCCCCTGATCGCCCTCCTCACCGCCCTGGGCCTTGCCTACTACTTCCTGGGCATCCGCCGCGGCTGGTCCTCACAGCACACGGGTGAAGTCATGGACTCAGCCCTCGCCCCGACGGCAATCGTTATTCTCGTCACCGGTGCCGGCGGCGTTTTCGGCAAGGTACTGACCGTATCCGGCATCGGCAAGGCCCTCGCCGAGGGGCTCCAGACGGCAGGCCTCCCGGTCATTGTGATGGCCTTCGTCCTGGCAGCCATCCTGCGTGCATCGCAGGGTTCGGCGACCGTCGCGATCATCACTACCGCAGGCCTGCTGGCAGCATCCGTGGCCGAGGGCGGGTACTCGCCCATCCAGACGGCGCTCATCCTCGTCGCCATCGGCTTCGGCGCCTTCGGACTCAGCCACGTCAACGACTCCGGCTTCTGGATCGTCACCCGTTACCTGGGCCTTTCCGTTGCTGACGGCCTGCGCACCTGGACGGTCCTGACCACCATCCTGGGCCTGGCAGGGTTCGCGCTGACGCTCCTGGTATGGACGCTGACAGGAGGCCTGGGCGTCTGATGCGCACCCGTCTGGACTGCCTGGTCACCTCAGCCCTGCGGCAAGGCTCCGCCGTTCCCGCGTTCACCTGCTACGACTTCACCACCGCACTGGCCGTGGTCGGCGCTGCCGAGGAGTCCGGCCGCGGCGTCATCCTGCTGGTGGCGCCCAAGACCGCCGCGACGCCCAACGGGCTGCGGCTGATCTCCGCCCTCCGCGGCCTCGCGGATGCCGCGTCGGTTCCTGTCTCGGTGCAGCTGGACCACGCCTCGGACACTCGGGTGATGTCCGACGCCGTCGCGGCAGGGGCGGATGCCGTCCTCGCCGACGGTTCGTCCCTTCCTTACGAGGACAACATCGCGCTGGTGTGCGCTGCCCGGGAACTCCTGGGTCCCGACGTCGTCCTCGAAGCCGAGTTGGGCGGCCTGGCCGGGGACGAGGACAGGGCATTTTCGGCGGGCCAGCCCGCCGATGAGGCCGGAGTCTCCGTCGCCGGCCTGACAGATTCCGCCCAGGTGGAGGACTTCGTGGCCCGGACGGGCGCCCAACTGCTGGCCGTCGCCGTCGGCAACGTCCATGGCAGGTACAAGGGCGAGCCGCAGCTGCGTTGGGACGTGCTGCAGGACATCGCCGTGCGGACCCACATTCCGCTGGTGCTGCACGGCGCCTCCGGCATCCCGGCGGAAGAGCTGGTGAAGGCGGCGTCCATGAACGTGGGCAAGGTCAACTTCAACACCGAACTCCGCACCGGCGTGCTGACCACCCTGCAGGAGCAGCTTCCGGCCCACCGGGCCGACGGCGAGAACCTGCAGGCCCTGCTCGGCCACTGGAACGCGTCGGCGGCGGACTTCGCCGCCGGCACCCTCGCCACGCTCAGCCGCTAAACCGCCGGAGTTTTTGTCCAGATATGCCGGGCTCACGCCGCATCAGGCCTGCATATCTGGACAAAAACTCCACCCCTTAAACACCACGCACCCCGGGCGCACAATAGTGCTGTGATTAGCCCGAGCTTGCCGTAAGGGGGTCAGGGTGGCCGGCACCGCCAGGCAGGGGAGGGGCCCGCAGCCGGCCGCGGCGGAACGCCGCGACCCGGTGATCGACCTCGTGCGCTTCACCTGCCTGGGCCTGGTGGTGGTGGGGCACTGCATGATGGTAAGCCCGGTCCTGCACAGGGACGGGACGGTGACCACGCAGAACACACTCGCCGAGCAGGACTGGTTCGTGCCCGTCATCTGGATTTTTATGGTGATGCCGCTGTTCTTCGTCACGGGCGGCAGCACCGGCCTGCAGTCGTGGTGGCGGTTGAAGCACGACGGCGGCCCGGCATCGCAGTTCCTCCGGTCACGGCTGCTGCGGCTGGTGAAGCCCGCTGCCGCGCTGTTGGCGGTGATGTTCCTGGCGCTGGGCGCAGCCCAGCTGCTGGGCGTGCATCTCCAAGTGGTCCAGCTGATGACCGCGGGCGCCGGGATGCCGCTGTGGTTCCTGGCCGCCTACCTCGCAGCGCAGCTGAACATCCCGCTGCTAGCTGCCCTTCATACCCGCGCACCCTGGCTAACCCTCGCGGGGCTCACGGCGCTGGTAGTGGCGGTCGACTGCCTGCGGGGCGCTGTTCCCGGACTGGCGCACGCCAACCTGGTGTTCGTGTGGTGTGCCGTGCAGCAGCTGGGTTTCCTGCTGGCGGACGGCTACTGGCCCAGGTCCCGGTCCGGCTTGCTGGGCATTGCCGCAGCCGCCCACCTGCTCCTTGGCGCCGTGACAGGCTTGGGGTTGTACTCCGGCAACATGCTGGTGAACCTGAACCCGCCCAACCTGTGCCTGCTCCTGCTCGGCATCGCGCAGGCGGCCCTCCTGGAACTGGCACGGCCCCTGCTGGTTCCGGCCGCCTCGGCGCGATGGGTCCAGCGGTTGCTGCTGGTGGCGGGAGCGCGCCCGCTGACGGTGTACCTGTGGCACCTGCCCCTCCTCGTGGGGATGTCCGGCCTGCTCCTCCTCACGCCCTTCCCCAAGCCCTCCGCAGGTTCGGCTGCCTGGTGGTGGGCGCGCCCGCTGGTGCTGCTCGCGCTGGTCCTCCTGCTGCTGGCCGCCGTGGCGGTCTTCGGCCGCCTGGAGGAACGTACGACGCCGTCACCCGGCACCCGCTGCCGGCCCGCCCGGGTGGCGGGCGCCGTCGTCGTGGTTTTCCTCCCGGTGGCGGCAGCGGCGTTCGGCAGCCTCACGCTGGGTCTGCTGGCGGGCGGGGCAGCCTGCTTCGGCCTGGCCCTGCTTCTCCTGCGCGGGCATTGCCAGCCGGATGAAGTAGTGCCAGTGTCAAACCATGACCGAGAACACGATGTCCACCGAGGATAGGTTCACCCCCGATGTCACGCTGCGGCGCAATGACACGCAGCACCGTTACGAACTGCTGGTGGGCGGCACTCTCGCGGTCCAGTCCTTCTTCGAGGACCTGCCCGGGCACATCGACTTCATCCGCACCGAAACCTCCAAGGACTTCGAGGGCCGGGGCCTGGGGAAAGTCCTGGCGCACTTCGCCCTGGATGATGTCGTGGCAACCGGCAAGCGCATCATCCCGCACTGCCCGTTCATCTCAGGCTACCTCCGCAAGCATGAGGGCTACGAACAGTTCGTGGACTGGCCCGAGGGATAGCTTTCCGGGATCCTGCCGTTAGTTGTCCGGCCGCGCCGGGTACGGCACCTGCAGTGCACGTGCCGCAAGCGGAAGGACACCATGG
The DNA here is from genome assembly GCF_005796205.1 of Pseudarthrobacter sp. NamE2. Lineage (GTDB taxonomy): Bacteria > Actinomycetota > Actinomycetes > Actinomycetales > Micrococcaceae > Arthrobacter. The sequence goes on along the minus strand of NZ_VAHN01000008.1, from coordinate 27,924 downwards.
CCCCCCAGGAACGACTGTTCGACGTTGCCGTGATCGGCGGCGGACCGGCAGGGCTGAGCGCCGGGGTTGCGCTCGCCAGGGCGCTGCGTTCGGTGCTGGTGGTCGACGCCGGCGGGCAACGGAACCTCAGCGCCCGGGAAGTGCACGGTTTCCTCAGCCGCGAGGGCATGAGCCCGCAGGACCTCGTGGCGGCTGGCCGGGAGGAACTGGAACGGTACGGCGGAACGGCCGAGCATGGCCTGGTGACCTCAGTCCGCCGGCAGGAGGACACATTCGTCCTGTCACTGAAGGGCGGCGGAACCCGCACCGCCCGCCGGTTGCTGGTGGCCACCGGCATCACCGATGACCTGCCGGCAATTTCCGGGCTCGCGGAACGGTGGGGACGCGACGTGCTGTATTGCCCGTACTGCCATGGCTGGGAGATCAAGGGCCAGCGCATAGGCGTTCTCGCGTCGGACGCCCGCGCGGTTCCGGAGGCGCTGACCTTCCGGCAGTGGAGCCCGGACGTCACGCTTTTCCTGAACAACGCTGTGCTCCTTGGCCCGGAAGAGGAGGAGCAGTTGCGGGCACGCTCCATCCGGGTGGTGGAGGGCACGGTCAGCGGCCTGGAGGTCAGGGAGGACAAACTGGCGGGAGTAAGGCTCGACGGCGGAGGTTCCGTTGCGCTGGACGTGCTGGCCGTCAGCCCGGCCGCCACGAGCAAAGCCACCATGCTGCGGCGGCTCGGGCTTGAGCCCTGCGGACTGGAGGAGGGGAAAGGCAGCTACCTGGAGACGGACGAGTCCGGACGTACCGCCTGTCCCGGGGTCTGGGCTGCCGGAAACGCAGTTGACGTTTCGGCCCAGGTGATGACGGCTGCGGCGGCCGGACTGCGGGCTGCCGCCGCCATCAACGCGGATCTGGTTCTCGCGGACACCCGGCAAGCCGTAGCGGCTGCCAGGGCCTGATTAGGGGGAGCGGCCTGAACAGCCAGGATGCGGGAAAGTCCGGCCTCCACAGGAGAGCCGGACTTTCGCGGTCAGGAGACAGTCAGCTGGCGAGTGCCTGCTCGGAAACCAATGCACTCGTAGCGGGGTCGTCGATGGTGAAGCCGCAGGCACAGCGGTAGGTCACAACGTTCCCGGACCCCGCCGGCGCCATGCCCAGCGGGACCATACCGTCACCGTCAACGTACACAGGCTGCCGGATGGGCAGTTCCGCGGGATCGATGCGTTCCATGGGCATGCGGCAATGCATGCGTGAATTCATCGTGACCAGCAACCCCATGTCCACGGGCTGGGTGGTGCCGAGAAGAGCCTCCGCTCCTTCGCTGCGTTCCCCAAACGCCGTCAACTGATCTTCGACTGCTGTAGTCATCCTTGTTCATCCTTGGGCTTCTTCATGAGGTTGCCCGCGCTGGCAACCCCGCCGCGAACTGATTGCGGAGGTTCACTTACCTCCATACCTAAGCATGCTTACTAATAGCCGGGCAAATCGGAGTGTGGTCCAGGGCACACATTATGCCTGTTTCGTTGGGCAATTCCGGGCGCTTCCGGCGTGCGTCAACACGCCTGGGAGCGCCGGCGCTGCCACTGCAGCGCATGCCAGAACAGGAGGCCTACGACGGCCGCGACGCCGGTCACGATCAGGTAGGGCGCGAACGTGAGCACGATGTAGGAAACCGGCACCTGCCCGTTGACGGGCATGGAGTTGGCCATGGCGCTGGCGATGGCCCAGGCCCCGCCGCCAATCAATGCTGCCGCTATCAGCCACAGGGCCACAATGAAGGGGTTGACTGAGGGCACCGGCCTCCTCCCGGCTTCCGCCTGCAGGGTTTCCAGGCCGGCCGGGATGGGATTGCCGTGCTGGTCCACTTCCCGGAATCCAACTGCACTTGCCTGCTGATCCACATATACCCCCTGTGTTTGTTGGTGCCCGACGGCCGCCGATAGGCCCACCCTAGCCGCTTGCCGCCGCGTCTGCCGGTCAGTTTGAAGGTGCCACGGCGCGCCAAGGACGACTTGGCGAGCAGGATATTTTGTAGCAGAAGTGCCGGTGGCGCCAGTCAATGACGAACGAGCGACGGCGAAGGTCCCCGGAATAACGGGGGGAAACAGAAATACGACACAAAAGTTTGCTTAAAAGGTTCGCCTAAGTAAGGCTTGCCTTTGTAATTCCCCCCTTCTTGCCCCCAAAGGAAGACGAGTGCCGCTGATGCCCCGCCTTGACGAGTTGCACGTGGATAACCCCCGCAGTGATGTCCGCACCCATCCGGAGCCGCCGGGGCAGGACTTCGGCTCGCGGGTGGAACTGGCACTCGGAGCCACCAACCACCTCTTCAACGCCCGGAACTCGCCGCGTTACGTGGCGCAGGTCCTGCAGGGTGTCACCGCCGTGGCCACCAAACTGGAACGCACCACCCGGCCGTTCACCGGCGTCGGACCCGCCGAGATGAAGGCCCGCGTGGCCGCCGTCGACCTGGACGCGCCACTGCCGGACACGGCAGCCGCACTGCAGGAACTCGAGGACGTCTACCTGCGGGACGCCGTCTACTTCCACGATGCCAAGTACGCCGCCCACCTCAACTGCCCCGTGGTGATTCCTGCCTTGGTGGGGGAGGCGATCCTGTCCGCCGTGAACTCCTCCCTGGACACGTGGGACCAGAGCGCCGGCGGCACCATGATCGAGCGGCGCCTGATCGACTGGGCGGCAGGACGCCTCGACCTGGGCGGCAACGCCGACGGCATCTTCACTTCCGGCGGCAGCCAGTCCAACCTCCAGGCCCTGCTGATTGCGCGAAACCACGCCGTGGCAGGCCTCCGCCAGGACCACGCCCGAAGCGGCCTGCGGCTTCCGGCGCTGCTGGACACCCTGCGGATCTTCACGTCCGAGGACAGCCACTTCAGCGTCCAGAAGTCGGCATCCATGCTGGGCCTCGGGTTCGATGCCGTCATCACCGTCCCCTGCACGCCGGACCACCGGATGGACCCGGCGGCGCTGGCGGAGGCCATGGCGGAAGCCCGCGACGCCGGCCTGACCGCCATGGCGGTGGTAGCCACTGCCGGAACCACGGACTTCGGCGCGGTGGACCCGCTCGCGGAGCTCGCCGCCCAGGCCCGGGCCTACGGCGCGTGGTTCCACATCGACGCCGCCTACGGCGGCGGCCTCATGGTCTCCGGCCGTTACCGCCACCTCCTTGACGGCACACGCCTTGCCGACTCCGTCACCGTGGACTTTCACAAGACCTTTTTCCAGCCGGTCAGTTCCAGTGCGCTCCTGGTCCGTGAATCGGCCATGTTGCGGCACGTCACTTACTACGCGGACTACCTGAACCCGGAAAGCGCCGCCCTGGCCGAGATCCCCAACCAGGTGGACAAGAGTATCCAGACCACCCGCCGCTTTGACGCCCTCAAGCTGTGGCTTACTCTCCGGATCATGGGCGCGGATGCCGTCGGTGCGCTCTTCGATGAAGCCATCGACCTCGCCGCCCGCGTGGGCTCCCTGCTTGCCGCCGACGACGACTTCGAACTTGCCGTGGCTCCCCAACTGAGCACGCTGGTGTTCCGGTACCGTCCGCTGCTGGAAGGCGGTGAACGCCTTCCCGAGGATGAAGCGGACCGCATCAACCCTGCCATCCGTTCAGCCGTCTTCGCTTCCGGCGAGGCAGTGGTTGCCGGCACCAAAGTGGCAGGCCGGCACTACCTGAAGTTCACCCTCCTGAACGCCGAAGCCACCCTGGAGGACATCGCCGAGATCATCGCACTCCTGCGCACCACGGGCGCCGGTTTGCTGCACGGCGCCGGACTGCCGGAGAAGGAAGTAACCGCATGAGCACCCCTGGGAACCGCAGGGTCCACGACTTCGCCGCCATCGGCGTCGGGCCCTTCAACCTGGGCCTCGCCGCCCTCACCGAACCGCTGGAAGGACTGGACGCCGTCTTTGTGGAACAGCGGGAGTCCTTCGACTGGCACCCCGGCATGATGCTGGAGCCCGCACACCTCCAGGTCCCCTTCATGGCCGACCTGGTAACCCTCGCCGACCCCACCTCGCCGTATTCGTTCCTCAACTTCCTTAAGCAGACCGGCCGGCTGTACCGCTTCTACATTCGGGAAAACTTCTATGCCCTGCGCGCCGAGTACAACCAGTACTGCCAGTGGGTGGCTGGCCAGCTGCCGTCCGTGCGTTTTGGCACGGCTGTGCTGGATGCGGCCTACGACGACGGTGTGTACCGGCTTTCGGTGTCCGGTCCGGACGGGCCGGAGGTGCTGTACGCGCGGCGGCTTGTGCTGGGAACCGGCACCTCGCCCTACGTCCCGGAGGCCGGCGCGGACATCGTTGCTGCTGCAGCGGCCGGACACGGGGGAGTGGCCATCCATAACGCCGACTACCTGGCCCGCAAGGCCGAACTGCAGCAGAAGCGCAGCATCACCGTCCTGGGCAGCGGCCAGAGCGCGGCCGAGATCTACTACGAGCTGCTGCAGGAAGCAGACGTCCACGGCTACCAGCTCAACTGGGTGACGCGTTCGGGCCGGTTCTTCCCGCTGGAATACACCAAGCTGACCCTAGAGATGACCTCGCCCGAGTACGTGGACTACTTCCACGCCCTTCCGCAACACCAGCGCGACCAGCTGAACAAGAACCAGAAAAACCTTTACAAGGGCATCAACCCGGACCTGATCGACGCCATCTACGATTCCCTCTACACCAAGAGCCTTTCCGGCATGGTGGACACCCAGCTGCTGACCCACTCCACCCTCACGGCCGCGGAATGGGATCCGGCCGCCGGCACGCACACCCTGCAGCTGCACCACGACGAGCAGGGCACCTCCTACACGTTGGGCAGCGAAGCGGTGGTGATGGCCACCGGGTACAGCTACCGCGAACCCGGCTTCCTGGCCGGCATCCGGGACCGGATTGCCCGGGACAGCGCCGGAAGGTTCGCCGTGGACCGGAACTACGGCACCGGCGTCGAGCCCGGCGAAATCTTCGTCCAGAACGCAGAACTCCACACGCACGGGTTCGTCACCCCGGACCTGGGCATGGGCGCTTACCGCAACTCCTGCATCCTCCGGGAAATTACCGGCCGCGAGGTGTACCCCGTGGAGCGCAGCATCGCCTTCCAGCAGTTCGGAGCCCCCGCCGGCGTTCCTGTGGAGGTTCCCGCATGAGGTTCACGTTCCGGTGCCTTGACGCCGTGGCGGACGCGCCGCTGCTGCACAGCTGGGTGACCCGGCCGTACGCCTCCTTCTGGGGCATGCTCTACGCCAGTGTGGAAGACGTGGTGGAGGAGTACACAAAGATCCAGGCGAGCGGCCACCACCATGCCCTGCTGGGGCTCGACGCCGGGGTCCCCGCCTTCCTGATGGAGGAGTACCTTCCGGCGTCGTCGCCCCTGGCGGGCCTATATGCCGTCCAGCCCGGTGACGTGGGGATGCACCTGCTGGTGGCGCCGCCGTCGAACGGGCCCGAGGCCGGCTACACCACCGCGGTGATGGACGCCGTCCTGGGACGGCTGTTCGCCGCCCCGGGCGTGGAGCGGGTGGTGGTGGAACCGGACGCCCGGAACACCAAGATCCACGCCCTCAATGAACGGCTGGGCTTCCAGCCCGCGGGGGTGGTCATGCTGCCGGACAAGGAGGCGCTGCTGAGCTTCTGCAGCCGGCCCGACTACCTGGCCGCCCGGACGGTGCCCGCCGCCGCCGGCACCGCCATCACCGAATCTACCGCCCGCATGCCCGTCCCGCAGGAAGCATAAACATGACCATCCACCTCGAGTCCGTTACTCCCGCCCCCGCCGGCACGGACTTCGCCGCCGCGCCGCATCTTTCTGCCAAACGCTGGGACAAGGCAAACCGACACCTGCTCCGCAAGGCGCTCGCCGAGTTCTCGCACGAGCGGATCCTTACGCCGGAACTGGTCTCCGGCGCTCCGGGAAGCGGCATTTACCGGCTCCGGAGCGGCGACGGCGTCCATGAATACCTCTTCAAGGCCCGCATCCTGGAGCTGGAGCACTGGTCCATCGACGCTGCGTCAATCCGGCACGTCCAGGACGGAACCGAAGCGCCGCTGGACGTCCTGGAATTCATCACCGCGTTCCACGAAACCCTCGGCATCAACATCCAGATGCTGCCGGTATACCTCGAGGAGGTCAGCAGCACCCTGGCCAGCCACGCCTACAAGCAGTGGACCGGCCAGCCGGGCGCCACGGAACTCGCGGCCGGCGTCACCGGGGGACGCGACGCTGCGGCGGACTTCCAGGCGATCGAACGGAGCATGACCGAGGGCCACCCCTGCTTCGTGGCCAACAACGGCCGGCTGGGTTTCGGCATCAGCGATTACCACGCTTTCGCGCCGGAGACCGGTGCCGCGGTGCAGCTGGAATGGATCGCCGTCCACCGGAGCCGTGCCGTCTTCACCTCTACCTCAGGACTGGGCTACCGGGAGCACCTTCAAGCCGAACTCGGACCGCTGGCGGGAGACTTCACCAACGAGCTGCGGCTGCAGGGCCTGGACCCGGACGGGTACTTCTTCATGCCCGTCCACCCGTGGCAGTGGGAGAACAAGCTCACCGTGACCTTTGCTGCGGAAATTGCCCGGCAGCGCATCGTCTACCTGGGCACGGGGACGGACCGGTACCAGGCACAGCAGTCCATCCGCACGTTCTTCAACACCGCCGCCCCGGAGAGGAACTACGTCAAGACCGCCATGTCGGTGCTGAACATGGGCTTTATGCGCGGCCTCTCGCCGCAGTACATGAAGGCCACCCCGGCCATCAACGACTGGTTGCGGACCCTGATCGAAGCTGACAGTGCCCTGCAGCAGCGCGGCTTCACCATGATCGGCGAAATCGCGGCCCTTGGCTACCACAACGGATACTACGAGGCCGGATCGGGCAACGGCTCGCCGTACCGCAAGATGCTGTCGGCACTGTGGCGGGAAAGCCCGCTGCCGCTGCTGCGGGACGGGCAGCAGCTGGCCACCATGGCATCGCTCCTGCACGTGGACTCGCAGGGCAAGCCGTTTGTGGCAGCCCTGATCGAGCGCTCCGGACTGACCCCGGCGGACTGGCTTCGCCGCTACTTCGAGGCGTACCTGGTTCCGCTGGTGCACTGCCTGTTCCGGTACGAGCTGGCGTTTATGCCGCACGGCGAGAACGTCATCCTGGTGCTTGAAGACGGCGTGCCCGTCCGGGCCATCATGAAGGACATCGCCGAGGAGATCGTGGTGATGGGCGACCGCCTGGAGCTCCCCGAAGAAGTGTCCCGGATCAAGGCCGCCATCTCCGAGGGCGAGAAGGTGCTGGCGGTCTTCACGGACATCTTCGACTGCATCTTCCGCTTCCTGTCGGCCCTGCTCGAGGAGGACGGAAAGCTGGGCCAGGAGGAGTTCTGGCGGACCGCCGCCGCAGCGGTCAAGGACTACCAGGAACAGCACCCGGAACTCGCCGGCCAGTTTGCCCGGCACAACCTCTTCGCCGCGGACTTCGAACTGTCCTGCCTGAACCGGCTCCAACTCCGCAACAACCAGCAGATGCTGGACCTGGCGGACCCCTCGGGCGGGCTGCAGATGGCAGGCCGCCTCGCCAACCCGCTGGCCAGGTTCGCGTAGGAGGGGAACCGAAGGCCGCGGGTGGCTAGGCTTGCAGCATGACGCCGACCACCGGGACCACCGCCCTCATCACCGGAGCCAGCGCGGGACTGGGCGCAGAATTCGCCCGGCAGCTCGCCGCCCAGGGCACCAACCTGGTGCTCGTGGCACGCAACCGGGTTCGCCTCGAAGAAGCCGCGGCGGGCCTGGAACGGCGCTATGGAATCACGGCTGAGGTGCTCCCTGCCGACCTGACGGACGACGCGGGAGTGGCCGCCGTCGTCGGACGCCTGTCCGATCCCGGACGCCCGGTGGCGATCCTGGTGAACAACGCAGGGATCGGCCTGCTGCATAACTTCGAGGACAACAGCATCTCGGAGGAGAAAAAGCACCTGAAGCTGCACGGCGAGACGGCCATGGTCCTCACGCATGCCGCGCTCAAGGGCATGCTGGAACGCCGCGACGGCAGGATCATCAACGTGGCAAGCATCGCCGCGTTCCTGCCCCGCGGCACCTACTCCGCCGCGAAGGCGTGGCTGGTGAGCTTCAGCCGCTGGGCCAACCTCGCGTACCGCAAGCAGGGGGTCAAGGTCACGGCGGTCTGCCCGGGTTTCACCCACACGGAGTTCCACGACCGGATGGGCATGGACAAGTCGGTGGCGCCGTCGTGGGCCTGGCTGCATGCAGACCGTGTGGTGCGCGAGGCGCTGGCGGATAACGAGCGCGGCCGGGCAGTGTCCATCCCGTCCAAGCGCTACAAGCTGGTGGCCGCCGTGGCGAGGGTGGCGCCGCCCAGGCTAGTGGCGGGGCCGGCGCGGAAGCCGAAGTAGGAGCGAGCGGCCCGGCAGGGTGGTTAGTGTCCGCGGTCCGGCCCGGCGCACAAGCCCCACCACGCCAATACCCACCAGGGCGCCTACCAGCGTCTCCACGGCGCGTTCCAGAATCAGCAGGGCCGGGTCCATGGGGGCGGCGAGTTGCGTCATCAGCAGGATGACCGGCGTGAACGAGACCATGGCAAATCCGTAATGCCGGGTCATGAACAGCTCGGTGGTGAACTGGAACAGGATGACCAGCAGCGCCAGCAGCACGGCCTGCTGCCCCGGAAACAGGCCCGCCAGCGTCCAGGGCCCGGGAAGAAGCGCGACGGCGGTCACCGCCAGCCCCACGAACGTCCCCACGATCCGGTGGATGCCCCGGCGGACGCTGCTGGGGAGGTCGGCTCCGGCAAGGGGCACGGCGGCGGCCGCCATCGCCCAGTGCGGGTGGCCGCTGCCGCTCAGCACACCAACTGTTCCGGCCGCTCCCACCGCCAGCACGTACCTGGCCGCGTGGACCAGGATTTTCCTCGGTGCCGCTGCGGCCGGCTTGATGCGGACGGCGCCGCGCTGCCAGGACCTGTGGAGGATCCAGCCGCTGAAGCCCACTCCCAGCGAGAACGCGGCGGACCCGGCAGCGATGGACACTGCCGCATACCAGGGGACCACCGTGGGGACCGATGCGCAGGCACCCAGGGCAAGGAGGCCGAAGAACGGGCCGTTGGGCCGAAGGTGCACCTTGTCCGAATAGACCGACCCCACTCCGGCGAGTACTGCCTCAACGGCCACGAGCCACCAGGAATGCAGGTGGTTGACGGACAGGAACACTCCCACCGCCACCCCGCCCAGTAGCACCAGTGCGCCCTGGGTCTGGTGCCGCAACCGCAGCTGGTGGGGTTCGGAGCGGCCGTACATCCCGGTCAGCGCGCCGAACACCGCATAAATCGTCAGGTCCGTCCGGCCGATGGCCAGAAGGAGCAGCGAGGGCACGGCGACACTGGCGGCGACGCGCAGCGCGGCCAGGTGGTCATTGTTTGCCGGTTCCAGCCGGTGGAGGGCGCGCACCTGCCGCAGGACGCGTTCCATGCCGCACCACCTTCTGCCGTTTTCGTTACCGTGCCCTGTGGGAAGGTATCACCGGCTCCGCTCGCGCTGCCCGCCGCTGTTCATGGAACGTCATGCCGCACGGCGAAGGCCCGTCCCCGCCTGCTTCCCCCAAGGAAGCAGGCGGGAACGGGCCTTTGAGCGCGGGCTACAAGAGCGGCCAGGCTGCGGGCCGCAGGATTTAGACCGAAGCCGGAACCTTCCCGGCACCGGGCTTGTCGGCCGCGACAGAGTCCTGGATGTCCTGCGCTTCGAACGGCAGTTCGTCCAGGTCGATCAGCGGGTTCTCGTCCTGCGTGGCCACCAGTTCCTTCGCTTCGGCCCGGGTGTCCACGCTGGGCATGGAGCCGGGCAGCGGACGCTGCGCGGATTCCTTCAGGAAGTAGATGGCCACGGCGCCCACCAGGGAGGTGCCCATCAGGTAGTAGGCGGGCATCATGTCGTTGCCCGTGGCACTGATCAGGGCTGCCACGATGAACGGTGTGGTTCCGCCGAAGATTGCCACCGAGAAGTTGTACGCGATGCCCATGGCGCCGTAGCGGCTGGAGGTGGGGAACTGCGCAGGCAGCGCCGAAGCCAGGTTGGCCACGTAGAACGTCACCGGGAAGGCGATCAGGGCAAGGCCGGCCAGGGTGGACCACACATCACCGATGCCGATCAGCAGGAACGCCGGAACGGCCAGGGCGATGGTGCTTATGGCGCCGATCCAGAGGACGGGACGGCGGCCGATGCGGTCGGACAGCTTGCCGGTCAGCGGGATGCACAGGCTCATCACCACCAGCACCGGGATGGTCAGCAGGGTGCCGTGCACTTCGTCGTAGCCCTTGGACTCGGTGAGGTACGTGGGCATGTAGGACGTGAGGGCGTAGCCGGCGGTGTTGGCGGCCGCCACCAGGATCATGGCCACGATGATGGAGCGCCAGTACGCCTTGACGATTCCCACCGGGCCCTTGGTTGCGGCTTCGTCGGAGGCGGCGGCACTCTTGGCGATGTCCTCCTGGGCGTCCAGGGTGGCCTGGAACTGCGGGGATTCCTCGATCCTGCTCCGGAAGTAGATGGCGATCAGGCCCAGCGGACCGGCAACCAGGAACGGGATGCGCCAGCCCCATTCCTCCATGGCGGCCTGTCCCAGGGTGAGCTGGAGGGCCGAGACGAGGGCGGCGCCGAGGGCGAATCCCAGGTAGCTGCCCATGTCCAGGAAGCTGGCGAAGAACCCGCGGCGCTTGTCCGGGGCGTATTCGCTCACGAAGGTGGTGGCACCGGCGTACTCGCCGCCTGTGGAGAACCCTTGGACGATCTTCAGCAGCACCAGCAGGACGGCGGCCCAGAGTCCAATCTGCGCGTACCCGGGAAGCAGGCCGATGGCGAAGGTGCTGGCGGCCATCAGCATCAGCGTGGCGGCAAGGATCTTCTGCCGTCCCATTTTGTCGCCCATCCAGCCGAAGATCACGCCGCCCAGGGGGCGTGCGATGAACGTGGCCGCGAAGGTCCCCAGCAGGAACAGGGTCTGGGTGGTGGGATCCGACTCCGGCAGGAAGACCGGGCCCATGATGGTGATGAGGTAGCCGAAGACGCCGACGTCGTACCACTCCATGGTGTTGCCGACGATCGTTCCGCCGAGTGCCTTCTTGAGCATCGGCTGGTTCACCACGTTGACGTCGGATTCCTTGAGCCGGCGGCGCGGCAAACGGCGTGGTTTCTTTGCAGCTTTCAGGGCTGTCTGGTCGGTTCCGCTGGCGTTCCTGGCGCCTGCTGAAGAGTCGGTCACGCTTCGGTCTGTGGGCATTTGGGCCGCTCCTGTGGAGGTCATTTGCTTGCGACTTGTGGCTGCCCCGCTCCGGGCAGGCCATCAATTTTACGGGATTCCCATGGCGCCCGGCGGCGGAATGCCGTAGTATCGACCCTTTTGGCACCGGTTTAGGGCCCTCTTCCGCGGCTCCTTACCCCGCTTTTCCCGCGCCAGTTCAAGGGTTTCGGCGCTGTGTGACCATCGTTACCGAATTTTTTTACTGCCCGGGGGCAGAGGCGGGGTTTTCGGGAGGTTTTTGCCTTCCCGGAAGGGGTTCACAGGCGGTTTCGCGGTGCCTATGGTTGAGCAATGGAAACCCTTCTTTTCGAGTAGCAACGGCGCGCGCGGCAGGGCCTCGAGCCGCCAGTGCGCCAAATGCCGAAACACGCTTGAAGCCTGCATCGGCAGGCTTCCATGGAAGAGTCCGCCGGAGATCCGGCAACGCGGCGTACGTGCCGCATACCGCAGTACTTCGTTTCATCGCGGAAAGGAAGAAAAATGGCTGACGAACACCGCATCAAACCCGAGGTTATAAACCACCTTGCGGCGGCAATGAACAACCCCGACCTGCCCGGACCGGCTCCCCTGGGCGCGGCGGGCATGCCCCGGCAGAATTCATGGCCGGACGGCAACGGCAAGCGGCGCCATCCCAAGGAACGCGCAGCCGGCACGGGACGCATGGGCCATGAGGCCGCAGTGACCGCCGTTCACCGGACGGGCCGGCCGCAGATGCCGCACTCGTCCTGACCTCCCACAGCGACACGCAAATTCCCTGGCGCCCCAACATGTAGGGGCCGCCAGGGAATTTGCGCGTCCAGGGGGAGTGTCCGGGTCAAAATCACCAGCCGGAACCGTCGCTTATGCTTCGCGGACCACCTCGGACGGGTCCTTGTCCAGCCGCCAGCCCCGCCACCGCGGATGCCGCAGCCGCCCCGGTCCGGTCCACTCGCTGTAGGTCACCTCGCCCACCAGTTGCGGCGCCACCCAGTGGGCGTCAGCCGAATCCGGGCGGGGAACATCATGGAACGGGGACGTCTTACGGGCCAGTCGCTCCATGTCCTGCCGCAGTTCGGCCAGCTCCCGGGCGCTGAAGCCGCTGCCCACGCGGCCCACGTACTGCAGTTTGTCGCCGTCGGGGATCCCCACCAGGAGTGAGCCGACGGTTTCCTCCCGGCCGCCCTTCCCCGGCCGCCAGCCGCCCACCACCACCTCCTGGGTCTGCTCAATTTTCAGCTTGATCCAGGTGCGGGTCCGCTGCCCGCTGACATACCTGCTGTCCGTCCGCTTGGCCATCACACCTTCGAGGCCCAGCTCCTGGGCGCTGTCCAGAATGTGCTCCACCGGCTCCTCCAGCACCATCGACAGGTCGACGGGACAGTCCGAGGGCACGTAGAACTCCTCAAGGAGCCGGCGGCGTTTCCGCAGCGGGAGCTTCCGGAGGTCAGTCCCGCCGTCGTACAGCAGATCGAAAAGGACCAGCCTGATGGGAATGGCCGTGCGGGCACGTGCGACGTCGGCGGGCCGGGTGAGCTTCATGCGTCCCTGCAGGAGGCCGAAGTCGGGCCTGCCGCCGGGCCCCGGTGCGATGATCTCGCCATCGGCGACGAACGGCTGCGGGGGCCAGCAGGAGCGGTCCGTCACCTCGGGGTAGGTCCTGGTGACGTCGTTGCCGTTGCGGCTGAAGATCCGCACCTTGTGCTCGTCGGCCACCAGGATGGCCCGGACCCCGTCCCACTTCAGTTCGAACTGCCAGTCGCTGCCCTGCAGGTCCGCGGTGTCGCCGGAGGTGGCCATCATGGGCCGGAACTCGTCGGGGGACGGAGCAACGGCGGGAGCCGTCCCGGGTTCGGAGCGCTCCGCAGGTTTGGCGGCCTCTTCCACTGGTTCCCCGGCACTCTCCGCCGGCTCCGCAGCGGCCGGCGCGTGCCGCCGTCGTCCGCCCTGGTGTTCCCTGTCCATGAGGTGGATGAGCCACTGCCCCTCGGCGTCCTTGCCCTGCCCGCGGCCGGTGTGGATCAGGGCAACCTTTTTCTTTATTCCGCCCAGGCCGCCGCCTTCGGACCCGGTGAGCGTGACGATGACCTCCTTGCCGGCAATCCACTTGTGCAGTTCGTACGTGCCGGTGTCCCAGATGGTCATCTCACCGGCGCCGTACTCCCCTTTGGGGATGGTTCCGTGGAACGTGAGGTAGTCCATGGGATGGTCCTCGGTCTGGACGGCCAGGTGGTTCTTGCCGCCGGACTCCGGGATTCCCTTGGGCAGGGCCCAGGACACCAGGACGCCTTCGTGCTCCAGGCGCAGGTCGTAGTGGAGCCGGCTTGCGTGGTGCTCCTGGATGACGAACGCGTCACCGCTGCCGGCCGCGCCGCTGAACGGCTCGGGCGTCGCCTTCGGATCGCGCATGGAACGGTATTTCGCCAGGCGCGGGTTGGCGGCCCCAATGTCCACGTGTGTGTCCGCGGGATGTCCCGAGGCCTGGACGACGGCGGCAAACGGGTCCTTGCCGTCCCGCACCCGCCGCATCACCTCGTGGTAGTCCAGGTGCTTGAGCTGCGGTGAACTGACTTCGCGCCACGTCCGGGGCGCCGCGACCATCGGTGTGGGACGGCCGCGCAGGGAGTAGGGCACGATGGTGGTCTTGGCGGCGTTGTTCTGGCTCCAGTCCACCAGCACCTTGCCCTTGCGGAGCGTTTTCTTCATGTCGCTGACGGCGAGGTCCGGGTGGTCTGCTTCGAGGGCCCGGGCAAGCTCACGGGCAAAGGCGGAAATTTGGTCCGAGGTCTGCGTCCCGTCCAGGGCCGCGTACAGGTGGATGCCCTTGCTGCCGCTGGTGACCGGGACCGGGTCCAGCCCCACATCCTGCAGGATGTCCCGTGCCAGGAGGGCCACCTCCCGGCACTCGGGCAGGCCCGCGCCTTCGCCGGGGTCCAGGTCCAGGACCAGCCGGTCCGGGTTCAGCTGGTTCCCGTGGGAATCCACCCGCCACTGCGGCACGTGGACCTCCAGGGAGTTGATCTGCCCGAACCACGTCAGCGTGGCGGGGTCGTTGACCAGCGGGTAGAAGATGGTTCTGTCTTTGTGTGTGATTGCCGCCCGGGGGAGCCAGCCGGGCGCGGAGTCGTCCAGGTTCTTCTGGAAAAAGACTTCCCCGGGCTTCTCATGCGTGCCCACGCCGTTGACCCAGCGCTTGCGGGTGGCTGGCCGGTTCGCGGCGGCGGGAATGAGGACGTGGGCGACGGCGGCGTAGTAGGCAAGCACGTCCGCCTTGGTGGTGCCGGTCTCCGGATAGATGATCTTGTCCAGGTTGGTGACCGAGAGTTCACGTCCTGCAACCCGGACACGTTCCTTACTGCCGGCCACGGGGCTTCACCTCCGGCCCGGTCTGATGTTGACTGTAGGAATGAGAGCCATCTGGAAGGGTGCCATCGCGTTCGGACTGGTGAACGTGCCGGTGAAGGTCTACAGCGCCACTGAGGATCATGACATCAGTCTGCACCAGGTTCACAATGCCGACGCCGGCCGGATCCGCTACCAGCGCCGGTGCGAGGTGTGCGGCGAGGTGGTTGACTACTCGGACATCGAGAAGGCCTACGAGGAAGACGGCCGCACGGTGGTGCTGACCAAGGACGAGCTCAAGGCCATTCCCGCGGAGAACAGCCATGAGATCGAAGTGGTGCAGTTCGTCCCGTCCGAACAGCTAGAACCCATGATGTTCGAGAAGAGCTACTACCTGGAACCCGACTCCAAGTCGCCCAAGGCCTACGTGCTGCTGCGACGTGCCCTGGAGGACACCGACCGGGTGGCCATAGTGCAGTTCGCGCTCCGGGAGAAGACCCGGCTGGGTGCGCTGCGGATCAAGGATGACGTCCTGGTGCTCCAGTCCCTGCTGTGGCCGGACGAGGTGCGCGAAGCGAACTTCCCTGCCCTGGACACGTCCATCAAGATTTCGCCGCAGGAGCGCGAAATGTCGGCGGCCCTGGTGGAGTCCATGGCTGCGGACTTCGAACCCGATACCTTCACGGACGATTACCAGGTCCAGCTGCGCACCCTTATCGACGCCAAGCTCGAGCAGGGCGAGTCCCTGGACACGGAAGAGACTTTCGGTGTGGAGGCCGGCGAAGGCGGCAAGGGCGAGGTCATCGACCTGATGGAAGCCCTCAAGCGGAGCCTGGACAAGAAACGCGCCGGCGGACCCGCAGCTGCTGCTTCCGACGACTCGGACCAGGAGGAAGCGGACACCGAAGAAGAGCCGGCGAAACCCGCCCGCAAGGCGTCCGGAACCAGGACAACTGCAGCCAAGGCCACGGCGAAAACCGCCGAATCCAAGACCGGGTCCAAATCCACCGGGACACGGTCCACGGGCACGCGGTCCACCGCGTCAAAGTCCTCGGATACCGGGACCACGGCAAAGAGCACGGCGTCTAAGGCCGCCGCGTCAAAGAGCACAGCCTCCAAATCAACCGCAGCAAAATCTGAGGGCACCAAGACCACCGCGGGCAAGACGGCTGCCAAGTCAAGCACCACCAGAACCCGAAAACCCGCTTAATCCGGCAGGTCCCTTTACAGCCCGGAGCCCCGCGTTCACAATGGGTCGCATCACAGCCTCCGCTGTGGCAAACAGCGTGCTGTCACTCATCCTGAACGGACACGGTAGAGGGGCGCGGACATGAACGACCAAACGGACACGGTGGAGGCGGACCGGGCGCTCAAGCAGAAGCACCGGGCTATGTGGGCCTCGGGCGACTATCCGGCGCTGGCGGATGAAATTCTCCTGGAACTGGGAGCCGTCCTGGTGGAAGCGTCGGGAATCACATCCCGGCACCGGGTGCTGGACGTCGCGGCCGGCTCGGGAAACGCCGCCATTCCGGCAGCCATGATGGGTGCCCGCGTGGTGGCCAGCGACTTGACGCCGGAGCTGTTCGAGGCCGGACGCCGGGAAGCAGCCAACAGGGGAGTCAGCCTGGACTGGCAGGAGGCGGACGCCGAGGCGCTGCCCTACGGCGACGGCGAGTTCGACACCGTCATGTCCTGCCTTGGCGTGATGTTCGCGCCGCACCACCAGGCGGCCGCCGACGAACTGGTCCGGGTATGCAAACCCGGCGGCACCATCGGGCTGCTGAGCTGGACCCCCGAAGGTTTCATCGGCCAGATGTTCGCCACCATGAAGCCCTTCGCCCCGCCGCCCCCGCCCGGAGCCCAGCCCGCGCCACTGTGGGGGAGCGAGGACCACGTCCGGGAACTGCTGGGCAACAGGATCACGGACGCCAAGGCCCGCAAGCAGACACTGGCGGTGCGGAGCTTCCACCAGCCCGGGGACTTTGTCCGCTACTTCAAGTCCCATTACGGCCCCACCATCTCCGTCTACAAGTTCATTGGCGAGGACAAGGACAAAGCCAGGGAACTCGACGAGGCACTCACGAAACTGGCCGATTCCTTTGGTGACGCGCACGGTGACACCCCCTTCCAGATGGAGTGGGAGTACCTGCTGTTCACGGCCAGGAAGGCGCAATGACGGCACGCGCCCGCTGACCGCCGCTGACCCCCCACCCCTCCCAACTGGGTAGCAGTAGCTGTCGTTTTGGGCGCTCAAAACGACAGCTACTGCTACCTGCTTTGGGGGCGTGGAAGGTGGGGGCGGCACTTAAACGCGGCAGCCGCCGTCGGGCATGTCCCCAGGAAGGGAAAGCCCGACGGCGGCCGCAGGTAAGGCGCCCAAGGCACCGCTGCTGCTACTCGGCGTCGTGGTCCGTTTCGAGGATCTGGACCAGGCGTTCCAGAGCGGCGTCCGCGCCGTCGCCCTCGGCCCGGAGGACCACCACGTCACCATGCGAGGCGCCCAGGCTCATGAGGGACAGGATGCTGGCGGCATCCATGGCCTCGTCGGCCGGCTCGCCTTCCTTGGCGATGGTGATGTCCAGGTCGAACTCTCCGGCTGCCTCGGCAAAGATGGCGGCAGGGCGGGCGTGCAGGCCCACGCGGCTGGCGACGGTTGCGGTGCGTTCTGGCATTGTTGCTCCTTTGTCGTTCGGCTTGCTGGTGCAGGCCGGTAGGTAATTGGTGACCGTGTCAGACCGTTGCTGGGACGGTTTCCACCGTAGCAGTGGACTTGGGGGCTGCCCAGCGCTTCAGTGCAATGACAGCCAGCGCGCTGACGATTGCGCCGGCGATGATCGAGATGATGAACATCAGCACGTTGCCGATGGCGAAGAACACGAAGATGCCGCCGTGGGGTGCCTGCGAGGTGACGTTGAAGGCCATGGTCAGCGCGCCGGTCAGGGCGCCGCCCACCATGCTGGCCGGGATGACGCGCAGCGGGTCGGCAGCCGCGAACGGGATGGCGCCTTCGGAGATGAAGGACGCGCCCAGCAGCCAGGCGGCCTTGCCGTTTTCGCGCTCGGCCAGGCTGAACAGCTTCTTGTCCAGGACGGTGGCAAGGGCCATGGCCAGCGGCGGGACCATGCCGGCCGCCATGACGGTGGCCATGATCTGCCACGGTGCCTGGTTGGTGGCGCTGCCGGCACCCAGGCCAGCGACGGCGAAGGCGTAGGCCACCTTGTTCACGGGGCCGCCGAGGTCGAAGCACATCATGAGGCCCAGGATGATGCCCAGGACGACGGCGGACGCACCGGTCATGCCGGACAGCCAGTTGTTCAGTCCAAGGGTGAGCCCGGCGATGGGTCCGCCCAAGAACAGGAACATCGCACCGGACGCCACGATGGAGGCCAGCAGCGGAATGATGACCACGGGCATCAGGCCGCGCAGCCAGCGCGGGACCTGCCAGGTGCCGATCACGTGGGCGATGTAGCCCGCCAGCAGGCCGCCTACGATACCGCCGAGGAAACCGGCATTCATGAAGGCGGCAACGGCTCCGGCCACGAAACCGGGAGCGATGCCGGGGCGGTCGGCGATGGCATAGGCGATATAGCCTGCAAGAGCCGGGACCAGGAAGCCCATGGACAACGCGCCGATCTTGAAGGCCACCGTGCCCAGGTACAGCGCGAGGTTGCCGTCCGGAAGGTTGAACAGGGTGTTGTTGGCCAGGATGTCGTTGGCTTTGGTGCCGAGGGCGATGTCGAATCCCGCCAGCAGGAAGCCCAGGGCGATGAGGAGGCCGCCGCCGGCAACGAACGGGATCATGTAACTGACGCCGGTCAGCAGGGCCCGCTTCAGCTTCTGGCCGATGTGCTCGCCCTTTTCGGCTTCCGCCTGCTCGGCCTGCTCCTCCGCGCCAAAGTGCGCAACCCGGCGTGCGTGCGGATCCGTCGCTGCCGCGAGGGCTTCCTGGACCATCTTTGCGGGTTCGTCGATGCCGCGTTTGACCGGGGCGTTGACCACCGGCTTGCCGGCGAAACGCTCCTTGCCGCGCACGTCCACGTCCACAGCGAAGATCACGGCGTCAGCGGCGGCGATCACGGCCGGGTCCAGCGGCTTGGCGCCGGAGGAACCCTGGGTTTCCACCTGCAGGTCCACGCCGGCTTCCTTAGCCGCTGCCACGAGGGAGTCGGCGGCCATGTAGGTGTGCGCGATGCCGGTGGGGCATGCCGTGACGGCAACGAGCCGCTTGGGACCCGTGTGGCCGCCCCCGTCGCCTGAGGCAGCTACTGCCGACGCTCCGGAGTGGCCGGTGGCGTTCAGCCTGCCGGAACCGGCACCGGCGGACGCGGCGGCATTGGGGGTTGCGGCTGCATGCGCAGCCGGCTTGTCGGCCAGGGCGCCGTCCACCAGTTCAACGATTTCCGCCTCGGAGGAGGCACCGCGCAGGGCCGCGGTGAAGTCCTTCTTGATGAGGGAGCGGGCCAACTTGGACAGGAGCTTCAGGTGCTCCTGGTCCGCGCCGTCAGGGGCGGCGATGAAGAAGATCAGGTCAGCAGGGCCGTCCTTGGCACCGAAGTCCACCTTGGGGTTGAGGCGGGCCATGGCGAGGGTGGGCTCCGTGACGGCAGCCGAACGGCAGTGCGGGATGGCGATGCCGCCCGGGATGCCCGTGGCCGTTTTCTGTTCCCGGGCGTAAGCGTCGGCGAAGAGGCCTTCAACCTCGGTTGCGCGTCCGGCGGCAGCAACCTTGCTGGCCAGGTGCCGGATCACCGACTCGGGCGCGTTGCCCAGGTTCTGGTCGAGTTCGACCAGTTCCGTGGTGATGAGCTGGGTCACTGTCAATCCTTTCGAAGAGCCGTGATGGTTACGGCATCCGGGGTGGTTTGGTGGACTGCCGGAACCGTGGATCCGGGCAGGGAAGCGGCAGCGGCACCATGGGCCACGGCCTGACGAAGGCAATCGGCCGGGGCGGCGCCCTGGCCGTGGGCGAGCAGGTAACCGGCCAGCGCGGAGTCGCCCGCGCCGACCGTACTGACCGCGGCGACCGGCGGATGCGTGGCCAGCCACGCGCCGTCGGCCGTTACCAGGACAGCTCCCTTGGATCCGAGAGTTGCCAGCACAGCACCCACACCCGAACGTACGACGGCGGCAGCTGCGTCCGCTGCAGCCGCCGGGTCCGCTTCCAGCTGGTCAGCGGTGGCCGGGGCAAAGCCGGCCGCGGCGGCCAGTTCTGCCAGTTCTTCGGCGTTGGGCTTGAGGAGGTCCGGCATGCCCGCCACGCCGCCGGTGAGCGCTGCGGCGAGTGGCTGGCCGGACGAGTCGACGGCGATCCGGGGTGCGGCGCCGTCGGCGGAGGAACGCAGGCGCCGAGCCGCCGTCGCGTAGAAATCTGCCGGGAAACCCGGCGGCAGCGAACCGGCGAGGACCACCCAGCTGGCGCCACGGGAGCTTTCCAGCAGCAGCTTGAGAAGGGCTTCCTGCTGGTACTCGTCCAGCAGCGGGCCGGGTTCGTTGATTTTGGTTGTCACACCGCCGGGCTCGGTCAGGGCGACGTTGGTCCGCAGCGGCTCGTGGATGGGCAGCGCGGTGAAGGGGACCCCGCTTTCGCGCAGGCCGGCAAGGACAGGATCGGTGTCCGCGCCGGGGAGCACGGCCAGGGATTCCAGGCCGGACGCCACCAGGGCCCGGGAGACGTTGACGCCCTTGCCGCCAGATTCCTGGCTGACGGAGACGGCGCGTTGCACCTCGCCGCGTTCCAAGGGCCCGGGCAGGGCAACCGTCCGGTCCAGGCTTGGGTTGGCCGTGAAGGTGACAATCATGCGATCACCACGTCAACGCCGGCTTCTTCCAGGGCAGCTGCGAGTTCGGTGCCGGGTTCGCTGTCTGTAATCAAGGTGTCCAGATCTTTCAGGGAGGCGAACTGGACCAGGGTTTCCGTGTCCAGCTTGGAGGAATCGGCCAGCACCACGATGCGGCGCGCCGATTGGACGAAGGCTGCCTTGACGGCTGCTTCTTCGGGATCGGGAGTGCTAAGGCCAAAGCTTGCGTGGATGCCGTTGGTGCCCACGAAAGCGAGGTCCGGGCGGAGCTTTGCCGCGGCGTCCACGGTTGCCTGGCCCACCGCCACCTGCGTGATACCGCGCACCCGGCCGCCCAGGATCTGCAGGGCGATGCCGGGGATGTTGGAGAGTTTGCTGGCGATGGGCACGGCGTGCGTGATGGCCACGAGTTCCGGGCGGGACTCGGAATCGGAAACCTCGACGGCGGTGCGCCGGGAGAGCATGTCCGCGAGGACTTCGGTGGTGGTGCCGCCGTCGATCAGGACGCTGCCGGGCTTGTTGCGGGGAATGAGTGCCAGGGCGGCTTCCGCGATCCGGATCTTCTGGTCCGGCCGCTGGATAGCGCGCTCGGTGACGCTTTCCTCCGTAGTGCTGAAGCGGTCTGCCGCCACTGCGCCGCCGTGGACCCGGCGGACGGTACCGGCAGTCTCCAGGGTGGCCAGGTCCCGCCGCACGGTCTCGGTAGTGATGCGGAAGCGCTCGGCCAGGTGGGTCACGCTGACCCGGCCGCTGCCGGCAACAAGCTCGGCAATCTTTTGCTGGCGCTCCTCGGCGAACACGTACCCTCCGTCGCGTAGGTTGCTGGTGCTGTGGGTCCGGATGCACTGCCGCCCGAAGCGTGACTGGCATCACATAATGTTGAGTTACTTGACTTTATCTTTGTATCTGTTGGTTTGTCAACGGAAACCCACATGAAACAAGATGGCGGCGCTTGTCCCGTTTGGGGCCGCACGCTAGCTCTGGAGTTTTTGGGCAGATATGCAGACTTCCGGGACCCGGAAGTCTGCATATCTGCCCAAAAACTCCGGGGGTGGGGGCGGGTGGGTGCAAAGGGAAAGCCGGGCCGGACCGTGGTGGTCCGGCCCGGCTTTCGGGCTTGCCTTTGTGGCTGCTGGTAAAACCTTCCGGCTTATAGGTTCCCGTCGCGGCTTTCATTCCGGGTGATGCGCTCGCCCGTATTGGGATCGACCACCGAGCGGGTCTCGCTGACCCGGCGGCTCCTGCCCGGCGAGGCGAGGATCAGGGAAGCGACCAGGCCAATGGCTCCTACAGCCATCAGGATGTATCCGATGAGCACCTGGTCCACGAAGGGGATCAGTCCGGGGGCTACGGCCCAGGCGAGGATGGCACCGAGGGCGATCAGGAAGATTGACGAACCGATTCTCATGACGTGCTCCTTTACTGCCGCGGTGGATACGGCTCCGGTTAGGGCTGCTGGAACGGTAGTACTTCTAATTACTAAGCATGCTGTCTGTTAAGCGTCACGCTACCGGTCCGCGTGGTTCGAATCAATGGCCTGAACTGGGAAGACTTCTTTTGTCCCGCCACCGCCGCCCGGATTGCATGCGGTTTTACTTCCCGGACCAACGCTGCTGTCGATGAGCCGGCATGCGCCCGGGATCCCACGGCTCCCCAGGGCGGGATGGTCTCCGCGCCGTACGGCGGCGCTGTCCTCGGGTCTCAACGTCATCGCTGCCGCTGGACCGGCAGGGGTTCAAAATCCTGCAGGGCCTGTCCCGCTAGGCTGGGCCGGTGGAAACAGTTGTGTGGTCGAAGCCGGAGGACCAGCGCGCAGGCACCCCGTTGCTGGTGATGATGCACGGCTACGGGACGGACGAATCGCGCATGGTCCGGCTCTTTGACTATCTGCCCTCCGAGTTCACCTTCGCCGCACTGCGGGCACCAATGGCTATTGGCGACCACTACGGCTGGTTCCTGCTGGACTACTTCCTGGTAAATGACTTCGCGGACGTTATGTCAGCCACGAACGCCGTCCATACCTGGGTCAACTCGGTGCGGGAACAACACACGAGCGTGAGCCTGATGGGTTATTCGCAGGGCATGGCGATGGCCAGCACCCTCCTGCGGCTCCATCCCCGGGCCTACACCTCGGTAGTGGGACTGTCCGGCTTCATCCTCAATAATGAGCTCCTGGCACTCACCGATTCCTTCGACACCAAGCCGCCCTTTTTCTGGGGCCGCGACAAAGCGGACCTGGTCATCAATGAGGATGCGGTCGCCTATACCGCCGACTGGCTCGAGAAGAACACGCTCCTGACCAGCCGGACCTATCCGGGCATGGGGCACTCCATGTCCAAGGCCGAGATGGTGGACGTCAGCGCCTTCCTGCGCCACTACGTCCTGCGCTGACGTCGAAGCTGATTGAACGCTCCCAGGGATCAGGCGGTAGGATGCCTGAGATTTTTGTCACATCCGGAAGGCTGTCCACAGGAGCGAAAAAACAGTTGCCAGCCAAATTTGTAAGCGCTTACACTCAACCTCAGCCGCGGAAGCGGGCGTTGAACTGGGCTGATGAGGAGGCCGGCGGAATGCAGACCGATCACTGCAGCGAGAAACCCGGTGCGGGCGGGGATGCACCTGGTACTCCACAGTACCCCTTGGCCTTGGCACTCCCATCCGCCAGGTTGTTCTCGAACGGCATCAGGAACATGATGGAAGACGTATCTGGACCAGCAACGCCTCCGCGCGCCGCAGCGACATACGCCGGCCGACGCCCGCGGCGCTGCCGTCCACTCCGGGCACCGAAGCCACAATCTCCCTTGCACCTTCTTCGCCGCTGCCCGCCGTCTGAAAGGACCATGTACTGCTGATGACTGCCTCTTCCGCAACAGAAACCGCGGCCTGGACCAGTGCCGCTGCAATCCTGTTCGACCTGGACGGCGTGCTGACCCCCACGGCGGCCGTGCACGAGCAGGCGTGGCAGGAACTGTTCGAGGGCTACCTCGCCTCACAGCCGCAGGCAACGGCCTACAGCGAAAGTGACTACTTCGACCATATTGACGGAAAGCCGCGTTTCGACGGCGTCCGCGACTTCCTCGCCTCCCGCGGCATCGTGCTGCCCGAAGGCCCGCTGGATGATGACCCGGGGAACTTGACCGTTCAGGGCCTTGGCAACAAGAAGAACCGCATCTTCAATGACATCGTGAGCAGCGGCGTCGAACCCTTCGACGGCTCGGTGCGCTTCCTTCAAGCCGCGCTGGAGCGCGGACTGAAAGTCGCCGTCGTTTCTTCCTCGCGCAACGCCCCCGCAGTCCTGGCCGCAGCCGGACTCGACCATCACTTTCCCGTTGTGGTGGACGGGGCGGTGGCTGCGGAGGAAGGGCTCCCCGGAAAGCCCAGCCCTGCGACCTACCAGTACGCGGCACAATTGCTCGGGCTGCCCAGCGGGGAGTGCGTGGTGGTGGAGGATGCAGTATCCGGTGTGCAGGCAGGCCAGGCAGGATCGTTCCACTCCGTCATCGGTGTTGACCGCGGTGCCGGCCGGCAGACGCTCCTTGACGCCGGTGCCACCCTGGTGGTCGACGACCTGCAGGAACTGCTTCCCTAGCCCGGAGGCCGCCTTCCGCCGGGCGGCACCGGCTGCCGGACCCCGCAGCAGCCATCCAGGCACCACACCTCCTTCCAATACCTGATACCGGTGAAGCCGGCACACAGCAGACGCCAAAAGGACCCCAACCATGGCACTCATCACCGCGGACCGGGAGCGGTTCCCGAACACCCCCTGGCAACTCGTGGAAGCACGCCACGAGCCGGGAAATGCCGGGACCCTGGAAACACTGTTCTCCCTGGGCAACGGGCACCTCGGCATCCGCGGCGCGCACTGGGCTGCGGCGGACTCCGAGCTGCCGGGCAGCTTCATCAACGGACTGCACGAAATCTGGGACATCAAGCACGCCGAAAATGCCTTCGGCTTCGCCCGGACCGGCCAGCGCATCCTTTACATCCCGGACGCCAACAACTTCACCGTGATTGTCGACGGCGAGTCCCTGACCCTGGCCGAGTCCGAGGTGCTGGACTACCGGCGCTCCGTGGACTTCGCCACCGGCGCCTACGAGTGCAGCATCACCTGGCAGTGCCGATCCGGTGCCGTTGTCACCACCACGGAGCGCCGGGCGGTGGGCTTCGCTTCACGCGGAAGCCTGGGGATCTCGCTGCAGGTGTCCACGGACCGCGACGTATCGCTGGACGTGACCTCCTCCGTCATCAACCGCCAGGACCAGCCGGTGGAGGACCACTCGGTGCACGATCCGCGCCGGGCGGGCCGGCACGCCGGCCGGGTGCTGCTTCCGTTGCGGCTGGACGGCGGCGACGGTTCGCTCCGCCTTGCCTGGGAGGCGGCCGAGTCGAAGCAGCGCGTGGGTGTTGCCGTGGACCACTGGATCTCGGCTGGCTACCAGCCGTTCGACACCCAGGTGGACCAGGACGAAAGCACAGTCCGCTATGTCCTGGCAGTGAGCGCCGATGAACCGTTCACGCTGGAAAAGAGCGTCAGCTACGCCGTCGGCGCGGCCGTCCAGGACCCGGAGACCAATGCTGCGGAAGTGGCGGAAGCGGGACTGCGCCCGGTCAAGGACATCTTTGCTGAGAGCGAAGCCCATTACCGCGCCTACTGGGCCACCTCTGACATCGTGCTCGAGGGCGGCAACCCGGACCTGCAGCAGGCGATCCGGTGGAACCTCTTCCAGCTGGCCCAGGCCACGGCCCGCGCCGACGTCGCGGGGATCCCGGCAAAGGGCGTCACCGGCTCCGGCTACGAGGGACACTATTTCTGGGACCAGGAGGTGTACCTCCTGCCGTACCTGACGTACACCAATCCTGAAGGTGCCCGGCAGGTCCTGGAGTTCCGGCACGGCATGCTCCCGGAAGCCAAGATCCGCGCCAAGGAGCTCAGTGTGGACGGCGCCCTGTTCCCCTGGCGGACCATCAACGGCCTGGAGGCCAGCGCCTACTACGCCGCCGGCACGGCCCAGTTCCACATCGCCGCAGCCATCGCGTTCGCCACCAACCGCTACCTGTGGGCTACCGGGGACACCGTGTTCCGGGACGGCATGGGTGCCGAGCTGCTGATCGAGACGGCCCGGATGTGGATGTCGCTCGGTTTCTTCGGCAAGGACGGGCTGTTCCACATCCACGGCGTCACGGGCCCGGACGAGTACACCGCCGTGGTCAATGACAACCTGTACACCAACGTCATGGCCCGGTTCAACCTTCGCGCCGCTGCCGCGCTGGAACATGCCGGGATCAGCCAGGAGGAACGCCAGCTCTGGGAGGCGGCCGCCAACCGGATGCAGCTGCCCTTCGACAACCGGATGCAGGTGCATTCGCAGGACAACGACTTCATGACGCTGGAGCCCTGGGACTGGACCACGCCCCGGTCGAAGTACCCGCTGCTGCTGCACTTCCACCCGCTGGTGATCTACCGGCACCAGGTGCTCAAGCAGGCGGACACGGTCCTGGCAATGTTCCTGCAGTGGCAGGACTTCACGGCCCAGGAAAAGCAGCGCGCCTTCGACTTCTACGATCCCATCACCACCGGTGACTCCACCCTGTCCGCCTGCGTGCAGGGCATCATGGCGGCCGAGGTGGGGTACTCGAAAGAGGCGCTCGAGCACTTCACCAACGCTGTTTTCATCGACCTGGACGATGTCCACGGCAACACCATCGACGGTGTGCACATCGCCTCCACCGGCGGGGTGTGGAGTTCGCTGGTGTGCGGCTTTGCCGGCCTGCGCGACCAGGGACCGCTGCCGTTCTTCGACCCGCGGCTGCCCGGCGAGTGGGACGGCCTGACGTTCCACCTGAAAATCCGCGGCCGGCTGCTGCTGGTGCAGCTCGCGGCAGGGTTTATCACACTCACAGTCCAGGACGGCGCGCCGCTGGACGTGGACGTGCGCGGCGAGGTTTACACCGTGGGCGCCGATCCCGTCCAGGTGGCGCTGCAACCGGTCCCCGAGCCGGAGCCCACGGTCTTCCCCAGCGGACTTCCGACGGCGAGCATCCCCGTGGTGCGCGGCAACAGCTAGTGCCCGACGGCGGGAGGAGACGGCGCTGCCTTGCGCGCCTTAGTTTCCTGCCGCCGTCGTGCGTTCCACCTCAGGCGCTGTGTCCAGCGGGTGGGCCAGTTCGTCGTCGGGCATCCGTGCCGCCGCCATGGCGATGACCGCCATGACGGGGCAGACGCCGCCGGCCACCAGGAAGATGAGCCAGATGGGCAGCACCTCGGCAGCGGGGCCCGCCAGTGCCATGGACACCGGCATCAGCGCCAGCGACACGAAGAAATCCAGGCTGGAAACCCGGCCGAGCAGGTGCGGGGGAACGCGGCGCTGCAGCAGAGTCCCCCAGATGACCATGCCCACGCTGCCGGTTACGCCCCACAGGAATGTGGCGGCCGCGATCAGCCAAAAGTTGTCCATGATACCGACGGCGGCGAGCGGCATGCTGCCCGCACCCCAGGACACCATCATCACCGTGAGGTAGCGGCGCGGCAGCCGCAGGGACGCGGTGACCAGGGAGCCCAGTGCTGCGCCCACCCCCATGATGGCCAGGAGGAAGCCGAACATGCTGGAATCGCCGCCCAGCTGGTCGCGGACCACGAACGGCAGCAGGACCTCGATGGGGCCGATCAGGAACAGCACGGAAATGCAGGCCCAGATCAGGGTCCACAGCAGCCAGGGCGTGCGGATGGTGTAGCTGATTCCTTCGCGGAGGTCCTGCAGGAAGGAGGATTTTTGGGGTCCCGTTTCCTTGTGCCCTTCGTGCCCTGCCCCGCTGGCGGGTGCGTCCAGGGCATGGCGGCCGAGGAAGTTCAGGACGATGAAGGCCAGCAGGTGGCACATCGCCACGCCCGTGACGGCGTGCGACGGCGAGAGGGCCGCAACCAGGATGCCCGCCACGGCAGGACCGGCGGCCTGCTGCAGCACGGGGCGCATGGTGCCTTCCATGCCGTTGGCCGCGAGCAGGTCCTCGGCCGGGAGGATCCGCGGCAGGATTGCGGAGTAGGCGGGGAAGAAGAAAGCCGCGCCCACGCCGAGCACGAACGCGCCGGCCGCCACATGCCATAGCTGCAGCAAGCCTGCTATCGCCAGCCCGCTGACGGTGGCGATGACGGCGAGGTTGGCGCCTTCGACGGCGATGATCAGCTGACGCTGCGGGATCCTGTCCGCGGCAATGCCGCCGGCCAGGACGAAGGCGACCAGGCCTATGCTGCCCGCGGTTGCCACGAGCGAGAGTTCCAGCGGGCCGCCGCCCAGCCTGATCACCTGGTAGACCATGGCCACGGCCCACATTCCCGATCCGAAGATCGAGATGGCCAGTGCCGCGATCAGTACCCGGTACTCACGGTGGGCAAAGGGGCGCAAGGCTTTGGGAGCGGGCATAAGCTTCAGTTTAAGCCTGCTTTGCCTGTCCGCCCCTTGCCTGGTGCCCCCAACCGCACCAGGCAGTGCCGGCTTGCCGGCGGTTACCCCGCGAGGAG
>NZ_VAHN01000007.1 GCF_005796205.1 Pseudarthrobacter sp. NamE2 | reverse complement strand
CACATCACGGTCGAGGCCCCAACCAGCACTGGTTGGGGCCTCCCACATTTAACAACCCCTGCGAGAGCCCCCTCGATGCCCTATCGGATCCGGCCCCCAAAAACCCTGGAATAACAACAGGACCCGATAGAGCAACCCGGAAAACACCGCAGGACGTGAGAGAGGGTTCCCGTGGGCGACGGCAGCGGGTCTGGAGGGGGTCCGGAAAGGGCCGAAAACCCTCAAAATTCCGGTGATTAACCTCAAAAGTCGCGGAAACACGCGGAATTTGCGGCCCCGGCCCCGTCAAGCTGGTAAGTTTTCGGACAGTGGCTTGTGCGCATGCCGCGTACAGGCTCCATAATCATGACCGTCCAGGAGGACATAAATGGCTAAGAACCGTAGTGAACTTGTTGCAGAGGTTGCGGGCAAGGCCGGCACCAGCCAGGCTGCCGTCAACTCCGTTCTCGACGCACTGTTCGAGGTTTTCGAGACTTCTGTCGCCGCGGGCGAGAAGATCACCATCCCGGGCTGGCTCGCCGTCGAGCGCACCGACCGTGCAGCACGCACCGGCCGTAACCCGCAGACGGGTGAGACCATCCAGATCGCAGCAGGCCACAGCGTCAAGCTGACCGCCGGTTCCAAGCTGAAGGCTGCTGTCTCCAACAAGAAGTAGAGCTTCTTCCCGCAGGCGATAGCGCCGTAGGGTTCAAAGGGCGGTGACCACGTGGTCACCGCCCTCTTGCTTTATCCCCGGCCGATTCGCCGCCCGGGCAGGCGTAGCGGACAATGGAGTGGTGTCTTCTGCCGCAAAACCACGTTCCACAACTTCCCGGCCGGCTCCCCACAAGGGAGCCCGGGGCCAGGACAGCGGCGCCCTGGGCATCTCCGCAGGCTGGCAGCTCGCGGGGCTTGCCGCCCTGGTCCTGGGGCTGGTTGCGGCGCTGATCTTCTCCGGCGCAGCGGCTGCCCGCGGCGTCGCGGATCCCGGCGCCCTGGTGCGTTGGGGACTCCCTGTCAGCAAGGCTGTCCACAACATCTCCGCGGCGACCGTTATTGGCGGACTGATCTTCGCCGTCGGGATCCTGCCCAAGAGCCTGTCAGTCCGCGGGAGGGGCGAAGAAGAAGGCCCGGAACACCCCGCCTTCAGCCGGGCCCTGGCCGCTGCGGCGGCAGCCGGCGCTGCCTGGACCCTGTCCGCGATCGCCGTCCTGGTCCTCACCTACGCGGATGTTGCCGGGCAGGGGCTGTCCGGGGATGCGGCGTTCACGCAGGCCCTGGTGTTCTTCATGACGGACATCGAGACCGGACGCGCCTGGCTCGCCGTCACCATCATCGCGGCGGTCGTTACCACGGCACTGTTCGGCGTGCGGTCCCTGGGCGGACTGGCGCTGACCCTGATCCTTGCATTCATCGGACTCGTCCCCACCGCACTGATCGGCCATTCCTCCAGCTCTTCGGACCATGAAGGCGCCATCAACTCCCTTGGGCTGCACCTGGTGGGTGTCACGACATGGGTTGGCGGGATCATCCTGCTCACACTGCTGTCCGGAATCCTGACCGGCGCCAAGGCCGGTGCTGCCGGCGACATCACGGAAGCAACCCTTCGCCGCTTCTCAAGCCTGGCAGGATTCGCCTTCGTGCTGGTGTTCGCATCCGGTGTCATCAACGCCAGCATCCGCATCACCACTTGGGGTGACCTCTTTGGCTCCGCCTACGGGCAGCTGATCCTGGCCAAGACGGCGGCAACGCTGGTCCTTGGCGGCATCGGTTTCATGCACCGCCAGTGGGTTATCCCGCAGCTCGGCCGTAAGGGCTCCACCATGTCGTCGAGGCGCGTCCTCTGGCAGCTGGTCCTGGTGGAACTGCTGGTCATGGGCGCCACCTCCGGCGTCGCCGTCGCCCTGGGCCGTTCGGCACCGCCGCAGCCCACCACGTATGCACCCGACGCCTCGCCGGCCTTTATCCTGACCGGCTACGAACTTCCCCCTGAGCTCACGCCGGAGCGCTGGCTGACGGAGTGGCGCCTCGATTGGCTGTGGATTGCCGCGGCGCTCTTTGGCCTGGTGTCCTACTTCCTGGGTGTGGCAAAGATCTACCGGCGCGGCGACAAGTGGCAGTGGTTCCGCTCAGTGAACTGGGTGATCGGCCTGGTCGTGCTCACCTACATCACGTCCGGCCCGCCGTCGGTCTACGGGCGCGTCCTGTTCTCCGCGCACATGGTGGACCACATGGCCCTGACCATGGTGGCGCCCATCTTCCTGGTGCTCGGCGCCCCGGTCACCCTCGCCCTGCGGGCACTGCAGCCACGCGGCGACGGGTCACGGGGCACGCGCGAGTGGATCCTGGTGTTCGTCCACTCGAAGTTCTCCCAGGTGGTCACGCACCCGCTGTTCGCCGCAGCCAACTTCGCCGGCTCGATCGTCCTGTTCTACTACTCGGACCTCTTCGGCTTCGCGATGCGCGAGCACGTGGGCCACGAGCTGATGATCCTGCACTTCCTGCTCACCGGCTACATCTTCGTGTTGGGGATGATCGGGATCGATCCGCTGCCACGCCGCGCACCCTACCCGCTGCGGCTGCTCCTGCTTCTGGCCACCATGGGCTTCCACGCCTTCTTCGGCGTCGCCATCATGGGCGGTGACAACCTGCTCGCCGCGGACTACTTCGGCAATTTGGGCCGCGACTGGGGTGACTCAGCGCTGGTTGACCAGCAGAAGGGCGGTGCAGTGGCCTGGGGCATCGGCGAGGTGCCCACCCTCCTGGTGGCGATCGGCGTCGCCATCATGTGGTCCCGCTCCGACGCACGCGAGACCAAACGGGTGGACCGCGCGGCCGACAGGAATAACGACGCCGATCTCACCGCTTACAACGATATGTTTGCCAAATTGGCCGAACGCGACGCCAAGCTGGCTGAACGCAACAAGCTGGAAGGACGCTGATGAGCGAAACCGTACGCACCCACGCCCGGGTCCGTGCCTCTGAACTAGTGGGCCGCAACTGGTTGAACACCGGCGGCAAGACACTCGACCTCGAAGCCCTGCGCGGCAAAATCGTGCTGCTGGACTTCTGGACGTTCTGCTGCATCAACTGCCTGCACGTCCTGGACGAGCTGCGTCCGCTGGAAGAGGAGTACTCGGACGTCCTGGTGACGGTCGGGGTCCATTCGCCCAAGTTCGAGCACGAGGCCGACCCCGTTGCCCTCGCTGCCGCCGTCGAGCGCTACGAAATCCACCACCCTGTCCTGGACGACCCCGAACTGGACACATGGAAGGCGTACACCGCCCGCGCCTGGCCCACCCTGGTGGTCATCGACCCCGAGGGCTACATCGTGGCGCACCTCTCCGGTGAGGGTCACGCGGACGGGCTGGCGGTCCTGATCCCCGAACTCATCGCCGAACACGAGGCCAAGGGCACGCTCCACCGCGGTTCCGGCCCGTACGTGGCCCCCGAGCCGACCTCCGGCACCCTGCGGTTCCCGGGCAAGGCCCTCTTCATGCCCGCCGGACGAGGGTCTGCTTCAGGAGCAGCGGACGACGGCGGCGCGGCAGCAGGTGCCGCAACTTCCGGTTCCTGGCTGGTCACCGACACCGGCCACCACCGCCTGGTGGAACTGGACACCGACTTCAAGACGGTCCTGGCAACCTTCGGCTCGGGCACCAAGGGCTATGTCGACGGCCCCGCCGCCGGTCAGGAAGCCACCGCCCGGTTCAACGAACCCCAGGGCCTGGTCATGCTGCCGGAAGAAGTGGCAGCCAAGGTCGGGTACGACGTCGTTATTGCCGACTCCGTCAACCACCGCCTGCGCGGCCTGTCCCTCACGGACGGCAAGGCCTCCACGCTCGCCGGTAACGGGATCCAGCGCCTGCTGGAAACCGGCCCGGCCCGCGTGGATGAGGACGCCGCCGGGTTCACAGGCAAGCTGAGCGAGCACTCGCTCGAGGTATCGCTGAGTTCTCCGTGGGACCTGGTGTGGTCACGGAAGCTGGACGCCGTGGTGATCGCCATGGCCGGCACGCACCAGATCTTCAGCTTCGACCCCGTTGGCGGTGAAGTGGACATCATCGCCGGCAACGGCCTCGAAGGCCTGCTGGACGGCCCGGCCCACGAGTCCTGGTTCGCCCAGCCCTCCGGTGTGGCCGAGGACGCCGACGGCAACATCTGGGTGGCCGATTCGGAGACGTCCGCCCTCCGCAAGCTGGTGATTGCCGACGACCGCACCATCACGGTGGAGACCGCCGTCGGCAAGGGCCTGTTCGACTTCGGTTTCCGGGACGGCGCAGCGGCCGAGGCACGCCTGCAGCACCCGCTGGGCGTGACGGTCCTGCCCGACGGTTCGGTGGCTATCGCGGACACCTACAACGGTGCCGTCCGCCGCTACGATCCTTCCTCCGGGACTGTCAGCACCCTGGCCCGCGGCCTCCTTGAGCCCTCGGACGTGATCGTCGATCACACCCACTCGGCCGGCTCCGAGCCGCTGCTGGTGGTGGTTGAGGCCAACCAGCACCAGCTGGTGTACGTTCCGATCCCCAAGGAAGCCCAGCAGGTGGACGAGGGCGCGTCCCAGACCCACCGGCCCAAGAGCCCCGTGGCGCCGGGCCCGCTGGAGCTGACCGTCCGCTTTACCGCCCCCACCGGGCAGAAGTTGGATGACCGCTGGGGCGACCCCACGCAGCTGAAGATCTCGTCCACCCCGCCGGAGCTGCTGGTGTCCGGCGGCGGGACCTCCGTGGGCCTGCTCCGGACTGTTGAGCTGTCCCCGGATGTACCGGAGGGCGTGCTGCACATTACCGCCCGAGCCGCAGCATGTGACGGTCCCGAGACCGAGGATGGCGAGATCCCGGACCACGCCGCCTGCCACCTGTACCAGCAGGATTGGGGCATTCCGGTGGTGCTGCAGGGCGACGGCGACACCGAACTGGTCCTGGACCTCCGCGGCATGGACTGACCTTCGGCCCCGTCGTAAGTCTTTGAGAGGCTGCTGCCCGTGACTCTGGTGTCACGGGCAGCAGCCTTTTGGGTACCCGGCTTCGGTGAAACCGCGTGATTCCGCGGCTGTGCCGTGGGGCACAACCCAAAAACATGCCCTGCTGTTGCCGCCTTCACCGCACCGGCCGGTGGCGGCCCTTGCCGATCTGCTGATCCATGCCGTTGCCTGCCCTTTCCGGAGTCGCTGGTGATGGTCGAGTGCGCAGTGGCCCGCGGCGACATGACCATCGGAGTCCCGCGCGATCGGCTGCCGGGTAAACGGAACGGGAGGGCCAGGGCAGTGCTGGACTGGGTGGACACCGGAGCGGACTCACTGCTGGAGACGCTGGCCAGGACGTACTTCCGTCAAGCCGGCATATCGGTGCAGGCGCAGGTTTACCTGGAGAGCGTCGGGTACGTCGACCTGCTGTTGGACGGCTGGCTGGTAATGGAGCTCGACGGCCGGCACCATGCCGAGTGGAAGCAGGTACAGAAGGACCACCGGCGGAACAACGAGTCGGTGCGACAGGGGTATACGGCCTTGAGGTACTACTACGCGGACGTCGTCCACCGTCCCGACGTTATGGTTGCCCGGGTACTGCAGGTCCTGGCACGACGGCGGTAAGGAACGTCGGCGTCACGCGGAACGTGTTTTTGGCGGGCACCGCGAGCCACAACCCCGGAAACTCAAGGGCTGGGCAGTGCAGTTGGCCCAAAAGGGTGCCCAGCGTGACGCAGCGGTGAAAGGGACCCTAGAAGGTCAGCATCGGGGTGACCTTGACGGTGTCACCGGAGACGTCCAGGCGGGTGGTGAAGCTGAAGTCCACCTCTTCCTCGAGCGGATACCAGACACCGGTGAACAGGTTCTGCTGCAGGGCTTCCACCTTGGCCTTGCCGTCCAGCGGCGCCACCACCCAGCGGCCGTCGAAAGGTTCGATCGAGACGTTGGGGTATTCGGTGACGGTCCACTTGATGCTGCCGTCCTGCACCCTGTTGTTGCTCGCGTAGTAGAACGGGCAGTCCGGCTGCAGCCGCTGCTCCTTCATGGCTTCCGCGGCGCAGTTGTCCAGGAACTCCTTGACCTTGCCCGCCACGTCCTCCTTCAGCTTGCCCGTGGCCTGGGTGAGGAGGTTGAGTGGCGCGACCGGGACGTCGCGGGCCGTCACTGTTGCCCGGCTTGCGGGGGCGGAAAAGTACTGTCCGTCCAGGGCGGCTTCATATTCGCCGGGGTAGAACACGGCAAAGGAGTTCCGGCCGTTGGGCATGTTTACCGGCACCCCGTTGACGTTGGCCCGGTTGCCGTTCACCACGGTGATGTCGATGGTGGGCAGCCGGGTGGGAACAAAAGCCCAGGTGTTAAAGAAGATCCATTCGGTGCCGGTCTTTTCCAGCAGGAAGTCGGTGCGGAGCCGGCTGCCGTCGATGGTGTACTCCATGGGCACCACCACCTGGTCGCCTGGGCGTTCCACCGGGTCGCCGATCTCGATGTTCGCCAACCGGGACGCCGCGGTCTGAAGCCCGGTCCCGTCCAGCATG
The DNA here is from genome assembly GCF_005796205.1 of Pseudarthrobacter sp. NamE2. GTDB lineage: Bacteria > Actinomycetota > Actinomycetes > Actinomycetales > Micrococcaceae > Arthrobacter. The sequence goes on along the minus strand of NZ_VAHN01000007.1, from coordinate 208,915 downwards.
GCGGCGTTGCTCGGTGGAACGGTGGCCCGCAACAGCCCCAGCGCCTTGCCGCCGTCACCGTCTTGCAGCGCGTCCAGATACTCGCGCACAGGCTGCTGCGGGCTGGCCACGGTGTTGTTCACCAGGTTCACGGCCACCACGGCTCCTGCGACGGCAAGCATGAGGCCCAGCAGCCACCCGGCCGCTATCCTCACCAACGCTTGACTCATCTGCACGGTTCTTACAGTAACGGCAGTGCGAACGGACACTGAAGTTGGTGTCTCCCCTCATCCGGTGGGTCCAGGCGGGAAAAACGTACGACGACGGCGCGTGGGACAGCCGGAAAAGGGCGCCTTGGACAGCGCGACAGTCAGCGGCGGCGGCGCCGGGACGACGTGCCGAACACCCCGCGCAACAGCTCCCGACCCAGCTGCGTTCCGACCGACCGTGCCATGCTCTTCAGCCCGCCGCCCAGGGCACCGCCGAGGACCACGCCCAGGTCGTCCATCATTCCGCCGGCCGGCTGGGACTCAGGCTGCTGCCTGCGGGGTGCCCGGGGAGCGTCATAACCGGCGTCCCGGGCCGGAGTGTCCCGGCGCGGTGCGGGCCTGCTGCTGGACCGGCCCAGGATCTCCTCCTCGATCCGGCGGGCTTCCGCATCAAGGTCATACCCGCCGGCCGGGATGCCCGAATCCGGAGCAGGCATGCCAGTGGCGGCCGGGCCGGTGGGCGCTGCCGCCTTGCCGGTGAGCTTCTCGTAGGCGGAAGGGTTGTCAACGGCGGTCCCGTACTTCGGCAGCAAAGCGGACGAAGCCACAGTGCTCCGGACCAGGGCTTCGTCGCTGGGCCCCATGACGGACTCGGGGGCCCGCAGCCGGGTGTGCGCCACGGGGGTGGGCGCACCCCTGTCGTTCATGACGGTTATGACAGCCTCGCCGATGCCCGCGGACGTCAGGGTCTCCTCGAGGTCGTAGTCGCTGACCGGGAAGGTGGAGACCGTGGCTTTCAGGGCCTTGGCGTCCTCCGGGGTGAACGCGCGCAGGGCGTGCTGGACGCGGTTGGCCAGCTGGCCCAGGACGTCGGCGGGGACATCCTTGGGTGTCTGGGTGACAAAGAAGATGCCCACTCCTTTGGACCGGATGAGCCGTACTGTGGTGGTGATGGCCTCGAGGAATGCTTTCGACGCGCCGTTGAAGAGCAGGTGTGCCTCATCGAGGAAGAACACCAGCTTGGGTTTGTCCAGGTCGCCGGCCTCCGGGAGGTCCTCGAAGAGGTCGGCCAGGAGCCACATCAGAAACGTGGAGAACAGCAGCGGTTTGGTCTGCAGGGTTGGCAGCTCCAGGCAGGTGACCACGCCGCGGCCGTCCGGTGCGGTGCGGAGCAGCTCGGCGGTATCGAACTCGGGTTCGCCGAAGAACTTTTCCAGTCCCTGGGCCTCGAGGTTCACCAGTTCGCGCAGGATCACCCCGGCTGTGGCTTTGGACAGTCCGCCGAGTTCCTTCAGCTGGTCCTTGCCTTCGGGGGAGGTGAGGAACGAGATGACCGCCCGCAGGTCCTTGAGGTCAATCAGCTCCAGGCCGTTCTTGTCCGCGAAGTAGAACACCAGCTGCAGGCTGGACTCCTGGGTGTCATTCAGCTCCATGATGCGGGACAGCAGGATGGGCCCGAATGAGGTGACTGTGGCCCGGACCGGGACGCCGTTACCGTCGCCGCCGAGCGCCAGGAACTCCACCGGAAACGCCTTGCCCTGCCAGGGCTGGCCGATGCTCTCGGTGCGGGTCCTGAGCTTCTCGCTGCCGGCCGCCCCGGTGGCCAGTCCGGACAGGTCGCCCTTGATGTCGGCGAGGAAGACGGGAACCCCGGCGGCGGACAGCTGTTCGGCCATCATGTGCAGCGTGACCGTTTTGCCCGTGCCGGTGGCGCCGGCCACCAGCCCGTGCCGGTTCATCATGGCCAGTGGCAGCCGTACGGGCGCGTCCTTGTGGAGTTCACCGTCCACGATGGCGGCTCCGAGCTCGATAGTGGCTCCCTCCAGCGTGTAGCCCTTTTGGATGGTGGCAAGCTTCTCTGCAGTGGTTTTCCCGGCCATGGCGCTAGCTTAGCGGCGCATCAACCGGGAGCCGAGGTACCGGGCCGGTCAGTTGTCCGACGCTGCCGGCAGGTCCTTGGTGAACGTCAGGATGCCCACGGTTTCCGGGTCGGCCGAGACGTCGAACTGCGGCTGGTAACCGGTGCTGAGGTCGAGGTGCTTGGCCTCGGGCTGCCCGGGACCTGTGGTGAGGTAGATCCGGGTGTATCCGCGGCGGGCTGTCAGGGCTTCGAGTTCGGCGAGCACCAGGCGGGCCAAACCACGACGGCGGTGGGCTGAGGAGGTCCAGATCCGTTTCAGTTCGGCGGTGGTGGCGTCATAACCTGCGGAAGGCACCGCCGGCGATGGACTCCCCGTTTTCCTGGGCCACCAGCAACGCGCCGCCGGGACCCTCAAACTCCGCGGCCGGGTACTTGTTCAGTTCCTCGGCGCAGCGCTGCGCCCCAAGCGGTCGCCGTAACAGGTGTCGTACTCGACGGCGAGTTCGTCCAGCAGCGGCCGGACGCGGGGATCGTGCATGGGCAGGTTGAGCACCGTCAAGGCTGCGCGGTCCACCCTCCTTGCGTTCAGTTCTTTCCGACGGCGGTGGGTTCTGGAGATATTGTGGCGGAGAGTCCGCGGGCGGTGGTGAGGATGGTCCGCGCCAGAGCGTCGTTCTCTCGGAACGGCGCGGCCTTGGTGTTGGGCCGGGCGAAGGCACCGGCTCCCCAGCCGGACGTGCCGGGACCGATGCCGAACAGGGTCTCCTGCGCCTGACCGTCCGCGCCCACCAGCCGATAATCCGGGTTCACCAGCAGCTTGCCGGTGGAGTGGATGCCCTCGGCCGTGAGTAGCTGCTGCTCGGTGCCGATCCCGCTGGAGTGCAGGGATGAAAGTACGACATTCAGCGAACGGGCCACCGACGTGGACGGCAGCCGGGCCTCGATGAACGCCGTGGCACTCACCTCCGCGCCGGACTGGGCAGACACTGCACGGAACGTTCCGGTGGCTTCCTATCTGCTGGGAGCGGGCGTTCAACCGCTCGGCCGGGACCACGCGGCCCACTTCCATATATACGTGCAGCAGGGCCAGGAACAGCGCAAGGGTTTCCGGGTGGTCCGGGCTGTCGGAGGGCAAGGTCGTGCTCGATGTAGCCGGTCACTGCGGACTGCACCTCCTGCAGGTCCGCCAAGCGGCGGTCCAGCCGCTCCAGGTCCAGGTGCAGGCCGGCGTCGGGAAATGGTTTAGGTTTCTGGCCGCGGCCTCTGTCAGGGCGGGGAGTGTCAGGATGGACCTTAAGACCTGCTGCACGGAGTGTCGGAATCGGCGTATCTAGCCCTAATCTAACGTGGTTTTGATGTGCTACCTGACGTCAGGTTGGGGTGTGCGCTAGCTGGACGAACTCCAAGCCTGCGCGCCGGGGTCTCCGGAAATTTCCGCATCGGCGCCTGGTTAGCAAGGCAAGGTTCGACCTCGCCTAACTTTTAGCAGATTTGGCCCTAGAGGCATTAGGTGCGGGGATTGATTCGATAAGTGGGGAGCACGCTTGAAGCCCTAGTATTGCCGTTACTGGGCAGTGATCGGGCCAACGGCCGCCCCGACAGCGTCGAGGTGTTTCTTCATGGCTGTCTCGGCCTCAACTGTGTCGACGTTCCATGAGCTTTCGCTGCTGGAGGTACACCGAAACGAATCTGACGGACAACCAGCGCAGCCGGCCAGAACGAGAACCAAGGCTGGGCAGATATATCGGTAGCTTGCTCGTAACTAGTGCAATGACGCCGGTGGATTGCGTGTATGCCCTTCTCGGCTGCCCTCGTCGCAGCGGCGTTGGTTATGGGCTATCTCGACACCCGGTCCACGGGTTCAACGAAGCGTGCAGAGAATCGGTAGTGAGCAGTACACCTGCGTGAAGACCAAAGAGACTGCGTGGACCCATCTAATGACACCACTCCAAAGTTTTGCAGGAAGAGGTTGGAAAAAATCATGGCAAGAGCGCCAACGCCCGCTCAAGCACTCGGCGAGATTCCCCGGCCCAGCACATACAGCACAGGCTCAACCGCGGGATGAGTACGCCCTGCCGAGCAAGACGTACTCGACTCGGCTGCATCGGGAGTTTCACCGACGAGGAGTGGCCGGATAGGCGGCGTGGGTGGCTACAGGGCGGTATCGCGTTCGTCGGTTACCCCATAGGGGACGCTGGCGTCTGGTGCAACAGTGTATTTCCCGTGGTCCAACCGAGTGACTAGTATCCCCTGCCGGGCGTCGTGAGCGTACGGGCGCACCAGCAACTCGGCTGCGCACAACTCGGCATCGATTTGGCTCGGATGGGTGACGGTGATCCGGAACTGCCCCGGTTGCGTCATCTTGATCATTAAGTTTCCCTTTCTTACAGATGAATACGGGCTTGCTGCCCGGATGAAATGTTTGGCAGCGGGCAGCCAGGAGTCTGTGACGCCGCATGCCCGCCGGGCGTGCCGTCAGCGCCACTGTCAGGAGAGGTGCATTTGTGCCGCAAAATAGTGCCGGACCGGTCGAATCGTAGGGTGCGTCTGTGCCTAACTTTCCCGGACGAAGGACGGTATCGTTACGGGTCCGAGCTCCGCTAAGCGGGGCGGGTTGGCACCCGGGGTGGAGCAAGTGATGGCGGCGGCCGTGTTTGCGTAGCAGGCCAGGGCGTGAAGCTGTTCCTGCGTGATTCCGTAGAGGCGTCGCCTGGCGGAAGCACCTAGCAGAGTCAGATGAGCGAGGCCAGCGATCAGTGCAGCCATGAAGGAATCCCCGGCCCCGACAGTGTCTGCCACGGCGACGGTTTCACCTGGTAGGTCGATCCGTCCGGAGCGGCTGAGGATGACCGAACCACTGGCGCCGCGCGTTAGTGCGACTATCCCAGGACCGAGGTTCAGCCACGCCGCAATTGACTCCTCCAGGGTTCTGTCGGGATAAAGCCAGCGGAGGTCCTCGTCGCTGGCTTTGACGATGTCACTGACTGCGACAAACCTTTCGGCCTCCTCCCGGACCGCGGCTGCGTCGGGGCTGATGTTCGGCCGGCAGTTGGGGTCGTAGCTGATCGTGGCGTGGGGCCGTGCTGCCTCGATCAGTCCCATGACGCACTTGTTGCCCGGGGGCAAGACAGTGGCGATGGATCCGGTGTGGACGTGGAGCGAGCTCTGTACCGCGGCCAGGGCGGGGACGGGAGCTCCATTAATGTCCCAACTGATGGCAAAGGTGTATTGAGCCGAGCCTTTTTGGTCCAGGGACGCCAGTGCGGTTGAGGTCGGCCGCAAACCTCCCACGATCGCCTGGACAGCGTTTCTTTCCAGATGGTCAGCGACCATCTGCCCGTAGCGGTCGTCGGAGAAGTGGGTGACGAGTTTGGTCCGCAGGTCCAGACGTGCACACCCGACGGCTACGTTTAGTGGGCTGCCACCCGGATGGGTCTCGGGCGCGCTGTGCCCGTGGCGGGAGTCATCGATGATGTCGACGAGTGACTCGCCGATGACGGTTACCAAGGCTTCGTCGTCAAAGACCTCTTCTTGGCGCCGGTTAGTTAGTGATGACATTGTTGCCTCCTTGTCGTCACTGTGGACGTTTCTGCTGCTTAGCTGAAGGCGCTGGTCAGCGGCCTGGGTAGACGATTGCCTTTAGTTGTCCGGGCTGTTTGCCCGCTTTGAGCGCTTCTTCGGATTCGGCGAGGCTGAATTTGCCGGTGACGAGCACTTCGAGGTTGATCTTGCCGTCGGCGATGAGCTGGATGGCAAGGGGCCAGGTGTTGGTGTAGCGGAAGACGCCGGAGAGCCAGATCTCCCGGTTCTGAATGTACGAGACTGGGAGTTCGACGTCGTCTGCCCCCAGACCCACGAGGATCACCCTTCCAGCGGGCGCCACGGCCTTGATACCTGAACGGACCGCCTGAGGCGCACCGGAAGCGTCAATGAACGCATCCACTTCCAGCCCCTCAACGGTGTCGGTGCGTGCATTCAGGGCGTGGGTGGCGCCGTGTTCCAGGGCGAAGGCGAGGCGGTCTTCTGCGATGTCGCTGATGTAGATTTCCGTGGCCCCGAAGGCACGGGCCGCTTGGGCGGCGATGATGCCGATTGGGCCGGCGCCGGCGATCAGGACGCGGCTGCCGGGTCGGATCCCGGCACGTTCGCAGGCCCACAGGCCTACGGAGAGCGGTTCAATGAGGGCAGCTGCTTCATCGCTGATGCTGTCGGGAATGTCGAAGGCGAAGTCGGACTGGATGGTGACGTACTCGGTGAAGGCGCCGTCGACGGGTGGGGTGGCGTAGAACTCGATGTCCGGGCAGAGGTTGTAGCGGCCGGCCTTGCACTGCTTGCAGGTGCGGCAGGGGCGCTGGGGTTCGACGGCGACGCGCTTGCCGATGCGTGCCGGGTCAACGTTGCTGCCGACGGCGGTGATCCTGCCGGAGAGTTCGTGGCCGAGGATCAGCGGGTGGTCGACGACGTAGTCGCCGATCCGGCCGTGTTCGTAGTAGTGCACGTCGCTTCCGCAGATGCCGACGGCGGCGACCTGGACCAGGACCTGGTCGGCGTTGAGCTTCGGCAGGGGAAGGGTTTCCATCACCATGTCACCCTGATGCTTCAGGACGGATGCGCGCATGGTGTCGGGCAGCTTGTGGGCCGATTGGCTGCCGGTCTGGGCGGTGGATGTTGTCATCTGAAGTTGTCCTTTATATACGTCTTGGAAGGGCCACTGGTTACTTGACGGCGCCGAGGGAGAGGCCCTGGACGAGTTTGTCCTGGGCGGCGAACCCTGCGAACAGCACCGGCAGGGAGATGATGACGGCAGCCGCGCACACTTTGGCGAGGAAGAGGCCCTGGCTTGATACGAAGCCTGTGAGGAAGACCGGTGCGGTGCCGGCGACGACGCCGGTGAGGACGCGGGCCAGGAGGAGTTCGTTCCAGCTGAAGATGAAGCAGATCAGAGCGGTGGCGGCGATGCCGGGCATTGCGACGGGGGCGATGATCTTGCGGAGGATGAGCAGGAGGTTGGCGCCGTCGATCTGAGCTGCCTCGAGCATTTCTTCGGGAACTTCGGCGAGGAAGGACCGCATCATCCACACCGCTATGGGCAGGTTCATGGAGGTGTACATCAGGATCAGGAACCAGATGTTGTCCAGTGCTCCGGCTGTCTTGGCGAACAGGTAAAGCGGCAGGATCGCGGCGACCACGGGCATCATCTTCGTGGAAAGGAAGAAGAACATGACGTCGGTCCACTTTTTCACCGGCCGGATGGACAGTGCGTAGGCCGCGGGGATGGCCAGTGCGAGGACCAGGAGGGTCGAGATGATGGAGGCGGTGGCTGAGTTGATCAGGGGTGGCCAGGGGCTGATTCCGGAACTTGCGCCGAAGAATTCCTTGTAGGCATCCAGTGTCAGGTCAGCCGCTATCGATGGTGGGTTGGTTGCAGCGTCCGTCTCTGAGTGGAAGGAGGTCAGGATCATCCACAGCACCGGTGTTGCGAAGAGCAGGGCCAGCAGCCATGCGGCGATGCCGGCGGCGGTGTTGTTCCGGGTAGGGTCCATGCGGCTTTTGCCGCGGCGACGCGAAACAGTGTTCAGTGCTGTCGGACCCGGTGGTGTCTTGCGGGGCGCGGCGGGGCTGAGCGTGCTCATCGTGCTGCCTCCTTCTTGAAGAGCGAGAAAACGGTGCGGAGTGCGAAGGTCGCGACGATGATCGTCCCGATGACCACGACGACACCGGCGGCGGAAGCCAGGCCGTATTCATTGGCGAAGTAGAACGTCTGGTAGATCGCGTAGGGCAGATTCGCTGTGCCCAGGCCGCCAGAGGTAAGAGTGAAGACGGCATCAAAGTTCTGCACGATATAGATCGCACCGAGCAACCCACCGAGCTCCAGGTACTGGCGCAGGTGCGGCAGCGTCAGGTCGCGGAAGATGATCCACGGGGTCGCACCGTCCATCTGGGCGGCTTCGATCGTGTCCATCGGTCGGGACTGCAGCCCGGCGAGCAGAATCAGCATCATGAACGGGGTCCACTGCCAGACCAGGGACACGATTACCGCCATGAGGGGTGCCTGTGAGAGGAGGTCCGGCTGGGGCGGGTTGTTGCTTCCGGACAATGACCAGATCCAGGTCAGCGTTCCGTTGATCAACCCATAGGTAGGGTTCAGCAGGGCGTGCTTCCAGATAAGTGCAGCGGCCACAGGGACAACGAGGAACGGGGCGATCAGCAGGGTGCGTGCCAGGCCACGGCCGATGAATTTCTTGTCCAGCAACAGTGCCAGTCCGAGCCCGATGAGCAGACTGACCAGGACCACCGCGACGGTGAGGATGATGGTGGTGAAAATGGCCTGACGAAGGTCGGCATTTGTCAGCACCTGGACGTAATTTCCGAATCCGGCGAACCCGGTTTGGTCCGGGCGCAGGCTGTTCCAGTTGAGGAAAGAGATGATCAGGGTCACCACGAACGGAAGCTGGGTGACGATGATGAGGAAGATCAGGGCCGGCAGCAGCGGCGCACGCCGGGCCCAGACCAGGGCACGTTCACGGGACCTGGCGTTTTTTGGCGGTTTGGATGCGCTATGCCCGGTGCGGGAAATGGGCGCTGTTGCGGTCGTCATAGTGGGGGTCTCCTGCGGTGCTGTAGCCCGCCCGGAGGCGGGCTACAGCACCGGTTGGTGGGTTATTACTTCTTGTACTTATCGCCGACTTTTTGTGCGGCTTCTTGCCCCTTGGCCAGCGCGTCGGCGACAGAACCCTGTCCGGCAATGGCGGAGCTGACGCCCTGGGAGACCGTAGTGCCAAGGTCAGCGAACTCGGGGATGCCTACGAACTGGATGCCGACCACGGGACGTTCCTGGACGCCGGGGTTCTTCGGATCGGCATTTTCGATGGCGGACCGCTCAGCGGTGAAGAAGGGAGCGGCCTTCTGGAACTCAGGGTTTTCGTAAGTGGAGATGCGCTTGCCCGAGGGGACTTTGGCCCACCCGAGCTTGGAGGCCACGAGTTCCTCATACTTCTTCGAGCTGGCCCAAGCGATGAACTTGCCCGCGGCTTCCTGCTTCTTTGAGGCAGCCTGGACGCCCCACGACCAGGTCCACAACCAACCCGATGACTCTGTTTCCTTGACGGGAGCCTGAGCGTAACCGATCTTGCCTTTTACGGGGGATGCGTCGGCCTCCAGAGCGCCAGCTGCGGAGGTGGCGTCGTACCACATAGCGACTTTGCTCTGCCCCATGTTGTTCAGGCACTCAGTGAACCCCGCCTGGGCAGCGCCTGCTTCACCGTGTTCCCGGACAAGGTTGACATAAAACTCAGTAGCAGCAGTGAATTCGGGGGAGTTCACCTTCGCGTTCCAGTCCTTGTCGAACCACGTTCCCCCGAAGGTGTTCACCACCGTTGTCAGCGGGGCGAAAACTTGGCCCCAGCCGGGCTGGCCCCGGAGGCAGATGCCTTTCATGCCCGGCTCTGCTCCGTCGACCTTAGCGGCGAGGTCAGCAACCTGGTCCCAAGTCGGTTTCTCAGGCATCGTCAGGCCCTTGGCTTCAAAGACGTCCTTCCGGTACATCAAAAAAGAGGACTCGCCATAGAAAGGCTCACCGTAAAGCTTGCCGTCTTCACCCGTGAGCGAAGCGGTGTAGGCCGGCAGGATGTCATCCTGGTCGAACTCCGGGTCCTTAGCGACGCTGTCAACAGGGGCCAGCCATCCATTGGCGGAATAGAACGGGATTTCGTAGTTGGACAGCGAAGCGACATCGTACTGGCCCGCCTGAGTGGAAAACTCCTGGCTGATCTTTGCCCTGACGTCATTCTCCGGAAGGATCGTGTAGTTAACCTTGATCCCGCTTTCCTTGGTGAAGTTGTCGGCCGTAAGTTTCTGCAGATCCTCCATCTGCGGGTTATTTACCATCAGCACATTGATGCTGTTCTCATCGCCTGCCGCCGAGCCACCGCCGGCACCTGAACAGGCAGAGGCGGAGAGCGCGATACAGAGGGCACCTGCGGCCAATGAGGCGGCACGTAGCTTCGGGCGCATTAAGGACTCCTTTGTTCTTTAAGGGGAGCAGGTCCGGTAGGCCGACTGCTGTGTCGGCTATCGGGACCGCGGGGGAGCGGGACGCCGAAACCGGCATACCTCGCTGATGTTCCTCAACGATAGGGGCGTGCGTTAGAGGACAACTAGCGTCGTAGTTGAAGAATGCTGATACTTATTTGCATGGTGTTGCTGGGGCTGGCCCGGTGATGTTGGGAACTGCGTGATATAGCTTGTCCATTTTTTATAGACCCAGGAGAAGGAGAAATGAGCATAGGCACTGTAAACCCCGACGATGAGGCTGCTGCCCGGCTGGCGGAAAGGCTGATGGGGATGCAGGCCAACCGCGAGGTCATTCCGCCGGACCCCACTCACTCTGTCCGCTGGCATCAGCATGACTATCCCAGCCCGGTGGCACGCTGGAACTACCACCCGGAGTACGAGATCCATCTCATCCGAAAGGGCAGTGGTCGGTTCATCGTGGGGGACTACATCGGAACGTTCGACGCCGGCCATGTCTCGATAGTCGGGTCCGGTCTGCCGCACGACTGGGTTAGCGACCTCGAACCAGGAGAGGTCCTTGAGAACCGGGACGCCGTGATCCAGTTCGACGGGAAGTGGGTCGAGCAAACTGCGGCGTTGGTCCCGGAGATAGCGGAGGTGAAGCCCCTCCTTGCCCAGTCGGCCCGCGGCATCGAGTTCCTTGGGTCCTCAGCGGAAGCAGCTGCCAATGCTATCGAAGCGATGGGTGCGACCAATGGACTGGAACGATTCCGACACCTGCTTGACCTTTTCGTGGTTCTCACCCGCTCCCCGCAGGAAGAACGCCGCTATTTGGCTGAAGAGTGGTTCAGACCCCAGCTCGATGGCCAAGCCGCGGCAGTGGTGGACATCGTCCTCGAGTACGTTTTCAGCAACCATGCAGGAAGTGTCAGAATGTCAGAGGCGGCGGCCCTGGTGGGCATGCCGGAAGCTACTTTCTCGAAATACTTTAAGCGCGGTACCGGCCAGAACTTTAGTGATCTGGTCCGTAAGCTCCGGCTCGCCCACGCGCGTCGCCTGCTTGAACACAGCGACAAACCGATTTCCGACATCTGCTACGAGGTCGGGTTCAGCAACCTCTCCAACTTCAATCGTCACTTTCTCAAGGACATTGGAGTCACTCCCAGGGCCTACAGAGCTGCAGGTCAAAATACCCACAACTCATAGCAATCCATAACAGGCCACCACGAATGGAACCACTCAGTGCTGAAGACACCGAAGCCGGATCCCGAGTCAGATTCGGTAGGGTGCCAACATGCGCTGCTGCGCCTGCAGTTCCTTCCCCAGACTGATGATGTTATGAAGCTTGAATGCAGCTGAAGCGTAAGCAACGAGACCAGCTATCGCCACACCTACAGCGGCAAGAGTATAGAAAGTGTGTTCCTGCGGCTCGACCAATAAGCCACAGATATCAAGCGCAAGGCCGGCAGTGGTAAGGATTGGCGCAAGCCGGAGGACCAACTGGTAATGACGACGCCACGTCTCCAGCTCTTGGCTCCAATCGCAGAAAAGGCTAGCGAGGGACAGTTTTCCTGAGCGCAACGCATATCTAAAGGACGCAAAATGCTCGTCAGGCACCGCCATACGTGCAGTCAAGGACGGAGTGATGAGCAGGACAGTCCAGCCTCCGAGCAGTAAGACTGCAAACGGTAGGTGATGGGCGTACGTCTCATTAGGAACGTCCTCCGTGAGCCAGCTCAGCCAAAGTGGAAGGATGAAGACCACCTCAACCACTAGGACCCAGAGTAGGAAACCTTTGCAGCGCCTCTTCAGTTCTGCACTTACCGGTCTTGAATCCTGAAGCCATGACACTCCCGGCACCCCTAAAGAAGATTGATTGTTTTATCGGTGAAGTTGTGATGCCACTCTGCGCTCGGTACTCGTGCGATCCGTCAGCACTGTGGGGAGGTAGTGGTTCCCGGGGCTTCCTGTCTCGGTGGGTCTCTGAAGCCTGTCCAGAAGGAGGGTTGCTGCGAAGGCAGCTTCGTCGGCGACTGGTTGGGCAATCGTCGTTAGACCGAGGACCCTGCTGATTGGATGATCATCAATACCAATCATGGAGATGTTCCCTGGGCAGGCGAGCCCGTGGTCCTTTAAGGACATAAGTGCACCGAAGGCAACCTCGTCGCAGCCAGCGAAGACGGCCGTGGGTATATCCCTGTGCTTAATCAGTTCTTCCATTGCCTGACGCCCGCCTTCAAGGGTGTAGCCGGCCTCGATGACCCAGTCCGGGTGCGCTACCGCATCATGCTCGGCAAGAGCTAACTCGAATCCTTGTCTGCGGTCCGGGGTGGCCCTAATCTTGCCGTTGCCGGTCTGGCCACCGGCCAGAAACGCTATATCCCAGTGACCAAGGGACAGCAGCCGGTTGGTGGCTGCCTTTGCCGCAGCGACATTGTCGATACCCACGTTGTCCCAAGGGACGTTGTGCATGCCGACACTTGCGATTGCTCGGTGGCTGGAGGACAGTGCCGCTGTTTGTTGGGGGGTGAGGTCGACGTCGATGATCAGGAAGCCGTCCACTGTTTGGGCTAGTTCCCTTGGGTCGTCAAAGAGTCGCGACTGAATGTGTTCCTGTCCGCGCAGGCTAATAAGAACTGGATCCAGTCCGGCGTCGGCAATGATCTCCTGGGCCGCCTCGGCAGCATGGGCGAAGTACCAGGTTGTGGCCGTTGGAACGACGACTGCCACAGCTCCGCTCCTGTTGTTGTTGCTTTGAGCTGGGGATGGGACGCGGTAGCGGAGCTTCTCTGCGGATTCGTGTGCTTTGGCACACGTGGACTCGGATACGCCCGGCAGGCCTCTAAGGGCCCGTGAGGCAGCACAGATGGAGATTCCCGCCAGTGTTGCGACGTCTTTGATGGTCACTGGGCTAGTTTCGGTCAGCACGGCTCAACCCTTTCTGGAGGTGGCGATCGTCAGCTGGGAACAGGCAATCCTGCGCCCGGTCAGGCAGAAAACATTCGTCTGAGGATGGCAGGCACGGCAATCGGGGAGAGCGGGGGCGCCTTGCTGCCGTTTGCCGGTGTCAGCTCCGCCCTTGCTCTCGGAGCGATGCCAGTTCGAATACGCCGCAACCGAATCCGGTCGCGCAGATCACGCCGTCGTCAAGGCCGACGCCGGGCCCGAAGAGGTGCCGTGCGGCCGTACCCGCAGGCATTTCGACTTTCACTTCCATTGCCTGGCGGAGTGGGTTGACGACGATCAGATGGGTTTCGTCGCGAAGGTATACGAGCGGATAGCCGGAAGAGAGCACGGTTCTGGACGCTCTGGTTCCCAGGGCAGGAACCGAACGGCGCAGCTGCACCAGGCCTTGAACGAAACGCAAGAGCGAGTGGGCATCATCCAGTTGCGCTGCCACGGTAGGCCGGTCGGCGTCGGGGTCCTGCGGAAGGTACAGGCTTTCCGTGGATCCGGTCGAGAAGCCCGCATTCGGAAGCCTGTCGTCCCACTGCATTGGCGTGCGGCAGGAAGCGCGGTTAAAGGCAGGGGTCCAGATGCTGCCTTCCTTCTCGGGAGCCTCTTCCAGATAGCGCATGCCAATCTCGTCGCCGTAGTAGATCGAGGGAATGGAGCCCCAGGTCAGGAGAAAGGTGAAAACCGCCGGAAGTTGCTCGATGGTCCTGTTCCCGCATACCAGTCGGAAAAAGTCGTGATCGGATGAGGGCAGCACGACGAGGCGATCGGGACCGTTAGTTTCGAGATGGTGGTTCCACAGGCCCAGGAACCTCTCAAATGCGCGCCTGCCCTCGTCAACATCGGCGTCGGGATCGAAATAGCACGGCTCAACCTCCTGCTGCCAGGGCAACAGGCCCGCGCCGCCATTGTTGAAGAGCGCACTGTGTTCCTCGTGGATTACGAGTGAGAAGTCAGCATCGAAGTTGCCCCGCACGCCGGCGTCGACCGTTCGTAGTTCATCGCTTTCCGGGAGGAGGACTGCGTCAGGATGTGCCTGCCGCATCCACTCCCCCACCTCTCGCCACAGAGCCGTGGTCTCGACCAGGCCAGGGTCGTCCTTGACCAATGAAAAGGCCATATCCACCCGGAACCCGGCGACGCCTCGGTCAAGCCAGTAGCCAATGATTTCCTTCAGTGCGGCTCTGTTCGCCTGGGGTCCCGCAGCGTCCGGCAGCTGCCGCCAGGGCTCGTCAGGTGCCAGTCTTGAGTATCCGAAGTTCAGGGCGGGCTGTTCCGGGAAGAAGTTCTTCATGTACCAGCCCCTGGGGCCTTCCGGTGCGGCCACGAAGGCCTCTCTTGGCCGGTCCGACCAGATGTAGCGGTGATCGGAAGGATCGTTCATCGACGCACGGAACCATGGATGTTCAATTGATGTATGGCCTGCGACGAGATCCAGCAACACCCTGATTCCGCGCGCCTTCGCTTCCTTTACCAGCGTGATCATGTCCGCATTCGTCCCATATCGGGGCGCGATAGTGACGTAATCCGAAACGTCATACCCGGCGTCGCGGAACGGTGAGGCAAAACACGGGTTGAACCAGATCACGTTCATGCCCAGCCACTGGAGATAGTCCAGATGTCGCAGCACTCCGGGCAGGTCACCTATCCCGTCACCGTTCGAGTCCGCGAACGACTGCGGATAGATCTCGTAGATGACCGCATCTGCCAGCCATTCAGGTGCTGAAGTCCTACCGACGAGGCCCTCGTTAGTCGTGTGCTGGTACTGCAGGCCCTCATGCATCAAGGCTCCCCTTTAGCGAATCTCGTCATCGTCATTAGCTTTCTCGAACTGCGTCTCTTCACCGTCGGCGAAGCCAAACCTTCAGGGGACCAGCAGGTCGAGGTACACCTTGCCGTTAGCGATCAACGGGATGGCAAAGGCAAGGTGTTGGTGTCGGATCTTCACCAACCTTAGGTTGCGGGATAGGACCCAACTAGCCCCAGAATTGCCGGTTTCTGGTACTAATTTTCCCGTCCCGCGCTTGAAGGGGCAGCTACCGTGGGGTAGTGGCTTACCCTGCCCAGCCATACCCGGGGAAGTAGGGATACAGGAAAATCACCCGCCGGAAACGAAGGTGCAACTTTCCAGGCCAATCTTCAAATCAGGAGCATAAAGATTGTCGCAAGGGGGCGTGTGATCATGGCCGTAATCGAGGACTGGATAGTCCGTTCATGTTCGGAGTTATCGCCTGGGGATGAGATCGAGGCATGGGCGAGATGGCAGGCTAATTCATCGTGGGCACGTGAGCTATACCCTGCCCTCGATGGGCATGGTCTGGATCATCGACGCCAGGAACGGAACCCGCAGCCTGCTGGATTTTGATTTTGAAGACCTGGAGGTAGCGCGGCTCACGAACCCGCCAGCCGTGGTCTATCCCATTCGATGGGACAGCACAGCGTGGCCTGATCATGCTGCATAAACAGTCAGCTCTTTGTCCAAGCCCGCGGCGGATTGAGTTCACGTGGTATTCACCGGCCTGATCCGGCTGGGCCCACATTCAGAAGTGAATCGTCCTAAATGCAAATTCCGTCAGGGTAGCGATCGGGTCTCCGGGAGCGCATCGCCGTCGAGTTACGTTGTACGAGGATGGGCGGAGTGAGGCAACTTGTGGCCGCCGGTCTGCCCGTCCTCGTCTAGTGCGCCAAATCCAAAGTCAAGACCTGAATCGGCGTCAGAATAACGCGGAACTCCGTACTACTGACAGTGGCTCACGACGCTCTCAGATCTCATCCTGACAGAGGTAGGGACGTGGAATCGGGATGCGACAGCTCGAGAATCCTCGAAATAGCCCGAAGAATCCGGATTTGATGACGTGTGTCTGGCGCAGGGGCTGGGATGAGACCTCTTGCGACGACTCTGCGGGCATCCCAAAACAAGACCGCCCTCGGCCGGCAGCCTGAATCTCCCTGATCAGGCGTCCCCGACGTCAGGTTTGGGTGTGCCTCATTCGGACAGAGCGCTTTGGCTCGGCACCTTGCGTTGCACCAGTTGGACAAGCGCTGGGTGAAGTATCGATATGGCGAGTGGTCACGGGCCGACGGGCTGCTGCTGGCGTCCGTCCTTCAGAAAGCAGCGTTATCCAGCGCGAACGGGGGACGAAGCAGCCCGGGGGTAAGGGCCTGGGCAGGGTCCTGGCCGAGGCCGATGATGCGGTTGTGCTGGTCCACGTGAACTACCCGTGGGGCGTGGTCCCTGGCTTCCTCTATAGTCATCTGGGCGTAGGTGATGAGAATGACGATGTCGTTCTCGTGCATCAGGTGAGCCGCGGGCCCATTGATTCCGACCACGCCCGACCCGCGCTGACCCGCGATGGTATACGTTTCCAGACGGGCGCCGTTGGTTACGTTAACGATGGCCACAAGTTCGCCGGGAAGGATGTCGGCAGCATCTAGGAGGTCCAAATCAACAGTGACTGACCCGACGTAGTGCAAGTCGGCGTGTGTGACGGTTGCGCGGTGAATCTTGGACTTGAACATAATTCGATTCATGAGAATGGAATTGCTCCTCTCGTGTCCATGAGTGACAAAACATGGCTGTACGTACGGCGATCCAGGGTAGTTCCGTTTGTTAGATGAGCATGAACCTTAAGGTGGCAGCGGGGCGGAAAACCTGGACAAACCTGCCTCGGGCGGAACGGAACGGATCGCCCGATCCGCCCGGCCGCTTGAGTGGTTCAGGCAAGAGCTGGCAGCAGCATCGCTCGACACTGGTGGGACGCCGCTGTCCCATATCCAGAGCACATCTATTCCCTCTCGCTTGCCGACAGGTGTTCAGGCTGCTGACCAACGTACCAACCTCATTCAGCTCTAAACAAAATTCGTCGACAAAGCATGTTAAGCGAAGGACCACTTTTGAAAGGGGACTCCATGGAACTGCTGTGGGAAATAGCCGGTTGGGCAGGCGCCGTTGCGATACTCAGCGCGTACCTGGCTGTCTCCATGGGTTGGCTGAAGGCCGGCAAAGGCTTCCAGACGGCAAATCTCCTGGGTGCTTGCGCATTCATTGTCAATGGCGCATTCTACGAAGCATGGCCGTCCGTGGTCACGAATATCGTCTGGTTCCTCATTTCCGCGGTCGCGCTTCTTCGCATGCGCTCAGCGAAGCAGCCTTCTGCAGCTGCTGAGGCGCAGGTTCAATTCCCTGGCGTCCCTGACACCGGCCAATTGGCTGTTGTTGAAGGTCTCACCGGTTACGATCACAACGATGTTGAGAGGCAACGCCCCCTTCCGTGACTCTCCGGAAGGGGACGGAACGGTCCCCTCAGCATCGAGGGCTGATATATGGCAGCGGTGTGGAGGTTTTCTGGATCGAAGATCCGTACCCTGGCGGGCCTGGACGGACTGGTAAAGTCCCCCGGCATTTCCAAACGCCGATAATGGAGATTCCGCCACCTGACGAGCGCGGAGGAGACCCCTCCAGTAGCTCTGTTCGTATCCGTGCCCGGTCAGGATTACGACGAGAGCATCGAAGATGGTCAGGGCGGCCAGGCCTGTGTGCCTGCTGGTGCAACGGCGGTCAGCGGCCGGGTGTGCACCCGGGGGCTGTGCCGCGGCATTTGTAGGTTCCCCCGGGCTTCAGGTCGATGCCGGCGAAAAGCTGTGGCAGGGTGACCAGGTAGTAGCCCTTGGCTTGAAGCTGTGTGATGAGCTCGTCCTGGCCGTCGACGGTGGCGGCGTGGACATCATGTTGGAGAATGACGGATCCGGGTTTGACCAGGCTGAGGATCCGCGGGATGTACAGGGCCTTGTTGCGGGACTGCCAGTCCATTGAGTCGACATCCCACAGGACCTGGGGGAGCCCAACGGATGCGGCAACACTGGCGTTCGTCGCGCCGTAGGGTGGACGCAGGTAGGCCGGGACGACGCCGGTCGCTGTCTCGATGGCAGCCTGCGCCCCCTGGACCTCCCGGGCGATGCCGGATGAAGAGAGCTTGGTCAGGTACGGGTGGTTCAAGGTGTGGTTCGCGATCGTATGGCGCCCGGCAGTTATCGACCTGGCAACGTGCGGGTGTGTCTGGACGTAGGCGCCCTGTGCGAAGAATGTGGCCTTCACGTTGTGCTTTTCCAGGATTTCGAGCAGCCTCGCGGTCTGCGGGTTCGGCCCGTCATCGTAAGTCAGCGCAGCACAAGCAACAAGGTCGCAGTTGATGTGCTCGACACCCGACGGATCTGGGGCATTGAAGGGAGTACCGGCGATGACCTGCCGGCGAAGTGCCTGCCCGGCCGCCGAGAGGACCCGGCCCGTGGCATCCGTGCTGAGGGTGACCGTCTGGGGTGCAGAGAGCCGGGCGCCGGTATCGGGATCCTGACTGACCGTGATGCTGACGTCCCCGTCGGAGGTAAACGTGACCGCAGAGAGCAGCCGGTCATCCGGGATTGGCCCCGTTCCCGCCGTTGGTTCTGAAGCCGGCGTCGGTTCTGCAGGCGGAGTGCCGAGTTCTCCGGCAGCAGATGCTGGTGTCGAGTTCTGCTCCGGGGCCGGCGGGGCGGCCGGGAGTGGCACCGTCCGGAGCATGTCGCGCAGCGCGCCGATCTTTTCGGGGTTGATCAGGGACGGGCTGCCGGAAATGACACCGGTGCTGAGGTCTTCGTAGGTGACTTCCTCGCTGTGTTCGGCCGCGCGCCCTTCGTTCATTGTTGCCTGCACGAGGCGTGACCCGACGATCGCCCCGGTGGCCAGCACTACTTCGTGTGCGACCGTCATTCCGTCCTTGAGGGGTTCCTCGGCGGCGCTGGTCTGTACCGACGGGTCGTGGCGGCCACCGGCATAGGCATCCAGCATGGTCAGAAGGCGTGTGTCCAGCCGGGTATTGAACGCCTCCGCACCGTGGATGTACTGCCACCTCGCGTCCGTCGGGACCGCCCCCGCCCCGCGGGTACGCATGTCCACAAGAACGGACGCGTCGACCACCGTCCTGCCCGGCACCGGCCCGGGGCGCGCGTCGGCGGTTTGCGACGAGGGTATAGGCTGGCGAGGTCCGGCGACCGAGACCGTCGCGTCGGCGGTTTGGGCCGAGGGTGCGGGCTGGCCAGGTCCAGCGACCGAAGCCGTCAGGACCAGCCCGGTAACAACCGTCAGCGAAATCCCGAGCGGCAGGCGCACAAAGTTGGGCTTTTCCACGCATCCTCCGGTCAAACTATGCAACCTGCGTTAAGGTCGCGACGGGTGATGGGCCCAACGCTAAACCGTGGCATTTCCCAACCCGTGACACTGGCCTCCCCTATTTGGGGCGTGTCGCTTAGGGGTATAGGTACGCATAGGCAGTTGCAGGAGTGTGCTTTCCGGAGGGGTGCCGGTGACCCTCATGAGGATGCTGGGATAGTCCCAAGGAAGTCCACGGGAAGTCCCTATTGAGTCTGCGCCAAATGCCTGCCCGTCCCTGACGGCGGAGCGGGTTCAACGACACAACTGTGTGCGTTGCAGTCACGTCGAAGACAGCACAAGACGAACGACAGAAACGAGAAGCGCCGCGTGGCCAGCGATTACGACGAAGTCCGCCCCGAGGTCAAGACATCCCAGGAACGTTCCCTGGAAGATCTGCAGACCGCCGACGCCCCCGATGCCCGCAGCGTGGTTACCGAACTGGAGGAAAGCGATGCCTTTGACGAGGGCCTGACACCCGGCGGAGAAATCGTCTCCGAGGAAGTCATCGTCCAGGTCATACCCCAGGGCAGGGACGAATTCACCTGCTCCTCGTGTTTCCTTGTCCGTCTCCGCTCCCAGCTGGCACATGAGAGCGACGGGCACTCCTACTGCATCGAGTGTGAAGGCTGACAATCAGATGGCCCTCAAACGGCCAGCGTCGGCGCGCATGCTCTTTGTCGGGGCGCTGGTCGTCACAGAAGGCCTAGGCTCGGATCTTCGATCCAGCCGGTCACGGCCCTCTTCTTTTGGCGGGTGCGGCAGTTTTCTGAAGGGTGCTTAGGTGCCCGAGGTGCAGCAATCACTGATAAGCCCGGTCGCGGCGCACTCGCGCGCCGTCCGGATCCCCTGGACTGCGGATTCCTTGTCCGGGTAGCGTGCTGACACCGCTACAACGGACCCGTCGGCGGCCTTGAGCCTAAAGCCGTAAAAGATTCGATCGACGTTGTAGAGCTCAAATGTTCCGGTCATGGTTTCCCCTTATGCCGCCCAAAGCACAGGGCCTCGGGCTCGCGTCACCTGATGAAAGCGCGCCAATGCGCTCCGGCCCCCCAGCCGCCCGACAAATCAACCATAACGAAGAAATCGCTTACTCACTAGTACGGCACCGTATCCCCGCATTTCCGTCCCCTAATTTCCGTCCCCTAATCGGTCATGCACAGCATGAGCGGTTCGGCGGGGCCGCTAACCGGATGGCAGGACGATGCGGGTGCCGGAGGCCTGTCTCAAGATTTCCGCAATTTGTCGGATTGATGGAGTTATTCCATTCCCTGCTGCGTGCATGCAAACTATCGTTTTTCCTGAGGGGGCGGGCATGCCCTTCTTTCACAGCGGGCGGGGGCACCGGCATGTACATAGCTTCACCTAACCTGAAGGGCTTCGGTTACCGGCTAACGGTCGGGATAGAAGGCTCTTTCGGGATCCTGTACTACGCTGCTCTGGCATTCGAGGCCGCACAACCAGCCGTCGCGGGGCAGGCGGACGGCCAGCGGTGGCCGTTGCCGGCGCTGGAACTGCTGGGACGAGGTTTCAAGCCTGCCCGCACTCCGGATCTTCAAGACGTAGTACTCAAAGCCCAGCTGGCCGACGGCAGCGTCCGGTGCCGAGCCTCCACCGAGGGGCTGGTCCTCTTGCTGGTCGACAACAACCTCGTGTGGTCACGGCAACTCGACCCCCAGAACCGGGACAGCGCCCTTTGGCTCAAAGCCGCCGGAACCAGAGAGGTAACCCTGCTCAGCGGTGACCTCCACACAAAAGAGGCCGGAGATGGTTACAGCCCAACCACGGAACCGTTGATGATAGCGAAGGTTCCTACGGAGTGGACACGCTAGACGCACGATACACCAACCTCCCATACTGCGAGAGCCAGCTTGTCCTCTGGCCGGCGCCGCCTCAACGAGCAGAGAAAGCGGCCGCTCGTCAGTACTGTCAAGCCCCGGACCGCGGTCTTGCAGTGCGCCGGAAACCTTTTTCCTCATGGGCCCGGCGGGCATTCTTCTTTCTCCTGACGCTCCTGGCCGGCTGGGTGGTCTATCAAGCTAGCATCGATGCCCGCAGCCGCTCCGGTGTTCCGATCACCGCCAGGTTAACCGGATCTCCGAGCAAACCGTCAGAGGTTCTGGTCCGGCCAATGAAGTAGCTGGGAAGGTAGATCCCGGTCAGCAGCCGGTTAAGTCTGGGCAGCAGGACGTAGGATGCCAGGACCCAGATGAGCAGGAAAGGCCAGAGCTGTCGTCCGCCGTCGTCGATCTCGTCCAGGGCACGCTTTCGGGTGCCTTGGTGACCCCGCCACGTCCCCATCGTTCATGGTCCCATTATGGGTGCGCGGCCCGCTCACGGTGCTGCCGGCCGGGCCGGGTGCTTGCCTGACCGGGACACCTCGCGCCGGACCCCGACGGTACGCCCACAGTCCCGGATCAGCGGGTGCGGGAGGGCCCCTGCCTCGAGGGCTGCCTTCCGCCCGCCACGAGCGTGTCGATACTCTGATTCCATGGAAACGGCGCTGGCCTCGTGGGGGGAGTTTAACGTGGCCATCGCGGGAGCCGGTGCGGCGCTCGGCGGGCTGCTGATCGTGGCCCTCTCCGTGAACATCAAGCAAATAGCGGAGTCCCGCGGACTGGCCGCCCGCGCCGGCGCGGCCATCTCCGCACTGATCCTTGGTGTGGTCCTGGCGTGCGCGGCGCTCATCCCGGACCAGCCACTGTGGGTATTCGGAACGGAAGTCCTGGCCGGCACTTTGGCTGGAGGGGTGGTCGCGGCCCTCGCAGGTCGGGCGATCCTGCAGGACGATAGTCCCGGACGCCGGAGCGATTGGGACACCCAGCACATCGCATCCTTCGTGTTGCCGCTCGTCATCTACGCCGTGGGCGGCGTGCTGCTCGTACTGGCGGTTCCCGCAGGCCTGCTCGTGGTGGCCCTGGCCACGATCGTGGCACTAATCGGCGCCGTCGTCTTCTCCTGGGTCGCGCTCGTCGAAATTCTGCGCTGACCCAAAACGCTCAGCCTGTCTTGCCGGCGCTACCCCTGTTGGCGGCTAGGACTTCGGGTTCGGCATGAAGGGACGGCCGAGCGCTGCGGAGACCGCGATGAGGATGCGGCCTGCTGGATCCATGCACGGCAGCTGTGTCGGGTTGCTCAGGAGGGTGGGCGACTGGGTGCAGTCTCCCGAGAGGATGTCACTGTTGGCTAAATTGGCCACTGTCGTGTCCGAGCGGGTGTCGTAGTACAGGGATGTGTTGAACCCGGGAATTTCACCGGAGTGCCCGAGCCATCCGTCGATGCAGCCGCCAGCAAGCCCATAACCGGCAGGGCCTGGGATCGATGCCAACCGCAGCGCCTGGGTCTTAGGTTCCAGGAGCCCCTGGCCGGTACCGAGCGCCCGCCCGTAGGTGAGCATGTCCGCCGCCGTCGAGGTCAGCGCGCCGGCAGTCCAACCCCAGGATGGCTTCCGCGCGGTGGCATCCTGCGGCGTCGTCTGCCCCTCCGGGAGCCTATGGAGGGTGAGCCCGGTCGGATGGGGTACGGGCAGTGCACCGTCGCTCCCGGGCAGTGATGTGCCGGTGAGGCTGAGGGGATCAGAAATGTGGGTCTTTTGAGCATCGGCATAGGTGGTTTCGGTGATCTTCTCGATGAGCCTGCCCAGGATGAGGGTGTTGGTGTTGGAGTAGTCGAACTTCGCGTCGGGCTCGAGCGGCCGGGGGAGGGCCAGACCCATGGCGATGAGGTCGTCCGGGTTCCACTGCTTGGACGGGTTGGAGAAGATTTCCTGCTGGAAAGTGGGTCGATGGAGTAACTGGCGATCCCGCTCGTCGTGTTCAACAGCATGCGGATTGTGACGTCATTCCCACGCGGAATACCGGGGAGGTACTTCCCGATCGCGCCAGCGGAATAGGTGTTCGAAAGCCCCTCCTGAGCTGCCTGGTCCAGTGCCGCCGCTGTGCCCGCCGGCATCTCGCCGGACGCTGCCGCCGGCAGGGTCCGCCCGACCACGGCTTCGGGGTTGGCCACGCACGCCGCATCCGCGGCTGGGCTGATGCCGAAGATTGACCGAGCGTTCGACCTGCCGTTCCGATCGCTGTGCTCCCGACTGGGCAGCGGAGCAGCCGCCCAACGCTAATGACGAGCCGAGCCCAAAGGTTTTGGTTATGTGACGATGAATCTTCTCGAGGCGTTCTAGCATGGTCGGAGGTACACCTAACGGGGGAGAGTGTGTCATGGGGCCGGTAGAAACCGTCGAGGGCAGGACGGCGAAGGGCGAATCAGTAGTTGCTGGTTCGTTTCCTCGAGTTCCTCGGAAGCGTCAACGATCCTCGCGATTGAGGAAGCTTGAGTTGGCGATTTTGCTGGTGCTGGTTGTCGCGCTGGCGCTTTCGGCTACTCCGTGGCCTTCGGCCATGCTGATCCGGAGTGTTTTTGAGCGCGGGGCACAGGCGACCATCGACGAAATGACGCCGTACGTTCCGGATACACCGCTGCAAACCCAAGCCGGCGTCATGTACAAGCCAGGTTCCACCTTCGATGTCTTCAGTCCTGCAGGGACCACCGCACCACTTCCTACTGTGGTGTGGATTCACGGTGGCGCTTGGATTTCGGGAGCCCAGCGAGATGTGAATCCGTATCTCCAGATCATCGCGGCCGAGGGTTACACCACCATTGGCATGAGCTATCCGGTCGCCCCTGAGGCCACCTACCCCACGGCTGTGCGGGACATCAACGAGGCTCTTGCCTACATCAAGGCCCACGCCGCGGAGCTGAACGTGGACACCAGCCGCATCGTCCTGGCCGGTGACTCTGCCGGCGCGCAGCTCGCGAGCCAGATGACCACCCTGACCGTGAATCCCGAGTACGCCAACTTGATGGGAATCCAACCTACGCTGCAGAAGTCAGATCTGGCGGCCACTGTCCTGCATTGCGGTGTCTACGACCTTCGGGCCATGGCGGATCTCAGCGGCGTCGTAGCCTGGGGTTTCAAGACGTCCCTGTGGGCCTATACAGGCACGAAAGACTGGTCAGCTACCTACGCTGGGGCGACCATGTCCACCATCGATTTCGTGACCGACGACTTCCCGCCGACCTTTATCAGCGGCGGCAACGGTGACGGGCTCACGTGGTTGCAGTCTGTTCCTTACAGCAACCGGCTCAAGGACGCCGGAGTCCCGGTGACCGAGCTCTTCTGGCCCGCCACGCACGAGCCTGAGCTGCCACACGAATACCAATTCCACCTGAACTTTGACGAGGCACGCAAGGCGCGCGACAAAACCTTCGACTTCCTCTCCACACACGCGGGACGGAAACTTTAGAGGATCCCCTGATTTTGATCGGAGTGGTTCTCGCCCCACCGTCATATGGCTGGCCCGAATCCTCACTGCCCTTCATTGATTCTCCCGTCACCAACATGACATCCCACCCGCCCTGGCCGAGCCGGA
Source organism: Pseudarthrobacter sp. NamE2 (assembly GCF_005796205.1). Lineage (GTDB taxonomy): Bacteria > Actinomycetota > Actinomycetes > Actinomycetales > Micrococcaceae > Arthrobacter. The sequence continues at coordinate 184,288 of NZ_VAHN01000007.1, read as the reverse complement.
GAACATACTTCACGGGAAAAGTTAAAAGGAGGAGACAACCGTGGCTCGGACAAGCCCGAAGCGCACTGAGTAGGTTTCCTGCATCCAATGCACGTTTCCACGGTCTACGGTCAAGTCGTACTAGGCCACCGACTCACCGACACCTAGGCTTGCAGGAACCGAAGCAGCCGGCCGTAACCCGTCACCTGCGCGCATTTCGCTGCTCTTTCCGAATGCCGATAACGGATTTTCGGTCAAGTCGTTTGCGGGTTATGCCCTAGGCAGCAGAAACCGTAGGAGGATCCGCTACCCGCCACGCGCGTCGAGGTCTCTCGGAGGTCGCCTCGCCGTAGCCGCGTAGGACGGGGGTGGCGGGTAGCGCGGGGTCACTTACGGCCGCCGGCCGGCAGTCCTACTACGGCAAGCGAAATTGGACGCACCGACCTGCGTTGGTGTCCGAATAGCGCAAAGATCCGTTTTATAGACACTGGCTGCGTGATGTTCTCAGATCCCACCCTGACAGTCGGGAGACCGGAAACCGCGTTGCGCTAGCCCGGGAATCATAGAAATAGTCCAAGAATCGGGGTTTGATGGAAACTTCTTGGGGCAGTGGCTGGCAATGTCACCTCTTGTAGCTCGGCATATGTCTGGGAACAAGACCAGGGCTCCGCCGACAGGCGAATCCTCCCTGGCCAGGACGACCCGACGTCAGGTTGGGGTGTGACAGGGACAGATTCCAACCCAAGGGCAAGTTGCGCGAATTCGTGCATTATCCGGAGAATGGGTCGGCTCCAAAAGCACCCGAGCCGCCGGGTGAGGCGTGGAAGCGTCGGCTGGGGCACTGCCAGCGGTTCCCGCAATTCCTCCCGCAAATCAGCGAGGGACATAAGGTTCCTCTTGCCAACAAACGCAAGAAGGTCAAGAGGAACCTTTTGCCCTTCACTTAGTGCTCCTGCGCGTAGAAGCGGTAGAGCTCTCGGGCAACCACTACTGGTTTGCTCCCCGTTTCGTTTTTTATCGCCTGGTCCACCATGCCTCCAGTCCTTGGTCGACCTCGGATGCCATGGCTGTCCGGGCTGTGAGGACTTTGACCCGTTGGCCCGGGATGAGGCGCCAGTCTTCGTACGGCGTCAAGTCGCCGCTGCCGTCAAGGTGACGAAACTCCAGGCCGTCCACCTTGATGATTTGGGCACTGCGTGCAGCTAAAACTGGGGCTGGGCGGTTAGATGCTTAGCCAGTTTTGGCATCTTGAGCAGACACCGCCGGAAGGGCGGAACCCGTCATGAGCATCGAAGCCGCGAGCCCCCGCCGTCATGACCCTGATAACCAACCGCTTATCGGTCCCTCGAACACTGCGCGGACGCCGCGGTCCGGGCGTACTGGGTTCATTTTCTGTCATCGTCAATGGTCTTTCTATGAGCGGGACGATCCGGGCCAACTCCACAGGCCTGGTGCATCCCTTGGGGTGCCGTTGTTTAGGCCTCTGCGGTGAAAAACTTCCAAGCCATCCTGCCGTGCGCCATTGCGGCAGAGGCACGCATAGTTGCTGTCAACGTGATGGTCTCAGCGATTTCCCCGGGGGTAGCGCCCTGTGCCTTGGCACCTTTGCTATGTGCTTCGATACACCAAGCGCATTGTGTTGTCAGGGCAATGGCCAAAGCCATCAGCTCCTTAAACTTCAGCGGAACCTCACCCTCAGGATCGAAAGCGGCCTGGTGCATTTCAATGAAGGCCTTATTGCCTGCCGGCGCCCCCTGACGCGTTAGCCGGTCGAATTTTCGGTCCGAAGGGTGGTGGTAATGCTCAACCAATTCCTGTGTCATTTTCAACCAACTTTCTTTCATTCAAAACGGGTGACGGTGTTAGGGGCAGCCACTTGCCTCGGGGTCAGGGTGGTGGAGTTCATTTATTGGTTATGGGATAAGGAGCCCTTTACCTGCGATGCGACGTCCCTCCAGATCTCGGTGGGCTTGGGCGGCTTCAGATAGCCGATACGTGGCGCCGATGGAGACTTTGAGGTTGTGGTTGGACGCGGCAGCGAAGATCTCACCGGACCGCCAACGACGTTCCTCTGCATTTTGCAGGTAGGAAGCCAGGCTGGGGCGGTCAGGAATGTCGAACCTTCAGCGATCCGGCGCTGGAAGCCTACGGGTGGCACAGGGCCCGAGATTGTGCCGAACAGTACCAAGGTTCCGCGCACGGCAAGCGCCATCAGTGAACCGTCGCAAGTGGCCTTGCCAACGACATCGACGCCCTTGCCGTCAGTAAAGCCCCGCACGCCTGTGGTGGATCCGGCAGGGCATGAATCCTTCCTTACCCGTCGTTCTTACGCGGTAGCGGGGTTGAGAGATATGTCCTCCTCCCTCACTCGTTGCAGGCCCCGGAAGGGTTCCAAGGATCGCAAGCCAGCCTATGGACAGCGTCTGGAGGGTTTTGGCGTTGCCGTTGTTCTTGGAACTTGCTGCCCCCATCTCAGCGCCGAAGGGGCATCACAGAGGGCCTTATTCCCTCTTGACTCACCTGCTTCCGGCCATCAGGTTTACGGCGACATCGACGATCATGTCCTCCTGGCCCCCGACGTACCCCGCGTTTCCAACTTCCTGCAGAATTTTCCAAGCCGGCACGCCGTAGCGTTCCGCCGCACGTTCGGCGTGGATGAGGAAGGAGGAGTAAACCCCTGCATAACCCTGCATGATGGAAGCCCGGTCCATGACGGGCATCCGGGTAATGATGGGCTTGACGATGTCTTCAGCTGCAGCCATGAGGCCCTGGACATCGACGCCGGTCTTTATTCCCAGGCGGTCAAACGCGGCGGCGAGCACTTCGGTGGGAGAGTTGCCCGCTCCGGCACCGAGGGCGACGAGGGTGCCGTCGATCTGTTTGGCGCCGGCGCGCACCGCAAACACGGAATTGGCGACACCGAAACTCAAGTTCTGATGCCCGTGGAAGCCAACTTGTGCGTCGTCACCCAACTCAGTCACGAGCGCGGAAACGCGGTCGCCGACGTCCTCAAGGATCAGCGCTCCTGCCGAATCGACGACGTAGATGCAATGGCAGCCGGCATCCGCCATGATGCGGGCCTGTTGGGCCAAGTCCTCGGGTCCAACCCGGTGTGAGAGCATCAGAAAGCCAACGGTCTCCATGCCCAGCTTCCGGGCATGGGCGAAGTGCTGCATTGAGATGTCGGCCTCGGTGCAGTGTGTGGCGATCCGGGCCACGGTGGCACCGGAATCGTAAGCCCTGTTCAGGTCGTGGATGGTGCCAAGGCCCGGGAGCATGAGCACGGCGATCTTGGCATGCGTGGCTTCGTCCACGGCCGCCTTGATCAGGTCCAGTTCAGGAGTAAGGGAGAAGCCATAGTTGAAGGAAGAGCCGCCGAGGCCGTCCCCATGGGACACCTCGATGACTTCTACGCGGGCATCATCCAGCGCCCGGACTACGCTGCGTACGTGGCGTTCGGTGAACCGGTGGCTCATTGCATGCGAGCCGTCGCGCAGGGTGGTATCTGTCAATCGGACATTGAAGCTGGTGTCCAGGGAGTGGGTCATGACTGGCTCCTAATGTTGTTGATGCCGGCAGTGACCAGCTCAGAGCTGTCCATCTTCTCGGCGAGGAGGTCTGCGGTGCGGGTCGCGGCCGCCGTGATGATGTCCAAATTGCCGGCGTACTCGGGCAGATAGTCCGCCGCTCCCTTGACTTGGACCCAGACACCGACGCGTCCGGCGCCGTTCCAGTCTTCGCGTGCAGTGTCGAACTGCGGTTCAACTCGCAGTTCGTAGCCGGGAACGTATTCGCGGATCTTGCCAACTGCCTCATTGATTGCTGCGCGGATCCGCTCCTGGATGTTCCCGGGTTCGGCGGCCGCGGCCGGTATGGCGCAGTAGATGGTGTTGCGCATGATCATTGGAGGTTCGACCGGATTGATGATGATGATGGCTTTGCCTCGCTTGGCACCGCCAACAACCTGGAGTGCCTCTGCGGTGGTTTCGGTGAATTCATCCACGTTGGCCCGGGTGCCTGGGCCGGCGGACTTGGAGGCAATAGAAGCAACAATCTCCGCATAATCCACTGGGACGACGGAAGAGATCGCCGCCACAATGGGCGTCGTGGCCTGACCGGCGCAGGTAATCATGTTCACGTTCATGGTGTCATTGAGGGACTCCAGGTTGACCACGGGGGCAACGTAGGGCCCTACCGCGGCCGGGGTCAGGTCAATCGCGCGGATGCCGGCTTCGCGGTACTTTGGGGCATTGGCGGCGTGGGCTTTGGCGGAAGTGCATTCGAACACGAAGTCCGGCTTCTCCTCCTGAGCAAGCAGCCAGTCGACGCCTTCGGCGGAGACGGTTACGCCCAGGCGTGATGCGCGGGCAAGGCCATCCGAGTTCGGGTCGATGCCGATCATGTACCTGACTTGGACGTTCTTCGAGCGGCGCATGATCTTGAACATCAAGTCGGTGCCGATGTTGCCGGAGCCGACGATCGCGGCAGTCTTCTTAGCCATTCGGGTTCCTTTGATTGTTTTCGGCTGCACGTGGCGCCGGGCTAGATAAAGTGGATAGTCAGGGACCCGAGGTCCCCAAAATCAGCTGTTGCACTGCTGTCCGCCACGACCGGAAGAGCCTTCGTGAAAGATCCCGGAAGGATAAGCTGGCCGGCGGTCAAGGCCACCCCTTGTTCTCCGAGGACGTTGGCCAGCCAAACCAACGCTTCGATAGGATCACCCATAACGGCCTTACCGGTGCCGGTCTCGGCCGGATGGTTATCGATGCGCAGCACGCATTCGACCTCAGTGAGCCGGTCTAAAGGGACATCCAACGGGCTTTGCCCCACGGCGATGGCTCCGCAGGACGCATTGTCCGCCACTGTGTCCACCAAACGGATGTCCCAATCCGCAATCCGGGAATCGATGATCTCCATCGCAGGGTATACCGCCCCGATCGCGGCTGCGGCTTGCTGGTAGGTCACACCCGGGCCCTGCAGCGAATCCTTGAGCATGAACCCGAACTCAGGCTCGACCTTCGGGGCTATAAAGCCATCAGCAGGGATCCGCGCACCTTCGTGGTGGACCATGTCTTTGAAAAAGAACCCAAAGTCCGGGGCATCGACGGCGAGCTGGGCCTGCATGGCCAGTGAGGTCAAACCAACCTTCCTGCCAGCAAGTACCCGGCCGGCATTGAGGTGCCGGCGCAGCTGGGCCTCCTGGACTTCATACGCGTCCTGCGTGGTCATGGCCGTGACCCGGTCCCGCAGCGGCGCCACGGGTACGCGCGTTAGGCCGGCAGTCATAAGTTCCTCGGCGAACCCATTCAGGATGGCCTCACGGGAAGGGGTGTGAGTGGTCTGCATTCCTTGCTCCCATCTGTATTCAAATCCTGCCGGTCATCTCCCGTACTTTGGCGAAGGAGGGTAACCCGGCGGGTTGTGTGTAGTTGCGTAGGGCTGATTGTGGAAAGACGAGCGTGGGCTTTTTAGATGAAGAATGCTTGTACTTGGTTTAGGAGCAGCAAGCTGTGAAAAAACGCCCACCAACCGGTAGTCCTGTGAGGGTTGTTTCTTTGCCAGCGCTTCCACGTCAGCGCGGTTTGTCTGCTCGAATCGCGTCCGACGGTGCCCGTTAGCTTTTGCGTTCTTATTTGAGTACCGGTGTGCTGAGTACGGGCGTCTGTTCGCGGGTCTTTTCCAGTTCCCTGTCCCACTGAGCGGCTTCTTTACCTTCGTCCCTCAGGACGGATTTGCGCACTTTTCCATTCTCGGTGCGGGGCAGAGCTTCGCGCACGAGCATGAAGCGGGGGATGGCGTACTTCGCGAGCCGCGGCTCACAGAATTCTGCGATTTCGCGGAAATCTACCGGGCCTTTGGGAACAATGGCCGCCATGACCTCGTCTTCTCCGAGTTCAGAGTCCACGGCGTACACCGCTACTTCGCTGATGGCGGGGTGCTCAAGCAGGACCTGTTCGACCTCAGCGGAGGAGATGTTCTCGCCCCTGCGTCGGATAACGTCCTTGATCCTGTCCACGAACCGCAGCCATCCGTCGGGCTCTATCACGACGCGGTCCCCGGTGTGGAACCATAGGTCCTTCCATGCCTGGACCGTAGCTTCGGGCATCTGATAGTAACCGGTTGCGAATGCATGAGGCTGGTCGCTGCGCAGCAACAGTTCGCCCGGTTCACCCGCCGGGACTTCCAGGCCGTATTCATCCACTACGCGGGCGGTGAACCCGGGCTGAATCTTTCCCATGAAGCCAGGACGCTGCTCAGACCTGCTTGCAGCCACGATCGAATTCGTTTCGGTGGCGCCGTAGCCGTCTATCAGCGTCACTCCAAAACGGTCCCGGAAATCGTCCAGCAATCCAGCTGGGGTTGCAGGGGCCAAAGCAGCGGCAATACCGTGATCCCGGTCGCCGGGAGCAGGCGGCTTACTGGCAAGGATGCTGACCATGGCGCCGAGCAGGTAGGTAAACGTTGCTCCCGCTTCCTGGGCGTCCGACCAGAATCGTGACGCGGAGAAGCGCGGTCCAAGGACATATTCGGCTCCGCTGACGAGCGCCTGGCTGAATGCGTTGAGGGCATTCGTGTGGAAGAGCGGCAGGCAGGTGTACAGGACGTCACTATCAGTGATCTCAAGCTGCCGGCTTACATTTGTACCCCACCAGTAGAACTGTCCGTGAGGACATTGGACGCCCTTTGATACGCCGGTCGTTCCGGAGGTGTAGAGAATTGCTGCTGTGTCGCCGGGAGCAACGTCGGCGGGTTCAGCTTCCGTAGCTGAGGTGGGCAGTGCAGAAACCGGATAGCCGGTTTCTACCGGGACGTCAGGCTCTTCGACGACCCATATTTGGCGAAGTTCCGGAAGCTGGGGAAGGCGATTTACATGCTCCAGCAAGGGGGTCTCGGTGATGAGAAGGGATGACTTGGAGTTGGAGAGAATGTGATGGAGCTGCTCTCCGCGGGCCGCTGAATTGATCGGAACCGCAACGGCCCCGATCCAGGCACAGCCGAGGATGAAGTCAAGCAGTTCGATCCGGTTTGCGGACATCAAAGCAACGTGATCGCCTGCGTGGATTCCATGCTTGAGCAGGACGTCGCCAGCGCGCGCAACCGCTTGAACCATCTGTTGTCCGTCGCGGCGGATGGAACCGTAGCGCAGGAGGGGCGTGGTGGGTGATTCCTGTGCCCTTCCGAGCAACATGCCGGACACCGTCATTGCGCCGGGTCCTGGATTGGTAGTGGCGATCTCTCTCATGATATTTCCTAAAGTTCCGTTCCGTGCAGAGGCACAAATGCAGCCACTGCGGTGTCGTCGTTCGGATCGTTAGTCAGCCTGATCCGGTCACCGGCATCGGCAGTTCCACCAATGATGCGGGCGATGAGGTAGACATCACCTGGGCAGGTGATCGTGGCTATCTGTAAGCCATTGGAGAGCCGGGTGGTTGTCTCAACTACTCCAGTGTCGGCCTTGTCGTCCGCGAACTCTGTCCCATGGCAGTGGCGACAGATGAGCCGGGCCGGGAAATAAGATGCCGAGCAGTTAGTGCACGTCTGGATGATTGCGCTCACTGGCCCGCCTCCAGGACTGTCAAATTTGCGCATGATCCGTGCCGGTACAGCACCATGCCGTATCCGCTGACTGCAGCAGTTTTTGCATGCACTTGTCTGTCTCCTGCCTGCCCGCGCAATTGCCGCGCCGCTTCGACGAGACCATGCAAGCCACCGGCCGATCCTGCCTGGCCAGCGGAGAGCTGCCCTCCTGAAGTGTTGAGCGCAAGATCCCGGGAATGGATTCGGGTATCAATAAATTCTGCGATGTCTGCACCGTCAGTGACGACACCGATGTCCATCAACTGCGCCACCACCATGGCCGGGTAGTCGTCGTACACACTGATGATGTCGACATCCTCCGGTGAGACGCCTGCCCGCTCCCATGCCAACGGTGCACACTTCCGCAGTCCGGTTTGGAGGCCGTCCCCGACCTGGTTGTCGGCGTTGTAGGATGCGGTAACCGAGAGTACTTTGGCCTTCCGCTTCCCGTCTGCTCTCTCATCAGCGACTATGACGACCGCGTCGGCACCCGTGACCGGGGGAACACAGTCGAATCGACCCAATGGTTCGGCGACCAGGGGCGCTCCAAGATAGTCGTCCAGCGTCAGCGGGGTGCGGTAGACGGCCCCCGGGTTTCCTGCTGCCCACTGGCGCTGGGCCACGGCGATCCGGCCGTAATCCTCACGCACAAGGCCAAACTTTTCCATCTGTCGGCTTGTCAACATGGCAAACAGAGCGTTGGGACCAGCCAGGGGCAACGGCGAGAGGTGGTTCTCTGTGGCGCTGTTGTACCTGGCCACTAGCTTGGCGAAGGCTGTGTGATCCATCAGGTCTCCCGCTGCGACCACGATCACGGAGGCGTCGCCGGCCGTAATTGCATGGACCGCGTGCTGGAGCATGTTTCCGGCACTGGCACCGCCGTTGGTGTCCTGCATAAGCCAGGACAGCTCAAATCCCATCTTCCAGGCCAGGTCTATTGCGTGGTCCGGGTCCAGGGTGAAACTCGAGACTGCGAAGCCATCGACATCACCCGGAGTGAGCCCTGCATCTTTCAGGGCCCGGCCGATTGCGTCAGCGAGCGTGCGTGATGTGGTGGTTCCCGGTTGAGGATGTCGCGTATACGGTGACTCGCCCGCGCCGATGATGGAAACTGCCATGACTGGTTTCTTTTCTCTTCTAGTGTTGTTGTTCGCCCTCCGTCAGTGGCAGGAACTGCAAGTGCCTGCCTGCCACTGACGGATGTGCACCTGAGGCCTGGGGCTTGCCCGGAGGCAGGACTCGGGTCGTCGGCCGGAATGTTCGGAAACTAGTGCTGTCCCGCTTTGAGCGCAGAAACACCGGTCTGCTCATCCGTTGGCGAGGTACCGTGCCGGCCCATATTCTTGGAGAAGGCCAGCGCCGTCAAGGTAACCGCGGCCAGTCCAATGGCGTACAACGATACGGGCGTCGAGCTGTCGTATGTGAGCAGCAGGGCGGTGGCAATGAAGGGCGCCAGACCTCCGGCAAATACTGCGGCAAGCTCATGGCCCAACGCCATGCCGGAGTAGCGGACTTCGGGGCTGAACAGTTCGTGGAAAAATGCCGGCTGAGCCCCAATCATTGCTGCATGGCAGATTCCGTTACCGATGAAGTAGGCAACGATGATCAGGGCCGATGAGTTTGAATCGATGAGCCAGAAGAATGGGAAGGCCATCAGTGCCAGAGCTGAGGCGCCGAAAGCATAAACCTTCCGCCGGCCGATCTTGTCCGATAGGTGTCCAAAAAAGACGATAGTGCAAAAGGCGAACAGCATGGAAAGCATCACGCCCAGGAGTAGCGTTCCTCTTTCGACTCCGACGTGCACGCCGTAAACCAGGGAAAATGACAGCAACAGGTAAGAACCGCCGTTTTCCGCCACCCTCAGGCCCATTGCGACCAAGATTTCCTTGGGATGAGTCCGCAGCGCCGCCAAAACGGGCACCGATGCCCGTTCGCCAGTCTTTTTCACCTGCTCGAACTCTTTCGTCTCCGGCAAACGGAACCTGATGTACATGCCGACGCCGAAGAGCAGCACGCTCAGGAGGAAGGGCAGACGCCAGCCCCACGCCATGAACTGATCCTCCGGGAGCAGTTGGGCCAGGTAGAAAGCTGCAGAAGCGAGGACGAACCCGAGGGTGACTCCTCCCTGGCTGAACGCAGAGAAGAGTCCCCGGCGCTGGTCGGAGGAGTTTTCGCTGATGATCAGAACTCCGCCGCCCCATTCGCCGCCGGCAGCGATGCCTTGAAGAATCCGCAGAATGACCAGCAGGATGGGTGCCCAGATTCCTACCTGCTGATAGGTGGGGAGCAGTCCCATGAGGAAGGTGGCGATGCCCATGATGCTCAGGGTCATAACCAACGCGGATTTTCGGCTCACCCGGTCGCCAATGTGACCGAAGAGGATACCCCCCAAGGGGCGGGCGGCGAATCCGACGGCAAACCCGACAAAGGCACCCAGCGTTCCCACGAGGGGATTGGTGTCGGCCGGGAAGAAGAGTTTCCCGAATACGATGGCCGCAGCTGTTGCATATAGGAAGAAGTCGTACCATTCCAGGGAGTTTCCGACGAGGGAAGCTATGACGTAACGCCTGATTCCTGGACTTTTGGCGCTAGTAGCGCCAGGGGCTTGCTGTGACATGAGCGTCTCCTGATGGAAAAGGGATTTCGGTAAGGATCCACGACAGTGGGGATCGCGCCGACGTGATATCAGCTGGCGGCCTTTTTTTCCGCCAGCATGGTGAATCCGGAATCAATTCCGAGAAATTGTTGGGCATTGCCGCCCAGCATCTGCTGCTGTTGTTCCTTTGTAAGGAATTCCGCTTGCCTAATGAGGTTTCCGGCTGGGCGTTCGCCCAGGGGGTACGGAAAGTCTGAACCAAGCATGATGTGTTCGCTGCCCATTACGTCCACTAGGAGCCGCAATGAGGCGTTGTTGAAAACCGCTGAGTCAACACTGAACCGGTTCAGATAATGTGACGGGGGAAATTCGGATGTTGCGATGAGATCGGGCCGCTGGTGCCAGGCGTTGTCCATGCGGCCGACCCAGTATGGAAAGGACCCGCCGCCGTGGGCGAAGCACAAGCGCAGATGTGGGGGGAGTCTGTCGAAGCCGCCGCCCAGGATGAGCGAGAGAATCGAAAGGTGTGTCTCCCCGGGCATGCCCACTAACCAGCGGGCCATCCAGCGCTCCAATCGTGGCGAGCTGGGCATGTCCCAGGGATGGACAAAGACGGCTGCATTGCGGTCCGCGCAGTGCTGAAGGAATGCGATGATGCCTTCGTCATCAAGGTCGCGGTCCGCCACGTGGTTGCCGATCTCGACGCCGACGTGTCCATTGTCCAGGCACCGGTCGAGTTCCCTGCAGGCCGCGTCTGTGTCTTGTAACGGTACCTGGCAGAACGGGATCAGGCGTTGAGGCGCTGGAACGCAGAGTTCGAGAGCGAGGTCATTGAAGATGCGGCTGACCTTTATGGCCTCTGGAACTTCACGGGCGTAGGAGAAGAACAGCGGAGTGGGTGAGACTACCTGCACGTCGACGCCGTCAGCATCCATTGCGGCCAGCCGCTCTTCGGCGGCCCACGCAGCGGCTCGGAGGGGACGGTACTCTTTGGAGCCAAGCATAAGCATTGCCTCCCGCTCCGAATCGCTGCGCAGCCAGGGCCAGGGGCCGCTGCCGCCGGTTTCCCTCTCGAGATCCGGCCAGCCCTTGGGCACGTAGTGGGTATGAATGTCTATGGTTGCTTGAACGGTGTGCACGTGTTCTTTTCCTCGTGTCTTGTCGGACCCGGAGGTCAGCCCCGGCCGGGGTGGACGGAGCCGCAGTTGCTGCAAGTGCGGGCGGCCGCGTCGCTGGCATAGAACTTCTCGAATACCGGCGGCAGGTCAGCGACGATGTCCCGCACCTGCAGTTCGACCTCATGAACGAGGTGTGAGCATTCCAGGCAGTACCACTGGAATTTCTCGGTGGTGCCCTCCTCGCGGATCCTTTCGATGACGATGCCGATTGAGCCGGCCTCCGGGCGCTGGGGCGAGTGCGGGATATTCCCGGAGAGCAGCCACATTTCGCCCTCGCGGATATCGACCCGCTTCACGCCTTCATCGGTAACAATGTTGACGTGCATGTTGCCTTTGACCTGGTAAAACCATTCTTCGTAGGGATCAACGTGAAAGTCGGTGCGCTGATTCGGGCCCCCCACGACCTGCACGATGAAATCGTCTACCTGGGTCCACATGGCCTTGTTGTTTACCGGCGGCTTCAGTGAGGCCTCGTTCTCGGCCAGCCAATGCTGGAAGTTGAAGACGGGCAGGACATTCGTCTTGTTCTTGCTGTCGGTCATTGCCTTACTCCTTGTTACTCCGGTTGTGGTGATGATGGTGGTTCAGTGTTGCCGCTTGTGTGCCACGGCTTGAATCTCAATCAGAAGATGCGGGTGGGGCAACTGGTGGACTGCGACGGTAGTGCGGGTGGGACCGTTTTCGTCGAAGTACCGTGCGTACACTTCGTTGTAGCCGCCGAAGTCGTTCATGTTGACCAGGAATGCCGTGACCTGGATGAGATCGTCGAGGGAGGCGCCGACATTGCGCAGGATCTCGCCGATGTTCTCGATGACCGCCTCAGTCTGCGCTCGAATATCCAGGCTTGTTGTGCCCAGCTCGTCCGCTTCTACGCCGGCGAAGGTGTTGTCCGGGCGCCTGCTGCTTGTCCCGGACACGTAGATGAAGTCCCCTGCGACCTTGACGTGAGGAAAGCGGCCCCGGGGCTTTGCCAAGTGCTCAATGAGCCTGGCGCCGCTCATGCTGCAGCTCCGGCCGTCTCCAGTTCGACAGTGCCGATGCCAGCGACAATCGCCGTGATTGTGCGTCCTGGCGCCAGAGCGACCGCGGCGGTCGCCGCGCCCGCCAGAAGCACGGCGCCCGCCGGCAGCCCCGACCCGTAGCGCGAGTTCATTCGTGCGAACGCTTTGAGTGCATTCATGGGATCGCCGAGGATCGCTGAAGTATTTCCCGTTTCGGTGATTGTTCCGTCGACGAGCAGGGTTACGGCGCGGCCGGCAAGATCGTCTGTGAATTCTGTCCATTCCCCCAGCACGTAGCGGCTTGCGGAGGTATTGTCCGCGACGACGTCGGCGAGGCTGAAGGAGAAGTCCCGATAGCGCGAATCTATGATCTCAAGTGCGGGAGCGACCGCGTCAACGCTCGCAATAATCTGCTCCTCCGATGCCCCTGGCGGAATAGCCCGCCCGAAGCGGAAGGCAACCTCAGGTTCGATGCGCGGGTGAACGAGCCCTTCAAGCGCGAGAGCGGCGCCTCCGTCCACATGCATGTCCGCAGTCAGGAATCCGACGATAACTTCATGCACGCCCATTTGCGCCATTTTTGCCTCGCTGGTGAAACCGAGTTTGGCGCCGGCAATGCGCTCTCCCCGGGCTAAGCGAAGCGCGAGCAGTTCGGACTGTATCTGGTAGGCCTGCTCAAGAGAGAGCATGTCACCGAATTGGGCGATGGCGTTGCCCTCACGCTCAGCTTGGTCGAGCTGGCGGGCAATCGCCGTGGCTTCGTGGGTGGTTGACTGTGTAGTGGTCACTAAGATCAGGCCTCGCTGAGATTCACGCACACGTTTGTGGGCTCGGTGTAGAAATGCAGGGAGTGAGTGCCGCCCTCGCGGCCGATGCCGGACAGCCCGGCGCCGCCGAAAGGGGAGCGAAGGTCACGCAGGAACCATGTATTGACCCACGTAATGCCCGTATTCATGCGTCCGGCCACGCGGTGACCACGGTCCAGATCGCTGGTCCAGACGGAGGCGGCCAGTCCGTACTTTGTATCGTTGGCCAAACGTATTGCTTCTTCCTCATCGTCAAAGGGGATAAGGCCAGCGACGGGACCGAAAATTTCTTCACGCATGACGGGCGCGTCGTGGCTGAGTCCGGTCCACAACGTCGGTTCGATCCAGGCGCCGCGGCTGAGCTCCTGACCAAGGTTCGGGATGCCGCCGCCCACGATTGCGTCTCCACCCTGCTGTTGTGCCCGTTCGAGGTATGAAAGCACTTTCTGCCGATGGTTCAGCGAAATAAGCGGACCAGTCGTGGTGCGGGCGTCCCGGGGCTTACCAAGCGTCAAGCCCTTGGCGCGCTCGGCCAGTCCCTCGACCACTTCATCAAAAATAGGGCGCTGGATGTACACACGTTCGGTGCAGAGGCACACTTGGCCGGTGTTTGTGAAAATGGACCGGGTGAGTCCGTCTATGGCGCGTTCGATATCGGTGTCGGCGAAGACGAGTGCAGCGTTCTTGCCGCCGAGTTCAAAGGAAACGGGCCGCACGTTGGCTGCGGCGGCATGCATGATAGCCGAACCGGTCGATGATTCGCCTGTGAAAGTGATTCCATCGATGCCCTCATGCGTGGTGAGGAATTCTCCGGCGGAGTTCGGCCCAAAGCCGTGAACCAGGTTGAACACGCCATCGGGCACTCCCGCCTCGGCCATGATCTCCGCGAGCACCGTGGCAGAAGATGGTGTTTCCTCCGATGGCTTCACGATGACGACGTTCCCGCATGCGATCGCCGGGGCAACCTTCCATGTCAGCAACAGCAGCGGCAGATTCCAGGGCACCACTACGGCAACGACACCCAGCGGCCGGCGAAGCGCGTAATTGAGAGCCCGGCGTCCGTCGGGCAGTTCGGTCAGGAAGGAGTCGAGGCCCTCGGCGGAAATAATGTCGGCAAATGCCCGAAAATTAGCGGCCGCGCGAGCGACGTCAAGGTCCCGGGCCAGAGCTTCCGGTTTGCCAGTGTCCGCGATTTCCGCCACCAGCAGGTCATCAAAACGTGCCTCGATACGGTCGGCGATGCGGCGCAGCAGCGCTGCCCGCTCATTGACAGTTGAACGGCCCCAGTGGCCCTGCAGGGCATCGCGGCCTGCCTTCACTGCCATGTCGATAGTGCCGCGGTCGGCTTCGGCAACGTAAGAGACCACGCTGCCGTCCACCGGGCTGATTTTTTCAAACGTGGCAGCGGTCGCGTCAACAAAGGCTCCGCCGACGAAGTTACGCAGGGTAGGAATCGCCATAATGGACACTTCTCCCGGGTCGTCGATGTGGGTTACATCACCCAGTCTGCTCGCAGAGTCCATGTCCGTCGAATGCTTATTCCTGTACCTCCCATGTCCACATGGGCATATCATCGTCGCCATGGACATCAGATCTCTCCTAAACGGGCCGCTCAAAATTCGCCACCTCGTCCTGGTGCTGACCATCGCCGAACAGGGCAGCATCGTCAGCGCGGCCAGACACCTCTACATCACCCAGCCAGCGGTCAGCCGGGGACTGCGCGAGGTCGAGGAGGCTCTGGGAGCCCCGCTGTTCGAAAGAGGGGCGCGTGGCGTTCGACCCACACCGTTTGCGGAAGTTTTCATCGACCATGCACGGGCCGTCGTGGGACACCTCAAGCAGGCGACACAACACATAGCCGAGCTTGCGGATGCGACCGCCGGATCGGTTACGGTCGGCACATATGTAGCCGGCGGAAACCTGCTGCTACCCAAGGCGATAGCGCTGCTGAAACAGCAACGCCCGCACGTGAACATCTACGTCCACGAGGCAACCCCCGACCGGTTAACCAGCGGTCTCGTGGCCGGTGAAATCGACGTTGTCGTAGGACGCCTCACTGCCCAGCACGGCGTGCCGGAGCTGCAGCAGGCCGCTCTCTATCATGAGCCCTTCGAGGTTGTTGCGCGGGTTGGACATCCTGTTTTTGACCTCGGTCCAACGACTCTGGCCGAGCTGCGGAATTACCCCTGGGTCATGCCTGTGGGGCAGACCGCACTACGCGGAGAGCTGGAGCGGGCTTTTACCCGTGAGCGGCTCGACCTGCCCGAGGAGCAGGTCGATTGTTCCTCACCGATGACGCTTCGTGCCATCCTGGCAGAAACCGACTTTCTCGCCCTTCAACCGCACACGATCGCCGCCGCCGACCCGCTGCTGCGCCTCGTGGATGCGCGAATCAAAGGCATCGGACAGACTGTTGGTGTGACCACATTGCCGGACAGGTTGCCAAGCCCCGCCGTCGCCCTGATGTTGCGATGCATGGAGCAGGTGGCCATCGGCATCCGCAGGACAATTCCTGCCGATATGCGAAAACACCCAGGGGCCGTGGAGGGGCCAGGTATGCCCTAATACGAATGTGGGGCGCGCAAATTGGCATTAGCCATGTCCGCCCCCGGCAGGGAAGCATGTTGATCAAAACCTTGTGGCCCCACTGCCCCTACCGATAGTCGAGGTAAGTATTCAGATGCGTGTATTTGAGAAAGTGGCCGAAACGCTTGTTGGCCTTGGCGTTCGGCAGGTCTTCGGCGTCGTTGGCAGCGGCAACTATGACATTACGAAAGCCCTTGTCGAGCACGGGGCAACCTACGTCGCAGCGCGCCATGAGGGCGGTGCAGCTTCCATGGCTGATGCTTTCGCGCGAGTTGGTGACTCCGTTCCTGCCATCTCACTGCACCAGGGCTGCGGCCTCACAAACGCAATAACCGGCATAGCAGAGGCTGCCAAATCGGGTTCTCCGATGCTGATTCTTACAGCGGAGGTTGCAGCTTCGGCAATTCACTCCAACTTCCGCATTGAGCAGGACCGCCTGGTCGAATCGGTAGGGGCTGTCAGCTTCCGCATCACTCGCGAAACCGCAGCCCGCGATGTTGCCCTTGCTTATCGGATCGCCGTCACACGGCGCATCCCTGTGCTGGTCAATCTGCCCCTTGATGTGCAGGGCGCTGAGACCACTGAACAGTTTCTGCCATCCCTGCCCGGTTTAGCCGCCCTGAGCTCCTTGGTGGCGCCCGCAACCGGAGCTGTTACCCGCTTGGCCGATCTTATCGAGCGGTCCGAACGCCCAGTTGTCATTGCCGGCCGTGGCGGCCGCAATGCCGGTCCTGAGTTGCGGGAACTTGCCCGGGCGTCGGGGGCTCTGTTGGCAACCTCCGCCGTTGCCAGGGGGCTGTTCAATGATGACCCCTTTTACCTGGATATCTCCGGCGGCTTCAGTACGCCCTTGGCGGCACGGAGCATCCGCGGCGCCGATCTGATTATCTCGTTCGGTTCGGCGTTGAATATGTGGACAATGCGTCACGGCACGCTCATTGGTCCCGAAGCCACTGTGGTGCAGGTCGATGTAGATCCCCTGGCACCTGGTAAGCACCGTCCCATCAGCTTGGGGGTACTCGGTGACTCCGCTGTCACGGCAGCCGCAGTGACGGAGGAGCTGCAAAAGCGTGGTTTGTCGCGGGTTGGCTACCGCACGGAAGAAATGGCCAAGGCTATCAAGTGTGAGGGCCGCTGGCAGGACGTTCCTTACGAGGATCTCGGTGACGGTGAGCGCATAGACCCCCGCACGCTAACCATCGCTCTGGACCGCCTGCTCGATAAGGAACGCGTGGTGGCGGTCGATTCGGGTAACTTTCTCGGCTACCCCAGCGCTTTCCTTGATATCCCGGACGAGAACGGGCTCGTCTTCAGCCAAGCATTCCAGTGTGTCGGCCTCGGTCTAGCCAGTGCTATTGGCGCCGCGTACGCTCAGCCGGACCGTCTTCCGGTTCTTGGTACCGGTGACGGCGGTGCACTGATGGCGTCGGCCGAGATGGAATCGGTCGTCCGTCTGGGCATTCCGCTGGTAGTTATCGTCTACAACGACTCCGCCTATGGGGCCGAAGTCCACCATTTCGGTGAAAGCGACCACGCACTTGGCCTCATTACGTTCCCCGACACCGACTTCGCGGCCATCGCCCGCGGGTATGGTTTCACAGCCGCCACCGTCAGGACACCCAGGGACCTCGATCCCGTCCGTCAGTGGCTCGCTGGACCTCGTGATACCCCGCTGCTGATCGACGCGAAGACCGTCAGCTTTGCCTCGTGGTGGCTTGAGGAAGCGTTCAAAGGCCACTAAGGAAAGCCCAAACAAATCCCTGGAACACAAACTCCGGCTTGCATGAGAGATCGAGAGGCAGGAACGACCATGACCGAGACAGCACCGACCGCAGGGGCCGGTACGCTTGACTGCCTGCTCGAAGGCTTGGCACAAGGACACATCCAGGTCATCGACCTCACCACACCACTGACGCCGGAGACTCCCGCTCTGCGCTTGCCCGAACCGCTGACCAATGTGATCGATCTCAGCCTCGAAGAGGTTGCCGCTTACGATGAACGCGGTCCCATGTGGGCTCACAACAACATTCATGTTGGAGAGCATTTCGGCACACACGTCGATGCTCCGATTCACTGGATCAGCGGTCGGGCAGGCCGGGACGTATCCCAACTGCCCGTCGAGAGACTCGTCGGACCCGCCGTCGTGATCGATGTGAGCACCGAAGTCGCCGCAGACCCGGACTTCCTGCTCGAGGTCCACCATGTTAAGGCGTGGGAGGACGCCCATGGCAAGCTGCCCAAGGGTGCTTGGCTGCTTTACCGCACAGGATGGGATCAATATGGGCACGACGAAGCTCTGTTCCTCAACGCCGATGAAACAGGGCCACATACCCCTGGCGTCTCATCTGATTGCGCGCGCTGGCTGGCTGAAGAGACGGAAATCGCAGGATTCGGTGTCGAGACCGTCGGCATTGATGCTGGGGCGGGATTCGGTCTCGAACCGCCTTTCCCAATGCATCACTTCCTCCTTGGTAACGACAAGTACGGCGTAACGTCGCTGAAAAACGTCAACCGGCTTCCGGCTACCGGGACCTGCATTGTCGTCACACCGTTGCCGATTGTCGGCGGGACAGCTAGTCCAGCGCGTGTGCTGGCCTTCGTCGAGGCATCCCGGGCATAGCACGGACAACCACGGCAACCGCCCCATTCAGGGCATACAAAGGACGGGTTGAATACATACATGCCTGCTTCTGGAGGATGACGCGGTAGGAACGAGGCCCCGGCACAGCCCGTCGGTTGCTTTGGATCTGTAACCACACTGACGCGGTGGCTCGCATCGCGCGGCTCAAACCTCACGCTATCCAAAACAGGGAGACCATCTTGGCGAGGGAAACGACTTCACCACAGAGGGACAAACGCGTCACTACGCCTGATGCCACTACTACGTCCGGTTCTGGTTCAAGACAGAATCCCTCGACGCCGACTCCTGCTGCCTGCGCCTCCACAACTCTGCGCAGGCCGGCAGCAGGAACACTTGAGGAACCACACCGGGTGATAGGGCTTCAAAATCTGGCTCAGAACTGCGGCCGTTAGGCTCCATATGTCACTAAAACGAACGGTCAAGTACCCGATGAAGGAATGGAACCTACTGATCGGCGCCCCTGTGGAAATAACGAGGTGGGGCACCCTCGTCCGTGCCGGCATTGTTGAAGACGCAATGCAGGACTCCAATCTGCTCTGGGTAGCGGCAGATGGCGTACAAGGACGTGAGCTATTTTCGGCAGCTGACAACTACGAGGTGTGGATTGAACCGCGTCTGCTCGAAGGGAACATGCGGTACCGGATGACCGACGAACATTTACACCGGCAGTTTCACAAACGGGACTAGCTCGATTCCACGCAACCCGCCGATTGCGAACGCCGATATAGGAGATTCTGTCAGGCTGGTGACTGCACCAGTCGTTGAACCAAGGGATTCGTTCCGCCCCCTAGCACCAACGGATTCTGCGATCGTCACGGTAGAAATCGTCTACGGTAGCGCTGGGGTAGTTGTTGTTCCTGTCCAGGGCCTCTTGGGCGACCAGGAGCAAACCGTCGCGGTTACTGAGTTGCATTGAGTGCTCACCGTAAAGCTCGACCGCTATGTCTACGGCCGCTTCGGGGTGCTTATGTTCAGGGCTTGACAGAGTACCGCGATGTCGGGGATGTCACGGTCCCGGCCGGCCGCGAGCTTCATGGCTAAGAGGAACCTTGTGAGGCGACGCGCAGCACGAGGTTGTCGGCAATCGTCACTTCCGCCGCCTCCGTGTCCTGTCCGTCAGGGATGTAGGCCCGGGCGGCGTTGTTCAGCCATCGCGGGTCCAGGCCCATTTCCTCATCCGATCCGTAAGATGGCCGGCGACCCTTCCTCATGCTGCGGCCAGGTTCGCGGCATCGAAGACGATATTTGCTTCGGCGAATTCAATGGGGGTCCGGTCCGTCATTCGTTGCTTCCAGGCAGGCGATACGTGCTTGCGCGGGGTGGCATACCACTTCGACGCCAGCGGGGCAGTGCTCGTCCAGTCCGGCTCTTTTATCCCGTGCTGATGGCATTTGTAGGCGAAAGTCCGGGCCAGCAGGGCATCCCAGCGCTTTCGTCCAGTCGACCCGGGCCGAGCGCGGAGGAATTGTCGGCGATCAGCTGGATTAAGATCGTCGAAATAACTGGCGGCCATGGACAGCACGCGCATAGCAAAATCCGGATCGCCGTTGCGCAGTTCCCGCTTAATCTCACGGGCTGCCGTTTCCGCGGTCCAGTGAAGTTTCGGTTCCCGGGCGGTCCCCGCGATCGCCAGCCCGGCGCCCAGCTGAGAAAGAACCTTTAGGGCAGTGCTGATGGAGACGTTCCTGCCCTGCTCAAGATCAATGAGGGTTGAACGGCTGATACCGGTTGTACGGGCAAGTTCCTCCTGGGACAGGCCAGCATGGAGCCGGTGACTTTTCACCTGCTCGCCAAGTTCCCGCGCGTCCTGGATCTTATTCACGCCAATCACACTCTCATGTCGGATAAATCCATCATAATGTGCGAGTGATGTTTGGGCTTCAGGTAGTCCATGGGGGTCGATGGCGTCTTCACCGCACGAAGAGGATCGGGACTGGCGGCCCGGGGGAGAGGCCACCTCCTTGGAACTCCCGCAGGTTGTTCCGGGGGCGGGAGCAGGGTCCGCTACACGCCGTGCGGAGGTCGCCTTGGGCAGGGAACAGCGCCGGGCCCAAAGTGGAGATCACTAAATATCAAATATGGAAACCTATGAACTGCCCCTCAGGATGAACTGTGCCGTCTCACATTCTCCGCGGTGTTTCCTTCGCTGCTTAGGCAACCCTTCGCATCCGACGAGATTCTTGGCATGCCTGGCACTCGAGTTTCTCCTGCGCGCTTTGGCGTCAGAGCAATGTCAATTTTCCGCATTATTCACAGTTCCTCATGATGTTTTCAGATCCCACCCTGACAGTCGGAGGGAAAAGGAAGCGAGAGTACTTGGCCAAAATAACCTCGAAATGGTCGAAGAGTCTGGACTGGGGTGAAATCCTCTTGGGGCACGCGGTGGCTATGTCACATGCTGTGAACTCCCGGGCTCCTGAAAACAAGCCGGAGTTCGCCGCGCAGGCAACATTTGCACTGGCCAGGCGCCCTGACGTCAGGTTGGAGTGTGCCCTTACCTTCACGTACATACGGAACGCTAGCTGGATTTCCGGGCTTGGCGGCTTCCGCTACCTACCATGCCGCGTTCGCCACAGCTTTGATCAGACTGGACCAACAGCGTTGTTCAAATCGCTCGAGATTGACATTTTTAAGGCGCACGATGCCGCTTACATCGAAACCTCCCGCGGCTTCAAAGTCGAACACATTGCCACGAATGAAGACTTCCGGTACTGGAAAATTCATGAAGAATTTGCTATTTCAGTTCCTTGGAATCGGGACACCTGAAGAAGAGCTTCCCCCGGTGGGCCTGGGTCCACGGAACACGCGTAATCTTGCTGCTCCACAAGTCGTTCCAAAACTCCCGCCACAACCAACCGTTACAAGGTAACTTCCGGTCCCGGAATGTACGGTGGTGGTGGACATGGCCTGCGCGGCCGATTTGCTGTTAACGCGCAGGGATATCAATGGGGGGAATTTGTCATGCATCAATTGATCGGTAATCCGCAGCGCCGGGTGTTCCTCCTGTCAGCGGCGGTGTTGCTGCTCTCCGGATGCAAGCCAGTGGAGGCCACCGGCCCGTCGTCCTCGGCACTGCGGCCGAGGACAGTTGCCCCGGTGCCAGCAACGTCAGCGGCTGCACCTATACCCCTCGTTTCTCCTGAACCAGAGCCCGCCGTACCGGCTTCCGGGCCGGAGCCGACAACCCGGTCGCAGGAGCAGATCATCGCAGAATTCTCGGGGCGTAGTCCTTCCTACTGGGGTCTGCAGGCGCCGAACGTCCTTCAGGTCTTGCCAGAACCCGCAGCAGGAATCGCCTTGACCCTTGACTTTTGCGGCGGTCCGGGAGGCAACGGAACCGACCATGTAGCTCTGAAGACGCTGAAACACCTCGGGATTCCGGCAACACTGTTCCTGAACGCCCGATGGATCCACCACAACCGAGCCCTGACACGGGAGCTCGCGGCCGAGCCCCTCTTCGAACTGGCCAACCACGGAACCCGCCACGCGCCGCTGAGTGTGGCCGGTAACTCCGCCTACGGAATCCCCGGAACGCAAAGCAGCGGCCAGGTTTATGAGGAGATCATGTCCAACGACAACCTCCTGACGGAAATCACCGGTAAGCGCCCTCGCTTCTTCCGTCCCGGCACCGCCTACCTGGATGACGTGGCGGCCGAGATCGCCCTCGCCCTGGGCGTGGTCCCCACCGGGTTCAGCATCAACGCCGACGCCGGGGCGACCTACCCGGCATCCGTGGTCGCGGCCGAAACGGCCAAAGCACGGCCGGGGGACATTATCATCTCCCACGGAAACCACCCCGGCTCCGGCACGGGGGCCGGACTCTCGGCAGCGATCCCGGCCCTGCTGGACAAAGGCTATGTTTTCACCACCCTCGGCACGGCCCTGCCCTGACCCGGGCGGCAGCGATGGAGAGCAGGGCTGGTGACGGGTCTGTCAGATTAACGGTGGGTCTGGCCTGGCTTGCGGTTAATTGATTCTGCCTTCGAATGCGATCGCGAATGCGTTCAAAGCCGGCTTCCACCTCGTGGCCCATCGTGCTCGTCCCTGCCCTGTGGGGTCAAGGGAACGGGTTACGAGGTAGAGGCATTTCTCAGCGCCGCGGCGTCGTTCGGGAAATGACCTCGTGCCCGCACCGCGCGCCGGTAGCGAGCATTGAGGGATTCGATCGCATTCGTCGAACAGATCACCCTTCGGATCTCGGCATCCCAGTCAAGGAACGGGGCGAACTCAGCCCAGGCGCTTCGCCAGAGACGCCCAATGGCCGGGTACTTCGTAGCCCACTTGGCCTCGAAATCGGCGAAGCGTTCACGGGCCGCCGCTTCGGTAGGGGCGGTGTAAACAGGCTTGAGATCCCGCGAGAGCTCGTCCCAGTGCTGGCGCGGTGCGTAGCGGAAAGTGTTGCGGATCAGATGGATCACGCACGTCTGGACAGTCGCCTGCTCCCAGACGGTAGTGATCGCCTCGGGCAAGCCCTTAAGCCCGTCGCACACCACGATGCACACGTCCTCCACCCCGCGGTTCTTGATCTCGGTCAGCACCCCGAGCCAGTACTTCGCGCCCTCCCCGCCATCTCCGGCCCAGATTCCGAGGATGTCGCGTTCACCGTTCACGGTGACGCCCAAGACGACGTAGAACGGCTTATTGCGCACCTGCCCATCGCGGACCTTGACGTGGATCGCATCGATGAAGACCACCGGGTAGACGCGGTCAAGGGGCCTGTTGGCCCATTCCGCCATCTCCTCCGAGACCTTCTCCGTGATCCGACTAATCGTGTCCTTCGAGACGGTGGCGCCATAGACCTCATCGAAGTGCGCTGCGATCTCTCCGGTCGTCAGGCCACGGGCCGTCAGGGACAGGACGACCTCATCGATCCCGTCCAGGCGGCGCTGGCGCTTCTTCACGATCCGCGGCTCGAAGCTACCCGCCCGGTCCCTGGGAACATCGATATCAACGGGGCCGACCTCTGTGAATACGGTCTTGGACCGGGTCCCGTTACGCACATTCCCGCTCTCGGCCGCCCCGTGGCGCTCGTGGCCGAGATGCTCGGTAATCTCCGCCTCCAGCGCGGTCTCAAGCACATTCTTCTTCAAGCCTGCCAACAGCCCACCCGGGCCCAGCAGGCTCACGCCCTGCTCACGCGCCTGCTCCAGCAGCGCCTCCGCGAGCTCCTTCTGATCGATGATCTCTCCCGTCATGGGATCGATCATCTCTGCGGTCTCGGTCATAGCCTTGCCTTTCGGTCAGGCCACGCCGTTCCCACCGTTTTTCTTACAGTCCCCTGGTGACAGACAAACTTCGCGCAAAACCGGCACTGTGCACTGTCCTGCTGGTAAGGGGCAAGAAAAGCCCACCGATGGGGGAACCGGTGGGCTGTCCTTGAAAGACGCTACAGGCGTCGGGGTAAGCCATCGAGTAGATGTCTTGAACGGCTATGTTGTAAGCCATCGTCACACTGACATCGGGAAGGCGGATGGGATGCGCGCAGTCTTCCTTCGGCCGAAGCCCGAGCAACCATATGGGTAGCACCTCGGTGGAAGGTGCAGGAGGGGTATGCCGCTGCATAAAATGGTTCTTTTTGCCGCTATTCCCAGAATGGTCTTCTCGCGTTAGGTCTGCAGTGGGGCGTTACCTACTTTTTATGGGGGAAAGTAGGTAACGCCTTGTGGCCACTCGTGTAGCCAGCCCGGCGTCCACGTGCCACCGCGCCAATGTGATGCCGGTGCTGTATACGGGAGCGGATCTGCTCCATGGCCTTGTCCGCCACTGACGGTGGAAACCTTACTGTTCACCCCCAACTGCGGCAGGCGCCCGGCGCAGTGCTCTCCGGCCAGGCACGGGTCACGTGGCGCGCTCAAATAGCAGCTTGGAAGTACCTGTGACTGGCTTCCCCCAGGGTGTTATTTCACCGTGAGGGTGCCTTTCATGTTGCCGTGGAAGTTGCAGTGGTAGGGGTAGGTCCCGGGCTGGGTCGGGGCGGTGAAGGTGGTGGTTTCGCTGCCTTTGATGGTGACGTCGAACTCGTTGCCCGTATCAGCGGTGACGGTGTGGGGTTCGCTGTCTTCGTTGGTGACAGTGATTTCTGCTCCGGGGCTCACAGTTTCCCCGCCCTGGTATTTGAAGTCCTTGATCAGTATTTCGGCCGGGGCCACCGCAGGTGTTGAACCCGTGCCGGAAGCTGTAGGAGCAGGTTCTGTGGTGGCGGCAGGAGCTGACGGGAACTGCTCGGTCAACGTCGGGGCCGCTGTCGTGCCTGACCCGGACATGCCCCCGCAGCCGGACAGGACCAGTACAACTGCTGTTGCGAGTCCGAATGCGCTGCCGGTTCTTTTGCTTGCCTTCATGATGAAACCTTTCGGTGGGCGGGCTGGGACGATGAATCCTGCACTGTCAGGGGTGTTCGATCCAGCAGGCGAGGATGGTGGTGGAGAGCTGGTAGGCCAGGGCGTTCCTGGTGATGTTCTCCGGTCCCAAAGTGGCGGGCAGGTCTGTGGCGTCTACCTGGAGGATGAAGCTGTCCTTTTGGAAGACTGCTGATCCGTCAGCTGTTTCGTAGGCGGGGAAGCCGAGGTTGGCGAGGCCCTCGATGGGTGTGGCGTCCTTTGCGAGGGCCTGCATCGCATCGAAGTAGGTCAGTGCCGTGTGCTGGTCTTTTGCTTCCTTGACCGAGATGACCAGGTCCCCTTCGTCCAGGTGGTAGGTGCAGGTGAAGGTGCTGTCCGCCCAGTCGTTGATGGTGTGCGGGTCCGAATCAAGGTCCAAGATGGCGGTGAGCCTGTCCATGGGCTGGTCCCCGCACACCATCAGGGCAGCCTCGCTGGGCTCGTCGGCATTGGGTGCACCCGGTGATGACGAATTGGCGTCGTGGTGACCACTGCCGTGGCTGTCAGAGTGCCCGGTTTCGGTGGAAGCTGCTGGTGCCGAGGGGCCGGACCGTGCGGTGATGGATCCGGCCGTTGTGGCGCAGCCGGTTAGCAGCAGGGCCGAGAGTGCCAGGGAGGCCAGCAAGGGCGTGTGCTGTTTCATCGCTTTTTCCATCCTGGCCGCCCCGTCTGGGCGGTGGCGGCCGTTTCTCAGGCTTTGAGGGTGGCGTAGATGACGTAGTTGTCATCAAACTCCCCGGTGGCGGGGTCGTAGCCGTCGCAGGTGATCAGCCGCAGCTCGGACCCGGGAGTGTTGCCGTAGACCTCGAGGGTGGGGAACTTGTCCTTGGGGTAGAGGGCGCCGCGGTCAACGGTGAACACGGCGGTGCTGCCGTCGGCCCGGGAGACGGTGATTTCAGCGCCGGGGGTGAGTTTGCGCAGGTCCGCGAAAACGCCGCCACGACCATTGGGCGAGTTCACGTGGCCCAGCAACACAGAGGGTCCGCGTTCCCCCGGCGTGGGGGAGCCGTCGTACCAGCTGGCAGGGGCGCCGTTGCCGTCATCCTGGGGCACTTTCAGGGAGCCGTTGTCTTCCAGTCCCAGGTGGATCAGGTCCGTCCGGACCGAGATCGAGGGAATGGTCAGGGTCACGGGAGCCGAGGCAGCCATGACCGGCGGAAGCTGCTGTCCGGACGGGACCGCGGCGGGGGCGGGTGCCGGGGCGGCCGCAGCCGCGGGAGCGCTGGGAGTGCCAGGCGCAGCAGGGGCTGAAACCGAGACTGGAGGTGCCGTTCCGGCATCCTGGGTGGTGGCGGGTCCGGCGCAGCCGGCGAGGGTGAGCAGGAGCAGAACCCCGGCCGCCGTGGAGGCCAGGGGGCCTCTGTGGTGGCCGGGGTTCTTGGGTGTCACTGTATTGATCCTCTCAACGCTTAGGCTGCAGCGTTGCGGCGGCGGACGACGTAGGCTCCGCCGGCGAGGGCGACAAGTGCCATGCCGGAACCGACGGCGAGGGCTCCGGTGTCGGTGCCGGTCTCCTGTGGGATGCCGGTTGCTGCGCCGCCTGCGGGCATTTTCATCTGCCCGGCCGTCAAGGTTCCACACAGGGCGGGGGAGGTGGCGGCAAGCGGAAGCTCAGGGACAAGATCGCTCTTGGCTGCCTGGGCGGCAGGGCTCAGCGTTGCGGGGTCAAGGCCGTGGACAACCACCACTGCGGTGCCTGCTTCCAGGGCGGCCTTGGTTTCGGCGTTCAATTCGAACGTGCGGTCAATGGTGTACGTGGCGCCCTGGCCGGCGACCTTGAGGTCAAGGCCTGCTGCCGGGCTGGTGTCCCCGCTGGTGGACAGGGTGGTGACGATGCCGCCGTAGGCTGGTGCGCCTTCGGTGGTGTTGATGACCTGGTCGCCGTTGGTATCAGCTGAAGGATCAGGGCACATGCCTTTGGCACCGCCGTGGATGTGCTGGACGTGCGGGTACGGGGCGTCCATGAACGTCGCGGCCAGCCCGAAAACGTTCAGGACAACGTGGGCCTGGTTGCCCGTGACGTCAACGGTAACGGTACCAGAAGCTGAACTGCCGTTCAGCTGGCCGAGGGTGGTCTGGTAGGACTGGTCGGCGGCCATGGCCGGGGAACCGGAAATGGCAAGGGCGCCCAAGGCGAGGGTGGGTACAGCCATAAAGCGGAGTGTCTTATTCATCAGAAAAATCTCCTCATGCACGCGCGTGTGATGTTGATGCCCCGGGGAGGGGATAACAGTACTTCGCACCAGCTCAAGGAAAGGATGGGTGAGGATGTGGCCGGGTTCACATATTTTTTTGGGCGGGCTGCCGCGAGCAGGTTTTCCAGGGCTCTTAAGCTGGTTGTGGCGTGTTAACTCAAGCAGCCGAGGTGCCGCGGCGCCGGCCCCGGGGCAGCGCGCCCTGATCCAGCCTGGCTCTTGGGCAGCAGGGCGTACCCCACCACTGCCAGGGCCCCTGCGGCCGCTTCAGCGACGGCCGTGATGACTTTGGCCGTGTACCAGACCGGTTCATACATTGACGGCAGCGGCCCAATAGCAGGGACCTGGACATACCGGTAAAGGATGACCGCGGCCAGGGACGACAACGCCACCACCGCGGCGGCAGCGAAAGCCTTACGGGAGCCTTTGAGCAGAACGAACACCGCGGCCAGGGCCGTCGCGCCGGCCTGGACCAGAAACAGGGCGCCCTGGCCGACGCCACCGGGGGCTGCCTGCTGGTAGCCCGCGGCGAGCTGGACATGGACCGCCGCGCTGGCCGTCAGGGCCACCGCAACACCTGCGCGCAATACCGACAGTGACTCTGTCTGTGGCTTCGGTTCCGGCGTTGTCATTTCTCGGCTCACTTCACCACCAGCGTCCCGGTCATCTGCGGGTGGAAGCTGCAGATAATGCCGTACTCACCCGGAGCGTCAGGTGCCTGAAAAATTACCGTTGAACCACCCCGGACTTCAATGTCGAACCCGCCCTCATCCTTGGCAGTCACGGTATGTGGTGCGCTGTCGGCGTTCGTCACCGTCATCATCGCACCAGGCTTCACCGACGCCGGAACCTCATACTTGAAATCCTTGATAGTGATGACGGCTTCGGTGGCCTGGGCCGATGCATTCGCTGACGCGGTGGGGGAACTTGCCGCAGGCGGCGCGAAATTCCCCTCGTCCTGCGCTTCGCACCCGCTGATGGCGACCACCGACACGGCGGCGGCTACGGTTAAAACACGGTTGATCCATTTCATGACAATCCCCTTCACAGGGATATGTCCTGCACACACCGGACGGCGCGCCCATCAGGAAACTACCCCACACCCACTATTCGTCACCCCAGCCCTCACGGACTGCCCCGTGAGGCTGAAGCCTCCCCTCACTAAGACCGGGCCAACGATAAAGGTAGGGGCCCGACTCATCCCGCCCCGCTGTGGCGGGAATCACAGACGACCGCCGAATTCCTGGGCGGCCCCTTGATAGGGAGCGAAAACATGAGAATTCCAAGCTGGCTCTTGGCGGAGCAGCAGCAGTGGTCATCACCGCGGTGTCGATGGGAGCAGGCCCTGTCCTGGCCCACAACGACAAAGCAGAGGACAAGTCGGTGACGCTCACAGCCGAGCTTCATGAACTGAACGGTTCCGGCGCTTCCGGGACCGCCACCGCCGTGGTGAAAAACCAGAAGATCGGACACATCGAGGTCCACGCCGAGGGCCTGACCCCTGACGCACCCCACGCCCAGCACATCCACTACACCAGGCCTGAACGAATGCCCGACCCTGGCACTTGACGAAAACTGGGACAGGCGCATCAACGCCGTAGAAGGGATACCGGCCTACGGACCGGTTGTCGTGTCGCTGACCACGGAAAACATCCGTCGGGACCTAAGGCCTGTCACCATACTCGTTAACGCCGCCGGCACAGACGTCCCCGGCACTGTTGAGAAGCTCGAGGCAGCAGACTGGGACAGGGTCATGAACGTCAACCTCCGGGAAGTCTTCCTCCTTGCCAGGGCAGTATTTCCCGGGATGCGGGATGCGGGATGCGGTATGCCGGCGGGGGCACCATCATCAACATCGGCTCGGTAGCCGGGCGCCGCGGATGGGCAAACGCCGGAGCCTACTGCGCCTCCAGGTTCGCGCTGACCGGACTGACCCAGTCCCTTGCCGCCGAGGGCCAAAAAGTCCGGCATCAGAACCTGCCTGCTGTACCCCGGGGCTATGGACACGCAATGGGGCGCATGGGATCCCTCCTACAGAGACCAACAAGCCAAAGGCGGCGCTCCGGCACAGCAGTCACTGCCCCCGGTCACCTCGCGGACCTCATCACCTGGATAGCCCTCTCACCACGGGAGATGCTTCTCAACGAAGTGACCGTGACACCCCTGCTCGAAGAAGGCTGGCCCTAAACAGCACAGCACCAGAGCGAATATATGGAGCTGGGCAGGTGATGACGACGACGGTGCTGTCGCTGCCGTCGCGCCAGGGTCAGCGCAGCTGCCAGCCCCAGCAGCACGGTGAGAGTAAGTGCTGTGAGGGCGGCGGGCTTTGCCTTGATGGCCATGGTTCCCTCTGGGAAATCGACAGGTGATGCAACGGAAGTGGATGCTTTGCAGCGACTATCCGGCAGCCGCAAAGGAGGAATCAAAGGCTGCGAAACGCGGGGATACAGGGGGTAACGGCGGTTAACGAGGCGACCGCTGCGGTCACATTTGCCGCTTCTGAGAGTGAAGAACCAAGTAGTGGCTCCGCCAAACGGCTTCAGAAATCGAGTACTTGGCAACGAAAGACAGGTGTGGCATTACGCGTGTTATCCGCCCCGACGGGAACGTACTTTTGGTTTAGGCAGCGGCCAGAGTGGGCCGCCCGATGGTCTCAACAGGAGCTCGCATGCGCACGTCCCCCAAAAAGTCTGTCCTTGCACGCCGTCTCGCGGCAGCGGTTGTCCTGCCCGGCCTGCTGACCAGCAGCCTCATTCTGGTTCAGCCCGCCGTGGCCGGCACAACATCCAACGGCGCCATCTGCAACGGCGTGGTCAACCAGCAGGCCCACCGGGGCGGCGTCCAGGCAAACCTGCTCAAGGCCGCTGCCAAGAAGAACGCGGATGCCATCGCCAAGCTGGAGGCGGAGAAGGTTCAGCTGCAGAAGCAGGAAGCTGAATTGAAGGCCGGGATCGCGGCTGCAGACAAGACACTCGCAGATCTTGAAGACCAGGAACAGCAATTGCTCGTCGAGGAGGCTGCAGCTGCGGCCCAGCTGCAACTGCTGGAGGAGAAACAAGCCAGCACGACGACGGCTATTGCGGACGCGGAGGCAGCGCTGGCGGCGCTTCAGAACCAGGCTGCGGACGTAGAAAGCGCAGTTTCGCCGCTGAAGGCGGACCTGGCGGCTACAGAAGCCGCAGCCGCAAGCTTGAAGGAGCGGCTGGCGGGCCTCGTCGCCGATGAGGAAGCCAACCGTGCGGCGCTCACCGCAGCACAAGCTGAGTTGGAAACCTTCCGGCAGGCTGTTGCCGACGCCGCCGATGCTGTCACCACCAAGAATGCAGACATCGAACAGGCGCAAAGTGACCTGCAGACGCTGACTACCCAAGCAGAGCAGGCCGCGGACGCCGTCGACATTGCTCAACAGGAAGTTACCGAGGCCAAGGAGATGCTGGAAGCCCTGGAAGCCGCAGGCGCCGAGGCAGCCCAGGAGCTGCAGGCCCGGGAGCTCTTGGTGGCTGAAGCAGAGAAGACGCTTGCCATATTGGTTGCTGCATCGGAAACTGCTGAGACGGCCGTCATCGACAAGAAGGGCCAGATCACCACAGCCGAAGGAGAGCTCGCGGGACTGCAAGGTGTTGCGACGAACGCCAAAGCAGTCCTCGACACCAAGGATGCCGACATAGCCGCTGCCGAGACAGAGCTGGTCACCTTGCAGGCCGAGGCGGCGGCAGCGGCAAAAGCGGTGGACGACAACACGGCCAAGATCGGCACCCTCAGCAAAGACATCACTTCTCTTCAGGGCCAGATCACCACGCTGAATGCCAAGATCACGGCGAAGCAGGATGAGATTAGGAAAGCGCAAGGGGAGTTGGAGGCGCTCAACACGCAAAAGACCACCCTCGAGGCGGAAATCGCGGAGCTAACGAGGCAAATCGATGCCATCAAGGGCAACTCAAGGGAGAAGCGGGAACTGGAGGCAGCCCGGGCTCAAAAGCAAGGCGAGCTCGCTACGCTAAACACCAAGATCGCCGACAAGAACGCTCAGATCTCGGGCCTGCAGGGCGACCTGAAAACACTTCAGGGACAAGTTAATTCACTCAATTCCCAGCTCCTCACAAAGCAGCAGGAGAGCAGCGCACTGCAGCAGAAGGCGGCGCCACTCCAGACGACACTGGATGCAGCGAATGCCGGGGTCACCGCCCAGCAAACCGAAATTGGCATGCTGAAAGGCCAGTTGCCGGGACTTCAGGCCGCCGTGACAGCTGCCAATAGCGCTGTCGCCGAAAAGCAGGTCCAGCTCGATGACCTGCTGGCCGAGCTTCCCGGCCTCGAAACTGCTGCCGCTGGCGCAGCAGAAGCAGTCGCGGCCCAACAGCAGGTGGTTGCGGACCTTGAGGAAGCACTGCCAGGGCTGACATCAAGGGTAGTGGAAGCACAGGAGGCTATTGCCGAACAGAGGAACGTCCTCGCCGCCAAACAGGATGCATTGACCGACGCCAACGCGGAGTTGGAGAACGCCAGGTCAGCCGTTGAATCCGCGGCAAGCGAGCTCTCCGACCTTCAGGCCGAGCTGCCCGCCCTCGAGTCTGCCCTGACAGCGGCGAACACAGCCGTCACTGACAAGACCTATGTAATTGGCAGCCTCAACGACATTGCGGAGAAGCTTTCCGCCGATGTGAACGCCCTGAACACGCAGATCTCGGCCGCGGAAGCCGAAATCCTGACGCTGCAGAACCGGGTTGCGCCGCTGCTAACCCAGCTCAACCAGTTCAAGGATGAGATCACGGCAGCTGAAGCAAACCTGGCTGCCTTGCAGAGCCAGCTGATTGCGTTGGATGGACAGTTGGTGGCAGCGCAGGACAAACTCCGCGTGGTCCAGAGCCAGAGGGGGGCAAAGAAGGAAGCAGTGGAGGCGCAAAAGGCGGTGGTATTGGGCTTGACCACCCAGTTGGGCGACGTTCAAAAGCAGATCAGGGCCATCGACGGCACCATCGCCCTGGGAGGCTGCGCCGTCTAAGCGGTGTGGAAACCGGCGCCCAATGACGTGCGCCGCAAGGAGGGGACCAGTCCACAACGGACTGGTCCCCTTTCTGTGGCATCCGACATGAGACATCTGAGCGCCGTGATGAACGCGCAGGCTTAGCTGGTTCGCCTTGCGCTTCGTCCTGTCCGGCGTTCCGCAGATCACAGAAATAAGCCGGGCCCCGCCGTCGTTATGTCCTAAGTGCCCGCCGCGAGCGGGCCCTACTACGAAATTTTTTGAAAGGCCGGCACTCGACGTGACTCTCCCGCTCTCCATCCTTGACCTGGCAACCATCGGCAAAGGCCAGACGGCGGCGGAGAGCTTCGCAGGCAGCGTGGCCATGGCGCAGAGCGCGGAAAAGCTGGGCTACCGGCGCGTCTGGTACGCCGAGCACCACAACATGTCCTCCATCGCCTCGTCCGCAACGAGCGTGCTGATCGCCCACGTTGCGGCGCACACCGAAAGCATCCGGCTGGGCGCCGGCGGCATCATGCTGCCCAACCACTCGCCGCTGACCATCGCCGAGCAGTTCGGCACCCTGGAAACCCTGCACCCCGGCCGGATCGACCTCGGTTTGGGCCGCGCACCGGGCAGCGACCAGAACACCATGCGCGCCCTCCGCCGAGACCCGATGTCCGCGGACAGCTTCCCGCAGGACGTCCTGGAACTGCAGGGCTACCTCACCGGTCCCACCCGTATCCAGGGCGTGGAAGCCACCCCCGGCAAGGGCACCAACGTCCCGCTCTACATCCTGGGCTCGTCCCTGTTCGGCGCCCGCCTTGCCGCCCAGCTGGGCCTGCCGTACGCCTTCGCCTCGCACTTCGCGCCGAACGCGCTGCAGGACGCCGTCGCCCTCTACCGCCGCGAGTTCAAGCCGTCCGCCCAGCTGGACGCGCCCTACGTCATCGCCGGCGTGAACGTGATCGCTGCCGATTCCGCTTCCGAGGCGCAGGCCATGCTGCAGGCCACCAAGCGCGCCCGCGTGTCCCTGTTCTTCGGCGGCGGCACCCGGGAATTCACCGACGACGAGGCGGACATGATCCTCGACTCGCCGCAGGGCCAGCACGTCTCGCAGATGATGACGTACTCCGCCGTGGGCACCCCGGACGTGGTGATCGATTACCTGGACGACTTCGGCAAGCACGCCGACGCCGACGAACTCATCGTCGCCCACCAGAGCACCGGCACCGGTGAGCGGCTGCGGTCCGTCGAGCTGCTCGCCGAAGCCGCCAACCTGGTCCGGATCTAAGGCACTCCGTGGCAGCCAAGACTGAAGGCGTGGGGTTCCGCTCGGACCGCGGACCCATCCTCATCGCCCTGATGCTGGCCACCGGACTGGTGGCCATCGACTCCACCATCGTGGCCACCGCAGTCCCGTCCATCGTCCGCGACGTCGGCGGCTTCGAGTCCTTCCCCTGGCTCTTCTCCGCGTACCTGCTGGCCCAGGCCGTCTCGGTCCCCATCTACGGCAAGCTCTCCGACATGCTGGGCCGCAAACCCATCATCCTGGCCGGTATCGGGCTGTTCCTGCTCGGGTCCGTCCTCTGCGGCATCGCCTGGAGCATGCCGGCCCTGATCGCGTTCCGCGCCCTGCAGGGCCTCGGCGCCGGCGCCGTGCTGCCGGTCTCCATCACCATCGCCGGCGACATCTACTCCCTTGAGGAACGCGCCAAGGTCCAGGGCTACCTCGCCAGCGTGTGGGCGGCCTCCTCCGTTGTGGGTCCCAGCCTGGGCGGCATCTTTGCCTCGCTTGGTTTCTGGCGCGGCATCTTCCTGGTCAACATCCCGCTATGCCTGCTGGCCGGGTGGATGCTGGTCCGGACCCTGCACGAGAACGTGGACCGGGCCAAGCACCGCGTGGACTACGCCGGCGCCGGCCTGCTGGCGGTGTCCCTTGGTCTGCTGATCCTAGGAGCCCTGCAGGGCGGCCAGGCCTGGGCGTGGAACTCGGCAATCAGCGTCGCCATCTTCGCGGTGGGCACCGTGCTCCTGGTCCTGTTCCTGCTGGTGGAGCGGCGGGCCGCGGAGCCCATCCTGCCGGCCTGGGTCATTTCCCGGCGGCTCCTGGGCACCACCGCGCTGGTGTCCTTCGGCGTTGGTGCGGTGATGATCGGCCTGACGTCCTACGTGCCCACCTTCCTGGAAGGCGCGCTGGCAACGTCGCCCCTGGTGGCCGGGCTGGCCCTGGCGGCACTCACCCTCGGCTGGCCCATCAGCGCCTCGCAGGCCGGCCGTTTCTACCTGCGCATTGGGTTCAAGGCCACAGCCCTCATCGGAATTATCGTCACCGTTGCGGGACTCCTTATCCTGGCGCTCACGTCGGCGGCACCCAACGTGCTGCTGGTCGCCCTCGGTTGTTTCGTCGTCGGACTCGGCCTGGGCCTGGTGGCGACGCCCACTCTGATCTCCGCCCAGTCCAGCGTCCCCTGGCACGAACGCGGCGTGGTCACCAGCACCAACATGTTCGCCCGCTCCATCGGCAGCGCCCTGGGCGTAGCCGTCTTCGGTGCGGTAGCCAACGCCATCTACGCAGGCGCGCCGGGCGGCGACAGCCATGGTCCTGCCGTGGTGGCCGCTTCCGGAGCGGTATTCCTGGCCGCGCTGGTGGCGGGTCTGCTCACCGTCGCTGCCGTACTGGCCATGCCGGCCGTCAGGGCGGGTGCCAACGCTGACTATGGAACGGACGACGACGGCGGCGCGGCCGGGGAGCCGGCCCTCACCGAGGCGGAGGAGACTCCCCGCTGACACTGGCCTGCCTGGTGGGGGCTGTGGGTCCCGGTGGCTATCGAGATGCGCGGAAGATCTCCGGCGCGGGTCGCGTTCCGGTGGCGAGGTCCGCAAGGATGCGGCCGATGACGGGCGTGAACTTGAACCCGTGCCCGGAGAAGCCTGCCCCGATCACCACGGGCCCGATCCGGTCCAGGATGAAGTCCTCGTCCGGCGTGGTGGTGTAGGTGCAGCTGATGGCTACGAAGGAGTCCGCGTCCACGCCGGGCAGCCAGGTCCGGGCATAGTCCTGCAGCGCGGCGAGCTGTTGCGGCTCCGGCAGGAAGGACCGCCGGTCCGGGTCCACCACGGGTCCCACCCCGTGCCAGCCGGCCTTGATCCCTTCGCCAGGGGTGTGCATGCCGTAAACGGGGGAGTACCAGCCCTGGTATTCCGGTCCCGAGCCGGGGTAGTGGTTGAAGCCGGGCCAGACAGCACCCTCGTCCGCCATCCGGAAATGCAGCGGCTGCTCCTGTGTCACGGTGAGCTTCGGGAGCCGGAACCCGCCAGCGGCGCCGAGCAGCTTCTCCGTCCAGCCGCCCGCAGTGACCACAACCTGGGCAGCGGTGACAGTCTCCGTTCCCGCCGCCGACTCCAAAACCAGCCGGACGCTGTCGTCCGTCACCTGGAAGTCCACCACCTTGGTGTTGTGCCGGATGTCCGCGCCCCGGGCTGCGGCAAGGCGCCGGAAGGCGGGGAGCGCTGCCTCAGGGTTGAGCTGGCCGCCGTCGGGCATGTGCAGGACCTGTTGGTCAAAGCGGATGCCGCGCCAGCGTTCGCCCGCTTCGTCCGGGTGCAGGAGCTCAGCGCGGAGGCCGGCCTGCGTCAGCACGGCGGCGATTTCGGGAAGCTGCGGGTCCGGCCCGTGGGTGACAATGCCGGTCCGCGTCAGCAGTTGCTCGCCGCCCTCCTGCTCCAGTTCCTCCCACAGCGTGAAGCTCTCGGCGAGCATGGCCACGTACTCCGGCCGCTGGTAGCCGGGATTAAGGTTTCGGGTGCTGCCGTGCGAGGCGCCGATCTTGTGCCCCGGACCGAATTGCTCCACCAGCGTCACTTGTCGGCCTCGGCGGGACAGCGCCCAGGCAGCGGCCGAACCCATGGCGCCGCCGCCGATCACCACGGTATCGGGAACAGTGTTCATCAGGCCTCCAGGCTTGCGTGAGGTCAGGGGTCAGGTCAGCAGCAGCGCGACGCCGATCATCGCAGGAACAGCCACCACAGTGGTAATCAGGACCGTATCTTTCGCCACCGTCAGTCCCGTTTTATACCGGCTGGCTGCCACGAAGACGTTCTGCGCGGTGGGCAGGGCGGAGGTCACGACGACGGCGAACAGCAGGTGCCCCTCCATGCCAAGCACATAGCGGGCAAAGACGTAGGCAAGCGCCGGCTGGACGGCCAGCTTGAAGGCGCTGGCCAGGAGGGTGTCCACCCGGCGGCCCTCCGACGCCTGCAACGGGCGGGTGCCGTTCAAACTCATGCCGAACGCGATCAGCATCGCCGGGATCGCGGCGCCGCCGATCAGGTGGATGGGCTCCATCACCAGGTCCGGCACCTGGAAGCCGGTGCCGGCCACGATCAGTCCCAGCGCGGATCCCACAATCATCGGGTTCCGCAGGATCATCACGACGAAGCCCAGGGCAGTGGTGCGATGCGAACTGGTGCTCGAGTCCAGGATCATCAGGAACAGCGGCGTGAAGAAGGCGAGTTGGAAGATCAGCAGGGGTGCCACGTAGCTGGCATCGCCCAGGACATATACCGCAATTGGAATACCAAGGTTGGCGGAGTTGACCAGCGACGCGGACATGGAGGACATCAGCGACTCCGGCAGGGAGCGCTTCAGCCAAAATTTAGCGAGGACAAAGAAGACGGCCGCGGTGGCGACGGCCGAGACCGCAGCCACCAGCAGCGGTTCCGCAAAGACTTCCTGGAGGCTGGCCTTGCTCAGCGTTTCGAAGAGCAGGGCCGGGCTGGCCACGAAGAATGTGAGTGCGCTCAGGACCGGCCGGGCGTTATCCCCGAGGATCTTTTGCCGGCCCACGAACCATCCCACCAGGATGATGCACCACACCACGAAGAAGCCCGCCAGCACTCCTAGCACGGGTCACCCTGCCGGGCATGGCGGGATAAGGAACCGGGGCGCACGCTCCGGGCTAGACTATGGCGTTGTTGAGGGCGTGCGGCGGGCGGAGAAGTCCGGGCGTCAGGCCCTCGGCGGGGTCGTTCCCCAGCTGGATCACCTTGTTGTTCTCGTCCACGTGGACCACCTTGGGCTCGTAGGCCTTGGCCTCTTCGGTGGTCATCTGTGCGTATGTGATCAGGATGACAATGTCGTTTTCCTGCATGAGGTGGGCGGCGGCGCCATTGATGCCGATCACGCCGGAACCGCGCTCGCCGGCGATCGTGTAGGTCTCCAGCCGGGCGCCGTTGGTCACGTCCACAATGGACACCAGCTCGCCGGGCAGGATGTCCGCGGCCTCGAGCAGGTCCAGGTCCACGGTGACAGAGCCGACGTAGTGCAAGTCAGCGTGCGTAACAGTGGCCCGGTGGATTTTGGACTTGAACATTGTTCGATTCATAACGGCTCCAGTCTAGCGCCGGGGTGCTTTTGCCGCAGTGACGCAGGGAACATCCCGGCTTAAGCAGCGTCGCCGGAAATTGCCTCCGCTGCTGCGGCGAGCGTCTCCCGGGCCGCGAGGATGGCCGGGCGCTTGGCGCTGGAACGGCGGACGGAGGTGAAGATGGTGCGGTGCGGCTTGCCCGGCAGTTCCAGCAGCTGTGCGGTGGTGCCGCGGCCGGTCCACACCAGGTCCGGCATCAGCGCGACGGCGTTACCGGACTCGATCAGCCGGATCTGGGCCTGTAGGTCGGCCGTTTCAAAGCGCACGTCAGGTTCGAATCCGGCGCTGCGGCACGCCTGCTCCGCCCAATGGCGCGATGCGGCACCCCGCGGTTCCATGACCCAAGCGAGTTCCGCGGTGTCCGCGATGGAGCGGATGGCCGTGCCGCCGTCGGACGCCGGGGGAACGGCAAGCCGGATAGCGTCAGTGGTCAGTTTGATGCGGTCCAGCTCCGGGTAGCGGGGCGCGGCATGGCCCGGGTACTGCTCGGCAATCACCAGGTCGAAATCGCGCGCCCAGGTTTCGTGGAGCGCGGTTTCAGGCTCCCGCTGGATCATCTCGATCCGGACCTCGGGGTAGTTGGTGGTCATCCTGGTGAGGGTGTCCGGCATCAGCGCCAGCGCCGCGGACTGGAACACCGCGATCCGGACCGTCCCGGTGACCGTGGTGAGCGACGCGGCGAGGTCCGCCTCTGCCTGTTCCATGGTCTGCAGCAGCTGTGCTGTGTGCGCCACCAGCACCTCGGCCTGCGGCGTCAGCTGCACCCGGCGGCCGGTCTTCCGGAGCAGCTCCACGCCAACCTCCTTTTCGAGGAGGGCCAGCTGCTGGGATACCGACGACGGGCTGTACTGCAGTGCCTCCGCCACCTCGGCAAGGGTCCCGCGGATGCTGAGCTCGCGGAGCAGCCGCAGCCTGCGCACGTCAAGCATGAGGAAATCCTTACCTAAACTAACGAATATAGGTTAGAAGTAGCCACTTTATCTAATGCAAGGGTACTTGCATACTGTTGGGATCGAGTTACCCCCGTCACAGCCAATTATTGGCGTGCCGCGGCGGGGTCGCACCCCAAGCAGGAGTTCCTGATGAGTAGTAGAGATATGAGCCAGTCGGTCATGAGGCGCAAGCCCATCGACGATATCGAAGAAGAGAACAAGCACAGCGGCCTCTTCAAGTCGCTCGGGCTGTGGCAGCTGACGGCCATCGGCGTCGGCGGCATTATCGGCGTCGGCATCTTCTCCCTTGCGGGGCTGGTGGCCGCGGGAAGCGAAGGCACGCCCGGAGTGGGGCCCGCGGTGCTGATTTCGTTCCTGGTGGCCGGCCTTGCCTCCGCGGCCGCCGCGCTGTCCTACGCCGAATTCGCCGGCATGATCCCGCGCGCAGGTTCCGCCTACACCTACGGCTACGTGGCCTTGGGCGAAATCATTGGCTGGTTCATCGGCTGGGACCTGCTGCTGGAATACATCGCCATCGTGGCCGTGGTCGCCATCGGCATCTCCGGATACTTCGACGCCTTCCTTTCCGGCATCGGCATCAACATGCCGGCCTGGATGACCTCGACGGCGGATGAAGGCAAGGGCGGCATCGTCAACATTCCTGCCATCCTGGTCTGCCTCCTGGTCACCTGGATCCTGTCCCGCGGCACCAAGGCGTTCGGCCGCTTTGAACTGGTGGCCGTGGCCATCAAGGTCCTGCTGATCCTCTTCATCATCGGCCTGGGCGTGTTCTACATCGACACCAACAACTACAACCCGTTTATGCCCAGCGGCTTCGGCCCTGTCCTCGCAGGCGCCGCCACCGTCTTCTTCGCCGTCTTCGGGTATGACGCCATGAGCACCGCCGCCGAAGAGGCCACCGACGGCAAGAAGCACATGCCGAAGGCGATTGTGCTTTCCCTGATCATCGCCATGCTGCTCTACGTTGCGGCCACCCTGGTGCTGACCGGCATGCAGAACTACCGGGACATCGACCCCACCGCCGGCTTCGCTTCAGCCTTCACCGGCGTGGGCCTGCCCGTGATCGCCACCATCATCTCGGTGTTTGCGGTGCTGTCCATCCTCACCGTGATGCTCACCTTCCTCCTGGGCGTCACCCGCGTCTGGTTCGCCATGAGCCGCGACGGACTCCTGCCCGGCTGGTTCTCCAAGACTGACCGCCACGGCACGCCGCAGCGCGTCACCTGGATCGCGGGCATCGGCTCGGCGTTCCTCGCCGGCGTCTTCCCCATCAAGGAAGTCGCGGACCTCACCAACATCGGCATCCTGGCCGCGTTCGTCGTCGTCTGCATTTCGGTGATCATCTTCCGCTACAAGCGCCCGGACGCGCCGCGCACCTTCCGGCTGCCGCTGATGCCGGTGGTTCCCGCATTCGGCGTCCTCGCCTCTGCCTTCCTGATGTTCCAGCTGCACTGGGAGACGTGGATGCGCTTCGGTGTATGGCTGGTCATCGGCCTGGCCATCTACTTCTTCTACGGCCGCAAGCACTCGCTGATGAACCCCAACAGCCCGCGGCACGAGGAACTCGTGGAGATGCACCGCCCCCTCGGCTGACCCGGGACGCTCTCTCACTTGCTGCAGCAAATCGACGAACCCTCTCTCACTTGCTGCAGCAAATCGACGAACCCTCTCTCACTCCTGTGGGGGAGGGTTCGTTCGTGTCCGGATAGGTGCGAGAGCGTTCAGGAAGGGGGTGCGGTAAGTGAGAGAGGGTGGTGTTTAGGGGTGCAGTAAGCGAGAGAGCGTCAGGGAATGGGACCCATCAAAATCGTTGGTTTTTCTAACCTGTATTGATTGGAAAAGATCGCTTTATCTTATGTGAACTGAGGCTCATACTGGTGGAAAGACCACCTCGCCACCCCAGGAAAGAACGGGAAAGACCATGACCCACGTAGCAATGGAACCGGCAGTCTCCACCGGCTTTGCGCCGCAGACTGTCGACGTCGACGTGCCCCAGGCGAAGGCCCTGGCCAGCGAGGCCGTCGCCCTGGTCCGCCACTGGCTGACCGAGGCCGCCAAGGTTCCGGTTGACGCCTCCGCCGAGCAGCTGGCCGGCGTCCTGAAGGACCCCAACGGCCTGGACTTCACGGTCGGCTTCGTTGACGGCGTGGTGCGCCCCGAGGACCTGAACGTCGCCGCCCGCAACCTCGCCAAGCTTGCCCCCAAGGTCCCGGCGTTCCTGCCCTGGTACATGCGCAGCGCCGTCGCGCTCGGCGGCACCATGGCCCCGGCCATGCCCCAGGTTGTCATCCCCATCGCCCGCAAGGTCCTCCGCGAGATGGTGGGCCACCTGATTGTGGACGCTACCGACGCCAAGCTCGGTCCTGCCATCGCCAAGATCAAGAAGGACGGCATCAAGCTCAACGTCAACCTCCTCGGCGAGGCAGTACTGGGCGAGCGCGAGGCCTCCCGCCGCCTCGAAGGCACCCACACCCTGCTGGCCCGCCCCGACGTCGACTACGTCTCCATCAAGGTGTCCTCCACCGTCGCCCCGCACTCCGCCTGGGCCTTCGACGAAGCCGTGGAGCACGTCGTCGAAAAGCTCACCCCGCTGTTCGAGCTCGCCAACTCCTTCGCCGCCCCGGGGAGCAGCACCGGCGGCAAGGCCAAGTTCATCAACCTGGACATGGAGGAGTACAAGGACCTGGACATGACCATCGCGGTCTTCACCAGGATCCTGGACAAGCCCGAGTTCAAGAACCTCGAGGCCGGCATCGTCCTCCAGGCCTACCTTCCGGACGCGCTGTCCGCCATGATCCGGCTGCAGGACTGGGCCGCCGAACGCCGCGCCAACGGCGGTGCCGGCATCAAGGTCCGCGTGGTGAAAGGCGCCAACCTGCCCATGGAGCAGGTGGAATCCTCCCTGCACGACTGGCCGCTCGCCACCTGGGGCACCAAGCAGGACTCGGACACCAGCTACAAGAGCGTCATCAACTACTCGCTTCACCCGGAACGGGTCAAGAACATCAGGATCGGCGTGGCCGGCCACAACCTGTTCGACATCGCCTTCGCGTGGCTCCTGGCCAAGCAGCGCGGGGTGGAGTCCGGCATCGAGTTCGAGATGCTGCTGGGTATGGCGCAGGGCCAGGCGGAAGCCGTCAAGAAGGACGTCGGATCCCTGCTGCTCTACACCCCGGTGGTCCACCCGTCCGAGTTCGACGTCGCCATCGCCTACCTGATCCGCCGCCTCGAAGAGGGTGCCAGCCAGGAAAACTTCATGTCCGCCGTGTTCGAGCTGGACAAGAACGAAGGGCTCTTTGAGCGCGAGAAGCAGCGCTTCCTGTCCTCCCTCGAAGCCCTGGACAAAAGCGTGCCGCTGCCCAACCGCCGCCAGGACCGCAACATGCCGCCGGTGCCGATGCCGCACAACGGGTTCCACAACACCCCGGACACCGACCCGTCCCTGCCCGACAACCGCGAATGGGGCCGCGCCATCCTGAAGCGCATCCCGGGCTCCACGCTGGGCAACGCCTCCGTGGCAGCCGCATCCATCACCGACGAGGCCACCCTCAACAAGGTGATCGAGACCGCCGTCGAAAAGGGCAAGGCCTGGGGCGGGCTCTCCGGCGACGAGCGCGCCGACATCCTGCACCGCGCCGGGGACATCCTTGAAGCCCGCCGCGCCGACCTGCTCGAGGTCATGGCCAGCGAGACCGGCAAGACGATCGACCAGGGCGACCCCGAGGTCAGCGAGGCCGTTGACTTCGCGCACTACTACGCCGAGTCCGCGCGCAAGCTGGACAGGGTCGACGGCGCCACGTTCGTTCCTGCCAAACTCACCGTGGTCACGCCGCCGTGGAACTTCCCTGTCGCCATCCCGGCAGGGTCCACCCTTGCGGCACTGGCCGCAGGGTCCGCCGTCGTCATCAAGCCCGCCAAGCAGGCCGCCCGCAGCGGTGCCGTGATGGTGGAAGCCCTCTGGGAAGCCGGCGTCCCCAAGGATGTCCTGACCATGGTGCAGCTGGGTGAGCGCGAGCTCGGCAAGCAGCTCATCTCCCACCCGGCCGTGGACCGTGTCATCCTCACCGGCGGCTACGAAACGGCCGAGCTGTTCCGCTCCTTCCGCAAGGACCTGCCGTTGCTGGC
This sequence comes from Pseudarthrobacter sp. NamE2, assembly GCF_005796205.1. Lineage (GTDB taxonomy): Bacteria > Actinomycetota > Actinomycetes > Actinomycetales > Micrococcaceae > Arthrobacter. The sequence goes on along the minus strand of NZ_VAHN01000007.1, from coordinate 141,878 downwards.
GGAGACCAGCGGCAAGAACGCCATCATTGTCACCCCCAGCGCGGACCTGGACCTGGCAGCCAAGGACGTGGCCTACTCCGCGTTCGGCCACGCCGGCCAGAAGTGCTCCGCCGCTTCTTTGGTGATCCTGGTGGGTTCCGTGGCCAAGTCCAAGCGGTTCCACAACCAGCTGATCGACGCCGTCACCTCGCTGAAGGTGGGCTACCCGCAGGATCCCACCAGCCAGATGGGCCCCATCATCGAGCCCGCCAACGGCAAGCTCCTGAACGCGCTCACCACGCTGGGCGAGGGCGAGAACTGGGCGGTGGAGCCGAAGAAGCTGGATGAGAGTGGCAAGCTCTGGAGCCCCGGCGTGCGCTACGGCGTCAAGCGCGGTTCCTACTTCCACCTGACGGAGTTCTTCGGCCCGGTCCTCGGCGTGATGACCGCCGAGACCCTGGAAGAAGCCATCGCCATCCAGAACCAAATCGAGTACGGCCTCACCGCCGGCCTGCACTCCCTTAACGCGGACGAGCTTGGGATCTGGCTGGACGGCATTCAGGCCGGCAACCTCTACGTCAACCGCGGCATCACGGGAGCCATCGTGCAGCGCCAGCCGTTCGGCGGTTGGAAGAAGTCTGCTGTTGGTGCCGGCACCAAGGCCGGCGGGCCCAACTACCTGGCCGGCCTGGGCGACTGGCTTCCCGCGGAGGCGTCCGCCACGGCCGCCATCACCCACCCCGGCGTCCGCCGCATCCTCAACGCCGCCGGCCCCGCCCTGGAGCCCGCCGAGCTGGAGTCCGTGCAGCGCGCCCTGGCCTCCGACGCCGAGGCCTGGGCCGGGGAGTTCGGCACCGCGAAGGACGTGTCCGGCCTGAGCGCCGAGCGCAATGTCTTCCGCTACCGCAGCCTGCCGGTCACCGTGCGCCTCTCCGAAGGCGCGCCGCTCGCGCAGCTAGTCCGGACTGTTGCGGCCGGCGTCCTGGCCGCGTCGGAGCTGACGGTGTCCACCGCCGTCGAGCTTCCCGCCCAGCTGCGCGCCGTGCTCACCGCCCTGGACATCGAGGTGACGGTGGAGTCCGACGCCGGCTGGCTGGCTTCGGCGGGCCGCCTTGCCTCCACGGGCAGGCTGTCCAACGGAAGGATCCGCCTGATTGGAGGTGACGCCTCCGCCCTCGCCGAGGCAACTGGCGGCCGGCCGGACCTGGCCGTGTACGCGCACCCGGTCACCGAAGCCGGGCGCGTTGAACTGCTGCCTTTCCTGCACGAGCAGGCCGTCAGCATCACGGCACACCGGTTTGGGACGCCGAACCACCTGTCCGATGCGCTGATTTAGTCCCTGCATGCAAAAGGCCGGGCAGCCACCTTCTGGGTGGCTGCCCGGCCTTTTAGTCGGCGGTGAGACCCGCGTCAGTTAGCCCAGGTACCACCCGGGCGGCGTCCACGTCACGGGAACGCTGTGTGCGGAGAAGTCCTCGCAACGGGTGCAGGTGTAGGCCACCTCCCCAAGAGTGGCAACGGACCCATCACGCCGGTAGGTCGGCGGGATGTAGGACTCGAGGTAGATAAATTCATCGGTGCGGCATTTGTCGCAGGTAGGCTTTCCCACGTAACCGGAATCTGTGGTTGCTATCCCGGCGCCGAGGGTGGTTTGGCGGGTTGAAGGCCGCGAAGTGGTGTGCGGACGTGCGTGGGCCGCGTTGAAGTGGGTGTTCCTGGCTGTCGTCATTGGCTGCCTGTCCCGGGCGCAGAGTTCTGTTGTTCAGGTTGCGCTCGAATTAGTGAACGGCCATCTGCTTGACCATGGGGAAACAAGCATAGGTTATGTAACGTTCCGGCATCAATGGAGAACGGGTTGTCTTCTTTTCGTCCGTAGTCCAAAATTCACCTTTCCAGTGTGGACATATCAGACTGGAAAAAGAATTCTCCGGGCTGCATGTTCCCGGTTTTCTATTATTTACGTTTGCCGGTTAATGGAACGGCCCACGATGGACTGCGTCAGCGCGTCGATTACTTCCGTGTTGGCCAAAGGGTTGCGGATCAGCGTGAAGTCGACGTCCCCCACCGGCGGAAGGTCGAACCGTCGCGTGATGATCTTGAGGTCGTCGGGCACCAGCGACGAGGGCATTACCGCGACGCCGATTCCCGCCCGGACGGCAGCAAGAACACCGCTGATCTGGCGCGTGGTGCAGGTAATCCGCCACGTCCTGCCGTGGGATTCAAGTGCGTCGATAGCGAGCTTCCTGCTGAGGCTGGGGGAGGGGTACGCAATGAGCGGCACCGGGTTCCCGGGTTCAAGGGTGGTTTGCTCGAGGCCCACCCAGGAGAAGGAATCATGCTGCACCACGGTGCCGTCCTTGGCTCCTGCCACCCACTTCACGAACACCAGGTCCAGCTGGCCGGCATTCAGTTTGCGGTAGAGCTGGTCGCTTTGGCCCACCGTCAGTTCGAGGTTGATCTGCGGATAGATTTGCCGGAATTCACGAAGGATCCGGGGCAGGCTGGTGATGGCCAGATCGTCCGCGGTCCCGAATCGCAGCCGTCCGCGCATCGCGGACCCCGAAAAGTAGCGGGCGGCGGCGTCGTGGGCGGACAGGATGGTGCGGGCAAAGCCCGCCATCGCATCGCCGTTGTCCGTCAGCCGGACGTCCCTCGTGTCCCTGGTGATGAGCACCCGTTTGGCCGCGGCCTCCAGTTTCCGGATGTGCTGGCTGATAGTGGGCTGGGCCAGCCCCAGCCGGTCGGCAGCCTTGGTGAAGCTCAGTGTTTCGGCCACGGCAAGGAAGGAACGGAGCTGGGCTGGTTCAAACACGGAGGACTCCTGCGGCTTTCAGTGCTGCTGCTTCATTGCACATTGCAATACGAGTTATAGGGACAATACGCCCTCATAATCGGCAAGGCCCAGCCTAGCGTTAAGGGCATCCCGGACCGCCCGCAAATTTGAGGACACTCCTGTGGCACCCCCACCGCCGTCGCCGGCAACCGTCACCCAGCCCGTCATCGACTCCGCGGGTTCTGCGCCACCCAACGAAAACCAGACCCAGCCGCTGCCTGTCGTCTCTGAGCGGCTCCCGTGGCGGCACACGTTCATCTCCTTGAAGGTGCCGAACTTCCGCATCTTCGCCATCGGGCACTTCATTGCCGTCGTCGCAATCTGGATGCAGCGCATCGCACAGGACTGGCTGGTGCTGGAGCTCTCGGGTTCAGTGACGGCAGTGGGAATCACCGTGGCGCTGCAGTTCCTGCCCTCCCTGCTCCTGGGACCATGGGGCGGCATGATGGCTGACCGGTTCGCCAAGCGGAAGATCCTGATCCTGTGCCAGGCCGTGGCAGCGGTGCTGGCCGCAGCGCTTGCGGCCCTCGCCCTCACCGGAACCATCGAGGTCTGGCATGTTTATGTGATCGCCCTGGTCCTGGGGCTGGTCACCGTCCTCGACCAACCTGCCCGGCAGGTGTTCGTCAATGAGCTGGTGGGCCCGACATACCTGCGCAACGCCATCAGCGTGAACTCCACAACGTTCCAGCTGGGCGGCCTGATCGGCCCTGCCCTGGCCGGATGGCTCCTGACCGCCGTGGGTGCAGGATGGGCGTTTGCGGGCAACGCCTTCGCCTGCTGCTCCACGGTGGTGATGCTCCTTGTCCTCCGCAAGGACCAGCTGTTTGTCAACGCACCCACGCCCAAGAGCAAGGGGATGCTGCGGGAGGGCCTCCGGTACGCGCTGAGCAAGCCCACCATCTACTGGCCGTGGCTGATGGCCGGGTTCATTGCGGTCTTCGCCATGGGGCTTCCCGTGGTGCTTGCCGCCTTCGCGGACCACGTCTTCAAGGTGGGCGCCGGCGGCTACGGCCTGCTTAACGCCCTGGTTGCGCTCGGCGCCCTGTCCGGCGCTGTTGCATCCACGCGGCGCCGGCAGCTCCGGCTCCGCTCCGTGGTGTTCTGCGCAGGCATGTACGGCGCCATGCTCTGCCTCGCCGCGCTGGCACCCTCGCTTGAGTTGTTCGGCGCCGCGATGGTCCTGTCCGGTTTCTGGTGCCTGATGTTCCTGACCGGTTCCAACCAGCTGGTCCAGGTCAGTTCGAACATGGGCATCAGGGGACGCGTGATGAGCCTCTACATCATGGTGCTGATCGGCGGCCAGGCCCTGGGCGGACCCATGCTCGGCTGGATCGCCGAACACGCAGACCCGCACGTGGCACTGCTGGTCTCCGGTGGGGTGCCTGCGCTCGCAGCCCTGACGGTCGCCGTCGTGCTGGCCCGGAAAGGCTCGCTTCGGCTGCAGGTGGAATTGAAGGACCGGCGCCGTCCGCTGCGGATTGCTTCCCGGGCGGCTGCCTAGCTGGAACGGCCGCCGGCGCCTCGGGTATCTGTGGAAGGGTGTTGGAGCGGCTGACGGGAATCGAACCCGCGTATCAAGCTTGGGAAGCTAGCGCTCTACCATTGAGCTACAGCCGCGCTGCCGCCGCATGCGCGGGGCAGAACTTAGCTTAGCGCAAGTGCGCGGCCGCGCCCGCCAACCTGGAGCGCAGAGGGCCGTGTCCCGGACTTTGCGGCGTCATCCAGTAACTCTTCAATAACGTCACCGGCACTGGCTAGGTGGCGGCGCGGTGCGCTGGCTAACGTAATCGGGATAGCTGCGACGTCAGGGGGAGGGCGGCTATCGAGCCAGGCCGACGTCAAAACAGGAAGATCTTCATGGCATCCGCAGAGCACGAGGTCCTCATCCGCCGCGACGCGATGACTGTTTACCTCTACTTGCTGGACGCCACCAACCTGCCCTCATGGCGGGAGGCAGTCCGCAGCGTGAAGCTGCTGCAGGGCCCGGCCGCGACCAAAGGAGCCGTCTACCGGAAGATGGTGGCCGGCAGGTCCGGGCTGAGCATTCCGGCCGATCTGGAAATCACCGCTGCCCGGCCGGGCGCCGAAATCCAGTTCCGGGTCACATCCGGACCCGCAAACCGAACCGGAGGCTATTACCTCAGTACGGAGAGCTCCGGGACCCGGGTCAGGTTTGCGCTTGCATCCGAGCCCGAGGGCATCTTTGGCCTGCTGGACAGGGTGGGCCTGTTCAACAAGATGGCCCAGCGGCGGGTCCGGGCGGAAGTAGCGCAGCTGGAACAGCTCAAGGACATCCTGGAGCTGCAGCCGGCAGTCCAGTAGACAGGTTCCCCGGCGGCAGCAGTAGCAGCCGGACCGGCCAGTCCTGCCCTACTGGGCCAGCCGCTGGCCGGACCAGGGGCCGGCAATGTTCGACGGCGACGCCAGGCTTCCGGTGCTGAGGTCCCAGTACTGCACAACGTCGGACGCCCGCCGGAGGGCGATGCCGGTGGAGTTCAGCCCGGTTACGTCCCTCAGGGCCTTGATGCCTGTCACGTCCTGCCAGCCGGTGGCAACGGTCGCCCTTGTTTCCGCACGCAGTGCAGTGGTTCCCCAGCCGCGGTAGAGCTGCACGCTGCCATCGGTGCGCAGGCTCAGGATGTCCTGGAATCCGTCAGCGTCGTAATCCACCATGGCCAGCCGGGCCGCGCTGATGCCGCTGGCGACAGTGACCCGGGCGGCGAGGTCCCCGGTGCCTTTGTTGGAGTACAGATGGAGGCTCCCGGCGGTGTCCAGGGCGAGGATTTGGGGCATCCGGTTATTGGCGCACCAGCCACCCACCGCCAGGGTCAGGGACTGCCAGCCGCCGGCGCCGAGGGTTACGGGCGCCTGGAACCCGCCGGTGGCAATGCCCCGGTGGAGCGTAAGGTTCCCGTTGGTCCACTGGGTGAGCAGGTCAAAGGCGCCGTCACGGTCCCAGTCAGTGACAAAGACTTCCTTGGCGCCGGAGAATCCGGAGCCGATCACCCTGGGCGGTCCATAGGACCGTACCCCCAGGGAGGTTCGGCCCAGGAGCTGGCCGGCCGCATCCACGGTGACCAGGTCGGCGGGCCCCTTGATGGCTGCCGCGGAGAGATCGAGTGTGGGCGGCATGTGCCGCACTGGCGCGTCACACATGCTGGGTGCGGGCGGGGGCAGCGCTGCTCCTCCGCCGCCGCCAACGGAACCGCCGGGGGACTCAAGGGTACCTGCGGGAAGTGTGGTGTAGCCGAAGAAGTTGACCACGCCCCAGATCCTGTACGTGCTGTTGGTGTAGGAGATACCGGCGCCCATGACGTTGAACCGGGGGTCCAGCAGCATGGCATTGTGCCCGGGGGATCCCTTCCACCATTCCACGAGCTGCGCGGCGTCACGGTCAGTGCGGATGGCGATGACTTCGCCGGCCCCGTTGTTCGGGTTGAGGGCCCGCGGATCGGTCCAGAAGCTGGCGCGGTGTTCGATGACCTCGCGCGAGGCGATACTGTCCGACCATTCCTGCGCCAGGCCTGCCACTGTGGGGTGGTACTTCACGGGGTTTAGCCGGTTGGCCGCGCGGTATTCATTGATCCTGTTGAACACCGTGAGGACCGCTGCCGTATTGTCGTCCTTCACCAGGGCTTCGGGGGCGGGGGCAGCCATCGTGGTTTCGGGGCCGGTCACGCGCGGAACGGTCTTACCCAGTTCCTCGTCCGGTGCCCACAGCGGCGGTATTGATGGAGGCTCAGGCGTGGTGCCGGCCTCCTTCGTCACCGCCAGGGGAGCCGACGGCGAAGGCTGGGACTGGGCTGCGGGCGCCGCTTCCATGGTGGTACCGGATGCGGGGGCCGGGTCAACCGTGGCGGTCGGAGAGGCCGCGCGGATCTCCGGTTCCACGGCTGGGGTAAGCGCCGAAGCCGTGGACCCGTTTCCGGCGGAGGAGCCGGCCGCGGCCACAGCAGACTCCAGGAGGACACTGCCAGGACCGGATACGGCAGCCTGCCCCCCGTCCGCCAGCGTGGCCGGCATCACGCCGCCTGAGGAGGAAACCAGCACCAAGGCGCATAGCGCGCCAATAAAAGAGGGCGCTACAAATCTATTCACAACATCCCCAGCTCTGTTGGGCCATCCGGGAGACCATCCGGCGCCTGAGTATCTGAAGCAACTTTAGCCCCAGCAGGCCACAGCAACAACGCAAGAATGTGGGTGTGGATAACGCATACGGTAATTTGGGACGGTGCTGATCTCTGACCGCGACATTCGTTCCGAAATCGACTCCCAGCGGATTGTCCTGGAGCCCTATGAGCCCGCGATGGTCCAGCCGTCGTCCGTGGATGTCCGGATCGACAAATTCTTCCGCCTGTTCGACAACCACAAATACGCACACATCGACCCCGCCCTGGAGCAGCCCGAGCTGACCCGGCTGGTGGAAGTGGAAGAGAACGAAGCCTTCATCCTGCACCCGGGGGAGTTCGTCCTGGGCTCCACCTACGAGACCGTGACGCTCCCGGATGACGTCGCGGCACGTCTTGAGGGCAAGTCCTCACTGGGCCGGCTGGGTCTCCTCACGCACTCCACCGCAGGCTTCATCGACCCCGGCTTCTCGGGCCACGTCACCCTGGAGCTGTCCAACATGGCCACGCTCCCCATCAAGCTGTGGCCGGGCATGAAGATCGGCCAGCTCTGCTTCTTCCGGCTCACCTCCTCGGCGGAGTACCCCTACGGTATGGGGGACTACGGCAACCGCTACCAGGGCCAGCGCGGCCCTACTGCGAGCCGGAGCCACCTGAACTTCCACCGCACCAGCATCTAGCCGGCAGGCAGCTACGCCTTCGCGGGAACCCCGGTGCTGCCGGTCGCCGCGACGATCGGCTCCACGTAGCGGGCGGCCAGCGGCCCCATCACGGCCATAATCAGTACGTAGGCCGTGGCAAGGGCTGCCAGTTCGTCCGGCACTGCTCCGGAGGTAACGGCGAGGCCCGCGATCACGATCGAGAATTCGCCGCGGGCGATGAGTGCCGCTCCTGCGCGGAACCGGCCGCGCTGCGCGATGCCCGCACGCTTGGCCGCCCAGATTCCCGTGACCATCTTGGTGGCGGCCGTGACCACCGCCAGCACCAGTGCCCAGCCGAGCACGGGCGGGATGGACGAAGGGTCCGTGTTAAGGCCGAATGCCACGAAAAAAATTGCTGCGAAAAGGTCCCGCAGCGGTTCCAGGATGCGCGTCGCGTTGTGTGCGGTGGCGCCGGAGATGGCGATGCCCAGCATAAAGGCCCCCACTGCGGCGGAGACCTGCATGGCGGATGCCACACCCGCGACCAGCAGGGCCGCGCCCAGGACGTTGAGCAGGAATACCTCGGAGTTCTCGCTGTGGACGGCCTTGGAAACGCGGTGCCCGTGCCGTAGGGCCACCATCAGCACCAGGCTCACTACCGCGAGGGCAATCCCAACGGCGGTGAGGCCGCCCAGGAAGCTGACGCCGGCGAGGATGGCAGTGAGGATGGGCAGGTAGACGGCCATCGCGAGATCCTCGAACACGAGGATGGAGAGCACCACGGGAGTCTCGCGGTTGCCCAGGCGGCCCAGGTCCGTGATCACCTTCGCCGCGATTCCCGAAGAGGAAATGTAGGTGACACCGCCCATCACCATGGCGCCTACGCCGCCCCAGCCCAGGAGCAGGGCAAGCAGGGCGCCCGGCAGGAAGTTCAGGACGAGGTCCAGCACGCCGGCCTGCCAGGACCGGCGCAGGCCGGTGAAGAGCTCGGCCGCCGTATATTCCAGCCCAAGCATAAGCAGCAGCAGGATGACACCAATCTCGCCGGAAAGGTGTGCGAATTCGTGCATACCTTCCAGCTTGATGATGCCTCCGGCGCCGAAGGCGAGCCCGCCCAGGAGATAGAGCGGGATGGGCGACATTCCGATCCGTCCGGCCAGCCTCGCCAACAGGCCGAGGCAGAACACAACGGCCCCAAGTTCAATGAGGGTCAGGGCCAGCGGGTCCATAGGGGTTATCCGTGGCGCAGGATGTCGGCCGCTGTGTCGAGGCCTTCCTGGGTTCCGACAGCGATCAGAAGGTCACCGGTGTGAAGCACGACGTCGGGTCCCGGCGAGGGAAGAACCTCGCCTTCACGCATGATGGCGACGATTGAGACGCCACAGCGGGTGCGGATACAGGCCTTGCCCATGGGCTGGTTCTGGAAGGGGGAGTCCGGAGCGATGGAGAACTGCCGGGTGACGATTCCGGGGACGTCCTTGTGCTCTTCGGTCAGCTTCATGGCCAGGTGCTGCCCGCCCAGCAGGTTTCCCAGGGTGGCAGCTTCATCGCTGGTCAGTGGGATGGACGCCTGGCAGGTATCGGGATCATCCCAGGTTGAAACGATAAGTTCGGTCTGGCCTTCGCGCCGCTCCACCACGCCGATGCGGCGGCCTGACGCTGTCATGAAATCCTTCCGCAGGCCAAGGCCCGGAAGGTCGGTCTCATCCACGTTCATGGTTTAAGCCTAGTCTTCCCGGCATGCACTTGGGGCCGCGGCAGGTTCCCTGGCGCTGAGCCGAAGAAGCGGCGACTGAACCGGGGGATCACGAGGCCGGAACCACCGCGATGGGCGCCTTGCCGGGCGACTTTACCGGCAGCAGCACCAGGAGCCCCGCCAGCAGGACCACCATGATGCCCAGGATGCCCCAGCGCTGCCCTTCACCCGGTGCCACCAGAGGTGTGGCTACCGTGATGCAGAGGGTGAACAGGGCAGGCGCCAGGAAGCTGACCGCCCGGCCGGTGGTGGCGTACAGGCCGAAGAGTTCCCCCGATTCGCCGTGCGGGGCCAGGCGTGCGAGGTAGGCGCGCGAGGACGACTGGGCAGGACCCACGAACAGGCAGAGGAAGAGGCCGAACACCCAGAACGTGGTGCTGCCCGCCCAGTCCATGCCGAAGAAGACGTAATCGCCGTTGCCCAGGACCAGGATCACCGTGCCGGCCACCAGGAGCCCCACCAGGGAGCCGATGATCACCGCTTTAGGGCCCACCCGGTCGTCCAGGAATCCGCCGATGACCGCCCCCACGGCGGCCACCACGTTCCCGAAGATGGCGAAGAAGATGACCTGGGACAGTTCGAAGCCGAAGGTGCCCGCGGCGATGACCCCGCCGAATGTGAAGACCGCCGCGAGCCCGTCGCGGAACACTGCACTGGCCAGCAGGAAGTAGATGGTGTGCGGGCTCGTGGCGTAGATGGCCTTGATGCGGCGGACCAGCAGCCGGTAACTGGCCGCGAACCGCAGCCTCGCGGACTGGTCCGTCGTGGGCAGTTCCGGGACGGCGAACAGCACGGGCAGGGCGAAGATGAAGAACCACAGGGCCGAGAAGACGGCGACCAGGCGGATGTTCAGGCTGTCCTCCGTGGAGGCGCCAAACCAGTCAAAGGCGGGCTGGACAAACAGCTGCAGGACGATCAGCAGAGCGACAATGCCACCCAGGTACCCTGCCCCCCAGCCGAACCCGCTGACCTTGCCGATGTTCCGCGGCGTTGAAACCTGGGCAAGCATGGCGTTGTAGTTGACGCCGGCGAACTCGAAAAAGACATTGCCCAAGGCGATCAGCGTGACGCCGAGGAGCAGGAATTCGGGACGCGGGAAGACGAAGAAGCAGAGTGCCGTGAGGACGGCGACGGCGGCCGTGTTGACTCCCAGCCACAGCTTGCGCCGGCCGCCGGCGTCCGAGCGCTGGCCGGTTACCGGGGCAAGCAGGGCGATGGCGACGCCAGCTGCCGCCAGGGCGCCGCCCAGCACCGCCGACGCCTGGTCTTCCCCGCCGAAGGTGTTGGACGTCAGGTAGACGGTGAAGACAAAGGTAGTCATCACGGCGTTGAAGGCGGCTGACCCCCAGTCCCAGGATGCCCAGGCCAAGATCCTTCCGCGGCTGGACGCATGGTGTCCGGATTCAAGTTCCGAGGCCGGCTGCATGGCCCCCGCGGCGCTGGCGCTGTTCATATTTGCATCGTATCCGCCGCTGGCGAACAGCCCGGGAATCCTGGCCCTGCCACGGCGTGGAAAACGGCAGGTGGACCGGGCATCACGGACAGGGTGATTACACGGACTTGGTAAACTGTCCCCTCCCGGACCTAACTTTTTTGCCGCCTGCTTTAACTTTTGACAATCGAATTCCTGACGTTGCGGAGAGCCCAGTGATCACAGTCCTTGCCGTGCACTTTTCGGTGGCTGTCCTGGCGCCGTTCTTCTTCAGGGCCTGGGGCCGCAACGCGTTCTACCCCCTGGCGGTTGTCCCGGCGGCATCCTTCGTATGGCTCCTGTTCCAGCACGCGCCCGTGTATTCCGGCACCGGAGCCGTGGCCGAGGTGGTTCCCTGGATCCCCGGCCTGCGCCTCGAGTTCGCGTTCCGCATGGATGCGCTGTCCTGGGTGATGTCACTGCTGGTGCTGGGCGTCGGAACCCTGGTGCTTTTCTATTGCGGGCGGTATTTCAAACGGAAAGACCAGGACCTCGGCGCATTCGGTGCCCAGTTGCTGGCCTTCGCCGGTGCCATGTTCGGCCTGGTGGTGGCCGATGACCTGCTGCTGCTGTTCATCTTCTGGGAACTGACCACCATCCTGTCCTACCTCCTGATCGGCTTTGCCCGGACCAGGCTGGCAGCCCGCCGGTCGGCGCTGCAGGCGCTCATGGTCACCACGGCCGGCGGCCTGGCCATGCTGGTCGGCCTGATCATGCTCGGCCACGCTGCCGGCACCTACCGCATCTCAGCCATCCTTGACCAGGCTTCCGGCCTGGTGGGCGGAGCGTCCGGCGCCATGGTGGGTGCCGCCGTCGTACTTATCCTGGTGGGCGCCATCACCAAGTCCGCCCTGGTGCCCTTCCACTTCTGGCTGCCCGGGGCCATGGCCGCACCCACCCCGGTCAGCGCCTACCTGCACGCCGCTGCGATGGTGAAGGCCGGCATCTACCTGGTGGCCCGCCTCGCTCCCGGGTTCTCCGAGACCGCATACTGGCAGCCGGTGGTACTCGGCCTGGGCCTGGCCACCATGCTGGTGGGCGGCTACCGCGCGCTCCGGCAGACCGACATCAAGCTCATCCTGGCCTACGGAACGGTGAGTCAGCTGGGTTTCCTCACCATGGTGGTGGGACTTGGCACGCCCGACGCCGCCCTGGCCGGACTTGCGATGCTCCTGGCTCACGGCCTGTTCAAAGCCACCCTGTTCCTGGTGGTGGGCATCATCGACCACCAGTCCGGCACGCGGGACGTCCGGAAGCTGTCCGGAGTCTTCAGCTCGGCCCGCGCCCTGGGCATCGTGGCCGGCATCGGCGCCGCGTCCATGGCAGGTGTGCCGCTGCTGGGCGGGTTCGTAGCCAAGGAGTCCGTCCTCGAAGCCTTTGTACACCACGCGGAAGATCCTGCGGCAGGGCCGTGGGGGATGCTGGTCCTGGCCGGGATCGTGCTGGGCTCCGTCCTTACGTTTGCCTACAGCGCGCGCTTTATGTGGGGCGCGTTTGCGGTCAAGCCGGGTGTGGAGCGCACGCCGTTCAAGGCCATCCGGCCGTCCTTCCTCGCCGCACCCGCCATCCTGAGCCTCCTCACCGTTGTTTACGGGCTATGGCCCGTCCCCGCGGACGCCTGGATCCAGCCATATGCGGCGCTGTTCGCTTCCACCGGGCACGACGCCGGCTCCCCCGCCGAGCAGGCAGGGCACCTTGCGCTGTGGCACGGTTTCAGTCCGGCGCTTGGCCTCACCGCCCTCACCTTCGCCCTTGGCCTTGGCATGTACTTCGGCCGCAACGCCGTCTCGAAGGCACAGTCAAAGGTGCCTGACTGGGTGGACGCCGACCGCGCCTACCAGCTGACCATCGGCGCCCTGGACGACGTCGCCGTGTGGATCACCGGCCGCACCCAGCGCGGCTCCCTGTACTTTTACCTTGCCGTCATCCTCAGCGTGGCGTTCGTGCTGCCTCTGGCCACCATCCTGGTGGACGGCAAGCCGTTGCCGGAGGGCATCTACCTCGTGGACCCGGGCTCGCCGCTGCAGCTCGTGGTGGGAGCAGGCATCATCATCGGCGCGCTGGCCGCGGTCAAGGCCAACAAACGCTTCCTGGCCGTCCTGATGGTGTCTGTCACCGGCTACGGCATCGCCTTGATGTTCGCGCTGCAGGGGGCACCGGACCTCGCCCTCACCCAGATGCTGGTGGAAACCATCATCCTGGTGGCCTTCGTCCTGGCCATGCGCAGCCTGCCGGCGGAACTCCGCGACCGGACCGGCGGGAAGTACCGGGTGGTCCGCGTCATCATCGGTTTGGGCTTCGGCGCCACCATGGTGTTTGCCGCCATCTTCGCGATGGGCGCGCGCATCGCCACCCCGGTCTCGCTGCAGTTCCCGCAGCTGGCCTACGAGGGCGGCGGAGGATTGAACGTGGTCAACGTGACGCTCGTGGACATCCGCGCCTGGGACACCTTCGGCGAAATCAGTGTCCTGGCGCTCGCGGCCACCGGCGTGGCCAGCCTGATCTTTGTCCGCGGCCGCGGAGATCGGATCCAGGCATCCGCCTTAGTGGCCGAAGGCTCCGTGGGCCGGCACCACGGGGTGGACCCCGGCTCCCGGGACGGTGCTGCACTTGCCATCAGCCGGCGCTTCGCCGCAGCCGCCCGTGACGCCTGGCTGGTTGCCGGCCGCACGCTGGCGCCGGAACGCCGGTCCATTATCTTCGAAGTGGTCACCCGGCTGGTTTTCCACTCCCTGGTGATCTTCTCCCTGTACTTGCTGCTGGCCGGCCACAACCTGCCCGGCGGAGGGTTTGCGGGCGGCCTGACGGCCGGCCTTGCCCTGACCATCCGGTACCTGGCCGGCGGGCGGTTCGAACTGCGCGAGGCCACCCCCGTCAGCGCCGGCGCCCTGCTGGGCATCGGCCTGGCCGTGGCCGCCGCCTCCGGCGTTGTGCCGCTGCTGCTGGGCGGCCAGGTGTTCCAGTCGGCCATCATCCAGTTCTGGCTGCCGGTGTTCGGGGACATCAAGTTCGTCACCTCCACCATCTTCGATATCGGCGTGTACATCGTGGTGGTCGGCCTGGTGCTGGATGTGCTGCGGAGCCTCGGTGCCGAAATCGACGAGCACTTTGAGGAGCGTGCGGCCGCCCCGGCCGATGACCAGGACGGCCTCACCGCCGAAACCACCGTGAAGGGCAATGCATGAGCGTCAACCTGGCACTGCTGATCGTCATGGGTGCCCTCTACGCCTGCGGGATCTACCTGATCCTGGAACGGAGCCTCACCCGGGTCCTGCTGGGCCTGATGCTGCTGGCCAACGCCACCAACCTGCTGATCCTCGCCACCGGCGGCTACGCTGGCCTGGCGCCGCTGTACTCGAAGGACATTGGGGCGGGGGACTACAACGACCCCCTGCCGCAGGCACTGATCCTGACGTCCATCGTCATCTCCTTCGCGGTCACGGCCTTTATGCTCGGCATTATCTACCGCACCTGGGTGCTGGCGCGGCGCGACGAGATCCAGGACGACGTGGAAGACCTCCGCGTCGCCGAAACCCCCAGCTTCGACGCCGAGGACGACGCCGAGATCCCTGCCGAAACGTCCGAGTTCCCGCTGGCAACCGTCACGGCCGGAGGCCGCGAATTGCCTGCCGGGCAAGCCGCCGCGGAAGAGAAACCCGGCTCGAACAACGTACCCCCAAGCCCGGAAGGAGGCGGAAAGTGAACATCGCCAGCTTTGCCCCGCTCGCCGTCGTACTTCCCATCCTGGGTGCCGCCCTGACCTTCCTGCTGATCCGGCACTCCCGCGCCCAGCGGGCGGTCAGCATCGGCCTGCTCTCCCTTACCCTGCTGCTCGAATGCCTGCTGCTGGCGCACGTGTGGGACGGCGGAACCGTGGCGGTGACCATCGGCGGATGGCTGCCGCCATGGGGGATCGTGATGGTGGTGGACCAGTTCTCCTCGCTCATGCTGGTGGTGTCCTCCGCCGTGAGCCTGGCCGTGCTGGTGTACGCCACCGGGCAGGGCATGGCCGACGGCGACCACGACGCCCCGGTGTCCATCTTCCACCCCACCTACCTGATCCTGGTGGCCGGGGTGTCCAACGCGTTCCTCTCCGGCGACCTCTTCAACCTCTACGTGGGCTTCGAGATCCTGCTGACCGCAAGCTACGTGCTGATGACCCTGGGCGGCACGGGCCCGCGCATCCGCGCCGGCGTCACCTACGTGGTGGTCTCCGTGGTGTCCTCGGTGCTGTTCCTGATCTCCATCGCCATGGTGTACGGCGCCACCGGAACCGTGACCATGGCTGACCTTGCCCTCAAGCTGGGCGAACTCGACACGGGCACGCGGACCCTCCTGCACGTGATGCTGCTGGTGGCGTTCGGTATCAAGGCGGCCGTCTTCCCGCTGTCCTTCTGGCTTCCCGACTCCTACCCCACCGCCCCCGCACCGGTCACCGCGGTGTTCGCCGGCCTGCTGACCAAGGTGGGCGTATACGCCATGGTCCGCACTGAGACCCTGCTGTTCCCCGGGGACTCGCTGAACACACCGTTGATGATCGCGGCGCTGCTCACCATGGTGGTGGGAATCCTCGGCGCCCTGGCGCAAAGCGACATCAAGCGCCTGCTCTCCTTCACCCTGGTCAGCCACATCGGCTACATGGTGTTCGGGCTGGCTATGTCCTCCGTTGCGGGCCTTAGCGCAGCCGTCTTCTACGTGGCCCACCACATCACCATCCAGACCAGCCTCTTCCTGGTCACCGGCCTGGTTGAACGCCGCGGCGGCAGCTCCTCCGTGGACCGCCTGGGCGGCCTGGCCAAGCTGTCGCCGCTGCTGGCGCTGCTGTTCTTCATCCCCGGCATGAACCTGGCCGGCATCCCGCCCTTCTCCGGCTTCCTCGGCAAGGTGGGGCTGATGCAGGCAGGCATCGAGCTGGGCACGCCGCTCGCCTATGCGCTGGTGGTCGGCGGAGTGGTCACCAGCCTGCTGACCCTCCTGGCGGTGGCCAGGGTGTGGAACCGCGCGTTCTGGCGCCGGCCCTCCGACGCCGAGCACCCGGACCCGGTGCTGCTGGCGGTCCCTGAAGAGGACGAAGCCTCCGGCCGCGGCGGCCTGCTAACCGCACAGCGCACCCGCGCCGCCACCCTGATGCCGCGCACTATGGTCGGCTCCACCCTGGGCCTGGTGGTCCTGGGTGTTGCGCTGACTGTCTTTGCCGGCCCCCTGTTCGGGCTCTCGGACCGCGCAGCGGACGACATGCTGGACAGGACCCCCTACATCCACGCCGTCATGGGTGAAGACACGGTGGTGCCGCCGGTCCTGCCCGCTGCCGTCACCGGCAATGGGGGAGGACAATGAGCCGCCAAAGGATTTCGCTGCGGCAGGAACTGCCGCTCCTGGTATGGCTGGTGATCGTCTGGGGCGCCCTGTGGCAGGACTTCAGCCCCGGAAACCTGTTGTTCGGCGCCCTGCTGGCCATCGCCGTCGCGCGCATGTTCTACCTGCCGCCCGTGGAGCTGAGCGGCCGGTTCAACATCCTCTACGCCATCCCGTTCGCCCTGGTGTTCCTGGCCAAGGTGGGGGCCGCCAGCGCCCAGATCCTGTACCTGGCCATCGCCAAGGGACCCAGGGTGACCAACGCCGTCGTCGCGGTTCAGTTGCGGAGCCACCAGGACCTGCTGGTGACCGCCACCGGGCACGTGATCTCCCTGATCCCGGGGTCCCTGGTGGTGGAGGTGGACCGGTCAACGTCTACCCTCTACCTGCACGCCATCAACATCAGCTCCCCGGAGGATGTGGACAACCTGCGCAACGAGGTACGGTCCATTGAGGCCGGACTGATCCGGATCATGGGCACCCGCGAAGAACTCGAAGCCGTCCGGATGGAGGCAGCCGGATGATGCACGCCGTCCTGGCCGTCACGGCCGTCATCTTTTCGCTGGCCGCCGCCGGTGCGATCATCCGCATCGCCCGCGGCCCGTCCCTGCTGGACCGGGTGCTCGCGTCCGACGTGCTGCTCGCGATCCTGGGCGGGGCGCTCTGCATCGACATGGCCGTGAACCGCCACCTCAACAACCTCATGCTGGTGCTGGCCATCTCCGTGATCGGCTTCATCGGCTCGGTGACGGTGGCCCGGTTCGTGGCCGACCGGAGGGAGCAGCCCAATGAGCCCTGACAGCTGGAACCTTGACCTGGCAACCGGGGACGCCTGGATCAACCTGGTCTCCGCCGTCTTTATGGTGGTTGGCGCCGTCATGTCGCTGGGCGCCGCGATCGGCCTGCTCCGTTTTCCGGACCTGCTGAGCCGGATGCACGCTGCCACCAAGCCGCAGGTGCTGGGACTGTTCCTGCTGCTGGCTTCCATCGGGCTGCAGATGCGGACCTGGTGGGTGTGGCCGGTGCTGCTGGTGGCCTGGATCTTCCAACTCCTCACCGCGCCTGTTTCCGCGCACATGGTGGGCCGGGCCGGCTACCGCACCAAGCACCTGCACCGCGAACTGCTGAGCACGGACGAATTGGATGCGGTGGTGCAAAAAGCCGCCGCCAAGGCCGCCCGGAAGGACGGCTTCGGCGACGGCTCCCCGCACTAAACCCGAAGAGTTTTTGTCCAGATATGCAGGGCTAAACAGCCCTCAAGCCTGCATACCTGGACAAAAACTCCGATGGTTAGACGATGTCCTTGGTCTTGGCGAACCGGGTGATCGCCCGCTGCGTGCCGCGGTTGGTTAGCACCTGGATGACGGCGCTCACCGCGGCGGACACCAGCGCGAACGTCAGCGCGGTCCGGAGCGTGGTGGGGACGTCGTCCTTGTCGTGCTTGGGCGGCTTTTTGCCGGTGGTCTTCTCCCAGATCACGTCCACGGCCTTGGTTCCCGCGAATCCGGCCAGCAGGCTGATGCCCGTGCCCAGCAGCTTGATGAAGAAGTTCATTGCGCGCCTCCTAGCGTGATGAATGCAGGTCCTTCCCTAGCCTAGCGTCAGGGTGCCGGGACCAGGCCTTCCCACGCAACGGTCCAGTGCGCCGGGAACCCCGGGGCGTGCCGCTCCGGACCGCCGTCCCAGCCCGCCGCCATCAGCGCCACGGCGGACAGCAGGCCGCCGTTCCCCGGCAGGTACAGCGGCAGCGAGTCGGTCTGCCGGTTGTGCCCGTTGGGCAGCACCACGTTCTTGGCGGCGTCCAGCAGGAGCGCGTCCACCGCAGTCTCCGGATCCTCAAGGCGGGCCGCGGTCATGGCCATCACCGGATAGTCCCAGCCCCACGTGCTGTCCCAGTCCCAGTCCGCAAAAACATCGGCCAGCGTGGCGCGCATGATGTCCGGATCGATGACGTCCGTCTGCGGGACCACGCCCAGGGCGCACAGCATGGACGGGTGGTCGGTGCGGATGGTGAATGGTTCGACGTCGATCGCGGCGTAGACGCCGTCCCGCACCTTGGGCCGGACCATGCCGTCGGCCACCGTCCGCCATTCCTCCCGCGGCGGCAGCCCCAGCCGCTCCCGCCAGGTGCCTGCCACGCGCAGCGCCCACTGCCAGTAGGCGAGCTCGAACGTGGGGTTGCTGGCCGTCCCCCGGGTGGACTCGTAGCTCTCCTGCGCCGGGACCAGCGGCGGGCCCAGTTCGAAGCCCCGGTCCGTGGGGCAGGCGAAGCTGGCCATGAACCCGGCAGTCTCGAAGACAATCTCCGCAAACTCCTCCAACAGTTCCCGCGACGGCTCCGCCCGGTAGGCCAGTTCCGCCAAGTGGATGGGATGCGGCTGCTGCCAGATGAGGAACGTGCCGATGGGGCTTGGGCTCTCGCGCCCGTCCAGTCCTACCTGCTTGGGCCAGCGGACGCCGTCGAACCCCTGCGCCTTCGCCGTCTGCCGTGCGGGTTCCAGGATGGAGGCGTACCAGCGCAGGGCCGGAAGCAGGAGCGGGGTCCGGTTCCAGGCGGCGAAGTGGGCCGCGTGCCACCAGTGCATCTCGAGGTGGAAGCGCCCGCGCCAGGAGTTGCAGACCAAACCTGTCTCCTGGGGCGGCAGCGACCCGGAGCAGTTGATGGCAGTGAGGTACTGGGACAGGATTGTCCGCCGTTCCAGCTCCGCCGCGCGCGGATCCTCCGGCGCGGAAAATTCGACGGCGGCTCCCGACTTCCAGAAGTACGGCCAGGACGTGCGGGACGCTTCGACGACGGCGCTTCCCGGCGTCGTGCCGGCGTCCGGGAGGGTGCCGGCGCCGGCTCCTCCGATGCCGCCGGTGCCGCGCGGGAGGCAGTCACCCTTGCCGGTGCTAAGGAAGTGCACACTGAGGTCCAGGACGTCCTGCCCGTCCGCCGCCCGGGCCAGGATGCCGTGCGGACTGGCCTGCTCCAGCTCCAGGCCGCTGCCCGTGACAACAACCTGGTATCCGCTGGCGTCCAGGTTCCGGTGGATCGCCCACTTCCGGGTGCTGCCGGATGCCGGAACTTCTTCAAGCCGGGTGCCGTGGGCGGCGGGGCGCGTCCAGTCAGCGGCGTTGTGCCAGGCTTCGGAGCCGTAGGGGAAGGACAGTGAGACGGCCAGGCCGTGCTGCAGGGCGGCGGATTCGATCCGGAACCCCAGCTCGTCCCGGTCCGGGTGGCAGGCGGTGGTGACCCGGACTGCCCGGCCCAAGAGGGTAAAGCTGCTGGTGGCTGTTCCGGTCCAAAGGTCCAGGACCTGGTGCGGATCCTCGATGTCCTCCGGCGCGAGGCCCGGGTTGTCCCGTTCCGGCAGGGTGAAAGCGATCCTGCCCAAATCCAGCCGGTGCGGGTTGGCGCGCAGCCATGTTTCGCCCTTGGCGGTGCCGGTTTCCCGGCCGTCCACGATGCCGCCCACCATGTCCACGTACGGCACAGGGCCGCGGGGTGAATCATAGAGGACTGTGGAATCGGATAAGGCGTAGTCCTGCTCCGGCGGGATGGAGTGCCAGCCCCACTGCGACTGCGTTCCCAGCAGCGTCCCGGGCGACAACTCGTCCCTGGCGCCAACGGGATATTCGGCGGGAAGGGACTGCAGGCCGGTGAGATCAAAGGTGAAGCAGAACTCGCCGTTGCCCACTGACACGGGGCTGCGGGGATCGAGGCTGCCTTGTTCCACGTTGTGGCGGCGTACCAAGGCTTCACGGTCGATCTTCATCTGCTGGCTGTGCACCGGCGCACGCCCTCCTCGGGTCAGAAAATCAGAAAACGGTTTCCAACCATCCTTGTAGCGCTCCGATGGCCTGTCAACCAGTGCAGCGCGGGCCGGGAAGGCCGCGGCTTCAGCGGAAGTCGGATCAGGAGGCGGGCGGTTCGGTCCGGAACTTAATCATCTTGTGCGTCCCGTCGCAGTACGGCTTGATGGCTGACGCGCCGCACCGGCACAATGCCACGGTCTTCCGCTCCCGCGGCACGGGGTCGCCCGATGGCGTGACGATCTCGAAGTCGCCCCGCACGATCAGCGGCCCGTCGGGGCAGACCACGATGGAGCTCTCGGGCTGGTCCTGGTTCATGGCTGCTCCTTCATACTTGGTGTTGATGTGCCGTCCTGTTGCGCGGCCGCCTCCTCCTGCCGGAAACGCCGCAGCTTGCCCTGGTGCCGGCGTCGGAGCTCCGTTTCCGGGTTGGCCGCTGTCTTCAGCCGGGAACCCGCGTAAGGCACTCCTCCCGCCAGCCGAAACGCGAGGGCGCCCCAGATGCAAAGGGCGCGTTCGGCCGCCCACAGCGGTGCGAACCATACCGCGCGGAGCGGAAAAACGGCTGTTCCGCCGTCCCGGCGCCGACCGACCTCCGCCGCGGCAGTAGCGGCGAGTGCCAAACCAAGCAGGACCCGGCCGCGTGGCTTGGGAGGGAGGAAAAAGGTTCCGACGGCGGCGGGCAGCAGCGCGAGCTCCGCGGCGAGGCGGCGGGGCTGGGCGAAGTCGTCGTAGGCCTGCCGGACGCGTTGCTTGAAAAAGTGCCGGGCCCCTGGCGGCCGGCGGGCCACGAACAGGTCCGGCACCACGCGTTCCCGTCCGCCGGCAGCTTTGACCGTTCGGATCAGCTCGAGGTTTTCGAACAGGACCGGTTCATAGCCGTCCGTCGCCAGCAGGGCGCTCCGGCGCACTCCCAGGGTGCCGGGGAAATCCGCGGACCAGGCCCGGTTGATCAGGCTGCGGGAGGTGTCCCACGCGGCATGCCACGGCAGGGGGGCGAAGTAGTTCTGGGGGCGCACCACGTCCGCCGAACCCAGATGGCGCACGACGGCGGCGAGGGACCCGCGCGTGTAGCGGACGTCGTCGTCGGCGATCACCAGCAGCTCCGCCCGGGCCTCGCGGACGCCCGTCAAAACCCCGGCGACCTTTCCGTTGCCGGGCTGCCCGCCAGACCCGTTGCCGGATCCGCCGGGATCCGCGGGCCGGGTGTGGCGGACCTGCGGCGGGAACTCTTCCCGGTGGCGCGCAAACAGCTCCGGCGCGGACCCGTCCACCACGGTGACCGGGATCCATGCGGAGAGGCGTTGCAGATAGGCCGCCAGTTCGGGGAGCCCGGCGTCATCGGTCCACCGCAACGGCAGGATGTACTCCGCCTGCAGCAGGCCAGGCTCCGTAGCCGAGGTGTCCAGCGTGCCGGACGCCTCAATGACCGGCGACGTCATGCGGCGGCGGCCACTGCCGCCCTGAGTGAGGAGCGGCCGTTCTCCCACGAATCGAGCAGGTGGGCGGAAAGTTGGGCGTCGACGGCCATCACCGCCGTGGCACCGAACAGGACGTCATCGAGCAGCGCCGGCTCGGCTTCCACCAGGCCGCCTGCGAGGTCGCGTCCGGCGATCTGTTCGTGGACGGCGTCCGCTTCAACATGCTCATCGAAGTAGTGGGTGACCCCGGCGTCGAAGCCGTGCCTGCGGAAGCCGTTGCCGTAGAAGCGGTTCGGCTGGGAGGACGTCATCTCGTAAATAGCCAGGTGGCCGGTGATGGCGCCGCGGAGCCGCCGGTTCAGCCCGCACAGGGACATCAGGTTCACGGAGGCAAGGGACACAGCGGGGACGGCGTTGACGTAGGCACCGTACTGGTCGTCAAGGCCCAGTCCCCGCATGGTCCTGGCGAAGAGAGCACTGTGCATCCGGTCCGGGCGGCCGCCGCCGTACTCGTCGGCCTGGATTTCCACCAGTGCGGCTTTTGCGCGTCCGGCAAGCCGCGGGATGGCCCAGGTGTGCGGATCCGCTTCCTTCAGCTGGTAGACGGACTTGTGGATCAGGAACTCCTTGAGCTGATCCAGGCTGGCCTTCTTGGCAACATACCGTGAGACGCTGGGGCCGGTGTCCCTGCCGGCCAGGCCGAACAGTACGTCAGCCACCGCATCGCTGGTGAGTCCGTCACGCGCAGGCAGGTCCACGTCGCCCATGGCCTCTTTCGCCGCTGCCCGCAAGGCAGCCTCGAACGGCTTCTCGAGCAACTGCCGGACCTGGATCAGCCCCGGCTCCCATTCCCACTCGTCTTTGACGCCGTCGAGCCCGGAGTAGTGGAGCTCATAGAGGCAGAACAGGGTCAGTTGGGCGTCGTCGTCGCCAATGATCTCCTGGATCCCGGCCAACCGGGTGGTGACCAGCCGGTGCAGCCCGGCAAGGGAGTCACCCGCGTTGCCGGGTTCGCCCGCCAGGAGCTCGAACAGGGCGCTGCTGATGGGGCCTCGGGGTTCCGGAATGTGCATGGTGTGCTCCTTGTTCTCGGGCGGGATACGGTACGGTGCCGTCTGCGCTGGCGGCAGTGGAAAGAGGTGGAAAAATCGGTCAGTGCCCCCGGCGGCCGGTAGCGGTTGTGCGCGGGGACAAGACGATGGCCAGTGTGATCATGGCCAGGCCGAGGACAAGGTGCAGCAGGTTGTCCGCATAGTTCTCGGGGATGAAATTCGCCGGGGTTTCGTCTCCGATCAGCAGGCCGTAAAGCCACAGAACCAGGTAGATGACCCCGCCGTAGATGAGGAAGTTCCGTGCCTGCCGGTGGCTTCGCGCCATGACAACGCCGGCCACTCCGAAAAGCAGGTGCACCGCGTTGTGCAGGACAGACACCTGGAAGACGCCCAGCAGCAGGGCTTTCGAAGCGGGGCCGGCGACAGCCAGGGAACCCAGATTGCTCGTGGCTCCGGGAACAAACCCAAGGATGCCCGCGAGCAGGAACACGGCGCCTGAGGCCAGGGCGGACCACTGCAGGGCAGTGCGGACGCCCGGTGGGCGGGTGCTGACGGCCATGTCCTATACTCCTCGTACGCTCTGGAACAACATAGTAAGCATGGTTACTAATAAAAGCTAAGCAGCGCTTGGTCCGGTACGTAGTGCTGGTGAGGCCTCTTGGGTAACCGTCTACCGCTATTGCCTGCTGCTCCAGGTGTACGGGTTGGGATGCTGTCCACCCAGGCGGCCCTGCTCATACCCCTGCTGCCAGGCCTCCCCGACGGCGGAGACCAGTTCGGCGAGCAGGGGATAGTAGGGGTGGTCCGGGCCGATGTAGATCATCTCGTCCTCGGCCTTGTCCAGCGCCGCCCGGACGGCGTTCCCGGCCAACCCGCCGCTCATGGCGCACCGTCACTACTTGTTGTGCGCAGCACCTCGCGCATCGCCTCCACCACCAGGTTGTGGTCCTGCACCTGCGGCAGCCCGGAAACGGTCACGGTAGCCACGGCTCCCACCCCCGCGACGTAGACGGGGAAGGACCCGCCGTGCGCGGCGTAGCGGGACTGGTCGAACCACGCGTTGTCCTCGATCCGACCGCCGCGGAGCCGGCCGCGCAGCCCCACGAGCAGGGAGGGCACCTCATACCGGGCGGCTGTCCTTTGCTTGGCACGGATCCAGTGTTCGTTGTCCGGGGTGGCGCCGGGCAGGGCCACATGGAACAGCACCTGCCCGCCCTTGGTGATGTCGATGGCGATGGGCAACGCGCGCTCTTTGCCCAGTTCCACAAGGAGCAGCCCAAGGTTCAGTGCATCGTCGAGGGAGAAACCGGGGAACTGCAGTTCCCGGATTTCACCCTCGATGCGGCCAATGAGGGCTTCCAGGGACCCCTCCGGCTGAACGGCATCGGAGTCCGGATCGAAGTCAGTCACATGCGGCGGATTGGCGGTCATGGCCCACAATCTACCCCTCCCCAGGTGTAAACTGGACCACGCCCGGAAGGGCAATCAACGCATTAATTACCAAGCATCACTTAACGACAGGGGAGCGCCGCCGTCGGAACTGGCCAGTCCAGGCACCGTAGGTGGGCGCTGAGAGTGCGGACAGCCGCAGACCCTCGAACCTGATCCGGTTAGTACCGGCGCAAGGGAGTCGAGTTCTCGAAGTGTTGGGCGGCGGCAAGTGTTGCCGTTGCCGCGCTTTCCCCTCCTGTTTCAGGAGGATTTCATGAGCACTGCAGCAATCAAGAAGAGCACCAGCAAGTCCTGGCGCGTCGTGGACATCGTGGTGGCGGCCCTGATCGCCGTCGCCGGCGGTGTCATGTTCTGGGCCTGGTCCCAGGGCGCGGCAGCCGTGTCCGGGCCGATGAACGCCGTCTACCCGCCGCTGACCGGCTTGATTGCCGGCGGCTGGATGATCCCGGCGGTGCTGGGCATGCTGATCATCCGCAAGCCCGGCGCGGCGCTGTTCTGCGAGACGGTCGCGGCCACCGGCGAGCTGCTGATGGGCTCGCAGTACGGCGCGTCCGTGCTGTTCTCCGGCTTCGTCCAGGGCCTGGGCGCGGAGATCATCTTCGCCATCTTCGTGTACAGGAAGTTCAACCTGCCGGTGGCGCTGCTGGCCGGTGCCGCCGCCGGACTGTTCTGCGGCCTCAACGATTCCTTCGCGCCGTGGGGCTGGAACATCGCCTACGCAGCCGGTGACAAGCTGGCCTACATCATCTTCACCACGATCTCCGGAGCCATCATCGCCGGCGCCCTGTCCTGGATCGCCACCCGCGGGCTGGCACGGACCGGTGTGCTGAGCTCCTTCGCTTCCCGCAAGGCAGCCACAGAGCCCGTCTTCTCCTGATGCCTGCCCCTACCCACGGCACGGGTACGGCCGTGCGGCCGGCGGCGATTACGGCCCGCGGTTGGGGCTGGCGCCACGCCGGCCGGGTCAAACCCGCGGTCCACGGCCTGGACCTGGACATCAGGCCGGGGGAGCGTGTGCTCCTGCTTGGCCCGTCCGGTGCCGGCAAGTCCACGCTGCTGCATGCCCTGGCGGGGGTGCTTGGTGACGTGAACGACGACGGCGAGGCAGGCGACTCCGACGAGTCCGGTTCGCTGCTGGTCGACGGCGGGTCCCCGCGCGGGCAGCGCGGCCGCGCCGGGCTGATGCAGCAGGACCCGGAGACGCAGGTGGTCCTGTCGCGTGTGGGGGACGACGTCGCCTTTGGCGCCGAGAACCTCGCAGTGCCCCGGGACGACATCTGGACCCGCGTGCATGAGGCGCTTGCCGACGTCGGGCTTTCCCACCTGCCGCTGGACCACCCGACGTCGGCCCTGTCCGGCGGCCAGAAGCAGCGCCTCGCGCTCGCGGGGATCCTGGCGATGCGGCCAGGGCTGATCCTGCTGGATGAGCCCACCGCCAACCTTGACCCGGCAGGGGTGCTGGAAGTCCGGGATGCCGTGGCGCGGTGCCTGGACAAGACCGGTGCCACGCTGGTGGTGGTGGAGCACCGGGTGGCGGTGTGGAAGGACCTGGTGGACAGGATCGTGGTCCTGCAACCCGGATCCGCCACCGATCCCGCTGTGATCCTGGACGGCCCGCCGGACAAGGTGCTCACCGAGGCCCGCGCCATGCTGCTAGGGGCAGGCGTGTGGGTGCCCGGCCATGTGCCGGCCACACGCCCGCGTGCCGCCGAACCGGCTGCCGGGACAGGCAACCTCCTGCTTGCGGCCGAAAAACTTGCCGTATCCCGCGCCCGTCCACGCCGCAGCGGCTTCCGGAAGATCCCGCCCGTCCCCGTGCAGGAGGACATCACGGGGCAGGTCCGGGCGGGGCAGGCGCTTGCCATCACCGGGCCCAACGGCGCCGGGAAATCCACTTTTGCACTGACCCTCGCGGGGCTGCTCGAGCCCGTTGCCGGAAAGGTGTCCGCCACCACCGGCCTGAGCCGCGGTGCCGGAATCGACCCGTACAAGTGGAAAGCCGAGCAACTGATCGAACGGGTCGGCACCGTGTTCCAGGAGCCGGAACACCAGTTCGTTACCGGGAGGGTGCTGGACGAACTGATGTTCGGGCCGCGCCACCTGGGCCACGGCGGGGAGCGGGTC
Source organism: Pseudarthrobacter sp. NamE2 (assembly GCF_005796205.1). Lineage (GTDB taxonomy): Bacteria > Actinomycetota > Actinomycetes > Actinomycetales > Micrococcaceae > Arthrobacter. Next base: position 115,869 of record NZ_VAHN01000007.1, on the reverse strand, counting down.
GACGAACTGCTGGAGCGCCTCCGGCTTACGTCCCTGGTGGATGCCAACCCCTACACGCTCTCAGGCGGGGAGAAGCGGCGCCTTTCGGTGGCCACCGTCCTCGCGGCCAGTCCGCAGGTCCTGGTCCTGGACGAGCCAACGTTCGGCCAGGACGCCAACACCTGGGCTGAACTGGCGTCCTTCCTGTCCGAACTCCTGGATGCCGGCACTGCCGTGGTGTCCGTAACCCATGACGCGGAATTCAGTGCAGCCCTCGGTGGGGCCGAGCTCAAGCTGTCCGCACGCGAGAAGGTGGCACTGTGAGAAAGGCAGCCCCGTGAGGCAGGAATTGAACCTGCAGGGCAACCACGCCCTCCTGAGCCGCGCCAACCCGCTGAGCAAGGTCGCCGCCGTCGTACTCATCACCGTGGTGCTGGCACTGTCCATAGACTGGGTGTCTGCGTCCGTTGCGCTGGTCTTTGAGTTCCTGCTGTTTCCGCTGGCGGGCCTCACGCTCACGCTGCTGTGGCAGCGGGGCTGGCCGCTGATACTCGCCGCGGCGGTGGGCGGCTGGAGCACCTCGATCCTGGCGCCGGACAGCGGAAGGACGCTGATCGACGTCGGCATTTGGACCATGAGCGAAGGCTCGCTGGAGATGGGCGTCGGGTTCATGCTCCGCGGGCTGGCCATTGCGCTGCCGGCGGTGCTGCTGATGAGTTGTACCGATCCCACGGACCTGGCGGACGCGCTGGCACAGAAGGCGCGGCTGCCACACCGGTTCGTGCTGGGCACGCTGGCCGCGATGCGGCTGGTGGGGCTCATGGCGGAGGAGTGGCAGACCATCGGCATGGCGCGCAGGGCGCGCGGTGTCGGCTCGCGCGGCAGTGCTGTCCAGCGGGTGAAGGCGACCCTGGGGCAGAGCTTTGGCTTGCTGGTGCAGGCGATCCGCCGCGCATCCAGGCTGGCCGTCACCATGGAGGCCCGCGGGTTCGGCGGCGGAGCCCGGACGTGGGCCCGCGCCTCGACCTTCACGTCACTGGATGCCTGGGTGTTGGCGGGCGGCCTGCTGGTGGCGGGGCTGGCCATGGCAGCAGCCGTAACTGCCGGCACGTGGAACATGGTGTGGCTGGGGAGCTGAGGTCCCTGGTTGCACGGGTGGTTGTAGTCGAAGCCGTTGGCGACGAACTGGGTCAGGGACAACTTTGCCGCCACCCGTGAGCGGTGCGCCTGAGCAGGCGTTAACAGCCCTGAACGCGTTGCGGGAACCGGCCAGCCAGCTCGGCAGCGGGTAGAGGTTGCTGGAGCTACTGACGGTTCCCACGATCCGGCCCACTGCAGGCTGGTGGAATAGAGTCCCACGCCTTTGACGTCGATGCTGTGGAAGAAGTCCGTCATGCCCTCCAGCACGGCCCGGTTGGCGTCCTTGTTACCGGTCCAGCTGTTTTCGGTCCCCACATCCAGCCACCAGAAGTAGTCCCGGGGGTTGCTGACGCCGCGGACGTAGGCGTTGTCATAAGCCTTGGCGTAGCCATGCATGTAGGCGCAGGCCGTGCCGTATTCGCCCTCTTCGCAGGAGCCGCAGGGGTTGTTGACCGTCCGCCCGATGGGTACTCATTGCTGGTTGGCCACCAGGAACCCGCGCTGCCGGGGTTGGCGGTATTCACGTACAGGGAGACCGGAGGCTGGGCGGGGAGCCCGGGCGACCAGCAGCCCTGCCAGTCTGAACAGGGACGGGCGGGTGTGGGTTGGGCGCATCTGGTGGTTTCGTTACTGCCGTTCAGCCTCCCGCGGACTGGACGGCAGGACAAGGTCACCAAGCGTGCGTTTTCTATCGCATGTAGTGGGTAAACGCTCTCCTGGCGCCACGCTACCGCGCCGTCTGCCGCCGTTGTAACTCATTTATGATATATTTTCGTGCATGACGCTGGAAACCACTGAGCACGTTGCCGCAATGCTCCGGGACGCCCGGAATGAGAAAGGCTGGACCCAGGGCCAGCTCGCCGCTGAGTTGGGGACCAGCCAAAGTGCTGTTGCCCGGATGGAGCAGGGGAAGCAGAACTTGAGTCTGAAGATGATTCAGCGCCTGGAAGCCATCTTTGACCGCAGCATCGTCAACGTCGGCAAACCGCAGATGACGCATCTGCGCGTTGAGGGCGGGCGCACACTGTCCGGAGCCGTGGACGTGAACAGCAGCAAGAACGCCGGCGTGGCGCTGCTCTGCGCCAGCCTGATCAACCGCGGTACTACAGTGCTGCGCCGCCTGGCGCGGATCGAAGAGGTCAACCGGATCGTCGAGGTGCTGGCCAGCATCGGCGTGGAGTGCACCTGGCTCAACGATACCGATCTCAGGCTGCGGCGCCCGGCTGTTTTGGACCTGGAGGGGATGGACGTTGAAGCCGCCCGGCGCACCCGGAGCGTGATCATGCTGCTGGGTCCGCTCCTGGACGAGTCGGAGGAATACCGGTTGCCGTACGCCGGAGGCTGCGACCTTGGCACCCGCACTGTTGAGCCGCACATGCAGGCCCTGCGCCAGTTCGGGCTGTCCGTGGAGGCAACCGCCGGTTTCTACACCGTGCAGGCGCCCGCGGCTGACGCCCTCGACCGCTCATTTGTCCTCACCGAGCGCGGGGACACCGTCACCGAGAATGCCATCATGGCGGCGGCTCACCGCGAGGGAACCACCATCATCCGGAACGCCAGCCCCAACTACATGGTCCAGGACCTCTGCTTCTACCTGGAGATGCTGGGTGTGACCATCAAGGGCGTGGGAACCACCACCCTGAAAATCACCGGCCGGCCGCACATCGATGCCGACATCGAGTACTTCCCGTCCGAGGACCCCATTGAGGCGATGAGCCTCATCACTGCCGGGATCGTCACCAATTCCGAGGTCACTGTCCGCCGGGTGCCCATCGAGTTCATGGAGATTGAACTGGCTACCTTGGAGCAGATGGGCCAGGAACTGGAAATCTCCGAGGAATACATGGCGCGCAACGGCCGGACGCGGCTGGTGGATGTCACCACCAAGCCTTCGGAGCTGAGGGCGCCCGAAGACAAGATCCACCCGATGCCGTTCCCCGGCCTGAATATCGACAACCTGCCGTTCTTTGCCGTCATCGCTGCAAACGCCGCCGGCCAGACCATGATCCATGACTGGGTGTATGAGAACCGGGCCATCTACCTGACCGAGCTGAACCGGCTGGGGGCGCAGGTCCAGCTGCTGGATCCGCACCGCATTTACGTCAACGGACCCACCAAGTGGCGCGCGGCTGAAGTAGGCTGCCCGCCCGCGCTGCGCCCGGCGGCATGCCTGCTCTTGGCAATGCTGGCGGCCCGCGGGGTGTCCGAGCTCCGGAACATCTATGTCATTGAGCGCGGATACGAGGACCTGGCGGAGCGCTTGAACACCATCGGCGCCAAGGTGGAGTACTTCCAGGACTGACCATTCACGGTTCGTCATGAAGGCCGGAGTATCTTCATATGCCCTTGGGCTGGCGCAGAATGTAAGTATGCGTACTTTCGGCGTGGAGGAAGAGCTGCTGATCGTTCACCCGGAGACGGGTGAACCCCTTGCCCTGGCCGACGCGCTGCTGTCGAACCGGTGGGGCCCGGCTGACGACGGCCCGCAGGATCCGCATGCGCTCGAGACCAAAGACAAGACGGTTTACGACGACGACGAGATGGGCTTGAGTGCCGAGCTGAAACTTGAGCAGATCGAGACGCAGACCCGGCCCTGCCTTGAGTACGGCCCCCTCCTTGACCAGATCAGGGCGGGGCGGATGCTGGCGGACCAGGCGGCGCAAAGGCACCACGCGCGCGTGGCGGCGCTTGCCACCTCGCCTCTGGGGCTGAACAGCCATACGACCCCCGACCCGCGATACGCCAGGATGCTGGAACGCTTTGGCCTGACTGCCCAGGAGCAGCTGACTTGCGGCTTCCACGTGCACACGTATGTGGAGTCACCCGAAGAAGGCGTTGCGGTCCTGGACCGCATCCGCGACAAACTGGCTGTGCTGACTGCCCTTAGCGCCAATTCACCGTTTTGGAACGGGCTGCAGACTGGTTTCGAGAGTTACCGGACGCAGGCCTGGAACCGTTGGCCTACGTCGGGGCCGGCGGGCATCTATGGGACCTATCCCGCCTACCGCCGCCTGGTCACCCGTTTGCTGGACAGTGGTGTGATGCTGGATGAAGGCATGCTCTACTTCGACGCCCGGCTCTCCCGCAACCATCCCACAGTGGAGGTGCGTGTTGCCGATGTATGCCTGCGCGCCGAGGACGCAGCACTGATCGCGCTTCTGGTCCGTGCCCTGGTGGAGACTGCAGGCCGGGAATGGCGTGACGGCGTCGATCCCTCGCCCGTGCCCACCGTGCTGCTGCGGATGGCAGCGTGGCAGGCGAGCAGCGAGGGGCTCAGCGGTGAACTCCTGGACTTTGGCACCTTCCGCCCGGTTCCTGCCGCTAATGTGGTGCATTCGCTGGTGGACTACCTCGCGCCCGTGCTGGACGAACAGGGAGAACTCGCCTTGGCCAAGCAGGGCGTGGAGGAAATCATTGCACGGGGGACGGGGGCCGCAGAACAACGCCGGGTCCGTGACAAGTTGCTGACAGGGCCGCCGCCTGAGGATATGGGCCTTGGCGCCGTAGTCCGGCACGCCGTTAAGGTAACCATGCGGGACGCGCTGGATCTTTCCGAGGTTGATGCTATCCCGGAGCTGATCCGGGTCCGGCAGACTTGAGCTTTCTGCCGGTGTACAAGGCCTCATCTGGCACATAAGACCGCCCGTGAACAAGAGGTATTGCATCCAAACCCTTACCTGCCTCCCGTCCGTCAGCTACCTGCCGGCAGGCGGAATCGCTCCAATGCCTCCTCCAGAATGCTTTGGTGCCAAGGCAGGATGACGGGTGGCCAGTGGGGTGGTTCCCAGTCCTGGTGTTCGCTGGTGTAGCGGCGTCCGGCCGGTGAGATCCAGCCGGGTGGTGCGTTTTTGGTGGCGGGGGTGGGTTGCCATGCGCTGGTGTGTTTCATCCGGTGGTGCTTGGGGCAGGGCTGGGCGAGGTTGGTGATCCCGGTGGTTCCGCCGTGGTGCCAGGCCAGCAGGTGGTCGGCTTCGTTGTCGAGGGAGTGGTTGCTGCAGCCGGGGAACGGGCATTTACCGTCCCGGAGCCTCAGCCAGCGGCGCATCGCTTCCTGGATCCGGTAGCTCGTCCGCCCGATCTCCAGCGGCGCCCCGTCCCTGGGATCGACCAGGACCCGGTGGAACGAATCCGCTCCGCCGGCGACGAGTCTACGGGCCATCGACGCCGGGATCGGACCGTGCCCATCCAGCATTGCTGGTTCCTCGGTGGCGCCCAGGAGCGCGAACACCGGGACCGTGACGAGCACCTGCGCCCGCGGCACGGGCGGGTGAGCAAGTTCGAGACCGCCTTCGTTCACGTGAGAGTCGGCAGAGGCACCACCGCACCGTGCGACGCCATCCGGTGGACCATGGGTGGGGGTATGTCCGGTGTCGAGGAGGGCTGTGGCGCCGATGTCTGCCATCAGTTGTGGAAGGGTGCGGAACTCGTCCGGTCCCTGCAGTCCGCGGGCCAAGGCCCGGGTCCGGTTCCAGGCCGCGTTGGCCTGGTCCGCGGGCAGGTACATGGAGACCCAGGCCATCGCGTCCCGGTCCGGGGCGTATTCCATCCGCCGGTCCGCGACACCCCTGGCGTGGCGTTTCTCGATCGAGTCGGGATGGTGGCGTTCCCGCCAGGAGCGCACCTTCGGCCGCAACCTCGCCGGCGGCAACACACCTGCGACACCACCAGGGCCGGCGCCGGGAGTATCGGGGTCAAGAAAGTGCCGCTCCAGCGCCGCAGTGGCGGCAGGGTCCAGCCCGGTGGTCTCATCGATGAGGACCTTCGTGTTCTGCCACGACACCTGCCCGGCCTGCAACGCGTCCAGCACCGCCGGCAACGAACTGGTCAAGGCCTGGGCTTCACCGATCAGGGCACTTGCGGCGCGTTCACCGATGGTCAGGACGCAGGCGACCTCGGCCACGGACGCCATCTCGCGGCCCTTGGCCCATTCCGGACCCGCCGCCGGGTCCTCCATCACAGCGACGGCGCCGACGTGCCCGTCCACCAGCAACACCTTCACCGCGGCAGCGGCGGCCTCAAGCTTGCGCTGCACCGCCAAACCGTCCAGGCAGTCATCGGCAAACCCCCGCAACGGATCAGCCCCCGCGGCACCGGCATCAGAAGAGCCAGCATCAGGACTACCTGAAACAGCGGAGCCGCCGGCAACAACGAGGGCGAGCTCATCCACGAAACCAGCCACCGACGCAACAGCAGCCAGAATCCCGGCCCTGCCTCCCCCGCCCCCGGTCGCTTCGCCCCCGGCTGCTCCGCTTTCCATACCCCAAGCATGCCAAGGGGGTCTGACAATCCATGGTCAGATGCCGGGGCAGGAGGACGTGGGTTTCGACAAGCTCAACCGTCGGGGTCTCGGCAGGCTGAACAACTGCTGGTGCCCCAAGAGGTGACATGCGATACTCGGCGCGTGACGCCGTCGTACGTATTTGTTGCCGAGCTGTGGCTGTTCCCCGGCGAGGCCGGCTGGCACTTCCTCACCCTGCCGCCGGCCGTGGCTGATGACGTCGCGGAGCAAAGCACCAGCAGCAAAGCCTTCGGGTCGGTGAAGGTCACGGCGGAAGTTGCCGGACACAGCTGGCAGACGTCGCTTTTCCCCGACGCCAAAACCGGCTCCTACCTGCTGCCGGTGAAGAAGGCAGTACGGGACAAGGCCGGGATCAGCGCCGGGGACCGGGTGGAAGCAAAGCTGGAGCTCCAACCGAACGACGCAAAGCCCCGCAAAGCCAGCTAGATCTGCTTCAGCGCCTGTTCCAGGTCCCGGATGAGGTCGTCGGCATCCTCGAGCCCCACGGAGAGACGGACCACGGCGTCGCTCAGGCCAATCGCGGCGCGGCCCTCGGGCCCCATGGCACGGTGCGTGGTGGTGGCCGGGTGGGTGATGAGGGACTTCGAGTCACCCAGGTTGTTGGAGATGTCGATGATGCGCAGCCCGTCCAGCAGCGCAAACGCGGCCTCCTTGCCGGAACGCCCGCCCGAAGGGGCAAGCTCCAGCGTGAGCACCGTACCACCGGCCTTCATCTGCTTCGCAGCCAACTCATACTGCGGGTGGGATTTCAGCAGCGGATACTTCACCCAGTTCACGGCAGGCTGCTGCTCCAGCCACTCCGCCAAACGCAGGGCGGTGGCGGAAGAATGGTTCACGCGCAGGGCCATGGTTTCCAGGCCCTTAGTGAGCACCCACGCATTGAACGGCGAGAGCGACGGCCCGGTGTGCCGCATCAGCTGCTTGACCGGGCCCTCGATGAACTCCTTGCTGCCCAGGATCGCGCCGCCCATCACCCGGCCCTGGCCGTCGATGTGCTTGGTCCCGGAGTAGACAATGACGTCCGCGCCGAGCTGCCCACAGCGCTGCAGCAGGGGAGTGGCAAAGACATTGTCGACGACGACGGTGGCCCCGGCCGCGTGCGCCAGCTCGCTGACCGCGGCGATATCCACGATCTCCTGCATGGGGTTGGACGGCGATTCGAAGAATACGGCAGTGGTGGGTTCGGACAAAGCCGACCGCCACTGCTCCAGGTCCGGTCCGTCCACGAACACCGTCTCCACGCCCCAGCGGGGCAGGATTTCGTTCAGGATGACAAAACAGGAGCCGAACAGCGAACGGGCCGCCACCACCCGGTCACCGGCACCCAGCAACGCACCCAGGGCGGTGAAGACTGCCGACATGCCGGACGCCGTCGCGAAGCACGCTTCGGTGCCTTCGAGCAGGCGGAGCCGCTCCTGGAAAGTGGCCACCGAGGGGTTGCCGTAGCGGGAGTAGACAAAGCGTTCGTCTTCGCCTGTGAAGGCACGCTCCGCAGCGGCGGCGGACTCGTAGACGAAGCCCGAGTTCAAAAAGACCGGCTCCGCGGTTTCCTGGAAGTTGGTACGGTCCAGCCCGCCGCGGACGGCCTGGGTGTCGGGACTCCAGCCAGCGGCGTCTTCGTTGAAAGTCACTTAGTTGTTTCCCAGGTTCGTAGGCAGGCCGCGGTTCTTCCAGCCGTTGACGGTGCGTTCGCCGTAGCGGTCGGGTTCGCCTTCGAAGCCTTCAAGGACGTTGTAGGACGTGAAGCCGGCCTGCGTGGCGGCGATCGCAGCGGCGATGGAGCGCTGGCCGGAGCGGCAGATGAACAGCAGCTCGGTGTTCGAATCCTCCGGCGCCTGCTGGCTCAGGTCCTTGATGAAGTCCGGGTTGGGGATTCCGCCCGGGAACGTCCACTGGATGAACAGGGGATCATTGTCCGTGGCTTTGGTATCCGGGATGCCGATGTGGGCCCATTCGCCCTCGGTACGGACATCCACCAGGATGGCGCCCTGCTCCAGCTTGGCCCAGGCTTCCTGCGGCGTCAGGTCCCCGGCGTAGCTCATGCGTGGCCCTCGCCGTCGAACTCGAGGTCTTCGTTGGCTGCTTCCAGGTCGTCCACGGCAGTGGCGACGGCCGCATCCGCCGAAGCGATCGCAGCGGGCAGGACCACGGCCTGGGCAACGATGACGCTGGTGCCGTTGAAGGCTGCCGCCGGGCTGCCGTGCAGCACGTAGCCCTCGGCGAGGGCGTTTGAGATCCGCTCGCAGAATTCACGGTTGTCCGGCCCACTGATGAGGCGGTAGGACAGCTTTTCTTCAGGGGCAGGCGCGTCAGACACGACGGATCTCCTTCTCTCACGCTTGCAGCTCGAATACGGTCGATATGCCGAGTATTCACCTGAGGCACCCCGCCGCGGAAGGAGGGTTGCCGACCGGCCAGTCAGGGCTTGGCGCCGGTACTCATTACTCCCCAAAAACGTAACATCTGGCACCGGCGCCCGCATCGCCGCCGTCGTCATGTTGCGTAACTGAAGCGGACCCCCTGCCGGAGGCGGCGGCGCAGGAGGGGCAAGGGAAGGTACGACGGCGGCATCAGCGCAGGTGGGCGGGTTTTTCTTTCCCTTCGCGGCCAGGCGGCCAGATACAGTTCTTGGGGGCAGCGCCCCGTCGCCGAAGAACAGTATCTGGGGGGGTCCCTATGAACACGCGCGCGGTCGCGCCACGACGCCGTACCAGTCCACTCCGGGTCCCCCGTCTCCGTGCGCTGGCAGCGTTCCTTGCCGCCCTGTTTGTTGCGCTGCTGGCAGTTTTCCTTCCCTCCGGAGCGGCGCGGGCGGCGGAACCTGTCACGGACGAGGGCAAGCCGCTGCTCGGTGCGGTCCTGGAGTGGGGCGAGGATACAGCCGCCGGTTTTGCTGAACGCCTAGGCACTTCGCCTGCCGTTTTCGGGCATGATCTCGCGTTTCCCTACCGTCCCTCCGAGCAGGACGACATCCGGGGTTTCCTGGAGCAGGCGTCGCTGCAGGGCGCGCACGCGATGCTGACCGTGAAGCCCACGGTACCCCTCGACCAGATCGATGCTGCGGCTGCTGAGGCGTTCGCCGGCGAGGTCCGGAACCTGACATCCGGGTTCATCGGGGAGGTGCTGGTCCGGTTTGCGCCGGACATGAACGCCAGCTGGGTGGAATGGGGCCAGCAGCCTGCCGCGTACCGGGACGCCTTCAGGGCGGTTTCGTCCGCCTTCAAGGATTCCGACGGCGGCAGCGCCATCCTGGTATGGGAGCCCTACCTAGGCAAGGACTACCCCTTTGACCGGAACCGGAACGCCCCGGCCCCCGGAAGTGAAGGCTTCGCCCTGCTGGACACGAACGGCGACGGCGCCTGGGACGGATCCGACAGTGCCTACGAACCCTTTTACCCCGGTGACGACGCCGTTGACTGGGTGGGTCTGACCGCCTACCACGATGACACTGCAGGCGGCGCAGCCGTCAACACCTTTCCACGAGCGGGTGAACTGCAGGAGATGCTGACTGCGCCCGGTGGCGAGAACTTCTATGGCACCTACGCCGTGGACCGGAAAAAACCGTTCCTCCTGCAGACCGCAGCCTTCTACAGCCCTGCCTCCGGCGGTGCGCCCGAGGGTGACATCAAAGTCGACTGGTGGAACCAGGTGGTGGGGGTGGCCACGTCCGCAGACTTTGCCAGGACGGCCGCCATCGTATGGGACGAACGGACCAGCACCAGGGATACCGGGGTGGCCAGCATCGACTGGCTCCTGACCGGCAACCCGGGCATCGCCAAGGCCGCGCTGGAGCGGATCGAGTCCTCGTCCGTGGTGACGGGCCCGGTCACCGAAGTCACTGCCGGTGGCGGGTACGTCCGTGCCAACACACTGGCCGGCGCCGCCGCCTGGACCGTAGGGGCCGCACTCCTCATCCTGCTGGTGGCATTGTGGCAGATCCCCCGCCGCGTCAACGCCGCAACACACTGGGGCTACGCAGACCCGTCCAACCGGGACTCGCGCGTGGACCTGCTGCGCGGGCTGGCCATCGTGTTCGTGGTGGTGAATCACCTGGGCATGACATCCCTGTTCCAGCTGCTCACCCAGGAAGCCGTCGGCTTTGTGTCAGGTGCCGAACTGTTCGTGCTCTTCTCCGGACTGGTGGTGGGCATGGTCTACGGGCCCCGGGTGAAGGACGAGTTCGGCTCGGTGGTGGATCTGACCTCCAGGCGCGCCGGCAAGCTCTACCTGACGGCCCTGGTGGTCCTGGTTGGGGTCTTCCTGGTGTCCCTGCTGCCCATCTTCCGGTCCGAGGCGCTCACTACCTTCGTGGACCAGGGCACCGGCGGGGCAGGGCACGACGGCGCCGGACGGACCTACGACCTCTATGCCGGCATGGAGTCACTGTTCCAGTTCCCGGTACCGCCGCAAATCCTTCCCGCCATCCTGCTGCTCCAGTTCGGCCCGTGGCAGTTCAACGTCATGGGACTGTATGTGGTGCTGCTCCTGGCCGGCCCGCTGATCCTCTGGGCGCTCAACCGGGGCAAGGCCTGGTGGGTGCTGGCAGGGACACTCGCGGTTTACGCGGTAGGATCAACCACCCGTTTCCGGCTGCTGCCCTCGCAGTTCGAGGACTCATTTCCGCTGCTCGTGTGGCAGGTGCTGTTCGTGATCGGCCTTGTGGCCGGATTTCATAGGCGCAGCATTGTTACGTGGCTCTCGGCGCGGACCTGGATGGTGGCCGCTTGCACCGCGCTCGCCTTCCTCTTCGCCTTCCTGTCCTGGGGCAACCCGTACCTGGCCAACGGATTCGATGTCCGCCTGGCCCTCATCCCGGACACGCTGTACCGCGCCGCCTACGATGCGCTGTTTGCCCGGACCTACCTGGCACCCGGCCGGCTGCTCAATGTCCTGGTGCTGGTGGTGGCGGCTTACGCCTTCCTCACGGTCTTCTGGAAACCGGTGCAGCGCGCCCTCGGGTGGTTCCTGATTCCGCTGGGCCGCGCCACGCTCTACGTGTTCATCATGCACGTGGTTTTGATCGCCGTCGTAGCCAATATCCCCGTTTTGCAGCAGGAGAACATTCTGCTCAACACCCTTGCCTACGCCGTGGTGCTGGGGCTGCTCTGGGTCATGGTGCGGACCAGGTTCCTCTTCAAGATCATTCCGACGTAGCCATGGTCCCTGCCAGGCGGAACTAAAAAAGCGTGAACCGCCGGCAGCTGCCGGCGGTTCACGCTTTTTTGGCTTTGGCCCTAGACCAGGTCGGGGCGGCTTGTGAGGATGTAATCGGTTGCCGCCGGACCCTTCATGCGGAGATTGTTGTGGTCCGGGTCGATCCGGCTGTTCATCGCTGCCCAGAAACTGTCCTCATTGCCGAGCACCTGCTGGTTGATGAAGCACCAGCTGGTGTAGAGGCCGTAAAGGCGGTCACGGTTGAGCGTATATCCAGGGGCCTGGTCGAGGTAGGTGGCTTCCTGGAGAAAAGTGTCGAACTGCGAATGTGCCATGAAGGCGTCCCTTCGCTAAGTGCGTGACGCTGCCGTGGGACTACAGCAACGGACTTCAGTGCCTTGCACGGAGGCAGTGGAGTGTGACTGGGTCCTGCGGAAAACTGGGACCCCACGTGAGGCTTACGCCCGATCTACACTGTAGACTTTACCCGTAGACCACGCTTCCGGCAAGTGCTTGGAATGACCCTCCGGAAGGCCGCACCCACTCTTGGACAAAACAATGGGATCCGCAAACCGGGCCAAAAGCCGCCGCAGCTCCGGCAGTCAAAAGCCGCCGCTCAGCAGGGACGCAGTGCTGTCCAAGGCGCTGGAACTGGTGGACGCTGAAGGCATTGACGCACTGACCATGCGCCGCCTCGGCCAAAGGCTGGGCTGTGACCCGATGAGCCTCTACCGGTACGCGGAGAGCCGTGCGGCACTTCTTGACGGCGTGGCCGAGCTCGTCCTGGATGAACTCTCCATCCAGCCCGGAGACCCCGATTGGAAGGTACAACTCCGGCTCCTCGCCCACGACTTCCGCAAGCTGGCACTCCAGCACCCCCACGTGGTGCCGCTGCTGGTCACCAGGCCGCTGTCCACGCCGCTGGGAATGCGACCCCTCGGCACCCTCCGCCCGCTCGAGCAGATCCTTTCCCTGTTGATCGCCGCAGGGTTCGAACCCTCAGACGCCCTGCACGTCTACCGCGCGTACTACGGGTTCCTTTATGGCCACATCCTGAACGAGCTGCAGGAGTTCATTGTGGATCCGGAAGAAAGCGAGGCGCTGCTCCGGCTGGGCCTGCACCGGCTCCCGGCAAAGGACTTCCCGAGGCTCCGCGCCCTGGCGCCTGCCCTTGCCGACTACGACGGGTCCGAGGAACTGGACCAGGGACTGACCATCCGGCTCACCGGGCTGGAAGCCCAGCTGGCCCGGCGGACCGGCTAGGTCCCGGAACTACTCCAAAGAAGCGCGCCGGCGGTCCTGCATCCTGATGTTCCAGATGTCGTGCTATTGGATCCCGGCGAACAGCCCGGCCAGCTCGGCCGTCAGCTCCTTCTGCAGCGAAAGTGTTCCGATTTCCTTGCCGTCGATGCGGTTGACCGGGGCCAGCAGCCGCACGCTGGAGATCAGCCAGACGGCGTCGGCGTCCAGCAGGTCCCGGGGCACCAGCGGTCCGTAGCCGAGCTGCCAGCCCGCCGCCTTGGCGGCCTTGAACAGGGCGCCCTGGGAGGTGCCGGCCAGGATGCCGCTGTCCAGCTGCGGGGTGACGAGGCGCTTGACTGTTGTGCCGTCGTCGGACTTTTCCACCCGGGCAAGCAGCACCGTGGACGTGGGGCCTTCCAGGACCCGGCCATCGGAGGAGAAGAAAATGACGTCGTCGGCGCCCTGCTTCCGGGCGTGGCGAAGTGCCGCCATGTTGACGGCGTAGGAGAGGGTCTTGGCGCCCAGGAGGAGCCAGGGGGCACGCTCGGCCACGTCGCTGTCGTACCCACGGTCAAGGAGGATGACATCGATGCCCGTTTCACGCTGGCGGCGGCCTGCCGCTCCCGCGGGCGCCACCTGCACCCAGGCGGTAGGCGCAGCGGCGCCCTCCACGCCCCTTGTGACCACCAGCTTGACCACCAGTTCGTCCTCGGCCCCGGCAGGCGGATGCTGCGCGCGGTGCTCGTTCACGGCTGTGGCGATGGCCCGCCGCCACTCGTCCTGCTCCGGAATGACCAGGTCCAGGGCCTCTGCCGAGCCCCCAAGCCTGTCCAGGTGGGCCTGCATCTTCCGGACATGGCCTCCGACGGCGAGCATTGTCTCGAACACGCCGTCGCCCCGGGTGGCACCCTGGTCCGTGACCATCAGCTGCGGCTTCGTAGCGTCCGCCAGCCGGCCGTCCGGGAAGGCGGGGTCAAGGAAAACGAGAACAACCGAGGCAGGTGAGGTCATGGCTACAGCTTAGTGCGGCGCCGCGCGGCTAAGCTGGGCGAAGTGCCCGCCGGGAACCGCCCGCCGGGAGCTCATTATCCGGGGGTTGCTTTTTCCGTGTTGTGGCCGTTTCCGCTTGCCGGCACCGCGCCGATGTGGGTCGTGGTGCTGCTGGGCGTCGCCGACCTGGTCATCAGGGTCCTTGCCGTGGGCATCATCCCCGGGAACCGGCGTCCCACGACAGCGATGGCGTGGCTGCTGGGCATTTTCTTTGTGCCGTTCCTGGGAATCATCCTGTTCCTGCTGTTCGGCAATTTCCAACTCTCGCGCAGGCGGCGGGAGCAACAGCAGCTGGTCAATGACAGGGTGAAGGCGGGCATCTCCTCGCTCGCCGACGTCGAAAGCCATTACCCGGGCCCGGAATGGGTGACGTCCGCCGCGGAGCTGAACCGCAGGCTCGGGTCGCTGCCGATGGTGGACGGCAATTCCGTGGACCTCATTCCCGGCTACCCGGACTCCATCGTGGCCATGACCGAGGCGGTGCGGAAGGCGAAAAAGTTCGTCAACGCAGAGTTCTACATCATGAGCACGGACCACATCACGGACGAACTCCTCACGGCCCTGGAGGAAGCCGCCGAACGCGGTGTTGAAGTGCGGGTGCTCTTCGACCACATCGGCACCCTCCGCGTCCAGGGCTACCGGAAACTCCTCAAGCGGCTCAAAGCCGGCAAGATCCAATGGAAGCGGATGCTTCCGCTCATGCCGATCCACGGCCAGTGGCGCCGGCCCGACCTGCGGAACCACCGGAAGATCATGGTGGTGGACGGCGAAATTGCCTTCACGGGATCACAGAACCTGATCGAACCCTCCTACAACAACCCCCGGCACCGCAAGGCCGGGCGCGAATGGATCGAACTGATGGCGTGCCTGCGCGGGCCCATTGTCACCACCCTGAATGTTGTCTTCGCCACCGACTGGCTCAGCGAGACCGACGAATCGCTGGAAGACCAGCTGCAGCTGCCCGCTGACCACCACCCGGGCAACGTCACCGCCCAGGTGGTGCCCAGCGGCCCGGGGTTCAGCACCGAAAACAACCTGCGCCTGTTCAATACGTTGATCTATTCGGCCCAGCACCGCATCTCCATCTGCAGCCCCTACTTCGTGCCGGACGATTCCTTGCTGTACGCCATCACCACGGCGGCCCAGCGGGGGGTGGACGTGGAGCTGTTCGTCTCCGAGAAGGGTGACCAGTTCCTGGTCCACCACGCACAGAGTTCCTACTACGAGGCGCTCCTCGAAGCCGGGGTCAGGATCTACCTCTACAAGGCTCCGTTCGTGCTGCATGCCAAGCACTTCACCATCGACGACGAGGTGGCGGTCCTGGGTTCCAGCAACATGGACATGAGGTCCTTCTCCCTCAACCTGGAAGTGTCCGTGATGCTGCTCGGTGAGGACATTGTCGCCAAGATGCGGGCCGTGGAGGATACCTACCGGGACATCTCCCACGAGCTGCGGCTCTCGGACTGGATCAAGCGGCCGCTCGCCGCCCGCTATGTGGATAACGTGGCGCGGCTGACCGCGACGGTGCAATAGGCGCCGCTAGTCATCGGCTGGCAGGCGCTCGCCGCTGCGCTCTGCGGACTCCGGCCAGCCGCCCTTGCGGTAGGCGGACGTTCCGGCCGCCAGCACCGCAACGGTCAGGAGGCAGCTGCCGATCATCACGCTGACCATCGAGAAAGCCGTGCCGCCCAACAGCCCCACCAGCGGGCTCACCAGGCCCGCCACGCCGGACTGCAAGGCGCCGATCACGGCTGCCGCAGTTCCGGCCATATGCCCGTAGTTGTGCAGCGCGAGCACCGAGGCGTTGGCCGGAATCATTCCCTGCGCGGCCAGGACAAGCCACAGTCCCGCCATGAGGCCGAACGCGCCGCCGGCGCCGGTGGCCACCACCGCGAGGAGCAGCATGGCAAGCGCCAGCTGGACGAGGACAGCGGTGCGCAGGAGGCGGACCGGCGGGAATTTCCGGACCAGCGCTGCGTTGAGCTGTGCCGAGAGGACAAGTGCCGCGCCGTTCAGGGCGAAGGCAAGCGCGAACTGCTGCTCCGTGAAGCCGTACTCGTTCTGGAATACGAAGGGTGAACCCACCACGTAGCTCATGATCAGGGCAAGGCCCAACCCCGGGATGACGGCCAGCGCCATAAAGTGTTTGTCCCGCAGCAGCGCCCAGTAGGCCCCGGCGACATGCCCTGGGCGCCCGGGGCTCCGCCTGTCCTCGGGCAGCGTCTCCGGCATGAATTTCCACACGATGGCCACAAGGAGCACGCCGATGAGCGCCAGCGCATAAAAGACGGCCCGCCAGTGCCAGAGTCCCGCGATGGCCTGGCCTATCGTGGGGGCGAAGAGCGGGGCGACGCCGATCACCAGCATCAGGCGGGACAGCAGCCGGGCGGCTGCGGAACCCACGAAACGGTCCCGGATGACCGCGATGGCCACCACCGCTGCCGCCGCGTTGAAGAAGCCCTGCAGGACGCGCAAACCGGTGAGGGTTTCGATGTTGGGCGTGATGGAGCACAGCAACGAGATCAGGATGTGCAGTGAAATCCCGATGATCAGCGGCAGCCGCCGGCCGAACCGGTCGGAAAACGGGCCGATAACCAGCTGGCCCACCCCTCCGCCGAGGAGGGTGCCGGACAATGTCAGCTGGGCGGCAGCCTGGCTGGTTTCAAAGTCCTGCGCGACGTCGGGCAACGAAGGCAGGTACATGTCGGTGGTTACAGCCGGAAGCGCGGCAAGTGCGCCAAGCATCAGGACATACTTTGTTGTCCGGGGCGGCCGGGACCCATGAGTGGGGGATGATGCGGTGTCCGTCACGCGGCAAACCTAACTTGTCTGGAGGCACTGGTGATGGGGTCCGCCGCTTGTCTTGAGCGGGTTTAGCTGGCGGAATCCCGGTGCGTTACGGATTCCCAAGTCTGCCCGTAGGGGACCTGGTCGCTGAGTTCAACCGTGAAATGGCCAGCGCCCCTCTTCGTCACGAGAATACCCCTTGTCGGATTTTGCATGGCGACGTCACGGAGCTGCTGGACCGAGCTGTTGAGCTTTTCCTCTGCCTCGGCACGGGTCGTTGCAAAGATCGTCAGGCGGTGAAGGCCGATGCCCATGTCGCTTCCTTTCGCTTGGAGGTGCAGGAGTATGCAGTGCGGGGCGGGAAGATGCGGATGGCCGAGGCGCCCGGAAAGCGACGCCCCGGCCAATGCGTCAGGCGTCCGGTGTTACCGTCACGCCGCAGTGCAGCCGCCGGGTGTGGTCCACAGCCCGCGTCTCACCGGTGAGCGTGACTGTTGCCCGCAGGCGTATGTCACCGCTGGAGGCGCCGAAGCCGAGCTCGATACCGCCGGGTTCGACGATCCTGCGGCCGTCGCGGCCGGTGAACGAGGTAACGTCGGCCGGCACGGTAAAGGACACCCTGGCTGAGGCTCCGGGGTCCAAGGGTACACGGGCATACCCCACGAGTTTTTGCTCCGGCCGCACAACCGATGCGACGCCGTCGTGCAGGTACAGCTGCACCAGTTCCGTTCCGGCACGGTCGCCCGTGTTGGTGACGGTAATGCTGGCGGCGGCTTCGCCATCCACCGGCACGGCAGCGGGCCCGTCAACGGTCAAACCACTCCACTCGAACGTGGTGTAGCTGAGGCCGTGGCCGAACGGGAAGGCAGCCGCGGGATCGATGTTGGAGACGCTGCTGGCACGTGCGAGGCGGGACGCCAGGTACGTGGAAGGCTGCGCGCCCGGGCGGGCGGGAATGCTGACGGGCAGGCGCCCGCTCGGGTTGACCCGGCCGCTGAGTACCTTTGCCACGGCCGGTCCGCCTTCCTCGCCGGGGAAGAAGGCCTGGACGATCGCGGCGGCATTTTCCGCCGCAGAGCCCACGGCGTAGGGGCGTCCGGTGAGGAGCACCAGCACCACGGGTTTGCCGGTGCGGATCAACCGGTCCAGCAGCTGCTGCTGGACGCCCGGCAGCACCAGGGATTCCACGTCGCAGCCTTCACCGCTGGTTCCCCGGCCGAAGAGGCCGGCGCGGTCTCCCAAGACGGCGACCACGACGTCCGCGGCAGCCGCGGCAGCAACGGCGTCGTCAAAACCTCCGGGGGAGTCGCCGTCGACGGAGCAGCCCGCGGTGACGGTGATCGAGCTGCCGGGGAACTCGGCCCGCAGGGCCTCAGCGACGGTGGGCAATTCGATGCCCACCGGGACATCGGGGTGTTGCCCGCCAACGTGCGCCGGGAAGGAGTAGCAGCCCAGGAATGCCTGGGTGTTGTCCGCGTTGGGTCCGACGACGGCGATCCGGCCGGGGCTGCGAAGCGGCAAAACGCCGTTGTTGCTGACCAGGACGATTGATTCTTCGGCAATCTGTGCCGCCAGCTTGCGGTTGGCCTCGGTGTCCAGCGTGACGCTGCCTTCCAGGCGTGCGGCATCCTGCAGGTTGGCTTCCTGCAGGGCGGCCGGAACGGCAGACCAGTCCTCATCCAGCAAGCCCAGGTCAATTTTCTGGACGAGGACCCGGTGCAGCGCGCGGTCAATGAGGCTGACAGGGACGCGGCCGGCTTCGACTTCTGCGATGAGGTGCTCGCCGAATGCGTGGACGGTGGGAAGTTCGACGTCGACGCCGGCGGCCAGGGCGGCTGCCGCCGCCTCGCCGAACGATCCGGCCACCGCGTGCAGGTTCTTGAGGAAAGCGACCCCGAAGTAGTCCGCCACCACGGTGCCATTGAATCCCCAGGTATCACGCAGGAGGTCCGTCAGCAGGGATGAGTCTGCGGCGGTGGGGACGCCGTCCAGGTCGGTGTAGGCGTGCATAACGGAGCGCACGCCGGATTCCCGGATGGCCATCTCGAACGGCGGAAGGAGGACGTCGGCCAGTTCGCGGGCCCCCACGGAAACGGGCGCCAGGTTCCGGCCCGCCTTTGAGGCCGAGTAGCCAACGAAGTGCTTGAGGGTGGCGACGATGCCGCTGCTTTCGAGGCCTTGGATGTAGGCGGTGGCGAGGGTTCCGATCAGGTAAGGGTCTTCACCGATGGTCTCTTCCACCCGGCCCCACCGCGCGTCACGGACGACGTCCAGGACAGGGGCGAGGCCCTGGTGCACACCGACGGACCGCATGTCGGCACCGATTGCCGCGCCCATGGTGCGGATGAGTTCGGCGTTGAATGTGGCGCCCCATGCCAGCGGCACCGGGTAGGCCGTGGCCTGCCATGCGGCAAAGCCGGCCAGGCATTCCTCGTGAACCAGTGCCGGGATGCCGAAGCGGTTCGCCGCGGCAATGCGCTGTTGGGTCCGCTGCAGTGACAGGGCGCCCAGGGCCGGGTCCACGGGCGCGGTGCCGAACGGCCTGGTGAGCTGGCCGAGGCCGTGCGGCAGGATCGTGTCCAGGTCAACGGGCGGATTCATTTCGTTCTGGTGCGGGGCAACCTCGCCGCCCTCGCTGGAGGCACCCACCCATACTCCGTAGAGCTGGGCAGTCTTTTCCCGGAGCGTCATGGCTGCGATGAGGCTGTCGGCGCGCTCCTGGGTCGTGGCGGCGGTGTCGCGCCACGGCGCGCTGTGGGTTTTTGTTTCCGTCATGATTACTTTCCGCCAGCGCCCATGAGGCCCTGGACTAGTGCGCGGCGCGCGAAGAGGTAGGCGAGCAGAACCGGCACCATGGAGAGGGTCACGGCGGCCAGGAGGCCCGGGATGTTGATGCCGAACTGCGTCTGGAAGTTGAACAGGCCGAGGGTGACCACCCGGGTGGATTCGGACTGCGTCAGGATCAGCGGGAAGAGGAACCCGTTCCAGGCCTGGAGGGCCGAGAACACCGCGATGGTGGACAATCCGCCCTTGGACAGCGGCAGGACCAGGCGAAGGAAGGAACGGGCGGGGGTGGCGCCGTCCATGGCCATCGCCTCGTACAGCTCGGGAGTAATGTCCCGCATGGTTCCGCTGAGGATGATGGTGCAGATCGGAAGGGCGAAGGCCGCCGTCGGAAGAATAACGCCCAGCAGATTGTCATAGAGGCCCACAGTGTTGATCAGGTAGAACACCGGAACGATGACAGCCTGGGCGGGAATGGCCAGGCCCAGGAGGAACACGCGGAAGATGACCGAGGCAGCGCGGCTCTGGCTCCGGACGATGGCATAGCTCAGCGGGGGTACAAGAAGCAGGACCAGGCCAACGACGCCGACCGTAACGATGACTGTGTTGAAGAAGTACCGGCCGAAGCCGCTGGTGATGGCATCCACATAGTTCTGCAGCGTGAAGCTGGTCGGCAGGGACAGCGGCCCGTTGTCGCCGAACTCGGCACGAGTCTGGAAGGTCGCGGAAAGCATTACGTACAGCGGAACAGCAACGATGGCCAGCCAGATGAAGGCGCCGATGCCGGCGAGGTAATTCGGACGCGTTTTCATTTAGAGCCCCTCCAGGGAACTGCGCATCTTGTCGTATCCGGAAACGCGGACCACAGCAAATGAAATTGCCGTGGAGATGATGACCAGTACAAGGGCGATGGCACTGCCGGCACCGAAATCGAACCGGCGGAACGCTTCCTGGTACATGTGGAAAGCGGTGATGGTGGTGCTGGTGCCCGGTCCGCCGTTGGTCAGGATCAGGACCGTTTCAAAGGTGGTCAGGCCGCCCACCACCATCAGGATCACGGACGTGATGATGCTGTTTTTCAGCTGCGGCAGGGTGATGCTGAAGAACTGCCTGACGGTACCGGCGCCGTCGATCGACGCGGCCTGGTACAGGACCGGCGGAATCTGCTTGGCTGCACCCTGGTAAATGAGTGTGTGGAACGGCGTGAACTGCCACATGCCCACGAAGATCAGCACCGCGATGGCGCCGGTCTGGGTGCCCAGGACATTGCCGTCGCCAAACAGCCAGGACATCTGCCCCGGAATGCCGAAGTTGGGGTCAAGAAGGGCACGCCACAGGACGGAGATCGCGGCTGAGGACAGCAGCAGCGGAACGAAGTAGATGGCGCTCAGAATGGCGCGGTTTTTCTGCGTGCCGGCTGCCCAGACGCCCAGCAGGATGCTCAGCGGTGTCTGGGTCACGATGCCAAGCACAATAAACAGCAGGCTGAGCCAGAGGCTCTGGAGCATGACAGGGTCCTGGAAGAGGGATTCCCAGTTCTTGAGCCCTACGAACTTGGGGTCGCCGAGGCCTCTCCACGTGGTGAAGGACAGCACCGCCACCGCGATCAGCGGGACCAGCGCGAAGAGTCCGAAGAAGATGGTGGCAGGAAGGGCCCAGACAAAGCCGGGACGGCTCGAGGAGGAGCCGTTCCGGCGCGCGGGGCGGCCCTCTTCGGGGCCGCCCGCGCGTGTCGGGCGCCTGCGGTTTGCAAGCGTCGTGGTCATGGTTTTTTCCTAGAGGCTCTGCATGGCCTTGATGAAGCCGTCTTCGTCAATCTGTCCGCTGAAGAACTGGGAGACGGCGGTGAGGATGGTGACAGTCGCTTCCGGCGGGTACGCCTGGTCCCACGAAAGCTGGAAGGACGGCGCTTCCTTGACCAGGTTGAACTGGTACTTGGCGTATTCGGGATCCGCCGCTTTGTCGAGGAACTTCTCGGTATTCGTGGTGGTGGGGAGGTTACCGATGCCTACCTGCTCCTGCACAAACTGATCGGAGTACATGAGCTTCAGGAAATCGCGCGCGACTTCCGGGTAGCGCGTGTTTTTGTGGACCGAGTAGAAGTTGTTGGTGTTACCCACGAGGTTGTTTTCGTCGCCCTTTCCACCTTCGACCTTCGGGAACTCGCTGTAACCGAGGACCTCGGCGGCGAACTGCGCGTCGTTGCTCTGCTGGGTGGAGTACTCCCAAGAACCCATCAGTTCAAAGCCGGCCTTGCCGCTCGCCAGCAGGGCGGGGGACCCGCCGTCGGTGAACTTCACCGAGTCGAAGTTGGTGCCGAACGCTCCTGCATCCACAAGCTCCCGCAGCATGCCAAGCGCTTTGCGGCTGTCTTCGGACTCCCAGACGCTGGTGTCCCCTTCGAGGGCCTTCTTGAAGAGGCCATCACCGGCAACCCGGTCGTAGAGGTATTCAAACCACATCAGTGTGGGCCACCGGTCGCCGGCGCCCAGGGCGATGGGGGTGATGCCCTTGTCCTTGAGGATCTTCACGTCCTCCAGCAGCTCTTCCCAGGTCGCCGGCGGGGCACTAATGCCCGCATCAGCGAGGACCTTGGAGTTGTTGAAGAGCATGACCGGCTGCGTGCCGCGCATGGGGATGCCGTAGGACTTCCCGTCGATCACAGCCGTGTCGAACACCGATGGCAGGAAGGCTTCCTTCAGCTGGGGATCTTCCTTGATGAAGTCATCCAAAGGCAGCACCAGGTCCGCGTCCACGAAACTCTTGATGCTGCCGCCGCCCCAGTTGAAGAAGATATCGGGAGCGTTGGGCGTATCCATGATGGTCTGCAGCTTGGACTGGTATTCGGCGCCCGGAATCTTGTCCAGGACCACCTTTACCTCAGATGTGGCGTTGAAGGTGTCGATGATCTTCTGTTCGACCGTATTGCCGGCATCGCCGTACATGGCGATGTGAATTTCGTTTTCGGGCCGGCTTGCCGAGCCGGAGCCTCCGGAGCAGCCGGCCATTGTCAGGCCAAGGGCCAGGGCCCCCAGGCCGGCAAGGCCCCGGGTTACCCATCCGTTCTTGTTCATCCTTGAACGCCTCTCGAAAGTTTCGATGCTTTGACCGAAAGTTGTTTGGTGGATCACAGTCTAGAACGGGTCTCGCGGCGGTGCAACCGTTTCGCTATGTTGCGAGCTTTTGACTGAAACTTTCGCTATGCTGTCCTCCATGACCAGCCCCGTTACTCCTTCCGATGCGCGCGTAACCTTGGCACAACTGGCGGAGGAGGCCGGCGTCTCGCTATCGACAATCTCAAAAGTCCTTAACGGCCGTTCCGATGTTTCTCGAAAAACCCGGGCGAAAGTTGAGGAGCTTTTGGAGGAGCACGGGTACAAGCGGCGGAATGCCGCGTCGAAATCTGCGCTCCTCGAACTGGTCTTCCCGGAACTCGAGAGTGCCTGGGCGCTGGAGATCATCCGTGGCGTGGAGAATGTGGCCAAGGCGAACGGTATGAGCGTGATCCTTACGGAAAGCGGCACCAGGAAAGCGCCGGGTGCGGGCTGGGTTGAAGGAGTGATGGCCCGGCGGCCCGCAGGGGTGGTCCTGGTCTTCTCCGACCTGCCGTTGGAATACCGGCAGCAGCTGGAATCGCGCTCCATCCCCTTCGTGATCATCGATCCCGCCGGCGACCCCGCTCCCGATGTCCCGTCAGTGGGCTCGGCCAACTGGGCCGGCGGCATGATGGCCACCCGCCACCTGATCGAACTGGGCCACCGCCGCATTGCCGCAATTTCCGGTCCGGAGGACATGATGTGCTCGCTGGCGCGCATCGACGGCTACAGTTCGGCCCTCAACACTGCCGGTATTCCGATTGACCGCTCCCTGATCCGCTACGGGGATTTCCATGTGGACGGCGGGCGCGCACACGCCCTCGAACTGCTGCAGATGAAGGACAGGCCCACCGCCATCTTCGCGGGGAGCGATCTCCAGGCGCTCGGTGTGCTGGATGCAGCCCGTCAGCTTGGGCTGTCCGTTCCGCAGGAGTTGTCCATTGTGGGATACGACGACCTCCAGGTGGCGCGGTGGTCCAGTCCTGCCCTCACCACCGTGCACCAGCCGCTGATCGAGATGGCCGAAGAAGCCGCGCGCATGGTCCTGCGCCTTCGGGAAGGGGACCGGCCCCAGAATCCGCGCCTGGACCTCGCAACATCCCTCGTTGTCCGCCAGAGCACGGCAAGTCCCGGCGCCAGCTGACGCCTGTCCCAAGTCCCGGAAGGAACCGTATGTCATCCACCTCGAACCCCAACGGTGAGCTGATCACCCTTGAAGCGGGGCATTACGCAGCAGCCGTCACGACCGTTGGAGCGGGGCTGCAGCGCCTCTCCTTCCGCGGCCACGACCTGGTGCTGCCCTTCCCCCCGGGCCAGCTGCCTCCGGCTTATGCGGGCAAAACGCTCATGCCCTGGCCGAACCGGGTGGCGGGCGGAGCCTTTGCCTTTGGCGGACAGCGCTTCGAGCTGCCTGTCAACGAGGCGTCCACCGGAAGTGCGCTGCACGGGCTGGCACTGTGGAGCGAATGGCGGGTGGAGCAGCGTAGCCAGGCCGCAGTGACCCTGACCCACGTGCTCCACGGCGAACCCGGCTACCCTTTCCAGCTTGCCCTCTCCGTGTCCTATGTGCTGGATGAGGACGCCGGACTGCGGGCCGAACTTGGTGCCCGCAACTGCGGCGCCGCAGCGGCGCCCTACGGCTGCGGCTCACACCCCTACATCACAGTGGGCGGCGAGGACATTTCAAACTGCGAACTGGGCTTCCGGGCCGGCAAGGTGCTGCTGACCGATGAGCAGCTCCGGCCTGCAGGGCTGATGGATACCAAGGGGACGGACTTTGATTTCTCGGAGATCCGGAGCATTGGCGGTCAGTCGCTGGACCACGCCTTCACCGCCCTTCCCGAGGGGGAATGGGATGTCACCCTCCGCAACCCGGCCCTCAAGCTGGCGGCAGTGGTGCAGTCAACCGGTATCCAGGCACCCTGGGTGCAGCTCTACTCGGGCGAGTTGCGTAACCGCAAGGGGCTGGCCGTGGAGCCCATGAGCTGCCCGCCTGACGCCTTCAATTCGGGCCAGGACCTGGTGGTCCTGGATCCCGGCCAGTCGCACGCGCTCGCATTCAGGATTCACGCGGCAGAAGGTTAGCCGCCCCAACGCAGATGGCCCGGAACCGCGAGGTACCGGGCCATCTTTATGTTGCTCAGGTCTCTGTTACTGCTGGTATGCGGGGTGCTGGGCGTAACGCTTGTCGCCGCCCGGTTTCGCTGCAGCAAGAGTGGACTGCAGTGCGTAGTACGAAGGCTTGCGGGTGTAGTCCTCCCACATCACAGTTGCCTCGCCCTGGCCCGTGAAGAATACAGGCACCCAGGAGTACTTGTCGTTGAAGCCCCAGATGGTGAAGGACTTGCAGTCATCCACGTTGAGGCATGCCTCCAGTGCCCGCTGGTAGTAGCTGGCCTGCTTGGCCAGCTGCTCTTGCGTCGGCGTAGTGCCGGCGGCGATGTTCATGCGGACATCGATCTCGGTGACAGCAGTTTCCAGTCCGAGGTCATCGAAGCGCTGAAGGTTTGCCTGCATGTCACCCGGGAAGCCGTACTGGGTGCTCAAGTGGCCCTGCACGGCGAAGCCGTCAACCTTGACGCCCTGGGCGAGGAGCCTGGAAATCAGGTCCACATAAGCAGTGCTCTTGGCGTTGATGCCTTCCACGCCGTAGTCGTTGAAGAACAGCTTGGCGTTCGGATCGGCCTCATGGGTCCAGCGGAAGGCGTCCGCGATGATTTCCGGCCCGAGTTCACGGATCCAGATGTTGTCCGTGGTGCGCAGTGTTCCGTTCTCGTTGAAGATTTCGTTGGCCACATCCCACTGCTGGATCTTGCCGGCGTACCGTCCCACCACGGCAGTGATGTGGTCCTTCAGGATGGAGCGGAGTTCCTCCTTGCTGAAGTTGCCCTGTTCCAGCCAGGCGGGATTCTGGCTGTGCCAGAACAGCGTGTGTCCACGGACCACCTGTCCGTGCTGCTGGGCGAACTCGACGATGGCGTCCATCTCCGCAAAGCGGTACTGGTCGCGCTGGGGGTGGATGAATTCCCATTTCGCCTGGTTCTCCGGCGACACCGAGCTGAACTCGGCAGCAAGCAACTCACGGTACTGCGCATCGGAAGTGAAGGGGTTGGCGTAAGGCATTGTTTCGTGGTGGCCGCCGCCGGCGACAGCCGTGCCGATGCGGACGTCCTTGGGTGCGGCCCAGCGCAGGGTGTCCTGCTTGGCAAGGCCGGGGGGCTGCGGCTTGTCCTCCTGTGCTGCCATGGCCGGCAGTGCCGTAGGGAGGACAAAGGTCGACGCCAGGGCGGCGGCGGCGACGAGTTTTGCAACCTTCATGAAGAGCTCTCCTTTGAGGTACGAAAGAATCGGACACATGCCCGACCGAGTTCCGGAAATTTCCGGAACTCGGTCGTAGTAGATTAGGAACATTCCGGACAGACCGTCAAGGGTTTCACCAAAATTCAAGCCAGCTATTGCAGCAGGCCGCCTATACTTGCACCGGACCAGGAGGAATGCGTGCAGGAGAGTCACCGCCCGGCAGTCACAATTTCGGCCATTGCCGCGGAAGCGGGTGTATCCGTGCCAACGGTCTCCCGCGTGCTCAATGGCCGCGGCGATGTTGCTCCCCGCACCAGGGAACGGGTCGAAACGCTGCTCCGGGACTACGGCTACCAGCGTCGGGGAACCCGCCCGGCGGCCGGGGCGCGCTCCGGCCTGATCGACCTGGTCTTCAATGACCTCGACAGCCCCTGGGCAGTGGAAATCATCCGCGGCGTGGAAGAGGCGGCCAACGAGGCAGGCGCTTCCACTGTTGTCTCGGCCATCCACCGCAAGTCGGGTGCCACATCCACGCGGCAGTGGCTGGACAACGTCAGTGCCAGGGCCAGCGACGGAGCCATCCTCGTAACCACTGACCTGGACTCGTTCCTCCGCGCCGAACTGCAGCGCCTCCAGATGCCCGCGGTGGTTGTTGATCCTGCCGGAGTGCCCGACCTCGACGTTCCAACCATCGGCGCCACGAACT
This sequence comes from Pseudarthrobacter sp. NamE2, assembly GCF_005796205.1. Classification (GTDB taxonomy): domain Bacteria; phylum Actinomycetota; class Actinomycetes; order Actinomycetales; family Micrococcaceae; genus Arthrobacter. The sequence goes on along the minus strand of NZ_VAHN01000007.1, from coordinate 89,333 downwards.
GGACGGGGGCCGTGGGTGCCACCGAGCACCTGACCGGAACGGGGCACCGCCGCATAGGGTTCGTGGCCGGAACTCCAGGCCTCTGGTGCAGCAGGGCGAGGCTGGACGGCTACCGTGCGGGTCTTGACGCGGCGGGTATTGCTTTCGACCCGGAACTCGTGGTTCAGGGGAACTTCGACTACCAGTCCGGCTTTCGGGCAGGCTGCCGGCTCCTGGAGTTGGCAGACCCGCCTTCAGCGGTCTTCGCATCAAGCGACCAAATGGCCCTCGGAGTCTATGAAGCGGTTCGCCAGAAAGGTCTCCGGGTGCCCGAGGACATCAGCGTCGTAGGCTTTGACGACCTCCCCGAAGCGCGCTGGGCCTCGCCTCCCCTCACCACCGTGCGCCAGCCGCTGGCCGAGATGGGCAAGCTTGCGGCCCGCACCGTACTGCGCATGGTCCAGGGGGAGGGGCCGGAGAGCCCGCGCGTGGAACTCGCCACCCGCCTGGTTGTCCGTGAGAGCACCACGGAGCCCGGCAGCCTCTGATTCCTGCCGCGGGCAGCCCGAGGGTGCTTCTTCCCGCATCGACCCTTGACGGCGCTTCCGGCAGGAGCTTACGCTGAGCGCATTCCGGAAATTACCGGAAACTCTCGTTATCCTCGCAGTGCTCCTCATCGCCTCCTGCCAGAGCGCCGACCTTCCGGCGTCCTCAGCGGACCCCGATGCCGTGTGCAGTGCCCGCGATGATCCGAAAGGACAGCAATGAAGCTCCCGATCCAACGCGCAGTCTCCCGGCGCCAGGCAACCCTCCCACTCGCTGCAGCTGCCCTTGCCCTGGCCGCCTCAGTTCCGGCGGGCCTTGCAGGGGCTCCAGCCGCCCAGGCGGACGCGGCAACTCCTGCCATCGTCGATTCCACAAGGCACGACGGCAAATACATCAGCCTTACGTTTGATGACGGGCCGGACCCGGTGACCACGCCCAGGCTGCTGGCTGTGCTGGAGAAACACCACGTCAAGGCAACGTTCTGCTTATGGGGGGACCACGTAAAGCAGCATCCGGAGATCGTGCGGCAGATTGCCGCCGCCGGACACCTGCTGTGCAACCACACCATGCATCACGACAACATGGGCACATGGAGTGCCAACGCCATCAGGGCGGATCTCCTGGAAACCAGCGCGGTCATCCGGGAAGCCGTTCCGGATGCGAAGATCGACTACTTCCGTGCCCCCTACGGAAGCTGGGGGCAGACACCCCAAGTGGCCGCCGAACTCGGCCTGCAGCCGCTCGGCTGGCAGCTGACCGTGAGCGATTGGGAGCCCCCGGGAACGCCAGAACTCGTGAGGCGGATCCGCGAAGGCATCACACCCGGCGGCGTAGTGCTCCTGCACGATGGTGGCGGCGACCGAACCCAAACAGTGGAGGCGGTGGACCAGGTCATCCCGGAGCTCAAGTCCGAAGGATGGAAGTTCGACCGTCCTGCCCGGCGCGGCTGACAATCCAGGTCCGGGCGGGTTGCGGCCGGCCCGCCCGGCGCTGCCCAACCCCGGGGACCGTCAGTCCTCGGGGAATGCGGCGCCCAGCGTCGAGAGGACGCCGTAGGCCTTGGTCCGGATTTCCTCGTACTCCTCGTCAGGAACGGAATCAGCGGTGATGGCCCCGCCGACCCCTAGCGAAAGTTCCGCGGTACCGTCGCCTTCGTCATTAATCACCAGGGTCCGGATGGCGACGGCGAGGTCGGTGGCCCCGTTCAGGGAGAAATATCCGATGGCGCCCGAGTAGACCCCGCGCGGGCCATCCTCCAGCCGGTCGAGGATCGCCATGGTGCTGATCTTCGGGGCGCCCGTCATGGAGCCCGCCGGGAAGCAGGCAGCCACCGCCTCCGCCCGCGATGATCCGGGCAGGAGGCGGGCATCGATGGTGCTGACCATCTGGTGCACGGTGGCATAGCTCTCGATGGCGCACAGCCTGCTCACCGTGACGGTCCCCGGGACGGCAAAGTGGCTGAGGTCGTTGCGCAGCAGGTCCACGATCATGATGTTTTCCGCCCGGTCCTTGAGGGAGATGGCCAGGTCCCTCCGCAGCCGCTCATCCTCCGCCGGGTCAGCAGCCCGGCGGCGCGTTCCCTTGATCGGCTCGGCGCGCATGCCGCCGTCGGACGCGATCTTGAGGAACCGCTCCGGCGACGTGCTCGCCACTGTCAGGGCACCAAGCCGCAGGAAACTTGCGAAGGGTGCGGGGTTCCGGCGGCGCAGTGCCAGGTAAGTGCGCCAGGGATCCATGGCATCAGCCGGAACCCGGGCCAACAGGGTAGTGGTGAGGCAGACTTCGTAGGTGTTGCCCTCTGCAATTTCGTGCTGCGAGGCGGCAATCTTCTTCCGGTAGGCGGTGCCGGTGTCCCGGCTGTAGAAGGCCGGAGCCGGTGAAAGCACGACGCCGGTGCTGCCGCCGGCATCCGCTGCTGCCTCTCCTGCAGCGTGCGCGCAGGCATTGTCCACGGCGCGCCGCGCGGACGCCAACCAGTCCTCGGCGTCGGGGGCTTCAAGGGCCAGGAGCCAGGTGGCGCCGTCGTGATGGTCCAGCACCACTGCCCGGCCGGCGAAAATCAGGGCGGCATCCGGGGTGTGCGCAGGCACGTCGGAACCGCCTGTTTCACGCTTCAATTCGTACCCCAGGCAGCCCAGCCAGCCTAGCGTGAACTGCCCCGGATAGCCATCAGGGGTGCGGACGGCCCGGCGGCCCCAGACTGAGTCGAGCCAGCGAAAGAACGGCCCGTCCACCCGGACGGTTGCCGAGCCGGCGCTGATCAGGCTTTCGCCCGACCGGTGTGTCACCGCCTGGCCAAAGCTGCCGGAATCGTCCGCCATGATGGTGAACCGGCTGCGTTCGGCGGCGGTCCTCGCGGCCTCTTCCTTGCCTGCTGCGCCGTCAGCTGTTGCCGCCGCGGATGCCGCGTTGGAGGAGTCCAGCCACACGGAGTTCGCCGATCCGCCGTACAGTGACCGGAACAGGGCCGGGGCGCCGGGTGTCCGGTCCAGCCGTTCCGCTGTGAGGCGGAGCCCCCGGCGGGCGGACAGTTCCGGGGCGAGGACCGGCGCCAGCGCGGGAAGGTAGGGGAGCAGCTTTAGCAGGTCAACCACGGCTGACCCGTCCGCGCGATTGAGTACACGGACCTCGGCGTGCTGCGGGACGTCGTCGCCCGCCAGCCATTCCTCTTCCTGCGCCGCCCACTGGTCCCAGTAGGGCGCATAGGTTGCACCGTCGCGCTCGAGGGCCCTCGTTTTCCGGACATCGTCCGGTGAATCGGCCCAGATGACCGCGGTTAGGAAGGGGCGGGCCCCGGCGGCGGCTGCCCCCACTCCCTCCACGATAACGATCTCTGCCGGCAGCGTGACCCGGGCGTCGCCGTCGTAATGGTTCTCCCAGTCCCAGCTGACCCAGGTTGCTGCCTCGCCGCGGCTCAGCGGGGTGAGGACGGTGGAAACATAGCGTTCGACGCCGGCCGCAAGGCCGTTCCAGCCGGGGTAGATGTCCTCGAGGTGGAACAGGGAGACCTTGTGGTGGACGCGCAACCGTGCGGCCAGTTCGACGGCGAGTGTGGTCTTCCCTGCGCCGGAGCGCCCGTCGATGGCGATAATGACGGGGGGTGGGCTCATATATTAGAGCGTACCGTTATCCCTGCCGGGCTTTCATCCGGGGATTCTTCTTGTTGATAACGAACGTCCTGCCCCGGCGCCGGACGATCTGGGCGCCCGGGATCTGCTTCAGTGCGCGCAGCGAGTTCCGTACCTTCATGATGGTTTCCTCCTTATTTATGTGTTCCTGGCGATGGTGGGTTGACGGGCCAACCCCGGAAGCCCGGTCAGCGGGCAGTGTCCAGCCCGAAGGGATCGTGCAGGTCCTCCCCGGAAGCCAGTTCGTCGTCAGTAAGTTCGCAGTTCCGCAGCAGCCGTTCGAACCCAGCCGGATCCAGATCCTCGCCGGTTGCAATGATGACGGTGGCCGCGGCCGGGGACGTCGCCTGGCCTTCGTGCTTTCCGTTCAGGTAGCTTTCCGGCCACTTGCCGACGTTTTCCAGCCACACACGGTTTCCGATGCCCTGGATGGCTATCCGGCATTCGGGGGCCGAAGCCATCCATAGTTGGCCCCGCAAGACGCAGCAGCTTGCCGCGAGGGTGCCCAGCGCCTGACGGAACCGGCCCGGATGCAGCGGCCGTTCCACCTGCTGGGACACTGTGATGAACGGGGAGCCTGTGGCTGCGGCCGCAGTTCTGTGGGGCTGGAAGGTGCCGGGGACAGTCCGCTGTACAGCTTCCGCGTAGTGATGCGAGCCGTGATGAACGGCGGCAGCATCCGAAGCGATGGCCGCATGCGGGGCCAGTTCCCGGATCAGATGCAGGCCGCGGTCCCGTCCTGCCGGATCCGACGGGACAATCTCCGGCTCCGCGAGCAGGACCGTGTCCGCGAACACGAGTTCCCCCAGCAGGAATTCACCGGCTGTCCGCTCGTCATCGGGCACGGGGGTGAAGCCGGACTCGAACAGCGTGTGTGCATCCCGGATATGGTCCTCCATCGCGTCGGGTGCACACGCGACGATGACCGAGGAGACCCTTGCTTCACTGCGAAGCCCGTGGCTAAGTGCGGACACGGCCGCTGCGGCAGGAACTGCAGGGGGCAGTCCGACGATGACCGGTCCCTGCCCGGCCTGGATCAGCCGCTCGAGGCTCGGCGCCAGGTCCAGCCGCACGGCGCAGCTGAGGCAGCCGTGCTCCAGCAGGGTTTCGTCCCGGTCCATAACACCGGTGCTGTTGTAGACGCGGCGGATGACACGGCCGTTCTCAAGCAGGTCATAAAAAACCACCGCACTGCCAGGATGGGATGCGGCCAGGCCTTCACACGCCTCCTGACGGCAGAGGGCATCAAGGGAACTAACGACGATGAGGTCCATGAGGACACTCTAGTTGAGAACGATTCTCAACTACAAAAGGAGGCTGGTGGCGCCTAGCTTCCCTGCCGCTGCAGCTCTGCGGGGCTCCCTACTGCTGCCTTGATGTGGTCCACGATCCCGGGGATGGCCGCATGGATCTGGCGCCACACAATGTCGAAGTCCGCCTGCCCGCCATACCATGGGTCTTCAATGCCCTGGTCCAGGAGGTCGCGGCCTGCCATGGCGGGATCGAAGCTGCGGAGCATGCGGATCTTGCCCAGTGATTCGCCATCGGGGGCCGCTTCACTCAGCCAGGCGTGGTGGTCAATGTCCAAAGCGAGGATCAGGTCCCGCTGGCGGAACCACTCCGGAAGCCATTCGCGTGCGATGTGCAGTTCGGAGGCGAGCTGGATTGCCGCCAGGCGGCGGGCCGCACGGGGGTCGATGGGGCGCCCGGCTTCGTAGCCGGTAGTGCCGGCCGAATCGACTTCCACCAGGCCGTCAAGCCCTTCGCGCTCGAGGGCCGCCTTCAGCATGACTTCGGCCATGGGCGAGCGGCAGATGTTGCCCGTGCAGACGGCAATGACGCGATATGGGCTCGGCGCTGAGTTCATAGTGCTAAGCATGCGCGCCACGTACGCCCCTTGGCTAGCGGCGCTTTCACATTACTTGACTGTTTTGTAAAAATGCATGACTTCCCCGGCGAAGGGGTATGTAGCAGGGTTTGAACGTTTGTACATGCCAAGCCGTGTCAGTGCATCAGTGCCAGCAGGATGCCCACGGCGACGAACAGCACCCCGAACACCTTGCTGAGTACCAGTTGGCCCCGGGGCGTCTGGGTGAAGCGCTGGAAGGATCGGGCCGCGGCGGCAAAGAAGAACCACATCACCAGGATGTCGATGGCCACGATAGTGGCAGTCAGCACTGCGTACTGCGGAAAGAGCGGCTGCCCGGGCCGGATGAACTGCGGAGTGAAGGCGAGGAAGAAGACGATGGCTTTGGGGTTCAGCAGATTGACCCAGAAGCCCCGCCTGAAAATTGACCAGGCCGGCTCATTCTGCCGCGCTGCCGCTTGGTCCTCTTCCACGTTCGGGTTGCTGAGGAACTGCCGGATGCCCAGGTAGATCAGGTAGGCGGCACCGGCGTACCTGATCACGTTGAACACAGCCGGCGAGCTGGCCACTAGGACGCCCACGCCCAGCGCCACGATCACCACGTGCAGCACCAAGGCTGCCTGCTGCCCCAGGATTCCCCAGATGGAGCGGCGGAAGCCGGCATTGAGCGAGTTGCTCATGGTGTTGATGGCTCCCGCGCCCGGGGTGAAACTGATCAGGGCGCCGGCGCCGGCCAAGGCCAGCCAAAGGGAGAACTGCACCCAAACATCCTAGTGCCGGCGCGGCGCAAGGTTTGACGCCGGCTGAACCCCTGGAGCCGGGGGAGGCTAGGCCCGAGCGACGACCTCGCCGTTGGGGATCAGGAACCAGCCGTCGTCGGTGGAGCCCCAGCGGTGCCATCCGGCGGACATGCGGGCGAGGTCGGCCGGGCTTGCGAACCCGTACTCCAGCGCCTGCTCCGCGAAGGCGGAGTGCAAAACCCGCTCGCCCCAAACCCTTGCCTGCCAGCGCCGCTGCTGCCCCGTGGCGTAAAGCCAGTTGCTGCTGGTGGGTGCAACATCCGTGAAACCCGCTGACTGGACCCAGCTGACCAGCCGCCGCCCGGCGTCGGGCTCTGCTCCGTTGCGCCGCGCGATGCGCTGGTACAGCTCCATCCACTCATCTAGCTCGGGAATTGCCGGGTACCAGCTCATGCCATGGAAGTCGGCGTCGCGGACGGCAACGATGCCGCCCGCCTTTGCAACGCGGCGCATCTCGCGCAGGGCTTCGACGGGGTCGGTGAGGTGCTGCAGTACCTGGTGGGCATGGACGACGTCGAACGTCTCGTCCTCGAACTCCAGGCCGTAGATGTTCCCCGCCATGAATTCGACGTTGGAGACTTCACGTTCGACGGCGAGTTCCTTGGCCTGGGCGATGATGTCCGGCGAGCGGTCCAGGCCTGTAACCCTGCCGGGGTTTACGAGGGCGGCGAAGTCGCAGGTGATGGTCCCGGGACCGCAGCCGACGTCGAGCAGGTCCGCGCCCGGGGTCAGGTGCGGCAGGACAAACGCGGCGGAATTCTCGGCGGTCCTGGCGGCATGGGCGCGGACCACCGACTCGTGGTGGCCATGCGTATAGACATCTTCTTCAGGCTGCTGCGCACTCATAACCAAACGCTACCCCTAACAATGCAGCCCTAACTGTCATTTTGGGTGCTCAAAGAGTCAGCGGGGGCGCTGGTGGGCGGTGTCACGGCAACGGCCCTGGACACCAACACCACGGCCCAGCGCGACCTGGTGATCATCATCCCCGTGGTCCTGGGGGTGATCCTCTTTATCCTGATGCTGTTGCTGCGGTCCGTCGTGGCGCCGGTCCTGCTGGTGCTCTCGGTGGTGCTGTCCTACGCCGCGGCCATGGGAGTTTCCGCGCTGGTCTTCAACAACGTCCTGGGTTTCCCGGGCGCCGACGCCACCGTTCCGCTGTTCGGGTTCGTCTTCCTGGTTGCCCTGGGCGTGGACTACAACATCTTCCTGATGAGCCGCGTCCGCGAGGAGTCCCTGCAGCACGGCACCCGGCCGGGCATCCTCCGCGGCCTGGGCGTGACCGGCGGGGTGATCACGTCCGCCGGCGTAGTGCTGGCCGCCACGTTCGCCGCGCTGGGCGTCATTCCCATCATGTTCCTGGTGCAGCTGGCCTTCATCGTGGCCTTCGGCGTCCTGCTGGACACCGTCCTGGTGCGCTCGCTGCTGGTGCCGGCGCTGGCCTACGACATCGGGCCGAAGATCTGGTGGCCCGGCAAGCCCGCCAGGCCTGGCGTTTCTTCGGAGGTCCGGGGCGCCGCTGACCGGGAGGTCGCAGTGGTTCCCAGCGGACGGTAGCTCAGGCTTCGTGGCAAAAGTCCCTCTGTTGACTCGACTTGCTGGTGGATAGACTGCCTGTGCGCCCGGACGGACGCGGAACTCAAAGGAGAGATGCCTTATGACTGAGAATCCCGAAATCCCCGGCGAAGAGGCGCGGAGGGGCAGCAGCGCCCCCGGCCTTGAAGGCGAGGGAGGCCAGTACGTTGACGGCGATTACGGCGATGCCGGTTCCGTCGAATCCCCTGCCGCAAACCTCGAGGACGGCGAATATCCGGACGGCGACTACGGCGACGCAGGTGCCGGCGGAGAAGCGCGAGCGGAGGACGGCATCCGCGAGCGCTTGACCGACGGCCAGGTCAACACCACAGCCGACGAGCGCGGCCCGCTGCACGGTGGCCCGGACGCTGAAAGGTAGGCCGGACGCGGCAAAAGCAGCCCGGCGGCAGGTTCTCCCACAGCGAAACGGAGAACCGCCGTCGGGCTTTCTTTTGCCTTTGGGCCGCGCCAACACAAGGAAGTCGAGGTGGGTTTCAGTGTCCAAACGAAGAAGTTGAGCGTACTCGACTCAACTTTGGATTGACATCTATTCCGGCGTGAGTAGAGTTGAGTGCAGAACGCTCAATTAGCGGGCGCACCCAAGTTTCCAAGGAAAGAAGGAAGCAACACATGTCACGTGCAGTAGGTATCGACCTCGGAACCACCAACTCCGTCGTCTCCGTTCTCGAAGGTGGCGAGCCCACCGTTATTGCCAACGCCGAGGGTGGCCGCACCACGCCGTCGGTTGTTGCATTCTCCAAGTCCGGCGAAGTCCTGGTCGGCGAAATCGCCAAGCGCCAGGCCGTCAACAACATCGAGCGCACCATCGCTTCCGTCAAGCGCCACATGGGCACCGACTGGAAGGTGGACATCGACGCCAAGAAGTACACGCCGCAGGAAATCTCCGCGCGTATCCTCATGAAGCTGAAGAACGACGCCGAGTCCTACCTGGGCGAAAAGGTCACCGACGCCGTCATCACCGTCCCGGCGTACTTCAACGACGCCGAGCGCCAGGCCACCAAGGAAGCCGGCGAAATCGCAGGCCTGAACGTCCTGCGCATCGTCAACGAGCCCACCGCCGCGGCACTCGCCTACGGCCTGGACAAGGGCAAGGAAGACGAACTCATCCTGGTCTTCGACCTGGGCGGCGGTACCTTCGACGTCTCCCTGCTGGAAGTCGGCAAGGACGAAGACAACTTTTCCACCATCCAGGTCCGCGCCACCGCCGGTGACAACCGCCTCGGCGGCGACGACTGGGACCAGCGCATCGTTGAATACCTGCTGAACCAGCTCAAGGTCAAGGGCATCGACCTCTCCAAGGACAAGATCGCCCTGCAGCGCCTCCGCGAAGCAGCCGAGCAGGCCAAGAAGGAACTGTCCTCCTCCACCAGCACCAACGTGTCGCTCCAGTACCTGTCCGTCACCCCCGACGGCCCGGTCCACCTGGACGAGCAGCTGACCCGCGCCAAGTTCCAGGACCTCACCAAGGACCTGCTCGAGCGCACCAAGAAGCCGTTCCACGACGTCATCAAGGAAGCCGGCATCAAGCTGTCCGACATCAACCACATCGTGCTGGTGGGTGGTTCCACCCGTATGCCCGCCGTCTCCGAGCTGGTCAAGGAACTGGCCGGCGGCAAGGAGCCGAACAAGGGCGTCAACCCGGACGAGGTTGTGGCCGTTGGTGCAGCCCTGCAGGCAGGTGTTCTGAAGGGTGAGCGCAAGGACGTCCTCCTCATCGACGTCACCCCGCTGTCCCTCGGCATCGAAACCAAGGGCGGCGTGATGACGCACCTGATCGAGCGCAACACGGCCATCCCCACCAAGCGGTCCGAAACCTTCACCACGGCAGACGACAACCAGCCGTCCGTGGCCATCCAGGTCTTCCAGGGCGAGCGCGAGTTCACCCGCGACAACAAGCCGCTGGGCACGTTCGAACTGACCGGCATCGCACCGGCCCCGCGTGGCATCCCGCAGATCGAGGTCACCTTCGACATCGACGCCAACGGCATCGTCCACGTGTCCGCAAAGGACAAGGGCACGGGCAAGGAACAGTCCATGACCATCACCGGCGGCACCGCCCTCTCCAAGGAGGACATCGACCGCATGGTCCGGGACGCCGAGGAGCACGCAGCCGAGGACAAGGCCCGCCGCGAGGCAACCGACACCCGCAACAGCGCCGAGCAGCTCGCCTACTCCGTGGACAAGCTGATCGCCGACAACGCCGACAAGCTGCCCGAAGAGGTCAAGACCGAGGTCCAGGCCGACGTCGACGACCTCAAGAAGGCCCTGGAAGGCACCGACGACGCCGCTGTGAAGTCCGCCTTCGAGAAGCTGCAGGCTTCCCAGACCAAGCTGGGCGAGGCCATCTACGCCCAGGCCGGTTCGCCCGACGGCGCCACCGGTGCTGCAGGTGCCGACGGCGCAGCCGGCGCGGGTGCCAAGGCTGACGAGGACATCGTCGACGCCGAAATCATCGACGAAGACGAAGCGAAGAAGTAACCATGCCGCACCACGGTAACGAGGAAGAGCACATCTCATCCGCGAACCAGGAGGGGAAGGCCAACGGCCAGGAACCGGTCATCCGGGACAACCGCAAGGTTGATCCGGTGACCGGCCAGGCCCGGCACCCGGAGGGCGGCCAGACTGCTCCGGAGGCCGACGCGGATTCCGACGGCGACGCGCTCGCCCAGGCCGAGGAGATCCTCAACGGCATGGACGTGCCCGCGGCGGAATCCGTGGCCCAGGGTACCTCCAGCGCCGAGGCAGCCGAGCTTAAGAACGACCTCCTCCGCCTGCAGGCAGAGTACGTCAACTACCGCAAGCGCGTTGAACGCGACCGCGCCGTCGCTGGGGAAATGGCCGTCATCGGCGTCCTGAACTCCCTGCTGCCGGTGCTGGACGACGTCGACGCCGCCCGGCAGCACGGCGACCTCGCCGATGGACCCTTCGCCGCGATCGCCACCAAGCTGGAGAACGCGCTGAAGACCTACGGCCTGGTCCGCATCGACGAAACCGGCGTGGAGTTCGATCCGACCATCCACGAGGCCCTGATCCAGCAGCCCGGCGAGGACATCGAGGTTGACACCGTCAGCCAGGTGCTCCGCTCCGGCTACAAGTCAGGCGAACGCGTCCTCCGCGCAGCACAGGTCATCGTCGCGGTACCTGCGTAGCATTACCTCGGCTGTTGAGCTTGTCGAAACCCGGTTTCGGCAAGCTCAACCACCGATCCATAACTTTTGAAAGGAAACGCCATTGGCTAGCCAGGATTGGGTAGACAAGGACTTTTACAAGATCCTTGGTGTTGCCAAGGACGCTTCCGACGCCGATATCAAGAAGGCTTACCGGAAGCTGGCCCGCGAGCACCACCCTGACAAGAATCCGGGGAACACCGCTTCCGAAAAGAAGTTCAAGGACATCTCCGAGGCCTATTCGGTGCTCTCGGATCCCGACGAGCGCCAGCAGTACGACGCCATCCGCGCCATGGGCAGCGGTGCCCGTTTTGCTCCCGGCAGCGCCGGTGCCGGCAACGGCGGGTTCGAGGACCTGTTCGGCGGCCTGTTCACGGGCAACACCGGCCGCCACGCCGGCGGGTTCAACCCCTCCGCGGGCGGCATCCCGCCGGAGTTCGCCGACCTCTTTGGCGGCGGCTTCGGGCAGACCGGCTTCCAGCGTGGACCGCAGAAAGGCGCGGACCGCACCGCGACCACCAGCATTTCGTTCGCCGGCGCCATCCGCGGCACCACCATTGGCCTGCGCGAGCCCAGCGGTGACGTCATCGACGTCCGCATTCCCGCCGGCATCAAGGATGGGCAGAAGGTGCGTGTCCGCGGCAAGGGCCAGGCCGGCGCGGCCGGCAACGGCGACCTGGTGGTGTCCGTCTCGGTCCAGCCCCATCCCTTTTACACGCGCGACGGCGACAACCTCCGCATCCACGTCCCCGTCACCTTTCCCGAGGCTGCGCTGGGCGCCGACATCGAGGTGCCCACCATCGACGGCGAAAAGGTGCGGGTCCGCGTTCCGGCCGGGACGCCGTCGGGCCGTACCCTCCGGGTCAAGGGCAAAGGCGTGAAGACCTCGAAGGCCACTGGCGACCTGCTGGTGACCATCGACGTCGCCGTTCCCAAGAACCTGAACAAGGAAGCCGAGGCTGCCGTCAAGGCCTTCGCCGAGGCGACGTCCGGCGCCGACGTCCGGGAGGGCCTTGCCGCCAAGGCCCGGCTCTAGCAGGGAAGGTGTGCCGTGGACATCAACGCTGACCAGCCGATCTTCGTGATTTCCGTGGCGGCCGAGCTGGCCGACATGCACCCCCAGACCCTCCGCCAGTACGACCGGCTGGGCATCGTCAGGCCCAGCCGGGCGCCCGGGAAATCGCGCCGGTACTCCCAACGGGACGTCAACATGCTCCGCGAGGTGCAGCGGCTGTCCCAGGAAGGCGTCTCGCTGGAAGGGATCAAGCGCATCCTGGAACTCGAGAACCAGGTGGCGGCCCTGCAGCAGCGCGTGTCAGAACTGACGGAGGAACTCGAACGCCGGCCGAAGCCTTTCGACTCCCGCATCTTCGCCGCAGGCGCGGCAGGTGATGTGGTGAGCCTTGCCCGCGGCCAGCGCCCCCGCCCAAGGTCCCAGGCCGTGGTGCTCTGGCGGCCCCGGGCGATCGGGCAATAAGTACTCCGCCAACGGGCCGGCAAAAATTCGAGTACCCGCTACTCGTGTCTCTTGAACCCCCGGAAACTTCAATGGAACCACCGCTGGATCAGCAGTGGTTCCAAGTTTCTGGGGGTTTTCCATGTGTGGTTCTCAACGCAAGGCCCGGCCGTGAGCCCGGGAATGGAGGCAGTGGCCGCGTTCAGCGGCTCCGTCCCTGGCCAGGTGCTGTTGGCGATCGGGCAGACCATCGTGGTGGTGTGCGTCTGCTTCGACATGGTCCGCGCGCTGTCCGTGCCACGGTCGCACCGCCGCTACGTGGCCAGCACGGTCTTCCGCACCCTTGCCGTCCCGTCCATCATTGCCAACGGCATTACCGTGCTTATTGCCCTGGTGGTGGCGTCCTGGGTGGACGTGGTCATGGGGATGTTCGTGCTCGTGGCGATCATCTTCCGGCTGCACCACGACAAGGACGAGGACAACTGGTGGAAGGGCAAGGGCAAGAAGCTGGCCCGCTGGGCCCGCCGCCAGTTCGCAGGTCGGACCACCGCCGCCCCGGCCATGGGGTAATCCCCAACAGCATCGGGAGCCCGGCACTGCGGGACGGGATGCCGGGTTCCCGGTCCATCCTGCCGTGACATTGACCACCTTATTGTGAACTTCTCAGATTAAGCCCTAGAATTAATACCAGGCCGGCGAAGCCCTCGAAAAACCGCCGGGTGAATCCTCCCCGGATCCAGGCAAACCAATCCCACCGAACATTCGACAGCGAATACCACGCCTTTTGCTGCCACCAGGCCGCTCAGGTGTTGGGCGTTCGGCGCCGCCGCCATCCCAGAAACGCAGGAGAACACCATGACTTTGCAGTCCGAGCTCATTGAAGTCCGCCCAACAGCAGCTTCCGGCATCCCTCTCGGGGGCAGCTACATTACCCTCCCCGCCCACTTGGAGGCTGCCCCCCGGAGCCAGGGCAGCTATGTCACACTGCCCGGAACCCGGTCCGCAAGCGGCAGCAGGGCCCAGGGTACGTACGTGACACTTCACGCGGCCCCGGCCGGGAAGACGGAGATCAGCTACACCCGCGTTGGCTGACCCATCTGAAAAGCGCCTGCCATCCCTGTGTATCAGGGGTGGCGGGCGCTTTTGTTTTGCGCAGCGTCACGCCGGGCATGTTTTTGCACAATGTCCGACGGCGGAACCTCGGGTTTCCGCGGCTTCGTCGCCGGGAGTGGGCCGGAAAGCGTGCTGTGCGTGACACCGGGGTTGCTGCTGCCCGGTTCAGTAGCTGGGTTTGCCGCCGCCGGCCGGCTTCACATATTGGGCGGCGAGGGCTTCGGAGCCCCTCGCCAGGAGGGCGACGTCGGCGCCAACCAGGATGAAGTTGGCGCCGTGGTCCAGGTAATGCTGAGCCGTATCAGGGTTGAAGGCGTTCACGCCCGCGGGCTTGCCGGCTGCCCTGGCGGCTTCCAGGCAGTGTTCGACGGCGGCGCGCACCTCGTGGTGTTCCTGCTGGCCAAGCAGCCCCTTGGACGCGGCGAGGTCCGACGGGCCGATGAAGACCGCGTCCACCCCGTCGACCTTGAGGATGTCCTCCACAGCCTGAACGGCCGCAGTGGATTCGATCTGAACGGTGACGCTGATGGTTTCGTTGGCGCGGGCGAGGTAGTCCGGGACGCGGTTCCAGCGGGCGGCCCTGGCCAGGGCGGAGCCCACGCCGCGGACGCCCTGCGGCGGGTACCGGGTGGCGGCCACCGCGGCCTCGGCTTCGGCGACGGAGTTGACCATGGGAAGCAGCAGGTTCTGCACGCCCAGGTCCAGGTACTGTTTGATCACCACGGTGTCGTTCACCGGCGGCCGGACCATGGTGTGCACCGGGTAGGCGGAGATGGCCTGGAGCTGGGCGACGATGGATTCGAGTCCGTTGGGGCTGTGCTCAGCGTCCACCAGCAGCCAATCCAGGCCGGACCCGGCGCAGATCTCGGCGACCAGCGGGCTGCCGGAGCACACCCACATCCCGGCCAGCGGCCGGTTCGCTTGAGCCAAAGCGGAACGGAAGGTGTCTTCTATTCGAAGCGGCATGTCACTGCTCCCAGGGGTCCGTAGTCGGCGTGGACGGTGTCGCCTTTGTAGGCCCAGAGCGGGCGGGTGAAGGACCCGGCGAGGATGATGTCCCCGGCTTTGAGCGAGTCGCCGTGGGCGGCGATCTTGTTCGCGAGCCAGTGCACCCCGTTGGCCGGATGGTCCAGGACCCCGGCGGCCACCCCGGTCTCTTCCACTGTCTGGTTCTTGTAGAGGATGGCGGAGACCCAGCGCAGGTCCACGGCGTCGGGCTTTACCGGGCGGCCGCCAATGATCATGGCACCCATGGCAGCGTTGTCCGAGATGGTGTCCACGATGGTCCGGCCCTTCATCTCAATCCGGGAGTCCAGGATCTCCAAGGCCGGGACCACGTAGTCGGTGGCCTTCAGGACGTCGAAGATGGTGACGCCGGGGCCTTTGAGCCCGTCCTTCAGAACGAACGCGAGCTCCACCTCCACCCGCGGATGGGTGTACTTGTCCCATTCCACGGTGCAGCCGGTTTCCAGCACCATGTCGTCGAAGATGGCGCCATAATCGGGCTCGGTGATGCCGGTGGCGTCCTGCATGGCCTTGGACGTGAGGCCGATTTTCCGCCCCACCAGGGTCCTGCCGGCTTCCTCGTTCCGGCGCCGCCACAACTGCTGCACGGCGTAGGAGTCCTCCACCGTCATGTCCGGGTAGCGGGCGGTCAGCAGCGGGACAGGGGTGCGGGTCCTGCCGGCTTCCAGCAGCTCGTCGGCGATGGCCTCAATCGTCCTCGGCTCGAGCATTGGTTAGACCTGCGCTCCCAGCTTGAAACCCACAGCGTCTTTGCCTGCTGCCGCGTCCTCGGGCTTGCGGGTGTAGGAGAAGCCGTCGGCGCCGACTGTCACTGCCATCTCGGACTTCTCCTCGCGTTCGATGACGGGTTGCGGGGTGCCGTCGAGGTCCAGGACCAGGGAGGCTTCGGTGTACCAGGACGGGACCACGGGGTTGCCCCACCAGTCGCGGCGCTGGTTGTCATGGACGTCCCAGGTGATGGTGGGGTTGTCGGGGTCGCCGGTGTAGTAGTCCTGGGTGTAGATCTCTATGCGGTGCCCGTCCGGGTCGAGGATGTAGAGGTAGAAGGCGTTGGACACGCCGTGCCGGCCGGGGCCACGTTCGATCCGGTCGCTGATGCGCAGGGCGCCCATCTTGTCGCAGATTTGGATGATGTTGTGCTTCTCGTGGGTGGCGAACGCGACGTGGTGCATGCGCGGGCCGTTGCCGCCGGTCAGCGCGGTGTCATGGACGGTCTGCTTGCGGTGCATCCAGGCGGCGTAGGTGACGCCGTCGGAGTCCTTGATGTCCTCGGAGACGCGGAAGCCCAGGTCCTCGAGGTACTTGCGGCCGCGCGGAACGTCCGGGGTGACCTGGTTGAAGTGGTCCAGGCGGACCAGCTCACCGGCGGAGTAGAGGTCGTAGCGCTGGGTGAGGCGCTCCACGTGCTCCACCTCGTAGAAGAACTCGTACGGGAAGCCCAGCGGGTCCTCGACGCGGACGGAGTCGCCGACGCCCTTGGTGAAGCCTTCCTTGCGGCGCTCCACCCTGCACCCCAGTTCGCGGTAGTAGGCTTCGGCGGCGTCCACCTCCGCGGGGGACTTCACCCGGTACGCGAAGGCGGCGACGGCGGCGACCGGTCCCTCGCGGAGCACCAGGTTGTGGTGGATGAACTCCTCCAGGGAGCGCAGGTAGATCGCTTTTTCGTCTTCCTCGGTGACGTGCAGGCCCAGGACGTCCACGTAGAACCCGCGGGATTTGGCGAGGTCGGTGACCACGATCTCCATGTAGGCGCAACGGACGATGTCCGGAGCCGGGACGGTGGGGGTGGGAACGAAGTTGGTCATTTGGAGTCTCTCTTCTTTGAAAGGTTTGGAAAAGTACGACGGCGGCAGGCGGCTTGGGTGCCTGGTTTAGCCTTCGTTGGTTGCGGACGCTTCGATGCTGCCGAACTTGGGGGTGTGGACAGTCCCGAGGGTGATGTGCACGGCCTGCTGGTCGGTGTAGAAGTCGATGGAGCGGTAACCGCCCTCGTGGCCCAGTCCGGAGGCCTTGACGCCGCCGAACGGGGTGCGCAGGTCGCGGACGTTGTGGCTGTTCAGCCACACCATTCCGGCTTCGACGTTCTGGGAGAAGTTGTGCGCGCGGGTCAGGTTCTGGGTCCAGATGTAGGCGGCGAGGCCGTACTTGGTGTTGTTCGCCAGGGCGAGGGCCTCGTCGTCGTTCTCGAACGGGGTGATGGCCACGACGGGTCCGAAGATTTCCTCCTGGAAGATCCGGGCATCGGGGGCGACGTCGGCGAACACGGTGGGTGCGATGTAGTTGCCTTCGGGCAGGTGGTCGGGGCGGCCGCCGCCGGCCAGGAGCCGGCCTTCGGACTTGCCGATCTCCACGTAGGAGGCCACCTTTTCGTAGTGCTCGGGGTGGACCAGGGCACCCACCTGGGTCTTGGGGTCGTGCGGGTCGCCGACCACGATGTTCTTTGCCCGGGCGGCGTACTTTTCGCAGAACTCGTCGTAGATAGCCCGCTCGACGAGGATCCGGGAGCCGGCGGTGCAGCGTTCTCCGTTGAGGGAGAAGACACCGAACAGGGCCGAGTCGATGGCGGCGTCCAGGTCGGCGTCGGCGAACACCACACACGGAGACTTTCCGCCGAGCTCCATGGACAGGCCCTTGAGGCTGGCGGCGGCGTTCCGGAAGATCGTTTGGCCGGTGGTGGTCTCGCCGGTGAAGGAAATCAGCGGCACGTCCGGGTGCTTGACCAGGGCGTCTCCGGCTTCTTCGCCCAGGCCGTTGACCAGGTTAAAGACGCCGTCGGGCAGGCCGGCTTCCTTGAAGATGGTGGCCCAGAGCGAGGCGGAGAGCGGGGTGAACTCGGCCGGCTTGAGGACCACGGTGTTGCCGGTGGCCAGGGCCGGGGCGAGCTTCCAGGACTCGAGCATGAACGGGGTGTTCCACGGGGTGATCAGGCCTGCGACACCGATCGGCTTGCGGTTCACGTAGTTGATCTGTGAGCCGGGGACCTTCATGGCGTCGTCGAACTGGGCCACGATCAGGTCCGCGAAGAAGCGGAAGTTCTCCGCCGCGCGGAGGGCCTGGCCCTTGGCCTGGGTGATCGGCAGGCCGGTGTCGAAGGTCTCGAGTTCGGCGAGCCGGGCTTCCTGGGCCTCGACGGCGTCGGCGATCCGGTTGAGGATGCGGGCACGCTCACGAGGCTTCATTTTCGGCCAGGGGCCGCTGGTAAACGCTTCGCGGGCGGCGGCGACGGCGAGATCGATGTCCTCTTTCTGCCCGGCCGCGGCGGTGGCGTAGTTCCGGTTGGACACGGGATCCAGCACGTCGAAGGTCTTGCCGGAGACCGAATCAACGAACTGGCCGTTGATGTAGTGCTGGATGTGCGTGGGCAGATCCTGCGGCACGTAGTGGGTGGTGCTTTCGGTGGAGGTCGTCATCGTTGAGGTCCTTTTTGGTGCTGTGCTGACTAACGGGTGTGGGCGAGGTAGGCGTCAAGGGTGGTGGCCCGGTGCCGGCGGGCTGCTTTTTCGATGGTGTCGGCGTCGGCTCCGGTTTCGATGAGCTGGAGCAGGTTTTCGTGTTCGTCCACGGAGTCCCGGGCGCGGCCGGGGACGAAGCGGAACGTGGAGGAGCGCAGTGAGGCGAGCCGGTTCCAGCCGCGGTGCACCAGGTCCAGGATGTGCGGGTTTGGGCAGTGCTCGAACAGGACCGAGTGGAAGTCCTGGTTGAGCCGGGTGAAGCGGACCGGATCAAAGTGGTCCAGGCACTCGCGCATCTCCTCGTTCACCGCCCGCGCCCGCGCGATCGCCGCGGGATCGATCAGCGGCGCCGACAACGCCGTGGCTGCACCTTCCACGATGCTCAGGGTCTGCATGGTGTAGAGGTATTCGGTGGGGTCGATCCCGGCCACGGTGGCGCCGACGTTTCGTTCGAATGTCACCAGGCCCTCGGCCTCGAGCCGGCGGATTGCCTCGCGAACCGGGACCACGCTGAAGCCCAGGTCCTTGGCGATGGTGCCCAGGACCAGCCGGTAGCCGGGGGTGTAGGTGCCCTCGACAATCCGGGCCTTCACGGCCCGGTACGCCTGCTCCGCTTTGCTGCCGGCAGGGGTGGTGGAGATGTCGGCCACGGTTTTAGCCATAGGTTTTGCCCGCTTCCCATTCCTTGTATTTGGCCTGCCATTCGGCGTTCATGGGGTAGAGACCGTCCACGCTGTTGCCCTGCTTGACCATCTCGAAGATGAAGACCTCTTCCTTTTCCTGCCGGATGCAGTCATCGGCCAGTTCATCGGCGATGGCCGGCGGGATCACCAGGATCCCGTCGGCGTCGGCGACGATGATGTCGCCGGGCTGGACGGTGGCTCCGCCGCAGGCGATGGTGATGTCCGTATCCCACGGCACGTGGCGGCGGCCCAGCACTGCCGGGTGCGGGTTCGCGAACCAGGTAGGCATCTCCAGGCCGGCCACGGCGGTGTAATCGCGGACCCCGCCGTCGGTGATGATGGCAGCGGCGCCGCGGACCTGGGCGCGCAAGGCGAGAATGTCCCCAACCGTGCCGGTGCCCTTTTCGCCGCGGGCTTCCATGACCAGGATTTCGCCCTCATTGACGGAGTCGATGGCCTTTTTTTGGGCGTTGAACCCGCCGCCGTGGGTCTTGAAGAGGTCCTCGCGGTTGGGGACATAGCGCAGGGTCCGGGCCAGGCCCACTACCTTCCGGTCCGGGCGGGTGCCCTGCAGCCCATCGATGCTGACGTTGTTCAGGCCGCGCTTGCGCAGCTGCGAGGACAGGGTGGCGGTCGCCACGGATTCCAGCTTGGCCTTCAGCTCAGGAGAGAGCGCACTGGCCGGAGCGGGAAGCCCCGCTGCCTCACGGGAGCCATAGGCTTCCTCCCGCTGCAGGTCATCAACCTTGGGCCGGGCGCCAAAGTCCGCGAACGGCGTCGTGCCTTCCTCAACAGTGGTCACCAGCCGCCCGGTGGCCAGGCCGCCATCCACCGTACCCACCTCAACTTCGAGGACGTCGCCCGGCTTGGCAACCGAGGCGCCGGCCGGGGTGCCGGTGAGGATGATGTCCCCCTCCTCAAGGGTGAGCAGCTGGGAGAGGTCCGCCACCAGCCGGGCGAACGGGAAGAGCAGGTCTTCGGTGGTGTCGTCCTGGACCAGGTCGCCGTTGTGCCAGGTGCGGATGCGCAGTCTGGCGGGGTCGACGGCGTCCGCCGGGATCAGGGCCGGACCCACCGGAGTGAACCCGTCCCCGCCCTTGGACCGGACGTTTGAGCCCTTGTCCGCGTACCGCAGGTCGTAGACGCCAAGGTCGTTGCTGGCAGTGACGGCGGCGACGTGGCTCCACGCGTCCTCGATCCCCACCCGACGGGCGCCCTTGCCGATCACCAGGGCAATCTCGCCCTCGTAACCCAGCAGCTCACACCCGGCAGGGCGTTCCACCGAGCTGCCGCTCACCGCAAGGGAGCTGGACGGCTTGAGGAAATAGGACGGCTGGGCAGGGGTGCGTCCGCGCTGCGCAGCCCGACTGGGGTAGTTGATATGCACCGCTACCACCTTGCGTGCCGCTGCCAGCATGTCCTCGTTGACCTGCTCCAAAGTCTTCTCCCAAGGAAGTACAAAATCGTATACGATCACTATTCGCTTGTCCCGCGGGTTCGTCAAGCCCGACTTCTCCGAACGGGCCAGCGGCAGTGCTGCGCAGGAAATGTGGGCCCCTTGTCGGGTCCGTCACATCGGGCGTACAGTGGATGCCACATCAAGCGCTTTCGAATATCGAATCCGGTGTTCTTTTATAGAACACGCTAGCCGGTAGCCACCCACAATGAAGTGAGGAAATTCCGTGCAGTTCCACCACCACGGCTACGTATCCGGTGACCCAAGGGTCAAGCCGGCCGCCGGCGTCGGCCTCAACCGCCCTGAAGAACTTCCCGAGGAAGTCGACGTGCTCATCGTGGGCACCGGCCCGGCGGGGATGCTGGCCGCCGCGCAACTGTCGATGTTCCCCGGCGTCACCACCCGCATTATCGAGCGCCGGCCGGGAAGGCTTTCTATCGGCCAGGCCGACGGCATCCAGGCGCGCAGCGTCGAAACCTTCCAGGCCTTCGGCTTCGCGGAGCGGATCATCGCCGAGGCGTACCGGATCACGGAGATGGCCTTCTGGAAGCCGGACCCGGCGAACCACGCCAATATCATCCGTACCGCCCGTGCTGTTGACGACGAGACAGGCATCAGCGAGTTCCCGCACCTCATCGTGAACCAGGCCCGCGTGCTGGACTACTTCGCCGAGTTTGCTGCGAACTCGCCCTCGCGGCTCAAGCCGGATTATGGCTACGATTTCCAGGGCCTCGAAGTCGCGGACGGCGGCGAGTACCCGGTCACCGTGACCCTCCTGCACACGGCGGGGCCGAACGAAGGGCAGCAGAGGACCGTCCGCGCCAAGTTTGTGGTGGGGGCGGATGGTGCGCGGAGCAAGGTCCGGCAGGCGATCGGCTGCACCATGGCCGGTGACCAGGCAAACCACGCCTGGGGTGTGATGGACGCGCTTGCCGTCACCGACTTCCCGGATATCCGGACCAAATGCGCCATCCAGGGAGAAAAGGGCAGCATCCTGCTGATCCCGCGTGAAGGCGGGCACCTGTTCCGGATGTACGTGGACCTGGGCGAGGTGGATCCTGCCACCCACCATGCCGTGCGCAACACCTCCATCGACGAGATCATTGCCAAGGCGAATGCCATCCTGCACCCCTACACGCTGGATGTCCGGAACGTGGCGTGGCACAGCGTCTACGAGGTGGGCCACCGGCTGACGGACAGGTTCGACGACGTCCTGCCGGAGGACCGCGGCACCCGCACACCCCGCGTTTTCATCGCCGGCGATGCCTGCCATACCCACAGCGCCAAGGCCGGCCAGGGCATGAACGTGTCCATGCAGGACGGCTTCAACATCGCCTGGAAGCTGGGCCATGTCCTCGAGGGCCGCAGCCCCGAGAGCCTGCTGTCCACGTACTCGGCGGAACGCCAGGTGGTGGCCCGGAACCTGATCGATTTCGACAAGCAGTGGTCAGCGATGATGGCCAAGAAGCCCGAGGAGTTCGAGGACCCGTCGGAGCTGGAGGAGTTCTACGTCCGCACCGCCGAGTTTCCGGCCGGGTTCATGACCCAGTACGCACCGTCCCTGATTATTGGCAGCGACGACCATCAGGACCTGGCGGCCGGATTCCCCATCGGCAAGCGCTTCAAGTCGGCGCCGGTGGTGCGGGTGGCCGACACCAACCCCATCCACCTCGGCCACCACGCCACGGCGGACGGCCGCTGGCGGATCTACGTCTTCGCAGACGCCGCGCTGCCGGGCACGAACTCAGCCACGGACAAGCTCGCTGAGTGGTTCGCGGCCTCGCCGGAATCGCCGCTGGCCGCAACGCCGCCGGACGCTGATCCGGACGCCTGGTTCGATCTGAAGGTGGTCTACCAGCAGCCGCACACGGGACTGGACATTGGCAAGGTGCCGCCCGTGTTCAAGCCGCAGGTGGGCCCGTTCAAGCTGACGGACTACGAGAAGGTCTACGGCACGGATCCGAACGCGGACATCTTCGACCTGCGCGGGCTGGACCGCAACGGCGTCGTTGTGGTGGTCCGCCCCGACCAGTACGTCGCGAATGTCCTGCCGCTCACGGCTACCACGGAGCTGGGCGCGTTCTTCGCCCCGCTCCTGAAGGCCGCGCCACCCTCACCGCCTCAGGCCGTGGCAGCCGCTGCCCGGTAGTCCGCCGCGGCGTACACGCCGAGGATCCGCACCTCGGTGGTGAAAAAGTCCAGTTCCTCCAGGGCCAGCTTCAGCGGCAGGTCCTCGGGGTGGCCCTCGACGTCGGCCATGAACATGGTGGCCGCGAACTCGTTGCCCACCATGTAGCTCTCCAGCCGGGTCATGTTCACGCCGTTCGTGGCGAACCCGCCCAGGGCCTTGTACAGGGCGGACGGTACGTTGCGGACGCGGAACACAAAGCTGGTGACGGTCGGTCCGGGAAGCTCCTCCCGGGCCGGCAGCTCCGCTTCGCGGGCCAGGACCACAAAGCGGGTGGTGTTGGAGGGATCGTCCTCAACCCTGGAAGCCAGCACCTCCAGGCCGTAGATCTCGGCGGCCAGCGGGGGAGCGAGGGACAGCTTGCGGGGATCGTTCCACTCGGCCACTTCCCGGGCGGACCCGGCGGTATCACCGGCGATCACCGGCTTGAGGTTATGGTCGCGGATCAGCTTGCGGCACTGGCCCAGGGCGTGGATGTGGCTGTGGACCTCGGTGGCGGCCTCGATGGTGCTGCCGGGGATGCCCAGCAGGTCGAAGTGGATGGGCAGGAAGTATTCGCCCACGATCTGCAGGTTGGACTGCGGCAGCAGGATATGGATATCCGCCACCCGGCCGGCGATCGAGTTCTCGATCGGGATCATGGCCAGCTCCGCCTCGCCGCTGGACACCAGCTCGAACGCGTCCTCAAAGCTGGCGCACGGAACGCTATCCATGTCCGGGAACATTTGCTGGCAGGCAATATTGGAGTTGGCGCCGGGCTCACCCTGGTACGCAATCTTTTGGGGCATGGTCCGTATGGTTTCACGCTCCGCCCCCACCCGCCCAACTGGGTCGCAGTTAACGTCGCGAAAACACGGTTTCACGACGTTAAGTGCGAGTTAGTTGGGTGGGGGGAGGTCAGAGGGGAGTGACGCGCAGCCAGAGGTACTGGCGGGGGAGGAGCGTGACGCCTTCGTCCAGCTGCAGCGCTGCCTCGGAGAGAAGGTCGACGGCGGCGGGGGAGTATCCGCCGAACGTTGCGGCGGGCAGGGCCTGGGCGAAGTCGCTGAAGTTTGCGAGGGCCAGGATAAGAGAGCCTTCCCCGCTGCTGCCCGGCCGCTGGTACGCCAGGACCGAGCGGTTCCCCGTATCAAAATCGATGAGCCGCGTCCCTGCCAGTTCGGGGGTGCCGGACCGGACCTTGATCATCCGCTGCAGCCCGGCAAACACTGCCCCTTCAGGCGTGGCCGGCTCGGTGCGCCGGGCGTACTGCTCCTTGGGGAAGCGGGGCCGGTGCACCCAACGGCTGTCCTCCTCGTGGCCCGGCTCCTGCGCATAGCTGTAGTCGTTGACCTGGCCCACTTCGTCGCCCAGGTACAGGAGCGGGATGCCCCCGGTGCTGAAGGCAACCGAGTGGGCCAGGAGGATCCGTTCCACCCCCTCGGCCGGGTTGACCTCCATGCCGCACAGGGACGCCGTCGTGCCTGAAATCCGGCAGTCACCGGTCCTGGGGTTGTCCTGGAAGGGGACGCCGCGGGCGAAGCTGCCGGGGAACCGGTTGACGTAGAAGGAGTTGAGGAAGCGGCGGTGGTCGAAGCCGTTGATGCCCAGTTCCGCGGCGTCCTCGTCCGCGAAGGTCCAGCCGATGTCATCATGGCTGCGGACGTAGTTCACCCACGACGTTCCCGCGGGAATGCTGTGCCGCCGCTTCAGCGCCTGCGCCAGCAGTGAGACGTCCCGGGTGGCCAGGGAATCCCAGATGAGCGCCATCTGCAGCGGATTGTAGGAAAGCTGGCATTCGGCGGGGTCGATATAGAGCGCCACCTCGTCGGGGTGGACGATCGCCTCGGACTTGAACAGCAGCGACGGCGCCGCCAGCCGGCAGACGGCGTTGAACGCCCGCAGCAGGATGTGGGCCTCGGGAAGGTTTTCGCAGGACGTGCCCAGTTGCTTCCAAATGAACGCCACTGCATCCATCCGCAGTATCTCCACACCCTGGTTGGCCAGGAACAGCATCTCGCCGGCCATGGCACGGAACACCTCCGGGTTCGAATAGTTCAGGTCCCACTGGTAGGTGTGGAACGTGGCCCAGACCCAGCGTCCGTCGGCCATCCGGATGAAGGAGCCCGGGTGGTTCTCCGGGAAGATCTCCCGCACGTTCCGCTCAAAGGCGTCCGGCATGGTCCGGTCCGGGAAAATCCAGTAGTAGTCACTGAAATCCGGATCACCGGCAGCCGCCTTCCGCGCCCACTCATGTTCGTCCGAGGTGTGGTTGAAGATGAAATCCACCACCAGGCTGATCCCGTTGCTTCTCAGTTCGGCGGCCAATGAGCGCAGCTGTTCCATGGTGCCCAGCCTGGGGTTGACCTCCCGGTAGCTGGACACCGCGTAGCCGCCGTCAGAATGCGGCTCGGGCGCAAGGAACAGCGGCATGAGGTGCAGGTAGGTGAGCCCGAGCTCCTTGAAGTAGGGAATCCTGGCCCGGACCCCGTCCAGGTTTTCCGCGTAGCGGTCCACGTAGCAGACGCCGCCCAGCATGGTGTTGGCCTGGAACCAGCTGCTGCTGCCTTCCCGCTCCGCGTCCAGCGCCTTCAGGTCGGCCGGCCGGTCGTGCCAGGACCGGGCGCTCTGGACCACCAGTGCCGCCAGCTGCTCCTGCCAGTCGGACCGGGAGCCGTACAAGGACCCGAAAAGGCCGGCCAGGAGGGGCAGGTGCCGGTCCAGGCGCTGGTCGAAGGCAGGGTCCGGGGTGAGGCCCGCCTGCCGTGCGCGGGAGAGTGCCGCCTGGACATACCGGCTTGTCCCTTCGTACACGCTGACCGATTCCTGCATGCCCGTGGCCCCTTTCCTGGTCCGCCGGCGGATCCAGCGGCACCCGTACGGAAGTATCCCACGTCACAAAAAGCTGGGCCGTCCCCGTACACTGGCGCCATGGTGTCCCGTATCAGCGAACTGGTCCTGAACTGTGCCGACCCCGACCTGCTGGCGCTCGGAGCCCGCCCGGCCGACGTCGGGCAGGCCGGCGACGAGCCATGGCACGTCCTGGCCGATCCGGAGGGCGACGAATTCTGCCTGCTGCGCAGGCGGCTGGAGCAGTAAGCCGGTAACACAGGCCCGAAGCAGCTGCCGGGAGCGTCAGAGCACGCTGCGGATGGCCTCTTCGAAGCTGGAGACGTGGTCGAAGGCGAGTTTGCCGGCGCGTTCGGAATCCCCGTCCGCGATGGCCTGCAGCAGTTCGATGTGCTCGGAGATATGTCCGGCCACTGACGGCACCTTTTCGAGCACCATGCACCAGATGCGGGTGGCGAGGTTGTCGTAGCGGATCAGGACGTCTTCAAGGTGCGCGTTGCCAGCCGCGCGGTAGATCAGTCGGTGCACCTTCATGTCGTACCGCATGAGCGCGTAGGGGTCGTCCGTCGCATCCATCGTGGCGATCGCCGCCGCAGTGTCCCGCAACTCCTCGCGGACGGCAGGGGACGCGGCCTTGGCGGCACGCCGCGCGGCGAGCGGTTCAAGGGTCTCACGGAGTTCCGAGACGTCGGCCAGTTCGGTGATGTCCACGATGGTGGCGAACGTTCCGCGGCGCGGATAGGAGATCACGAGGTGGTCGCTTTCCAGGCGCTTGAGCGCTTCCCGGACGGGGGTCCGCCCGATTCCCATTTCCGCGGCCAGCCTGCCGTCATTGATGGCTTCGCCGGGCCGGATGTCCAGCATGATCAGCTTGTCACGGAGGTGCCGGTAGGCCTGCTCCGCGAGCGAGATCTCGCCCCCGGCCGTCAGCTGGTTGTCAAGCATCAGGCTCATTCCAGGCTCTCCCCTGTTTCGGTATTGACTCTTCTGTGATGTGAAACATACTATGGCGTTAGTTCTAATATATCAGTTACAGATCAGTTGTGGGTCAGTAACTTCCAAGGGCACTAAAGGAGAAACATGCAGAACGTACTGAACGCCTCGCTCGCCCAGGTGGACTCCGACGTCGCTGCCGCCGTAGCAAAGGAGCTGGAGCGGCAGCAGACCACCCTCGAGATGATCGCCTCGGAGAACTTCGCTCCGGCATCGGTCATGGAGGCGCAGGGCTCGGTCCTGACCAACAAGTACGCCGAGGGCTACCCCGGAAAGCGCTACTACGGCGGCTGCGAGCACGTGGACGTCGTCGAGCAGCTCGCCATCGACCGCGTCAAGGCCCTGTTCGGAGCCGAGTTCGCCAACGTCCAGCCGCACTCCGGCGCCCAGGCCAACGCCGCAGCCATGTTCGCCCTGCTGAACCCGGGCGACACCATCCTCGGACTCTCCCTCGCCCACGGCGGCCACCTGACCCACGGCATGAAGATCAACTTCTCCGGCAAGCTCTACAACGTGGTGCCCTACCACGTCCGCGAGGAGGACCTCCGCATCGACATGGCAGAGGTGGAAGCCCTGGCCCTCGAGCACAAGCCCAAGCTGATCGTGGCCGGCTGGTCCGCCTACTCCCGCCAGCTGGACTTCGCCGAGTTCCGCCGCATCGCCGACCTGGTCGGCGCCTACCTGATGGTGGACATGGCACACTTCGCCGGCCTGGTTGCAGCCGGCCTGCACCCCAACCCCGTCCCCTACGCGGACGTGGTCACCACCACCACGCACAAGACCCTGGGCGGCCCCCGCGGCGGCGTCATCCTCGCCAAGGAGGAGTACGCCAAGAAGATCAACAGCGCAGTGTTCCCCGGCCAGCAGGGCGGGCCGCTGGAGCACGTGGTCGCCGCCAAGGCCGTGGCCTTCAAGCTGGCCGCCGCCCCCGAGTTCAAGGAGCGTCAGGAACGCGTCCTGCAGGGCGCCCAGCTGGTGGCACAGCGCCTGCTCCAGGAAGACGTGGCCGCTGCCGGCATCTCCGTGGTCAACGGCGGCACCGACGTGCACCTGGTCCTGGTTGACCTCCGCAACTCGGAACTGGACGGCCAGCAGGGCGAAGACGCCCTCCACCAGATCGGCATCACGGTGAACCGCAATGCCGTCCCCTTCGACCCGCGCCCGCCGATGGTTTCCTCCGGCCTCCGCATCGGCACCCCCGCCCTGGCAGCCCGCGGCTTCGGCGCCGCCGAGTTCACCGAGGTCGCGGACATCATCGCCAAGGCCCTGATCGCTTCCGCCGGCACCGGCACCCTGCCCGGGGACACCGCCGTCGAACTCCGCGCACGCGTCACGGCCCTGGCGGGGAAATTCCCGCTGTACCCGCACCTCAACGCAGAAGCCGCACTGGCCGGTGCCGAAGCAGACCTGATTGGAGCAGCCCAGTGAGCGCACCCCACCTTCCTGAGCACCCGGATTTCCTCTGGCGGAACCCGGACCCCAAGTCCTCCTACGACGCTGTGGTTGTGGGTGGCGGCGGGCACGGCCTCGCCACCGCGTACTTCCTCGCGAAGAACCACGGCATGACCAACATCGCCGTCCTGGAAAAGGGCTGGCTGGCCGGCGGCAACATGGCCCGCAACACCACCATCATCCGCTCCAACTACCTCTGGGACGAAAGCGCGGCCATCTACGAGCACGCCCTCAAGCTCTGGGAGATCCTGCCGGAGGAACTCGAATACGACTTCCTCTTCAGCCAGCGCGGCGTGATGAACCTGGCCCACACCCTGGGCGACGTACGCGAAAGCATGCGCCGCGTGGGCGCCAACAAGCTCAACGGCGTCGACGCCGAGTGGCTGGACCCGCAGCAGGTCAAGGAACTCTGCCCCATCCTGAACATCAGCGACAACATCCGCTACCCCGTCATGGGCGCCACCTACCAGCCGCGCGCAGGCATCGCCAAGCACGACCACGTGGCCTGGGCCTTCGCCCGCAAGTGCGACGAGATGGGCGTGGACATCATCCAGAACTGCGAAGTCACCGGCTTCATCAAGGACGGCGGGCGCGTGGTCGGCGTCAAGACCACCCGCGGCACCATCAACACCGAAAAGGTGGGCCTGTGCGCCGCCGGCCACAGCTCCGTCCTGGCCGAAATGGCCGGCTTCCAGCTGCCCATCCAGTCCCACCCGCTGCAGGCACTGGTTTCCGAACTGCACGAGCCTGTCCACCCCACCGTGGTCATGTCCAACCACGTGCACGTGTACGTCTCCCAGGCGCACAAGGGCGAGCTGGTAATGGGCGCGGGCATCGACTCCTACAACGGCTACGGCCAGCGCGGCTCCTTCCACGTAATCGAGCAGCAGATGGCCGCCGCCGTGGAGCTCTTCCCCATCTTCGCCCGGGCCCACGTGCTCCGGACCTGGGGCGGCATCGTGGACACTACGCTGGACGCCTCGCCGATCGTGGGCACCACCCCCGTGGAGAACATGTTCGTGAACTGCGGCTGGGGCACCGGCGGGTTCAAGGGAACCCCCGCCGCCGGCATGACCTTCGCGCACACCATCGCCACCGGAACGCCGCACAAGCTGAATGCACCGTTCTCCCTGGAGCGCTTCGAAACCGGCGCCCTCATCGACGAACACGGCGCCGCCGCCGTGGCCCACTAGCCCGAGAAAGACAACGCACATGCTGCTGATCTCATGCCCCAACTGCGGCCCCCGGGATGAAACCGAATTCCACTACGGCGGCCAGGCCCACGTGGCTTACCCCGAGAACCCGAACGAACTGAACGACGTCGAGTGGTCCCGGTACCTCTTCTACCGCGCGAACACCAAGGGCACCTTCGCCGAGCGCTGGGTCCACAGCACCGGCTGCCGGCAGTGGTTCAACATGCTCCGGGACACCGTGAGCTACGACATCAAGGCCGTCTACCCGATGGGCACACCCCGCCCCGACACCACCCCTGCCGCCCCGGAAGGAGCAGCCAAGTGACTTCCCTGAACGCCCGCCTCAGCACCGGCGGCCGCATCGACCGCACCATCTCCTGGCGTTTCACCGTCGACGGCGAGGAATTCACCGGACACCCGGGGGACACGCTTGCCTCGGCGCTGCTCGCCAACGGCCGCGTCGCCGTCGGAAACTCCCTGTACGAGGACCGCCCCCGCGGCATCCTGGCGGCCGGCGTGGAGGAACCCAACGCCCTGGTGAAGGTGGCTGCCCGCTTCCCCGGCCACGTGGCTGAATCCATGCTTCCCGCAACCACTGTTTCCCTGGTGGACGGCCTGAAGGCAGAACTGCTCAGCGGCCTGGGCCGGCTGGACCCGGAGGAAGACAGGGCCGAGTACGACAAAAAGTACGTCCACACCGACGTCCTGGTGATCGGCGGCGGCCCGGCCGGCCTGGCCGCGGCCCGTGAGGCGGTCCGCACCGGCGCCCGCGTCATGCTGCTCGACGACCAGCCCGAACTGGGCGGCTCCCTGCTCTCCGGCTCCACGTCGCCGGAGCTGGCCGAGACCATCGAGGGCAAGCCCGCGCTGGAATGGGTTGCCGATGTGGAAGCTGAGCTGGTGTCCGGCGCGGAATCAACCGTGCTGAACCGGACCACTGCTTTCGGCGCCTACGACGCCAACTATGTCATTGCCGTCCAAAACCGGACCGACCACCTTTCCAGCCCCGCCGCCCCCGGTGTCTCCCGGCAGCGCATTTGGCACATCCGTGCCAATCAGGTGGTCCTGGCCCCGGGCGCCCACGAGCGTCCGCTGGTATTCGAGAACAACGACCGCCCCGGCATCATGCTGGCTTCCGCCGTCCGCAGCTACCTGAACCGCTACGCCGTGGCCCCGGGCAAGCGCGTGGTCATCAGCACCACCAATGACAGCGCCTACGCCCTCGCCGCCGACCTCCGCGCAGCCGGCGTCAAGATCGCCGCCGTGGTGGACGCCCGGCCCAAGATGACCGAGGCAGCCGCAGCCGCCGTCGAAGCCGGCACCCGCGTGCTGATCGGCAGCGCAGTGGCCAACACCTCCGCTGACGGAACGGGCCGGCTTGATGGCGTCACCGTCCGCAGCATCAACGACGACGGCGAGCTCACCTCCGGCATCGAACAGATCGCCGCAGACCTGCTGGCAGTTTCCGGCGGCTGGAGTCCGCTGGTCCACCTGCACTCCCAGCGGCAGGGCAAGCTGCGCTGGGACGACGAGCTGGCCGCCTTCGTGCCCGCCGCCGAGGTCCCCAACCAGCAGATCGTCGGTTCCGGCCGCGGCTCCTTCGTCACCGCGGACTGCGTCCGCGAAGGTATTTCCGCCGGTGTCACCGCAGCCACCGCTGCCGGCTTCAGCTCCGCCGTCGAGCCTTCCCCGATCGGCGAGCCGAAGGCTTCCGCCCCCACCCGCCAGCTGTGGCTGGTGCCGGGCGAGACTGGCACCCCGGACGACTGGCACCACCACTTCGTGGACTTCCAGCGCGACCAGTCCGTGGCGGACGTGCTCCGTTCCACCGGCGCCGGCATGCGCTCCGTGGAGCACGTGAAGCGCTACACCTCCATCAGCACCGCCAACGACCAGGGCAAGACCTCCGGCGTCAACGCCATCGGCGTGATCGCGGCAGCCCTGCGCCAGGCCGGGGAGGCCTCCCGCGGCATCGGCGAGATCGGCACCACCACCTACCGGGCGCCGTTCACCCCGGTGGCCTTCGCAGCTCTGGCCGGACGTCAGCGCGGCGAACTGTTCGACCCCGCCCGTATCACCTCCATCCACCCCTGGCACGTGGCGAAGGGCGCCCTGTTCGAGGATGTTGGACAGTGGAAGCGGCCCTGGTACTACCCGCAGGCCGGGGAGGACATGGACGCCGCGGTGCTGCGCGAGTGTGCCGCCGTCCGGGAATCCGTGGGCTTCATGGACGCCACCACCCTGGGCAAGATCGAAATCCGCGGCAAGGACGCGGGCGAGTTCCTGAACCGCGTCTACACCAACGCGTTCAAGAAGCTCGCCCCCGGATCCGCCCGCTACGGCGTCATGTGCACGCCGGACGGCATGATCTTCGACGACGGCGTCACGCTCCGCCTCGACGAGGACCGCTACTTCATGACCACCACCACCGGCGGTGCCGCCAAGGTCCTGGACTGGCTCGAGGAATGGCTGCAGACCGAATGGCCGGAACTCGATGTGCACTGCACCTCCGTGACCGAGCAGTGGAGCACCATTGCAGTGGTGGGGCCGAAGTCACGCGACGTCATCGCCAAGGTGGCGCCGGAACTGGCCGCGAACGGCGGCCTAAAAGCCGAGGCGTTCCCGTTCATGACGTTCCGGGAAACCATCCTCGCCTCAGGCGTCCGCGCCCGTATCTGCCGGATCTCCTTCTCCGGTGAACTGGCCTACGAAATCAACGTGCCCACCTGGTACGGGCTCAACACCTGGGAAGCCGTGGCGGCTGCCGGTGCGGAATTCAACATCACCCCGTACGGCACCGAGACCATGCACGTCCTGCGCGCCGAGAAGGGCTACCCGATTGTCGGCCAGGACACCGACGGCACCGTCACCCCGCAGGACGCGGGCATGGAGTGGATCGTCTCCAAGGCCAAGGACTTTATTGGCAAGCGCTCCTACTCCCGGGTGGACGCTCAGCGCGAGGACCGCAAGCACCTGGTCAGCGTCCTTCCGGTCGACGGCACGCTTCGGTTGCCCGAAGGCACCCAGTTGGTGGAAAAGGGCCGCTCCACCAACCCGGCTTACGGGCCGGTCCCAATGGAGGGCTTCGTCACCTCCAGCTACCACAGCGCCGCACTGGGCCGGTCCTTTGGCCTGGCCCTGATCAAGAACGGCCGCAACCGCATCGGCGAAACACTGGTGGCAGCCGCCGGCGACCAGCTGGTGGACGTCGTTGTGGCAGAAACAGTGCTTTTTGACCCCGAAGGGACCCGTAAAGATGGCTGAGACAGCAGCATCCCCGACCTCCGAGAAGAACCTCGCAGCCCAGAACCTGGCCGTCCGCACCAGCCCGGCACGGCAGCTCGCGGAAGCGTTCGCCTCAGGTTCCCTGGCCGGCACCGTTGAACTGGCCGAGGTGCCCTTCCTCACCCTGGTGGGGCTGCGGGCCCAGGCCGGTTCCGAGACGGCACAGCGGCTCGCGTCGGTCACCGGCGGCCTGCCGGCACAGTGCGGCGGGACCGTCACCAACGGCGACACCACGGTCCTGTGGCTGGGGCCGGGCGAGTTCCTGGTGGTGGCTCCCACCGAGGCGCACGAGTCCCTGGGCGGCGACCTGATACAGGCCCTCCAGTCCGCACTGGCGGATGGCCAGGGCCAGGTGGTGGACCTCTCCGCCAACCGCACCACCTTCGAACTGACCGGCCCGCGGGCCCGGGCCGTCCTGGAGAAGGGCTGCTCGCTGGACCTGCACCCCCGGGTGCTCAAGGCCGGCACCGCCTACTCCACCGAGGTTGCCAACATTCCGGTGATCCTGTGGAAGACGGGTGAGGAATCCTTCCGGATCTTCCCCCGGGCATCCTTCGCCGAATTCCTGGGCCGCTGGCTCCTGGACGCCATGCGGGAGTACGCCTCACCCGAGGTTCCCTGATGGCGCTCAGCGTCCTTGACCTGTTTTCCGTTGGCATCGGGCCCTCGTCGTCACACACGGTGGGCCCGATGCGGGCGGCCAAGCAGTTCGCCGACGACCTGAAGGCGGACGGGCAGCTGAGCTCCACTGCCCGGGTCCAGTCGGAACTGTTCGGTTCGCTCGGCGCCACCGGGCGCGGCCACGGGTCGGACAAGGCCGTGGTCCTGGGCCTGCAGGGCCTGGAGCCGGAGACGGTTAACACGTTCACCGCGGATGACCAGGTGGCTGCTGCCGCGCTGGACGCCGAGCTGCACATCGCGGGCACACACCGCGTGGACTTCAACTGGGAAGAAGACGTGGTCCTCCACCGCCGCAAGTCCCTTCCCGCCCACCCGAACGGAATGACCTTCCGGGCCTTCGACCACACCGGGGCCGTCCTCAGCGAGCGGAGCTTCTATTCAATTGGGGGCGGCTTCGTGGTTGGCGGCGACGCCGCGGGCGCGGACAAGGTGGTGGCGGACACCACCGTGCAGCCGTACCCCTTCTCCACCGGAGACGAGCTGCTGGAGATCTGCCGCCGGGAAAACATGTCCATCTCGGACGTGATGCTTGCCAACGAGCTGGTGTGGCGCAGTGAAGCCGAACTCCGGGAGAAGCTGCTGGACCTGTGGGCCGTCATGCGTGAATGCGTGCAGAACGGCTGCAACGCCGAGGGAATCCTGCCGGGCGGGCTGAAGGTTCCGCGCCGGGCGCCGCAGCTCTACAAAACCCTGTCGCAGGACTCGGGCAGCACCGATGCGCTCCACGCCATGGAATGGGTGAACCTGTTCGCCCTTGCCGTCAACGAGGAAAACGCCGCGGGCGGCCGGATCGTCACGGCGCCCACCAACGGCGCAGCGGGCATTGTCCCCGCCGTCCTGCACTACTACGTGAAGTTTGTTCCAGGAGCGGACGACGACGGCGTGGTCCGCTTCCTCCTGGCGGCGGCCGCCGTCGGGATCCTGTTCAAAACGAACGCCTCCATCTCGGGTGCCGAGGTGGGCTGCCAGGGCGAGGTTGGCTCGGCCTGCTCGATGGCTGCGGCCGGGCTCTGCGAGGTCCTGGGCGGAACCCCCGGGCAGGTGGAGAACGCCGCGGAGGTGGGGATCGAGCACAACCTCGGCCTCACCTGCGATCCGGTGGGCGGGCTGGTGCAGATTCCCTGCATCGAGCGGAACGCCATTGCCAGCGTCAAGGCGATCAACGCCGCACGGCTGGCCCTGCACGGGGACGGCAGCCACAAGGTCTCGCTGGACAAGGCGATCAAGACCATGCGCGATACCGGAGCCGACATGAAAACCAAGTACAAGGAAACCTCCCGAGGAGGACTGGCCGTGAACGTGATCGAGTGCTGAAGCCATGACTGTGACTGAAACCGATATTGCCGGTACTAAACTGCCCACCACCGTGGAGCACGTCCTTACGCTCGACTGCCCCGAAGGCCCGGGCATCGTGCACGCCGTCTCCGGCTTCCTGCTGGAAAACGGCTGCGACATCATCGACAACAAGCAGTTCGGTGACCGCGCAGAGGGCCACTTCTACATGCGGGTGCACTTCGTCTCGGAGGGGGACGAATCCACGCTGGACGCGCTGCGCAGCTCTTTTGCCCCTGTCGCCGATAAGTTCGGCATGCGGTGGCAGCTGGAGCGGCAGGGATCCAAGCGTAAAGTGCTGATCATGGTGTCCAAGTTCGGGCACTGCCTCAACGACCTGCTGTTCCGCGCCCGGATCGGCGAGCTTCCGGTTGAGGTGGTGGCCGTGGTGTCCAACCACCAGGACCACCGCGGGCTGGTCGAGTGGCATGGCATTCCGTTCCACCACATTCCGGTCACTGCAGACACCAAGCCCGAGGCCGAGGCCAAGCTGATGGACCTGGTGGACGGCCTGGACGTGGAGCTGGTGGTCCTGGCCCGCTACATGCAGGTCCTCAGTGACGAACTGACCCGCAAGCTGGACGGCCGTGCCATCAACATCCATCATTCGTTCCTGCCCAGCTTCAAGGGCGCCAAGCCGTACCACCAGGCCTACGCCCGCGGTGTCAAGACCGTTGGCGCCACCGCCCACTACGTCAACGCCGAACTCGATGAGGGTCCCATCATCGCCCAGCAGGTGGTGGAGGTGGACCACACCTTCGGTCCGGAGGACCTGGTGGCCGCCGGCCGCGACACGGAATGCAAGGCCCTGTCCAACGCCGTGCGCTGGCACTGCGAGGGCCGCGTGATCCTGCAGGGCAACCGTACCGTGGTGCTGCGGTAGGGGACGCACTAACTTCCGATGCCTCGGGCGGGAGGAACTGGACTGGCCCGGCCTGGAGCTTCAGCTCCGCGCCGGGCCAGCGTGCGTGCTGCACCAAAAAGACCGGCCAGGACAAGTGCGGCAAGCAATGCTGCTTCCCCCTGCCGCGGCCACATCCCCGCCAGTCCGAGGAACGCGGGCAGGGTTGCGGTGGTCTGGCTCGCCAGCACCAGCGCCCAGCCGATGGTCGCATCCAGGCCTGTCCGGCCCAGGGCAGACGATACGAACAACAGGCCCCACAGTACCGCCCAGGCAAGCCACAGCACCGCCAGCAGGGGATCGGTGCCAAGCCAGGCGGCAGCCAGCAGCAGCCCGACAAAGGCAACCATCCCGCAGAACCAGCCAGTACCTTTCGAGCCGAGGTCCAGGAGGACGTCCAGGCCCACGTAAACGTAGGTCAGCCCGAACAGGAACATTCCGGCCGCTGTCAGTAATGGCGCCCCGGCAGCCGTGCCCAGGTGTACGACGCCGAGCACCAGCTGCGTGCCTCCTACCACCAGGCTGAGGACGGCAGCGTCGCGGCGGGGCAGGCGCCCAAGCATCGCGAGCCCGTTGAGAAGCAGCGCGGCGCCGGAGAGGAGGAGGCAAACGTAGGGCATCAGGAGGCCTCCGGAAGGCGGAGTGCCAAGCCGTCGCTTTTCGTTTTGCGGAAAGTAAATGTCACAATACGGAGATTAGCCGAGCTTGCGGTCTGCTTATCAGGGTGCACAGTCACATTCGGCTAATGTTGAAAGCTCAAGTATTGAAGCCGGCAAAGGCGCCCAGGCGGGCTCCCTGTCCGGCTGGACGGAAGGACCATCATGGATGCACGGCTGGAGGCCATCAGGGATACCGTCCTGGCCAGGAACCCCGGCGAAGCGGAGTTTCACCAGGCAGTGGTGGAGGTATTTGAAAGCCTCGGCCCGGTCCACGACAGGCACCCCGAGTTCCTCGACGCCGCCATCCTGGAGCGCCTCTGCGAACCCGAGCGGCAGATTATCTTCCGCGTCCCGTGGACTGATGACGCGGGGCGCGTGCAAATCAACCGCGGCTTCCGCGTCGAATTCAACTCGGCCCTGGGGCCCTACAAAGGCGGCCTGCGGTTCCACCCCTCCGTGTACCTGGGGATCGTCAAGTTCCTCGGCTTTGAGCAGATTTTCAAGAACGCCCTCACCGGCATGCCCATCGGCGGCGGCAAGGGCGGCTCCGACTTCGATCCCCGCGGCCGCAGCGACGCCGAGGTAATGAGGTTCTGCCAGTCCTTCATGACCGAGCTTTACCGGCATATCGGCGAATACACCGACGTTCCGGCCGGCGATATCGGCGTCGGCGGGCGCGAAATCGGGTACCTCTTCGGCCAGTACAAGCGCATCACCAACCGCTACGAGTCCGGCGTGCTCACCGGCAAGGGCATCTCCTGGGGCGGTTCCCTGGTGCGCCCCGAGGCCACCGGCTTCGGCACCGTTATCTTCACCCAGGAGATGTTGAAGACCCGCGGGGACTCGTTCGACGGCCAGCGCGTGGTGGTGTCCGGCTCCGGCAACGTGGCCATAAACGCAATCGCCAAGGCGCAGTCCCTTGGCGCCGCCGTGGTGGCCTGCTCCGACTCCTCCGGCTACATCGTTGACGAGGCGGGGATCGACGTCGCACTCCTGCGCGAGGTGAAGGAAGAGGAGCGCGGCCGTCTGAAGGACTATGCGGCACGCCGCAGCGGCGTTTCCTACGTTGACGGCGGTTCGGTCTGGGACGTTGATGCCACGGTGGCGCTGCCCTGCGCCACGCAGAACGAGCTCGACGGCGATGCTGCCGCCCGCCTGGTGCGCAACGGCCTGGTTGCCGTCGGTGAGGGCGCCAACATGCCCTCCACCCGCGAGGCTGTAGCCGTTTTCCAGGAGGCAGGTGTGCTGTTCGGGCCGGGCAAGGCGGCCAATGCGGGCGGGGTGGCGACGTCGGCGCTCGAGATGCAGCAGAACGCCAGCCGGGACTCGTGGTCCTTTGAACACACCGAGGAGCGGCTGACCGACATCATGGTTGGCATCCACGACCGCTGCGCCGCCACCGCGGACGAGTACGGTGATCCGGGCAACTACGTCCTGGGCGCCAATATCGGCGGGTTCGTGAAAGTGGCGGACGCCATGCTGGCGCAGGGCCTGATCTAGCCTGTGCCCTCCTGGAGCGGTTCCCTGGCGGTTTCGCCGGCTTTGCGGGATGCGACGGTGATTTCCGCAACCCGCTCCAGCCGTGGATCAGTACCGCCGCGTTCCACCACGCCTTTCTCCCACCACAGCTTCAGCCCCTCCGGCACCGCCTCCAAAGTGGCCAGGTTGTTGTCGAACCACGGTCCCTTGATCCCGGACCACTGGAAGGGCGGATCCTGGACTTTCGCGGAGCGGGCCATCGCAGCGCCCACCGGCGCGGCGAATCCGTAGGACATCACTGCCCCAAAGGAGCGCAGGAGCCGCGGGAGTGGATTGCGGATGGGGGAGCAGACGGCCTGGATGACACGGCTGCCCGAAGCCCTCTCCACCTCCGCCACATAGGAGAAATGCACGTCGCCGGAAATGAACGTCACAGTTTCCGGTGCCGGGCCCCGTGCGCCGTCCGCCACCTCCGTCACCATGGCGGCCACCTGCTGGAAGCTCTTCTGGAACGCTCCCCAGTGCTCCAGGTCGAACGCCTGGCGCAGTTTTTCGCCGGCCTTCGCCGCAAGCTTCCCCCACGCGCCTTCGGACACGGCTTCGTCCCAGGACTCCAGGTGGTGCAGGCCCATGGGAAGCAGGAACGGCAGCGACGTGGCCACCAGCAGGTGCCGGAAGCCGCCGCGCATCCGCTCATCCAGCCAGGCCAGCTCCTGGTCGTCCAGCAGTGCCCGGTGGTCCGGTTCCAGGTTCCGGGCGGCGCGGGAATCCAGCACGATGAGGCGGGTGCCACCGAAGTCGCGGCAGAAGCTCCACCGGTAGGCCTCCGGGTCCCGGTCCGCCTGCTCCGCGAGCACGTCCAGGTCCTGGGTGATGTCGAGCTCCGCCCCGCCCGGGTGCGCGGCGACTTTCTGCCAGACGGGGTCCGCCAGGCGCTCCTGCGGAGACATGTTGCCCAGGTGCTGGTACACCCAGTACGACGCAAGGCCCGCCGTAATCCGGCGGCGCCACCACGGCTTGTTGCCCATCACTTCCCGCCAGCTGCGGGAGGCGTTCCAGTCATCGCGGATGTCGTGGTCGTCGAAGATCATGGCGCTGGGGAGGGTGGAGAGCAGCCAGCGGTTTGCGGGGTCCGACCAGGCCAGGCAGTAGAGGTGGGCGTATTCCTCGTAATCCTGGAGTTCCCCGCCCGGAGGCTTACGGATGTCCCGGCGGGATTTGATGAACTCGTGCATCTGCTTGCTGGTGGCGTCGGCATAGACCTGGTCGCCCAGGAACACCACCAGGTCCGGCCGGGGCCTGCCGTCGCCGGACTGGCTCAGTGCGAAGGCGCGCAGCGCGTCCACCCCGTGGCTTCTGTTGCCCGCTGCGTCGTGCGGGACGCTGGTGCGGCAGGACCCGTACGCCAGGCGCAGGGGTTTGCCGGGTTTAAGCGTGGCGATGGCGGACGGCGGAAACCCGCCGATGTCCTGCTCTGGCCAGACCTTCACGCCGTCGATGGTCACTGTGTACGGCGTGACCGTTCCCGGTTCCAGCCCGTCCACATCCACGAGGGCGTAATGGTGCCCGTGGACGGCAAAGGTGGACGCCTGCCACTCCCTGCCGCCGGCCTGCACCGCTACCCGGGCTGTGTCCCGGGTTTCCACCCAGACGCTCGCCCTCGTCTGATCCACGAACCGCATCATGGGACCTAGCACCAGCACCGGGGTAGTCATCTCTCAGTTGTACCCGTCCGGGACCTCCACCGCCATGGGGAAATCCGCAACTGAAGCCGCCTCCTCCTAGGCCTCCCCAAACCAGTCCCGGGATGGATTGGTGACCTCCGGAACCGCACGCTGAAGCCCGGGCTGCGCCGCCCACTTGACCCCATTGGCAAGGACCCGCTGAATCTGCGGATGGTGGTAGACCGGATACTCCTGGTCGCCTGGGCTGAAGTAGAAGATGCGCCCCTTGCCGCGGGTGAAGGTGACGCCGGACCGGAAGACTTCACCGCCGGCGAAGGAGCTGATGAAGATCAGGTCGTCCGGGTCGGGGATGTCGAACAGCTCCCCGTACATCTCCTGCTCCGGGATGACAATGGGGCTGTCCACACCCTCCGCGATCGGATGCGACGGCTTGACGGTCCAGACGAGTTCGCGTTCACCCTCGTTCCGCCACGCAAGGGAGCAGCTGGTGCCCAGGAGGCGCGTGAAGACCTTCGCGAAATGGCCTGAGTGCAGCACCAGGAGGCCCATGCCGCCGAGCACGTGCCGGTGGACGCGTTCGACGACGGCATCGCTCACCTCCTGGTGCGCCTTGTGTCCCCACCAGAGCAGGACGTCCGTCTCCGCCAGCACCTCCTCGTGCAGGCCGTGCTCATCATCCGTGGCGAGGACCGCCGTCGTAATGTCCGCTTCCGGGTAGTGGGAGCGGAGGCCCGCGGCGATAGCGCCGTGGATGCCGTCAGGATAGATTTCGCCAATGTGGGGCGGCTCGTTGATGGCCTCGTGGACCCCTTCGTTCCACACCAGGATACGTAGTTTGTTGTCCATTAGAGACGGACCTCCCTCTCCTCCCGCGCGGACTGGTAGCACGCGTCGATGATCCGGGCGCGGTAGAGCGCCAGGGAACCGTCGTGCCCGGCCCACACCTGCTCTCCGCCCCGGACTGCCGTCACAAAGTCTTCCACCACCGCATCATGGGCCCGGCCCGGCAGTACCGGCGGGACGTAGTCGGCGGATTCGCCGTCCTTGTCCGTGAACACGCGGAGCTGTCCTACGGGCGGGAAGGGCGCCCCCTGCACTTTGAGCTCGGCGCCGCCGTCCGTGCCGTAGACGGTGAAGTCCAGCAGGTCGTCGGTCTCGCGGTAGGTGGCCCAGCTGGCCTCGATCAGCAGCGTCCCGCCGCCCTCAAGGCGCATGAACGCGGACGCAAAATCCTCCACCTCGAACGCATGGCTGGACGCGAGCGCCGAATACTGTCTTCCGCCGCCCCGCCCCTGCGGGCCCAGCTCGGAGTGGGTGGCGGCGGAGACTGCCAGTACCTTGGGCTCCCCGAGGAGGTGCAGGGCGTAGTCGAGGGCGTGGACACCGATATCGGCCAGGGGGCCGCCGCCCGCAAGCTCCGGGTTGGTGAACCAGCTCCCGATCGTGGGAATGCCGGAGCGGCGCAGCCAGGATGCCTTGGCGTAGTACGGCCGGCCCAACCCGCCGTCGTCAATCACGCCCTTCAGGGCCCGGATGTCGCCGCGGCGGCGGTGGTTGAAGGCAACGTCCAGCACCCTCCCGGCCTTGCGGGCGGCCTGAACCATAGCCTGGCCTTCGGCCGCGTTGCGTGCGATGGGTTTCTCGCTCAGCACGTGCAGGCCGCGCTCCAGGGCCGCGACGGCGATCGGGGCGTGCAGGAAGGTGGGCACGGCCACGCTGACGGCATCCAGGCCGCCGTGCTCCAGCATCTCGGACCAGTCGGAGAAGGCGTTGGGAATCGCGTACTCGGCCTGCAGCGTGCCGCGGAGTTCCTGTTCCATCCCGGCCAGGGAAACGATGCGTACCCCTTCCAGGGCATCGTAGGCCTTCAGGTGTTGCTGTCCCGCCCAGCCGATGCCGACAACGCCCACCCTCAGTTCCTGAAGGTCCTGCCCGGTCGATTGCGCCATTTCCGTTAGTCCTTTCGCAGTAACCCTGCTGTGCATTCCGGTGCGTGGCATTCCCCAGCTTATGCCCACGCCTTGCCGCCCGCCCGCTAGCCACGCGACTTAAAGGGACTCCTGAAACTTCGGTGTGGATGACTGAAACCATCATTTAACGCACCCGAAACCCAGCCCCGAATGCCCGCCATACAGTTGGAACCAGACGGCAATAGCCGCCCTCCAGCGGACGTGGTTCTGATTCCGCGTCCCTCCTCCGGAGTGGCTCCTACCGGCGATTTCCGTTCTCTCCTCGCATCACGAAAGGGGTTCCCAATGGATTCGGGAAATGTCGCTTGGATTTTGGCCAGCTCGGCGCTGGTCTGCATGATGATCCCCGCCCTGGCCCTGTTCTACGGGGGCATGGTGGGGTCGCGCCGCATTCTGAACATGATGATGATGTGTTTCGGCGGAGCCAGCCTGGTGGCCGTGCTCTGGGCGCTGTTCGGCTACTCGATGGCCTTCGGAAACTCCGTTGGCGGGATGGGCCTGATCGGTGACGTCACGGAGTTCCCCGGCATGGGGCAGCTGCTCGCCGCGGACGAGGGGGCATCCATTCCGGTCATCCTGTTTGCCGCGTTCCAGTTGTTCTTCGCCTGCGTCACCACCGCGCTGGTGGCAGGGGCGGCGGCCGGGCGCATGAAGTTCGGTGCGTGGATGCTGTTCGCCGGCATCTGGGCCACCATCGTCTACTTCCCGATCGCGCACTGGGTTTTCGCCTTTTCCTCCGCGGACGGCTCCACGGTTGGCGGCTGGATCGCCAACGGTATCAAAGCGATCGACTTCGCCGGCGGCACGGCGGTGCACATGAACGCCGGCGCCGCAGCCCTCGCGCTGGCCCTGGTCCTGGGCAAGAGCTCCGGCTGGCCCAAGGTGGAACACGCCAAGCCGCACAGCCGCCCGCTGGTCCTGGTCGGCGCCGGACTGCTGTGGGTGGGCTGGTTCGGCTTCAACGCCGGCTCGGCACTCTCTGCCGGCCAGTCGGCGTCGGTGGTCTTCCTGAACACCGCTCTTGCCGCCTCTGCCGGCTTGCTCGCCTGGGCCTTTGTGGAGCGGCTCCGACACGGCGCCGCCACCAGCATGGGCGCCGCGTCCGGCATCATCTCGGCACTCGTAGCCATCACCCCGGCCTGCGGGGCAGTCAGCCCGCTCGGCGCGGTGGCAATCGGCCTGGTTGCCGGCGCTGTCTGCTCCCTGGCCATCGAGCTGAAGTTCCGCCTGGGCTTCGACGATTCGCTCGACGTCGTTGGCGTGCACCTGGTGGGCGGCATCCTTGGCACCCTGCTGATTGGCTTGTTCGCCACGGACGCCGCCCCGAATGGGGTCAACGGGCTCTTCTACGGCGGCGGCGTGGAACTGCTGGGGACCCAGGCCCTCGCCACGGTTACGGTGCTGGCTTACTCCTTCGGCGTCACCTGGGTCCTGGCGAAGATCCTGGACAAGACCGTTGGCCTCCGCATCAACCCGGAGGACGAGCTGCGCGGCATCGACCTCGCTGCCCACTCCGAACTTGCCTACCTGACGGATGAGGATCCGGTGGAGCTGGGTTCCCCGCAGCGGGGCTGACACAAACTGCCGGGGCCGCCCGCTGGGAGGCGGTGCCCGGCGCACGAGTCAGGCAGGGGGCCAGGCCTTGGACCGGTGCCGGCAGCAGCCGGCTTATAGTTCCAAGGTCTGGCCCTTTGTCATCCTTTATCCTTTGGCGCCTGCCGGTCACTGCTCCGTGCACACCAGGTTGCCGTCCCGGACTTTCAGCACTGCGGCCCGGACGTGGCTCAGGTGCGTGCGCGGGTCCGGCTCCATGGTGCCGATGTCCTCGCCGCCCCAGTAGGGGTGCGTGAAGTACACCAGCAGGGCCCGT
Organism: Pseudarthrobacter sp. NamE2; assembly: GCF_005796205.1. GTDB lineage: Bacteria > Actinomycetota > Actinomycetes > Actinomycetales > Micrococcaceae > Arthrobacter. The sequence goes on along the minus strand of NZ_VAHN01000007.1, from coordinate 46,547 downwards.
TCCCGGCCGTCGTCGCCCGGTGCGAGCGGAACCACGTCCGCATGGCGTCCGACGACGGGCCGCCCCGCCACTTCCTCCGGCCCGGTGAGGATGAGGCCGTCCAGGTACTCCTGCCTGGTCCAGTTGCCGGCGCCGTCAGGTGAGCGGAAAACGCCCTGGCCGCGCCACTCATCCACGACCATCCAGAACGTGCCATCCATCCGGAAGACCTTTGGTCCTTCGTGCGGGCGTCCAGGGATAGCCACGCCTTCCACGACCCACGAAGCCGGGTCCTGAGGGGTGCCGCTGACGGCGCTGTACGTGTTCGAGTCCCGCGTTTCGTCCTTGTACCAGAGCCGGTACCGGCCGTCCCCGCAGCGTGCCACAGCCGCATCAATGACCCTCGTGGAGTCCAGGTCGATGGCGCCCAGGTATTCCCAATGATCCAAGTCCGGGCTGGCGAACTGCACGATGGACGCATTCCCGGTCCAGCCGGTCCGGCGTCCGCCCAGGACGGACAGGTACATGATCCACTGGTCGCCGATGCGTACGACGTCGGGCGCCCAGAGTGTTGCCGGCAGTTCCGTTCCCGGCGGAACGAGTCCGTCCACGGTTCCTTGATAGCGCCAGGTTGCGCCGCCGTCGGACGATCTCGCGGCGCCGATCGCCGTGCCGTGTACCCATTCGACGCCGGTCAGCCCGGGTTCCGTGGCGCGGCGCTGAGTGTAGAACAGGACCCATTCCCCTTTGCGATGGTCGGCCACCAGGATGGGGTCCGTGGGGCCGTCCCAGACGGGGTCGCGGTAAGGAACCGTGAAGGCGTCGGCGCGCAGGGGAGGAAGGGCCGGGGTCTGTTCTGACGGCGCACCGGCCTGATGGGCGACTTGCTGTTGAGACAAAGCGCTCTCCAACGTTGTAATTCTGTTGATGTCCAGTTTATGGCCCACCGCTTGAGGTCCGTTCCTGCTATCAAAAAGTCCTGGAATCTTTTCCCGGAATAGCCTCCCAGGCGGATGTTTTGTCAGACCCCCTTGGCATGCTTGGGGTATGGAAAGCGGAGCGACCTGGGGCGGGGGAGGCAGGGCCGGGATTTTGGCTGCTGTTGCGTCGGTGGCTGGTTTCGTTGATGAGCTCGCCCGTATTGTTGCCGGCGGCTCCGCTGTTTCAGGTAGTCCTGATGCTGGCTTTTCTGATGCCCTGGCCGCGGGGGCTGATCCGTTGCGGGTGTTCGCGGATGACTGCCTGGACGGTTTGGCGGTGCAGCGGAAGCTTGAGGCCGCCGCTGCCGCGGTGAAGGTGCTGCTGGTGGGCGGGCACGTCGGCGCCGTCGCTGCCATGGAGGACCCGGCGGCGGGTCCGGAATGGGCCAAAGGCCGCGAGATGGCCTCCGTGGCCGAAGTCGCCTGCGTCCTGACCATCGGTGAACGCGCCGCAAGTGCCCTGATCGGTGAAGCCCAGGCCTTGACCAGTTCATTGCCGGCGGTGCTGGATGCGCTGCAGGCCGGGCAGGTGTCGTGGCAGAACACCAAGGTCCTCATCGACGAGACCACCGGGCTTGACCCCGCCGCCGCCACAGCCTTGGAAAAGCACTTCCTGAACCCCGATACACCCGGTGCCGGCCCTGGTGGTGTCGCAGGGGTGTTGCCGCCGGCGAGGTTGCGGCCGAAGGTGCGCTCCTGGCGGGAACGCCACCACCCCGACTCGATCGAGGAACGCCACGCCAGGGGTGTGGCGGACCGGCGGATGGAATACGCCCCGGACCGGGACGCGATGGCCTGGGTCTCCCTGTACCTGCCCGCAGACCAGGCCAACGCCGCCTGGAACCGGACCCGGGCCCTGGCCCGCGGACTGCAGGGACCGGACGAACCCCGCACCCTTCCGCAACTGATGGCAGACATCGGCGCCACAGCCCTCCTCGGCACCGGACACACCCCCACCCATGGTCCACCGGATGGCGTCGCACGGTGCGGTGGTGCCTCTGCCGACTCTCACGTGAACGAAGGCGGTCTCGAACTTGCTCACCCGCCCGTGCCGCGGGCGCAGGTGCTCGTCACGGTCCCGGTGTTCTCGCTCCTGGCCGCCACCGAGGAACCGGCAATGCTGGACGGGCACGGCCCGATCCCGGCGTCGATGGCCCGCAGACTCGTCTCCGGCGGGGCGGACTCGTTTTACCGGGTCCTGGTCGATCCCAGGGACGGGGCGCCGTTGGAGATCGGGCGGAAGAGCTACCGGATCCCGGAAGCGATGCGCCGCTGGCTGAGGCTCCGGGACGGTAAATGCCCGTTCCCTGGCTGCAGCAACCACTCCCTCGACAACGAAGCCGACCACCTGCTGGCCTGGCACCACGGCGGAACCACCGGAATCACCAACCTCGCCCAGCCCTGCCCCAAACACCACCGCATGAAACACACCAGCGCCTGGCAACCCACCCCCGCCACCAAGAACGAACCACCCGGCTGGATCTCACCCGCCGGACGCCGCTACACCAGCGAACACCAGGACTGGGAACCACCCCACTGGCCACCCGCCCTGACTGACGGCGAACCGGGCCGAGTTCTGCAGATTCATGATGAGGCTGCTGCACGTCCACTCGCGCCGGTTCGTGGTGTCGTCGGCTCCGCCTCCCACGCTGCCGAGTTCTCCCTGAATGATGTTCTGCCGCCCGAAGCCCCGGACGGCCTTCCACCGGACCCTGCAGTTAAGGAACTACCCGGCTAAGGAACTACCCGGCGAAGACCTCGTGGACCCCGGCGACACCCCATCGGATGACGAACTATGGGACCAATTCTTCTTCCTCGCAACGCCCATCGCCCTGCCCCCGGGACCTGCTCAAACTGGGAGCTGGCTCTGACCTGGTGGGATTTTCATAGCATCGCTGGTTTATGAATCCGATTTAGTTCTAGGAGGCCAAGTGCTGGCGCGAGCTGCTGGAGCTGGTTACTTCAGTTCCACCATCGGCTTTGGTGATCTCACGCCAGACGTCGTCGAGGGAGAGCCCCAGGACGCTGGCGATCGCGGCGATAGTGGAGAAAGCAGGCGTCGCTACCCGTCCGGTCTCGATTTTCCGGAGGGTTTCCGGCGAGAGGCAGGCATCCAGTGCCGTCTCCAGCATGGGTCGTTCTCCTCGTGCACGGCGCAACAGGGCTCCCAGCCGCTGTCCCCGTTCCACTTCTTCGGGCGTGAGTGGCAACCTGACCATGGCTCCAATACTAATACCGGGATAATATGGCCGGGATAATTATTGGTAGTAACGCGAAGGACGCCCATGATCGAAATCCTGAACCACTCCGAACTGGCGCAGGGAAAGAAGACGGGCGCCCTGGTAGCGGACATCCTCCAGGCCATGAAGCGCCGCAGCACAGTGGGCACCAATCTCCTGGACATCGACAAGTGGACAGCGGAAATGATTGCCGAAGCCGGCGCGCAGTCATGCTACGTCGACTACGCGCCGTCCTTCGGGCGCGGTCCGTTCGGACACTACATCTGCACCGGCGTCAATGATGCGGTGCTCCATGGGCGGCCCTACGACTACACCCTTGCCAATGGTGACCTGCTGAGCCTGGACCTGGCCGTTTCACTGGGAGGAGTCGCAGCGGACTCTGCCATCAGCTTTGTTGTAGGCGACTCGCAGCCCACGGAAAGCATGGCGCTGATCAACACCACCGAACGCGCCCTGGAAGCAGGCATCGCCGCAGCCGGGCCGGGTGCCCGCATCGGCGACATCTCCCACGCCATCGGCTCAGTGCTCAGCGACGCGGGGTACCCCGTCAACACCCAGTTCGGTGGCCACGGCATCGGGTCAACCATGCACCAGGACCCGCATGTGCCTAACGCCGGGCGCCCCGGCCGCGGCTACAGACTGCGTCCCGGCCTGCTGCTCGCACTGGAACCCTGGGTCATGGCGGACACCGCAGAACTCGTCACCGATACCGACGGCTGGACCCTCCGTAGCGCCACAGGCTGCCGGACGGCCCACAGCGAGCACACCATCGCCATCACCAATGACGGCGCCGAAATCCTCACCCTTCCAACGGGGCCCAAGGCGTAACGGGGCCCGTCCAATACAGCCAATACAGCGCTACTCCTTGACCGGGGCTACTCCTTGAACAGCCCCGCCAGGTCCTCGGCAGTGATGGCGCCACCGGCCAGGGCGTCGCCCTCCACCACGTCGGCAAACAACTGCGACTTCCGGGCTTTCAGTGCCATGACCTTTTCCTCGATGGTGTCCTTGGCCACCAGCCGGTACACCATCACGTTCCGCGCCTGCCCAATCCTGTGGGTCCGGTCCACAGCCTGTGCCTCGGACGCCGGGTTCCACCAGGGGTCCAGCAGGAAGACATAATCGGCCTCGGTGAGGTTCAGCCCGAACCCGCCCGCCTTCAGTGAAATCAGGAATACCGGCGCGCTGCCGTTCTTGAACTCGCTGACAACATCGGCACGGTTACGGGTGGCACCGTCGAGGTAGCAGTACTCAATCTCCTGCTCCTCGAGGCGCTCCCGGACCTTCCCCAGGAACCCGGTGAACTGGCTGAAGATCAGCGCCCGGTGGCCCTCCGCCACCAGGTCCTCAAGCTGTTCGAATAAGACGTCCAGCTTGCTCGAGCGCACGCCGGACAGGGACGGGTCAATCAGCGAAGCGTCGAGGCTGAGCTGCCGGAGCAGGGTCAGGGACTGGAAGATGGTGAACCGGTTCTTGTTCACATCGTCAATCAGGCCGAGAATCTTCTGCCGTTCCCGCTGCAGGTGCGTCTGGTACACCTTCTGGTGCCGCGGGTTCAGCACCACCTCAAGGACCTGCTCCTGCTTGGGCGGCAGGTCCTTGATCACCTGGTCCTTGGTGCGGCGCATCATCAGTGGACGGACCCGACGGCGGAGCTTGTCCAGCTGCCCCTTGTCGCCGTTCTTCTCCACGGGTTTCTGGTAGTACTCGGCAAAGCGCTTGGGACTGGAAAAGAGACCCGGAGCCACAATGGATGTGAGCGCCCAGAACTCCATGAGGTTGTTTTCCAGTGGGGTGCCGGTAATGGCCAGCTTGAACGACGCCGGCAGCTTCCGGGCGCACTGGTATGCCTTTGATTGGTGGTTCTTGACGAACTGCGCCTCATCCAGCACCAGCCCCGACCACCGGCGGGAAGCGTAGGAGTCGTAGTCGATGCGGAACAGCGCGTAGGAGGTGATGACCACGTCAACACCTGCCAGGGTCTCCGCGGGGTCCAGGCCGCTTTTGGCGAACGTCTCGCCGACGGCCTGCACCTTCAACCCGGGGGCGAAGCGTGCCGCCTCAGCCGCCCAGTTCCCCACCACGCTGGTGGGCGCAACCACCAGGAAAGGCGCGACGGCGGCGGGCTGGACCGCGCCGCCGGCATCCGGGGCAACAGAGCCGGCGGCAGCACCGTCGTCGGGCGCTGTTGCAACAACGCCTGCCGGCGCTGCAGCAGCGGAAGCGTGTTCCTTCGCCGCGCACATCAGCGCCAGCGCCTGGACGGTCTTGCCGAGGCCCATATCGTCGGCAAGGACCCCGCCCAGGCTGTGCCGGTACAGAAACGTGAGCCAGTTGAAGCCCTCCAGCTGGTACGGCCGCAATTCAGCGTTCAGGGAGGCCGGCAGCAACAGCCCGTCGATGCCGCCCTCCAGCAGGCCGCCGACCGCCGACCGCCATGCCGCAGCCTGCTCGTCCACGATGCCCAACTGCGCCAGCTCGTCCCACAATCCCGCCTGGAACCGGCTGATCTGCAGGGGCGCGTCCTTGTTGTCCTGCAGCGACCGCGCCTCTTCAATCAGGGCGCGCAGCTGGTGCAGCTCCGGCAAATCCAGGGAAAAGTAGGCGCCGCTCGGCAGCAGCATCTTGGTCTGCCCCGCCGCCAGGGCGGAAAAGACCGCCGCAAACGATACCGGCTCGCCCTCCAGCGTGATTTGGATGCCCAGGTCGAACCAGTCACGCTGCTCGGTGGCCTTGGTGGAAATGGACACCACCGGCGCTTCTTCGGCCTCGCGGTAGTCGGCGATGTCGCCCGCCGTCTCCACGTCCACGTCCGGGGTCTGGCGCAGCCGCGGCAGCACGTCCTCGGTGAAAGCCAGCGTGTCCAGGCCCTTCAGCTCGGCCGACGCCGCCAGCCGGGGAGTGCCCCAGCCGCCGGCAGCGGATTCACCCAGGGCGGGCACTACCTCCCACAACCGGCCGACGCCTTCCAGAATGCGCGCCTCGGCAGCATCGTCGCGGTAGCCCTGGTCGCCCGGATGCCGCCACAGGGGCTGCGCCGTGACGAGGTTTCCGCTCTTGTAGTGCCACTCCCAGTGCAGCCGCACCCGGTGGTCGGTCCCGTAATTTGCCAGCAGCGAGAGCGTTGGGACGGCAAGGGCCGGCAGCTCCACCGATTCGTCGCGGGCCGTGACCCGGGCCGTCTGCTTGAGCTTCGGATAGAAGCCGGTGAGGAATCGCGACTCGTCCTTGGCCGGAATGTGCAGGGTGCTGCCCGCTGTGACGAACGCCAGGAGTTCCTCACTCAGCCCGCCTTCCAGCGGGGCCAGGGTGATGGTGCCTTCGGGATCGGGAACGCCGGGCAGGGCCGCCTCGCCCGATGTGACAAACAACCCGTGCGCGGGCCGGCCGATGGTGCCCACCGAGGCCGGATCAACCTCCACGCCCTCAACGGTGATGGTGGGCGAAAGCTCCAAACCGCCGTCGGGCGCTGCGACAAATGGTTCCGGTGGTTTGGAACTGCTTGTGCCGTACCGCCCCAGATTAAGTCCGACGGCGGCAGGCGCCTCCGACACTTGGACCGGCTCAGTGCCGCGCGAGTGGACCAGGGCGAGTCCGATCTTGCGGGCGTCAGACAGCAGGCTCCACAGGTTTTTGCCGGAATAGGAGTTCAGGCTGAGCCAGAGGCCGGAAGAGTTGTGCATCCGGCTGGCGGAGGCGGAATGATTGGCCAGGAACTCCTGCATCCACTCCACGTGCGCCTCGTTGCATTCCCGCCGGAAATTCAGGTAGCTCAGGGTGTTCCAGGAGACATCGCCGCGGATCCATTTGCCCTTGGCGCCCATGATCACCGGACGCGCTTTTAGCTGCCGTACACCGCGAACCGGATCCCGGCGGCCTGTGTAGGAGAAGTGCGGGGCCGGTTCCTCGATCTCAAACTGGAGCGCCAGCGGGACGCCGTTGCCGGAAGGGGCACCGCCGCGCTGCGAGATGAGCGGACTGAGGGCCTGTTCCCAGTCGGACAGGACTGCAGCAGGCCCGCGGGACACCTGGGCAGCCATGGACGGGGAAAGGAGCTGGACGCGGATGGCCGGGTTGTCCTCCGCAGCGAAGAGCAAGGCCGCGACGTGCTTGCAGTCCTTCCGCACAGGGCAGCTGCACACACCCACCGTGCAGCTCCACCCGCCACCCTTGCGGACCAGTTTGGCGGTCGTGGAATAAGGCACGTCCGCACTGCCCCGGACCTTGCCGAGCATAAGTCCGGTGCCGGCGTCAAACGAGACGCCGGAAACCCGGCTGCCCATGGCATAGGCAAGGCCCGCAGCCAGGGAGCGGTCGTTGATGGCAGGGGTTTGAATCGCCAGGTCCGCACTCTCGTCCGGTTGGGGTGGCATGGTGCGCGCTACTTTCAGCAGGACACGGCGGGGCCGGGTCCGTCGGTTGGTTATCTGATCCATCTTAGTTCGCCGCCGGCAGGGGAGCGTGCGGACCCTTTTGCCGGCTGCCACCGAAAACTTCTTGTGACGTTCACTTCCTCCTCAATAGCCCCGCGGTCCCGAACACGTAGCGTGAAAGCGTCCCAAGCACCACCCGCGATGAGCAGTGAGGATTGCCATGATCACCAGCCAGCAGCCCGTCATCCTGACCAGCAGCAGCATTGAAGCAAGCGATGAAGAGGCGGTCGAGGCCAATGTGAGCGTGGTGGACGCCATGCATATCGCCCTCCTGCGCACCGGGGAGATGTCCCCTGTGGCCGTCCGCAGCTACTACGTGGACTTCTACCTCAGCCAGGCGCTGGAAGGCGGCTTTGCACAGTACGCTTTCATGTCTGCTGACCGCGCCGAAACGGACACCCTGGTCCGCGAGGGAATGGCAGGCATGGGCGCAACGGCCCACCTGGACCTGTTCAACCGGGCCGTGGAGGCCTACGACCACCTGTCCGAGGAGGAAGAGGAGTACTACCTGGACGGCCTGGACGCGGAGGAAACCCCCGACGGCGTCCTCCGCATGGAGGAGCTCGACAACGAGTTCGAGGAGCTGCTGGAGCGGGAAAACATCACCGCCCTCAACGCTGCCTGGCTGCGCAGCCAGCCGGACCTGCTGGTCCTCGACGACGAGGAGGTGGGCGCCTACATCCAAGAACTCGTTGCCCGGATCCCCGACCTGCCCGAACGCAAGGCGCAGGCCGAGGCGGCAGCACTGGAGGACGCCCCGGATTTCGAAATCATCATCCGCGAGCTTTGCGCCATCGCCAGCTACGAGCTGCTCAAGATCACCATGGGCGACCCCAACTACATCCACGACGGCGAAAAGACGCTTGCCTGGCACTTCGCCACCGATCACGGGGACTTCATCATGGTCGAGGAGGCCGACGAAGCGTTCATGATCAACCCGGAGACGCTCGAGATCGTGGCGGCCGTGGAGTTCGAGGAGTCCGACGCAGACCTGGTCGAGGCGTAGCAGCCAGACTTACGCCGGGGCCGGTGTGGATACAAAGCGGCCCCGGCCGGCTTTGCCCGTTTCGTCTAGCTGTTCTGTTCCAGGGCAAGCACAAGGATTTCCAGCAGCTCGTCATCCACCTGTTCCGGCGCAGTCAGCCGCACCCGGAGGGTAAAGGGATCATCCGCGCGGGTCCGGACTTTTTCGAGCCTGCCCTCCGCCGGTGCGTCCAGGCGCAACGTGATGTCCACTGCGGTGTTGGTCGAACGCGTCAGCTGTGCGAACTTCCGGCGCGCGCTATGCAGCGACACATAGCCCTTTCGCATCTGGATCTGCACGCCCTCGGTGGCTGATGCCCAGGCCAGGACCGCATCCGCGATCGGACGCAGGTCCGGGTGGTTGACGTACTGGCCGTCCAGCAGTTCGTCCGCATCCCGCAGCATGAACTCCGGGTAGCCGAACATCTCCCAGGACACCGCGTACTGCGCGTAGCCCGTCACGCCGAACTGGTTGCGCATCCAGTCCCGGAGCTCCCCGTCGCTGGCGATGCCCGCCGCCCGTGCCTGTTCCGTCCAGTAGGCCGTGTCCTTGCCTGTCTTCCGCAGGAGCAGCGCCTTGTTGTTATCCACCATCGACTGCCACGTTCCGGCCTCTTTCCGGACAGCCGCCTCCTCCTCAGGCCGCCGCGGTGCACGTTCTTCAGGCTGTGTGGGTTCAGGCATGCATTGATCGTAATCGCGGCGGCGCTGGCAGGTGCGCAGAAAACTTTTCCGGGGACCGTAACCTTTCCGCTGACCCCGGCGATGTAGGAGGTGATGGGTCCGCCCGCCGGGCCCAACCCCATAATCGTCTAGTTTTGGAGTGCCTCATGTCTGTGTTCACCGTTCTCGCCACCAGTAAAGTCGCCGCCTCCGTTCTGGCTGCCGGCACCCTGGCCGTTGGCGGAACCGGCGTTGCTGCTGTTTCCGGTGCCCTTCCCACCGAAGCGCAGCAGGCCGCCCACGAACTCCTCGGCGCCCCGGCTCCGGAGCTGGCAGCCGAAGCAGCAGCTGACGCCCAGGCCGCCGCAGAATCCACCGTTGACGCCGTTGTCGACGCCGACGCTTCCGCAGATGCCGAAGCCGCCACTAACGCAGAGGCCACGGTCAGCGGTGACAGCGTCGCCGCCCAGGCCTCCGCCTCCGTTGCAGCAGATGCCGCCGTGGACGCCGCCGGAGCCGCAGCATTCGGCCTGTGCACCGCTTTCACCAACGGTGGCTTGAACGCCTCCTCCGAGGGCTTCTCCTCGCTGGTGATTGCCGCTGAAGGCGAAGCCAATGTCGAAAGCTTCTGCACCGGCGTCGTTGCCGAGGCCGGCGCAGCTGCGGAAGCCGGCGCTGCCGCCACCGGTTCCACCGCTGTTGAGGTTGAGCGTCCCGCTGTGCCCGCCGTTCCCGCTGTGCCCGCCGTTCCGGCAGTGCCCGCCGTTCCGGGCGTCGACGGCGAGCCCGCCGTGCCTGCTGTCCCTGCCGTTCCCAACGTATCGGTCGACGGCGGCAGCGCGACCGTGAACGCCCCGTCCGTTTCGGTGCGCTAAGGGCTTTGACTAGTCTGTACTGCGGGAAACGGCACACGTCCATTTCCCGCAGTACTGCAGTCCGGGGCATCCCCTGTCGGGTGCCCGCCGGAATTGCTGCCGGACGGCAGCGGGGTACGACCATGGGGAACTGGCAGTTGAAACCGGCAACCGGGACAGGCATGAGCCGCGTCCGCGGATGGAGGAGCCGCTGGTGCTAAGCACTTTGGCCCAAGAAGAGACTGACATATTCGAGAGTGCGGCCGGAACGGATCCGGCTGTGCTCTTCGGCGCTGCCTATCGGTCCTTCGCCGGCCCCGTGCACGGTTACCTCAAAGCCCGCGGAGTGGATGATCCCGAGGCAGTGACGCAGGACGTGTTTTTGGCGTTCTACCCGAAAATCAGCGGACTCACCGGCGGCCTGCAGGGCGCCAGGTCGCTGATCTTCTCCATTGCGCACGCGCGGATGGTGGACTATTACCGCCGGCTGGAGCGCAGGCCGCAGCTAAGCCCCTACGATCCCCAGCACGACGGACGAACGACGCCGTCCGCGGAGGACCACGCCGTGGAACTGACCGGCGGGGCCGCCGACATGCTGGCCGGACTCAGCGAGGAACACCAGGAAGTCCTGGCCCTCCGCGTCGTGGCGGACCTGTCCATCGAACAGGTGGCCGCAATCATGGGCAAGAGCACGGGGGCCATCAAACAGCTCCAGCGCAGGGCCCTTCAAAACCTCAAAGCACAAACGCTCACAAGAAACCAGGCGAACCATGAGTGACACCGCAGGATCCCGCAGCGACCGATTCGTCGACCAGCTGCTGCTCGAGGCAGGACTGGACGACGACGGCCAGCTCCGCCCCGCCCTCCTGCAGCTCCGCGCGCTGGGTACCGGGACCCCGGAGCCGTCCGCAAAAGTAGCCGCCTTGCTGGCGCGGGCCAAGCAGGCGCCGGCATTTCCCGACGTGACGGCAGCGGCCACCGGTGAGGCGCCCGCAGCAGACACGGTTGTCAGTGCGCCCGTCGATGAACTCGCCGCCCGCCGCCGCGCCAAGCGGCGCGTAGCCCTCACGGCCCTGTCCGTGGCGGTCTCACTCTCCGCCGGAGGCGCAGTGGCCGTAGCCTCGGACCAGGGCCTCCGCGACTCGTTCACCCAGTTCAACCGGGCCATCACCTCGTTCGTCACCGGATCAAGCCCGGCGCCCGCCGAAGACCGCGCAGAGGAACCCCTGCTGCCGGCTCCGTCCGGCCCTGCCGCCCCGGGAGTGGTTCCCACCGATCCCGCCGGGGCCGCGCAGCCGGGCCAGGTGCCGCCGTCGGCCGTTCCTGCCACGCCGGCGGAGACCGCAAAAGAGGCCACCGGGACCCCCGCAGCCCCCGGCAAGCCGGAGGAACTGCCCGTGGTCAAGGACCTGCCCACCGCCGTCCCCAAGGACCTGACCAACGGGGTGGGCCAGCAGCCGCAGGTGCCCGTTCCCGGCCCGTCAGATCTGCCTCTGCCGGAAACGCTCCCCGCAGTTCCACTGCGGTGAAGGCGCCTGCGGCCCGCTTTACCGGCTGGGCGCGCGCTGCATCTGCTTCCTAGCCGGCACCGCCCGTCATGATCATTCCGCCTGCCGGGTCGGCCAGGTACCAGACGCCGTTGACGCCCTGGCCCAGGACGTCACCAGGCTTGGTGTCCTTGGCGAAGTAGTACAGCGGCATCCCGTTCAGCGTGACCTGCATCTTGCCGTCCGGGGTGTTGATGGTGCCCAGCGTTCCCGTGACGCCCTCGGCGGCAGGAGTGGCCGAAGTAGTGACCACGGGCGGCCACGCCGCCAGGCAGGCATCCGTGCAGGCGCTGGTTCCGGAATCCTTCACATCGTTGGTGAAGAAGTAGACGCTCATGCCCTTGCCGTCCACCACGATCTCACCGGCGCTGGAGGACGCTGTCATGAGGTCGACGGCGGCGCTCGCCGTGGTGGTGGAGGTTGCCGAAGGCGGTGAAACGGAAGCGGCGGGGGCCGTCGCAGAGGCGGCAGGCGAGCCCGCCGTGACGGCAGGACTGGTTGCCGGCGCGGTTCCCGTACCGCCGGCGCAGGCAGTCAGGACTGCGGAAAGGGCCAGGATGGCGAGGCCTGCGCCCACGTGGTGTTTCATGGGATGCTCCTTGGCTGGGCCCGGCGTCGAATCACCGGACGGTAACCGCTACGACGTAACCGGGTGAAGAACGGTTCACAGCAGCGCCCCCTAATCTGAACTTTCTGCCCGGCAACAGCGTCTTCAGGTGGTAAGCAGGAATGGTGGGACGAAGGCCCGGGTGGGAGGGACGCTATGCCGCTGGATGAAGACGTGGTGGAGTCCATTTACCGTGAACATGGCCCCGCGCTCCGCCGTTTTGTCGCCAGTGCCTCACATGATCCCCAAATGGCCGAGGACGTGGTCCAGGAGACAGTGCTCCGCGTGTGGCAGCACGCCCCGGACATCAACGGCAGCCTGCGCAGCTACCTTTACCGGACGGCCAGGAACATCATGATCGACAACTACCGCCGCGCCCAACGCCGCCCCGAATCACTCGAGAGCGGCCCGGATCCTGCCGAGGTTATGGAACGCGTGGATGACCTGCTCAACCGGGTGCTGGTCGAAGAAGCCCTGCTCCGGTTGAGCAAGGAGCACCGGGACGTCCTGGTGGCCCTGCACTACCGCCGCTTCACCGTCAACGAAACCGCGGTCCAGCTCAACATCCCCAGTGGCACGGTCAAGTCCCGGGCGTATTACGCGGTACGGGCGCTCCGCACCATTTTGGACGAGATGGGGGTGGAACGGTGAACAGCGTCGAACAGCACCAGCTGCTCGGTGCTTACTTGCTGGGCGGCCTCAAACCCGCGGACCGGGCGGGTTTTGAAGCCCATCTGGAGGGCTGCACCGAGTGCCGGGAGGAACTGGCAGGGCTGGAGACTGTTCCAGTCCTCCTGGATATCCTTCCCGTTCCGGACGCGGTGGCACTGACTGCCGTTTCAAGCCTGGCCGCCCCCTCCAGCGTCCCCGCTCCGGCGCCGCTCCTAGCCCGGCTGGCGCGCCGCCGTCGGACCTCCCGACGGCGGTGGGCGGCACTCGTGGGCGCCGTCGCCGCCGCGTGCCTCGCTTTGGGCATCCTGGCGGGACCGCTCCTGGCGCGGCCCGACCCTCCTGATGCCACCTACTCGGTGCAGTCCGGGGACGGCCTGCAGGTCAACATCGACCTTGCGCGGAAGAACTGGGGAACCGAGCTTGCCGTCAACGGCAGCAGCCTGCCGCAGGACGGAACATTATCCCTCTGGGTCCGCGACCGCGCCGGCAGCGAGGACCGCGCCTGCGCCTGGACGGCAACGTCCAGCGGCAGGGTCCGGATCACCGGGGCCACGCCGATCCAGCTGGGCAGCATCTCCAGCGTGGAACTGCGGGACGGGACGCAGCATGCCGTCGCCGTGATCACGGTGCCCTGAGGCCTTACCCGCCCGCCCGCCGGCCGTTGCCCCTTCCAGGCCACTGCCCGCCCTACTGCATCATCTTGGCCAGTTTGGCCCGCACGATCATGAACACGGCGGTTTCTCATAAACGTCGCAACAGGTCTGATCTGAACGTAGCAGGTCAGGTATGAGTTCGAAGACGAGTACTAACCCGGAGGAGTTTGATGTGCAAGAGCAAGCCTGAGTACATATTTGCGTGAATACATGCTGGGCTGTACTTTAGCCTTATGGAAACGCTCACGCAGGCACCGGTGTTGGCCCGGTTTGGGTATGCGGTCTCGGACCCTACCCGTTCTCGGATCCTCTTGGCTCTTTCAGATGCTCCGTCCTACCCGTCCGACCTCGCTGATACCCTTGGCGTCTCCCGGCAGAGTATGTCCAATCACCTGACCTGCCTGCGTGGCTGTGGCCTGGTGGTTGCTGTCCCTGACGGGCGGCGGACGCGGTACGAGCTCGCTGACGCGCGGCTAGGCCACGCGATTAAGGATCTGCTGGGTGTTGTCCTCGCTGTTGATCCGGCCTGCTGCGCACCGGACGGGGAATGCCTCGTATGACCGCGCTGCTGCAGGCACCCACCCCGGAACGCGGTGCCGTGCTGAACCGCCGCATCCGGCTGTTCGCGGCCGCCACCATCACCTACAACGTCATTGAAGCCGTCGTCGCGCTCTGGGCCGGCAACATTGCCGACTCTTCAGCTTTGATCGGTTTCGGATTGGACTCGATTATCGAGGTGACCTCTGCCCTGGCACTTTCGTGGCAGTTCTCCTCGAAGAATCCCGAACGGCGCGAGCACCTGACGCTGCGGATCATTGCTATCTCGTTTTTCGCTCTCGCCGCGTTCGTGACCATGGACGCTGTTGCGTCACTAACGGGCGGTGAAGAAGCTCAGCGCTCTGTCCCCGGCATCGTGATCGCAGCGTTGAGCCTGGCGATTATGCCCGTGCTGTCCTGGGCCCAGCGTCGGGCAGGGCGGGAACTGGGTTCCCGGACAGCTGTGGCCGATTCCAAACAGACACTGCTGTGCACATACCTCTCCGCCGTCCTGCTCGTCGGCCTGGTCCTGAACAGCACCCTGGGCTGGTGGTGGGCCGACGCAGGCGCCGCCCTGGTTATCGCAGGCATCTCGGTCCGTGAGGGCATCAATGCCTGGCGCGGGGAGGCCTGCTGCGCCCTTCCCCACGCCAGCGGCGACGCCCATGGCCACGGTGAAGAGGACGATGACTGCTGCGCCCCAGCAGCCTCAACAAGCAGCCCTGCGGAAGCCGCGGTTTCTGCCCCTGAGGAGCAGGAAGGGGCCTGCTGCGCCGGCTGCCAAGCCGATAGGAAACCCGCGACGGTGTCCGTGACCCTCGGAACGAAGCCGCCCGACCGGTGAGCGCTGTAACCACCGCACGGAACGTTCGGATCGCCATCTGGACGATCCTCGCTTTCCTCCTCGCTGCCGGGGTGATCTGGTACGCCGTGGTCTCCACAAACAAGCCAACGCCCGCCGCGCCTCAAGCCGGCGACGTTCAGCTAATGCGGGAGAACAGTCACCGCGTCACGAACCCCGTCACTGAGAAGGCCCAGCTGGTCGAGTTCCTGGACTTCGAATGCGAATCCTGCCGCTCGGCCGAGCCCCTAGTGCAGAAACTGAAGCAGGAATACGGGGACCGGATCACCTTCATTCACCGTTACTTCCCCCTGCCAGGTCATGCGAACTCAGGCACCGCCGCCCTCGCCGTCGAAGCCGCCGCCCAACAGGGCAAGTACGAACAGATGGCCGCCAAGCTCTTCGAGACCCAGCCTCAATGGGGCGAAAAGCAAGACTCCCAGGCCACGCTCTTCAGGACTTACGCCGAAGAGCTGGGCCTGGACATGAGCCAGTACGACACGGAGGTCGCGGCAGAAGAAACAAAGGAACGCATCCGCCAGGACATTGCCGATGGCAAAGCACTTGGCGTGACAGGCACTCCCACCTTCTTCCTTGACGGCGAAAAGCTCATTCTGGACAGCGAAGCGCAGTTCAGGCAGCTGCTCGATAACGCTAGCCAGAAGTAGCAAGAGCCGCAGCCGGAGTGCTTCTGCTACTCCTTCGGCCTCGCGTTGCCGCAGCCGTGTGGTGGGCGGCGAATCTGGCAGTTGCGCTGGACCAATCCAGGACGGCTCTGGGCCGGCTGTTGATCTCCTCAGCGGCGAACAGGACATCTGCCGGTTCTAGGGTGCTCAGGTCATCTCCCTTTCGGAAGTACTGGCGGAGCGAACCGTTGGCGTTTTCGTCAGATGCATGCTGCCAAGGGCTGGCCGGATCACAGAAGTACACCAGCGTCCCCAGCGCCGCAGCGACCTCGGCGTGCTCGGCCATCTCGGAGCCACGGTCCCACGTCAAGGTCCTCCGGAGCGTGGCCGGCATGACCCCGAGCGCCTGAATGAGCTGGTCACGCATGTTGTCGGACCTGTTTCCCGGGCGGAGCACAAAGGCGATGAGGAACCGGGAAGATCGCTCCACTAACGTCACTATCGCTGATTTGTTCCCCTTCCCCATGATGAAATCACCTTCCCAGTGGCCAGCTTCTTCCCTGGTAGCAATGTGGGCAGGGCGGTCAGCAATCTTCAGGGCATCAGTGATGTACTGGCGTGGCTTTACCTTGGTCCTGGATCGCGGCCGCCTGCTGAACTTTCCTGCATGCTGCCGAGTTTGAGTGCCCTTCTTTCATGAGCTGAACATATAAGGGCTTCTTCTCAACCAAGGCCTCCGGGCCCATTTTCCGTGATCGGCGCGTCGAACTGCGCATGAAACAACACTTCTTTCGGTCGGTGTTGCAACGACCGAAAGAAACCGCCCACCCCGTAGCAAATGCGGCCGGCCCCCACGGATTGATGGCTTTCGTTGGTGCGTGCGCAGCGCCTGCGCGGTGGTTCACTGGTGTGCGTGCCCCACTCTGGAACAGTGGGTGCTGCCGGGCCGGATTCGGTCTACCGCCGGCGGTAGCAGAGATCGAAGATCAGCCTGCCGGCCTCGTGCGCCTTCGCCTCGAAGCTGGTGCGGATCCTGCCCGCAAAGCGGGGTGCCCAGCCGCCCGTTTCATCGATGCCCTCGTTCGGGCCGGTGTGTTCGGTGCTCACCGGGGCCCGGCCCTCGCGGACAGGGGCGCCGCCCACCACGGTTTCGACGCCGGACTGCCACACCTGCGTGAGCGGGCTTTCAGGGCCGCGGCGCTCGCCTGTATGCAGGTTCTCGAAGTCCTGTGACTCCGACAGCACGTCGCGGACGTGGATGGCGTAGTTGGACCAGTCGGTGGCGATCCGCCACAGCCCGCCCGGTTTCAGGGCACGGGCGGCCAGGGCGGCGAACTCCGGCTGGATCAGCCGGCGTTTGTGGTGGCGGGACTTGTGCCAGGGGTCGGGGAAGAAGACCCAGAGCTCGTCAACCGAGCCTGCCGGAAGCATGGTGGCGAGCACCTCGGGGGCGTTGGCCTCCACCACGCGGACGTTCCGGAGCCCGCGGCTGTTGATCTTCATGATGGTGTTTGCCAGCCCGGGGGTGTAGACCTCCACAGCCAGGAAATCCGTGTCCGGGTTCTGCTCCGCGGCGTGGCAGATGGCATCGCCCAGGCCAGATCCCACCTCGACGATCAACGGCGCCTTGCGTCCGAACTCCGCCTCGGCGTCGAAAACGTAGTCCGGATGGATCGAGGTGTTGGCCACATGCCGTGGAACGTTGATGGCCCACCGTTCGGCGTGCTCCTCCCATGCCGCCTGCCGCCGGCCCTGGAGGCGGGTGCCGCGGCGCACAAAGCTGACTGGCCGGCCACCATAGGTGCCGTAGGACGCCTGGGTTCCGGGCGTGACCGGCCTGGGGACATGCGGCTGCTGGGGAGTTTCCGGGGATTCGCTCATCCCTTCCAGAATAGCGCCGGGAGGAAGCTGGCATGCCTTGACCGGGGATCCGTGGAACCACGGGGCCTTTTGCATCACCGCATCATGTAAACAAACCGGAGGGTGAAGCTCAGGCCCAGAACAAAGAAGACTGCGGTGATGCAGAGCGAGGCCAAGGACAGGCCCTTACTCTCTCCACTGCGTTTGGACTTCCGGAGACTGTAGATGCCCAGGCCCGCGGAAATGGTTCCGAAAACCATGGGCAGGCTCCAGAAGGCGAGCGGAGCCAGCCATGGATTTCGTGACGGGCCGTCATACGGGAAGGCCAGCAGCATGGCGAAGCTGGCAAAGGGTGCGGTAAAGAGGAGGCTCACGGGCGCCACAATGGCCAGCACCAGGCTGGCGATGGCTGCCGCGGTATGGCCGTTGCCCGGTGGCTCCGCCAATGCGCCTGAAGCTGCGGGCGCTGGTTCCCCGGCTGCCTCCACGGGAAGGGGCTCGGAAGAGGGTGGCATGCCCATGGCTCTCCTTGCTTTTGGGAATCTGGATGCTGTTCCAACCTAGGGACGCCGGCCGGACCGCCGGAAGGCCGGCCGGGCCCTATGTGGATAAGCCAGCCGCAGCCGTCGGCCTGCAAAAATGGGCGGGTGACGGAAGCAACAGACTCCGCAGCAGGGAAGCAGCGGCGGGCCGAAGGACATGGGCCCGATCGGAGCGGCCTTCACCAGGTGGAGACACTCGTGGACGCCGAGGCCGATGAACTGCCTGCTCCTGCGCCAACCCGGGTTGGCAGCCGGCGGCAGCTGGCGTACCTGGGCCTTTGTTTGGTCCTGATCGGGCTGAACCTGCGCACCGTCTTCTCCAGCTTCTCCGCCGTGCTCCCGGAGGTCACGTCCCAGGCGGCATTGCCGGGGTGGGCGGTAGTGGTGCTGACAACGGCGCCCGTCACGCTGCTGGGTGTGTTCGCCCCGCTGGCCCCGGTCCTGGCCCGAAGGTTTGGCGCCGAGCGGATCCTGCTGGCTGCGATGGCCGTGCTTACGGCGGGGCTGCTGCTGCGCCCGGTCGACACAGGGCTATCCGGGGCCGGCCACCTGCCTGGCCTGCTGGCCGGAACGGCAGCCTGCGGGGCGGCCATCGCCCTGTGCAACGTCCTGCTCCCGGGGCTGGTGAAGCGGGACTTTCCGCACCGCCTCGGCTTGATGGGCGGGCTGTACACCACCGCCATCTGCGCCTCGGCGGCACTCGGAGCGGGCTTCACCTACCCCGTCTTTGCTGCGACGGGGGAGTGGACCCTGGCCCTGTGGTTCTGGGCGGTGCCTGCCGCCGTCGTCCTTCTTTTGTTCCTTCCCGTGGCTGTCCGCCAGCGGACGGTAAAGCACCAGGTTGCCAGGGACGGGGTGAACGTGTGGCGCTCGGCGGTGGCGTGGCAGGTGACCATCTTTATGGTGCTGCAGGCGATGATGTCCTTCAGCGTCTTTGCCTGGCTGGCGCCCATCCTGCGGGAGCGCGGCGTGGACGGAGGCACTGCGGGGCTGATCGTCTCGGCCAGCATTGTGCTGCAAATGCTGGGTTCGCTGTTCGCGCCGGCGCTGGCAGCCCGGTTCCGGGACCAGCGCGCCATCAACACCGTTGTTGCCCTGATGACCGGAGCCGGCTTTGCCCTGTGCATTTTCGGGCCGCTGGAGCTCGTATGGGGTTGGGCCGGTTTGCTGGGCCTGGGGCAGGGGAGCCTGACCGCGGTCGCGCTCACCATGATCATGCTCCGGACCCGGGACGGGCACACGGCGGCGCATCTTTCCGGGATGATGCAGGGCGTCGGCTACGGCCTCGGCTCCACCGGGACCCTTATGGTGGGCCAGCTGCACCAGGCCACCGGATCCTTCGCCGCCGCCGGCGTCCTGTTCCTGGTGGTCGGGTCACTGGCCGCCGTCTTCGGCTACAGGGCAGGCCGCAACCGGTACGTGGGCGGCTGAGATGGCCGTGCCCGACTCCACCGTCCCGGCCACATCCCACGTTGCAGGCATCCTCCACCGGACGTATCTGTGGGTCACCATCGGCACTTGTTCCCTGGTGTTCCTTGCCGCCTTCGAGTCGCTCGCGGTGACCACCATCATGCCCCTGGTGAGCCGCGAACTGGACGGCGCAGGCCTCTACGCACTGGCCTTCGCGGGACCGTTGGCCACCGGTGTCATCGGCATGGTGGCTGCCGGCAACTGGTCCGACCGGCGCGGCCCGGCGGCACCCCTCTATGCCTCCGTCGGATTGTTCGTTGCGGGGCTGCTGATCGTCGGTACCTCGGCGTCAATGCCTCTGCTCGTCGCCGGCAGGCTGGTCCAGGGCCTGGGCGGCGGTGCCCTTACCGTTGCCTTGTATGTGCTGGTGGCCCGCGTCTTCCCGGGCGTGCTTCACCCCAAAATCTTTGCGGCGTTCTCGGCAGCCTGGGTGATCCCTTCCCTGGTGGGTCCGTTCGCGGCGGGGATCGTGGCGCAGGTCTTCAGCTGGCATTGGGTGTTCCTGGGTGTGGTGGGTTTGGTGGTCCCCGCGCTGCTGATGATCGCACCGGTGCTGCGCAGGATGCCGCAGCAGGCTTCGGCCGCTGCGGGCACCCC
The DNA here is from genome assembly GCF_005796205.1 of Pseudarthrobacter sp. NamE2. Classification (GTDB taxonomy): domain Bacteria; phylum Actinomycetota; class Actinomycetes; order Actinomycetales; family Micrococcaceae; genus Arthrobacter. The sequence goes on along the minus strand of NZ_VAHN01000007.1, from coordinate 26,423 downwards.
GTGGGCTGCCGGCCGCCTCGCCTGGGCGGTGCTCGCCGCCGTTGCGGTCCTGGCCCTGAACCTCTCAGCGCAAGTCCACACCCCTGGTGTTCCGGCGGCCACCGCAGTCCTGGCCGTCGCCGCCGTCGTGATGGCGATGGTGGCAGTCCGGCCGTTGGTTCCCCGGGGCACCCTCATGGCGCGGCCTGGACTGCCCAGCGTCATCCTGGCGCGCGGGCTGGCATCAGCCGCGTTCTTCGGCGCCGAGGTCTACCTGCCGTACCTGCTGATCGAGCAGTACGCTTTTGCACCCACCTTCGCCGGCCTCACCCTCACGGGCGGGGCGCTGGCATGGGCAGGAGCGTCCGCCGTGCAGGGCCGTCTGGGAGCCCGTCTCCCGCACCGGAGCGCGGTGTCCGTTGGTGCGCTGATGGTCCTCACCGCCGTGCTGCTGGCCCTTGCGACGTCGGCACTCCACTGGCCCGCCGCCGCCGCTATCGCTGGGTGGGTCCTCGCCGGCGGCGGCATGGGCCTGCTTTACCCGCGGCTCAGCGTCATGACCCTGGCCCTGTCCACCAAAGACAACGAAGGCTTCAACAGTTCAGCCATGTCCATCGCGGACTCGCTGGGCGGTGCGCTCGCCCTGGCCACAACCGGCATCGTCTTCGCGGCGTTTACGACGACGGCGGCATCCTTCGCCGGCGTCTTCGGCCTCGCCGCTGTGGTCGCCTTGGCCGCGGTATCCGTTGCGCCGCGGGTCACCACCCCGTCACCCTAAGTTTTTGGACAGCTGTCACGGGATAGAAGGCCGTACGTGTGCAAAAACCCGAAGGGACAGGTCAGGGGAGGCGGGTGGCGCGCAGGACAACATCCGCGATAGTGGCGTGCTGGCCCTCCGGCCCGGTCACCGGCCGCTCCCGGCTGGTCACGACTTCCAGCTGCCACTCGGGCCCGTCCAGTCCCAGCTCGCGGACCAGGTCATCGCCGGTGTAGAACATTTCCCGGTGGTGATGGTGCCCGCCGCCCCACGGGGGCAGGTGGTCCGGATGATGGCCCACCACCAGCAGCGTCCCGCCGGGTTTGACCGCGGATGCCGCCGTCCGCAGCGGCCCCTGCCAGGCGAGTTCCTCGGCATGCAGGAACTGCGAGGTCACAAGGTCGAACGATCCCTCGGGCTTCCACTCCTCCAGGTCTGCCTGCTGCCACCTGATGCGGCTGCCGATATTCCCCTCCGCCGCGTGCACACTTTCCCTCGCCCGCGCGGCCTTCTCGTGCGAGTGGGCACGCTCCAGTGCTACGGCGGAAACGTCGACGGCGGTCACCGCCCAGCCGTGCTGCGCCAGCCAGATGGCGTCGGCGCCTTCGCCGCAGCCAAGGTCCAGCGCCTTCCCGGGGTGCAATCCGCTCACCTCGCGGACCAGCTGGGGGTTGGGCTTGCCGCTCCACATCTGCGGCTTCGACCGGTACCGCTCGTCCCAGACCGACGCTGCATCGTCCCCGCGGATTCCGCTCCCGATGCCGCCGCCGGTGCCCGTGTCAGTGCTTGTGCCGATGCCGCCTGCAGAACCCCCGCCGAAGGTGCCGTTGCCGCCTGTGGTGGTGCCGTCGTCGTGCGTTCCATGGTGGTGACCCGCGTGTTCGCTCATGCCACAAGCCTGCCCTGACCCGCCTGCCAAGGCAACGCCCAAGTGAGTAGCGCGAAGTGCCGTTCTGAGTACCCAAAACGGCGCTTCGCGCTACCTGGTTGCGGGGCGGGCCCGGGACCGGACGGGCGACAGGGGCGGGCCGGGGAAAGGGTGGGGGACCGCGTGATGCTACAATGGTGGAACTTGATGTGCAGTGATGCCCGCTCGCTCCTTGATTTTGGAGTCCCTTTCCGGGGGAGTGGGCTTTTTTCATGTGAGAGGCACGTCCTGCGTCGATGAACGCGTTCCATTTGGTCCCGGCCGCCGTCCTGCAGATGGCAGCTGGCTGGTCGACCACCTGACTTTTCTTCGGCGAACCCCCTGGCCCAACCGGCGTCGGGGGCCGATATCCGCCTGGATACCGCCTGAAAGACCTTTGACTTTGACTACTTTTGCTGCCCTCGGCACGCCCAAAGCCCTTGCCGACACCCTCGCCGCCCAGGGAATCGAATCACCGTTCCCCATCCAGGTGAAGACCCTTCCCGACACGCTGGCAGGACGTGACGTCCTGGGCCGCGGCCGCACCGGCTCCGGCAAGACCATCGCCTTCGCCATCCCCTTGGTGGCCCGCCTCGCCGAGCGGGAGGCAGCCCACTTCCGAAAGCCCGGCCGCCCCATGGGCCTGGTGCTGGCACCCACCCGTGAGCTGGCCACCCAGATCAATGCCACCATCGAGCCGCTGGCCAAGGCAGCCGGGCTGAACACCACCGTGATCTACGGCGGCGTCTCCCAGGCGCGCCAGGAAAAGGCGCTGCGGGCCGGCGTCGATATCGTCATCGCCTGCCCCGGCCGCCTGGAGGACCTGATTCGCCAGCGCATCCTCACCCTGGAAACGGTGGAGATCACCGTCCTGGACGAGGCGGACCACATGGCGGACCTCGGCTTCCTGCCCGTGGTCAAGAAGCTGCTGGACATGACCCCCAAGCAGGGCCAGCGACTGCTCTTCTCCGCCACCCTGGACAACGGCGTGGACAAGCTCGTCCAGCGCTTCCTGTCCAATCCGCTCACCCACTCCGTGGACGACCCGCAGGCCGCGGTGACCACCATGGAGCACCACGTGCTGGTGGTCAACGACCAGACCGTCAAGAAGCAGCTGATCGTGGAGCTCGCCTCCGGGGCGGGCCGCCGAGTCCTCTTCATGCGGACCAAGCACCACGCCCGCAAGCTGGCCAAGACGCTGACCGACGCCGGAATCCCCGCCGTCGACCTGCATGGCAACCTTTCGCAGAACGCCCGTGACCGCAACCTGGCCGAGTTCTCCAACGGGGACGTGCGCGTCCTCGTGGCCACCGACGTCGCCGCCCGCGGGGTGCACGTGGACGACGTCGAGCTGGTGATCCACGTGGACCCGCCCACCGAGCACAAGGCGTACCTGCACCGCTCCGGCCGTACTGCGCGTGCCGGTTCCGACGGAACCGTGGTCACGCTGACCCTCCCCGAGCAGCAGACCGACGTGAAGAAGCTGATGAAGGCCGCCGGCGTGGACGTCAGCTTCGAGCGTGTGACGGCCTCCTCGCTGATCGTGGCAGAGCTGGTTGGCGAGGTTGCGGAGAAGGTGGACCCGCGCACCCGGGCCGCGCTGCTGGCCGCCAACATGCCCAAGCAGGGCGGCGGCACCTCCACCGGTGCCAACGCCGAGCGGAAGCGGGCCCGCCGCCAGGCGTCCCCCACAGCGGGCGGCCGGGGCGGACGTGGCGGCCGCGGCAAGGTTTCCGCTGAGCCGGTCCGCACCGACGTCCCCCGTGCCCAGCGCCGCGCCGCCGCCTTCGAGGGGCGCAGCGAGGCCCGCGCCGCGGCCGAGCTGGTCCGCGAGCAGAACGAGGACCGCGCGATCGCAGCTGCCGCCGCACGCCGCAATGCACGCGTCCGCGGTACCGCCGGCAATACCCACCGCAATGACGTCCCCGCAGCAGGTGGCCGCTCATCGGCCGGCCGCGGTTCCGACGGACAGCGCGGCGGACGTCCGGCCACCGGCCAGCGCGCTGCTGCCGGCACCTCAGGTGGGCGCGGCGCCCAGCGGTCCGGTGCGGGTTCCGCCACTAGCGGCGGCAGCAAGGCCGTCTGGTCCTCCACGACAGGAGGGGCTTCAAGCGGATCCTACGGCTCCGGCAACGGCGGCTCCGGCCGGGCCAAGCGCAGCGGCCCGCGCCGTGCCTCCGCTCCGGCGTCGAACGAGCGCCGCGGGCGGTAGTCCCCACTTCGGTGGTCGAGCTTGTCGAAACCGGGTTTCGGCGTGCTCAACCACCAGTGGGCGTCACCAGCCCCGCTCGCGCCATTCGCCGAGGTGCGGGCGTTCGGCGCCGAGCGTCGTGGCCTTGCCGTGGCCGGGGTGCACGACGGCGGAATCGGGGTAGGTGCCGAACAGCCGCTCCGTGACGTCGTCCAGCAGCTGGTTGAACCGCTCCGGGTCCTTTTGGGTGTTGCCCACCCCGCCCGGGAACAGCGAGTCGCCGGAGAAGATGCGGGTGAGCCCGCGGGGTTCCTCGTACACGTAGGCGATCGAGCCAGGCGTATGCCCGCGCAGGTGGACAGCCGCCAGCTCAAAGCCGTCCACGGCCACGGTGTCCCCGTGCCCGAGGCGCTGGTCCACCGGCACAGGCAACGCGTCGGCGTCGTCAATGCCTGCTGCGGTGGACGCACCCGTTGCCTCCGCCAGTTCCTTCAGCGCCCGGACGTGGTCCCAGTGCTGGTGCGTGGTGGCGATCAGGGCAAGCCTGGGCGCCGCGGACGTGTCCGCGGCGGCGTCCTGCAGCAGCCGCTGGATGGCCGGCAGGTTGTCCGCGGCGTCGATCAGCACCTGCTCGCCGCTGGCTTTCGCAGTCAGCAGGTAAACGTTGTTGTCCATCTCGCTGACGGAAATGCTGCGGATGGTCAGGGCCGGCAGGTCGTACAGAAGTGAGTCCATGGGCTTCAGTCTAGGGACGACGGTCCGCGGCTCAGGCTACTCCCGGCCCTCCGACACCCAGGTGGGATCCGCAGAGCGCGAGCCGACGACGGCGTCAGAGGCTTCGCCAAGCGCCTCCAGTTGCGCCGGGGCCAGGTGGAGGGCAAGGGCTCCCAGGTTCTCGTCAATCCGCTCCCGCTTCCGGGTTCCGGGGATGGGTACCACCGGCAGTCCCAGGCGCTGGCCCTGGGCGAGGAGCCAGGCCAGGGCTACCTGCGCGGGGGTCGCATCGAGTTTCGCGGCCACTGACCGGACGGTGTCCACCACTGCCTGGTTGGCGCTGGCTGCCTCAGGGGCAAAGCGGGGGATGCGGCGCCGGAAGTCGTTGTCACCCAGGCTGGCTGCGTCGACGGTGCCGGTGAGGAATCCGCGGCCCAGGGGTGAGTACGGCACGAAGCCCACTCCCAGGCGGGCGGCGGCGGGAACAACGTTGCGTTCCACGTCGCGGCTCCAGATGGACCACTCGCTTTGGACTGCCGCGATGGGGTGGACCGAGCAGGCCTCCTCCAGCTCCCGGGCGGTTACCTCGGACAGGCCAAGGTGGCGGACCTTGCCCTGCTGCACCAGCCCAGCCATGGCCTCCACGGCTTCCACAATCGGAACGCGGAGGTCACGGCGGTGCAGGTAGTACAGGTCGATCACGTCCGTGCCGAGCCGCTGCAGGCTCCGGTCCAAGGCCTGCCGGATATAGGGCGGATCGTTCCGGACATCCGAGTACCCCTCGCCGGGGCTTCCCACCAGTGCGAATTTGGTGGCCAGCTGCACGTCGCCCCGCCGCTCCCGCAGCAGCCGGGAAATCAGCTCCTCGTTGCTGCCTGCCCCGTAGACATCAGCGGTGTCGATGAAGCTGATGCCGGCGTCAACGGCATGGTGCAGGGTCTTGAGCGCGTCGGCCGGGTCCACCCCGCCATAGACCGGGGTGAGGGCCATGCCGCCGAAGCCGAGGGGACTGACGCTCAGGCCGTCACCCAGCATGGTGGTGGGTGCCATGGGGATCTCCTTTGTTCGGTGGGGTGGGGCGGCGGTTTCAGAGCCAGGGGATGATGCGGTCCGCGGCTGGCCGGGTAGAGCTGATCAGCCGGGCGTTGGCCTCGTCCGGTCCGGCGGCCCACGCTTCAGCCGCGGACTGGTCCATGCCGAATTGCACATGCCTGGCCACGAGCCGGCTCACCCGCAGCTGGTCCGGTGTGTCCAGGAACCACACCTCGTCCAGCTGCGCCCGGACCTCCTTCCAGGGCTCCTGCTCCGCCAACAGGTAGTTGCCTTCGGTGATGATGAGCGGAACCTCGGCGGGGACGGCGATGGACGCGGCCACGGGTTCGTCGATGGTGCGCCGGAATTCCGGGGCGTAGACCACCGGCTCGTCCCGGCGCACCAGGCGGCGGAGCAGCGAAAGGTACCCGCCGCCGTCGAACGTATCAATGGCGCCCTTCCGCTGGCGGAGCGGGGTGCCGTCGAGGATGGCGTTGCCCAGGTGGAACCCGTCCATCGGAACCACCACGGCCGCGCCCGGGCCAAACTGCTCCCGGATCCAGGCTGCGAAGGTGGATTTTCCTGAACCCGGCGGGCCCGTGATGCCCAAAATGGTTCGGCTGCCGGACGCCATCCGGGCGCGGAGGGCGGCTATCGCCTGGGTGATCTCGGGGGAGTCCATGGCAAAAGCCTAAACCGGGCACCGAACCTCCTTAGCTTTCATCCCGGATGGCGGGAGGCCGACGGCGGTTTGGCGGAAGACGCCGTAAGGCCGCCTTCGACGTGGGAAGGCTCAGCGGTGCGCAGGCTCGCGTGCCGGCCGCGGCTCCTTCTCGGGCTTTTTCTCCGCCGGCAGCGCCTTCAGCCCCGCGGCACACCCCACGATGCCCGCGATGAACAGCAGTTTCAGCAGGCTGAAGGGTTCCACGCCGGTGGCCATCGCCCAGCCGACGGTCAACGCGGCGCCGATCCCCACCCAGATGGCGTAGGCGGTGCCCAGTGGAATGGTCCGGATGGCCAGGCCCAGGCCGAGCATGCTCAGGACCGCGGTGACAACGAAAACCACGGTGGGCAGGGGCTTGCTGAAGCCATCGGACAGACCCAAGGCTGTTGCCCACACGGCTTCCAGGACAGCCGACGCCAGCAGCACCAGCCAGGGAATTGAACGGCGGAACATCACGCCACCACCTTCAAGCCCACCACGCACGCGGCGATGCCGGACAGCAGGAGCAGCCGCGCCGCCGTCGGGCGTTCCACCTTGGTGAGGATCGCATAGGCGGATGTCAGGACCACGCCCACCCCGACCCATACGGCGTAAGCGGTGCCCGTGGGGATGGACTGCATGGCGATCGCCAGGCCGGCGGTGCTGGCTGCCACGGAAACCAGGAACAGGGCGGCCGGCGCGATGCGGCGGCGGCCGGAGGCCTTGAAGGTGCGGTGCAGCGCGGCGGCCCAAACGGCCTCGAGTGCTCCCGAGAGAATCAGAATTATCCACGACATGACGAATCCTTTGGCCAGTCTTGTCGCGTTCCGGGTACTGAACCGTCGTCCGGAGGCTCGGGTTCGGAGCCTTGTTTCCAGCGTAGCAACGCCCGACGGCGGGTTGCCACGTTGGTGGCCAACCTCACCACTGGTGCCACTCTCCCAACTGGGTAGCAGTAACTGTCGTTTTCACGGCCCAAAACGGCACTTACTGCTACCCAGATGGGAGGAGCTTAGAGGGCGCCGCCGGCAGCCTCGGGGGCGCCGGCGTCCCGGCCGCCGTCGCCGACGGTTTCGCGGGCAATGAAGTTCTCGATGTCGAACAGGTTGTCCGCACGCTCGGCGATGTTGAGCAGCGTGGTCATGGACGCCACTTCCTCCACCTGCTCCTTGAGGAACCAGAGCATGAACTGCTCGCCCAGGGCGTCATTCTCGCTGCGGGCGGCGCGGAAAAGGTCCTCGATGTTCCGGGTGACATCCTTTTCCTGCTGCAGGGCCAGGGCCAGCGGCTCGGTCACGGAGGCGAAGTCATTGCGGACGGCGGGGACGCCTGGAATGGTGAAGGGGATGTCCCGGTCCAGCATGTACTGCACCATCATCATGGCGTGGTTCCGTTCCTCCACGGACTGGCGGTAGAAATACTTGGCCAGCTGGGGAAGGTCCTGGTTGGCGAACCACGTTGCAACGGCAATGTACTGCTGCGACGCCGTGAATTCGTTGGCGATCTGGGTGGACAGGAGCGAGTTGAACGTTGTTGTGGTCATAGCCCTGAGTTTAGGTACGGCGGGGGCCGGTAACCAGTGCGGAAAGGCTGTGCTTGGCAAGGCAAGCGAGGCTGGCCTGTCCCGTTCCGGAACTAGTCCTCCACGGGATCGATGGAGACCACGGCCAGGAAACCCCGACCCAATACCTCCGGGGTGGTGTCATCCGAACCGACAACGGCGTCATAGCGTGCAAGCGCTTCCTGGCCACTGGCGTCGTCTGAAACCGTAACCTGCCCCTGCAAAAAGACCCCTAACTGGCCGGCCCACAACGGATGGGCGCGTTTTTTCGACAGTTCGATGACGGACGTGTAGGCCTTGTACGCGCCGGCCCTGGTGATCACGTTGAGGTACCGGATATCGCCCGTGGGGAGCCTGGCAGCCGTGGCCGCACCGCCGTCGAACCGGAAAGGCCGGTGCTTTTCCACGGGACGTTCGGCTCCCTCGATGGTGAGCAGCAGGAGGTCGCCTTCCACCACCGTCAGGAGCCGCTCCATCCCGGGGAAACACGAAAAGTCCCCGGCCCTGGTGACGTCCGCGATGCTCACGCGCCAGTCCCAGCCGGAGCCGTCCGCGGAGGCGCGGCCGGCCACCTGGCGGGTGGCTCCGCCGCCGTTGCGCCACGGCTCTGCCGGAAGGTCTGCGAAGCGGATGATCTGCATCAGCCCAGCCTAGTTCCCCGTAACCCCTCACCCGTCGCGGGATAGGCCGGTGCCTGCTAATCTCCTCCGGGGGGTCAACACGAAAACAGCCTGAAGGAGCCGGGAATGTTCGTCAAAGTGTGTGGTCTGAGCACGCCCGATTCGGTCCGTGAAGCGGTGGAATCCGGAGCGGACGCCGTAGGTTTTGTCCTCACCGCCAGTCCCCGGGTGGTCACGCCCAACCAAGTCTCCGCGCTCCTGGCGGACGTCCCGGACAGGGTTTCCCCCATTGGCGTGTTCCGCCACGAGCCGGTGGCAGACGCCGTAGCGATAGCCCGCGCGGCGGGGCTGGAGTGGATCCAGTTGCACGGCAGCCGCTCGCGGGAGGACGTGGCCACCGTGCACGATGCCGGCATGAAGTTGATCAGGGCCGTCACCATGGGTTCCCCGCGGGAAGAGTTCGAGGACTGGGGTGAGGACCTGCTCCTGATCGATGCAGCCGTGCCGGGCTCCGGGGAGGACTGGGATTACGCCTCGATGGCGGACGTGCTGGAACTCCAGGGCCGCCACTGGCTGCTGGCCGGCGGGCTTAACCCCGATAACGTGGCCAACGCGTCCGTGATGGCCCACGCTTGGGGTGTCGATGTTTCCTCCGGCGTGGAGGCCTCCCGCGGCGTCAAGGACCTGGCGAAGATCCGCGCATTCGTGCATGCCGCGAAGTCTCGCGCCACGGCCTGACAGAAGAGGCCCCGCCGGCAGGTACCCGCGGCTCAGGGTCCGTTCAGGGGATTCCCCGACCGTTATTGTCGGACCCCTGAAGGGACAATGGGTGGATGAAGACGCTGCTCAACATCATCTGGCTGGTTTTCGGCGGGTTCTGGCTCGCCCTCGGTTACTCCGTGGCCGGTGTGATCTGCTGCCTGCTCATCATCACCATCCCGTGGGGCATCGCCTCGTTCCGGATTGCCGCCTATACGCTCTGGCCCTTTGGCCGCACGGTGGTGGACAAGCCGGGAGGGACGGGCGTCTTCCCGCTGCTGGGCAACGTGATCTGGCTGCTCGTTGCCGGGATCTGGATCGCCATCGGCCACGTGGTAACGGCCTTCGCCATGGCCGTCACCATCATCGGCATCCCGCTGGCCATCGCCAACCTCAAGCTCATCCCGGTGTCCCTGATGCCGCTGGGCAAGAAGATTGTGCCCACCAGCGCGCCGTTCGTGTCCGTGTACCGCTGACCGGCAGACCGCCGCTCCAAATTCGTGTCCGCCCGCCGAAGGCAATGACGTGAAACGTCAGCGGGGGCTGAACGCTCCGTTCACCAGGATGGCCACGGAATCGCTGTCGTCCAGTTCAGCGGCGATGTCCACGTCCTCCGCGTAGCCCCCACCGGCAAGCTCCTGCCCGCTGGAACAGCCGTGCAGCATCCCGCGCAGGCGCGGCTCCGCGGCCTCGAAGACCGCCGCTGCCGCAACCGCCTCCGGGGAGTAGCCGTGCCGGCCGTCCTCCGCCTCATAGCCGCCCTTCCCCGCAGCCATCAGCCCGGCAATGAACGCGCCGGCCCCGATCTGGTCCTCCACGGCAGGGCGAAGGTTCCCGTCCGGCCAGCGTTCACCGGCCGCCACAACGGCGACCACCGCGTCGTCGGCAAGGTTGGCTGCCGCCCACTCTGCCGTGGCTGCCGCATTGCGCAGGCACACTGCGGCCACCAGCGGCACCTCGCCGGCCAGCACGTGGCACAAAGCGGAGCCGTTTGGAGAGGGGAGCACCACCCGGTCCAGGGACTCCGCGGCACGCAGGCTTGCAGGAGAGAGGCTCAGCCCGCCACCGTCGCGGGGACCGGCCAGCTCTGCCCCGTGCCGTGCGGCGAACTCCTCGGCGCTGGTGTCCTTCCACGAGTAGGGAAACACCTCGGCTCCGCGGTCAAGGGCGACGCTGACGCACGTGCTGAAGGAAAGGACGTCCACCACCACCGCAAGGTCCGCCCTGGGAGCCACCGTCAGGGCGCCGTCGAGCCCCCACTCCAGCCGGACCGTGTAGGGAAGCTGCCAGTGCGCAGCGCTCGCGGAATGCACGTGCACGTTCTTGGACAGGGGGACGTTCATGCCAGCTCCCCCAGCAGGTTTCGGTGCGCGGCGTCCTGCCACAGTTCCTTTGCCCGCCCGGTGTGGAAGAGCGGGGTGAGGTCCAGCAGGCGGCGTACGACGGCGGCGCGTCCGGCTGCGAAGTCGGCGTCACCCACGTGCGCATAATCCTGGCGGACGGCGGAAAGGTAGCGGGCGTATTCGTCCGGGTCCCCGCCAAGGACGGAGAGGTCGGCGTCGCAGAGGAGGGCGCCGTCGCCGTCCCCTTCGTCGGGACGGTGGTGGCTCGTCAGCCGGACAAGCCGCGTCACCTCAGCCACGTCCCCCGGTGGCAGTCCGGCGGCATGCAGGCGGTCCTCCGCAAGCCGGGCTGACTCCTCCTCATCCTGCCCCGGGATTCCCTGGTAGACGGCATCATGGAACCAGGCCGCCAGGAGCACGGTCCGGGGCGGGTCCGCCGGTTCGGTGAGCAGGTCCAGGGATTCGAGCACGGAGAGCAGGTGGGTGCAGCCGTGGTAGCGCCGGTGCGGCTCCGCCCAGCGGTCCAGGAGTTCGAGGAAAAGGGCGTCGTGGCCGGGCATGATGGCTTCCCACCGCAGCTGCAGCGGCACCTTGAGCGCCTTGTTGCGCTGCCGTGCAGGGATGCGGAGGCCGCTGGCGATGAGCTTCCGGACCAGCATGCGGGCTTCGACGGGAACGGCGCCCGCTGCCACCAGTTCCTCGACCCGGCGCTCCGGCACGTCGTAGTGGTCGCCGTCGAAGGCCCGCTCCGGGATCCCCTGCGCGGCCGCAAAGGCGTGCAGCTCTTCCCGCGAGGTGTCCGAAACCAGATGGGAAAAATGCGTTCCGTGCGCAGGCCATAAAGGCGGGTCGATGTAAATGGCCATGGAGGAAGTGTAGTGCTGCACATGCATAGCCGGCGGCGCCACCAATAAACAGTCACATTCGGAAAAGCGGAAGAACAGCGCGGATAGAACCGCATCTGCGTCCTATAGTGGGGAAATGACCATCATCCGCGTTTCCGAGGCGGCCCGGTTCCTCGGCGTCAGTGACGATACCGTCCGGCGCTGGACGGACAACGGCTCCCTTACCCCGCTCCGGGATGAGTCCGGCCGGCTCGCCGTCGACGGCCTTGAACTGGCCCTGCATGCACAAAAGCTGGCCCAGTTGCCCGAAGACCCGCACCGCTCGGGCAGCTCGGCGCGCAACAGGTTCGTAGGGCTGGTCACCGGCATCACCGCAGACAAGGTGATGGCGCAGGTGGAGCTGCAATGCGGCCCCTTCCGGGTGGTGTCGCTGATGAGCAGCGAGGCCGTACGGGAAATGAGGCTGGAACCGGGCTCGGTGGCCACTGCCGTGGTCAAGGCCACCACCGTCATTATCGAAACCCCGCAGGGAAAGGGCGCGCCATGAAACGGGCAACCGGAATCCTCCTGGCGGCCATTGCGCTCGCGGCAGGCCTCAGCGGCTGTGCAAACTCCAGCACCAACCCCGCGGCTGGAGGCACAGAAAAAACGCTGACCGTCTTCGCAGCCGCCTCGCTGAAATCCAGCTTCACTGAGCTGGCCGAAACCTACGAGGCGCAGCATCCCGGCACAAAGGTCGTCCTGAACTTTGCGGGCTCATCGGACCTGGCGACGCAGATCGGCCAGGGCGCTCCGGCGGATGTGTTCGCCGCTGCCGACACCAGGAACATGGGCAAGGTGGCGGACGCCGGACTCGCGGACGGCGAACCGGCTGTCTTCGCCACCAACACCCTGGCGATCGCTGTCCCGGCCGGCAATTTCGCAGGTATCAGCTCCTTCGCAGACCTGGCCAAGGGCGGCACCCGGGTGGTGGTCTGTGCCCGGCAGGTGCCGTGCGGCGCTGCTGCCGCCACCATAGCGGAACGGCAGGGGACGGTCCTGAAGCCCGTCAGCGAGGAAAACTCTGTTACAGACGTCCTGGGCAAGGTCATCTCTGGAGAAGCTGACGCCGGCCTGGTCTACGTCACGGACGTGAGGTCCGCCGGGGACAAGGTGGAAAGCGTCCCGTTCCCCGAGGCCGGTGCCGCAGTCAACAGCTACCCCATCACCGTCCTGGCCGGCGCGCAGGACAAGGAAGCGGCCCGCGCGTTCCTAAACCTGGTGACCGGGGCCGAAGGCCAGTCTGTCCTTGCCGGGGCCGGTTTCGGGGCCGGGAGAAAGTGAACACCCGGACCTACACCGGCCTTCCGCGCTGGCTCTACGGCCTGGCGGTCCTGGCCGCCCTGGTGGTGGTCCTGCCCTTGGCCGCCATCGTGGCCAGGGTCAACTGGGTTGACTTCCTGCCGCTGGTCACGTCAGAGTCGGCGCTGTCCGCCCTGGGCCTGAGCCTGCGGACGTCTGTCGCCAGCACCCTGCTGTGCATCGTCCTGGGTGTGCCGCTGGCCCTGGTCCTTGCCCGGGGGAGGTTCCCGTTGCAGGGGCTGCTCCGCTCCCTGGTGCTGCTGCCGCTGGTGCTGCCGCCCGTCGTCGGGGGCATTGCATTGCTCTACACTTTCGGGCGGCAGGGCCTGCTGGGCGGCACGCTGGAAGTGCTGGGACTCCAGATCGCCTTTTCCACCACCGCGGTGGTGCTGGCCCAGACCTTCGTTGCGCTGCCGTTCCTGGTGGTCAGCCTTGAAGGGGCCGTGCGGACGGGCGGGCAGCGGTACGAGGCCGTGGCCGCGACGCTTGGCGCCCCGCCCGGCGTGGTGTTCCGCCGCGTTACGCTGCCGCTGATGCTGCCCGGGCTGGCGTCCGGTGCGGTGCTCTCCTTTGCCCGGAGCCTGGGCGAGTTTGGTGCCACCCTCACGTTCGCGGGCAGCCTGCAGGGGGTGACCCGGACCCTGCCGCTGGAAATCTATCTGCAGCGGGAGACTGACCCGGACGCCGCCGTCGCACTGTCCCTGGTCCTGGTGGCGGTTGCGGTTGCCGTGGTGGCGCTTGCGTACCGGCGCCCGGCGGGCAGGGGAGTGCGCCAGGCCTCCACGGAACGCGCGACGGCGTCCGCCGCGCCCGGAGGGACGGTTCCGTGACGTTCTCCTACCAGGCAGCCCTGGCTGAGCGGGGTTTCGACGTCACCATGAGCCTGGCAGCGGGCGAAACCGTCGCCGTCATGGGACCCAACGGCGCCGGCAAGTCCACGTTGCTCTCCAGCATCGCCGGCCTGCTCAAGCCGGACGGCGGCCGCGCCGAACTCAACGGACGCACCATCTTCCACCTGGGCGGCAACAGCAGCCGGTGGACGCCCCCGCACCGGCGCGGAACCGCTCTGCTCGCGCAGGAACCCCTGTTGTTTCCACACCTGACGGCCCTGGACAACGTGGCGTTCGGCCCGCGCAGCGCCGGCGTACCCCGGAAAGCTGCAAACCGGGAGGCGGAACGCTGGCTGGCGGAAGTGGAGGCCTTGGATCTTGCCAGGCGGCGCCCGGCGGAACTGTCCGGCGGGCAGGCCCAGCGCGTCGCGGTGGCCCGGGCGCTCGCCACCGATCCCGCGCTCCTGCTGTTGGACGAACCCATGGCGGCCCTGGACATCCATTCCGCGCCGCTTCTCCGCCGCCTGCTTAAGCGTGTCCTCGCCGAACGGCAGGCGGTCATCGTCACCCACGATGTGCTGGATGCGCTGATGCTCGCGGACCGGGTGCTGATCCTGGACGGCGGAAAGGTGGTTGAGCACGGTCCCACCCGCCGGGTGCTGGAGCAGCCCCGCAGCCCGTTCGCAGCCGGGCTCGCCGGGCTGAACTTCATGCCGGGAACACTGACAAAGGACGGCATCCGGACGGGCCGCGGCAGGGAAGTGGCCGGCCACCTTGAGGAAGCCGGCCCCCGGCACGGGCCGGGCGGTCCCGGCGTGGCCGTGTTCCCGCCGTCGGCCGTTTCCGTGTTCCTCACGGACGCGCACGGCAGTCCACGGAACTCCTTCCCGGTGTCCATCACGGACCTGGAACCGCACGGCGACCAGATCCGGGTCCGCGCGGGCGGGCTCGCCGCGGACATCACGCCCGCCGCCTCGGCGGACCTGGGCCTGGTCCCGGGGATGACGGTGCACTTCGTGGTGAAGGCCGCCGCCGTCTCCGTCTACGAGGCCTGAGTTTTTGTCCAGGTATGCCGACTTCCGGGCCGCTTAACCCTGCATATCTGGACAAAAACTCCTGGGGGTTACATGCCCGGGAGGTCCAGGGTCTCGTACACCTGGATGCTGGCGCCCGGCATCATCAGGTGCGGATGCCCGTCCAGCAGCGCCTCGGCACCGGCCAGGTCCTCGGCCTGCAGGATGCCGTAGCCGGCAACCCCGGTGGAAGCTTCCGAGGAGCCGCTGGCGGTGACTTCCTTGCCGGTGCCCAGCGGGCTGCCCATGTCCACGATGCCGTCGCCCGCGCGGCCGGCCCACTCCATCCAGGCCTTCATCCCCTCCTGGGCGGCCTCGGGCGAGCTTTCCGCCATCTGGGCCTGCGCTGGCTGGTCTGCGATGTAGAGAACAACAAACTTTTTCATTTCCTGTCCCGTCTCGAGTGCGCCGGCGGAACCGTCCTCCCCGGTCACGCGTCCGATCCTAGGGGCATCAGGCAGGCAAGGGAACAACCGGACCCGTGTTCGCCGTGGGCAAACAGGGGGCTCGGGCAGGAAATAAACCGCACCAAAGCAAAGTTGAGCGTAGTAGACTCAACTTAGACAAACTGCCCCTGAAAGGAGCTCTCTTTGGACGTCAAATTCACCACCAAGAGCCAGGAGGCTCTTTCGGCTGCGGCCATGAACGCCTCCACGGCAGGCAACCCGCAGGTTGAACCCGCCCACCTGCTCAAGGCGCTGATGGACCAGCGCGAGGGCGTCGCCGTCGCGCTTCTCCGCGCCACCGGCGCCGATCCCGATGCCGTCAGCGTGCAGGCAAGCAGCGCCATCAAGGCCCTGCCCGCCACCTCCGGCGGATCCAGCCAGCAGGCGCAGCTTTCCCGGCCCGCCCTGCAGGCCATCCAGAACGCCAAGGAGGAAGCCGACCGGCTGGGCGACACCTTCGTCTCCACCGAGGTCCTCCTGCTGGGCCTCTCTGCCGGAAGCGACGCTGCCGGACGCCTGCTGCGTGACGCCGGCGCCTCCCGCGAGGCGCTCCTCGCCGCCCTGCCGGGTGTCCGCGGTGACAGGAAGGTCACCAGCCCGGACCCGGAAAACACCTTCCAGTCGCTGGAGAAGTTTGGCACGGACCTCACCGCGATGGCCCGGGCCGGCAAGCTTGACCCGGTGATCGGCCGCGACTCCGAAATCCGGCGCGTGGTCCAGGTCCTGAGCCGCCGCACCAAGAACAACCCGGTGCTGATTGGCGAGCCGGGCGTTGGCAAGACCGCTGTGGTGGAAGGGCTGGCGCAGCGCATGGTCGCGGGCGACGTCCCGGAAAGCCTGCGCGGCAAGACGCTCATCTCCCTGGACCTCGGCTCCATGGTGGCCGGCGCGAAGTACCGCGGAGAGTTCGAGGAGCGGCTGAAGGCGGTGCTTGAGGAGATCAAGGGCTCCGAAGGCCAGATCGTCACTTTCATCGATGAGATCCACACCGTGGTGGGCGCCGGCGCCACCGGAGATTCCTCCATGGACGCGGGCAACATGCTCAAGCCCATGCTGGCCCGCGGCGAGCTCCGGCTGATTGGTGCCACCACGCTTGATGAGTACCGCGAAAACATCGAGAAGGATGCGGCCCTCGAACGCCGCTTCCAGCAGGTGTACGTGGGCGAGCCAAGTGTCGAGGACACCATCGGCATCCTCCGTGGCCTCAAGGAGCGCTACGAGGCGCACCACAAGGTGTCCATCGCCGACTCCGCCCTGGTGGCCGCGGCTACGCTGTCCAACCGCTACATCTCGGGCCGGCAGCTGCCGGACAAGGCCATCGACCTCGTGGACGAGGCCGCGTCCCGGCTCCGCATGGAGATCGACTCCGCCCCGGAGGAGATCGACCAGCTCCGCCGCGCCGTGGACCGGCTCACCATGGAAGAGCTGGCCCTGGAAGGCGAAACCGATGTGGCCTCCGTGGAACGGCTTGCCGCGCTCCGTGCGGACAAGGCGGACAAGGAGGAGGAACTCGCCGCACTCAACGCCCGCTGGGAGGCCGAGAAAGCCGGCCTGAACCGGGTGGGCGACCTGAAGGCGAAGCTGGACGAGCTGCGCAGCGCCGCTGACAAGGCCCAGCGTGAAGGCGACCTCGAAACCGCCTCGCGCATCCTCTACGGGGAGATCCCGGCGCTGGAGCGCGAGCTGAACGCCGCGGCGGAAGCAGAGGCCGCCGTGACGGACAAGTCCGCGCAAATGGTGGCCGAGGAAGTTACCGCGAACGACATCGCCGAGGTCATCTCCGCGTGGACCGGTATTCCCGCCGGGCGCATGCTGCAGGGCGAGAGCCAGAAGCTGCTCCACATGGAGGAAGAACTCGGCAAGCGCCTGATTGGCCAGATGAAAGCCGTCACGGCAGTGTCCGATGCCGTCCGCCGTGCCCGTGCGGGCATCAGCGATCCCAACCGGCCCACCGGTTCGTTCCTCTTCCTGGGCCCCACCGGCGTGGGTAAGACGGAGCTGGCCAAGGCGCTCGCGGACTTCCTGTTCGACGACGAGCGCGCCATGGTGCGGATCGACATGTCCGAGTACGGCGAGAAGCACTCCGTGGCCCGGCTGGTGGGCGCGCCTCCGGGATACGTGGGCTACGAGGAGGGCGGCCAGCTCACCGAGGCCGTCCGGCGCCGGCCCTACTCCGTGGTGCTGCTGGACGAGGTGGAGAAGGCCCACCCCGAGGTCTTCGACATCCTCCTGCAGGTGCTCGACGACGGCCGACTCACCGACGGCCAGGGCCGCACCGTGGACTTCCGCAACGTGATCCTGGTGCTGACGTCCAACCTGGGCAGCCAGTTCCTGGTGGACCAGTCGCTGGATGCGGAGGCCAAGCGGAACGCCGTCATGGCCACGGTCAATGCGTCCTTCAAGCCCGAGTTCCTGAACCGGCTGGACGAGGTGGTGCTGTTCGATGCCCTGAGCGTGGAGGAGCTCTCCCGGATCGTGGACCTGCACGTTGCCGACCTGGG
The DNA here is from genome assembly GCF_005796205.1 of Pseudarthrobacter sp. NamE2. Taxonomy (GTDB): domain Bacteria; phylum Actinomycetota; class Actinomycetes; order Actinomycetales; family Micrococcaceae; genus Arthrobacter. Next base: position 8,821 of record NZ_VAHN01000007.1, on the reverse strand, counting down.
CCGCCGGCTGCACGAACGCCGGCTCACCCTGGACGTCACGGACGCTGCGAAGGAATGGCTCGCCATCTCCGGCTTCGACCCCGCGTATGGCGCCCGGCCGCTGCGCCGCCTGGTGCAGCGCGAGATCGGGGACCGGCTGGCCAAGGCCATCCTGGCCGGCGGCATCAGCGACGGCGACACCGTTCTGGTGGACACGGCGCCGGACGGCGAGCTGGATGGGGCTGACGTTGACGCCCTGACCGGGGCACTGACCTCCGGCCTGTCGGTGAAGCGGAAGGGCTAACGCCCGGTACCCACTGCGTGCTGTCCTGGCGGATATGCCGTCAGGGCAGCACGCTTGCTTTTATGACGTTGCCGCCGGATGCGGTCACGTAGCAGTCCACCCTGCGGTCCCCGGACTCCCAGCTGGTGCTGCTGGGGAAGCTGCGCTGGTAGTTCAGCTGGTACTCGTTGGCCGCCGGCCCCAGCCGTGCCGCCTGGCAGGCTTCCAGGGCCTTCGCCTTAAGCGCTTCTGCGCCGGGGTAGTCCTCGGACTCCGGGTACCGGAAAACGGCCACCAGCTGGGCCGAATGCCCCGTGTCGCAGGGGACCAGCCTGGAGGCCAGCGCCTCAGGGTCGAAGTCGGCAAAGCAGTCCCCCAGCGCGTAATCGGCGGGCTGCACGCCGTCGCGCGGCAGGGGCAGTGGTGTAGCGCGCGGAGCGGCGGTGGTTTCAAGAACCCCGGCGGCGCCGTCGTCGTCCCCCGATGAGCCCGGGCTGCTGTTCAGCCAGAGGGCGAGCCACACAAGGCCGGCAATCACTGCCAGAAGTACGACGGCGAACAGCGCCTTCCAGAGCGTCCGCCGGGTTGTTGCCGGCAGCTTCCGCGACGGTCCGCGTTCCGCCTGGGGCCGCGGCTGGGACCAGGTTACGGATGCCGGGGCGGGCCCCTGCGCGGGGGCGTGGCCGTGAGCACGGCCGTGGTCCGGGGCCTGCGCGGCAGGAACCTGGGGAAGGCCGGAAGTGGGCGGAGTGCCAGGCTTGGGCGGGACGTCCTGGTGGTTCACGGCGGTGCATCCTCCTGCGTTCTGTCCGGGGTGGGCAGCCGGTCAGCCGTCCAGTTTCAGCAGTTGCTTAAGCGACTCTACCGAAGAAAAAAGCCGAAAACTCGCGGGTGGAGCGGTGGAATGGTAGCGCAGACCACCCCTGGGGGCCGCGTCTGGCAAGCAGGGCACCGCGAAAGCATGTAATCTAGGTGTACGACAAATTGACCAATCATTCCGGGGCCTCACCATCGCCAAAGGTGACCACCTCCGGTCCAAGTACAAAAGGGGGTCACGCCATGGGGCGCGGCCGTCAAAAGGCAAAAGCTACTAAGCAGGCTCGGGACATCAAGTACTACTCCCCGAACACTGACTATTCGGCACTTCAGCGCGAGCTGACGGGCCCGTCGAGTCGTGCCACGAGCCATTACGCGAATGAACCGGCTGAGCCGGACTATTCGGCTTACGTGGACAAGTACGCGGATGATTTGGAAGACGACGACGACGAGGTAGATTCCCGTCGCATCGGCTAGTTGTCGCAAGCTGCCATGCCGGGCGCTGGCAGCCCTGTGACGCAGCAGCACTGATGGATCCAGCGGTATAAATCCGCGCCGTCCTGACGCTGGTGCAAAGCTTCATTTGTGGCACCCTGATTGAGATTCAGGGCCTGACTTATGCGCGGAAGCCCGTTGCCGGCATCATGTGGATGCCGGCAACGGGCTTTTGGTGTCCCCCGGTGTTGTGCCGAACCGAGCGGCGTCCCAGGTCAAACGGGCGTGCGCAGCAGGCGGGGCAGCCCGACGGCGGGCACTGCCAGGAGTACCGCCATGAGGGTCCACGGCCATAGGGCGGCAGGACCCGGAACCGCAGCATCTGCGTAGAGCGGCCCGAGGACGGTGTTCCCCAGCAACACGGCACAGCCGCCGGCGCTGGCCAGGAGGCCATAGTAAATCCCTGATGGCCGTCCGCGGGAGAAGTCCAGGACAAGCGACATCGCCACCGGCACCACGCACATGTGGCCGAGGCAGAGGCCCGCGACGAACAGCAGCGGCGGGAGCAGGGGTGCCGTCGCGGGCGGGGCAAGTGGGGCCAGACACGCCATGGCTGCGAACGCCAGGGACTGGAGCGTGAAGCCGGCCATCAAGGCCCGCCCTGGACCGAGCCGGCCCATCAGGCGGGATGCAGGCCACTGCAGGGCAACCGTCAGGACGGATGCGACGGCGAACAGTCCTGCCAGGGCCCCGGGCCCGCCGCCGCTGCGGGCCAGCTCTACCGGCAAGCCGAAGTAGAGCTGGTTGTACGCCAGCAGGTTCAGGCTGTAGAGGCCCGCAAAGGCGAGGAAACGCTTGTTCTGCAGCATGGCGGACAGGCCTTCACGCACCGCCGGTCGTGCCGCTTCCGGTGCAGGTCCACCGTCAGCAGCCAGCGGGTCCCGGTGTGTCCCGGCCGGCACGAAGCTCCACAGGACACCTGTCATCACTGTGAAAACGGCTGCGCCCGCCAGCGCGGCGGATGTGAACGAGACGCCGAGCAGCAGGGCGCCCACCAAGGGGCCGGCCACTGCGCCGATCTCGCCGCAGATGCTGAGCAGTGCGAAAAGCGTGGGGGACTTCCCTCCGGTGTCCCGCCGTCGTTCTTCCGCCATGCCAACCAGAGATTCCAGTGCGGGGGAGAACAAGGCGCCGCCCATCCCCGTGAGGACGGCACCCAGGAGGAAGAGCGGAAAGCTGTCCGCCAAGGCCAGGGTGAGGTACCCGGAGACCCGGACCAGGCAGCCCACCAGCATGGCGCCGCGGGCTCCCCACCGGTCGGTGACCATGCCGCCGACGAGGAAGAGCCCCTGCTGGCTGAAGACGCGGGCACCCAGGACCACTCCGACGGCCGTGGCGGTCATCCCGAAGTCCCGGCTCATGACCAGGGCAAGGAACGGCACAACCGCGAAGAACCCGATGTTGAAGATGAGCTGGCTGGCAAGCAGGAGCCCGGGAGCCGGCCGCCGGAGGGCCGCCGGGGCTGCCTCTGTCAGTGCCGTCACGGTGCCGTCCTGCCTGGGAGGCAGGGGTTCCGGACCGGGATGGCAGCAGGCATGGATACATCATTTCGAGGCAAGGGGAAGAGTCGCCCCATGCTACCAAGCGGGGCCGGGGGCGTCGGAATGGTGGCCCTCCCCGGACGTCACCGTTTGCGGCGGACGGGCATCATGGTCTGCGGCGGCCCGTCAGCGCCCAGGAACGGAAGGATGAGGCCGGTGAGCGTGGATGGCTGTTCCAGCGGAAGCAGGTGGGACGCTCCGGGTACCACGGCCAGCTGGCCTTCCGGCAGCGCTTCATACAGCGAGACCGTGTGGGGGAGGGCCACGATGTCGTCATCGCCGGAGACCACCAGTACCGGCTTGGTAATCCTGGCGATGTCCACCGTCGTAAGGGTCGGTTCGGTGCTGATCAGCCGGAGGCTCTTCTGCATGACCGCGTCAAAGTGTTCCGGTCCGTCCGGTGACCGCTCGGCATAGGCTGCAGCCAGGACCTGCGCCTCGCCGGCGTCCGGCTCCATCTCCAAGGGAAGGTTGCCGTCCACATGGTAGTTGGTGCCGATGACCACCAGCTTGTCCACCAGGTCAGGCCGGCGCAGGGCAACCAGGAGGGCCACGATGCCGCCGTCGCTCCAACCCACCAGGTGGGCCGGACCGTCCACCAGAGTTTCGAGCACCCGCACGGTTTCGGCGGCCATGTCCTCGTAGTGGAAGTCGGCATCCGTATCCGCGGTATAGCCGTGTCCCCGCCGGTCGAAGGCGATGACCCGGTAGTGGCTGGAAAGTTCCGGCCCGATGCCGTTGAGGAGGTCGTCGCTGTTCCCCATGCCTCCGTGCAGCAGGAGCAGCGGAGCTCCGCTGCCGCCCAGGTCCGCCACCCACGTGGGGTGCCCATCAATGTCAATCCGGCCGGCCATCCGATTTCCGTTCCCGATCATCCCGCTGCTGGCAGTCTGTGCGACATTCTGCCTTCCGGGTGCCGGCGCCACAAGGCTTGCTAGCGTTGATGGCATGCCAGAGATCATGGGATACAGCCACGGCGAACCGTGCCGGGCCGACCTGCAAACGCCCGATGTTGCCGCAGCGAAGGACTTTTACGGCAGGCTGTTCGACTGGACCTACCGGGACTTTCCCACCCCCGACGGGCAGGTTTACGCCCAGGCGTTCACGGACGGCCACCTGGTATCGGTCATCGCCCCGCAGAATCCGGCGCAGGGAAAGGCACGGGCTCCGGGGCAGTGGAACGTCTACCTCGCTGCAGCGGACGCCGGGGCCCTGGTGGAGGAAACCGCCTACGCACAGGGAACCGTGGAGTTCGGACCCGAGCGTGTGGCGGACACCGGCACCCTCGCTTTCATCGCTCCGCCCGGCGGCGGCACCACCGGCCTCTGCCAGGCCGGAACGCACGGGGGCAGCCGGCTGTCCAACGAGCCCGGTGCCCTGGCCTGGGTGGAACTTGCCACGCCTGAGCCGCAGGCCGCCGTCGGATTTTTCCAGCAGCTTTTCGGACACGAGGTCACCGAGTATCCGCAGGACGACGGCGGCAGCTACACCGCGCTGATCACCGGCGGCAGGGAGGTGGCCGGCGTTGTCCCTGCCGAAGCAGGTGAAGCGGCGGGCTGGCAGATCTACTTTGGTGTTGCCGACCTCCGGGCAGCGGTCGAGGCTGCCGTAGCGGGCGGCGGCGAGGTGCTCGTGGAGCCCGACGGGGAGGGCCCTGCCACCATCAGGGATCCGCAGGGCGGCATCCTGGGCCTCATCCAGTTGCCCGCTTAAACGGGTGCTCCGCACCTGCCGTACGTCAATACGTCAAGTGCGGAGCAGCCGATGGAGGTTCAGGCGTAGGCGTTGACCAGGCGGACAGCGCCGCCGTCCACGCCCTTGGCGCCCTGGACGTAGTCCGGGCCGGACCTGAGGATCGCATCCGAGTCCCCGGTGACCGTGCCCATGACCCAGGACGGCAGGCCGCGGTCATTCAAACGTGCGACGGCGGCATCCGCGGCTTCGGGGGACACGATGGCCACCATGCCCACACCCAGGTTGAGGGTGCGTTCCAGGTCGGCCAGCGGGACGTTGCCCAGCTCGGACACCAGCTTGAAGATTGCGGGCAGTTCCCATGTGGCGCGGTCCACGGTTGCCACCAGGCCCTGCGGCAGGACGCGGGCCAGGTTTGCAGCCAGGCCGCCGCCGGTGACGTGGCTGAAGCCGTGCACCGCGGCATCACCCGTGACCGGGAAAGCACGGGCCAGGTCCAGGCAGTCGGCGGCGTAAACCCGGGTGGGCTCAAGCAGCTCCTCGCCCAGGGTGCGGCCGAGTTCGGAGACCTGGCGGTCCAGCGCCCAGCCTGCATGGTTGATCACGCGGCGGACCAGGGAGTAGCCGTTGGAGTGCAGGCCGGAGGAGGCCATGCCGATGACGACGTCGCCGGCGCGGACGCGGTCCGGTCCCAGGAGGGCGTCGGCTTCGACGACGCCGGTAGCTGCGCCGGCGACGTCGTACTCGTGCTCGCCCAGCAGGCCGGGGTGCTCTGCGGTTTCGCCGCCCACCAGGGCGGTGCCGGCCACGGAGCAGGCGGACGCGATGCCGCGGACGATGCCGGCGATGCGCTCCGGAACCACCTTGCCGCAGGCAATGTAGTCGGTCATGTACAGCGGCTCGGCACCCACCACCACGATGTCGTCCACCACCATGCCCACCAGGTCGAAGCCGATGGTGTCGTGGATGTCCATGGCCTGGGCGATGGCCACCTTGGTGCCGACGCCGTCAGTGGAGGTGGCCAGCAGCGGCTTCTTGTACGTCAGCAGCCGGGAGACGTCGTACAGGCCCGCGAAGCCGCCCACCCCGCCGATGACGGAGGAGTTGTGGGTTGCCTTGACGGCATCCTTCATGAGTTCGACGGCGAGGTCCCCGGCTTCGACGTCGACGCCTGCGGAGGCGTAGGTGATGCCCGCCTTCTCCGATGCGGAACCGGCGGCGGTGTTGGCGGAAGTCATAGGGACTCTTTCTTGTCAGCGCTGGCGGCGGCATGTACGTCGGGCACGAGGTCTGCCTCGGTGAGCAGGTTTTCGAATTCGGAGTCCGGTCCGGGATCGCAACCTGTGGCGCCGGACTTTTCCGCAGGGTCCTCCTGCGGGTCCACGGCCAAAGCGGCGGTCTCACCGGGCAGCGCGGACGGCGAGGGCTTCAGTCCGCCGAGATCCGTGCGCTCGAGCAGGTTCTTCCCGAGCTTGTCGGCGTCCGGCAGCTTGATGGGGTACTTGCCTGTGAAGCACGCGGTGCAGAGGCGTTCCCGCGGCTGGCGGGTGGCGCCGATCATGCCGTCCTCGGAGATGTAGGCCAGCGAGTCGGCGCCGATCGCCTGGGAGATCTCGTCGATGGTGGCGCCGTTGGCAATGAGCTCGGCGCGGGAGGCGAAGTCGATGCCGTAGAAGCAGGGCCACTGCACCGGCGGCGAGGAAATCTTGACATGGACCTCTGAGGCGCCGGCTTCCCGGAGCATCCGGACGATGGCCCGCTGGGTGTTGCCGCGGACGATGGAATCGTCCACCACTACCACGCGCTTGCCGCGAATGACGGACTCGAGGGCGTTGAGCTTGAGGCGGATACCCAGCTGGCGCAGCGTCTGCGAAGGCTGGATGAAGGTACGGCCCACGTACGAGTTTTTGACGAAGCCGTGGGCGAAGGGGATGCCGGACTCCTCGGCGTAGCCCACCGCGGCGGGCGTTCCGGATTCCGGGACGGGAATGACGATGTCCGCCGCGTGCGTGTTTTCGCGGGCGAGCTGGCGGCCCATCTCCACCCGGGACTCGTATACGGAACGGCCGGCAATGGCGGCGTCAGGACGGGCCAGGTAAACGTACTCGAAAACGCAGCCGGCCGGCGTCGGTTCAGCGAAGCGCTTGGACCGCACACCCTGTTCGTCGATTGCGATGAACTCTCCGGGCTCGATCTCGCGGATGAAGCTTGCGCCCACGGTAGCGAGGGCGGACTGCTCCGAGGCCACAACCCAGCCGCGGTCCAGGCGGCCGAGGACCAGCGGGCGGATGCCGAAGGTGTCGCGTGCCGCGTAGAGGGTGCCTTCATCCATGAAGACGAAGCAGAAGCCGCCCTTGATCTTGGGCAGGAGCTCGGTGGCGGTCTCTTCCAGGGTCCTGCCCGGCTCGCCCTCCAGCAGCGCGGTGACCAGGGCAGTGTCCGAGGTGTTGCCCTGCTTCATCTCACCGGTGAGCTGGCCGCCATTGCGCTCGTGGATCATCGCATTCAGTTCGGCGGTGTTGGTCAGGTTGCCGTTGTGCGCCAAAGCCACGGTACCGGTGCTGGTGGCGCCCAGGGTGGGCTGGGCGTTGGCCCAGTGGCTGGCTCCGGTGGTGGAGTAGCGGCAGTGCCCCACAGCCAGGTGCCCGGTGAGGGTGTTCAGGGTGGTCTCGTCGAAGACCTGGGACACCAGGCCCATGTCCTTGTAGACGTTGATCCGCTTGCCGTCGCTGGTGGCGATGCCAGCCGACTCCTGACCGCGGTGCTGCAGTGCGTACAGCCCGTAATAGGTGAGTTTTGCTACTTCTTCGCCCGGTGCCCAGACGCCGAAGACGCCACAGGCATCCTGGGGTCCTTTTTCGCCGGGAAGAAGGTCATGGGAAAGTTTTCCATCGCCGCGTGCCACTGATCGATTATCGCACGATATGGGGTATGGCTTTTCCCGGTTGCGGCTTTATGACTGGGGGTCGGTGTCCGGTTCGGTGTCCGGCACGGATTCCACCACCGCACGCTGCCGGCGCTTGACGCTTCGACGGTCCAGGATCAGTGCGAGCACGGCGCCCAGGATTGCGCCGGCGCCGGCGAGCATCACCATGAAGAATCCGAACACGGCACCCCTGTCGAAGCTTTCGCTTCCCGGAAGCGCATATGCCACCACTGCCGCGGCCGCGATGCCCACCAGCGCCCCGAGGACCAGGAAGGGCACATACTTGGGGGCCCGGCGTACGGTGATCTCGCGCCGTTCGGCAGGCGGTTCTTTCGAGGACATGCCATCCAGCCTACTGCCGCTGTTTTTGTCCGGCTAAAGCAGCGGACCCGGCCGTCACGATCACTCTTCTATTGACAGTGGAGTGTGGCCACTGTCATATTTTCCAGTAAGCGTCATGCGCACCGTGTTGTGTAATACGCAATTGCGGGATGGCGCTCCTGCTGCGGCGGGTCGACTAGATTGGCATGTGGTTTGCCGACTCACCGGAACCAGGAAAGGAACACGAGAACAATGGTGCACAAAGTCCAAGCAGTCATCGTCCGGGAGAAGGACGCGCCGGTTTCGTTGGAGACGATCCTGGTGCCGGATCCGGGTCCGGGCGAGGCGCTGGTGGACATTCTCACCTGCGGCGTCTGCCACACGGACCTGCATTACAAGCAGGGCGGCATCGGCAACGACTTTCCCTACCTGCTGGGCCATGAGGCCACGGGCGTGGTCAGCGCCGTGGGCCCTGACGTTACTTCCGTGGCTCCCGGTGATCGGGTGATCCTGAACTGGCGTGCCGTGTGCGGGCAGTGCCGTGCCTGTGCCAAGGGCCAGCCGCAGTACTGCTTCAACACGCACAACGCCACCCGGAAGATGACCTTGGAGGACGGCACCGAACTCTCTCCCGCCCTGGGTATTGGCGCGTTCGCGGAAAAGACGCTGGTCGCCGCCGGGCAGTGCACCAAGGTCGATCCTGATGTTGATGCTGCCGCTGTTGGCCTGCTGGGCTGCGGTGTGATGGCCGGCATCGGGGCGGCCATT
>NZ_VAHN01000064.1 GCF_005796205.1 Pseudarthrobacter sp. NamE2 | reverse complement strand
CTAGCCAGATTCCTGAGATGCCGCCGGGTGAGGCGCATCAGAAGGCCGATAGCACGTCGCTGGGTGACCTGCTCGGGGAGGTGACCCGGGACCTGTCCACCCTGATGCGCCAGGAGCTGGAACTGGCCAAGGCCGAAGCCAAGCAGTCCGCGACCCGGGCCGGGAAGGGCGGCGGGATGCTCGCCGGCGCCGGCGTCGCCGGGCACTTCGTCCTTTTGTTCCTGTCCCTG
>NZ_VAHN01000063.1 GCF_005796205.1 Pseudarthrobacter sp. NamE2 | reverse complement strand
TGAGTCCGTAGCTTCGTGGCTTGAGAACAAGCAGCCCGGCGATCTGCTGAGCGAAGTCCAGCGCTTCGCCCGCAACCGCCCGGGTACGTTCCTGCTGCTTGCAGCCGGTGCGGGCGTCCTGGCCGGCCGCCTCACCCGCGGCCTCACCGCAGGCGCCACTGAATCGCAGAGCTCCGCAGCCATTCCGGCGCCGCCTACCGTACAGCCTGCGGTAGCTCCGCTTCACACGGAGACGGTGTACGCAGCCGGAGCCGGTGAC
>NZ_VAHN01000062.1 GCF_005796205.1 Pseudarthrobacter sp. NamE2 | reverse complement strand
CGAGTCCGTAGCTTCGTGGCTTGAGAACAAGCAGCCCGGCGATCTGCTGAACGAAGTCCAGCGCTTCGCCCGCAACCGCCCGGGCACGTTCCTGCTGCTTGCAGCCGGCGCGGGCGTCCTGGCCGGCCGCCTCACCCGCGGCCTCACCGCAGGCGCCACCGAATCGCAGAGCTCCGCAGCCATTCCGGCGCCGCCTACCGTACAGCCTGCGGTAGCTCCGCTTCACCAGGAGACGGTGTATGCAGCCGGAGCCGGCGAT
>NZ_VAHN01000061.1 GCF_005796205.1 Pseudarthrobacter sp. NamE2 | reverse complement strand
CCCCGCCTGACGCGCCCTTGCACGACCGGACTTACACGGAGATCTCCACCGTCGAGGAGATCGCCGGAGTCCTGACAATCAGTTCCGGGGCCGCAAGTGCGTTTGTGGCCCAGTCCCGGCAGGTCTGTGCCCTGCCGCCGGTCATGGACGCCCTGTCCGCGGGGAGCCTCACCTGGCAGCAGGCGAAGATCTTCGCCGACGAAACCGAGGCTCTGGAGCATCCCGCTGCCTTGGCTTTGGTGGAGCACTTCCTCGACCC
>NZ_VAHN01000060.1 GCF_005796205.1 Pseudarthrobacter sp. NamE2 | reverse complement strand
AGGTCGAGGAAGTGCTCCACCAAAGCCAAGGCGGCGGTGTGGTCCAGAGCCTCGGTTTCGTCGGCGAAGATCTTCGCCTGCTGCCAGGTGAGGGTTCCTTTTGCCAGGGCGTCCATGACCGGCGGCAGGGCACAGACCTGCCGGGACTGGACCACAAACGCACTTGCGGCCCCGGAACTGATCGTCAGGACTCCGGCGATCTCCTCCACCGTGGACATCTCCGTGTAAGTCCGTTCGTGCAAGGGCGCGTCAGGCGGGA
>NZ_VAHN01000006.1 GCF_005796205.1 Pseudarthrobacter sp. NamE2 | reverse complement strand
CGTGATCGTGGCCCGGATGGCCGAGGCGACCTTCGGCCCGGACCACCCCGTCAACTGGAAAGCCATGGCCGAGGACTACGACGTCATCCGGGACCACATCGAACGGGTCCTGCCCGGCTTCAAGGACTTCAACACCCGGGTCAGGACCAAAAACGGGTTCGTGCTGCCCAACCCGCCCCGGGACACCCGCTCCTTCGCCACGGACATCGGCCGCGGCCGGTTCACCGTCAGCCCGCTGGAATACCTCACCCCGCCGCCGGGGCACCTGGTCCTGCAGACCATCCGCAGCCACGACCAGTACAACACCACCTACTACGGCCTGGACGACCGCTACCGCGGCATCTCCGGCGGCCGCCGCGTCATCCTCATCCACCCCGAAGACCTCGAAGAACTCGGATACCAGGACCGCGACCTCGTGGACGTCATCAGCACCTTCGGCGGCCACGACCGCAAAGCCCACAAGTTCCGCCTCGTGGCCTACCCCACCGCCAAAGGCTGCGCCGCCGCCTACTTCCCCGAAGCCAACGTCCTGGTCCACAAAGACAACGTCGCCCGTGAATCCAACACCCCCGGCTTCAAAGCCATGTTCGTCCGCTTCGAACCCCACGCGGGCGAAGCAGCCGCAGCCGAAGAGGTCTCGTCGCTGGAGGCCAGCGGCGTCTAAGGGACAGCGTTGGACAGGACAGGAAAGCAGCCCGACCTCCTCCAGGAGGCCGGGCTGTTTTGCTGAAGCGCGTTAGCTGCAGAGATGCTTGCGTTGATGCTGCGGCAGGGATGTTCAGAACAGCAGGGGTTCAAGTTGTAATGCCAAATGACGGGCCGCGTCCGCATGTTCGCAGATGGCGTCGAACCGTTCAGAGGGGCCGGACAGGCAAAGCGCCGCTCCGGCTCGTCCATCCGCATGTCTTACTGGCAGCGCCAGGCTGGCCACGCCCTCTTCCAGTTCATTGATATCTGACGCCTCACCCTTGCATCTTATTTGCGCGAGTTGTTCGTCCAGCTGAGCACTGTCAGTGATTGTGTTTGGTGTCAGCTTCGTTAGCCGGCTTCGGGGAAGAACAGGAACCGAATCATTGAGTTCAGCAAGCATTAGCTTTCCCGCGGCGGAGGCGTGTGGATTGCGGAGCATCTCGAACGATGACTGGAGCGGATAATCGCGGTCTTCATCAGCTATTCGTAAGGATGCATTACGGAACATGATGAGGTGCACGGCAAATCGGTTCCCGCTACGGAATTCTGTGATCGCATTTCGTGCGGCGGTGGGGACGGTAGGGGGCGTCGCCGCACTGATCAGACCCGAGATAGCGTGTCCGAGTGCGAAACCGCGGAGGTCAGATGTCCGGACAAGATATTCGTCTGCAACAAGGGCATTGATTAGTCGGTACGCAGTGGCTTGGGGCATCTGCAGTGCGTCGGTGATTTCTTTAGCTGTTGTCCCGGTGCCGAACCGGGCCACAATCTCCAGAATCCGAAGCGAATTGGAGGCCGGGCCCTGCCCGGCATGTGAAGGCCGGTAGCTCATTGGGTAGGCCTGCCCTGGAACAGGTCTACTTCCTGTGTCTCGTCATAGATGCCGACGCCAGCCAAAGTCTGAGGGCGCCGGTAGTGAAGAAACGAGGCGTAGACAGCGCTGGCAAGGAGTACCCCGCCGTAGATGAATGCCTGCATATTGCTCGTGCGGATCGAAACTCCAGCAGCTGTCCACAGCACCGCCCCGAGGGCCAGGCAAGTCACTGCAGCCAAAGCCCAATTAACGTACGTACCCTCCCCGATCCGCCGGAGGAAGAAAGGAAGGGAAGCACTGGCCAGGAGATAGGACCCGAGGTACCCGTATGCACCCAGCATGAAGAGATTCGCTAGTCCCTGCTCAGGGCTGGCGCCTGAGAGAATGACAGCCAGGGGAACGAAGGCAACGATTGGCATGGTGACCATGATCGCCATGGAGGGGGTGCCAAAGCGTGGGTGAGCCCGCCCGAGTAATCGCGGCATAACACCTTCCCTGCCCATGCAGAACAGGATCCTGACAAGGGCGTTCATCGATGCGATGGAGCACGCGAACCACGATGCTGCGATTCCAAGATCGAGGACTGCGGCAAAAGCAGGGGAAGCTTGGGAGAAGAGATCCGATAGCGGGGTGGGGCTCGCCGTGACGCTCGCGGGCGCATTTCTCAGGGCAAGGTCCTGTGCCGTCGCGGCAAGAAGGTAGAGCACGCCTGCCAGAACGGCGGTCCAGGTGATGGCGCGCGGGACGCTCACGAAAGGTTTTTGCGCTTCGCCTCCCAGCGTGGTCGGACTCTCAAAGCCAACAAAGGCGCTTACGGCGATGACGATTCCAACCGATAACAAATCGAGGTTTCCGTTCCACTGGAAGACAGGTCCCAGGTTCACCTCCGGGGAGTGGAAGGCGAAGTAGACAATCATGAGCACAGTCAGCAGCCCGATGGAGGTGCATTCCACCAACACTGTGAACCAGGCTGATACCCGAATCCCTCTGACCATAAGGAAACAGGCAGCGACCGCAGCGGTCAGAACGATCGGCAGCGAAACAATCTTGGGGTCAACGAGGTGAACCCCAAGATTGATCAACATCTCGGCCAGATAGGTGCCAACAACAAGAAGGCTCGCCATAGCCACCAAGGCGTACCCGAATACCGCTGACCAACCGGTACTGATTGCTGTTCTTTGCCCAAATCCCTTGGCCGTGTAGCTGTAGAGGCCGCTGACGGCGGCCATGCGCTTTGCCATCGGTCTCAGGCAGAAGGACACCATGACCATGACGGTCATGGCCGCGCCGAATGTCAGCAAGAGGTTTGGCCCGGAGGTTCCAAGGGCCAAACCAGGAAAAATCAGAGCCGGAATGACGGACATCGCACCTGCCGGCGCCACAGCCGCCACCGCCTGCGCGAAAACCGGCAGGAAGGAGAGCTTCCGGCGCCTCAAGCCCTCGACTGGAGAACGGGGACTAATAAAGCGATCACCGCGGGTGGACACTTCACACCAACTTTCCCTGTGGCGGGCACACGCTCGCCTTGCAGGTTGGACGCAAGTCATCGGGCCCGAGGTGCAAAACATTAGCATTTCCGCCCGCCGTTATGGCCCTGGATGACGCTTCGAATGTTTCGAGCATGTTAACTCGAGTGGGAAAATCCGGACCGGATTTTCCCACTATTCCTGCCGGACAGCCATGTTTCAGAATGTTTCCGGCATGTTAACGAGAGTGGGAAAAAGGCCTCCGGTATTTCTCACGTAAATATGTGGAAATTGCTGTTCCAAACGATTCCGGTGACGTAATTTCTTCTACACGGACAAAGCGTTCGTGACTGGCATCACATCAGCCGAGCTCGATGCAGCGCTTCTGATGAGGACCGACAGTTCTGACAACGACGAACAGATCTGCACCACACTGGGACTCCCGGTTACGGGTCCCAACAGCAATATCGCCGGCAGCCTGGAACCAGCCACGGCGCCGCAGGTAACCCACCGGCAGTGCAACGACTTCCGGTACACCCAGCGCGGGGAAGCCCGGCGCCTTCCCGATGCAGGTACATAGGGCTCTTGGCTGTCCGGCCAAGGCTGTGAGCCTGAATAAGAATCAAGGAGAAAACCATGACTATCGACAGCGAAATTGAAAACGTCGTAGGGGTGTCCCATCCTCTCGATCCGCTTTCCCGGGCTGAAATCTCCCGGGTAGCTGCGATCCTTAAGGAAGGGCCAGCGGCAGCGGAGTCATTCCGTTTCATCAGCATTGAGCTGCGCGAGCCGGACAAGGAGCTGCTGCGGGCCGGCGAAAAGATTGTGCGCCAGGCCGACGCTGTTCTCGTCAACCGTGCCGAAGGACGTTCCTACGTTGCGATTGTCGACCTTGAGTCCGGCATCGTCACCGGATGGGACCAGCTGGCTGCCAATGTCCAGCCGCCGTTCATGCTGGACGAGTTTGCCGAGTGCGAAGAGAGCTGCCGGAAGAACCTCGAAGTGATCGCGGCCCTGGCCAAGCGCGGCATCACCGACATGGAACTGGTCTGCTTCGAGCCCTGGTCTGTTGGCTATTTCGGCGAAGACAGCGAAGGACGGCGCCTCATGCGTGCCCTGGTTTTCGTTCGCGAGGAGCCGGACGACAGCCCGTACGCGCACCCTATCGAGAACTTCATCGTCATCGTCGACCTCAACACCGGCGAGGTCATCCAGCTTCAGGACGACCAGGCCATCCCTGTTCCCAGCGCCAGCGGCAACTACCTGCCCAAGTACGTTGGACCGGCCCGCACTGACCTCAAGCCGATTTCCATCACGCAGCCTGAAGGACCTTCCTTCGAGGTCAACGGCAACCACGTGAAGTGGGCCAACTGGAACTTCCGTGTCGGCTTCACCCCCCGCGAGGGCCTGGTGCTCCACCAGCTCCGCTACCGTGACAAGGACGTCGAACGTCCCGTGATCAACCGGGCCTCCCTGTCCGAAATGGTCGTCCCCTACGGTGACACCGCACCGGTCCAGGCCAAGAAGAACGCCTTCGACTCCGGTGAGTACAACATCGGCAACATGGCCAACTCCCTCACCCTGGGCTGCGACTGCACAGGCGAGATCAAGTACTTCGACGGCATCACCACCGACAGCCTCGGCAACCCGGTGACCATCGAAAACGCCATCTGCATGCACGAAGAAGACGACAGCATCCTGTGGAAGCACTGGGACTTCCGGCTCGACACCGCCGAAACCCGCCGCAACCGCAAGCTCGTCATCTCGTTCATCGCGACCGTGGCCAACTATGAGTACGCCTTCTACTGGCACCTGTTCCTCGATGGCAGCATCGAGTTCCTGGTCAAGGCCACGGGCATCCTTTCCACCGCCGGACAGAAGCCCGGCGAGAAGAGCCCGTACGGCCAGACGCTGAACAACGACGGGCTCTACGCCCCGATCCACCAGCACATGTTCAACGTCAGGATGGACTTCGAAGTCGACGGCCCGCGCAACGCAGTCTACGAAGTGGACATGGAAATCCCCGAGGACAACCCCACCCACACCGCCTTCAAGGCCGTGGACCGACTGCTGGAGACCGAGCAGAAGGCGATCCGCAAGACAGACAGCTCCCTGCACCGCTTCTGGAAGATCGTCAACCACGAGAAAAAGAACATCGTGGACGAGCCTGTCGCCTACCGCCTCATCCCGACCGATGGCATCCAGCTCGCCGCCGGCGACGAGTCCTTCGTGAGCAAGCGCGCACAGTTCGCAAGGAACAACCTGTGGGTCACCTCCTACGACCGCACCGAGCGTTTCGCGGCCGGCGAGTTCCCGAACCAGGCCACCGGCTCCGACGACGGCCTGCACATCTGGACCCAAAAGGACCGGAACATCGTCGATCAGGACCTCGTCGTCTGGTACACCTTCGGCATGCACCACGTCGTCCGCCTCGAGGACTGGCCAATCATGCCCCGGCAGAACATCGGGTTCATGCTCGAACCGCACGGCTTCTTCGACCAGAACCCCACCCTGGACCTGCCCCGTGTATCAGCCGCCGCTAACCACTGCAGTTCCGAAGAAGGACAGTCAACTCACTGAACAGCCCAATAGCTGACTGACAACCCTTTCCACAGACAGGTCCCGGGAAAGCCCGAGAGCCATCGCGGCCGGGCATTCCCGGGACCTTCCACAAAGCACTCTCCTCAAGCACCATCCGGGCACCTCACCCAGTGCAGCCCGCATCGATCTCTCTGACAATGCGGGCGCTTTTACGCGGCAAGCCGGCGAAGTCCATCCCGTCGGGAACCTTCGCCCTACCCCCCCAAGGCCCAAGCATCAACTTTTTGACCTGCCAAGTCACGACGACTTTGTATCACGACGACGTGATCTGGCCGCCAGCCGTGCTGGGGCCGATGACCAGGAGACAACAATGTCAAAAGAACAACAGCTGCCACCCCAACAACATCAAGCGACCAAACACGCTAAAGGCGGGGTCGAGTACCAGAAGGTCAGCGACGACTACATGAAAAACCGGCAGCTTCGCCGGGGCAGCGCAGGTCCCGTGCTGTTGGTCGGCCTCGGCGTCGGATACGTCATTGCCGGCCAGTACGCAGGGTGGAACTTCGGGCTGGGCGAGGCCGGTTGGGGCGGCCTCCTGATTGCCCTGGTCCTGATGGGCACCATGTATACCGCCATGTGCCTTTCACTGGCAGAAATGTCCTCCATCATCCCAACAGCCGGCGGCGGTTACGGCTTTGCCCGCCGTGCTATGGGTCCCTGGGGAGGATTCCTGACCGGCACGGCGGTTTTGCTGGAATTTGTCCTCGCTCCCGCAGCAGTCGTCACATTCATCGGAGCATACCTCGACACGCTGCTCGGCATCAGCGGCCCGCTCGTGTATCTGGTCTTCTATGCCGCCTTCATCACGCTCCACCTCTACGGGGTCAAGCAAGTACTCAAACTCGTGTTCGGCATCGCAGTGGTCGCCGTTCTAGGCCTTGCCGCCTGGTACGTAGGGATCTTCCCGCTGTTCGACGCCAGCCTCCTCCTCGACATCGAACCAACAAATGCCTTGGGCTCCAGTGCCTTCCTGCCCTACGGCATCGTAGGCGTCTGGGCAGCTCTTCCCTACGCGATGTGGTTCTACCTTGCCGTGGAAGGCGTCCCGCTTGCCGCCGAGGAAGCGCGAAACCCTGTGCGTGACGTTCCCAGGGGCCTCGTTGGTGCTGTCCTTATCCTGACCGCACTGTCTGCAGCGATTTTGGTGCTGGGACCTGGCGCCATCGGTTCGGCGGCCCTTCAGGAATCGGGCAATCCGCTTATTGACGCCCTCGGGACCGCGGCCCCTGCCCTGAGCTGGTTCGTCAACATCATAGGACTCGTCGGGCTTGTTTCCAGCTTCTTCTGCATGATTTATGCCTACTCGCGGCAGACCTTCGCACTGTCCCGGGCGGGCTACCTCCCCCGGGTCCTCTCACTGACGAGCAAGCGCAAAGTCCCTTTCCTGGCACTGATCATCCCCGGAGTCATTGGCTTCCTGCTCACCCTGGTCGGGTCCGGGGACTTGTTGATCCTCGTTTCCGTTTTCGGAGCCACACTCTCCTACATCCTGATGATGCTCTCGCACATTATCCTCAGGGTCCGGGAACCAAAACTGGAGCGCCCCTACCGTACGCCTGGGGGAATTTTCACTTCCGCCACCGCCCTCGTCCTCGCCGTGGCAGCCCTGACCGCAGGATTCGTTGTTGAACCGTCCGTAATTCTCTACGCCGCAGCAGCTTATGCGGTCATGGTGGCCTACTTCGCCTTCTACAGCCGTCACCGGCTGGTTGCGCAGGCACCGGAAGAAGAATTCGCCGCACTGGAGGAGGCCGAGAACGAACTCGAGGCCGAAATCAGCCACATACAGGATGCCGAGGACGATCTCGGCTCCAAAGTCTGACCGGTGGGCGGGGCCGCTGCCGAAACTGTGCCGGCCCCGCCAGTCCGCTCAGCGTTTCGTCTTACAACACCCGCCCGACTTCGTCGGTGCGTCCCACCTGCAAGGAGACCTCCATGCTGGCACCTTTTTTCAGCGTCCCAGTCAGCCTGATCCTGATGGCGGGCACAACTTTCTGCCTTATCCGGGCGTTCAAGAGCAGTCCTTGGGTATCCCGAACGAATTACCTTATTCACGCGCTGATGAGTTTAGGGATGCTGGGAATGGTTTGGCACACCGTTCAACTGCCACTGTTACCGCAGCTGCTCTTGTTCGGTGCCGCCTCCTTTTGGTTCCTCCTCCAGGCTGTATCGCGACAGGAATTCTCTCTTGCTTGCCGCGACCGATCGGAGAAAATCCACTGCCTGTACCATGCTGCGATGCTGGCAGCGATGGTGTTTATGCTCGCCGCTCCTCACCCGGTGGTTGCCCAGCAACCTACGACGGTGCCTGTTCAGCAAGACGGGCACGCAGCCCATACAGGACACTCGGTGGCAGTTAGTCCTTCCGCCGCCCTAGAGACGGTGACGCTGTGGATCCAGCCCACAGCCCAGGTCCTGGCCGTTCTTTTTGCCGCCGCAGTTCTGGCCTGGCTCGTGCCGCTGAACCGAGTCCAGGCAACGCTGCGACACACGAAAAAAGCCAGCATCAGCAGGGTCTCCCTACACCGGCACAGCGTCCTCGAGCGAACGTACGAGGCCGGGGCCGCACTGGCGATGTCGCTGATGTTCACCGCCGCCGGCCTGCCGAACTAGTTCCCTACCGCATGAATACCGAAGAGAGACTATCCGCATGAGCGCACCAGCCATTGACCGGCCACTGCACAAATCCGCAATGTCCCAGTCCCAACTGCCATGGCCGCTATTAGAGACTGTCGCAGCACTGGCCGATGCCCCGCTGACCCGGATCGCGGAGCGTCTACGTGAGGCCACGCTCCCTTATGTGCAAAGCAGCGCCCTTGTCATCTTCACGGAAGACTGCACCGGGCGCCCCCAAAAAACGGCGGGCGAGGAGGCAATCACTTCTCTTGTGTCCATCGCCGACCTTGACCCGCTTCGCGCGGCCCTTTCAGATGAGGCACCCTGGTTCGGGGAGGTTGAACTTGCTGGACGGATGCGATCAGTGCTCACGTTCAAACACGCTGCCAGCCACGCTCTCCTCGTTCTCACTGATCCTGAACTGTCCAGCCGAGGTCACAACGCAGATCTCGACGTGGTTACCTATCTATGGCACATAGCTGCCCGACGAATCCAGGAAAAAGTGGCTGATGCGCCGCCGTCATACCTGTTGGAATCACGGGCGGCCTCGGCTGAACGGGTCCGAGTAACCGCGGAACTGACCGATCTGCATTCCACGACTCTGGAGACCATTGTGGCGGCGCTGCGCTCCCCCTCCCTGAACGATGCAACAGCGCGTTCAGCCGCCACTGACCTCACTGCTAAAGCCCTGGTCGCTCTCCGTACCATCAGCCACCGCACAGCAGAACTGGTGGAAGAGCCCGTCGCTAAGGCCTTTGAACGCCTGCGGGAAGACCTGCGCCCCCTTACACGTTTTAGCGGCATTGAGATCGACTTCATCGAACCACCACTAAACGGAAGGGCATTACCGGGCGAAGTTGCGCACGCGGCACGGGCTATTGTCCGCGGACTTGTACTGGCCATGTCGGAACAACCCGACGTCAGCAGGATCCGGACCCAATGGGACTGCGACGGCGAAAATCTGCTGATCAACGTGCGCGATGACGGCCGAGGTGCGCTTGCCGCCGATGCACCAAGTATCGGTCGTTTGGACCGTCGGGTGCAGGCGCTTAAAGGAAACCTCAGAATGGACGTGATGGCAGGCTGGGGTGCAGACGTCTTCGTTTCACTCCCTCTGGACTTGCCGGCACGGCCGGTTGGGGACGTGGCCGGCTGGGACCTCGCTGCCCGTGAACTCGAAGTACTTCAGCACCTTGTTCGCGGCCACCGCAACCGCACCATCGCCTCAGCGATGAGCATCAGCGAGAACACAGTGAAATTCCACGTGCGGAACCTGTTCCGGAAGCTGCAGGTCGGCTCACGTACCGAAGCCATTGCTCTCGCGCATAGTCACGGACTCCAGTGACAATGCACCTGGACACTCTGCCTAGCCTTCGTAAAGACACGATGAGCACCAAAGGTCAACGACGTAGCTCTCTCGTCCCCTTGCTTTTATCCCGGATGTAGTCGCGCCCTTGCACTTACCAGCCAAGGTCGCGTCACCAATAGTTCCAACAATAAATTGCATATTCACGCAAACCTAGAAAGCAACTCTTAAGAGTAGTTAGAACAGTCAGAAAACATGATTACCCCTACCCGCCATGCTTCGGAATTATGGGTATCAGTACAAATTTTCGGTCAGTCATATTTTGGCTGATCACCAATCAAAGGGGATTAATTATGAATCCGACAGCAAATGCAGTGCGTACCTCGTTGGATCCTGATACTGCGGTACTGGACTGGACGTCCGAGGACCAGCGGGCAGTGGACACACTCCGGGTTTTGGCCGCGGACGCGGTGGAGAAGGTCGGCAACGGCCACCCCGGCACCGCGATGAGCCTCGCTCCGGCTGCGTACCTGCTGTTCCAGAAGCTGATGCGCCACGACCCCCGCGACCCGGACTGGATCGGTCGCGACCGGTTTATCCTGTCCCCGGGGCACTCGTCGCTGACACTGTACAGCCAGCTGTTCCTCTCCGGCTATGGCCTGGAGCTGGAGGACCTGCAGGCGCTGCGCACCTGGGGTGCGCTCACTCCCGGCCACCCCGAGTACAAGCACACTCCCGGCGTCGAAATCACCACCGGGCCGCTGGGTCAGGGCCTGGCCTCCTCAGTGGGCTTTGCCTACTCGCAGCGCCGCCAGCGCGGTCTGTTCGACGCCGACGCCGCGCCGGGCACCAGCCCGTTTGACCACACCATCTGGGTCATCGCGTCCGACGGCGACATCCAGGAAGGCGTCACGTCCGAGGCTTCCTCGCTGGCGGGGCACCAGGAATTGGGCAACCTTGTTGTTGTCTACGATGAGAACCACATCTCCATCGAGGATGACACCGACATCGCCTTCACCGAAGACGTCCTGAAGCGCTACGAGGCCTACGGCTGGCACACCCAGCGGGTGGACTGGACCGAAACCGGTGAATACATCGAAGATGTCCAGCAGTTGTACTCGGCACTGCTGGCGGCCAAGGCCGAAACGTCCAGGCCTTCCATCATCTCGCTGCGCACCATCATCGGCTACCCGGCTCCGAAGAAGCAGAACACCGGCAAGATCCACGGTTCCGCGCTCGGCGCCGAGGAAGTCGCAGCACTGAAGGAAGTCCTGGGTTTTGACCCGGCCAAGTCCTTCGAGGTTGACCCTGACGTTCTCGCCCACGCCCGCCAGGTCGTGGACCGGGGCGCGGCCGCCCGGCAGGAGTGGGAAGAGTCCTTCAATGCCTGGCAGGTAGCCAACCCCGAGGGTGCCGCCCTCCTGGAGCGCGTTGAAGCCCGCCGGCTGCCCGCCGAAATCGACGCCGCCCTGCCGGTCTTCGAAGCCGGCAAGGATGTCTCCACCCGCGCCGCGTCCGGCAAGGTCCTGAACGCGATTGGCCCGGTCATGCCTGAGCTGTGGGGCGGCTCGGCGGACCTGGCCGAGTCGAACAACACCACCATCGAAGGTTCCCCGTCCTTCATCCCGGCCTCCCGGTCGACGGAGGCGTGGAAGGGCAACCCGTACGGCCGGGTGCTGCACTTCGGCATCCGCGAGCACGCGGCGGCCTCGATCGTGAACGGCATCAGCCTGCACGGCAGGACCCGGGCGTTCTCCGGCACGTTCCTGATCTTCAGTGACTACCAGAAGCCTGCTATCCGGCTCTCCGCTCTGATGGGCGTGCCCTCCATTTATGTGTGGTCGCACGATTCGATCGGTCTGGGCGAGGACGGGCCCACCCACCAGCCGGTGGAGCAGCTCGCCACCCTGCGCGCCATCGTGGGCCTGGACGTTGTTCGCCCGGCCGACGCGAATGAGGTGGGCATCGCGTGGAAGACCATCCTGGAGAACCATGAGAACCCGGCAGGCATTGTGCTGACCCGCCAGAACGTTCCTACCTTCGCCCGCGGTGAAGGGGCAGCCGAGGGGGACACCTTCGCTTCCCCGGCCAGTGTTGCCCGGGGCGGGTATGTACTGGCCGAGGCCGCCAAGGACGGGGCCACTGTCCCGTCTGATGTGATCCTGATCGCTACCGGCTCGGAAGTCCAGCTGGCCGTGCAGGCCCGCGAAGCGCTGCAGGCCGAAGGCATCGCCGCCCGTGTGGTGTCCATGCCCTGTGTTGAGTGGTTCAACAAGCAGGACGCCGCCTACCGCGAAGCCGTCCTGCCGGCCGCCGTCAAGGCCCGCGTGTCCGTTGAAGCAGGACTTGCCCTGGGCTGGAAGGAATTCGTCGGTGACGCCGGCCGCTCCGTCAGCCTTGAGCACTACGGTGCTTCGGCCGACTACAAGCGCCTCTTCCAGGAGTTCGGCATCACGGCGGAAGCAGTGGCCGCGGCCGCCAAGGACTCCCTCGCCGCCCTCCAGGCCTAACGACCAAATCAGGAGATAACGACTATGACTACTCCCACCCAACAGCTCTCCGACGCCGGTCTTTCCATCTGGCTGGACGACCTCTCCCGTGGCCGGCTCTCCAGCGGCGGGCTGCAAAGGCTCATCGACCAGAAGAACGTGGTCGGTGTGACCACCAACCCGTCCATCTTCCAGGCCGCCATCACGTCCGGCACCGACTACGACGCTGCTATCGCCGGGCTTGCCGCCCGGGGCGCCAGCGTGGAGGAGACGATCTTCGAGATCACCACCACCGACGTCGCCGACGCCTGCGACCTCTTCGCCCCGATCGCGGCTGCCACCAACGGTGTTGACGGCCGGGTGTCCATCGAAGTGGACCCCCGCCTTGCCTGGGACACCGCCGGCACCATCGCCGAGGCCAAGCAGCTGTTCAAGAAGGTGGACAAGGACAACGTCCTGATCAAGATCCCCGCCACCCTCGAGGGCCTTGAGGCGATCACGGCCGTCCTGGCCGAGGGCATCAGCGTCAACGTGACCCTGATCTTCTCCCTGGAACGTTACCGGGCAGTCATCAACGCCTTCCAGGCCGGCCTCAAGCAGGCCAAGGAGAACGGCCACGATCTCTCCAGGATCCACTCCGTGGCCTCGTTCTTCGTCTCCCGTGTGGACACCGAGATCGACAAGCGGCTGGACGCGATCGGCACCGACGAAGCCAAGGCTCTCAAAGGCAAAGCCGGCGTCGCCAACGCCCGGCTTGCCTACCAGGTCTACGAGGAACTCTTCTCCACCGAGCGCTGGGCAGTCCTGGCCAAAGCCGGCGCCCGTCCCCAGCGGCCGCTGTGGGCCTCCACCGGCGTGAAAGACCCCGCCTACCCGGACACCCTCTACGTCACCGAACTCGTCGCCCCCGACGTGGTGAACACCATGCCGGAGAAGACGCTGGACGCCACCTTCGACCATGGAGTGGTTACCGGTGACACGATCAGCGGTACGTACGGGGAAGCTCAACAGGTGCTCAACGCGCTCGAAGGCCTAGGCGTCTCCTACAACGAGGTCGTCGCACTCCTGGAATCCGAAGGCCTGGAGAAGTTCGTGGCCAGCTGGAAGGAACTGCTGGCCGACGTCGAAGGCGCCCTCGCCACCGCCGCGAAGGCATCCTGACCCATTGAGTGCGGCCACTGCACGGGACCCCCTTTTGGGTCCCGTGCAGTGGCCGCAAAGCCCAGAAAGGCGGACACTGTGTCCAAGCCACCCCTGAATTGCTGTATCAATCCCAGCATCCTGTCGGCCGACTTCGTCAACCTCGAAGCAGACCTGGCGCGGATCAGCAACGCCGACGCCGTGCACGTGGACGTCATGGATAACCACTTCGTCCCGAACCTGACCATCGGCCTGCCCGTCGTGGAACGGATCCAGAAGGTCAGTCCCGTGCCGCTGGACGCCCACCTGATGATCTCCAATGCCGATACCTGGGCACCCAAGTTCGCTGACGCCGGGCTGGCTTCGGTCACCTTCCACGTAGAAGCATCAATCGCCCCGATCAAACTTGCCCGCGAGCTCCGGGCCCGCGGCTCCAAAGCCGGCATGGCCCTGCGCCCCGCCACCCCGGTGGAACCATACCTGGACATGCTGCCCGAACTGGACATGCTGCTGATCATGACTGTCGAGCCGGGCTTTGGCGGCCAAGCCTTCCTGGACGTGATGCTGCCCAAGATCCGCCGCGCCCGCGCCGCCGTCGACGGTTCCGGAGTGAACGTAGCGATCCAGGTCGACGGCGGCATCACGGAAAAAACCATCATCCGCGCCGCTGAAGCCGGGGCCAACGTCTTCGTCGCCGGCTCTGCCGTGTACGGCAAACCCTCACCGGCAGACGCCATCGAATCACTGCGAACGAACGGCCAACTCGCCTTCGCCTAGCAACCCGACCACGTCAAAATAAGGACCACCTATGCGCGTTCACATCGCAACCGACCACGCCGGCATGGAGCTCAGCTCCCACCTCATCACCGCGCTCTCAGCCAGCGGCTACGAAATGGTGGACCACGGGCCGGCCGTCTACGACGCCGAGGACGACTACCCTGCATTCTGCATCAACGCCGCCACGGCCGTCGTGGCCGATCAGGCCGCGGGCGTGGACGCACTCGGGATCGTGCTGGGCGGCTCCGGCAACGGTGAACAGATCGCCGCGAACAAGGTCAAAGGCGTCCGCGCGGCCCTTGCCTGGAACCTGGACACGGCCAAGCTGGCCCGCCAACACAACGACGCTAACGTCGTAGCCCTCGGCGGCCGGCAGCACAGCGCCGAGGAGGCCACCGAACTGGTGAAGGCATTCCTGGCAGAACCATTCACCAACGCCGAACGCCACGAACGCCGCATCGGCAAAATCACCACATTCGAAACCACCGGCGAGATCATCGAATAGGCGATCCCCAAAACCACTGACCGGAGGAGCTTGCTGTCCGCGCCGTACCCGCAGTGGTCACGGCACGGAGCCGGTGTACGGCGGCGTCGGGCTGGGGCATATCGCCCGGCCCGGCGCTTTTTGATGACGTGCACGGCCTTGCACAAGCAATAGGAGTTCCCCGGCGAAACTCAGCATAGGAGTCAGCATGCCCATTGCAACCCCAGAGATCTACTCCGAAATGATCGACCGCGCGAAGGCAGGCGGCTTCGCTTACCCGGCCGTGAACGTGACTTCCTCGCAGACTTGAACGCCGCACTGCGCGGTTTCGCCGAGGCTGAGTCCGACGGCATCGTCCAGGTTTCCACCGGCGGTGCCGCCTACTGGTCCGGCGCCTCCACCAAGGACATGGTTGCCGGTTCCCTGGGCTTTGCAGCCTTCGCCCGCGAGGTGGCCAAGAACTACGGCGTGAACATCGCCCTGCACACCGACCACTGCCCCAAGGACAAGCTGGACGGTTTTGTCCTGCCGCTGCTGGCCGCTTCCGAGGCTGAGGTCAAGGCCGGCCGCAACCCGCTGTTCAACTCCCAAAACTCCCACATGTGGGACGGTTCCGCGGAGACCCTGCAGGAGAACCTGCGCATCGCCCGCGAACTGCTGGAGCGCACCGCTGCCGCCAAGATGATCCTCGAGGTTGAGATCGGCACCGTGGGCGGCGAAGAGGACGGCGTTGAGAACGAAATCAACGAAAAGCTGTACACCACCGTTGAAGACGCCCTGGCCACCGTCGAGGCCCTCGGCGCCGGCGAGAACGGCCGCTACATCACTGCCCTGACCTTCGGCAACTTCCACGGCGTGTACAAGCCCGGCGGCGTGAAGCTCCGCCCGGAGATCCTGAAGGACATCCAGGCCCAGGTGGGAGCCAGGATCGGCAAGGAAAACCCGTTCGACCTGGTGTTCCACGGCGGCTCCGGCTCCTCGGACCAGGAAATCGCCGACGCCGTCTCCTACGGCACCATCAAGATGAACATCGACACCGACACCCAGTACGCCTACACGCGCCCGGCGGCCGACCACATGTTCAAGAACTACGACGGCGTCCTGAAGGTCGACGGCGAAGTAGGCAACAAGAAGACCTACGACCCCCGCGTCTGGGGCGCCTCCGCCGAAGCCGGGCTGGCAGCCCGCGTAGTGGAAGCCACCAAGCAGCTCGGCTCGGCCGGAAAGACCTTCTAGATGTCGGACGAGTTCCGCAAAAACCTCATGGGTCCCGAGCCCACGCTGCCTGCCCGGGACTTGAGAACTTAGGGGTTGCGGGTTGGCCGTCATAAGTGGGTCCGCAAGGTGGCATCGGAACTTAGCCTTCTGTCCGGACAGATTTATTTTCTGGCACAAATCTCAGGAAGAACTCGATGGATCGTCCGGCCAGGGGGCCGACCGCTGCCATGATCAAAACATAAGCGGTGGCCAAGGCAGCGAGCTTATCCGGCACTGCCCCCGAAGACACGGCCAACCCGGCGATGACTACCGAGAACTCTCCGCGGGCTATGAGAGTAGCTCCAGCGCGTAAACGTCCCGGTAAAGCGATGCCCATCCGCTTCGTGGCCCAAAACCCTGTCACCATTTTGCTCGCGGCCGTGACGATCGACAGCAGCACTGCCCAACCCAGGACTGGGGGAATAGACGACGGGTCAATATTAAGTCCAAACGCCACGAAGAAGATTGCGGCGAAGAGGTCACGCAATGGCTCGAGGATCCGGGTGGCATTACGGGCCGTTGCACCTGAGATGGCGATGCCCAGCATGAAGGCACCCACAGCAGCGGAAATCTGCAAGGCTGATGCCAGGCCCGCCACCAGTACTGCAGCACCCAAAACCGTCAGCAGGAACACCTCGGAGTTTTCGCTATGAACCGCCAAGGAGACGTGGCGCCCATGCCGCAAGGCCACAACGAACACCAAGGTCATAACCGCCAGGGCGACACCTACAGCAGTGAGCCCACCCAGGAAACTGGCACCTGCGAGGGTAGCTGTGAGGAGAGGAAGGTAAACGGCCATGGCCATGTCCTCGAACACCAAGAGAGACAGCACCACGGGTGTTTCGCGGTTACCGAACGCACCCATATCAGCGATGATCTTTGCCGCAATGCCTGAAGAGGAGATGTAAGTCACCCCACCCAACACCAGCGCCCCGACGGTACCCCAGCCTAGAAAGAACGCCATTGTGGCACCCGGGAGGAAGTTCAAGACAAGGTCCAGCACCCCGGCCTGCCACGACTGCCGCAGCCCTCTGAAGAGTTCTGCCGCCGTATACTCCAAGCCGAGCATCAGCAACAGCAGAATGACGCCGATTTCCCCCGAAAGGTGGGCGAACTCGTGCATCCCTTCTAGCTTCACTATGCCACCAACACCGAAGGCAAGTCCGCCCAGCAGGTACAGCGGGATAGGTGACATTCCGACGCGGTTGGCCAGCCGGGCCAAGAGGCCGAGGCAGAATACAACACCTCCCAGTTCAACGAGGATCAGGGGCACCGGAACCATACGCGATCACCTCATCCAAACAAAGCTGCGGCTTCGCCGTACCGCTTCACCGGGACGGTTTTGAGCTGGCCGAGGGCTTCCTGGAATCCGACGTGCTGGATGTCGGTGCCTTTAAGGGCCACCATGGTGCCCCAGTAGCCTTCAACCACGGAGTCGATGGCGGCCATGCCCAGACGGGTGGCCAGGACCCGGTCGTAGGCGGAGGGGACGCCGCCGCGCTGGATGTGGCCAAGGATGGTGGAGCGCGTTTCGATGCCGGTGCGGGCCTCGAGTTCGGGGGCGAGCTGGTCAGCGATGCCGCCGAGGCGGGGACGGCCGAAGGTGTCCAGACCGCGTTCGGAGTGCGCGGTTTCCATGTGGGCGGGGACGAAGCCTTCGGCGACGACCACCAGGGGTGTGCGGCCGCGGGCGTGGGCTTCCTTGACCCACTGGGTGACCTGGTCGATGCTGACTTTTTGTTCCGGGATGAGGATGGCGTGGGCGCCGGCGGCCATGCCGGCGTGCAGGGCGATCCAGCCGACGTGCCGGCCCATGACTTCGGCGATCATGCAGCGGTGGTGGGACTCGCCGGTGGTCCGGAGCCGGTCAATGGCTTCGGTGGCGATCTGCACTGCGGTGTCGAAGCCGAAGGTGTAGTCGGTGGCGTCAAGGTCGTTGTCAACGGTTTTGGGGACGCCGACGATCTTGAGGCCGGCGTCGGTGAGGCGTTTGGCGGCGGCGAGGGTGCCTTCGCCGCCGATGGCGATGATCGCGTCAATGCCCAGACGGTCCATGTGAGCCTTGATGACTTCGGGGCCTCCGCCGTTTTCGAACGGGTTGGTGCGGGAGGTGCCCAGGATGGTGCCGCCCTGTTTCGCGATGCCGCGGACCATGGTGCGGGGGATGTCGATGATGTCGCCTTCAACAACGCCGCGCCAGCCGTCGAGGAATCCGACGAACTCGTGGCCGTGGATGGCGATGCCTTTCAGGACGGCGCCGCGGATCACCGCGTTCAAACCGGGGCAGTCGCCACCACTGGTAAGGATTCCAATTTTCATAATTTTGGCTCAAATCGTAGGTAGGTGCCGGCAGTGCCAGCACCAGCTCACGTGGCCTTGAAAGCTCAGGGAGGCCGGAGTATGGATGCAAGCTGATTGCCTAAAGCCGGTTGTGGACATGTGTCCCACGGGGCGTTCAGTTGAAGTTATCCGAGGGCGGCAAGTACCGAGATGGCTTCCTTTACTACGTCTGTCGTGGGGTAGGAAGGCCGGTCAATGCCTGCCATTTCTTCCATGACGCGGATGACCTGGCAGCTGTAGCCGAATTCGTTGTCGTACCAGACGTAGACCACAAGGTTCTTATCCGTGGAGACGGTCGCGAGGCCGTCCACGATCCCGGCACGGCGGGACCCGACGAAATCGGTGGAAACAACTTCGGGCGAATCGATGTAGTCGATCTGCTTGCGCAGGTCCGAGTGCAGGGACATGCCGCGCAGGTAGTTGTTGACCTCGTCCTTGGTGGTTCCGTTTTCCAGGCTCAGGTTCAGGATGGCCAGGGAAACGTCCGGGGTGGGGACCCGGATGGAGCTGCCGGTGAGCTTGCCCAGCAGTTCCGGCAGGGCCTTTGCCACGGCCTTCGCCGCGCCGGTCTCGGTGATCACCATGTTCAGCGCAGCCGAACGGCCGCGGCGGTCGCCCTTGTGGAAGTTGTCGATCAGGTTCTGGTCATTGGTGAAGGAGTGGACGGTCTCCACGTGGCCGTGGACCACACCGAACCTGTCGTTGAGGGCCTTCAGGACCGGGGTGATGGCGTTCGTGGTGCAGGACGCTGCGGAGACGATCTTGTCCGTGTCCTCGATAGTGCCGTGGTTGATGCCGTGCACGATGTTCTTCAGCTCGCCCTTGCCCGGAGCGGTCAGCAGCACCCGGGCCACGCCCTTGCTCTGCAGGTGCTGGGACAGTCCCTCGGCGTCGCGCCAGCGGCCGGTGTTGTCCACCACCAGTGCGTCCTTGATCCCGTAGGCGGTGTAGTCGATGGTGGCGGGGTCGTTCGAGTAGATGACCTGGATCCGGACGCCGTTGGCCGTAATGGTGTTGGCTTCCTCATCCACCCGGATAGTGCCTTCGAAGGACCCGTGCACCGAGTCGCGGCGCAGCAGGCTGGCACGCTTGAGCAGGTCGTTGTCCGATCCGCGCCGGACCACGATGGCGCGCAGGCGCAGGCCGTGGCCGCCGCCTGCCTTTTCGATCAGCAGGCGGGCCAGGAGCCGGCCAATCCGGCCGAAGCCGTAGAGCACGACGTCGGTGCTGGTGCGGTCGTCAGCACCGCGCTTGCCCACGATGTCGGCGAGCTCGGAACGCAGGAACTCCTCGAGGGTGGCGCCGTTGCCCTCCTCCTTGAACTTCTGGTTCAGCCGGGCGATGTCAATCGCCGCCGCACCCAGCTCCAGCTCCGCCAGGGTGTTCAACAGCGGCGCGGTCTCCTCCAGCAGCAGCTCGTCCTTGCTCATCCGGCGCGCGAAGCGGTGCGCCTTGAGGATGTTCATGGTGGACTTATTGATCAGGCTCCGGCCATGGATGCTGGTCACCACGTTGTTTTCGCGGTACAGCCGGCCGATCACCGGAATCATGGCCTCGGCGAGGGCCTCCCGGCCAACCCACGTATCAAGCCAAGAATCTGAAATTTGTCGCATCGTACTGCCTTTCCATGTGGCGGAGCCGCCTAATCCACACCTGCTAAAAGATGCAAAGTTTTGTAGGAGCTACAGCTGAAAAATTTCTCGATTGGATGCCGGAACAGTTCCACTGGTAACAGCGAGAGCGCACTCGTCCGGCGAAAACCGACCAAGCAGTGGCCTCTACGATTTGTTAGGAAGTTGTGCACTAGGCGGCGGGCCGCCACATTATGGCAGAACGAAGTTCCTTAGCTGCCTGCGTGGGATCGGCTGCCCCATAAATAGCCGCGCCAACCACGGCGACATCAGCGCCAGCTTGCTGAACCGCATCAATGGTGCTCGGCTTGACGCCACCGGCGACTGAGAAAGGAACGCCGGCCTCCACTCCGGCCCGGAGCAGGCCGTTGAGGTCGAAGCCGGGCTTGGCCTGCTCGTCCAGGCCGGCGTGCATTTCGACGAACTTGGCACCGAGGGCGCGGACTTCCTTGGCACGCGTGACCTTGTCCTCAACGCCGATTAGGTCAACGACAACGCCCTTGCTGCGTAGCTTGGCTGCTTTCACGGCCCCGGCGATCGTGGAGTCATCGGCGGCTCCGAGTACGGTGACCAGATCGGCGCCGGCCTCGAAAGCGATCTCAGCTTCTAGTTCACCGGCGTCCATTGTTTTCATGTCGGCGAAAACAAGCTTGTCAGGGTGGGCTTCCTTCACTGCAGTGATAACGGAAAGTCCCTCCGTCTTGATCAGAGGGGTTCCGAGCTCGATGATGTCCACGTACTTGGCGACTTTGCCAGCCAGCTTGAGGGCGTCTTCCACCGACAGAAGGTCCATGGCTACTTGGAGTTTCATGAGAGGCTCCTTGATTAGGGAACAGCGGGTGCTGTTCATCCATGGTCCTGCCAACAGCAGGTAGTAAGAACGCCAATTCCGGATGGTTCGACCTATCTTTTAGTGTTGTTCGCGCCCCGTTCCAACCAGAGGTGCCGGGGCCGCGGCGAACCACATGTCCGCTTGGAGCACACCCCAAACTGACGTCAGGCAGTGGTGAAAAGACCGTCAGAATAGAGTCGAAAACCAGTTCTTCCACATGCCCGGTGAGCAGTCATAGATGTCAATCTGACATTCAGTCTGCTGCGGCGCTCTTTCCTTAGCGAGACCGTAGTACGTCGAGCACTGCCGGAAACTTTGTCACCCTGGCCGGCTTCCGGGTGGACCTGCACTTGTGCATTGAGGCGCCTAGCGAGATTATCCGATGCTGCGGGCGGAACAAACGGGTCCGTCTCAGACCGGATCACTGTTCGTGTTCGGATGCTTTTTGCCAGGCGTTCCACGTCAACTCCAGTTGAGAGGTAGCGGTCCAGTTCCGGCAATGACTCCAGTGGCTCAATGAAGCCGGCCACGAGGACAATGCCGCCCAACTCCCACGGCTCTGGCAGGGCGGCCAGCACGCGTAGAGCAGTAATTGCACCGAGGGAATGCGCAACTATCACCGTCCCCGCGTCCGGTACTCCAAGAGTTGCACCAACAGCGCTCTCCCATGCTGTCGTTTCAGGAACGTCTGGGTCCGGGAGGGGGACGGCAGTGACGCTAACGCCCTCACCCTCGAGGGTGTTTTGGAGCCAAGGGAACCAGTGGGCGTCCGGTGCCGCCTCGTATCCGTGAACGATGATGACGCGCTGAAGGGCATGAGTCGGGCGGGCAGTGCTTTTATCGCTCATAGGCAATGACCCTAACGAACCGATGAAGACTGGGAGACGAGTTCCGGAGTGAATAACTGTGGCGGCTACCGGATGTCGCCCACTCCCGAAGACTCCCGCAGCCACGTCATTGCCTTGTCCCGAGATGTGAAATACCTCATCGGGTATTGGGTCGGCAATAGGGTCAGCCGGAACATGTTGATTGCCCGATCAACGGGGGAGGACCCCAGAACCGCAATGCGCGAGATGTTGGACGGTCCGGGAAAGACCTTTCGAGCGGCCGCGGAGTGGGTCACACCCGGGCGCCCTGGGCAAGGGCGGAGATAGCAGCGATCCCGGCCCTGGCTACGTCGATGGCAATGTAAGCCCCTCGCTTCCAGCGCATGTGCAGGACACCGTCAGACAGCTCCATCGTTCCTTTGCCTTTGATGTCCACCTGGCTCATATTGATCAGTCTCTCCTATAGGTCCCGCCAGTCGCCGGGCGGCTAAGAGCCTACCGCAGCGCTGCGCGAAGCCGCTCCGAAAGGTCTTCGAGAGGGATTCACGCCACTCGGGTCCGTCGGCGTCATCCCAGAGCACGGCCAGTTCAGACTTCTCTCCCCCGCGACCCGTTCCACTGCTTCAAGGGCGGGCTCGGCATCCTCGGCTGTGATCTCGGCCCCGTGGGCGGTCACCCAGTCGGTGACATTCTCAGGTAGCTCCCCGGCCGGGTTGCCGTGACAACCGCAGTGATGTAGACGGCCGCGATGGCGACGCTTCCCTGGGGCGCCTCTACGTAACCGTTGCGTGCCTTCTCCAGTGTGCCGCAGACAACGTCCGCGCGCCGCCTTTGAGCTCCGTCCAGCCAGTCCAGTGCGTCGTCGTTCTCAACGGCAGGTAGCCCCATGCGCCCATCGATCATCCTCCCCGTGTCTGGTTGCACCAATATCGCAGATCCTGGTTGCCTGGTGCAGCATTTCGGTGCAGCTTGCCGCATCGTCTATGCCGTGCCGGGCTGCGGCTCCCGAAAGAGAAAAAGCCTGCCAAACCCCCTACTATCCCGCCGCGCAAGAGAGGGGGCACCCCAACCTTTCCTACTGGCATGCGCGGGGCGGAACATGGTCTCCATGAACGCCAAAGGTGGGATGTATCAGTCCGGCATGGACGATGAGTACTTTCTGAGCACCGAGCATGGCCGGCTGGTCGACCTCGGTGGTTTGGGCGTTCGATTCAAGGTCTACGGCGAACAGACCGGAGGAAACTTCGCGGTCGTCGAGCACCCCATTGAGCCGGGAGTCCTCGTTGAACCGCACACGCACCAGCACGAGGACGAGTTCTCCTATGTAGTCAGCGGCACCATTTGGGCCCGGGTTGGCGATCAGGAAATTCAGGCACCAGCAGGCACTTACGTGTGGAAACCGCGTCAGGTTATACACACGTTCTGGAACCCCGGGCCGGAGCCAGCGCTCATCGTGGAAATCATCTCGCCTGGCGGCTTCGAGCGGTTCTTCGAGGAGTGCGGTGCGCTGCTTGCGAGGCCAGGTCCGTCCACCGAGCAAGACGTGATTGAGTTGTGTCATCAGTACGGCCTGGTCTTGGACCGCACATGGGTTCCCGAGTTGCAGGCGCGCTTCGGGCCGATGCGAATGGTGTAGCTGGCGCTAACCCTTAGAGGCCGGGGGTCATCACAAGGAGGCTGTCAGTGGTGCGCCGGTGCTGGCGGGGCGTCACTTTGAACCCCTTGGGGAGAAGGATGACACCGTTCCGCATTTTGACCGTGGTTTCCCTGTCCCTGTCCCAGTGGACCGCGAGCAAGTTTTTGACTACTCGCACAACGGCCTTAGCTTGGACGACTCCCGTCGCGTCACCCTCAACGGCAAGGCCGTCCACCTCAGCCGAACCCAATTTGAAATACTCCAACTCCTCATGGAGGGCGGCCGAAACGTTCAAACCAAGACCGCACTGGTCCGTGGTCTCCGCAACGAACCGGCCAGCAACGGCTCCTGTCAGCGCGGACGAGGAACGAGCTGTGGAGGTGCAGATTGGCTATCTACGGAAGCAACTGGGCGACGACGCCCGGAATCCCCAGTAGGTAGAAACCGTGCGCAGGGTGGGTCCCGCATGGCCCAGCTGATCCCGCAGCCCTTCAGCCATTTGCCCACGCAGCCAAGGGCGCCGCGCTAAACCCGGTGCTGGTTGCAAAGAGCGTTCCCGTCACAGTTGTCTCAAGCTGTTCGTCCTTTCGGAGGGCTTGCCGGGCGTAGGGCGGGTTCACCGGGGCTGGCTGAGAGCCGAAACGCGGCCTACGAGTTGGCCCGAATGCAAACATTGGCCAATACAGCGCCGAATCGGTAGGGTACCGTGCACATCAGCAGGGGGGATCTGATGAATGAACTGACCGACGTAACCGCCCAAAAGATGAACCGGGCATCGCAAATTCTTAGCGGCCTTACCCGGGTGGCGTCCAAGGACTGTGCATGGCTGCGGTCCAACGCCGAACTGCACGCGGAAATACTCGATCTCCAGAACGAGCTAAGGGCAGCCGCTGCCCAAATCGTCGGAGACAGCGACATGGGCGCGCACTTCCAGGAAGCGCAGGTTGTAGGAAATCAGCTCCGCGAACTGTTCCAAGCGGAGAAGAAACCGGAGTCTTAACGACCTGCCCCGGATAGGGTCAGATCCGCTGGCGAGGCCTTTCAACTTCAGGTGTCGCCCTTGTCTGTCCGGATGTCTTTGCTTTCCGTCTCCGGAATGGCTTGATTGGCAATTAGATCGACGCGGTCTGCCGGGGTGATGCTGTCATCGCTCTGGATAGCGGCAATATCGGCGGCGCCCACTTCACCGCCAAAAGCTCTCCCGGCGGCTGGCGCAGGGTCATCAGGGGACTGTTCATTTTGGTGGCGGGCTTCATCGAGGTGTTGATTCAGTTTCTGCTCTGCGTCGCGCCGGCGTTCGCCGACAGTTCGCATTTGCTGCGTCGTCGGCGCAGCGTCCCTGCGTTGTTGCGGGCTAGGGCCTCTCGGGTCGGGATCGGGATCATCACTCATATCAGCATGGTCCCACCTGACATTCACCACAGGAAGACCACAGCCGGCTTCAGGAGGAACTGTCGTGCAGGCGTTGACTGTTGGTTGCTCCCGGTTTGGCTCCAGCCGCGGTGCGCCCGGCGCTGTCCCGGCGTCGTTATCGCGGATAACGGCGGGATCCAGAAACGGCACCGGAACGATTAAATGCGAAGGCAAAAAGCCCTGCAATTTACTGGCATGTGACCCGGCGGTGGGTTCTTTACGGTTCCGCCTAGAAGCAGCAACAACCGTCGTTTCGGGTGCCTGACACTCCCTAATCTTGAGCTGTCCAACCGCACCACTCCCACTTGGATGGCACCAATGAAAAAACTCCTACTCTGGCTCACGGCGCTCCTCGCAGTCGTTGGGCTGGGCATCGTGGCACCGGGGCCCGCTTCGGCTGCCACCTCGTATTGCGGTCTCGAATGGGGATCCCTGGCTAAAACCGCGCCCGGGATGAGCACTGCATCTGTCACCAACGTCCGCACCGGGCAGCAACCCTGCTTCGACCGGCTTGTGGTTGATCTCAACGGCCCCGTGAAGGGCTACACGGTCGGCTACGTCCCGGAAATCATCCAGGACGGCTCCGGCTTTAGGATCCCGGTGTACGGCAACGCACGGCTGCAGATCACCGTGAACGCACCCTCGTATGACAGCAACGGCAACCTCACCTACAACCCGGCAGCGAAGGCCGAGCTGTCCAACGTGGCCGGCTACCAGACCTTCCGTCAGGTGGTTTACGCCGGAAGCTTCGAAGGTTCCACCAGCATGGGCCTGGGCGTCCGTGCCCGGCTGCCCTTCAGGGTCTTCACTCTGGACGGGCCAGGGTCAGGCTCCCGGCTGATAGTGGACGTTGCCCACCGCTGGTGACGGAATCCAAGAAGGTATGCCGCACGCTGCTGATCCGGCATGCGGCACCTTCTCGGTGATGTCCCCATGCACGACCGTGGGCCGGTCCCCCAAACGGCTGGCACCGGCCCACGGCGGCGGCCCCACTTTCCTGGACCGCCTTCCCTGCTGCCGCATCGTTGGAGCAACAGGGGGTTTAGCCCGCTTCCGGGGGATGGTCCTGTGGTGGTGGCGGGATGATGCCGCCAAGTGATGACGAGCGGCGTGCAAGTTCTGCGTCGACGAGCTGGAGGAGCGCGTGTGTCGCTGACGTCACTGCGGGCGCGCGCCCAAGCGCGTGCCGTAGCCGGAGAAGGTCGGATACGGGCACCGCAGACCAGTGGTGGAAGGACCTGAAGATTTTGCCAGATGAGGTTAGACCGAATGTTGTGTCTTTGGAGTGGGAGCAGTCAGTGCCGTTCAAGATCGGGCTCTCTTAAAGTGCCATCCCGGCTGACTGCTCAACCACGAGTAGGTCAAAGCTACCCACGCAGGAGCCGTGTGTCACGGGCCCGAAAAAGTTTCGTAGCGAAGAACATTCCTGGTGTCCCACCCGAGGAGCGCCAAAGGCCCCCGGACCCGTGTTGGTGCAGGGCCTCCGCGAACGGTCTTTTAGGAGTCGGTGGCCTTCCGGCCAATGGACTTCAGCGCGGCAAGCCGGCTTCCACTTCGGTCTGCTCGCCGAGGTCCTCCAGCGAGGCGAACTGGGCCTCCAGGGATAATGCCGCGAGTTCCTATTGACCGCGGACGGTGGCCTCCTCGCGGCGGATCTTCTCCTCGTACCGGCCGATCGCCCACGTCGGGTCACAGGCGTCCAGGCCTTGAGGGCATCGTGCACCTGGAACTGGGTGGCGGCAACGCGGGCCCGGTTGACAAGCTCGTTGCGTTTGGCGGTCAGCTCCCCGAGTTTGCCGCGCATCTGCTCCAGGCCGGCCTTGGCCTTCCCACAGGCGTCGGTGACAATGTCGTAGAGGCCGGAAGCGGGGAGGATCCCCTCGTAACTCACCCGGTAGACGTTGCCGCCGAATTGCTCCTGCACCTCGGCGACGGTCCCGTAGGCGCGGGCGGTGCCGTCCTTGAGCAGGATGACCTGGTCGCAGAGCCGCTCCACTTCCTCCATCTGGTGGGTGCATGATGACCGTGGCGCCGGCCAGCTTCTGCTCCTCGATGATGTCCATCAGCAGGCGCCGGTTCACCGGGTCAAACCTCTTGGTTGGCTCGTCCAGGATGAGGAGCTCCGGGTCGTTTATGGTGGTCACGCCCAGCTGGACTTTCTGCTGCTGGCCGCCGGAGAGCTTGTCCAGCCGCACCGCGGCCTTGTCGGCCAGCCCGACCCGCTCCAGGTAGCCCAGCGACCATGCCCTGGCCGCGGTCTTGGACAGGCCCTTGAGCCGGCCAAAGTAAACCATCAGGTCCAGGACCGCTTCCTTCTCATACCGGCCACGCTCCTCCGGCAGATACGCGAGCAGGGCCCCGTCCCGTGGTTCAAAATCCTTCCCGCCGATATGCAAAGTCCCGGCGGTGGGCTGATAGATACCCAGCAGGGCCCGCAACGTGGTGGTCTTGCCGGACCCGTTCGATCCCAGGAAGCCGAAGGTTTCCCCGAAATCCATCCGGAAATCTTTGATGTGCACAAGCGGCTCCGCCGCGTCCCCCAACGTCATGACCTCAGCCTAATCGTTCGCTAAGGCAAGCATCCTCAGCCTGGAGGCTTACGAGGCGATGGCTGCCACCCGCCGAGAAAACAGCAGCATGAGGCTAGTTGGGAAATTATGCAGGCGCTATTGTCCAGAGGCTGTCTGGACAGTTGGTTCCGCTGCCCACAGCCGGGGACAATCCTGATGGGTTATCCACCGCTACCGCTGCTAAGGGAGCTGCCCCGATGGCTCCCTATTTCCAGCCGTGGATAACCCGGATCGACCCCAACCGTGGACTACTGGTTTTCTGGTGCCGCTATGAGATGCCCTCTCTTCCCTTATTGCCACTTATTTCAACAGAGGCGTCATGTCATCGGCCGTGTTAGCTCGGCAGTTATTGCTTGTTTGGGGCGGCGTACCGCATAGTCAGCAAACTGATAGTCTTGTTTTATGGCAAAAAAGACAGTCGTGCTGCTGGAAGATGATATTGACGGCTCCGAAGCTAAGGAAACGGTATCTTTCGCTATTGACGGCAGTGAATACGAAATTGATCTCAACGAGGGACATGCAAATGAACTGCGTGAAGCCCTGACCCGCTTCACTAGCGCCGGCCGTAAGGTCTCCGGCGGACGAGGCCGTCCGGCGGCCCGTACTAGTACTAAGTCTTCCCAGGGTGTACCTGACGCCAAGGCGGTGCGGATGTGGGCGGCTGAGAATGGCATCCCGGTGAACACCCGTGGGCGGATTCAGGCGGAAGTCGTAGAGAAGTACGAAGCAGCGCACTAAGACCAGTAAAAAATTAGAATCAGGGCCGGAAGTTATTGAACTTTTCGGCCCTGATTTTGTTGTGCAAGCTACTTCTACCCCCAGCATTATCCGGGGATATTTCGGACGTCCGGGAACCAGCCTTCCGGGGCTTTCTTTGGTTCGAGGTGTTCGGGGTCGCGGTGCTTTTGCATGTCGCATTTGTAGAAGGGTCCGCGTGGGTCGAGGAGGACGCTCATGTGGTGGTCCGCATGGTCTCTGAACCAGACGCTGATGCCGGTGGCTCCATCGAGCCTCAGGTGTTCCCAGGCCCGCCACAGCGCTTCCACACGGGAGACGGCTTCCGGGTGGAAGTACCATTCGAGGCACCATTTCGCTGCGCGACCGTCAACGTCACGGACGTAGGTGGGGAGCAGCTGCTCGTGCAGGAATTCTTCGGCTGAGCCGTAGACCAGCTGCGGGGGTTTTTGTTGTTCGCCGGCCCCAGCGCCGGTTTCTTCTGCGTCCGGGCTGGGAGCTTCACTGAACCGGCCGATCTCGATTGTCATGCCCTACTCCCCTACCCGGTCACCCATGGATTTGCTGCCGGCGCGGCTGCTGCTGGTACTGGTTCTTTCTCTGGCTGCGGGCTGTACTTTTTGATGGACGCTTCCACAGCGTCCTTGTGTGGACCGGTGTACCAGGGCATGGTGCGGACCAGTGTGGCGGGTGCGCCGGAGGCGAGGATGACGGCGCGGCCGCGGTCGAGCTCGGCGAGATTGGAGACGTCGAAGATGCGTTCCTTGGCCTCCTGGCGTGAGCGGCTGGACCCGGACTTCCCGGAGGAGACGGAGACGTTGATGTAGCTGTAGTCCCCGATCAGGTCAGAGAGGGCGCGGAGGAATCCTTCTTCGGCGACGCCGCCGCCGTAGACCTTGACGTTCGCGGCCGACCAGATCTTCCGCATGTTCGCTTCACCCCAGAGTTCGACGCCCTGGGACCAGGACTGCAGGATGCCCATGACGATCAGGCCCTTAGAGCCGTAGTGGCTGAACTGGTCCGGCAGGCCGGCCCAGCGGACGACGTTGGCGAGCTCGTCGAGGGCGAACAGGGCAGGTTTGGGCAGGCGGCCGCCGCTGCGTTCGGCTCGCTCTTCCATGGCTTCAGCGATGGCGACGGTCAGTGCGGTGGTGAGTGGGGCGGCGGAAGCGGCGCCTTCCTTGGAGAGGATGTAAATCGTCTCTTGGGAGGCAGCGAAGGCGTGCGGGTTGAACTGCCGGCGGGCCTCGTTGGCGACGCTTGCGCCGCCGGTCGGGGCGACCCAGCGGAGCGTGTTCCGGCTCTTGAGGCACTGGATCATCTTCTCAGCGGTACCGAAAATGCCATCGCGCTGCTTGTCAGCCAGCTTCAGCGTGGACTCCAAGCCCTTGTACTGCAGCTCGTAGTCATGCTCCCGGAGGATCTCAATGGGTTCCTGGCTGACCTGCTCAGTCACCCAGAGATAGACCCGCGTGATCGGCAAATCCCCCAGTGCGGCCGCGAGGAAGTAGGAAGAGAGAATGTCTTCGGCTTTGGGGTCGAAGTAGGCGTCCGGCTTTGACCCCGGGACCCGCGAGCCGACAGCGAAGTGTTGGGTGAGCTTGTACGCCTTCTCCTCGTCAGTGACGTAGGAGAGCGGGTTCCACCACCAGTCCGGTTCCTCCTGAGCGATCTTCTGCGGATCGAACACCCACACCGGGGCCGTGGCCTCGCGGACGCCGCGGGTGCCATCCACGACGTCACGCTTGTTAGAGGTCGAGACAACGGCGCCGGGAGCGTCCAGGATCGCGGGCATCACCCGCGAGGTGGACTTACCCGTTCGAGGTCCCCAGATGTCGAGGCTGAGGTCTTCCCATGACTGAACGAACTTCTGGCCGGTGGAGACCACCTTGCCGACGACGATCCCGGGGTTGTCCTCGATACCGAGACGTTCAGCTTTGGCTTGTGCACCCTTCTCGGAGAACGCGGCGAGTGACTTGCCGCGGCCCAAGTAGCGGGCGGCCTTGTCGACCCGGGCACGTTTGGATGCGCCTTTCCGCCAGGCCACGAGTACGACGATTGCCAGTGCCAGTATCAGGCCGGCCATGCCGCAGACCACGACGGTGGACTGGGTTGGCCAGGGCACATTGCCCTTTATAAGTCCGGCGATCAGGTCGATGGGGTGGGCCGGGGGTGCGGCGATGCCGGCCATCCATGAGCCGAGGTGCGCGCCGGCGTAGGTGCCGCCGCCGAAGACGACGATGGCGACGATGGCCAGCCAGACCAGCAGGGCATCTTCAAGGCCCATTCCTTTGCGGTTCGGTGCGCTCACAGTGAGCCTCCTTTGGCCGGCAGTGCAGGTGCTGCCGGGTCCATGAGCGTTTTCGCCGGTACGTGCCAGCGGGTGTCGGTGTCGTTCAGGCCGTCGTTTTTCTCGATCGAGGTCAGGCCGATCTGGACGGGAATGCCGGGACGGCCGCCGACCTTGATCAGGAACTTGCCCCGGCCCGGGGGTTCGACGTCGAGGCCGCGTGAGTCCCAGGCGGGTGGGTCCTGCCAGGAGATGAGTTTCTGCTGCTCCTGCCGGGAGAGCGGAATCGCTGAGGTCAACAGCGGCATCTCCGAAGCCGGCAGCCCGCCGCAGATCACCATGCCGGAACGTTCAACGAAGCCCCGGGCTTTCATTCGTTCCTCTTCGGCCGGCAGTGCCAGCAGATCGGACATCGTGTGGGAAATCATGATCTGACCAACGCCCACAGACCTGTTCAAACGGGTCAAGGCGTCCACACGATCCACCATGCCCTTACCGGACCGCAGCGCCCGCCACAGCTCATCCAGAACCACGAAGTAGTTCCGCCGCGGCTCCAGACCCGCGTCCGCCAGGGTGTTGGCGACGTTGACCGTACCGAATCCGTAGGACCAGCACGCCAGCAGCACGGCGGCCTGCAAATCCGTTTCGGTTTCGTCGATGCTGGAGACGTCGAAGACCACAGCGCGGTCCCGCTTCATCGGGCTGGTGGTCTGCCGGGAGAAGATTTCTCCCAGCTTCCCTCCCCCGGTCAGGCCCAGCAGGGTTGCTTCCAGTGCCCGGGTCTCCTGCAGGTAGATGGTCATGTCGCCGCGGTCCAGCGCGACCTGCCGCAGCTCGTCCGGGGCGGAGACGATGACGTCGAGGAGGTCTTTCAGGACCGGGATGCCGTCGGACCGGTCATCTAGGACCCGCAGGGCCCGGTCGAGGATCGTTTGTTCCTGGTCGGTGGGTGGGCTGTTCCGGCTGATGGTGATGAGGGAGACGACCATGTTCAGCCGGCGGCCGTGGGCATCGGCCCGGACCCGGGTCGCGGCATCATGGCGGCCGTGGTCCTCCAGGAGCTGGGCGACCTCGACGGCCTGGCCCGGATCAAGGATGTTCAAGTACCCGACACCGCGGCCGAGCTTGATGACCTGCCCGCCCAAAGCCTCAACAGCTTTGACGTGCTCACCTTTCAGGTCCCCGAGCACGAGCGGGTTGACGCCCTGCGCGGCAAGGCCCAGGAACATGCGCCGGACCAGGGTGGACTTGCCGAGCCCGGGTTTGCCGAGGATGAATGCTGAAGGGTTGGAGATGAGGCGGGCGCGCTGGAACCAGCTGATCGGGTCGCAGCAGACCGTGGCTTGGGTTTCCTCGTGCCGGCCGAGCGGGACGCCGATCATGGGCGAGGACGCGCCGGAGGAAAACGGCCACAGGCCGCAAACCTGGACGGTGGTTCCCCGGTACTCCTTCACGGTCGGGACGAGCTGGGCCATGCCGCCGCCACGTCCGGACCAGCCGCGGGCACCAGGGCCGGCCTCGCGCGGCTGCTTCCCGGTTTTGTCCTTTGGCGCCTTCTTTGCTGGCATTACTGTCTTTGCTGTCATTGACGTCAGTAGGTCCTTAAATGCCATCAGAGTGCATCCTTGATTTCGGAGGGGACCATGCTGTGCTTGGGTAGGACAAGCCCCAGCGGCAGCGAGGCGGCAAAGGCTGTGTCCTGCGCGCCGTAGGCGCGGCGCAGGAGCACCCGGGCCGTGCCGGAAGTCTGTTCGATGGCGGCCACGGCATCAGGCAGCCGTTCCCTGTCGGTCACCGTGGCGGTAACGACCATGCCGAAGTTCACCAGGCCGGCGCCGCGGGCTTCTTCCTGGGCGGTCTGCACGGCTGAGCGGGCATCAACCAGGGCGCGGGCACTGGGCCGGGTCCCGGAGGTGATGCGGACGTTGGCATTGTTCTGGTCCCGCTCCACGACACTCGCGGCCTTCGCCGAATCCATCGGACGGTACAGCAGGGAAACCCGTTTGCGGTCAATATCCCCGTGCGGAGCCAGCAGCCGGGACAGGACCGACGAGTTCACAGAGCCGCGGGGTGCGCCGGTCATCGTCCAGGAGACAGAGAACGCACTGTCGTGCCGGTAGTCCTCCCAGTTCGCCTGCGTCGCGGTGGGTCCGACCTCACCCCAGGCCAAGGCAACGGGGGAACCGGCTGCATGGGCCTCATCAATAATCAGCGCGGCAGGGGGATCGTAGGCGATACGGACGACTTCACAGAGCTCCTGCGCCGACATCGGACGGGCGATACCGGCACCGGTGGACTGCAACCGGGCTGACAGGCCGGGAATCCGCGAGGCCAAGTCCCGGGCAACATCCTCGGGGGTGCGCTTCTTTGACCCGGACCGCAGGGAGGCGTTGAAGGTCAGGGACACCCAGGCACGGACCGTTGCCGATCCTTCCGGGTAGGTCTCTACGACCTCGCGGAGAATGGCCTGTGCGAATTCGGGTGCGTTGGGGTCGATGTTCATCTCGACTTCGTTGCGGAGCCTGTACCCGGAGTCGGGGGCGGTCTCGACGGTGACGGCCGCGGCGTCGAGGCCTGCTTCGTCGGCAAGGCCGGCGAGCCAACCGCCCCAGTTGGCCACCCATGCGTCGACCTGCTCAGGGTCCACCAGGGAGGCTCCGTCAGGTTCGGTGGAGAATATGACCGTGAAGTGGCTGGTCGCTGGCACGTGCAGCATGGCGAACGGGCGCTTGTAGGAGTCAGCGAACTCGTACAGGGTCGACTTCGCGGCCAGCCCTGGAAGCTGGTACATGCCCCACTCCGTTACACCCAAAGGGCCGGAGCGGTAAAGGTTCGTTCCAGTGGACTTGGAGAGCCGGAAGCTCATGCGGGTGCCGAAACGGTCTACAACGGACTGGCCGTGCTTGTCCTTGACCGTGAGCAACAGGGCGCTGGCCCCGGCAAGGGCGAGGACAGCGAGGCCCGGGAACAGGCCCCAGATAGCGAAAGTGGTAATGCCCACCAACAGTCCGGCCATGACAATACCGGTGCCAATGGCGCCGAGGTTGCCCAGACCGGCGGAGCGCGGTACGCGCCAGTTGCCGTAGGACGGTTCCTTGTATTCGGTGTTAACTGCTGCCACTGGGGCCCTCCCCGGTTGAATCCTGCGCGGTCTTCTCGATTGCCTGCGACGTCTTGGTTGCCACCTGTGCCCCGGCGGCTAGAGCCATCCCGGCCGGGCCAGCAGCTGCTGCCCCGCCACTTGCCCCTGCCGCTGCTCCTGCGGAGCCTGCCTTGCCTGCGGCCGCAGCGCCAGCGGCTCCGCCCGGACCCGTAACACCGGGGGTTGGTTGCCCTCCCCCGCCACGGGGACCAGACGCTCCTTCACTGCCCTTCGGCGAAGCGCCGGTAGAAGTGCTCTGCGTACTGGCCGTAGTGCTTGTCGTAGCGGGGATTGGTGCGGCATTGCTTCGCCCGCTGCCGCCACGGCCCAGGGACACGGCTCCCGTAGCCATCGCACCAACGGCAGCCCCGGCTGCTGCTCCACTGCCTGCGGCGACGGCACCAACCATCGGCGTTACGAACCGCATCAACGCCGGCAGCGCGAACAAGGCAACAATCATCAGGGTGAAGCCCGTGATCGAACCAACCAGGGCGTCCTGCCCACTGCTATTACCCATCAGAAGGAACGCGACCGAGTAAACAACGGCTGCCGCGGGCTTGTAAAGAATGAACGCAATCGTCCAGCCAACGGCCCTCTGGAACCACTGCCTGCCCATCTCAGTGTTGGTGAACGCGGCAGTGGTGGGAAGGATGCCTGCCAGGATTACCAACATGCCGCTCCGGACCACCATCAGAACAATCTGGACCAGTGAGGCAATCAATCCGATCAAACCAAGGATGATGAGAATGAAGACGGCGTCGGTTTGCTGGATAACCGCTATTTTCTGAAAAGCCTCGGCGAACCCCTTACCGTCGGTGGAACGCTCGATGATGGCAACAGCAAAGGCATCCGCGGCGATCACCAGGATCGAGATGACGCCCAGGCCCAGCCCCGACACGAGAGTGAGGGTGAGCAGCGAACGGAGCAGGTCCTTCAACGGTGCTCCACGCTGTTCCCAGATCATCCGGATCCCTCCAAGGATCACGGCGAGAACTGCCAACGCCAAGGTCCAGGGCAGCAACTCACTATTGACGTCAGAAACAACAGGGCTTGGTGTGCTGCCGTCCTCACTGGCCAGGTTCACGGTCGGCATCGAAACCCAGAAGGTAGACAGAGTCGTCACCATCTGACTCATGCCCTCCATGATGGCCTTCGCTAAGTTCCCAATAGCGTCATCAGCGATGCCAGAAATTACA
This sequence comes from Pseudarthrobacter sp. NamE2, assembly GCF_005796205.1. Lineage (GTDB taxonomy): Bacteria > Actinomycetota > Actinomycetes > Actinomycetales > Micrococcaceae > Arthrobacter. The sequence goes on along the minus strand of NZ_VAHN01000006.1, from coordinate 201,690 downwards.
TTGCCCAGGCCACATCCGAAGTCCCCAAAGTCGCACTCGGCCATATCAGACACCAGACCAGAGGATTAGGCCGCTGAGGTCGCTGATTTGGGTAGCTCCCGTGAAAGTGACACCGTCATCTGCTGGTTTCACTTTCCAATCCCCGTCCATCCAGCGCATGGACACTGTGAGTCGGCCCAGTGCGCCTTTGTCCGTTTCGAAAGCAAGATCGATATTCGCCTCGCTAGGCGAATAGGACCTCATGAGGAATCCGCGCACCTGAATAGGTGTAGTGGGAGCCGTCGTCTTGGTATCGGCGGCTACTTCACGCATTGCTGCGTCCCTACCAGTGCCGGGGACAAGCAGTTTGTCAGCGAGCTTCTGCTGCAACTCCGTGGAGCCGGATGAGCCAAGCGCTGCGACATTCATTGCTGCGTATAAGGCCCCGGTGGGCGAATGCGAAAAGCAGGATCGAAAACCACTTTCGTCGGTTGTGCCCGGGCCGAATGTTTCTGGATCGGAGGGCGTGGCTATGCGTCCTACAAGCTCCCAGTTTGATTTTGGTGCAGTTCCCAGCGTTGTTTCCGAAGAAGCGGGCAGCCCGCAGACGCTCTCACCGGCAGCAGCTGAAGCATCGAGACTGGCCTCGGCTGTGCTGCTGGATTCAGCGGGGGCAGGGGCGGGCTGTGCGTTGCCCTGTCCTTTGGGGAGAAGGAAGATCACGATGGTTGATGCGATCAGCGCGACCACCAGCGCGGCCGCAATGATGAACCCGGGTCTGGTGAACGGATTGCTTTCGGTGGTGCTCTCTGTTGACTGGCTCATGGTGAACCTCCCGTTGTTGGTGCTGGCTTAGACGAACGCGCGGACAATGCCGGCGGCACCGGTGATGATGATGCAGCCAAGGAGGACCCAGCCGAGCTTGCCGATGGCCTGTGCGCCTTCGCCTCGCTGGAGCTGGATGACCATGCCGATGCCGACGATGATCACGCCCAGGACGCCGAGAACCAGACCGATACCGGAGGCCCAGTTCAGAACCAGGAGCAGCCCGTCTGCCTCTGCCGGGATCGTCGGAGTGGGGTTGGGGATGACGCCGGTTGCAAGTGCGGAGAAGTAGTTCATGGTGAGACCTTTCAGTGAGCGGTGTTTGATGTGTCGGCAGCCAGGGTGGCTATGTCAGTAATGAAGCGTTGGTATTCGCAGGACGGCTGCGCGGTGGTGTCCCCGTGCCGCCAGGCTTCTACCCAAGGCAGGGCCCAGAACCGGGGCGCTCCCCCGCCGACGATGGTGGAGAAGTCACGCAGTGCTTTGGGAGTCTTCCCCGGTGCGTCCGCCAGGATCGCGAGGCCGAGCAGGTCAGCTTTCGGTGCGGCACCTGATACCCATTGGGTCAGGGCACTCCTGGCGGCTGTCAGGCCACGCATGTCCGCACGGCAGACCAACAGCACCTGCGGCTCGCTTCCGTCATTGAGGACGGGCCAGCAGTGGTCGGTGGCATGTCCACAGAGGAGGTCCGCGATTCTGCTTTCTCCCGCTCCCCCATGTGCGCCGATGATCCACAACGCGGCGGAACCGGTCATGGTGCGGCGGGCGAGCCGGTCCGTTGCGGCGGGCTCCACCATCCCCTTTAGTGGGGCACTGATGACGGCCGCCGGCGGCATATACGTATCCGTTGTTTCCTGGTCCGGGGTGTCGGCGGTGGGGCTGGTGATCCAGGGATTCAGGGACTGTTGCATGGTTCCTCCTTTCGAAAGTCCGAATGACGGGTGGGTTTAGAAGCCTTTGGCGACGGCGGCCGCGGCCGCCAGCCATGCCCGCTGGGTGGCAGGCTGCAGGGCTTCATAGCGGATGGGCCCGTTGACCAGTGCCGGATCGTAGGGAATCCGGACGACAGCCCGGACGAACGGTTCGAAGCCGTCCGCGATGCGCTGGGCCTCGTCTTTGGCCCGCTTCAACGCGTCCCCTGACATGGCGCGCTTGGCGTCGGTGGATTCAGAGACGATGACGACGGCGTTGCGGGCCAGCGCTGCATCGTGGCCGCCACGGGATTGGAGGGTCTGCAGCGTCAGCCGGGCGGCTTCGGCGCGGTCCTCGATGGCCGTTACGGGAACGACGAGTTGGTTGGTGTGGTGGATCATCCGGCGCCAGTTCGCCGCCCGGGCGGTGTTGCCCGAGTCCATGACCACCAACCGGTAGTACCGGGTGAGGACCTGGTGGGCGATGTCGACTTCCTCCGCAGTGACTTCGTGGTCGCCTTCTTCGTTCTCATCCGAGCGCAGGACGTCGAACTTGTCCGCGGTCTGGTGGTGAACGAACTTGGCGATGTCGGCAGCGTTCGTTGACGGGGAGAGCAGCTCGGTCGAGGAATCGATTAGGTCCAGGACGCTCCGGTCATGGGCGCCCTTTTCCGTCCGCCAGCCCAGGGTGCCTTGGGACTCGTTGTTGTCCCAGGCGACGGTAGCGGCCCCGCTGTAGCGGGCGAGGATGGCCGAGAGCATAACCACCGTGGGGGTCTTGTTCGCCCCGCCTTTGCGGTTGACCACGGCGATGGTTCGGGGACCGGGCCAGTGCTGGCTGACCGTGCGGATATCCTCGCGCTCGGAGAGTTCTTTGGCGGAGGGGTCCAGCCGGAAGCCAAGGCGGGTGAGCGCACCCCGCCAGCCCTGTGTGGCCGGCTCCAGGACCGGGGCGCTGACCAGGAAGGAGGTTTCCTTCAAGCTGCGCCGGGTCGGCGGGGCTTCTTCCGTGACCTCTGCCGTCTCCAGCACCGAGGTAGCCGGCTTGTCCGTCGTCTCTGACGACACGGGATTCGGCGGCCACGGCTGGCGGTCCACGGCAGCGACGGCGGCAGCAGTGGGCTCTGCCGGAGCAGCCACAGGCTGAGGCGCAGGGGCTTGGACGGTGTCAATGACTGTGGGAACTGCACTTTCCGGCGCGGGTTCCGGTGCCCGGCGTCGGGCGGGGCGTGCCTCGTAGGAGACGGATTCAATCCTGTTGTCCGGGTGCACGATGAGTTCGCCGTGCCCTTCGGGATCTTCGATCTGGACCCTGACGGGACGGTTCAGCGTCTGGGCCTCGCCCACGACGAGGGCCAGGGCGTTGTTCCGAAGATCCTGCACGGACTCCCCTGCAGGGACGATGCGGGAGTTACCCGCAACTACGACCTCAGCGGTTCCGTTGTCACGGACGATGGCCCGGATGTTTGGAAAGGCCAGGACCTCGGTTGATGTGGTGCTCATGGGCTTCTTCCTTACGTGTGTGAGATGGAGGGTTCCGGCGCTTAGGACGAGGGAGGTGTGAAGCGGTTGACCTTCCACGGGGCTTCCTTGCCCGTGCGGAGCAGCTGCACCGTGTAGGTCCCGGCGTTGGTCGGAACCGCCGCCATGACCCCGTAGCCGTTGGTTTCATCGACGTTCAGCGCGGCCGGGCCGGTGACATGGTCTGCAGGGATGTTGGCCGGGTCCACGGCCGAGTAATCAGCGGTGGCCTGTGGCGTCAGCCAGCGGGCAAGATCGTTGGCCCATCGCTGCTCCTCCACGCCGGGGCGGGCAAAGTCCGCCATGGCCTTCTCAGCGACGTCCACTGCCGCATCCTTGCTGGCCTGATCCCAGGTGATGCCGATCGTGGCCGGGACCGTGCCACCGGGAGCCTGTGGTCCGCTGCTGGCGCTCAGCGAAACCGGCGCGGAAGGCGTGGCGATCGATTCTGCCGGTGCAGGCGTGGTGTTCGCTGCCGGTGCGCACGCGGCGCAGAGCAGGGCTACTGCGATGAGGGCCGAGGGCTTCTTCATTACTTCTCCTCTTGGGTGGGCAGGTACAGGAACGCGGAAGGGACATCGCTGCTGACGGTCCGGGTGTAGTAGTTGTGGTCATCCGGGGGCGGGTTGCCGTTGTAGCCCTCTTCGACGTAGCTCCCGTCGTCTTTGACTTCCTTGACCACCGCGACGTGACCAAAGGTCGGGTCCGCTCCCCCGACGCCGGGCGCGTACCAAACGACCGCGCCCACCTTGGGGGTGCTGCCGGTGGCCCAGCCCTTGGCGTCCCACCCGGCCTTCCACGTCAGGGCCGAGCCCAGGCGCTGGCCGTCCGGGCGAAAGTTGCCGTTGAGGAACTTGAACGGTTCACCGGCGGACCCCATCTGCTGGTTCACCCGCCACATAGCGAAGTCCACACACTCGCGGTAGTAGAAGTTGAACGGTGAAATGCTGCCGGCTGTACCCACCTGCAACCAGGTCGGAGAGTTTTTCCACGGGTAATCGTCCCCGGCACCGGACTGGCCCGGAATGGCGCAGTCGCTGCCTTCTAGGGAGAATTTTCCGTCCGAGAGTGCCTGGACGATCTTGACTGCCTCAGGCCAGTACTTCTGGTAGTGATACGGATCGGCGTTGCGCTGGACCTTGTTGCCGGCCAGGGTCGGTTCCAGCAGCTCCCAGCCTTCGACCTTCTGCAGGGCCTCGATGAAGTTCGTGGCGCTGATGGTCGGGTCCATGCGGTCCGCGTAGGAGCCCCACCCACCGTTATCGCGCTGCTGGAACAAGCCACGGGAGTCAGGGCCCGGTCCGTCGCCGTAGTCAAGAACTCGCAGGCCGGACTCTCCCAGGGACACCATGACGCTGATCATTTGGCCCTTCACGGACAGGTTTAGGGCCTTACCGGCACCCATGATCGTCGCGGCGTTCTTCAGCTGTTCCTCGGTGTAGCCCTCAAACTTTGGGTCGCCGTTGATAAACACTGACACGGTCGGGCCGCAGTCGGCAGCCGCGGGCTTTGCCGGGGCAAGGAGTAAGAGCATGGAAAAGACCAGCCCTATCAAGATGCCGGGAACCACGATCAGCGCCACGAGACCAAGTGACTTCCGCTGCATGCAAATCCCCCTTTGAGCCCCCAACGTGCCCTCACCAAGAATACTTGCGTGTGGTGAACATGTGCAACGCCTGTAGTGGGCCTGCTTCGTACATATCTAAGGCGAGAGGAACGCTTACGATGATTGGGCTCCGATACTCTTCCCGGATCGGCGCTGGAGGGCGGGACATGATGCTGACGACAAGGCGTGGCCTCGCCTGCCTGGCGTTCCTCGTACCCGCAAGCTCACTATTCGGATTCGCGGTCGTCATGGCGCGCAAGATCGTTAGACGGGGCCCAAAGGATTACCGTCGCGCCGAACTGACAGATGATGGCCGTAGAGTCCGCATCGACTTGGATGACTACACCAAAGCCCACGGCGACTTCGCCGTCTTCGACCCTGCGGCCGGGCGTTACACCAGGGTCGGAGAGGTCACCCTGATCGACGAGGATCAAAAATTTGTGGAGCGTCGAATTCATCCGACCGGGTCTGGGCCGATGACTTTGGGGCCCCTGGTCGACTGGACACCCGACGTGTTCTTCGAACCTTCTGCCGTGGCCGGGCGGTTTGAAGAGGTACACATCCCCACCGCCTACGGTGCGGCGCCGGCATGGCTATTCGAAGGTAAGACCGCGGACACATGGGTGATCCACATCCATGGCAGCTGGACCGACCGCTCTATCATGTTCCGTGACGTCCACGCCTTCAGTTCCTTGGGATTCACCTCCTTGGTGCCCTCATTCCGCAGCGACCTGGAGGTCAGCCCCCTACAGGCCGAATCGAGCCACCTTGGTCAAACGGAATGGCGAGACGTGGAAAGCGCTTTGGCCTACGCCGTGGCTCACGGCGCGCAGCGAATCATCCTCTCGGGCTGGTCAATGGGTGGGACGATTGCCCTGCTTACAGCGGAATGCAGCGCCTACCGTGACCGGATAGCCGGGATCGTCCTGGTAGGACCGGTCACGAGCTGGCGTAAAACCATCACGGCGGGAGCGGAGGCCGCCGGCGTGCCTGCGCTAGGTGCCGGCCTTGTCATGTCCTTGCTGCAGGCTCCCCCTTTCGCGAAGATGCTCGGGCTGGAGGAACCGATCAACTTCGATGCCCTTGAATGGGTCGACATACCTAATCGGGTGTCGGTCCCGACCCTGGTCCTGCACTCGAGCGCGGATCAGACGGTTCCCTGGGAAATCTCGGCAGCGTTCCAACGCGCGAACCCCGACACCGTCACCCTGGTTCCCTTACCTGCGGCGCACCACACGCAGGAGTGGAATGTGTCGCCTCAAACCTTCACCAACGAACTCACAAATTGGATCAACAAAACAATGCTGACCGCAGGCTAGACCCGCGCGTCCAGCTTGGCCTCGATATGGCTGATCCTGCCCTGAACAGACTCCGGGAATGTGCTCATGTTCCCCCGCTGGTAGTTGTGCAGAACAATGAGGCTTTTGTAGACCCCATTCTCCAGCGTTTCATTGAACAGGTCCCAGGCCGGACTAACCCGGGACTGATCTGCATGTACTCGGATCCTCAGCGCAGTAAGCCAAAGCGCATCAATCATCCAGAGCCGCAACCTCGGCAGCTGCTTGGACAGGAAAAGAATCAGCCATCCCGCAGCTGTCACCGAGAGGCCGGCATAGAAAAGGCGGTCAAACCAGACTCCGATCGCCTCTGCGAAGGCATCCCAGGACGTGAAGTGGAATAGCAGCACATATGCAATGTGGCACGAGACGGCCGCCGCGACCACGACCAAGCCCGCTGAGAATGTTGCGTACAGGCCCCTGCCCTTGTGCCGAAGCATGTAAATGATCCTAAGCACGGTGAAGAGTAACGCGAACATGTACGTGCCGCTGTAAGTGGCAGTTGCGAGTTGGTCCATGCGGTTATCAATGAAGTCCGCAGAGGTTGGACCTTTGTCCTCAATGAGGGCGAAGCTGACAATCATGATGGGAATGCTTAGCAAAGGAGCATAGTAAGTCCACCTGACTGGTACGTTTGCTAACCGCCGCACACTGTCGTTGAAGAAGAAGATCGCCAACAGCGCGAAGATGGCTTGAAGAAGATTCGTCACGTTGACGCCACCGAGGTAGCTGTCGATGGACGCCAGCGGCGTAACCGTTCCCAGGACAAAAAGCGCCGCCAGGCCGAACATCGAAGCCACCCACGAGGCCCGGGCTTCCGCCACCTTGACTACCGAGGGGATCCGAAGGATGCATAGGGCACTCAGCAGCGCAAAGAGTAACTGTTTCATGGTCTATCAGAGGAAAGGATCAGTCTCGGAGGAGCTGCTCGCGCGGGTCTTCTTTGACATCTCGAATGCAAAATCCTCCACCCAGCGTTCTACGGGATGATTCGGAACAGAACAGCAGCTCATGCTTTTCGCGCGGGCAGCCTCCTTCAGCATCTCTTCAGAGAAATCGGGCAGAACTAAGTGGCCTTGGAAGCTTTCCAGATATATGTGCCCGAGCTCGTGATAGATGCAGTGCAGCTTGTACTGCGTCGAGTTTTGCGGCGGGACATAGATCTTGAAGTGATCTTCAAAGTCCAATTTGAAGGCTGTCAGAGTTCCCCAAGACCCCTCCTGCTCGATCAGCTTAATCGGCTTTTCGCAGATGACGGCCAGACGTTCGAGGACCTCTACCATTGACGTCGTGCCGTCTCCGCATAACTCCCGGACCTTTTCTGCGACCGGTGGGAGGCCCATTCAGTCTTCCTCTTCGCCGTTCATCGACGCATCGATGATCCTGGTAATCGTCCGCAGCATCTCAGGCGAGGTGGCGCCCAGGTTTCTTGCCGCAAAGTTCTTTACCTTGAGCTTGCGCATCTGCACAAGGAACTCCATGCGCGCTTCCACCTCAGGGGGAGTCTCACTGTTGAGATCACACAAATAACTGGCGGGTATGGCAAAAACGTACTCTGCTATGCCCTTTAGCAGTTCCTGATCGGTCACCAGGCTGCCGGTGCCGTTGATCAAGTAGGACCACCGCGTCCGAGACAGGTGGATTCCGTGGGCCGAAAGTGCTTCTTCCACATGAGGGTACGTGAGCGCAGTGTTGTGATCGGACTCCCAGATATCCACCAGAATGCCCATGCGATCCGCCAGCCGCTCTTTCTTTTGTTGCTGCGTGAGAAACACGCTGCGGCCCCCATTTGCCATTTATAAAGCTCCTTAGCCAAGCTCAGCCTCTTGTATAGGCCGCCACACAGAGCAGGCGGGCAGCTAACAGAATGCTACCTGACACCTACCATAGGGTACAGGCAGTGAGTTGTGCATGTGCGAAGCATGTATGTAGTCTTTCGCTTGCTTGCTCTTTTAGAGGAGCATCGAATGCCGCCGCGGCAGACTCTGTACGTCTACAGGTTCTCTGGAACCGAAGTGAGGGTGAGTGACATGGAGGAATACCGTCCACCCAAGCCGCTCGGCAAGAAGGTGCCGCTGAACTGCCTTGTGCAACCTGATCAGCATTACGCCGCCTGGAAAGCGACGCAGCGGTACACCATGTCCTTCGGAGAGTACGTAGGCGCCCTGATAGACCGCGCGGAAGGACGTCCCAACAAGCTTGATGGGATGCAACAGGGGGCATTGCATGTCGAAGAGTCGTAGGACGCCAAACGGCGACACGTCACAAAGACGACACGCTGCCGTTTTCTGAAAACAAATCCCCGGAGGCCTACTGGGCCGGTGATAGTTTCGGAGCAGTCGCAAAGGATCATTCTGTGATTCAGCGGGGCGGGTATCACAACGATGAAGCTGTAGCGGCTTTGGCGGCGGCTACAAAATCAAAGGACACAGCAAATGACGGCAGTAGCAGTAAATCGAGGCGGCGGGCGTCCTAGCAAAGGGCTGCGTAAGTTCATTGGTTTTCGCTCACCTGAACCTACCGCTGACGGTATCGCCAAAGTGGCAGCGCACAAGGGCCTGACCGTTACGGAATACCTTCTGTCCGTTGTTGAGCCACGACTGAAAGAAGACCTGGCTGCACTTGACCAGGACGACTACCAGCAGGAGCTGCCCATTCGCATCGCCTCATAATACAAAGAAGGCCCGTACTAAGACGGGCCTTCGAAGCTTGAGACTTACCATCTGGATTGCTTGCCGGCGGATCAGATTGTAAGTCGTGGAGGGCCATAAGAGCCCATCCCTTGTGTTGCTATGAAACCGATCTGGCAGGATCGGCCCTTTTTGGTTACCTCAATCCCCGGAAGGATTACTCACATCGTACATCAGCACATCTCCGTGCTTCCAGCATGCCCGGATTCAGGCGTGTCAAACCAACGGGACACCCCGGCTACTGTCTGGTCAGCCTTGGCCCCCCTGCTAGCAGGCCAGCCTAGGATGCGGCTTTCGCGCGACGCAGGTAAGACATATCCGCAGAAGTACGAACGAAACCTAACGGAAGCACTTCCCTCGTTACCCGCGGCGGTGAGGATCTTCGGCAAGGACGGCACGTGCGCGGCAATCTTCCTCGACTTCGACTCCTCGGTAGCAGGTACGGATTGGGTCCAAGCCGACGTTCGCGCCGTTCAGACCTGGCTGCATTCGGTCGGTGCCCGCTGGATCGAGGACTACTCTCCGAACGGCGGCCGTCACGTCTACGTCCCATTAGCGCGGCGGATCACGTTCTCTGAAGCGCGGGATCTTGTCGAGGCGCTGGGCACCCGGTACCGGACCCTAGACAAGGCCCCTCACCAAAACCTGCTCCACGGCTGCATGCGAACTCCCGGCTCACCGCACAAGCGCGGCGGCCACCAGGAACTGGCAATGAGCCTATCCATGGCCTACGACATCGCCCGCCGCCCCAACAGCCCCACTGTCTGGGCCGCCATGACCAAAGACCTAGCCGCCGAAATCAAGGCAGTCCGGGCGCTCCGACAGGAGGAGTTCTTCACCCCGGCGACCGCGGACACACTCGCCATCCACCAGCCCGCTGGACGCATGTCCCGGAGCATGCAGGTGCTCGCTCAGACCGGCATCTATGACACCAACAAGTACGCCTCCGACTCGGAGGCGCGCCAGGCCGTCATCCTGTCGGCTGCAGCCGCCGGCCTACATCTCACGGATGTTGAGCGCCGGATGCTCCAAGGAACGTGGCCCGGGCTGGCCTCCTTCTATGTGCGCTACTCAGCCAAACACAGGCTGGCCTCACTGCGTCGTGACTGGCAGAACGCCATCAAATACCTAAGCAAAAACGAGACCAGCAGGGATGGAAATAACAATGTCCGCAGATCCCCCACAAGCCAACCAACTACACAGCCCCCCGCACTACAGGGCATAACTGAAATTTCGAACCCCGATGCGGAGCATCGGCACATCCGTACCTGGCGAAATGCTCTGCGGATCAGGGAGGCGAAATATCAGCAATCCAAGACTGGTCTGGCTAGGAGGATGGTTCTACGGTCACTGGGGGAGGCAGCCCATATGACAGGCTCCAGATTTGTTGAGTTCGGTGTCCGTTCCATTGCAGTCGCCACGGGATTGGACCACACGACCGTCGCCATGCATCTGCGAGAGCTGCGTGCCGAGAAGGATCCCCTGGTCACTCTTGTTGAGGAGGGACGGGGGACCAAGGGTGACCTCTACATGCTGACTATTCCGGAAGAGCTTAAGGCAGCAGCTGAAGACGTTAGATGGCAGAAGGGTAAAGTTCACGCCCTTCGCCCGGTTTTCCGTGTGCTGGGGCTGCCGGCCGCTTTCGTTTACGAAGCACTAGAGCACTCCCCCGCCATGTCCACAGTCGAGATTGTGCGCATTACGCGCCTGTCTCGTTCCGCCGTCCACGAAGCACTGGAAGTTCTTGCCGCTTGGAACCTGGTTGTCCGCAGTCCCGGCCGGGCCTGGTCAATCGTGGCCGAGACATCATTGAGACAGCTTGCCGAACAATTCGGGGTACTCGAAGCGGTTGCCCTTCAGTTACAGCGTTACCGTAACGATCGGATTATCTGGCGCGAATGGCTGGCCAGAAACGTCAATACCGTTCCGGAGCTCCTCTCCCCCGACGAAGATTATCCCTGGGAGATGTTCGAGGGGCCACCAGATGAATGGTCACTGTCCGACATGGCCTTCAGCAGAGTTGGATGACATCGGTGCTAAGGGCCTGCGAGTTGATTTTACCCATAGGCTCAGTCGGCACTTCTCAGCAGGCTGACAAGGCTGGGCTGCCACTCGTCAGAAACGTTGACACTCGCCTTTGTGCCATAAGGCATGCCATAAGCACTATAGGAAGACAAGCTATGGTTAAATCAAGAGGCGGGCATTACTCGGCCGACTGTGCCGCCTTCATATGAAGCTTGAAAACGACCGATACGAGTGCGCTGCGTGATGGAGCGCTGAACTCGGTGACCTTCTCGTCTAGCCAAGCGACCTGCATCCCATCGAGACGCAGCTGGATCTGAATGCCGGCTTCTCCCCTTTTACGCGGTGCCCGGCGGGGCATCCCGGATTTTGTCACCGTGGTTTCGGGAGTGAACTCCTTGGCGATCTGCTCGTCGTCAACGGCTTCGAAAGCGTCGATTAACAGGTCCGAGTAGGTCGTGCGTTCCTTGTAGACGGAATCTTTGACCTGCGCCAGGAGCTCCGGCGGCAGGTACACTCCGACGTTGCGTAGCGCTCCGGGAACTAGTTCGGAGGCTTTGTTTGCGTTAGCGGCTTTCTTGGCAGCAGGCTGGTGCCGCGTGGTGGCCTTTGCGGGCTTGATAAACGTAGGTGTGGGTTCCGCCCGCTCTCCCGCCGCTTCAAGGGGCGCCTCTTCGACTATTTCCTGCTCAGTGGGTGAATTATCTGCTTGTGGCTTAGTAGGTACGTGCGTGTCAGCGGGCTCGGATTTTGCTGATGCGGGCATCCGGACATTCTGGGTCGATGCCTGCATTGAGTCGTCCGTTTTCGGCTCCAATTCGCGGGTGCCCCTCCCCCGCTTCGAAGGCAGCAACCCTTGCAGTGCTGCACCGCGAGCAGGCGCTGCAGGTGCGAATGCCGCGGCAAGGTTTTGTCGGCCGCTCATGCTTCGTTCCCGCTTTCGATCTCGTTGAGTCGGGCGAGGATCTCGCCGGTCAGCTGTTCGTACTCTTCAGCGAGTCCCCCCGCATTGCGTGAGAAGAAGCCTTCTGCCGGCTTCTCCCCCGCCCGGAGCGCCTTCAGGCGGTTTTTCTGAGCGTCGGTAACGGCACCTTCAAGTTCGTGAAAGAGCAGGCCTTTGCGGCGGGCGTCCGCGCTTGCGCTCTCCAGGTTCCTAATGCGGGTTGCGAAAACCGGGGCGACGGTGCCGAGCATTTCTTCCAAGGTCTCTCGAACGCTTCGTTCGAGACGCATGGAACGCGGGCCGACACCGAACAGGACGATGCCCGCCAATTGCAGGGAGGGATTCCGATCACGTACAGCCATGAAGCGGCGTGCGACGCGTTCCACACCGTCGATGCTCGCATCATCAGAACGCGTAGGAATAACGACTGCACTGGAGATCGCGAAGGCGCCTTCTACGAGGATCCGCTCCCCTGGTGGGGTGTCGATCAGGATCAAGTCGTAATCGTCCGCCAGCGGGGCCAGAACGGAATAGAGCATGTCGCCGAAGTCGCCGGCGTCCGAGCGGCTGGAGCGGGACACCATCAGTCCCTGGATGTCTTCGAGGTCTTGGCCGCCAGGGATGACGTCGAGGTTTTCCCGCACGTCGCGCAGGATCATCGGCGGCGTGCCGGCGATCAGGGCCTGAAAGAATTCCCTCCCGGTCTGCCTGTCGTATCCGAGATCGCGGGCCAAGTCGCCCTGGGGGTCAAGGTCAATCAGCAGCACACGGGAGCCTGCCAGCGCAACGTACCCGCCAACGTTGGCTGCGGTGGTCGTCTTGCCGACTCCGCCTTTGCCGTTCGCTAGGGAGATGACACGTTCAATTGCGCGTGTTGCCTGTGGTTTCGGGGGTACTGGGGTTTGCAGCGATCGTGCCATCGGCCGACGAGTCTCCTACTTAATGTGGTGCATGTTCTTCTGCCTTCAACGCTATGTGCTGTCGTCTACGAATGCTGGCAGTGACACGGATAGGAGTGGGCATTTGTTGCTATGCAGTGGGAATGGCGGTAATCCGCGTTATGAAGATGACTGGCTTCGATACTTTCCCTCCTATGTGTGTTGACGTGGAAGAAGCAACAGCGATTCCCGCGGTGGACCTAGCGTTGACTCCCATGGTTATGCCAATCTGCGGTCTAGTGGTCTATCCCGCTTGTTTAATCGCTCGTGATCCCATTGTGGATACGGCTTTTTTATCTACTTAGCTTCCTATGGCGGCTGTGGCGTTCCGATATGCTTGCCTTCCTATCGCGGGCCGCGCATGCCACACTACCTACCTAGCAACAAGGCTGCCTATCCTCTATCCAGTAGGGCTTATGGCGTAGGTTATGGCAATAAAGCTTATGGCCGTCGCCCTGCCTGTCACCGTATGAGAGGCCGCGCCCGACGTACTGCTCGCGCAGCAACAAGTCTGCTTATGTCTGATCCAATAAGACCTATGGCATGTGTTATGGCGTGAAGCTCGATGATCTTGGTACAGCAAATGACATAGCGAGAACACGGAAGCGGCAGTTTACGCATGGACTCGTAGTTTATCTGCGGCAGAGACCGCTGTGGCTGCGGGGAAGCGACTGATTTAACCCAGACATGTCACTTAGATCAAACCGTGCGCTTCCTGTGGCCCGATAGTGGAAGCGGGAGATTGGCCCCTACCCCCAAACGCCGCATGCCGCTTGGGGGCCGTTAGGGAGCCTCTTTGCTGGGCGGCCTGGGAACACCACATTCACTGTATTCCTAGCCCAGCAAGCTCAAGCGGGCCGCCTTGTACCGGCGGGTGCCACACGGTGGCCGTTAACGGGCTAACTGATGAAGCGGCCTCTGGGCTGGCATGGTGCCCGCGCACCTCCGTTCGACTTTCCCGCGAATCGGTCGTTCGCTGGCACTGCCAACGCTGAGTGGCGCAGTGGGGGAGGGGTAGGCAGGAGTGAGCGCAGTCTTCAGCTGTTGCAGAAGGATCCGGAGAGGCCAATAACGACCGTTTCTGACTTGCCGTCGGCAAGCCTTCGAAAAAGTTGAAAAAAGCGCTCCTAGTCTTAGTCAAAACTGGTTGCCGAAAAGAAAACCGGTCAAAAGGCTGATGGGAGGGTTTTTGACGTGTCCAGGAACATAATCGGCTATGCAAGGGTCAGTACTCGTGGTCAGTCGCTCGATTCGCAGGTGGACGCGCTGGTGGCAGCCGGAGCAGTTCGCGTCTTCCAGGAGTACGCATCCGGCGCCACTCAGGCAAGGGCCCGGTGGAAGGATTGCTTGGATTATCTGCAGCCGGGAAATGTGCTGTTGGTCGCGGACCTGACCAGACTAGGCCGTAGTACCTCCGATCTTGCTGACATCGTCACGGTGCTGGGTCAGCGGGGGATAGGCTTTCGTTCCCTAGCTGAACCCTGGTTGGATACAACCAGTGCCCATGGAAAGCTCATCTTTGACATGTTCGCTTCCCTTGCCGAATACGAACGATCTCGGCTGTCGGAAAGAACAAAGGCCGGGCTGGCTGCAGCGAAAGCGCGGGGCCGGCTCGGAGGGCGACCCCGTTCGATGACGCCAGGGAAACTGGAAACGGCCCGGCAGTTGCGCAGTGAAGGGAAGACTTTGAAGGAAACTGCTGAGCGGCTCAGCGTAAGCGTTTCGTCCTTGACGCGAGCTCTGGCGCGCCAGGACAGTTAGGCCCTGGTGCCTTCGCTGAGATGGCAAGTGCGAGCGTGGCAAATGGGTGACATCAGATACTCCCCAAAGCGCCTACCTTGGCTCATCCAAGGCCACTTTCCCTTTTATTGAGAATCGACCAGAGGAGACACATTGTTGAGACGATGAAGGGTTCGCTGAACGCTGGAATGCAGGGCTCCGAAGGCTCCTGGCAACCAGGCCGTTTCGGTCTTGGTGAAGGATCCATAGATGAGACAGTGGGCGTCCCCTACAAAATGTTCCGCCCGTACATAATTCACTTGTAGGCCAGCTACCGGAACTCAAGTGAGGTGTCCCCTTGTTGAATAACGAAGGAGCACATTGTTCGAGTTTGGGAACCTGCGGCTATCCATCAGGTTGAGCGATGCAGGGACGTCAAAGATGGGCACGCCTTCGACGAGCGCTGCCGGACTCACCATAAGATGCAGCTCGTCGATCAGGTCTCGGCTGAGCAAGCCGTTCCACATGATCCGGCTTGCAAAGATGAGGATGTCCCGGTCACCTTCGTTCTGGGCTGCCTCGAGCCATGCAGCAGTGGCCGTTCTCGGGATGACTGTGGTGCTTTTTGCCCATGGGTTGTCGGGTGAGATTTTGAGGTTATCTGAGACGACCACTTTGCAAAGGGAGTTGTACGCGCTGCTAATTCGCCGGTTGTTCTCACTGAGTGCGCGGTTGCCGGGGTCTGCCGGGGCATTGGCCACGTTAGGCCAGTAGGCGCTGAATCCCTCGAATGAGTTCCGGCCCAGGAGAACAATATCTGCGGCTTCAATTCGTTCACGGTTGTATTCGTCAAAGGCTTCATCCATGTTCAGTACGAGTGGACTGCCATTAGGGGCGGCATAAAAGCCGTCCAAAGAAACGATGTTGCTAACAATGACGGTGCGCATGCCGATTCCCTTCGGTAGTTGTACCCGGCAACTGGTTAAGCTCCCGCTGTTGCCGTGAGATGCCCTGATGCTTGCAGCGTAATCACTTACTGGACGGTGGGGAGTGAGCGGCCGTGCTTGTGGTCAGCTCCGGGGCAACCCTAGGGGGCAGATTTTGTAACGGAAACCTGCGGTTCGCTTATGTCGAAAGCTTACGGCTCATTTGAAGTCACTGCTCCTCTGCTGTTTGCCGCTTCGGACCTGAAGGATGCAACATTTAAGGATTAGGTAAGGGCCAAGATAAGGATTAAGTAAGGGCCAAGGCCTCGCCATCGGAAGTATCTCGAGTGCATCATGATTCTCGGTCTGGTCTTGGCATGCTCGACGGCGTGCGTCAGCGGTCGGTGATCAGGTCGTGGGTCACGTGCCATGTGCGGCGGGAACCGCGCTGCGATCATAAGACGGTGGCGAGAAGGTTGACGGTGGGAAGGATCGTGCCGATCGTGACCGTGTTCGTCGTCGTCGGGCTCTTGGTTGGCATGCCGTGGTTCTTCCAACGCTCGCTCATTTATTTTCCCGACCGCGGCCAGCCACGCCCGGCCGCCGAGCTGTTGCCCGGAGCCCAGGAAGTCACGCTCACGACGAGTGACGGCCTCGAGCTCGGTGCCTGGTATTTGCCAGCCGCAGTCGCTTGCCGCGCGACGGTGCTCGTCGCACCGGGCAACGGCGGCAACCGGGCTTATCGGGCAGGGCTGGGACGAGCGATCAGCGAGCTTGGGTTCGGCGTGCTGCTCTTCGACTATCGCGGTTACGCGACGAATCCCGGGCACCCGTCCGAGGACGGTCTCGCGCGCGATGTCCGCGCCGCTCGCGAGTTCCTGACAGGTGCGGCAGGAGTACCGGCGGGCTCGCTTGTCTATTTCGGGGAGAGCATCGGCGCCGGGGTGGTTACGGAGCTCGCCACCGAGCACCCTCCAGCCGCGATGCTGCTGCGCTCACCTTTTACCTCGCTCGCCGACGTCGGCCGGGCAGCCTACGGCGTGCCGGTGGGCTGGATGCTTCGCGATCACTACCCGGTACGCGAGAACGTAGTGCGAGCGGACATCCCGATCGCCGTGGTCTACGGGAGCGCGGACACTATCGTGCCCGCACAGCAGAGCCGGGACGTGGCTCAGGCGGCCAGGGACGCCGGAAACTACGTCATCGAGGTGGAGGTAGCGGCGGCGGACCACAACGATGCAGCACTGGGGCTGGGTCCCGAACTCGTCGGTGCCCTCCTCGACGTGGCCGGCCGCGGGGGGGCGACCGGGTGCCCGTGACGGCTCAGGACGCCGAGTACACGCGCGTTTCGGCCGCTCACCATACTGTGGCAAGCCCCTTAGCCCCACCTGCATCGCTGGCCCTCGCCTCGGGCGAGGTATGCCGGACGAGCCCTGCCGGTGCTCGCTTGAGTCGAATCTGCGGTCTGGAGCGCACGATGAGCGACCGGCTTACGGGCGCTGCTTGGGTAACGTGTGACGCATGCCCATCAAACTCGAGAACGTCGGCATCGCGGTCCGCAGTCTCGAAGCGACAATAGCCTTCTTCACCGACCTCGGGCTCACCGTCCTCGGACGTGACACGGTCAGTGGAGAGTGGACCGACACCGCCGTCGGCCTCGACGGTAACCATGCCAACATCGCCTTGCTTCAGACCCCAGACGGTAACGGCCGCATCGAGCTCTTCGAGTACATACACCCCGAGGCGATCGAGACGAAGCCGACCCTGCCTAACGAGATCGGCACAACCGATGGAACCCAAGGACCTGCCCGAAAACAGCTGGCGTCAAGCCCGGACCGGGGACCTGCAATGGGCAAAGAACTACCTGTTCCCTTGGGCCCTGCGGCAACTCCGGCCCCACCCACCCGACAAAGAACTCCATGCGAAACGGCCAGAAGCCGGGCCTGTGCTCCAGACAGAAAAGCACCCGCGCCCAGTCCCGCTTCCAGCGCCGATTGGTAACGCGGCAAAATCGTCCGTTTCTTAGACCCGGGGATAAGCTCATGGGAGTGTGCTGAAGCTCTCCGCCAGGTTTTTGGGTCCTTGCACGATGATCTGGTCGTCGTCATACAGGACCGTCTGGGCGGTGGTGTGTGTCCAGGTGCCGCCGGGCCTTTTCACGGCTACGATGGTGATGCCGTACTGGTCCCGAAGCCCCAGGACACCGAGCGGGCGGTCCTGAGCCTCGGCCGGGGGCCGGGTGCGGATCATCACGAAGTCGTCCTCGAATTCCACGTAGTCCAGGATGGAGCCGCGGACCAGGTGTGCGACGCGCCTGCCCATGTCGTGCTCGGGGCGGATGACGTTTTCGACGCCGAGCTGGCCCAGGATTTCGGCGTGGGGTTCGCTGATGGCCTTTGCCCAGATTTGCGGGTGCTTGAAGGTGAGCAGCCTCGAGGTGGTGAGGATGCTGGCCTCAAGGTCGGTGCCAATCCCGACTACTACCCGGTCGAACTCGTGCACGGAAAGCTGCCTCAGTACTTCTTCTTTGGTCGAGTCGGCCCGGACCACGTGGGTCAGCCTGCCGTTGTAGGACTGCACGATTTCCTCGTCGCTGTCGATGCCCAGCACCTCCGTTCCCTGCTCTTCGAGCTCAAGGGCCAGCGCGCCGCCGAACCGGCCCAGGCCGATCACCGCGACGGAGTCGGCCTGCGCAATGCGCCCGGATCTGCGCGAGAACATGTCTTTAGCCAATGAGCGGCCTTTCCTTCGGGTATTCGTACATGATGGGGCGGCTGCGCACAGCCAGGGCCGTGCCAAGGGTGACCGGGCCAAGCCGGCCGATGAACATCAGCAGGATCAGCACCACCTGACCGGCCGGCGGCATCCCGGCGGTGATCCCGGTGGACAGGCCCACGGTGGCGAACGCGGAGACCACTTCGAAGAGGATCCGTTCCTGCCCGAAGTCGGTGATGAGCATCAGGAACATGGTCGAACCCACGATCAGGGCAATCGCCAGCAGGACGACGGTGATGGCCTGGCGGTGCACGGCGCGGGATAGCCGTTTGCCAAAGACGTTCACCGCGGTGCCGCCCCGTAGCTCGGTGGCAAGGATAAAGAACAGGACGGCGAACGTGGTGATTTTCAGCCCGCCTGCGGTTCCGGCGGGGCCGCCACCGATGAACATCAGGATGTCCATGCCCATCCAGGACACCGGGTGCATCTGGCCGATGTCTATGCTGTTGAAGCCCGCGGTACGGGTGATCACGGACTGGAAATACCCGGCCAGGATCCGCTCGCCCGGAGCCAGACCGCCCAAGGTGGCCCTGTTGGTCCACTCGGCTGCCGTCAAGAAGGCAGTTCCGCCGGCCAGGAGGACGACCGTGCCCAGGAGCACCAACTTGGTGTTCATGCTCCAGAAGATGGGCCGGCGGTATTGGCGGCGGAGTTCGAAGAGCACGGGAAAGCCGAGCCCGCCGATAATCACGCCGAGGGAAATCGGCAGGCACACCCAGGGGTCGCTGACAAAGCCCATGAGGTTGTCCGAGTACAGGGCGAACCCCGCGTTGTTGAAGGCGGAGATGGAGTGGAAGACGCCGTGCCAAAGTGCCTGGCCGGGGGAGTACCCGTAGCCCAGCTGGAACCGCAGCATCAGGACCACGGCCAGGAGGGTCTCCACTAAAACAGAGATTAGGAAGACGCCCAGCAGCACCCTTCGGACATCCCCGAAGCCTCGGCTTTTGGTCTCAGCGGCCGCCAGCATCTTGGAGCGCAGGCCCAGGCGCCGCGCGGTGAGCACGCCCAGGAGCGTGCCGAAGGACATCACCCCAAAGCCGCCCACCTGGATGAGCCCCAGGATCACGGCCTGCCCGAACCCGCTCCAGTACACCGGGGTGTCAACGGTAATCAGTCCCGTAACGCACACCGCTGAGGTCGCGGTGAACAGAGCTTCCAGCAAAGGAGCGCCGCCATCCCCGCTGCTAGCAACCGGCAGCATCAGCAGCCCGGTCCCGGCCGCGATGGCAAGCACGAAGCCCAGAACGATCAGCTGCGCCGGGTGCCGCGGGATCAGGCGGCGGACGAGCCTTTGCAGGGTAGACAGCTGCTGGTACTGGAAGGCTGCAACGGACCGGCTGTAACCGGCAAGCACCAGGCCTGCGTTCCGTCTCCGGCGGCGGGGTTTGGGGCTTCGCTGGTAAGCCTTCAGGTGCATAGGCGTCACCGTACCACCGGACAGACTTCACGCCATCAACGGCACAACCTGCCCCTAGACCATTGACGTCGCGGTCCCGATGCGCACCGCATATAACCAGTGGACCCAATTCGGGTTTTTTCCCAACTTCATGTCCAGGGTGGACTCTGTGGGCCCGACTCGATGACCGGAGGAATTACTTGGTAGTGAACGCCGGCGGTGCCCGACGCGAAGTTGACGCGGAAATCACGCGGAAATCACCGAGCAACGCTTCGATGAGCGGATTGCCTGGCGCAGAGTCAACCGTCAGACGCACCCCGGCACCGTCACCTGCCGAGACTGCACCTCGTCAGCCCAGTAGCGGTTGACCGAGTCAACAATGTGGGCGAATAAGATGCATAGTTCCATCTTGTAGGAAGACCAGACGCGAAAACAGCCAGGCTGGCTCACGAAACAGTGTCCGGTAAGGATCCTCTACCGGGACGTGATCGACCGAGAGGGCGCCGCAGCTACATGCGCTGCTGTGTCGTTCGGGGAGGGGCAAGTCATGAGGAATCACTCCTGCTGTCTGTCCCAGCTTCTGCCGCGCCTTTGTTTATCAGCCATGTCACGGCTTCGGTTTTGGAGTTGAAGAAGCGGGTGGGGCAGGGGAGGGTTTGCACACCCAAAGACCAGTTGGCGATTATCCGGTCCACTGGGCTTCTGCCGAGCAGTGCGATGCGGGAGGCGGCGCACCGGATGGTAAAAACGGAGCGTGCCTGCCGGCTCAAAGATTCGGTGGTAGTCATGTCCACCAACATCGGATATTCCACTCCGGCCGCAACGGCATTAACGGTTGCCATCGCGGCGCGGGCGTCGGCAGCTTCAATTCGAACTTTGGGATTCCACAGAAGATGAATCACCCCGTCAGAAAGCACCACGGTGCCTTTGCCGCCCTTAACGGTTACTGGTTCCACTGAGTCCGCCCCCAAACGGTCTGTGACTGGTCGTCACAATCTACCTGCCGGACGATCCTTCATGAGGAAAGGCCATGACCAGTACGAGTCCGGTCTATGGAAGGAAGTGCTGGTCAAGGGGCATTACGCGCAGGGGTCAGCTTTTAGGAAGTCTTGTTTGGCCGGTCCCGGAGGAGTGCTTTCAGGAGATTGCGGGTTTGCTCGCCGCATTGGTTGATGCGCCGTTGATAAGTGGCAGCGAGTCGGGGGAGAGCGTCGGCCGGGTCAGCGCCGGTGGCTTGGCGCAGGGCTTCCTCGACGTGGAGGGCAATGGCCGCCAGCCGTTCGGCGCCGACCATCTGACTGGAGGTGCGAAGACTAAGCACTGCATCCACGGCTTCAGCCATATCACCGCCGGTTAGGGCCGCACGCAGTCTTTCGGTCCGGCGGGGCAACTGCGTGATGAAGTCCTGAACGAACAATCTCCAAATGCCTTCATCGTCTTCAAGTTCATCCCGGAGCCTGTCGAGCACGGCCTTATCCAGGATGGGGAGGGTAAAGCCGTTTTCTTGGGTCATGGGTGCAGGTCGGGCAGGAGACTTCATGACTGGAATCGGGTGGAGGCCGGCCCGCCCGGGACGTTCGCCAGGATGGTCTCAGCAATCACCCGGACTTTGATGTTTCGGTGGCTTGAGGCCTTGGCGATGATCTGAAAAGCCTCCTCGTACGAGCACCTGCTTTGCGCCATGATCACACCGCACGCAGCATCGATCATGGTCCGGCTTTCCAGTGCCGCATGCAACTGATCAGCAGCGGCCCGGGTTGTCCTGAATTCTTCGGCCATCACATAGCTTCGGCCTGCCCTGTCACCAAAGTCTGTGAGGGCGGTAAGGACGGACCCAGTGAACACGTCATCCCCGCCGGCCATGAGCGTCAGGGCCCCGGAACATCCGGGTTCCAGGGTCAACGGCACCGACGCTATGGACCGGTAGCCCGCTTCCTGGAGAAAACGCCAATAATTCGGCCACCGCGGCTCGGCCGAGTAGTTATTGGCAATGACCGCAGGGTTCCCGGCAAGTGCCTGGGTCACTGGACCGTGGCCGCTGTCCTGGTCAACCTGGGCCAGTGCCAGGGCGGAGTCGCTGGTACCCACAGTCAATGGCCGCCGCTTAGGGCGGGGGAGCGAGACGGTGCAGTCAAGGGCACATCCGGCTACCTCAGCCACTTCGGCGGCCGCCGCTTGAGCCAGCAGGGTCAGGGAGGCTTCGCTGGTGTCTGCCCTGATGTCCAAAAGAACATCGGGTGACGCTGCACCTACCAGGTCCGAAGCCGCATCGCGGGTTTCCGTTTCCCTGACGGTTCCCCTGCCAGGCATGTGGATGGGTTTGTGGGCTTGTGCTGATGTTGGGGCCGGTGACTGCCCGCGGTACCGCGCTGTACTGCTGCCGCCGTCACCGGCCCCCGTCTGATGGTGTACGGCTCTGCGCGCCCGCAGTTCCAAGCCCATACCCTGTCCCCCCTGACAGCCCGAAAACACACGAAAGCCCCCTGGGAAGCCTTTTCACGACCCTACGGGAAGGGGGAAGGAGAGCACCCGAGTAGTGAGTACTCGAATTTCTCAGCGTCCGCGCGAGACGATGCCCCGGGAGCACTGGCTCCCGCTTCCGTTCCGAGGCTCCTGCCTCCGGTACTGGAGGGTCACAGGCATGCTTACGATGGGTGTAACTGCAGGTCAGAAGGGTGTCGTTGTGGGGGAAGCTCCTGAAGGGAGCCGCCGGGTCCGGCGCGAGAATTTATCAGAAATCATCAGGGCCTTCGCCCTTCCCGTTGTCATTGGTCTAATCGCGGCCGGCGTCGGAGCAGCTGGTATCTACAGCAGCACGGCGGACGAACGGCGGAAGGATGAACGGACACAGGCATCAGTGGCGGTGACCCCGTCGCTGCCAAGGTGCCAGGTGCTGGGGCGTGAGTCCCTTGCTCCCGCTGAGGGTGCGCTGTTTGGGGTGAACCTGGACTGGCATGCCAAACCCCTCGCCACCTATGCCAAAGACCTGGGCCAAAAACCCGCGGTGAGCGTCTCCTTCACCGGTTTTCCGCGACACCGTTGGAAGAGGGCGATCTGCAACGGGCGGTTCAGCAGATCCGGGTCGACGGGCACATGCTGCTGCTGACCCTGGAACCTGCCAACGGACTGGGCACTGTCACCCCCGAAACTGCTGAGGCTTTGGCCAAGCTCCTGTCCGAGTTCAACGAAGACGGGGTCCCGGTCATCGTCCGGTTCGCCCATGAGATGAACGGCTCCTGGTACGCCTGGTCCCAGCAGCCCGAGGCTTACATTTCCGCGTTCCGCACCCTCGCCGCGGCGATCCATGCCTACGCTCCGGGGTCAGCGATGATGTGGGCGCCGAACTACGGCGGCGGCTACCCGTTCGCCGGCGGTGCGTTCGAAGCCAAAAACCCGGCACCGCAGCGTTCACCGCCCTGGACACCGACGGTGACGGTGCGTTGACGATGAACGATGACGCCTACGCCCCGTACTATCCCGGGGACGATGCGGTGGATTGGGTGGGAATGTCCCTGTACCACTGGGGAAGCGACTACCCGTGGGGCGAAAACGAACTGCCCGAACCGGACAAGTTCGCTGACCAGCTCACCGGCACCTACGCCGGAGCTAACGGTGATGACAGCGCACTGCCGGACTTCTACCAGATCTACGGGGAACAGCACCGCAAGCCCGTGGCCATCCCCGAAACCGCAGCCCTCTTCTCCCCCGGCACCGGAGGCGAGCCCGAACTGGCCATCAAGGAAGCATGGTGGGAGCAGCTGTTCAAACCCGGAACTGTCCAGCAGTTCCCGCAGCTGAAAATGATCAACTGGTTCGAATGGGACAAGAATGAGGTCGAAGTCCAGGGCAGGGTGGACTGGACCGTCACGAACACCCCGGCGGTGAAGGAAGCGTTCATCGCCGCGCTGCCGGGCTGGCTCCGCTACGCATCCGACCAGCCCTGCGAGTCCCCACACGAAAAGGGTTCCGGGCAGTAACAGCGTCCAAGTGCGCCACAGCCGTCCCCGCCGTCCGGTAGCCTCTAGTTCCCGCTGGAAGGAAATGCTCGTGCAGCTCACGGCCTACATCATCACAGCTGCCGACCAGCAGCTGGTTCTGGGAGTTGTTGAACTGCCCGGACTCAGGGCTGTGGCGCGGAACGTGGGCGAAATCCTCGACGTCGTGCAAACCGCGGCCGCGCAGCACACTGGCAGATCCCGTGCTGAGTTCACCGTCGACGTCGAGTTCTAGGCTGTATCCGCTGCGCCTCCGGTCCTCTTGAAACCGGGCCAAACATGGCCCCTGTATGCCTGGCATCGACACAGGACTGCCCGGATGCCGACCAAGGTGCCTTGCCAGAACGATAGTAAGCGTGCTTAGTATTGGTCTTGGGGGAAGCCAAAAGGCCTCAGAAAAACCAATCCAAGGAGACGGTACATGTTCGCCAAGGAAAACATTGACACCCTGCTCAACGCCGACGGCAACGTCCTGAGCGCTGATGGGGACAAGATTGGTTCCATCGGCCAGGTCTACGCCGATGATGAGACGGGCCAGCCCACCTTCGTCACGGTGAAAACCGGGCTCTTCGGCACGTCCGAATCGTTCGTTCCGCTTGAAGGAGCACGGACCGAGGGCAATGACATCGTTGTTCCCTACAGCAAGGACCAGGTCAAGGACGCACCCCGCGTCGCCGAAGACGGCCACCTCGAACCGGCTGAAGAAGACCGGCTGTACGCCCACTACAACCTCGGTGGCGGCACCTCATACACCGGCACCACCTCCGGGACCGGCACAGCCGACACCGGCGAACGGGCCGGCACGGTCGGACACGACACCTCCGGTCCCAACACCGATGACGCCATGACCCGCTCCGAAGAGCAGCTCCACGTCGGAACGGAAAAGCAGGCCGCTGGCCGGGCCAGGCTTCGCAAGTACGTCACCACCGAGAACGTCACCACGACGGTTCCCGTGCAGCGCGAAGAAGTCAGAATCGAACGCGAACCCATCACTGACGCGAACATCGGTGCGGCGATGGACGGTCCGGCGATCAGTGAAGAAGAACACGAGGTCGTCCTCCATGAAGAACGACCCGTCGTCGAGAAGGAAGCCGTCCCGGTCGAACGGGTTCGTCTGGACAAGGACACCGTGACCGAGAACGTCACCGTCAACGAGGAAGTCCGCAAGGAAAACATCGATACCGACGGAATCGACGACACCCGCCGCTAACCATGCTCTGGTTCAAAGGCCCGGACGAGCCGTCCGGGCCTTTGGCCTGCCCGTAGGGGAAGCATCACCAGGACAGGTCGGGTGCTGTCGCCCTTGTCGGGCAGAATGGCTTCATGTGCGGCAGATACGTGATGTCCAAAGCCACGGGCGATCTTTTGAGCCACTTTGAGGCCAAGGAGGTCGAGGGCAGCCCGCCACCGCCGAGCTGGAACGTGGCACCTACCCAGAGTGTGCCGATCGTTGCTGAACGCCTGGATGAAGGGACCATTGACCGGCATTTGCTGATAGCCCGCTGGGGCTTGGTCCCGTCCTGGGCGAAGGACATCAAGATCGGCTCCAGGCTGATCAACGCCCGCAGTGAGTCCATCCTGGAGAAACCGTCCTTCCGAAAGGCCGCTGCGAAGCGCCGCGCCATCGTCCCGGCCGAGGGCTATTACGAGTGGCAAAAGACCGAGGACGGGAAGAAGATCCCGAACTACCTGTACTCCGAGAAGGAGCCGTTGCTGGGCTTCGCCGGGCTGTACGAGTGGTGGGCCGACCCCGCTCTGCCCGAAGACGACCCGGAGAGGTGGCTGCTGAGCTGCACCGTGCTCACTACGACGACGCAGGACGCGTTGGGGCACGTCCATGACCGGTCTCCCGTCATCATCCCGCGGGACCGCTTCGCGGAGTGGCTGGACCCGGACCTGACCGCCAAGGACGACATCCAACACCTGCTGGACTCCCTGCCGGAGCCGACCCTGACGCCAAGGATTGTCAGCCCTCGGGTCAACAGCGTGAGGAACAACGGGCCGGAACTCATCGAGCCCGCGGAACCTGCAGCCACATAGGCTCAGGGGGTGATACTCACCGGCACCATCACTCACCCGGACGGCAGCTACGGGCACCTCGAGGCAGAAGGCGACACCTACGAAGAAGCACGGGAAAACCTCTACGCGCTCCTCGAAGAGAGCCAAAACCCCATAACAATCCGCACGGACCGCTAACCTGCCTGAAGCCGGTCCGGCAGGACGACATCGGCAGGGGACAGTTCCGGCCGTGCCCGGAGCACCCGCAGCGGATGCCGGAAGGACCTCCCAGACCAGGCAGTGTCGGCGGAAACCTCAACAACCACGGGTTCCACGAGTGTCAGGGCCACGGGCTCCTTGTCCCGGTTGAACCTGTCCAGGGCCGTACCTTTGATGGTGGCCGGCCACGGATGCTCACCTTTTGGTGGATGAAGCCACCGCGCCAGTTCCCGGCTCTCCCTCGTCTTCAGTGGCGTGGACCGGCCAACGATCCGCAGCTCGCCATCCAGGACGAGGCCGGCGACGACTTCTGAGGGTTGGGTGATCGGCCCGATCACAGCCGCGCAGATGATTTCCAGGGTTTCCCTGTGTTTGAGCTTCAGCCAGGACCGGACGCCAGGGGTGTATGGCTGGTTTGTCCCTTTGATGACCAGCCCTTCGATACCGGTGCGCGGCATGTCTTCCAGCCATTGTTGGGCCACGTCCCGGTCGGTGGTGGCGGGGGAGAGGGACAGCGGCGGTTCCCAGCCGGCTGCCAGTTCTTCCAGAAGTGCCCGCCGGTCGCTGAGCGGCAGGTCCCGGGCGTCGTGCCCGGCGACGGCCAGGACATCGAACGCTGCGTAGCTGGCCGGCGTCGCGGCGACCAGCCCGGGGAGGGTTTTTGGTCCGGCGCCCAGGCGTTGCTGCAGGGCGGTGAAGTTCAGCCGGCCCTGTGTCCAGATCACGGCTTCGCCGTCGATCACGCATCCCGGGGGAACGGCCGAAGCGACCGCAGCCGACAGTTCAGGGAAGTACCCGGTAAGATCCTTCCCTTGCCGGGACCACAGCGTGGCCCCCCGGTCGCCCGTTACGGCAACACATCGGCATGTTAACTGCACCTTGTGTTGGTCTCTTGGAAACCCTCATCAGGAAGGCTGGAACCTGTGACAGGCAATATGGGCAAGGTGATGAAGGCAGATGCTGGTCTTCCGTACAGGCTGATTTTCCCGGACACGGAACACTTGGCTGCTTCGTCGTTCCTGCGTGACCTGTCGGCTTCCGACTGTTCTCCTGCCACCTTGCGCAGTTATGCCTATGACTTGTTGCGCTGGTTCCGATTTCTTCATGACCGGTTCGTGCCTTGGGAACGGGCTGAACGACTCGATGTCAGGGCGTTGGTAGAACACATGCGGGCTTCCCCCACAGCTAACAGTCTGCGAAGGGGGAGCGATCAGACCGTCACTACCAATGCTGTGACCCGAAAACGAGGACCAGGGACCACGTTCTCAGCCAATTCCATCAATCATCAGCTCACGGTCTTATCCAGTTTTTACGACTTCGCCCTCGAGATGAATCTGGGTCCACTGGTTAATCCGGTGCCCCGGCAGCGGGTCTCGGGGGCAAGGGTTTACGCGCATCACAACCCAATGGAGCAGTTTCGGCCGAGCCGGCGGGGGACATACCGGCAACGTGTTCCAAAACCAGCCTGGCGGGGCATTCCGGACGCCGCTATGGCGTCTATCTTCAACGGACTGACGAGTCATCGGGACAGGGCCATGTTGTCCTTTTGGCTTAGCAGCGGTGCCCGCGCGGAGGAACTGCTGGGCTTGCGCCACGGGGATTACGATTTCGGGGAACACACGCTGGTGGTGACGAGCAAGGGAACCCGCAATCGCGATCTCATTCCTGCCAGCGCTGATGCTTTCGTGTGGTTAGCGCTGTACATGCGCGAAGGTCAGCCGGCCTCTCCCGGGGACCGCGTCTGGTGGACGCTGCACCCCAAGAACCGGCGACCGCTTGAGTACGCGGCCGCGCGGCAGATGTTTGCCAGAGCGCAGAAAAAGTTGGGGTCGAACTGGACCCTCCACGATCTGCGGCACACGGCCGCGGAGCGGATGATCGCCGATCCCGCCTTCACTCTTGTCGACGTGCAAACCGTGCTTCGCCACGTAAACGTCACGACAACAAGCATCTACACCCAGCCCCGGATGGAAGACGTGTTGCAGAAAGTCCTGGAGCACTACGCCAGACCTCCGCAAGAGGCGCCGGGCATCGAACCGGAGTACGACGGCGCGGCGTTGCGCGAACTGCTGGGGCTGCAGGAATGACCGGCGAAGCCGTTAGGCAGGACTTGCGGTCCCCGGCCCAGGTCGCCGCAGCCCAGACCTCTGCCCGGGTCAACGAGTTGCGGCTGCAGGCGGACAGTACTTTTACGGCACGGAATAAGGCAATGCCCCGTCCAGCGTACGACGCCGGCATTCTGGGTCCGCAGGACGAACATTGGGAGTTCCGGCATCTCCAGTCGCTTGGAGCTGAGGAAACCCTCGCATGGGTTGATAGCTGTAACGGCGCCTACGGGAGGAGTCCAAAGCGTGCAAGATCCACCAGCCGTGCTACCCGCGACGTTTTGGAATGGCTGCTGCTCTTTCCGGGGGAGACATGGGAAGAACGCTGGTTCGCGTCCGGGCTGGACCAGTCGCCGAGAACTGGCCTGAGTGGACTCAGTGAACGACTGGAACGACCGAGGAAGGAGATTAGCCTGGGCATTACGAGCATCGTTCGGGCCCGGCTCGTCCGCCCATCCTATGAGTGGATGTTCTCTTCGAAGCAGTGGAACCTCAGCCAGGGAGCTGTCAGCTTCCTCGACGCTGCCGAACCAGTGGAGACGCCGCGCATGCGTAGCCTTCCCCAATACATGGCCGCGCATCACCTCGTGCGCCGCAACGCTGAGAACGCCATTGCAAGGGTGATGGTGAGAACGGGCAAACGTTTGGGTCAGCTGACCGGAGAAGACATCCTGGCATATTCACACACCGCTCGTACCAGCACCCGGCACGCGAAAGAGCACCTGGCATGGGAACTGCTTGTTAGTCTCGGGCCCCTCGCCGGAGAACCCGCGACGCTGCGGGCAGCCTGGCACGCAAACGTGGTGAACCGCAGACACACCGTTGAAACTTTGGTACGACGGTACGGGATTCCGGAATCAGGAGTCAGGAACCTGCTCATCGATTACCTCGAAGAGCTCAAACCCAGCATGGATTACGGCTCGCTCGAAAGCCTTTCCTACAGACTGATCCGGCTTTTTTGGGCCGAGGTACTCGACATCAACCCCGCCCAGCAGAACCTGCATCTTGCTCCTGACGTCGCTGTTAAATGGCGCGAGCGTGTCAAGACCACGTTGGAGGGAACACCACGCAACGAAACAGCCTCAACGTTCTTCGCCGTAAGGGCCCTCTACCGGGACATCGCCGAGTGGTCGCACGAGCAACCCGAGCGCTGGGCCATCTGGGTTGCACCAATTCCACTTCCACGCGCCGAATCCAAGGCCTCCTCCAAGCGCCGACGCCAAGTCGAGGCACGCATGCAGCAACGCACCCGATCCCTCACACCTCTCTTGCCGGCATTCATGCGCTCCGCAGAGGACCTGAAGGAAAAAGGCCACCGGCTACTCGAACGCACTGTGGCAGCCACACATCTGGAGACCTACGCCGTTGACGGGGTGACCTATCGGCGCCACGACCCGCCCGTTCGGACCAAGGCGAACACTCGCGCCAGGATTTGGGCGGAGGTGATAAGCGCCGAGGCAGGTTCCAGACCACCTGTCCCTGTGGGGAAACGAGCCGACGTCACCTCTGTCGAGGCCGACAGCTTTTGGGGCTGGGCGGTGGCGTCAACCCTGAAGGAAACCGGCGTCAGGATCGAAGAATTACTGGAGCTGACCCAACTGTCGCTCCGCCATTATGTGGCCCCCACGACCAACACCATCGTGCCGCTCCTGCACATCGTGCCGTCCAAGACTGACCAGGAGCGACTAATCCCCATGTCCCCTGAACTGGTCAAGATCCTTGTCGATGTTCAACGGCGGGCCCGCGGCACTGGCCAAGCCGTGCCACTGTCCACTCGATACGATCCCAACGACAAAACCTTCAGCGAACGCCTGCCTCACCTATTCGCCCGGCTGGTCGGGCCCACCCAAAACGTTCTGTCTAACCACTACGTTCGGAAGCTACTAATAGGTATCGCCTCCCACGCAGGACTCAGCGATGGGGGCATGCCCGTGACTTTCACACCCCACGATTTTCGACGGCTCTTCGCCACCGAGCTCGTAGACTCGGGCCTACCTCTGCATATCGTCTCCACCCTCCTTGGACACCTGAACCTGGAAACCACCCGCGGCTACACGGCAGTGTTCCCCGAGCACGTCATCCAGGCCCACCACGCCTTTATTGAACGCCGCAGACAAACCCGTCCCGGCCATGAACTGCGCACGGCATCATCGGAGGAGTGGCAAGAGTTCGAACAACATTTCCTCCTGCGCCGGGTCGCTCTGGGGACCTGTCACCGGCCCTACGCCACCCCCTGCGTGCACGAACACGCCTGCATCAAGTGCCGCTTCCTGCAGGTCGACCCCGCACAAGCAGGACGTGTAGAGGACATGACCGCGAACGCCGAAGCTCGCCTGGACGAAGCCCGGAAGCACCAGTGGCTGGGCGAGGTCAAAGCCCTCGAGGAGAACCTGGTCCACCTTCGTCGCCGACGCAACGAAATGCTGGATCACCCTGGCCTGTCCGTGTCACCGACGGTCAGGCTTGAGGGGAGCCCGACGTCAATGGGGTCCAGCTCGGGACGTACTCTCCGGAATCTCAGTGAATGCCGAAACGACTGACCGGACCAGGCAGCATCGGCTAGCACCTCGACCACGACGGGCTCAACGAGAGTCAGCCCAGTAGGGGAGGCGTCACGGTTGAACCTGTCCAGCGTTGTTCCTTTCACCACTGGCGGCCAAGGGTGAGGCCCTTCAGGTGTCCGTAGCCAGCGGGAAAGCGCCTTACTGTCAGCGGCTTTTAGGGTGGAGCTGCGGCCGACAATACGCAGCTCGCCGTCAATAGGCAGGCCGGCCACCATTTCGGTCGGCCTCTCCATCGGGCCGACAACGGCAGCGCAAACGACGTCCAGCTCTGAGACGTGCTTGGCCTTAAGCCAAATCCGTTTCCCGCCTGTGTAGGTCTGGATGCTGCTCTTGGCCACAAGCCCTTCCATCCCGGCCCCGGCGAGGCCCTCAAACCACTGCCGGGCGAGCTCCCGGTCGGTGGTCTGGGGCGATAACGAAAACGGGGGAGCCCACAGCGTTGCCAGCTCTTCCAAAAGGACCCGACGATCCGCCAGTGGCAAGGCCCTGGCATCCTGCCCAGCCACGCCGAGAATATCGAAGCCCACGAAGTTGGCTGGCAGTTCGGCGGCCGCGGACCGCAGTGCCGGCCCACCTGCTGATAACCTGCGTTGGAGGGCCTCAAAATTCAACCTCCCCTCCGACCACACCACGGCTTCCCCATCAACCACGAAGCCGGTGGGAAGCATTAGACCTGCCGCCTCCGCTAAATCTGGAAAGTACCGGGTCAGATTTTTGCCCTGGCGTGACCACAAGCTCACGCCGTCTCGGTCGCGGAAGATCAGAACACGGTAGCCGTCGAACTTCGGTTCGAAGAGCATCTGACCGGGTAGAGCAGCAGGCGCCGGAATGCCCTTCACGGCCTTCGCCAACACCACCTCCAGTGGCGGGCGAAGCGTCGACGGGAGGGCTTCACCAGAGCGATCCATGACCCAACACTAGGCCCCTGTAAGTGAAAGTCGTCTCTGTCTCCTTGTTCAGCCGTGGAACCGAGAGCAGCACCCGATAAAGGATCACGATCCGAAGCTTATATCCGGTGGACTTTTGCTTGGTCGATCCAACGAGCCAGCAAGCTGAAGGCTGCCAGTTGTTCTAAGGCAAGCTGCTCCTCGCCGCCGTGACTTTCCTGTGGCTTATGCATGCCAGGATTACGGATAGCTGTATAAAGCCCATCCGCGAAAGATCGAGCGCCCCGGTGAAGGTTCTGATACGTCTTACCCCCGTCATCTTCTGTCAGCCTGAGTCGCGGCGCGCCTTCCTTTGGCGCATCCATTGAAAACGCCTCATTGAACAGCGCTGTCTCAGAGACATCCATGCGCCCCATCTTCGCTTGCGTCTCGGCGTTGACACGGATAGCGGCCTGCATCACGGCCTGATGATAATGCCCTGTGTTCCAGTAGGATCGCCCGTTTTCCCAAGCCCAGGGGTGAAGATTGGCCGCGTCCATGTCCGGAGCGTTATCCCCTAGGTTTTCAGCGAGCTCTGCTGCCCTTTGCATCGCGGCTTTGGCTCTTGAGGCTTGGTCTCGGAGCCAAGCAAATTTCGCGTCCTTCTCTGGCCGATCCTGTCTCCAACCGGGGAGAACACGATCAAGTATTTGTTCCACAACATGCGCACGCTGGGACGCTTCAGTCTGCGATCCGCGCATGCGTGTTCCAAGCACTACGACTCCTCCGCCGCTGTTGTCGTAGCCGACCTGGTCAGTCATGCGTAGGAGCTGGTCGATTTCCTTGATTGCCCATTCATGGTTCAACTTGCTCATGCAAGCATCTTGCCCTGTCAGGCGGGTATCCCATCGAAGGCCAGCTTGCTCGTGCGAAAAAGTGCGCCACCCATAAGCCGATCCCTCAACGCGTGTTGGTTCCGCCCTTTTTATTGTGCTCGTAGGTGAGCTTTGCTACGTAACCGACGAAGAGCGCTCCGGGTATTGAAGCTATTCCTGGCTTATCCGGAAACAGAGTTGATAGCAGCAAGAATAGTGTGATGCTAGCCGCGAACCCGAGCGCGATCTTGAAGCTTGTTCTCATGTTCGAAGTGTAAATGTGCCGATCCATAACTTTCGTGATCCTGCCGGAAGCAGCTCCATGGTGAAGTTAGTTATCCGCCTCTAGCTCCGTAACGTGCGAAGCTCAACGTATGGGAAACCGGAGGAGCAACCGGATACGTTCGGCCATTTTGGCATTAGCTTTTATAGCCCTGCTAGTCGGGGTCGGCGTCGGCGTCGCCTTGCTCCAAGAGAATGGAATTATTGAGGACCCCGGACAGCTCATATGCGACTGGGCAATCCGTGGAAACTGCAGGCGCTGACCTGAGGCTGAGGTATTCGACGACTCAATCCGGTGCGACCGACATCTTTCTAGCAGGTGCGCCAGCGGCCTAGCTCGAAGGATTTCAGCTCTTCGTCCAGCTAGTTGTACTCAAGCTATGTCATGAGCCGGTCGCTTAGCTGACCCTTTGACCCTTGAAGGGTCCTCAACCGGCCGCGCCGTATGCGGCCGTCAGGGACGCCCCGGCGGTATGGCGTCTAATTCCCGAATTAACCGCCCGCAAGGCTGTCCCGAGAAGAGGCCATGAAGTTACACAATCGGATTGTCTTAAGCTCTTGGGATCTGAGGTGTTCGGCGGCAGTCCGAGAGGCCGCTGCTTGACAGTGTTCAGTGAATGTACCCGTCCCACTTGGGTTCAAACGACAGATTCCCGGGCAGTGCGTTATCCCGCGGCATTGTGTTGACGGCGCGGGCAAGCGCGACTTTTACCGGCGGGGCAAGCCCTGCCGGCAACCCGCTTCCTAGTCCCATGGCCCTACGCTACGGCAGGGCTGGGCTCAGTTGTCAGTGTCAGTGATGGCCTCCAGAAGCCACTGCTCAGAGAGGGGTTCGCGGCGCAGCTCGAAGGTCCGCAGTGGTGAGGCCGACCCGAGGCGGACCTGGACCCGCCAGTGTTCGATGTCGATGACGTTCCCGGCTCCTACGGGCACGTTCTGGCGGTTTTCCCACCAGGCCGGAGCAGGCGTTCACCAGTTGGAAGAACGGGCAGGCCCAAGGCCCGGCAGACCTGCCGGAGGCCGCCGCCGAACTGCCCAGCCGGTACCGGATGCCCTACGCCGTGCGGGACGCCGCCTAACCAGCACCGGCAACCCGCTGTACTTCCCGGCCACGGGCCGGGCAGTACAGCACCCCAACGACTTCAAAGGAGCCAGCACATGAGCAACGACACCAGCGCCCCCAGGGGCATCACCGCCCTGATCTACCGGGACGACCTGGGCACGGACTTCTCGAACCGGGGAATTTCCGCCCGCGTCATGGAAGTAACCGTCATCGGTGAGGGCATCGACCCGGTGTTCGAGGCCACGGAGGAACGTCCCGCCGTCCGGCTCGTGAAGAACGAGCACTTCCACCGCGAGACCGTGATCCACGCCGAGCCGATCACTCCGGCGGGAGAACCCGTCCCGTGGTACATGTTTGGCGGCACGTTCATCTTCAGCAGTGACGCCCGATTCCGCCGTGCAGCCGGACATTATGGAGCCGTCCCGCTGCACGACCGCCGCGAATAAGGCCGGGGGTGGCCGGTTCTTTTGGGGCCGGTCACCGCGGGCGGTCCGCCGTCGTGGCCGGCTTTCGCTGGTGGTCGCCGACGGCGGACCGCCAATCCCGCAGCAATCAGGTGCACGGCTGGCAGCCGCGGGCGGCAAGCCGCGGGTTGGTGGTGTCGTTGGGTTGTCCGTGGCCAAGGGGAAGGCAGGCTCGCTGGGCTCGCCCTGGTTTCCGCTGCGCTTCAACCAGTTGATGGGCGTCCGCTGGCGCGGCCGGCTGTTGGGTCCAGTGCCGGCTCCGCAGGGCTCCGCCGTCCCTTGCCCTGTGTGTCTACGACGTTTTTGGCTGCTGTCCTGACGGATTGTACGTGCACGCCCCAACCCGTCTAGCCCCCTCCGGGGGCCTGCGTGCCGAAAATTCTTCAGCCAGGGATCAACGCTCCGCGCCGATCCCGCAAGATTTTTCGGCCCTTGCCCGATGGGTAGACGGGCCGGTTCGGGCACAGCTCCGCAAGCTTCGCCAGCAGCCAAAAACAACGAGGGGGAGAGGGGAGCTGGCCGGTCACCTTTGGTCGCCCCACCACCCAACTTCTCGGCAAGAAGGAGCAACACCAATGAACGACTTCATTAAATTCACCGGCCCGGCCGACGTCCTGGCCTTTATCCCGCACACGCTGGGACAGACCCCCACGGAGTCCTTTGTCGCACTGACCATGCAGGGCAACAAGATTGGCGCGACCCTGCGCGTGGATGCCCCGTTTGGACAGGAGCCGGTTGGCTTCGCGCAAACCGTCGTCAGCTACCTGACCGCTGATGAGGCCGCCACCGGCAGCCTGCTGGTTATCTACACCGATGAGAGCACCACCGATGGCAGCCGCCCCTTTGCCGGGCAAGTGCAGGCATTGCGCACCGAACTCGAAACTGCCGGGATGCCGCTGCAGGACGCATGGTTGGTGACCTCGAAGCTGTGGCGGAACTACCTGTGCGCGGACACCAGCTGCTGCCCTGATGAGTCGCTGGACTCGATCACCACCAGCAACGGCAACGCCGCCCTGATCTACCGGGGGAGCGCCGTGACCGGCTTCATCGCACCGGCACCGTTCACCGGGGACGAGGCAGCACGCGAGGCGATCGCCGCGCACAAGCCCGACGGCTGGCCCGAAGACCTCGAAGCCAGCCGTGCTGCCTGGGCCAAGGTGCTGGATGACCCCCAGAGCCTGACGACCGAAACCGCGCACCAGCTGGCAGGAGCGTTGCAGCACCCCACCATCCGGGACTACATGATGGGCGACATCGTCCCGCACGCGCCGGAGCAGTTCACCTCCGTCATGCTCGGTGTCTTCCTTGCCCGCCCGGACTGGGCGCGCGTGGACATGGCGCAGGAAGTCGCGTTCGAGCTGATGAAAGCCACTCCGGAAGGCCAGCGCGCCCCCATGTTGTGCCTGATCGGTTGGCTGGAATGGCTCAAAGGACAATCCAGTTTCGCTGCCCGGTACTTCAAGCTCGCGCTGGAGGACACCGCCGGGTACCGGCTGGCGGAACTGCTGAGCGAACTGGTCAACCGCGGCCTGCTGGCAGACTGCAGCCGGGACCCGAAAAAGGCCTATGACCGCCGCCTGAAGCGCTAGCCTCGACAAGGCCGGACTCCACTACAAAAGGGGTCCGGCCCGTGTCGCGGGATCTTCCACAGGTGCGCGGCGGCCTCCCCCGCTTCGCACTGAGGAGAATGAGAGGGTGGCAGGGGAGCAGTTCCTGACTTCCCCGCATCGTGACGATGGACGCAGTTGCTGTGTGTTTCTGTCTAGGAGGAGATCTGTCGGTACGGCTCGCTTGCTACACACTTTTGGCTCCGTGTGAGCGCGTCGCACTTCGCGAGTGGTGCCAGCTGGTCAACATTAGACCGTGGCAGGGAGTGGTTCCTGACTTGCCCGCTGCGTGACGAACCGCAGTAATGCGCGAACTGTCTATGCGGAGATCTGTCGGTTCCACTTCCCTGTCACTCACTTAGGGCGACCGGGCCGGACGGAGTCGTGACTTGATAGGAACGTGCAGCTTAGCTTTTCAGTGCTTTGTCCGCCCGGCCCGGTCAATCGTGCTCGCCAATCTCAACCTCGACAGGAATGAGCAGGCATGACTCTTACAACGACACACCCCGTTAGGGCTGTAACCGTCGGAGTAGACACTCACCAGCTGGTCCACCATGCCGCGGCAGTCGACCAGGACGGGCGGATGCTCGGGGACCGGAAATTCCCTTCGACCCGCGACGGCTACCAACAACTGTTGGACTGGGCGGCAAGCTTCGGCATCATCAACGCCTTCGGCGTCGAATGCACCGGCTCCTACGGCGCCGGGCTGACCCGGCACTTGAAAGCCGCCGGCATCGATGTCGTGGAGGTCAACCGTGGCCACTCCCAAGTGCGGCACCGTGTCGGTAAGAGTGACGCCGTCGACGCTGAAGCTGCCGCCCGCAAGGTCCTTTCCGGTGAATGCTCAGAGCCGGCGAAGGACACCACCGGAGCGGTGGAAGCCATCCGCAATCTTCACCTGGTCAGAGACTCTGCAGTCAAGGCCCGCAGCGCGGCTTGTGTCCAGCTGCGCGATGTTCTGCTCACCGCACCGGATCATCTCAGGACCAGACTGACCGCCAAAACTCTCGAGGGTAAAGCCACTCAAGCCCGCGCCCTGCGGCCGGACCTGAGCCGAATCCATGAACCCGAGCAGGCTGTGAAGTATGCGCTCCGAGAGCTCGGCCGCAGGATTTACGATCTCACGGCTGAGATTAACGAACTGGACAAGCATCTGACCCAGCTGGTTTCCTCTGTGGCGCCGAACACCCTGGCGCTGCCCCAAGTAGGCCCCGTCAGTGTCGCCCAACTGCTCATAACCGCCGGCGAGAACTTTGACCGCTTCCGCAACGAAGCAGCCTTCGCCCGGCTCTGCGGAGTCGCGCCAATACCTGTCTCGTCGGGAAAATCGCACCGTATGCGCCTCCACCGAGGAGGAAATCGCCAAGCCAACAGGGTCATCTACCTCATCGCCATCTGCCGCCTCCGCTACGACACCAGGTCCCAGGCCTACCGCGACCGCAAACGAGCACAAGGGCACTCGCCCGCAGATGCCATACGCTGCCTCAAACGCTTCATCGCCAGAGAGATCTACTACAGCCTCAAAAGAGACCTCTGCGGGGTGGGATAAAAGTACCAGGGGCACCCGCTGGCCGGTACATTGGGCTCAGGAATCATCAAAGCGGCGGGAGCAAAAGTGGCGTCAGGACTCATATCCCAAGAGTTCCGCGACCAAGCAGCGCGTGTAGTACGACAGATCGCAGCGGGCTATGCCGTACTTGCGGCCGTGCTCCTGATACTGGCCTTCTTCCAATCAGACCAAACCTTCATCTATTGGTTGCTTGTTCTGTCCGTCCCGATATTTGGGGTTCTCTTCACAACCGTGGGCAGAATCGACCCAACGCTGGGCGGAGCCTCTGAAATCCTCGCCAACTCGCCAGTAATCCTGCTCAACATAGTCTGGTGCTTCGCCTTCATGTGGGTAATCCTTCGTGTGACGCTGGAGGTCATTCTGGCGATAACTGCATCCGTTGTTGACCTTCGCAGTCGCAAGATCAAGTGATTCAGAGGCTCCAAACCAAGGCCTGCATCGTTGGGGCTTGTCTATAGGAACATCTCCGCCGGCCGCGTCACGCTGCGCGGGCACCGCGACTTCCAGCCCGCACGCAGGAACTGCCGATACTGTGACAGGACACCGCCGTCCCGTCCGTACAGCCAAGGAGTCCCCAGCGTGGCAGATCAATTCCGCATAACCGAGGACGACACCGTTTCCCCGGACGCGAGCCCCCTTGAAGACATCCTGGAACTGAGCCTGCTCACCGCAGGCCCATTCACCGGCCCCGTGGACCGGCCAAGGAAAGACCAAAGACACTACGAGCTGTAACCGCAAGCAGCGCTGACGCTGCACCCCATAAGTTTCCTTTTGCCGAGGAATACCGCGAAGGGCCGGCACGTCGAACGTGCCGGCCCTTCGTCATGTCCGACGCGTCTCAGAGCCAAGCCGCCAGAGGGCCACGGCCGCGAGACTATTGAGAAAGGCGATAAAGAGGTCGCCGGCAGCAGGCCGGCCGAGAACAAGATCCACGACCACCAGCACCACCGATCCGATCGCGGCAACGCTGAACATTACAGCCAGGACCCGCCAGGCCCGTGGTGACTTCCAGGCGCTTGCGCGGCCGGCTTCACCGCTGCGGCCAGGGCGTGGAGCTCGATCACTCATGCCCCAACACTACTGAAGGAAAGTGCAGGCTCGCTGGGCTCGCCGTGGTTTCCGCTGCGCTGCAACCAGTTGGTGGGCGTCCGCTGGCGCGGCCGGCTGTTGGGTCCAGTGCCGGCTCCGCAGGGCTCCGCCGTCCCTGGCCCTGTCTGTCTACGACGTTTTGGCTGCTGTCCTGACGGATTGTACGTGCCCGTTCCGGCCCCTCTAGCCCCTCCTTCGTCGGGGCCTGCGGCCCGCAGAAGTCTTCTCCGGCGCTCCTTCGTCGCTTATTTCCTCCGAAGATTTTCCGGGTCTTGCCCTTACGGGTAGACGGGCCTGCACGGGCACAGCTCCGCAAGCTCCGCCAGCAGCCAAAACAACGAGGGGGAGAAGGGGAGCTGGCCGGTCACCTAAGCCGCCCCACCCACCCAACTTCTCGGCAAGAAGGAGCAACACCAATGACCGCAGCACCTACGCTTGAAATGCTTGACCCGGCAACCCTGACCGTTGATGTCAACGTCCGGAAGGACGCCGCCCTGACCTCCGATTTCATCGCCAGCATCGCTGAACACGGCGTGATGGAACCTGTAATCGCCCACCGCAAGGGCGACGGCACCGTGCACGTCCTGATGGGTCAGCGCCGCACCCGCGCCGCCGTCGAAGCCGAACGGCCCCTGATCCCGGTGATGATCATCGACAGCCCTGAGGAAGCAGAACGCATCGTCACGCAGGTGGTCGAGAACATCCAGCGCGCCGAACTCACCGAAGCCGACGAGGCCGACGCCTACCACCAGCTGTCCCTGATCGGTGTCTCGGCCGCCGCGATCGCCAAGAAGACCGGACGGACCAGGACCACCGTCGAAAGCGCCTTGAAGGCCAAGTCCACCTACACCGGAGCCGCTGCCCTGGGCAAGGGCTACACCATTGAAGAAGCCCTTATTCTCGCGGAATTTGAATCCGACGAGGAAGCCACCGCAGAGCTTGAATCGGTCATCATGGATGAACCCGACATGCTCCTGCACGTCACCCAGCAACTGCGCGACAAGCGCGACCGCGCCGCCGCGCTGGCCGCCCTCACCGCAGAGCTGGAAGCAGCCGGAACGGTCGTTGTTCCCGAATGCGGGTACGGGGAAGACAGCGAAACCCTCCGCGTCACGTCCCTGAAAAGGGCGGACGGTGAGCCGGCCACCGACGAGGACGGCAACGCCGTCTACATCGAGACGGACTATCGCGGCGAACACTCCACCGTCGCCGTCGTCACCGGCTGGAAAGACCTGGGCTTCACGCTCCGCTATTACAGCGGCTACGGCACCTCCTCGGCCCCCAAAGGCCCCATGACTGACGAGCAGAAGGCCGAACGGAAGACCCTGATCGAGAACAACAAGCTGATGCAGTCAGCTGCCACCGTCCGCTGCGAATGGGTCAAGAACCTGCTGGCCAAAAAGCAGGCCCCCAAGGGATGGCAGTACTTCACCCTCCACGCGATCACCCACCACCCCGAAACCGCCAGCGGCTACGAGGGCAAAGTGGCCGCTGAAATGGTCGGGACAAAGTTCGAAGAATCCAACCAGTGGGCATGGAACCCGCTCAGGGACCACGTCGCCAAAACGACCGCACGCCCGGAATTCGGACTGATTGCGCTGGTCTGCGCCGGATACGAAAAGACCATCGCCAAAGACTCGTGGCGGTCCCCGAGCCAGACGCACCGGGACTACCTGAACCAGCTGGTCCTCTGGGGATACACCGCAAGCGAGGTCGAACAAATCATCATCGACAGCGGCCAACAGGCCGAGGAAGAATCGGCAGCATAAAAACCCCTTGCCGGGCGGAAGCGAACGCCGCCCGGCAAGGCTCCCGGCCACTCATCATCCGTGGGCCAGGAGCCTTTCAGAAGTCGGGCGGTCCGCCGCCCAGGGCGAACCACAGCAGCCACTCACCAGCGGCGGACCGCCATAACGCACCCACCACACGCACCACCAGTTGCCGCGCTGCCGGGGACAACGACGGCGCAGGAGCGGCTGCAGCAACCACCGACAAAATTTAGCTAGGCTGAATTCGTAAATTTCCTTTGCCGAGGAGAACCAGAAGGGCCGGCTCATTTCTGAGCCGGCCCTTCTTGTCTCCCCACGCACCAAAGCGCCAAAGGGATGGCGTAGCAATCAACCCGGGACATTCCTGGGATCATTGCCGTAACTGCTCTTGGAACCGATCTGGCCGTCCTGGTTCTTGATCACGTGCTCGACCTTGTCCGCCTGGGCAGCTTCCCGGCCTACAGCTGCCGCTTCATCCTTCGTGCCATAGCCGGCGCCGAATGCATGGTCGCTGCCCTCGCGCTTGTTCTTCCACGAACCGTCTTCGTAGTACGTCTCGATGTCACCCTGAGCCACTGCATACTCCTTCTGCCGTTCGGTTACCTGACACCTGCTACGCAAATGCGGATAGAGAAAAACCCCGCAACACCGAGCAGTGGCGGGGCCTCCCTGGCAACCACTCCGCCTGATGGGGGATAAGCGGGGAAGCTAACACCAAACTAATAGAAAGCATGCTTACTTTTCAAACCGAAGCGCCTTCGGAAGCCGTAAGCTGCGCGAAGAAGAGAACCGCGCGGACACGTTCCCCATGGTCCAAACCCTGCGTTGCCGACGAACCGGCCGCCCCGGTTGATCTTCCTCCAGCAGGGACGACACCTATTCGGCACTGCTACTCCAGCCAGGTGCCCACATCACCGCTCGACATGGAACTTTTCAGGCACAGGGGGGCTTCGGTGTTGGCGAACCTGCGGGGATGACCACAGTAACCGGCGGCGGAACTCCGGCCGCTTCGCTCTAGGGTTGGTCCTCGTCGTTGACTTCCGATGTCTGGCCCTTCCTGAGTGTTTTCCGGTTTTTCCAGACCCAGTCCTTGACTTGATCTCTGGCGATCAACCATGTCTTCTCGACTTGGTAAGCAGGAATCACTCCGTTTTGGAGCCAGCGGTACAGGGTATTTCGGGAGAGTCCGAAGAGTTCTTCGAGGTCTTGAGGCGAAAGAAGCTCCGGGTACTTGGCGAAGAGTGCTTCCAGATACTTGGGGTCCATGCTCAGGCGGTCCTACCGTTTGAAGTCATCTCAAACCGCAACTTTGTGATGGGGCGAACTAGGGGTGACTGTAAGTTATCGAACCCGTTTGTCAGGGTCGTCCTTGGCCTTCCACGTCTGACGGTACTAATGCAATCTTTGCGGACATTCCCGGGGGTTGTGAAATGCCGGCTATTTTGATCGAACACGCAGAAGAAGAACCAGGCCGCCCTGGATGCCCGCAGAGCAGAGGACTCCTGACATCTGTGCAGTCAGCTTCTGAAATCAACAGCCGTGGTCCAAAAGCGGGAAGTGCCACTATTCGGCCGAAAATCACCATGCCAGAAACCCCTAAAACAAGGAGCAGAACCGCTATTCATTCAGTTGAATGATTGCTAGAATTGAAGTAGCAAGTCAACCAGACGAACGAAACTCCTTTGATACGAAACCAGGTGCTGAAAATGACTGCTTTACCCACCGCTTACACGGTCTACACCAAGCCCGACTGCCCGAACTGTGAGAAGACGAAGGGCTACTTCGACTCCAAGGGCATCACCTACACGGCCGTGGACATCACCGAAGTGCCGGCAGCGCTGGAGTACATCACCGCTGAACTCGGCTACTCCCGGGCGCCCGTTGTCGTGAACAACTCCGATGACCAGGACCACTGGTCCGGCCTGCGCCGCGACAAGCTCGTCCAGGCGGCCATGAGTCACAAGGCAGCGTGACGACCGTGACCACCCCGCGCCCGGTTGTCGGGTACAACCTCAGCCCACGGATCCCGTTGGAGGTGGACCTGTTCCGGCAGGTCAACCCCAGCGGCAGGATCATCCCCGACGCTGTGGACCCCTACGTTGTGGAACCCGCCATTGTGGAACCCCTCGTTGAGGACCTGTACGACGGCTACGCCGTCCCGGACCAAGGAGGGGATGACGGGTACCTTGAGGCGATCAACCGAGCCCCGCTCGGGGAGGGCGGGCTCTGGGATGAACACACTGCGAACCAGTACCAACTCAACGACCTCACCCACGACGAGCCGGGCGGGACCGAACTTCAGAACGAACCCGCAACAGATACCGAGAACATCACCAGCACACGAGGAAAAGGAACCATCATGGCCGGCGAAACCACGATTACTGTCATTGGAAACCTGACATCGGAACCAGAGTTGCGCTTTACTCCGAGTGGGTCGGCCGTAGCGAACTTCACCATCGCTTCAACGCCCAGGACCTTTGACCGTCAGTCCAACGAGTGGAAGGACGGGGAGACACTTTTCCTCCGGGCCAGTGTCTGGCGGGAAGCAGCTGAGAACGTGGCCGAGTCCCTGACCAAGGGCACGCGCGTGATCGCCACCGGACGGCTGAAGTCCCGTTCCTACGAAACCAAGGAAGGCGAGAAGCGCACTGTGATCGAACTCGAAGTCGACGATATCGGCCCTTCCCTCCGGTACGCGAACGCGAAGGTCAACCGCACCCAGCGCAGCCCCCAGGGCGGGCAGGGGAACGGCTACCAGGTCAGCGCCAGCAACCAGCCGCAATCCGGCCCGCAGGACGATCCCTGGGTCGTGCCGGCCAACAGCAACGCCGCCGGTGGATGGGGCAACGGACCCGACTCCGAACCTCCCTTCTAAGCAGTACAGCTGTCGGGCCGGCAGGTACGCTGGCCCCGACAGGCACAACCCGCTAATCCCAACCGCGAGTAAGAAGGAACACCGCTATGACGCACGCAGATGACCTCCGCGCCTGGGCCAGGGGCATGTACACCATCGAGGCGGCAACGGAGCTGCTGCTGCGGGGCTTTGGCGGGAAGTTCGCTGCCCCGGGGAACCCCTGGGTCCACACGAGCACAGAGCCGCAAGGACCCGGGCAGGTAAGTGCATGGATCGACTTCGCGTCCATCCCGGAAGAGGCCGGCGCACTGTCGGGCGGGGAGCGCCGCTTCCTCATGCTGGCGGCGTCACTGGCTGAGGACGTTCCCGCCGTTTTGGGTGACATCGTGCCGGGACTGGATCGCGAGAACCTGGACCTGGTCCTGGCGGCGATCGCTCATGCCGGCGGCAGCCACCAGCACTCGGATATCCGCTTTAACGAGGACGGGACGATGTCCCTGGGGAAGGGCTACCTGGACAGCCTGCACCCCTGGCCGCGGACGCTGCGTACCGTCTAACCAG
Source organism: Pseudarthrobacter sp. NamE2 (assembly GCF_005796205.1). Classification (GTDB taxonomy): domain Bacteria; phylum Actinomycetota; class Actinomycetes; order Actinomycetales; family Micrococcaceae; genus Arthrobacter. The sequence continues at coordinate 158,221 of NZ_VAHN01000006.1, read as the reverse complement.
GAGCTTTGTTGATGGCGAAACCGAAGCGGTTTCCGGCGTTCACGCCGTACTACACCGAGGACCAGGCGGGACAGGTCCGGGCCGCGTTCAAGGCCGCCGGGCTGCAGGAGGGCGACGCGAGCGTTTCCGACCTTATCGTCAGGGCAACGATGCGTGAGGTGAAGCGCCTGCAACGCAAGTACAACGGCGGTAAGCCATGGCCTCCGGTGCAGGCCGGCGAACTACGCCGGGGACAGAGAACGTTGGATGAAATGCAGCACCGAAACGAGGAAACATAACCGTGGCTAAGCGGACCGAAGAAGTAAGCAGGAACAGCGCGCCGGTGGCCGGCCCGTTTCCCAAGATGCTGACGCTGGAGCAGGTCGAGGAAGTCCTGAACCTCGGCAAACCGCTGGTCTACGCGCTGGTTCGCAGTGGTGAGCTGAGGGCGGCGCAGTTCGGCGGGAGGGGTGTCTGGAGGGTCCGCGAAGACGATCTGGCCGCGTACATTGAGGCCGCTTACGAAAAGACAGCGGAACGCATTGCTTCGGGCCAGGTCGCCGAGGGCGAGGCCCCCGAGGACGATTAACCCGCGAGCGTTTGAGACTGCGAAGGTCGGCACCTATGACAGGTGCCGGCCTTCTTCAGTTTCTAGCCGGACACCGCTTCTTGCGAAATCCTCTGGGTGCGGCTGGTCCCTTTGCTGGGATCACGCGGGCCTGCGCACGATTGTGGTGATTCGTACCGCTCTGTACCGGCCCGGAAAGCCCCCTTGTGCCTTAGAAGCCGGCCCCCTCGAGTGGTTTCATATGTATCCGGAGATGCCTGATCGTCTCGTCCCCTGTCGTCCCTGCTGAAGAAACCCAGCCGCCCCTCTGGGCGCGTCGGAAGCATCGGGCTTGGACCATGGGAAAGGGGGCCGCTGGTGCGTTGTGACTTCGGAGGCTGTGCACATGCGCCGGTAGCGGATGGTGACGTGCCCTTGGATGGTGTCCTGGCATTTGTGTTCAGCCGGTCGGGTGGGTCCCGTCGTCCACGTGGGCACGGGAAAAGCCCGTAGGTTTCAGCTTTTGCCGTGCCCATGTGGACGAGGGGCAGGTTTACTCAGCCCCGGTGTCCCCGCTGGCTGAGGACGGCGTGCTGTCGTCTGTGGTGCGGGTGGTGGCCGGTTTCCGGCGCCGCGCTGCGGCGCCGGATTCGAGCCCGAGCTTCTTCAGTTCATCGGGGCTCCACCCGTCTTTGGTGGCGCGCACGTAGGCGCGCTTGTCTTCACGCTCGGCTTCGGCGAGCTGCTCGCGCAGGTCGGTGATGCGCTGCCTGGTCTTGACCAGGCTCGTGACGGACTCGATGCGCGAATCCAGCAGGGCGCGGGCCTGGTTGCGGGTCTGTTCAATATTGATGGTAGGCATGCCCCCACCGTAACCACAGCGGATGCCGGTTGTGTTGGAGCGACGCGCAGCGGAGCTCCAATTGGCGACCTGGTCAGCACCTGGGGTGTGAATAGGGCTTGAGCGACCTGGCGGAGCAAGCTATACGTTTACACGGGTGTAATCGGGCGTGTCCTGCACGACTCCTGCGTCGGCGTTTGGCACACTGGCTTGTGGGTCCCCGGTTTCGGGGTCGCTGTGCTGGGCTTTTGACTGCGGTAACCGAGGGATTGGGGGAGTGCGTGTCTACCGAGGATGTGGCGCATTCCCGGCTTTCCCGGCGGCGGCGGGCGAATTCGCCTGCGGGGACGAAGAAGCGCCGCGATGTGTGGGTTACGGCGGAGGAAGAAGCCGCGCTGATCGGGAAGGCTGCCCGGCAGAAAGTCACGGTCCCGAACCTGCTGCTGACCGCTGCGTTGTCGGAGTCGTCGGAGACCCCGACGGAGCGGCGCGCTGCGATGGCTGAACTGATGGCGATCCACACGCTGCTGGCTCGGGTGTCGAACAACGTGAACCAGATCGCCCGGCATGCCAACGCCGGCGACGAGTTCCCCCAGGACGCCAAGGCTGCTTTGGCTTATGTGCGTGAGGTTGCGATGCGGATCGACCGCACCATTGAGGGGTTGATGTAGGGATGATTCCGAACATCACCCGCGGCTCTCGGATGGGCGGCCTGATGGTGTACCTGGTGTCGACGGATGCGGATAAGACGAAGAACGCGCACACCGACCCGCACCTGGTCGCCGGGGATGCGGCCATCATGGCCTGGTACGACGACGGTGTCCTGGACAAGGACGACGCGGCGGCGATTGCGAAGCACCTGGACCAGCCGCGCAAGGCGTTCGGCGTCGAGGTCCGGGTCAAGGACATGGTCTGGGATCCGGTGCAGAAGCAGCGGGTTTTCGCCGGCTACAAAGATGCCAGCGTCTGGCACTGCTCCCTAAGTCTGCACGCCGAGGAAGGCGCCCTGACGGACCAGCAGTGGGGCGATATCGCCAACGACTTCGTCGACGCGATGGGCTTCACCGAAGCCAGCGGCAAAGCACAGTGCCGATGGGTCGCGATCAACCACGGAACCAGTGAGAACGGCAACCACCACATCCACATCGCCGTGTCCCTGGTCCGCGAAGACGGCACCAAAGCCTCCACCCACGGTGACTACGCCAAGGCCCAGAAAACTTGCCGGGCTCTGGAGGCAAAGTACGGGCTGGAAGAGCTCTCCAGCGTGCACGCCACCCGCGGTTACGAACGAGCCGAAAAGGCCACAGCGGCACGCGACCAGCGCGAGATGCACCGGGCCTCCCTCGCCCGCAAAGTGCGTGCCAGCGCTTCCGCCTCCGGTAGTGAAGCGGAGTTCGTCCGCCGCGCCAGGGACACTGGTCTGCTGGTCCGGCCACGGTACGCGAAGAACACCACCGACGTCATCGTCGGCTACTCCGTAGCCGAACAACCGAAGCCGGGGGAGCGGCCCATCTGGTTCGGCGGTGGCACCCTCGCCACCGACCTACGCCTTGGACAACTGCGGCAGGAATGGACCGACACTCCACAGGCGGCAACAGAAGCAGCGGCCGAGTGGAACGCTGCCGCACGCAACAAACGCAAGGCCTTCACGAACGGCCGCGAGACCAGGACGCCGTCAGCGGATGCGTGGGTGGAATACACCCGCAACGCCACAGCACTGGCCGACCAGCTGCGCACCATTCCCCGCGACGATCACGCAACCTGGGCGAAGGCAGCGCGTGAGGTTTCCGGTGCCTTCGCAGCCTGGTCATACCGGCTCGAATCGACACCCGGGCCATTGGCGGCCACCGCAGCGGAACTGTCCCGTACAGCCCAGCTGCGCGCACCCCGCCAGCACAGCAGACCGGTAGCACTTCCCTCCATTGCCGGGACGGCCATGTTGTTCATGGCAGCGTCCAGCAAGGACAAGACAGCCGCTCAAACAGCACTCATGGTGCAGCTGATCAACACCGCATTCGCGGTGTATGAAATGCACGCGCAGTCCGGCCGTGCCCGCGAAGCCCAGCGCATCCGGGCAGTTGTCGAGAACCAGCTGGCCCCGTTTACTGCGACGATGCCCAAGGCCGTGACCGTAGGAGCTGAACAGCACCCGGCCAAAGAGGCTGCGGTACGGCCGAGGGCGGTGGATATTGCCCGCCGCGGCATGGCCCCGCTCCGTCCCGGGTCGGTGGTCCCAACGACACCTACACCGGCGACACCAGCCAAGACCCATCAGCCCAGCCGTAACATCGGACCGGGACTCGACCGATAAGAATCACACCACTAGTGCAAGGGGAACACCAATGAGTGAATCAGACGGCATCGACGACTTTCTCGACAACGGAATGCGGCAATCCCTCATGGTCGCCGCACGCATCGCAGAGACGCTGGCCCGCCGCCGGCAGGAAGCCCAGCGACAGCAGGAATACCTGGACTCCCAGGCAGCGCACGAAGCCCAGACGCGCCTTAGTGCTGAACGCAGCTCAGCCCTCGCCGTCCTCGCACCCGTACAAAAAGACGAGTGGTGGGACAAGGCACAGCCGGCCGACATCGCCACGGCACACGCGGTCGCTGAAGGCTGGAAAGACCACGACCCCACCGCCCTGGAAGCCTCCACGAAAATCCGCGAAGAAGTCCTAGCCCGGTACGGCATCGACACCCACGACGTCGGCACGGACACCGCCTACCTCGAATCCGGCATCGCGACCATCGCAACCGAGAAGGCCCGGCTGGACGAGCTGGCACGAAGCCAGGAAGAAGCACGGAAAACCGCCGCAGGACACGAGAAAGCCATGCAGCTGATCGCCGCTGCACAGGCAGAAGAACTTCGAGCCCAGGCGGCGAAACTGGCACCTGAAATGGAGCGCCACCAGGTCCCCGTGGAATACCTTGCAAACCCCGAACTGGCACAGGCCCTGCAACGCGCCCACAACGCGAAAACCCCCAAAGCTGCCGCGGCTGCAGACGCCGACATCAAAGAGCGGTTGTTCCTTATCGGCAAGGACGGCATCAACGGCCCCGAAATTGAGCAGCTGCGCAAAGAAACCACCGCGACCATCAACGGTGCCGGCGAATCCCACTTCAACGATCCCCAGTTCGTGAAAGCAGCCAAGGCGATGCACGAAGCCAAACTCCTGGCCGAAGGCGGATTCACACACTCTCAATTCGCATCAATGGAGCAACGGTATGAACGGGCCGAGAAGGAACTCTTCGCCCGCCTCGAAAACATCGGCCGCGAGATCGAAAACTGCGTCACAGGCAACGACAGCAGCCAACTCAAAGACCAGGCACCTACCCTGGAAGCCACATCAGCTACCGGCTACGGCTCAGCCGAACACCACGCAAAATTCGCTCAGTCCTTGGAGGACAGCGGCGCCAACGAAGCCCAGATCCGAGGGCGGCTCACCGCGTCACGCAGCGAAGGCGCCCACCCCAGCGCCGCCGTCACCATGGGCAAGGGCGCGGCCAAGGCTAGAAAAACTCGTGCAGGGGCAGCGGTGGGCGCTGAACGAGGCAAAGGCGGATTAAGCCGTTAGTTTCCATTAGCTCATGCACCCAAGTGCGAAGGGGAGAAAGCGCTTGGCGTTCTCCCCTTCGCGCTGCAATTGGCTAGTTGTTAGCGATCAATGCGTCTAACCAAGGCTTAAGGTCTGCCGCTCGTGACCGGGACGAAATCCCACTCGGAAGTAGGCTTGCCGGGCCTTATGGCCTGTTTTCCTTCTCCCACCGGGCCTTGTCTTTCCGCCATTCGCGTTGGTTGTCTGCGTCGAGCGGACCGAAACCGGTCTTTTCGGGGAACGGTTCGGGATACTCCACGGGTGCAGCTGTTTCGGAGCCATGAGAAAGGTTATCGCTAGGCTGCGCGTTGGCATCAGGGGCCGCGGCCGTTTCAACAGACGCCGGTGTCGGTGCTCCTGTGGCAGGTTGAATAACGTTGGGACCAATTACCCAAGTTTCTGTTTCACCGTCGGCTTTGACGGTGAAGTGATAGATCGGGGTTCCGCTCTCCCGGCCCCAGGTTTTGTCGAGAATCGTTCCCTCGACTGTTCGACGACTATCTGGATTCGGATGCGGATAGCGTATACGGTCTCCAATATTCCATTTTTCACCATGGCGTTCTTCAGACATGGATGAAGTATCTCAAACAGCGACGTGAGAGAGCCGGAAGGACAACGGAAACATTTCCGTTGCGGAGACCATCGGTTCGGCAATCGTCAGCCCGAGCGGGATCTTTGCTCTACTGGGCGCTGAGCTGTTCCGGATCTTGTCGTCGAGGGCAGGGTGACTGGTCGCCTGCTTTTCTATGACGATGAGGCTGCGATCAGTTGCTGGTAAGGATTATGCGGTGTGTCACCCAGCGGTCGTTGGCCTCTGTCTGCTGGACGAGGCCGCGTACATACTGGGATGCCAATTCTGGCCCTGCCGTTTCCGTAAGTCCCTGGTAGTGACTGGCTAGAGCTTCTTCAAAGGGATCAGCGATATCCGCCTTGGTCGCTGCCGCTCGAACGCCCGCTAATACGAAGGGCAGCTGATTCGCGGTAAGCCAGCTCTGCTCCAGAAGCCTCTGTAGAAACAACACCAGGTTTGAGTAAGCGTCGTGGGCGCCAATACGAATAAGCCAACGAGAGGTAGCCTCCACCCAACCTTGGACCGAACCGGGGTCATTGGCCGATCGGGTGAGCGCCTCCAGGACAAAACGGACAGGCTCCTCCGGAGCGATTCCAAGGGGAGCCCAAGCGATATAGCTGGCACAGCCGCCAGCTCGCCACCCGTCGAGTACAGCAGCGGCTTCTAACCACTCCCGGCGAAAGACCGATCCGACATGGTGATGGTTGATTAGAATCGCTTGCAGCGTCGTCGCCAAGTCATCGGTCAGGGCGTGCTGACGTCTCATCGCTTCAATGAGTGCAGACGTTCCAAAGGACTCAATACCTAAGGAAGCGGCCAGTTGACGAATACTTGCATCGTCGCACCACAGAGGCTTCCGCGGTTCGTCCATCGCGAGGTCTAGAGCAGTAAGCCATACGAACACTTTTCCTTCGGCCTTGGCACTTGGGATGTTCGTCCGAGTTGAGCGTCCCTGGCACCTCATCCCTTGAAGGCGCGTGTGTACATGCTTCGCACGGCTGAAGCGCTGATCGGCCTCCTGCTCGGGGATCGTGTGTATTTGGGCTGTGCCGGCGCTCGTCCTGCCAACTGACATCGTGGAACGATGGGCTAACGCGTCCAGAGCCTGGATTGAGTCGAGCATTTGTTCCAAGGGCGCGACAATATCCCGGATGTAGCCAAGCAACTGATCACCCAGTTCTTGCTCAAAGTGGCCGAGTGCCTCAAGAGCACTGACGTCGACGACAACTTCCAAGTTGCGGGCCGAGATGGCAGTTGACACCTCTTGGTTGAATGCCGCCGCGTTGCCGGAAAATGCTGTTCCTGTGCGGCAGGCAAGAAGCTCTACATAGCTGCGGTGGTGCACGGAAGCGGCCAAACCGAACGGAAGCTCGCCCTCCTCGACTTGCCGGTCCAGATCCGAAGTGTCGGGTATTTGCGCCACGAGCGTGTCCAAGGTGGCCAGCGGGTCATCGAGGTCCACGGTCTGGGGAACGAAGACATCCTCGAGGCTGGGCAGCAGTTCTGCGAACCTGGTCCGAATTTGTTCGGAGACTGCTTCAGGCAGGTCTTCGGGTGCTCCCAACAGTGCCTTGGTTGCCATGACACGGACCTGTTTGCTCGCGCTGAATGCATCGAGGACTTTAAGAAGGTCGGATAAGGCATCGCCTGCCTTTTGATTGCGTCGCCACAATTCGATGCGGACGATAGCTTCATGCTCGTTGCGGGGCGAGGGTTTGCCTCCGAAGTCCGCATAAGTTCTCCATGCTTCATCGAGTTGGCCCAAACGCATCTGGCATTCCACGAGGGCCCAGACTGCTGATGGATTATGCGGATCATGGGACATCAGCTGTGCTGCGGCCTCCGCAGCTTCTGCCCAGCGGCCAACCGCGGAGAGGTTCTCTATCAGCAGACGCCAAACATCCTCCTGTTTTCCCCACTGCGAGTTGGCTGTGGCAAGAGCGTGTCGGGCGCATTCCACTGCGGCCTTTTTATCATCGGAGCGTAGGTATGCGTTTGCTGCTGTGAACCAAAGTTCGGCGTCAGACCATTGCTCCGCCGCGTTTGCTGCGACTTGCGCGGCTTGTGCAAACTCAGCGCGTGAATCGAAGTACTTGTAGAGGGCAAAGGCAAGGGGGCGCCGTTGTCTTGCTCGTGTCCTAAGCGCCTCAAATTGTCCCGCGACCCCGCTGAAAGCCTCGGCTATGAGTTTGATGTCGCTGACGAGGTCCTCATTAGTACTAGCCAACGCTTGCAGCTTTGAGGAAATGGTTCCGTGCATGGCGAGGTGCAGTCCGATTCGAAATTGCTCGGACGGTGTTGTAGCTAGATTGGCCGCCTCCAGCCAAAGTTCCAGGGCTGCCTTTTTGTCCTCCCGGTGTTCGGCCATCAGTGCCTTGGCTTCGAGTCCTGAGAGCGGGTCAGACTCATTCTCTAGGAGGGTAACAACCTCGTTGTCTGGCCTGATTTCTGCAGCGATAATGAGTGCCCGCTGACGGATATCTTTGTTACTGGCCTCCTGGACGGTCGCTTCCCCGTTTGGTGACGTTTGCGTCAGTTTCCACGCCATTCTGCTGTTGCCGAGAGCCTGGGCGGCTTGGATTGCAGTGGCAACGGCACGATGGGAGGGCCCTCTCCACCTTCGGATTCTGTTACGAACGTCCAACGCCAACTCGAGGCTGATCTCAAGATCAGAGAAGTGCAGCCTTGACTCCCGGGATGTACCTCGGTGCAGGAGATAGTCAGCGGCCAGTTGGGCTGGCCCCGTAATTTCGTCGTTTTCCAACGCCAGACGAGCTAGTCGCACTGCGCCATCGATATCACCTTGGGCGGCGAGGAATTGGCACTGCATCGAGGTTTTGAGCGCGCGTTCTGGTGCTTCTGGCGTCTCCCATGTCTTCAGGATGTCTAGGGCTCGGGCTGGGGCGTTATCCAGTGCGGCTATTATGGCATCAGCCAGAGGGTGCCCTGCCTGATGCATCATTCGCTCCCGTTGGGCAGCAGGAGTCGGGGCTTCCCTGAGCAGCTCACGTCGGACCTCCCAGTAGGCAGCGGGTGTTGCCCCTTGCTTTAGGCCTTGATCGATGAGTTCTATGGCTTCGGTATTCAAGCCAAAATCGGATGCGAGGTCAGCCATCCAGAGTAGGGCTTGTGAATTTGGTTGCCCTAGCCAGCTCGGTCGGTTTTGGGCCCAGTCCCGTAAGGCAGTGGCAGGATCCTCTGCAGCAACAAATTCATGAACGAACCGTTGAACAGCCGGCCAATCTGCGGCCAGGATCTTGGCATGCTTAGCGCGCAGGGGAGCCATAAACTGCAGGTCTGAGTCAAAGACGGAGGCTGGAGGGATAAGCGCAGACCTTATTTCCGCCCGTGTAGCCGATGATTGAACTTCAATGGCTTCGTTGACGGTAAGCCCCTGCGTGTAGGCGGAAAGCAGGGCAGAAACGACTTGGGACGATTCGTCTGCGGTGAGCGCCCAGGAGGCGCCAAATGGTTGTCTCCGAAGGTCCTCAGCGAGCCTCTCGACTCGCTCAGGATCACCACTCTTCAGTGCGGCGAGTGGTTCTGGACCGCTAAGGTAACGGCGAAAACTCCAGTACTCGGGCACAGGAAGATGAAGTGCCTTGACTTGGCCGCGTGCACGCCAAGCCACAATCCATGACAGAGAGACACGCTGCCAGGCGGTAATGGTTAGCTTTCCAAGAATAGGGCCTGCAGCTTTGGATGCAATCCCAATGGCCCACTCGGCAGCCATCGCCCCTCCAGTAAGAATTCAGAATCCGACTTGATCAGTCTTCCACTTGACGTGGAGTCTTCCACGAAGAACGACGGCAAGGCTCTGGCCGCCAGCCACGAAGGCATGGCCACCGTGAAGCTGTACAGGCACGACTCAATGCCGACCAGGACCAGCGCACGTCACCAGCGCAGCCCTGGGCAGGTGACAGAGGCCCGCAAATCGCGTGGAACCCATGGCCTACAAAGCTCCTTCAAAACCGTTCGAGCCGGTAAACGCTGAATCTCTAGGCGCGGTTGCTAAGACTCCGGCTGTAGGGGGAGTGGGAGTGCCCGTACCGGGTATCGCATGATGGATAGGATCGAATTCATGACTGATGCCCGCGACCTCGCTCTCCCTTCCGGCTACACAGAGCTTTTGGGCCAGCTCAAAGAACGGGTTCGGGCGGCACGCACCCAGGCGATACGAACGGTCAACACGCAACTCATCGAGCTCTACTGGAGCATCGGCAGGACGATCCTGGAACGCCAGGACTATCAAGGCTGGGGGAGCGGAGTCATCGGACGACTGGCCGATGATCTACGGGCCGAGTTCCCCGAGATGAAAGGACTCTCCCGGTCTAACTTGTTTTACATGCGCGGATTCGCCGCGGCCTGGCCGGAGCCAATTGTCCAACAGCCTGTTGGACAATTGCCGTGGGGTCACATCACCGTGCTGTTGGACAAACTCGACACTCCGGAGGCCAGAGCCTGGTACGCCTCCTCAGCCGTTGAATACGGCTGGTCCCGCAACGTCCTGCTGAACATGATCATGAACAAGACCCTGGAGCGTACCGGGGCAGCGCCCTCAAACTTTGTGCAACAGCTTGTTGCACAAGATTCCGAGCTCGCCCAACAGATCGCCAAGGACCCCTACAACTTCGAGTTCCTCGGACTCTCCGGCGAAGTGGCCGAAAGGGACCTGGAAGACGCGCTCACCAGCAGGATCACGGAAACTCTCCGGGAGCTGGGCCCAGGCTTCGCCTTCGTCGGCCGCCAAGTCCACTTCGAGGTCGACGGCGACGACTTCTACATTGATCTGCTTTTCTTCCACCTAGAACAGCTGAGGTATGTTGTCGTTGAGCTCAAGACGGGCAAGTTCCAGCCGGAATTCGCGGGCAAGTTGAACTTCTACGTCGCGCTGGTCGATGATGTTATGCGCCGGGACTTCCACAATGAAACAGTTGGGATCCTTATCTGCGGGACCAAGAATGACCGTAGCGTCCGCTACAGTCTTGGCCGCTCCACATCCCCCATGGCCGTGGCCGCCTACACCTACGACAAACTGCCGCCAGCAGAACAGCAAGCACTCCCTGACGAGGGGCATCTCGTCGCCGCTCTGGAGTGGGCCGAACCAGGCTCAGAAGAACCATAGGGGGAGTAGGGCCCATTCCGATGGCCGCCACCTGCATTCTGTGCTGGCAGTGTGACAGTCCTGAACCGTCCACAAAACTCTGGACAATTCACGACAGGGCGCCCGTTCAACGCCGGTGGAGTTATCGGGCTACGGCGTCATGGAATTGAAAAGATCGGGAAGTTCCCGGAGTACGCCGACGAGCTCAACTTCCTGCGTCACACTCGTCGATGACGTGTTGCTCCGGGTATGCAGTATCAATTCGGCCGCCCTCGCTGCTAACAGAACGTTAGGGCCTTCTCGCGAGATTTAGGTACCTGAGACCCGCTACCTCCAGAAGTTGCACCGCTTCGTAGAGCACCACCGCAAGCATGCCGAAGTTGATCGTCATCACGTATTGCGCGCCGGTAGACGTCTGCGTGCCCGGAATTTCCTCGATCTCATTGGACGCCAGATGCGCCCACATTTTGCCGTGAGCGTGACCGCTTGCCAGCTGCCAAGCGGCGAGCCACGGCATCACAACGTTCTCGTGTCGATGCTCCAACATTCGAAGGGTCTTGGTCATAGTAGGGAGGCTATCTGCAAATGGGTTCCACACCCCGAGTTGAGCCTCGCCCGCAACCTCCTTCAAGCGCTGGCGCCGGCGGCGCTTCACTTCCACCCAGGGCTTCCCGATGCTTTGAAACATCGCCCCCTTCTTTTCCTCCTCATCGAGCCCAAGTAGGATCCTTCGCTTGATGCGCAAAGTGCCATTCACTGGTTCTAAGAGCCATAGTGCCGTGGCCGCAGCGTCCATTGAGTTGCGAGCGAGGGCATAGGCACCAAAAGCGCTAGCTGTCAGCATGATGGACTGATCAGATTCCTGCACCATCATTCGCCTCATCGCTTCAATACAAGAAGTAGCCACCGTCAGTTGGTTGAAGGCATAGCCCGCAACGTCGTGGTGGGGGCAGCGCGCATCGTCTTGTGCCAAACCTGACCCAGATTGCGGGGATATGAGTGGACCCAGTGCTGTGGCTACCTCCTCTGTGCGTTGAAAGTAGCCCATGATCCTCTGGCTGTGCGCAATTTCGCTCGGGTCCGTGACAGGGATAATCTTCACGCGACAAGCGTAGTCTCGGTACTGCACCCTCCCGCTAGCATGAGGAGCAGCACTGGGCCGGCATCGGCATGAGACCCCGGCGGTGATAGCCGTTGCTTCCTATACCTAATACGAAGCCTGCGCGAAGCCATCGATAACGCCTTGGACCTCGGACAAAAGAATAGCCACGTCGACGAGCTGTGCAGACAGTATCTGCGCAGTTCAGCATCTGTGTATCGGGCGCGGGAATGCCGCACTGACAGCCGAGTCGGGCTTAATACGGCCTCTTGAGGAGGGTGCTGGAGCCCCCAGGAGCACGGGAACCTCACCTGGCACACCCGAAGTCCTGCCCCTGCAGCACCACGGTTCAGGTGGAGACGCAAAGCTTCACGAGGCCAGTCCACGGGCTGGTGCGAAACGGCAAAGAGGGGTGCCGGCCACTAATAGAATTTGCTGTTCAAGGAAGTATTCTCGTTTTGCTCACAATAGATGAAAGGCCAGGATGACAAGCAGCGTTTACACACCTCCCCCGGGCGAGTATTCACGGCCAAAGGAGAAATACTGGCTGCGAGTTGAAAATTTTAACTTCGACTACCACTATGTTCGCGGTGCCATTTATCATCAGCCGGCACTCGTTGAGTTTGCACAGGGGCAGAGTCTCGACGTCGAGTTGGTTCCGGAGCCGGGCAACCCTCATGACCGTTGGGCGGTCGCATTTCATGTGAAAGGCCAGCGCATTGGATATCTAGGGTCGGATTTTGCGGACGAAATGCATGAGTTCGTCGCTGGGCATAACAGGCGAGGGCGGGCAGTGTATGCCTCGGGCGAGGCGCGCGTCCGCCCTGAAGATGGCGTAAAGCTGGCGGCCGTATTCCTGCCATGGTGGCCCGAACGAGAGGCGTTTCAAGTCGACTCGGGCGTACATGCCGAGTGCGACACTTTATTGGCCCTTTTGACTGATGAAGCCCGCGAGCGTGTCATGCAAACGTCCCAAAACCTATCCGATGAAGATGCGCGGCTTATCCGGTCGAAGAGGTCCTCTGCGCCACATCTAGTTTGGTCTAAGCGCGGAGGAAACCAGATTCCCGTCGCTTTACGTCTTCGGCTCATCGACCTGGACATTGCGCGGAAGGAGGAAGAGCGGAGGGTTCGGGATGCCGCACGCGAGTTAGCCCGTGAGGCTAAGCGCCAGGAACGGGCGGCGAAGGCAGAAGCCCGCGAGGCGCTTGACGAATCCATACGCCAATTGGCACGCAAAGGACTAAGTAAGTCGGGAATAGCCGCAAGACTGAAATGCTCCGAAACCAAGGTACGTTCCACTCTTCAGCGTGCAGGCCTGACGGCCGCAAACGCGAATGACACAAGCAGGAACGAGCGCCTCGATCGGGCAAACCACGCGTTGACCCTCCAAAAGGATGGGTTCACGAGAAAAGAAATTGCCCAAGCGTTCGACTGCAGCTTCGAGACGGTCAAGGGTTTGCTGAAGGATGCGAAGTTCTTCGAGGACCCCAGTTCAGACCCGGGACGTCAGCAGCGCGCCAATGAAGTGGCAGCGGCCCAGCAGTTCACCAAGCTGGCCGACGCCGCTGCATATTTAGGTTGGACGAGCAAGGCCGTAAAGGCTGCCCGAAGTGACGCAGCTGCACTCATCCGCTCGCACCCAACTTGGTCGGAAACTTCTTGTCAACCAATCTAAGTTGACAAAAGATCCACTCTCAGTGGAGCAACAAGAACCAGCGAGGGCCTGTCAGGTTTGGGTCTAGAGGCTGATGTCGGCCTGTCAGAAATAGGAGAATCAGACCCTACGCGGACGCCTCCTACACCCCAGCCTGACGTCAGGTTGGGGTGTACTTCAACAGACCAGTGAGGGGTGGCAGCGGCGACAAGGAGAACCGCGTCGCGCATTAATGTGGTTCACAAGTTGGTGGCTGGATCGCCCCAGCGGGGCGAGTGCCTTGCAGCGCGAGAGCCTAGCGTAAGTAGAGGCTGAACCGAAGTCAGCGCAGGCCGATGTGGCCTTGTTGGGCGTCGTAGCCCTGGGGGTTGTTTTTCTGCCACCGCCAGTGGTCCTCGCACATCTGGTCCACCGTCTTGGTGGTAGACCAGCTGAGGTCGGCCAGGGCCGACGTCGCGTCTGCCCAGAAGGCGGGCAGGTCGCCGGCGCGGCGGCCGGTGATCTCATACGGGATGGGCCTGCCGACGGCCTTTTCGAAGGAGCGCAGAACCTCCAGCACCGAGGAGCCCTTGCCGGAGCCGAGGTTCCAGCGGTAGACGCCCTCGCGGTCAGCCACGTGGTTGAGGGCGGCCACGTGGCCCTGTGCGAGGTCGACGACGTGGATGTAGTCGCGGAGGCAGGTGCCGTCCGGGGTGTCGTAGTTGCCGCCGAACACCATCAGCTTTTCGCGCCGGCCGACGGCCACTTGGGCGATGAAGGGGACAAGGTTGTTGGGGATGCCCTGCGGGTCCTCACCGATCCGGCCGGAGGGGTGGGCGCCCACGGGGTTGAAGTAGCGCAGCAGGGCTATATGCCAGCGGGGGTCGGATGCGCCGAGGTCGGAGAGGATGTCCTCGATCTGTTCTTTGGTGCGGCCGTAGGGGTTGTTGGCTCCGATCTCCATCTTTTCGACGTAGGGGATGGGGTTGTGTTCGCCGTACACGGTGGCGGACGAACTGAAGACGAAGGAGCGGACGCCGTGCCGGTCCATGACGCGGATCAGGTTCAGGGTGCCGACCAGGTTGTTGTAGTAGTACTTTAGGGGCTCCTGCACGGATTCGCCGACGGCCTTCAGTCCGGCGAAGTGGATGACGGCATCGATCGCCGTATCGGCGAAAACCTGCTCCACCGCAGCTTCGTCCACCAGGTCCACGTTATGGAACGCCGCGGTCTTGCCGGTGAGCTCAGCCACCCGCCGGAGCGACTCCTCGCTTGAGTTGATGAGGTTGTCGATGACAACAACGTCGTGGCCGGCTTCCTGCAGGGACAAAACAGTGTGGGAACCGATATACCCGGTTCCCCCTGTCACCAGAATTTGCATGGACTTTCCTTGTGTGGAGCCAAGCTGCCCCGCAGCCGTTGCCTGATGGCAATGGACTCCGGGGCAGCTTTGGACTTGCAGGGACTAAAGTGCTGTGAACTTCAGCAGCAGGGCGTGTTCGGGGTTGAGGATGGGCATCGGCAGGCCCACTTCGGCCAGAAACCGGCCGTTGGCTACCGCTCCGTCCGACAGCCAGGCCGGCGGCTGGACCTGCGTGAAGGTGTGGCGGTAATCGGCGTCTGCAGGTGACGGGAAAATGGCTTCCACCCGGTATTCGCGGTCCTGGTCGAGACCGGGAATAGCTACCTTGCCGGGCTGCTCGGCGAACGCGGTGCGCGTGCTGACCAGGGCGAACAGTGCCGCAGTCGTACCCGGCGTAGGTGAGGAGGCAGCCACTGTGCCGTGCAGCATCAGCGACTCGTCTGCTACGTCAGCGCGGACCATCCGTCCGCTGTGGATGAGGTCCCGGTGTTCCTTAAACAGTGCAATGAACCGCTTCAGTTCCTCACGCTCTGCCCCGGTGACCTGCCGGACGTCCCATTCCATGCCGAAGTGCCCGAACAGCGCAGTGATGGCGCGAAAGGAGAGGTCATGGGTGCGGGCGGTGGTGTGCGAGGTGGTGGGGCCGATGTGCCCGCCCACCAGTTCCGGGGGAACCACGAGCCCGGTCCAGCGCTGGATGCTCTGCCGCTCCAGCGCGTCGTTGCAGTCCGAGGCCCAGATCCGGTCTGTCCTTTCCAGGATTCCCAGGTCCACCCGTGCCCCGCCCGAGGAGCAGCTTTCAATTTCGACGCCGGGGTGGGCCTTCTTGAGCTCGTCGAACAGGCGGTAGGCGGCCAGGGTCTGTTCGTGCACCGAGGAGCGGCCGCCGTGGCCGTGCTCAAGCAGGTCCCGGTTCTGGTCCCATTTGAGGTAGCTGATGTTGTTTTCGGTCAGGAGGGCATCGATGCGGTCGTAGATGTACTGCCACGCTTCGGGGTTGACCAGGTCGATGACGTGCTGGTTCCGCCACTCGAGCGGCAGGCGCCCGCCGTCCTTGTGCGACAGTGCCGCCGGGCCCACGATCCAGTCGGGGTGTGCACGGGCGACGTCGGAGTTGAGGTTGACCATTTCCGGTTCCACCCACAGCCCGAATTCCATGCCGCGGGACGTTACGGCGTCGATGAGTGGGGTGAGCCCTTCGGGCCAGAGGGTCTCGTCGACGTACCAGTCGCCGAGGCCGGCGTGGTCGTCACGGCGGCCGCGGAACCAGCCGTCGTCGAGCACGAAGCGTTCAACACCGAGCTCCGCGGCAGAGTCCGCGAGCTCGATCAGCGTGTCCAGGTTGTGGTCGAAGTAGACCGCTTCCCAGGTGTTCAGGACCACCGGCCGGCGCTTCCCGCCACCGACGGCTGGGAGGACGTGGTGGGGGCGGGAGCGGAACCAGTTGTAGAAGGCTTCACTGATGCCGTCCAGACCGCAGTTGGAGTAGGCGGCGAACAGGGCAGGGGTGGTGTAGCTGCCCTGCGGTTCGAGGATGACCTCGGCCGGGCCCAAGAGTTCTGACCCACCGATCATGGTGCGGCCGTCACCGATGGTGTCTGTGAACTGTTCGTGGTTGCCGCTCCAGGCTAGGTGCGTGGCCCAGACCTTGCCGTGGCGGTTCCCGAAGCCGGGGGTTCCTGCGGCAAGCAGGAGAGAGGAGTCGTGGCCGGTGCGTCCGTGCCGACCCGTGCGTACCCAGGTGCCCTGCTGGATGACGCGGCGCTGCGGGTAGTTTTCCCGGCACCAGCGGCCGGTCAGGTCAAGGAGTTCGACTGCGTCGGGCGCCACCGGGAGGATGGTGGCCAGTTCGTCGAGCTGGTAGGGCGTGGTGCCGGTATTGGTGACGGTGTGCCGCAGCTCCAGCAGCCCGCCGTCGTGCAACTTCAGGGTGGATGCGACGCTGATGCCCGTGTCGTGGTCGGCCTGGGTGATAACGGCGGTGGTGTTTTCAAGGCGCGCATCCACGGTGCGCAAGCGCGGGGAGAAGTCGAGTCCGGAGACGCCGTCGGCTATGCGGTGCCCGCGCATGCCCGGACGTCCACGCCAGCTCGAGGAGGCCTGGGGCAGCAGGCCGGCGGGAACACGCGCGTCGATGGCCGAGTGGGGGACCGGTTCACCCAGGATGGCGAGGTCCGGCAGTGTGCTGCCAAGGTCCGCGCCCCAGTGGATGACCTCGGCCTCCCCGCTGTCGAAGCTGATGACCAGGCTGGTCCCGGCGGAACGGAGGTGGAGGGGGTCCATAAGTCTCTTTCGGTATTCACGGGGTGCGTCTTAGGCTGCCCCCAGTGGGGAAAAGTCGTTGGGCGAGTCGGTGGAAAGGGGGCTGGATGCCGCCGCCGCGAGGAGGAGCGGCGGCATCCAGCGCAAGTGGCTGCGACCACATACGCAGCCACGTTTATGGGGTTACTTGAAGAGGGCGTTGACCTGCTCGTTGGCGGCGGTCAGGGAGCTGGCCGGGGCCTTGCCTGAAACCACGGCGTCCATGGCCGGTTCCATGATGCCCTTGACCTTGGCCGTGTTGTCCGTGATGGGGTACAGGAACGTGGTCTTGTTCTTGACGTGCTCGGTGAAGGCGGTCACGTCAACACCCTTGGCCGCGAACGCTTCGGCGGCCTTGTCGGAGGAGGCCTTCAGCGCCGGGAAGACCACGGCCTTGGAGGCAACCACGTCTTGGCAGTCAGCGGATGCAAGGTAGGCGACCCACTTGGTGGCGGCGTCCTTCTTCTCGGTTCCGGCCCAGATGGAGTCGGCCAGGCCGTTGAACATGGAGGCGCGCTCACCCTGCGGGCCGACGGGGGTGGGGGCGATGCCCACTTCGATGCCCTGGTAGCCGGTGTACTGGCCGATCATCCATGAACCGTGGGCGTTGATGGCGGACTTGCCGGCGGCGAAGGTGTCTGCCATGGCTGCGCCGACGGTGGTCTCCAGCTTGGGCATGTAGCCCTTGTCAGCGAGGCCGGCGAACCAGTCCATGGATGCCTGGAACTTGGGGTCGTCGTAGTTGTAGTGGGTGCCCCACGGGTTTTTGTCCGTGTGGGACCAGCCGGTGGTGTTGGTGAGGTAGCTCCACTCGGTCTGGCCGGAGGAGTCGCCGCCGCCGTTCAGGCCGAGGCCGTACACGTCCACGTTGTTCTTGTCGAACCCGGGCTCGTCGCCGCGCTTTCCGCTGTTGTCCACCGTGAGGTGGGCGATGACCTTTTCGTAGGTGCCGCCGTCTTCGGGGTTCCAGGTGAGGTCCTTCATCTGGTCCTCGGAGATGCCCGCGGCGGCGAGCATGGCCTTGTTGTAGAACAGGCCGATGGTGTCCCAGTCCTTGGGCAGGCCGTACCGCTTGCCGTCCTGGCCCACCCACAGGTCCGCGAGGCCCTCGTTGTAGGCGGAGAGGTCGATGTTGTTCTGCTCGACGGCGTCGTCGATGGGGAGCAGTTGGTTGTTTTCGGCGAGTTCGCCGTAGCGGCCCAGGTGGTTGGTGAAGACGTCCGGTGCTGTGCCGCCCACGAAGCCGTTGGTGAGGGTGGACCAGTAATCGTCCCAGCCGCGCTGGGTGATCTTCACGGTGACGTCCGGGTTGGCCTTGGTGAAGTCGTCGGCGCACTGCTGGTAGGCGGGCAGCTGATTGGCGTCCCAGAGCCAGTAGCTGATTTCGCCCTTGGCGGATTCTTCCGAGGAGGATCCGTTGCAGGCAGAGAGGGAGAGGGCCACAGCTGCGGCGACGGCGACGGCGCCGAGGGATTTCTTCATGGTTCTACTTTCCGATTGGGAATTGGAGAGGGTGTATGGGTGTGAAGCGGGAAGTCAGATGATGACGGCTGTTACTTGATGCCGGAGAAGCCGATGGAGTTGACGATCTTCTTGCCGAAGGCGGCGAACAGGACCAGGACGGGCAGGGCCGAGATGAGGGTCGCGGCCATGAGGCCGGACCAGTCCGGGGCACCCTGCGGAGACTGGGACTTGAAGACGCCGAGCCCTACCTGGAGGACGCGGACGTCGTCCTGGGATCCGACCAGCAGGGGCCAGAAGTATTCGTTCCACTGGCCGATGAAGGTGAGGAGCGCGAGTGTGGCGATGGGGGCGGCGGCGTTGGGCAGCACGATCTGGAAGAAGATACGAAGGTGCTTGGCGCCGTCGAGCATTGCTGCTTCCTCCACCTCGCGGGACATGTTCAGGAAGAACTGGCGCAGGAAGAAGATGGCGAACGGGGTCATGAAGACGTAGGGCAGGACCATTCCGAGCATGGTGTTCAGCAGGTCCAGGTTCTTGATGAGCAGGAAGTTGGGCAGCGCGGTGAAGATCGGCGGGACCAGCATGGTGCCCAGGAACAGGCTGAAGACTGCGTTGCGGCCTTTCCACCGGAGTCGGGCGAAGGCGTAGGCGGCCATGGCGCTGAAGAACACGGCCCCGGCGGTGGTGATGGAGGAAAAGATGATGGAGTTGCGCAGGTAGAGCCAGAAGTCGATGGCTGCGCCCGATCCTCCCTCGGCCACTGCCTCGGCCGGGGTCTGGAGCCCGAAGACCCGCAGGAAGGCGCCGAAGGTGAAGTCGGCCGGCAGCAGGCTGGTGGCGTTGGATGCCAGCGCGTTGTTAGTGGAGAAGGCAGTGCGCAGCACCCAGAGGAAGGGGAGCACAGAGACGGCGATGGCCAGGACCAGGAGTGCCCAAGCGCCGGCACGGCGGGCGTTGAACGGACGACGGCAGGCGGCCGGTTTGGCCAGCCGGGCGCGGTTTGTGGTGGTGGTCATGGGAGGACTCCTTAGTCCAGGTCCGACTCGTTGCCCTTGAGGAACTTCATCTGGATGAAGGCCACGAGGGCGAGGATGAGAAAGAGAATGACGGCGATAGCGGATCCGTAACCGAAGTCCGACTCCGTGAAGGCCCGCTGGTAGATGTAGTACTGGATGACGCGCGTGGCGTTGACCGGGCCGCCTCCAGTGGTCACGGCAACGGTGTCGAAGACCTGGAAGGAACCGATGACCGTCACCACCAGCACCAGGACCAGCACCGGGCGCAGCAGCGGGGTGGTGATTTTGCGGAACGTTTGCCAGGCGGAAGCACCGTCCAGCTTTGCCACCTCGTACACATGGCCCGGGATCGCCTGCAGGCCGGCGAATATCAGCAGGGCGGTGTAGCCCATGTGCCGCCAGGTGTTAATGAGTGCCTGGGTGGGGATGGCCCATTCCTCGCTGCCGAAGAACGCCACGCGTGGCAATCCCGCCCAGTCGATGAACTGGTTCACGACGCCGATCTGGTAGTCCAGCATCCAGAACCACAGCAGTGCCGCGATCACGTTGGACATCAGGTACGGCAGGAGCAGTGCGCCGCGGATGATCGTGGATTTAGCCACCTGGTGCATCAGCAGCGCCAGTCCCAGGGCCAGGGCCGTCTGGAGGACGATGTTCAGGAACACGTACTGGCCGGTGACGGCGAGTGAGTTCCAAAACAGGGGATCCTTTGCAATCGCCTGATAGTTCTCCATACCGACCCATTCCGGATCGCCGAGGATGTTGTACTCGGTGAAGCTGAGGTAGATGCCGCGCACGGTGGGGACCAGGTAGAAGAAGACGAACCCGATCAGTGCCGGTGCGATAAAAAACAGGGCGATCCTAAGATCCCCGGACTGACGGAAGCCGCCGCGCGGCTTGGAGGATGGGGAAGCCGGCGTTGCCGATCTCGAGTGTTTGGCAAGGGTGGTCATCTTCGACCCTTTCCTGACTGTGACGGGGCTAACAACTGGGAGCAAATCTATACGAGTAGATATAGCAGGGCAAGTTAGTTCTCTTTCTTTTCGCATTTCCACCACTGCAGCTGTACTCAATGTTGACTCGAGTAGATCAGGGATGGGACACTACGGAGACGATGTCGTGTGTATGTGTGCATGACTCAGGAGTAGGAGGGGCGGGCAAACAATGACGTTTTCGATAGGCGTAGTGGGCGCAGGGCAGTTCGGCACCCAGTTCGCGCACTTGTTCAATCTCCACCCCGGAGTCAACGATGTATACGTGGTGGATGAACGCCCCGAGCGGGCTGCCGAAGCGGTGGAACGCTACGGCCTGGCAGGGGTAAAGCCGGCCTTCGATGACCTGCTGGCTTCCGAAGTCGACGCCGTCGCCATCTTCACGCAGCGCTGGACGCACGGCCCGCTTGTGGAGCAGGCCCTCCACGCCGGCAAGCACGTGTACTCGGCCGTTCCCATGGCAGTGAGCGAAGAAGAAATAGCCCGCATCATCGACGCGGTGCAGGACACCGGGCTGGTGTACATGATGGGGGAGACCAGCTACTACAACCCGGCCACGGTCTACGCCCGAGAGCAGCACGCGGCCGGCAAGTTTGGACGCATCTTTTACGCCGAGGGCGACTACGTCCACGACATGGATCTGGGCTTCTACGACGCCTACCAGTACAGCGGTGGCGAACGGTGGAAGGAAACCGCCAGCTACCCGCCTATGCTCTACCCGACCCACTCCATCGGCGGAGTCCTAGGCGCCATCCCGGCGTATGCCGTCAGTGTCAGCTGCGTGGGAATGCGGGACGGCCGTAACGACGGCGTCTTCAACAAAGACGTCAGCATGTTCGGCAACGACTTCTCCAACGCCACGGCGCTCTTCGAACTAAACGACGGCGGCGCCATGCGCACCAACGAAATGCGCCGCGTCGGCTACCCCTCCCACATCCGCGAATCCCGGTTCCGGTTCTTCGGCACCGAGGCAAGCTTTGAGCAGCTCGCCAAAGTCACGGTCTGGCAGGACAAACAAAATGTCCACGACATTTCGGAGCAGATGGAAACCCGGCCCAGCATTCCACTGGACGATCCCTTCCTGGCCAATGTGGCGCCGGAACTCCGCGACGCCTTCGTATCGGGACTGTCCCCGGTCCACGACGCAGAACGGCTGCCGAAGGAGTTCCTGGGAGCCCCCAACGGGCACGAAGGCAGCCACCATTTCCTGGTGGATGACTTTGTCACGGCCGTCAACGAGGGCTCACTGCCGCCGGTGAATGCGTGGGTTGCGGCCCGCTTCACCCTCCCGGGAATCGTGGCCCACCAGTCGGCGCAGCAGAATGGCGCGAGGCTTCCCATCCGTGACTTCGGCGATGCGCCGGGTACCAGTAGCTAGCATGATGAACATGACTTCCCCCGCAGTGCAGGCCCCGCGCGGCGGTCCCGTGACCCGCAAGGACGTGGCCAGGTACGCCGGCGTCAGCACCGCCGTCGTCAGCTACGTGGTGAACGGCGGGCCCAAGAACGTCGCCCCGGCCACCGAAGCCAAGGTCCAAAACGCAATCCGCGTCCTGGGCTACCGGCCCAATGCCGCGGCAAGAGCGCTGAAGCTGGGATCTACGGAAACCATTGGACTCGTGATCCCCGATAACGGTAACCCCTTTTTCTCACTGCTCGCGCACGCTGTGGAAGACGCCGCCGCCGAACTTGGTTATGCACTGCTGCTCACCAATTCAGATGGCAATCTCGCCAAAGAACGTAGGAACATCCGCAACCTCGCAGCCCGTCAGGTCGATGGAGTGCTCCTATCCAGCGTCCTAATGGAACCAGACCTCGCAGAGCTCGAATCAGCGGACATCCCTGCAGTACTTCTTAATCACAGCGCCGACGCGCCCGGCTTCAACAGCGTTGGTGTGGACCTCACAGGCAGCGCCAGGAGCGTCGTCGAACACCTGATCAGTCATGGACACACAAGAATCGCACTTGCTATGGGTACCAACACGGGGGGCTTCCTTGACGGACGCGAACAGGGCTGGCTGCAGGCCCTGACCGAGGCAGGCCTGCCCGAAGGACCTATCGTTCGAAGCCCGTTCACACGTGAGGGAGGATACATAGCCGGACGCCGCCTCCTAGCCTCAGCGGATAAACCAACTGCCATCTTCGCCAGTTCGGACCTGCAGGCCGTCGGTATCCTCCGGGCACTCCATGAAGCCGGCGTTTCCATCCCGGATGACATCGCCATCGCCTCATTCGACGGTTCAGCGGAGGCAGAGTACAGCTGGCCGCCGCTCACCACAGTGGTACAACCCGCCGAAGCCATGGCAGAAGCTGCCGTTAGCGCCCTCATAGGAGCACAACGCAACCGAGAATCCGAGCACCTCATCTTTCCAGCCGAATTGCAGGTGCGGAGATCCTGCGGCTGCAAGGGAAACTAACTCCCCAAGAACCGCCTGCCACCCCCTTATTCCAGAGCAGTGCGGCTTCCGCCACGGCCGAACTGTTAGGCTACGCCTCCAGGTGCGCTGTCAGGATGCCGTCGATCGGCGCGGGCAAACACGCCCTTTTCGGGTTCTCCCCGCCTTTATCTAAGGGCCGGATAATTCCGTCACGTGACTGCCGGTGTCAGGTTGCGGTGTAGCTCAACTAGGCGACCGCACCGACGTGTAAAGTCGTGCCGACGCCTCACAGGCGGCAGGTGTACTTATCGTCCGTAGCTGAGCAGACTCTGTCGGTTTAACGGAGGCACAGCAAGGGGGCGCGCGGCCTTCAGTGGCCGCGTGCCCCCAGGTCCGAGACGAAGGCGTTAGCGCAAGGCCGGTGTGGGCTCCGCGGTCGTTGCTGCCAGCCGGGCATGTGCTGCTGCCGAGGCGGTGGTCATTTCGGCTGGGACGCCCAGTTCGGCTGACAGGTAGTCGGCAGTGTCCTGCATTTCCTTGGAACGCCGCTGGGCGTGCTTCACTGTTCCGGTGAGGAACCGGTCGATGACGGCCTGCCCGTCGCCAGCCAGCTGGCGCGCGATCTGGCCGCGAATCCAGTCCTCGTGACCAGCTGCCCGGCCTGCGGTGACGGCTTCCACCACTACGGAGGCCAGGCCTTTCATCAGGACGCTGCGGAGCAGCTTGTGGGCCATCGCTTCACCGGGTTCACCCTCGGCGATTTCTACCTCGGCCCCGAGCGGCGAGAGGAGGTCTGCCACGGCGCGGGCTCCGGGACCGCTGACCATGAGCGGTGTTTTCGCGCCCTGGGTGGGGACGGGCCCGAGGATTGCGACGTCGGCGAAGAGTGCTTTGCCCGGCAACTGTCCCAGTTCGCGCATGACCTGGGGTGAGGATGAGGTCAGGTCCGCGTAGGTGCTGCCCTCAGGAAGTACCGGAAGGCACTCCTCCGCTACGGCCCGTGCCGCGGCGGCACCGGTCAGGACCAGCACGATGTCTGCCCCGGCACAGGCTTCGGCTGCCGTTGCGGCCCTGGTCACCCCGTCAGGAGTGGCAGGGGCTACAGGATCGAAACCGGTGACCTCGTGGCCGGCGGTGACAAGGGCCGTGGCGTAGATGGCTCCGGCTTCGCCGAGGCCGATAACGGTGCACGCTGTCATGGATTTTCCGTCCTTCCTGGTTAGCGGCGGTCCGCGATGATCGCGGCGCGGCGGTTGCTTTCGTCGGCGAACACGGCTTCAGCCGCTTCAGCCACCTTTTCTGCAAGGTCACGGGGGACAACGACGACGCCGTCCGAGTCCCCGACGATGACATCGCCGGGCAGGACGGGAACCCCGCCGAACGCAACAGCGGTGCCGATCCGGAAGGGGCCGTCCTTGTAGGGGCCGGCGGGGCTAGTGGCACGGGCAAAGACGGGCATCCCGATTTCACCCAGCGTTTCGGCGTCGCGGGCGGCGCCGTCGAGTGCGAACCCGGCAATACCGGCGTTGATGGCACGTTCACCGATGAGTTCACCCAGCAGCGCCCGGGATTCGTCCCCGCCGCCGGCAACGACGATGACGTCCCCGGGGCGGGCGAGCTGCAAGGCCTGGTGGATTCCCTTGTTGTCCCCTGGACGGGTCCAAACCGTGAAGGCCGGGCCAGCGAGCTGTGCGCCGGGCCAGATGGCCTGAATGGCGGAGTCCGCTACACCGAGACGGTCAGTGGCGTCGCCGATGTTGGCGGCAGGCAATTTGGCGAGTCGGGCAATGACGTCGCTGCCGGGTCGGGGAAAGTCGGCGTCGATAGCGTCGAGGGCTGGGGTTGTCATGATGGTGTCTTCCGTAAAGTGTGCAGGAGGGTTAGTCAGTCTTCGTGACCAGCGGAAGGACCTTCTTGAAGTCCTCCTCCTGGTTGGCCCAGAACTGCTTGTAGTCCGCAGCTGAGAGGTAGCTGGTCTGCAGGCCGAGGTCTTCCATTTTCTTGACCACGGCGGGGTCCTCGATGGCCTTCTGGATTGCGGCTTCAAGCTTCTTGGCCACCGCGTCGGGCAGGCCGGCGGGGGCGGAGTAACCGCGGGCTGTTCCGGCGACAAGGTCGTAGCCGGACTCCTTGAAGGTGGGAACGTCGGGCAGGGAAGGTGCGCGCTCATCGGACATCACGCCCAGGACCCGTGCCTTGCCCTGCTTGGTCAGGTCGGTCACGTCGCTGACGTTGGCCACCAGGACATCGACGTGCTTGCCCAGGAACGCGGTTGTCGCCTGGGATGCGCCTTCGGAGAAGTGGACCGGGGCGAATTCGGCGCCGGTGGTTTCCTGGGTCTGGGCCAGTGCGAAGTGTTCGCCCGTCTGCAGGCCGGTAGTGCTGGCGGTCATCGACTTCGGGTTCGCCTTGGCGGCGTCCAGCAGGTCCTTCAGCGTCTGGTACTGGCTGTCGGGCTGGACGGCGATGACGGTGGGGTCGATGACCTGCCGGCCAAGGGGCTGGAAGCTGTCGCGTGTGTACTTGGCCCCGCGGCTGGGATCAAGGGGTGAGACCACAACAGAGGGGGATCCGGTGGCGCCGATGGTGTAGCCGTCGGGGGCGGCGCTGGTCAGCTGTGTGTAGCCGATCTGACCGCCGGCGCCGGGCTTGTTGATGACCTCGACGTTGGTTCCCAGCTCTTCTTCAAGGATGGGCTGGATGAGCCGGGCAGCGGTGTCCACCGCTCCGCCCGAGGAGAAGGCGACGACGAGGTCGATCGTTTTACCTTTCCTGGGGAAGTCATCGGCGGCGTTGTTGCCGGCTCCGGCGTTGGCGCCGCAACCGGTCAGAGCGATCAGGGATGCAACTGCGAAGGCTGCGGCAATGCGTGTGCGGGACAAGGTCTTCTCCTTCGAAGGGGTGTTATTGCTTGGGGTGTATGGCTGGAGGGGGATTTTCAGCCGGTGAGGGGGATGAAGCGTGGTTTAGGTTTCGGGGTCTTCGGTCAGTGCCCTGGGCTTGCGCAGCTTGAGGAGCGGGCTGAAGAGGATCAGGAGTCCGAGTCCGATCAGGACCATGGAGATGGGGCGGTTGACGAAGATGCCGAAGTCGCCCTGTGAGATTTCAAGGGATTCGCGCAGTGAGCGTTCCATCAGGGGCCCAAGGACCAGGGTGAGGACCATGGGCGCCAGCGGAATGTCCAGGTGCCGGAGCGCCAGGCCGAGGAGCCCGAAGCCGATCATGACGAACACGTCGAAGACGCTGAAGTTGATCGTGTAGGCGCCGATCACCATGAAGAGCAGGATCAGGGCGGTCAGGATCGATGACGGGACGCGCAGGATGGAGGTCCACAGGCCCACCAGCGGGACATTGAGCACCAGCAGCAGCAGGTTGCCAATAAAGAGGCTGGCGATGATGGCCCAGGCGATCTCGGAGTTCTCGGTGAAGAGGGTGGGCCCCGGGGTAAGGCCCTGCTGGAGGAACGCGCCCATCAGCACAGCGATGGTGGGCGAGGCCGGGATGCCGAGGGTGAACAGAGGAATCAGTGCCGCGTTGGCGTGGGAGTTGTTCGCCGTTTCGGGACCGGCGACGCCCTCGATGGCACCCTTGCCGAGTTCGTTGCGGTGGCGGGAAAACTTCTTCTCAGCCCCGTAAGCCAGCAGGGAGGATACCGAGCCGGTCATGCCCGGGATCAGGCCCAGGCCGAAGCCGATGCCGGTGCCGCGGGCCATGGCCGGGGCGCTGCGGCGCCATTCCTTGCCCGTAGGAAGCAGCGAGCGGAAGTTCGGGGCGTGCACGTTGGCGGTGGCGGTGTCTTTGCGGTAGGACAGCAGTTCGGAGAGGCCGAAGACACCCACGATCACTGCTACGAAGCTGACGCCGTCCAGCAGACGGTCCATGCCGAACGTAAACCGCGGAGCACCGGCTACCGGGTCGATGCCGACCATGGCGATCAGCAGGCCCAGGGCGCCGGAAATGACGGCCTTGACCATCGACTTTCCAGCCAGGGCAACCAGCAGGGAGATCCCCACCACCATCAGGGCGAAGAATTCCGGTGGCCCGACCAGCAGGCCCAATTCCCCAAGCGGTTTGGCGGCGGCGACCAGGCCGATGGTGGCTATGGTTCCGCCAACGAAGGACCCGACCGCGGCGATCGTCAGAGCCGCGCCGGCCTTGCCGATCTTTGTCATGGCGTAGCCATCGATCGTGGTGATGGCCGAGGCAGCTTCACCGGGGGTGTTCAGCAGGACGCTGGTGATGGTTCCGCCGTAGGCCGTTCCGTAGAAGATGGCACAGAGCATGATGATGGCCCCTGTGGCGTCCATGTTCAGGGTCAGGGGAATCAGCAGTGCCACGCCGGCGACAGGGCCGATGCCAGGCAGGACGCCAATGATCGTTCCGAGCAGGCAGCCAAGGAAGGCGAACAGCAGGTTCTGCCATGTCATGGCGGCGGCAAAGCCGCCCAGCAGGTCGTTGAAAATATCCACGTCTAGAGTCCGATCGTGTTCAGCAGGGGGATCGCGGACACCGGCAGGGCGACGTTCAGGCCGTAATTAAAGGCATAGAACGCTCCGAAGCTGCCGGCCACGGCGATGATGAGCGAGGAAACCCACGACCTGCGGCCCCGCAGTTTCAGGTGGTACAGCAGGAAGAAGAACATGCTCAGCTGGAACCCCAGCAGGTCCATGACCGCTGCGAGGATAACGAGGCTGACAACAACCTCGATCACCAGCCGCCGGTCCACAACCGCGGCTGCTTCACTGGGGCTGCGCAGTTCCTGGATCAGCCACAGGGCTGACATCGCTACGAGCAACACGCCCATCGCGAAGGGGAACAACCCGGGCCCCGGTCCCAGTGATGTCCACAGCCCCAGACCGATTGAATCGATCAAGGTGTAGGTCCCGACGGCAGCGAACGAGCCGATTCCGACCAGGACAGAAGGGGCAACCCTTGGTGCACGTTCAGTCATAACTGACTCCGTTGTCATGGCTTCCTTCCAACTAGCTTATTTCTTACACACACTGAAAGAGTGTTTCGACTAAAGAAAATAGTGACACCAGCCACAGGTGATGTCAAGCGCAAGTAAGTTACATACAATGAAAGAATGACCGAGACTGCGAAGAGCACTGCCGGAGTCGCCGATGAAGGCGCAAAGGCCACGAACATGCGCTCACTCTCGCGCGCCATGGAAGTCTTCGCCGAACTTCAGCGCGCCGAGCGGCCGCAGCGGCTTAGCGACCTGGCCAGGGCCTGCGGCATGAGCCTGCCGACAACCCTGCGCATCCTGCGCGTCCTGCAGGACTTTGGCATGGTGACGCAGACGGACAAGTCCTACCGCATTGGACCGGCGGTACTGCCCGCAGCCCGCAGCTACCTGGAGAATGACCCCCTGGTGGTCGCCTCCCGCCCCATCCTTCAGCAGCTCGCATCACAAACGGGGCTGACCGCATCGCTCTACACCAGGCTCGGATACGAAAGGCTCCTCGTGGCACGCCTCGACGGTGCGGCGCCGCTCCGTTACGACCTTCCGCTCGGCAAGCGGCTCCCGCTGACCGCAGGTGCCGCAGGCAAGATCCTGATCGCTTCCGAACCAGAGGAGGAACTGGAGCGGATCACGGCGGCGGCCATCGCCGCCGGCCACGAAGACCGGGCCTTCACTCTGGAAGCACTCCACGCACGCCTGCCCGAGGCCGGCGCTGGCTACGCCTACTCCGCCGACGAGCGGGCCACCGGGGTGATGTCCGTCGCCGTCGCAGTACCGAACAGGGGCGGCAGACCAACAGAATCCATCTCCCTCACCAGCCCCATGGAAGCAGCCACCGAAGACTCCCTCACGGCCGGAGTCCCGGAACTAAAGCGCGCCGCGGGCAGACTCGCAGAGCTCTTGGTGGGCTCCGTCTACCAAGCGTAGGGAGTCACGACAGTCACGACAGCAGTCCCATACAGAAAAAGGGCGCAGCGATCAGCGCCGCGAAGTGGTCTGACCGATTAGCCATCTAAAGCAGGCCTGCCACGAGGCGGCATTCTCGTCTCCGGCTGGGGTGAACCTCAGCCAAGTTTCTTTCGGACACGGACAGGCGTCGGTTGAACCGGAGAGGATGCCCGAAACCCGTACGTACTATGAAAAACCGACGCGCTGAAGGTCGTACTTAGAAGGACATCTGTGCTTAACGCCGCATGGTCGCTGCATCTAGAGAAGCGGCAGTTTGAGCAGACCTGAGAAGAGACTGTTTCGATACTGTTTACGGGTTTCCAGCTAAGCGGACCCGCTAATAGAGTCCGCTTAGCTTGCACCTTTAGCGGACTCCGCGTTCTGCGAATTCGAGCCAGGCCGCCGCTTCAGACGCCAGCCGAGCAGGGGATTCACCGATGTCAAGAACAATTCCTGACTCACCCTCGCCGAGTGGTTCCAGCGTCTGCAGTTGCGACGCCAGGAGTGACGGCGGCATGAAATGCCCGGGTCGAGCCGACATTCTCGCGGCAAGAAGACTCGCGGTGCCATGCAGATGGACGAACCGGGTGTCTGCAGCGCCGGTACGGATTATGTCCCGGTAGGAACGTTTCAGGGCGCTGCAGGCTATGACGAGTGAATCACCGCCCTCGGCTGCCAGGCGCCGTCCTACTTCCTGGAGCCAAGGCTGGCGGTCGTTGTCGTCCAGCGGGATTCCGGCTGCCATTTTCTCGATGTTGGCGGAGGGGTGCAGCGAGTCCCCGTCGAGGAAGGCGGCGCCGATTTCCTGCGCCAGGAGCGCTCCGACGGTGCTCTTGCCGCAGCCGGAGACGCCCATGACAATGACGTGGTGTGTGCTCACCAGTCGTGGACCGTTCCGTCGATGAGGCGGTTGTAGGGCAGGTAGGCCTGCTGGTACGGGTAAGCCGCTGCAGCTTCTTCGTTGAATTCGACGCCGATGCCGGGCTTGTCGCCGGGGTGCAGGTAGCCGTCCTTGAAGGTCATCGACTGGTGGAAGACCTCGTTGGTCTTGTCCGAGTGCTGCATGTATTCCTGGATGCCGTAGTTATGGATGGCCAGGCCCACGTGCAACTGCGCGGCGAACCCGACCGGGGAGATATCGGTGGGGCCGTGGAAACCGGACTTGATCTGGTACTGCGCGGCGAAGTCCATGACCTTCTTCAACGGGCTGATGCCACCGAAGTGGGTGGAAGCTGCCCGGACGTAGTCGATCAGCTGTTCCTTGATGATGGTCTGGTAGTCCCACACAGTATTGAAAATTTCACCGATGGCCAGCGGCGTGGTGGTGTGCTGGCGGACCAGGCGCAGTCCTTCCTGGTTTTCGGCCGGGGTGCAGTCCTCGAGCCAAAACAGGTCATAGGGCTCCAGCGCTTTGCCGAGCTTGGCGGCCTGGATGGGGGTCATGCGGTGGTGGCCGTCGTGGAGCAGCGGGATTTCCGGGCCGAACTCGTTCCGCACCGCCTCGAAGACGGTGGGCAGGTGGCGCAGGTAGGCGCGGGTGTCCCAGTCCTCCTCCACAGGGAACGCGCCCCGGCCGGCGGGCTCGTAGTCGTACCGCTCACCGGAGGCCTGGGCCTGCGCGGCCACACCGTAAACGGCGTTGATGCCCGGCACGGCGGTCTGGATGCGGATGGACTTGTACCCGAGCTCCAGGTGCTCACGGACGGAGTCGAAGAGGGACGGGATGTCAGCGCCGGAGGCGTGGCCGTAGGCGCGAAGGCCGGTGCGGGAAGCGCCGCCGAGGAGCTGGTACACCGGCATGCCGGCCAGCTTGCCCTTGATGTCCCACAGCGCCATGTCGACGGCGGCAATGGCCGCCATGGTCACGGGCCCACGGCGCCAGTACGAGGAGCGGTACAGGAACTGCCAGGTGTCCTCGATCCGGTGCGGGTCCTTGCCGATCAGCAGCTGCGCGACGTGCTCCTTGAGGTAGGCGGCGACGGCGAGTTCCCGGCCGTTGAGGGTGGCGTCACCGATACCGGTGACACCGTCTTCGGTGGTGATCCGGAGGGTCACGAAGTTTCGGGAGGGGCTGGTCACGAAGACTTCAGCGGCGACTATTTTCATTTTGAACCTTTCGTGCATTACGGGTGCGCTGAGGCGCGGGGGAGAAAAGGCATTGGAGGGGGATCTGTTACCAGCTGCACCGGAGGCGGTGGACGAGGTCCACGACGGCGGTGTCAGCTCCGAGATCGGCGTTGAGTGTCGTGACGAGGGCCTTGGTGAGGTCCCTGCCGGAGAGTTTTAGGATGTCCGAGAGGCGGTCTGCTTCTGCGTCCGCCGGCCTCGCACCGTGTTCCTGCTGGTGGACCAGGAAGTCGGCCCATGCGGCGATGATGCGTGCCGAACCTTCACCGGTGCGGCCCGCTGAACGTTCGGCGATGAGGACCGGGACGGCACGCATACGGAGTTTCGTTGTGCCATCGATGCCGATTTGTTCCAGCAGGTGCTCAATCCGGGTGTTCCGGAATCGGTTGAGGAGGGCCGCCCGGTAGGCCTGGGTGTTGAGGCCAGGGTGATCAAGATGAGCGGCGGCTTCATCCCAAAAGGCCTCGAGCTCCGCGGCGCAGGAGGGGTCGGCCACCGCGTCTGCGACAGTGCGCAAACCCCGCAACTGACCGACGTAGGCAAGCAGCGAGTGCGCACCATTCAGCAGCCAAAGCTTGCGCTGCTCGAATGGCGCTATGTCATCGACGAAGAGGGCCCCGGCGTTCTCCCACGCAGGACGCCCGGCGGGAAATTTACCGCTGAGAATCCAGCTTGAAAACGGCTCGGTAACAACTGGCGCGGCGTCGTCAAACCCGGTGGCTTCGCAAACTGCAGTGGTGTCGGCTTCGGTGGTGCGGGGAGTGATGCGGTCCACCGAGGTATCGACGAACGAAACGTTCGCTTGAATCCACTCACAGAGTTCGGCCGACACAAGGCCGGCGAGGCCCTGAATCGCCTGGGAAGCTGCCGAACCGTTGGACGTCAGGTTGTCGCAGGAGACGACGGCGATAGGGCCTGCTTTGGTGCGGCGCCTTGCATCGAGCCCCGGCAGGACGCGGGCACCCATCGTTGTCAGCTGCGGATAATCACCCTCCACCTCCAAGCTCCCGCTGCCCGCCCACATTTCCTTTAGGGCGGCTGCATCGGATGCGACAGCAGCGGACTCTGGATTGAGCAGTCCGTCCATGCCAAGGTGGTAAGCAGGTTCCGTGATGGTGATTGTCAGCAGCGAGGTCTCCGGTGCTGACAGTACTTTCGTCAGTTGGGCGAGGTCACCGCCGTCGTACGCCGCAGTGATGCTGCCTACAACACTGAACGTATCGCCATCATCAGCGCGTTCGACAACGGTGTAGAGGCCGTCCTGGGCAGCCAGTGTTGCTGCTGCTTCCGGGCTTCGGCCCGTGAACGCCGCGATGCCCCACTGGTGGTCCGCGTCGACTTGTTCTGTATACCAGGCCTGGTGGGAGCGGTGGAACGCACCGAGTCCCATGTGCACAATCCGCACGGGTGCAGCGGGGGCGGCTACGTTGGTGCGGTTGAGCGACCTTAGCTTGTTCCGGGTACTCACAACTTGAAGACCCTTCGTGGTGCACGGTCCACCAAGTCCACGATCAGCTCTTCGGCGCGTGCCGGCGTGATGCGGTGCTCGGCCACAAGCCGTGCGAGGAAGGAGGCTTCAATTCGGCGCGAGGCGTCATGGCGGGCAGGGATGGAGCAGAAGGCCCTGGTGTCGTCGATGAAGCCGGAGGACCGGGAGAACCCGGCGGTTTCTGTGATGGCGGATCTGAAGCGCAGCATTGCGTCCGGGGCATCAAGGAACCACCAGGGCGCTCCGATGTAGACGGAAGGGTAGAATCCGGCCAGCGGGGCCAGTTCGCGGGAAAAGACGGTCTCGTCCAGGGTGAACAGCACCAGGTGGAAGTCGGGTGTGGTTCCGAAGTCCTGCAGCAGCGGGCGGATGGCTTCGGTGTAGCTCACCGGAATCGGGATGTCATGGCCGGTGTCGCTGCCGAACTTCTCAAAGCTCGGCAGGTGGTGATTGCGATAGGAGCCCGGGTGGATTGTCATGACGAGGCCGTCCTGGACGGACATGCGCGCCATCTCGTACATCATGTGGGCTTCGAACACGTCGCGGTCCTCGCCTGTCCATTCACCGCACCGCGCACGCGTGAAGAGCCTCTCTGCATCAGACCGTCCCAGTTTGAGGGTCAGCGGCGTGCGTACGCCGTGGTCTGCTGACACGGCACCGTGCTCCACGAAGTAGTGCCGCCGGTTCTCCATCGCCCGGATGTATCCGGCGTAGCCCGCCGCGCCATCGCCCGCGAGGCCGATCAGCCGGTCGACGTTTTCCACCCAGTTAGGGTGGGCGATATTGATGTACGCGTCCGGGCGGAAGGTGGGCAACACCTTGCCGCGGAAGGTGGGATCAGCGGCGATGGCAGCGTGGTGCTGCAGGTCGTCAAGCGGGTCATCGGTGGTCGCGAGCACCTCGATCTTGAAGTCATGGAAGAGCTGGCGCGGACGGAATGCCGGCTCGTTCAGGCGGGCCTGGAGCGCGTCGAAGGTGCTGTCGGCAGTGCCCTCTGAGATCTCCTGGTCCAGTTTGAAGACGTGCTCGAATTCCGAACGGATCCAGTAGCCGGATGCGGTGCCATCGAACAGCGGCCAGGCCTTGCAGAATTCGCGCCACACAGTGCGGGGGTCGGTGTTGGCAATCGGGCCTTGGTTGAGTCGGTCGAGCGGAACTCCGCTGGCGTGGATCAGACGGACGACATAGTGGTCCGGGGTAACCAGCAGCGTCGCCGGATCGGGGAATGGTTCATCCTGGGCCAATACAGCAGCGTCGACGTGGCCATGCGGGGAGATGATGGGCAGTGACTCCACGCGGGCCAATAGGTTCCGGGCTATCGCCCGCACACCGGGCTCCGCAGGCAGGAGCCGGTCAGGCTCTGCTGCGAGGGAAGAAATTGAAGAGGGCATGCGCCCAATCGTTGCCAAGGGGAACGATTTGCGTCAACGAGTTGCCATTTGTTGGCAACAAGGCGAGGGTCAGCTGGTCGCCGGCCTGGTGGAGTCGCGGACAACAAGCCGTGTAGGAAGAACCACCGGCTGGTTGGATCGGGAACGGGCGCCCGCAGCGAAGGCCAGCAGGTTGTTCACTGCAGTAGCACCGAGGGAGTACAGGGGGGCCTCGATCGTGGTCAGAGAGGGAGTGATGAGCGCGGCCCCGTAGCTGTTGTCGTGCCCTACCACGCTGGCGTCGCCGGGAACCGATAAGCCTCTCTGCTGCAGGGCACGAATAAAGCCGATGGCCATTTGGTCGTTGTAGGCGATGACACCGGGCGTGCGGTGGCGCAGCCACTCGGCGGCGACTTCCTCACCGCCTTGAATCGTCGGCAAATGCGACGCGGTCCGGCGAACTGAGAGCTCCAGTTCCATGGCAGCTTCGCGTAGAGAACGCCACCGCATGCCATCGGCCCAGGAAGCCTCAGGCCCAGCCAGGTAGGTGATGCTGCGGTGTCCCATTTCCCCAAGGTGTTCGGCTGCACGCCGGATGCCGCGGGGATTATCGGTAACCACACTGGCGACGTCCTTGACAGCGCGGTTCATGACGATGAGTGGTTTCTGCTTGGCCATCATGCGGATTGCCGAGTCGGACATACGCGAGCTGGACAGGACGATACCGTCTACGGAGGGCAGAGCGCGTTCGAGCGCTTCACGTTCCTTCCGTTCGGACTCCTGTGTGTGGGCGAGCAGCATGGTGTAACCCGCTTCTGCCGCCGCGGCTTCAGCCCCACGCACCATCTCCGCGTACACAGGGTTCCGGATGTCCGCGATGACCAGGGCGATCATCGAGGAGCGCTGCCCGCCGGGATGCTGGATTCCGGCCACGTGGGCCGAGCGGTAGCCCACCTCGATCGCGGCAGCGAAGATTTTCTGTGCCGTGTGGTGGCTGACCCGTCCCGGGCGGGCGAAGGCACGCGAAACGGTAGATGCCGACACCCCGGCGACGCGGGCGACGTCGTAGATCGAGGGTAAGCCTTGTGAGTCAGCCATGATTACCTCCGCCGCCCACCATAGACCGGTGAAGGCAATTCTTGGCAACTACTTGTAGGTTGCAGTACTTTATTGGCTTTATGGAGGAAGCCTCCATGCCGCAGTGTGCAGTTCGCAACGGCCCATAGTTAGTACTCCGGGAACTTTTGAAGCGAAGCACCCCTGCACGACGGCGCGCAAGCGCGGGAGGCGGCTCAAGCACCGGGAACCACCTGAGTTGTTGAGCGGGTCATTTGAAGACTTGCAACAAATGGCAACTCCTTGTTTTCCCGTGTTGCCATCAGCCCCAATTGGTACGACAGCGTCGCCTCGCGACGTGCCCAGAAGCTCATCGACGAGCAGAGAAGGAACATCATGTTGCGCACAAAGATTTTTTCCCTGGTGGCTGTTGCCACTGCCACTGCGCTGGCCCTGACGGGCTGCGGCGGCGGGGGTGAGGCCGGGGGAAGCAGCACCGGTGGGGAAAGCGGCACCTTGCGGGTGGCGCTGAACCAGACCGAGGAGCACCCCTCGTACATTGCCCTGGATAACTTCGGGAAGCGTCTTGAGGCGGCCACTGAGGGCCGCTGGAAGATGGACGTGTATCCGAACGAGACCCTCGGCGCCCAGCAGGAGGCCCTGCAGCTGGTCTCCCAGGGAGCGGTGGACCTGGCGATCGTCTCGGGCACCCAACTTGAGAACCTCAATAAGGACTTTCGGGTCTTCAACCTCCCCAAGGTCTTCGATGACGTCGAGCACCAGATGAAGGTTATCCATGACCCGAAGGTCACCGGAGAGCTGTACACCTCGCTGGAGGAGTCGAACAACCTCACCGTCCTGGGTGGGTTTACCCAGGGGGCCCGCAGCATCTACACCAATGACGCCCCGGTGAAGACGCCGGCGGACCTGGCCGGTAAAAAGCTGCGCGTGCAGGAGTCGGACGTGATGATAGCGCTGGCCGAGGCGTTGGGTGCCTCCGCAACCCCGATGGCCTTCGGCGAGCTCTATACAGCCTTGCAGTCCGGAGTGGTAGACGCAGCTGAGAACAACGAAGTCTCCTACTTCACGCAGAAGCATTTCGAGGTCGCCCCGCACTTTTCCCAGACCAATCACCTGGTCGGTCTGGACTATCTGATCGTCAACTCCGATCTGCTCGGGAAGATGTCCGAGGCTGACCGCGCCGTGTTCCAGAAGGAGTGGACGGCCACGCACGAAGAGCACACCAAGCTCTGGACCACGGCCACCGAGGAGGATATCGCCAGCGCCAAGGCCGCTGGTGCTACCTTCAGCGAGGTCGATGAGGCCGCTTTCGACAAGGTGCTCGAACCGATCGCCGGAAAATTTATCGAGAATGACGCCCAGCAGGCCCTCTACGACGCCGCTCGCGCCGCCGCGAAATGACCAACGGGTGGGGGCGCACCAAGTGCGCCCCCACCACCGCGTGCCCATGAATCGGGCACATAGATGACAACAGGGAGCAGCGACATCGTTGCTCCCCAGCGGAGGAAATAATGACCAGCAAGAAGCCAACAGGGGCCGACGGTGACGTCCCGGCCATGACCGGGCGGGACGGCGGTGCTTCCGCCGTGCCGGCACCAGGGGCAAGCGTCGGGCAGCGACGCCCCACCGGTGGTCCTGCCGTAGCCGCATTGGAGGCAGTGCGGCGTATCATCGACCGGGTCCTGGCCCTGCTGTGCGTGGTGATCTTCGCTGCACTGGTAGTCGTTGTCGCCTGGCAGGTGATCTCACGGCAGGTGCTCGGCGCGCCGGCATCTTGGACCGAGGAATCAGCCCGCTATGTCTTCGTCGTCCTGGCACTGCTCGGCGCTGCGCTGGTGTTCTCTGAGCGTGGCCACATCGCAGTTGAAATCTTCATCAAGAAGTTTCCGGAGCCGGTGCAAAGGGGCGTCGCCCTCGTTGTGGAAGCGACGATCATATTCTTCGCCGTGTTCGTGATGATCTTCGGCGGTTATGAAGTGGCGATGAATGCATGGAACCAGAACATTTCCACGATGCCGGTGAGTGTGGGCCAGATTTACCTGGTCCTGCCAGTTGCGGGCGCACTGATCACCTTTTTCGCGCTGTGCCACCTGGTCGGCATGTTCGCTGGCACGGAGGAGCCCATGCCTGAGATCGACGAGAACAACCAAGGAATCTGAGGCATTATGGAACCCGTCACACTCGCCGCGCTCATACTGCTCGGCGGCTTGGTCATCGGAATTGCTCTGGGGGTCCCCGTTGCCGTCGCAATGGGCGTGCCCTCGGCCCTCGCCATTGTCGTCCTCCTCGGCTGGGACGGCGCGGCTCTCACGTCGGCCCAGCGCCTGTTCGCCGCCAGTAATTCCTTCGCCTTGCTTGCGATTCCGTTCTTCATTCTTGCGGGCGGATTGATGAATACCGGTGGAATTGCGCAACGGCTCATTGACTTAGCGCAGGTCCTGGCAGGGCGTTTGCCTGCCTCCCTGGCTCAGACCACCGTAGTGGCGAACGCCATGTTCGGCGCTGTCTCCGGTGCCTCCGTCGCCTCGGCCGCCGCCGTCGGTTCGGTGCTTTCGCCGCCGATGCGTAAAGCGGGCTACGACCCGGCCTTTGCCGCCGCTGTCAACGCAGCCGCCTCGCCGGCGGGAATGCTGATACCGCCGAGCAACACCTTCATTATCTATTCCCTGGTCTCGAGCACCTCTGTCGCAGCGCTGTTCATGGCCGGCGTCGGTCCGGGCCTGCTGTGGGCGCTGGTCTGCATCGTCATGGTCGCGATCTACGCGCGTAAGCACCCCGAACTGGGCGGCGGGCGGCGTCCCACCGCCCGCGAGGCCGGGATGGTGTTCCTGCGCGCCGTCCCCTCCCTGCTGATGATCGTCATCGTCATCGGCGGTATCCTCGCGGGGTTCTTCACCGCCACAGAATCGGCCGTCATCGCAGTGCTCTACTCCCTCGCCCTCGGCCTGATTCAGAAGACGTTGCCGCTGCGCGCGCTGCCCTCGATCACCCTCGAAGCGGCCAAAACGACGGCGATCGTTATGCTGCTCATCGGCGTCTCGGGAATTCTTGCCTGGGTAATGTCCTTCGCGAAGGTGCCGGCACTCGTCGGTGACGCCCTCCTGGGCCTGACCGACAACACCGTCGTGATACTCGTAATCATCATGATCATCATGCTCCTGGCCGGCACGGTGATGGATCCCACGCCGGCCATCCTGATCTTCACACCGATCTTCCTGCCGATCGTTACGGAGCTTGGTGTTGATCCGATCCATTTCGGCACGATGATGGTCTTCAACATGTGCCTGGGGAATATCTCGCCTCCTGTAGGAAACAACCTCTTCGTGGCCGCGCGGGTAGCCAAGGTGAGCATTGAACCAATGATTACCAGGATCATGCCCATATTCTGGGCACTCACCGTCGCCCTCTTCCTCGTAGCCTTCATCCCCCAGCTATCCATGTGGCTGCCCACCGTCATGGGCCTGACGAAACCGTAGGCAACCCATCGCTAATTGACGGCGGAGGCAGTTGGAGCTGATCGTCGCTTAGATTGACTGGCTACACCGATAGAAGCGCCGGAGAGGTGCAGGATCACCCATCCCTGCACCACTCCGGCGCTTTTGTTGTTTCCGGCCCCCGTTCCATGCAACTTCCGCAACCGGAGCAACTTGTGGCAACTCCTAAGACCCTCGGTTGGCATTCGGGAAGAGTGGAAGAGGCGCTTCATACCTGACTCTTTTGGTCTCCGGGCGCCAAGCAGCATCCCACACTCAATGGAGAGCAGACGAAATGACTCGTTTATTGAAGCGATTGTCGGCGCGCCAGCGCCTTGCCGCTGCGGTGGCAGTTCCCCTGACCCTTACGCTGGGGGTGACCGCCGGAGCGCTGCCGGTTCAGGCCAAGTCCCCGGAGGGGACCACGAAGGCCGCGAACAAAGACCAGGGCAACCATAGCAAGCCCCCGGTGCTCGGCGCACGCGTCAAGGACACGATCAAGGTCAACGGCCGGACCTTTAAGGACCTCAACGCCAACGGCACCCTCGACCCCTATGAGGACTGGCGCCTTTCGGCCGAGGACCGCACGGCGAACCTCGTGTCGCTCATGACGCTGGACGAGAAGGCCGGCCTTATGCTGATCGATACGCTCAACGCCGCGTGTGACACAGCAACCCAGACCCGCGGCACCCTCGGCCCCACGGCAAGCGACTTCATCAACAACCAGCAAATGCACCGGTTCATCATCCGCAACGTCGTGACCAGCGAGGACAAGGCAGTCTGCGGCGGCGGGTCTGGTGGCTTCGCAGCCAGCACGTCTCTAACACCGCAAGAAGCCGCGCGATACATGAACACCATCCAGGAACTGGGTGAAGCAACCCGCCTGGGCATCCCCATGCTCTACAAGTCCAACGCCCGCAACCACATCGACCCGGACGCCCGGGCAGGAATCAACGAAGCAGCCGGCGCCTTCACTGCCTTCCCAAAGGAAGCGGGTATCGCCGCCGCAGCGCTCGGCGAGGAAGCACGGCAGACCGGTCAGGACCCCACCACCGGTGACATGTCCGTCGTCGATGACTTCGCCACCGTCATGGGCGAGGAATGGGAGGCGATCGGGCTGCGCGGGATGTACGGTTACATGGCCGACCTCTCCACGGAGCCACGCTGGTATCGCACCCATGAAACCTTCACCGAGGACGCGGACCTTAACTCCAACATCATGACCCAGCTCGTGGAGACCCTGCAGGGACCTGTTGACGACGACGGAAACTCGCTCAGCCCGGACACTTCCGTGGCCCTGACCATGAAGCATTTCCCCGGCGGCGGGCCGCAGGAGCTTGGCCTCGACGCGCACTACTCCTTCGGCAAGACGCAGGTGTACCCCGGCGATGGCTTTGGCTACCACCTGCAGCCCTTCGAAGCGGCGATCAAAGCCGGCGTCTCATCGATCATGCCCTACTACGGCGCTCCCGTTGACGTCACACACGACGGCGTCACATACGACCAGACAGGCATGGCATTCTCCAACCAAATCGTCAACGACCTCCTGCGCGGCAAGCTCGGCTTCGACGGTTACGTCAACTCCGACACCGGCATCATCAACGACCGCGCCTGGGGCCTGGAGGACAAGACCGTCCCCGAGCGCGTCGCGGCAGCGATCAATGGTGGAACTGACACCCTCTCCGGTTTTCACGACGTCAAGACCATCACCGATTTGGTGGACAGCGGGCTTGTCTCCGAGGAACGTGTCACGCTGGCCGCGACCCGCTTGCTGAAGCCAATGTTCAGCATGGGTCTCTTCGAAAACCCATACGTGGACGCCGAAGCTGCTGGCGCCGTCGTCGGCAACGCTGCCCACCGTGAAGTGGGGCTGGACCTCCAGCGCAAGTCGGCGGTTCTGTTGCAGAACAAGGACACAGCCGACGGCGGCAAGACCCTGCCGCTGAAGGACGGATCAGACGTCTATATCCTTGGCGATTTCACACAGAAAACCGTGGAGAGCTACGGCTACAACGTCACTAACGGGAACGTGGCAAACCCGGACGAGCGTCCGAGCGCCGCCGGCAGCGACTACGCACTGATCTCGGTGACGGTGAACAACACCAACACCTCGTCGTACGTCAGCAATTCTCCGACCTCCGGCATGAACCCCGAGCACATCAACCCGATCACGCTTGATGGTGTGGCTGGACTGGACGGGAAGAGCCCGTACGGTGCAGCGGATGCATGCGTAGCCCAGGGTGCGCCGTCGTGCACGGACAACGGTCTGCGCTTCGGCGGTTCCCTGCCCTGGGAGTCAAGCATCCTGGACTTCACATCCATGGCCGAGTCGGAGTCCTGGAAGATCACCCCGTCACTCGACACGATCAAGCAGGTCATGGCCGAGGTCGAGGACCCTGAGAAGGTAGTACTGCAGGTGTACTTCCGCCAGCCCTTCGTCCTGGACGAAGCAAGCGGACTGCGCGACGCCGGCGCCATTGTTGCCGGGTTCGGCATGAGCGACACCGCACTGCTGGATATCCTCTCGGGCAAGGTCGCGCCGCAGGGCCGCATGCCGTTCGCACTGGCGGGCACCGCTGAAGCGATCCGTGAACAGTACAGCGACCTTCCGGGTTACAAGGAGACCACCGACGGAGAGCTTTTCCCCTTCGGGTTTGGCCTAACTTACTAAACTGCGACGGCGCCGGCCCGGTTTTCGGGCCGGCGCCGTCCAGTTTTACCTACTGCCGCTGGCGACAGACCAATCGGACCTACATCAGCTGGCCACCCTTCCCCGAAGTACGGCTTAGCGTCAGGCCAGCGCAAGTCACTCACCGGAACAACGGGATCGAATGGGCGTTCGGCAACTGTTTGGTCGGTGGCGTATCGCGCCTCGCATAATCTAAGCCCCCCACGATGGGGTCTCTGACCCAGCTAGGCTTCGTGAAGCAGGCCCGCGACGAGGCGATGCCCTCGCCGGGGCCTGACGCCTTCACTCAATCCACTAAGCAAAAGGTCAGTGCAGCGGGATCCACGACTTAAATGCGCCCGAGGACTACGCCCACGAACTCGTCTGAATCTACCGTTCGAACTTCCCGGGCATCTACGCCGGGGACAACGACTACTTCATGACCGACACGACCTGAAGAAGTCGCCTCACCCATGAGCCGCTTGGGCCATTTCCAAGAGTGGAGGGGCTGCAGCCGAGCCGCCGCCAGGATTATCCGGTCGGCTTCGGCGTTAGCGTTAGAGGCAGCAGCTTCCTTATAACGGTCAAATGTGGCGATAGAGCAGATCGCGCGTTTCCTAGCCCGTTCTCCCTCACCGTACTTGCGGAGTCCTTGGAGCTTCCGTCCGATCTCTAGCTCGGAATCCCGATCGAACAGTTCGCTCCTGGTGGAGGTGCCCCTACGATTTACGTACGAACGTTCGTCTTGACCTCGTGCCGTCTTCGCTGGATACTTGGCTAAAGGACGTTCGTTCTTCGTTTGGACGATCCGCAACATCCCCGCACCCACTTCGAAAGGACCAGCGATGACTACTGACGTCGCCTTTGACATCAACAAGAACACAGACATCTTCCGTGTTCACCGGGCGGGCGAATTGGAAGCGGCTCCGGGCCAGACGCAGAACGCCCGCCGCATTTCCGGCGTGAGCAAGGAAAACAGCCCGGTGGAGCGCCTCTGGTTCGGCAAGGTCTACACGGGTCCGGGAGAGATCTCAGGCGCCCACCATCATGGCGAGGCCAACACTGGCGGCTATGTGCTCAAGGGCCGTGGCTTCATTCGTTTCGGCGAGGGCTACAGCGAGATCGTCTACCTCGAAGAAGGGGACTTCGTCTTCGTCCCGCCGTACATGCCCCACATCGAAGGCAACGCCAGCAAGACCGAAGAGCTGATCTGGATGACCACCCGCACCCCCGACAACATCGTGGTGAACCTTGAGGACCAGGACATCGTTGACCTGGAGATCGACTACCGCTCCTAGTTCCTGCGCGCCACAGAACCGAGGGCTGCCCGACGTTTCGGGCAGCCCTCACTGCTGTCCAGAAGCAAATTTCCCTTGTAATCCAAGCATTTTTTTCGAAGGACTAGACGAGCGAGCGCTCGTTCGTATACTGGAACACATAAGTATTTACCCTGCTGTTTCAACTGGAGGCCCGTATGAGCACCACCACGATCACGGAAGTAGAGGCGTCGACGTCGACGGCTAAAGCACCTACCGTGCACGAACTTCTCCAGGAGAAGCTCGAACAGTCGCGGCTGGGCGGTTCGGAGAAGAACCGCAAGAAGATCGTTGAATCCGGCAAGCTGCTGGTGCGTGAGCGGCTCGCGCTGCTGTTCGACGACAACGAATACATTGAAGACGGCCTGCTGGCCCGTTTCGAAGACGGACTCCCGGGGGACGCCGTCGTCATCGCGTTCGGTCGGGTCGACGGCCGCCAGGTGTGTGTCATCGCCAACGACTTCAGCGTCAAGGCCGGTACGTGGGGCAACCGGACCTTCGAGAAGATCACCGCCGCCCAGGAGAAGTCCAACGCTGCGGGAATCCCGCTCGTTTACCTGTTCGATTCTGCCGGTGCACGCATTGACGAGCAGTTCGAGAGCTTCGCAGGCCGCCACGCCTGGGGCAACATCTTCTACAATCAGGTCCAGATCTCCGGCCGCGTTCCGCAGGTGTGCGCGCTGTTCGGTCCGTCCCCGGCCGGCTCGGCCTACGTTCCCGCCCTGTGCGATATGACGATCATGGTCCGCGGGCATGCAACGGCGTACCTGGGTTCGCCGCGTCTGGCGGAAATGGTCACTGGTGAGAAGGTCACCCTGGAGGAAATGGGTGGAGCAGAGATGCACTGCAGCGTCTCCGGCCTGGGCGACGTCCTGGTTGAAGATGACGCAGAAGCCATCGCCGCCATCCGTGTATGGCTCAGCTTCCTCCCCGCCAACTGGGAGCAGCCGGCGCCTCTGGCCCCTGCCCAGGAACCGCGCCCGGGGCGCACGCTGCAGGAGATCGTCCCCCTCCGTGAGGCCGAGGTCTTCGACATGGAGGAGTTCGTTGAATCCCTGGTGGACGAGGGCAGCTGGTTCCCGTACAAGGAACTATTCGCACCGGAGATGCTGACCGGCTTTGCCCGGATCGGTGGACGTCCCGTGGGCTTGGTGGGAAACCAGCCGAAGCATATGGGCGGCTCGATCTTCCCCGATTCCTCGGACAAAGCCGCGCGCTTCATCTGGATCTGCAACGCCTACAACATCCCGATCATCTTCCTGGTGGACATCGCCGGATACATGATCGGCTCGGCCGTGGAACGTCAAGGCATCATCCGCCATGGCGCCAAGATGATCTTCGCAGTCTCCGAGTGCCGCGTCCCGCGCATCACCGTGCTGGTCCGCAAGGCCTACGGCGGCGGCTACCTGGCAATGTCCGGCGCTCCCATGAACCCGGATGCCGTCATTGCCCTCCCGACGGCCCGCCCCGCCCTCATGGGCCCGGATGCTGCCGTGAACGGCGTGTACTACAACCAGATCCACGAAATCGAGGATCCGGAAGAGCGCCGCAAGTTCATTGCCGAGAAGCAGGCTGAGTATGCCGAGGGCATCGATGTTTTCAAGATCGCCAATGCCAACGCCGTTGAGGCTGTTGTTCCGGCCAACGAGCTGCGCTCGGACCTGATGGTGCGCCTGGATCTCTACGGCCGCCGCAAGGCTGTGCCGGTTGAGCGTCGCCAGGCTGTTACGCCTGCCTAAGGGGACGCGGATGATCAAAGTGGTTGCTGTCCTCAAAGCCAG
The DNA here is from genome assembly GCF_005796205.1 of Pseudarthrobacter sp. NamE2. Lineage (GTDB taxonomy): Bacteria > Actinomycetota > Actinomycetes > Actinomycetales > Micrococcaceae > Arthrobacter. Next base: position 114,119 of record NZ_VAHN01000006.1, on the reverse strand, counting down.
GGAGGGCCTGAGCCGGGATGAGTTCCTGTACAAGTGGAACGTCGAGCATCCTGTCCTGGTGCGCAGGCTTCCCGGGCTGAGGCGCTACAGGCAGAACCCCGCAGTCGAACATCACAAGGAGTGGCCGTTCAATGGGATGGCTGAGCTTTGGTTCGATTCGGTGGCTGATGTGAAGACGGCCTACGCGGGTGAGGAAGCCCGGGAGCTGTTCGAGCACGAGTATGAGTTCCTGGCTGACATGCAGTGGTTCCTGGCTGACGAGGTCGAGGTCGACCTTGGAGAAGAAGTCCAGGCCTCCTAAGCACAGACAGGCTGTTGTTTACAGCCAAAGGGCCGGGTCCTTCGGGATCCGGGCCCTTTGGCTTTCAGCAGTTCAAGGCTTGCGCAGTTCAGGCCCACCCAAAGGCGGGCCGTCCCTATACGGCGAGTTCCGCGGTCGGGAGCCCTTCAACGGTGTGGTTCACGCCCGAGGTGCGGAGGTATTGCAGGTGGGCGGCTGTTTCGCTGAGGGCCAGCCGGAGCTGCAGGTTGCCCAGCGAATCGAAGCCACGGGACCACGTGAGCCGCGACGCGACTGACCACACGGTGGGGTTCCTTTGTGCTTCCAGTTCCCGCACCACTTCTTGCGAGCGTTCCAGGTTCATGGACTGCAGTGCCAGCACCCGGTCCCGGAGTCCCCTGAAGCGGTATTCGTGGGCAGGCAGGACCTCGAAGTGCGTGTCCGCCTCCAGCCGTCCGAGCGACTTAATGCAGCTGCGCAGGGGATCGGCGTCGCCGCGGATCTCCAGGGAAACGTTGGGGGAGATGCGTGGCAGCACGTGATCGCCGCTGATGAAGACCTCGCGACCCGGGTCGCGGAGGCAGATGTGGCCGGGTGTGTGGCCGGGGGTTTCGATGACGGTGAGTGGCCGTCCACAGATGGGGACCGCGTCGCCGTCGCCGAGCCGGAGATCGGGATCCGCCAGCTGCTTCAAATGCATCAGTTGGTCCACGCTCATGGCGGCTTCATCGAGCCGGCCTTCGGGGACGCCCCACGAGCGCATGCGGTTCCGGTCTGTTTCGCTTTCGACGGCGGGATCGTCAAAGACGGAGATATGACGCTGCTCGGCCTGGCCCAGCGCAAGCCAGGCCCCGGACCGCTTCCTGAGCCAGGAAGCCATTCCCAGGTGGTCCGTGTGGAAGTGCGTCGCAACGATGCCCGACACGTCCGGAATCCCCACGCCGGCTGCCCGGAGGCCAGCCTCCAAATCCAACCGTCCCTGCGGGCTGTCGAAGCCCGGGTCGATGACCAGGCAGTCGGGGCCGCTGATCACAAGGTAGGACAACGTATACCGCATGGGGTTCCCCGGGAACACTACGGGGATGGACCACAACCCTTCGCCGACGTTCTCGACCGGAGGTTGGAGCTTGTTCAGCCATGCCTCGCGCTGTCGCGTGCCGGTGATCTGCACGCGTTCAGCCCTGGGTGGGGTCGAAAAGCCGGAAGACCTGGGTGGCACCGCCGTCGATCACCAGGTCCGCCCCGTTGATGCTCCGGGCATCATCGGTCAGAAGGAAGGCAATCAGGGCGCCGATTTCGTCGGGGTCCACGATCTTGCCCGTGGGTACCTTATTGGGAACCTGGTCGCGCACTTCCTGGATCACCATGGGGGTGTCCACCACGCCGGGGCACACGGAATTGACGGTGATACCCGTGCCCCAGAAATCCACCAGCAAAGACCGGGTGAGGTTAGAGAGGCCGGCTTTGGAAGCGGCATAGCTCGGGTAGGGGTAGCCGGTGGTCCCGGCAATGGAAGAGACGTTGACGATCCGCCCCCAGTTGGCGGCGAGCAGGTCTTCCGCGAAGGCCCTAATGAGCGCAAACGGTCCCACCAGATTGATGTCGATCGCGCACGAGAAGGACTCAACGCTGTGGTCCAGGAGCATCTTCCGATCCAGGATTCCGGCAGCGTTGACCAAGGCGTGGACCTCACCGACCGTCTCCTTAACGGCGGCACGCAACCGTTCGACGTCGTCCTCCCGCGTCACGTCCGCGGCGAACGCATGGGCCGTGATTCCCTGCCCACGTAGCTCGTCGACGGCGGCCTGGCAGCGTTCCAAGTCAAGGTCCACGCACACCAGCGTGTGTCCGGCGTTGCCCAGCCGCTTGTTGATCCCGCGGCACATACCGCCTGCGGCTCCCGTAACCAGCACATTAAGGCTGCGCTGGCTGGCGGTGTTTTGCTCGGACATGTTCTGGTCCCTCTCTGGTCCGGATGTCAGTGTGCAGTCTGAAGTTCGGGATAGTCTGTGTAGCCCTCGGGCCCGCCGCCGTAAAGGCCTGCGTTGCGGAGGTCCGCCAGCTCGGCACCCAGACGGATCCTCAGCGGCAGGTCCGGGTTGGAGATAAAGAGCCTGCCAAAGCCCACGAGGTCCGCCTCTCCGGCTCCGATGGCTGCTGCTGCAGTCCGCGGCGTATGCCCGCCGGTGACGATCACGGGACCATCGAAGAGGGCGCCCAGCTCACTACTGGTGATAGGTCCTGCGTGGTCGGCGCTGTCCACGGCTCCGGCAATTCCCGGCTCCACCAGATGAAGGTAGGCGAGGCCCCGGGGGCTGCTACTGCGGACCAAAGCAGAGTAGAGCCTTCGCTTGTCAGGATCGAAGACATCCATCCACGTCGACGACGGCGATAGGCGCACGCCGATCCTGTGCGCAGGCACATAGGAACTGACGGCGTCGATGACCTCGTTGAGGAAACGCAGCCGGTTTTCCACTGATCCGCCGTACTGGTCGGTCCGCTGGTTTGAGCTCGAGTTTAGGAACTGGTCGAAAAGGTAACCGTTCGCCGCGTGCAGTTCCACACCGTCAAAGCCGGCAGCCATGGCGTTGCGGGCTGCCGTGGCAAACTGCTCCACGATCTCCGTGATTCCGTCGATGCTGAGTTCGCGCGGTTCTTCGAAAGGAACCCGCCCCTGCGGGCTCCTGTACTGCCCGCCGGTGATGGCGATGGCCGAGGGAGCCCACGGCCTGCCGCCGTCGGGTTGCACGGAGGAGTGGGCTTGCCGTCCAACATGCCACAACTGGGCGTAAACCGCGGCTCCTTGGGACCTTGCGGCTGCCACGACGGGCCGCCAGCCCTGCACTTGCTGCTGCGAGTACAGTCCGGGCACCCTCGCGTAGGAAGCACCCTGCGGTGAAACCACCGTGCCCTCGCTGATGACCAGCCCGGCGCCCGAGCGCTGGCGGTAGTACTCCGCCATGAGGGGAGTAGGGACGCCGTTGTCCCCGGCCCGGCTTCGCGTTAGCGGCGGAAGGACCAGGCGATTGGGCAAGGTCTGGCCGCCAAGGTCAATTGGCTGGAAAAGCTGATCGAACAAGACACACCTCCTATCTGAGGAGTACGATCGTTCGTACGTCTATGTTTTAGTGAACGAGGTTGTGACGGGAAAGTCAACATGCGCGCCGGACCGCCCCACGCCGCAACCCGGCGTGGAGTGCAAGGAAAAATGCTGGCGCATCACGGCAAAGGGGTGGCAAGAATGACGGAGCTTGTGGAGCGGAGCAGCGCCGAAGTAATTCGGGCCGAGGCCGCCAAGTTATTTTTCGAGCGAGGGTATGACGCCACCAGCCTTCGCCAGGTTGCCGCGGCGTCGGGGCTCCGGGTGGGAAGCCTCTACAACCACATCGACAGCAAGGAGCACCTGCTGCTCCAAATCATGGGCGGCATCATGGATGACCTCATGGGTTCCATCAGGCTGGCGATCGACTTCGACGGCGATGCTGTCGCCAGGCTCCGTGCCGCACTTGCCGCGCACCTGAAGTTCCATGCCGAGCGTGCGCAGGAGGTCTTCATCGGCAATGCGGAGTTGCGCTCCCTTTCTGAACAAGCCCGGGACGTGGTGATCGCCAAGCGTCACGAGTACGAACTGCTCCTGCAGGACCTGATCGAGGAGGCCGGCCGCGCCAGCCTGGCCGACGTTGTGGATGCGCGCCTCCATGTCTACAGCTTTGTTGCCCAAGCCACCCACATTGCAGGCTGGTTCAAGCCGGGCGGGCGCATGTCCCTGGATGAAATCGTGGAGATTTACACCCGGCTTGCCCTTCGTGAACTCAAGGTCCCGGAAGCCTGAACCGTCAGGCTGCCGAAATTTTCACTGCCTAATTCTCTGTGGCACATTGCACAAATACACCTTCGGACGTACGCTTGTTCGTACCGAAGGGGTTGCCAGTGCGGCAGCTTTCTGACAGCAGATTTTTGGTTCCAGAGAGGCAATGATGCGAACTATTGGAGACTGGATCCGGCTGAACAGCCGACGCAATCCCGCAAGGGAAGCGTTCGTCGGCGTCGACGGCAGAGTCACCTTCGGCGAGGCCGCCGAGAGGGCGTGGCAGTTGGCCAGGGGCCTGCGCGATGCGGGAGTGGTCCATGGCTCGGGTGTTGGAGTGCTGGCCGGAAATTCAGTATTCAACGCCGAGGCCTTCTTTGGTATCGCAGCTGCCGGCGGCGTCTACATCGCCTACAACTGGCGGTGGGCCCCGGCCGAGCTGGCCGCAGGGATCCTGGAAACGGAAGCCAAGGTCATCCTCGCCGAGGACGCGCACCTTCCGCTGCTCGAAGAGGCGTTGCAGATCCTCGCCGAAGGTGACAAGCAACTGCCGATGGTGGTCCGGCAGGGCCGCGAGATCGAGGCGCTTCGTGTCGGGACCGGTCCCATCGAGGATGTGGCCGCGCCCGAGTCGGCTCTCTGCATCATCTACACCGGCGGCAGCACCGGAACCCCCAAGGGCGTGGTGTTGTCGCACCGATCGGCCATGGCGAACGCGTTCAATGAGATGTACGACTGCGGAGTCGGCAGCCGGGAAAACGAACGCGGACTGATCGTCACTCCGCTCTTTCATTCCGCGGCCCTTTTGTGCTGGCTCGTGCCGCATTTCATCGCCGGCGCCACGAGTGTCATCGCGGAGAAGTTCACCGAAGAAACCGTGGTTGACCTGGTCGGCCGGGAGTCGATCACCAACACGTTCATGATCCCCAACATGATGCGCAGGCTCATGGACACGGGCGTCCTGGGTGATCCGATCATCCGCAGGAACCTGAAGGCCGTGCACACCGGTGCCGGATTGCTCCGCATGCCGGACAAGCAACTCTTCACGGAAATGCTCCCGGAAACGGAGCTCTACTTCCGCTACGGCCTTACCGAAGCCGGCCCCATGGTCACCAGGCTCAAGCCCTCGGACATGCTGGACCCTGCCGTGGACGGCTCGATCGGTACGGAGTACTTCCTGGTGGAAGCGCAACTGCAGGATCCCCTGGGGCAGGAAGTGGCCCCGGGAGAACTGGGTGAGATCTGCGTGCGCGGGCCGGGCATCATGACGGGCTACTACGGTCGTCCGGATGCCACGGCAGAGGCGATGCTGGGTGGTTGGCTGCACACCGGAGACCTCGCAACACGCGATGAGCGTGGCTACTTCTATTTCCGCGACCGCCTCAAGGAAATGATCAAGACGGGCGGGGAGAATGTTTACTCAGCCGAGATCGAGCAGATCCTGCACATGCATCCCTCCGTCCTGGAGGCCGTCGTCGTCGGTGTTCCCGATCCCAAGTGGGATGAGGAAGTCCGTGCCGTCGTGGTGCTTCGCAGCGGGGTCAGCGTCGACGCGGCAGAGCTCTCGGCGTTCCTTCGCCAGCACCTTGCCGGCTACAAGATCCCCAAAAAGATGGTGTTCATGCGACCGGAGGAACTACCCCGGTCCGCAGCAGGAAAACTGGTCAAGAGCCAGCTCAAAGTAAATCTGGGATGGAACGCATGAAGCTGGCAACAATCCGCACCGAAGACGGAACCAGGGCGGCAGTGCTCAACGGCGGCAAGCTGGTTCCGCTGGACTTCACCGACGTGGGGGCCTGGCTGAAGGCCGGAGCCCCGCAGTGGTCGGGATTGGCGGCCGGCTCACCCGTCAGCCCCGACGACGCCGACTTCGCGCCGGTGATCACCGAACCGCGAAAGATTATCTGCGTCGGGCTGAACTACCGGGACCACATCCTCGAGATGGGCCGGGAACTGCCCGAACACCCCACCCTCTTCGCCAAGTTCTCCGATTCACTGATCGGAGCGCACGACGATATTGTGCTCCCGCCAGGCTCTGCCAGCGTCGACTGGGAAGCGGAGCTGGCTGTGGTTGTCGGTACCACCGTAAGCCGCGCCGACGAAGCCGGGGCGAGGAACGCCGTCGCCGGTTTCTCGGTTGCCAACGACGTCAGCGCCCGTGACTTCCAGCGCCGCACCCCGGAGTGGCTCCAAGGCAAGACGTTCGACCAGACCACACCCCTGGGCCCCTACTTTGTGACCGCCGACGAAACGGGCCCTGAGCCCGACCTCGACATCAGCTGCTCCGTGGACGGCGTCACCAAGCAACACTCGCGCACCTCGGAGCTGGTCTTCGGCCCGGTAGCTCTCATCCAGTACATTTCGGCCATCACCACCCTGCGGGCAGGAGACGTCATCCTCACCGGCACCCCCGGCGGTGTCGGAGACGGCATGAACCCCAAGGAGTTCCTTGAGGCCGGGTCCGTCCTCGAAACGAGCATCAACACCCTCGGCTCCGCGAGCAACCGCTGCGTCCGCCGCTGACGCCCCGACTTTTACACACGACAAGGAAACACCATGTTTAGCAAAATCCTGATCGCCAACCGTGGCGAGATTGCCGTACGGGTCATCCGCAGCTGCCGCTCGCTTGGCATCAATTCCGTGGCTGTCCACTCCGAGGCCGATTCCGGTTCCATGCACGTGCGGGAAGCCGACGAGGCCGTGAACCTCGGCGCCGGCGCAGCCAGTGAGAACTACTTGAACATCGAGCGCATCATCGGCGCAGCCCTGGAGACCGGCGCCGATGCTATCCACCCCGGTTACGGCTTCCTCTCCGAAAACGCAGCGTTTGCCAAGGCCGTGGAGGATGCCGGACTGGTGTTCATCGGCCCCAGCCCCGACGCCATTTCCACCATGGGCGAGAAGGTGGCTGCCCGCGCCGTGGCGATCGCCGCCGAGGTGCCCCTTGCGCCGGGCTCGCGGGACGCCATTTCCGGCGCCGGCGATGTGACCGCCTTCGGTGCGCAGCACGGCTATCCGGTCCTGGTGAAGGCTTCCGCCGGTGGCGGAGGCCGCGGCATGCGCATCGTGGAGTCGGAGGAACAGGCAGAGGAAGCCGTAGCGGCAGCGGTCCGTGAAGCGACCGCGGCCTTTGGCAACGGGGAAGTCTACCTGGAGCGTTACCTGACCAGCGCCCGGCACGTAGAGGTGCAGGTCTTCGCCGACAAGCTGGGCAACACTGTCTACGTCGGCGACAGGGACTGCTCCGTGCAGCGCCGCCACCAGAAGCTCGTCGAAGAATCACCGGCCCCAGGCTTGTCCGCGGAACTGCGCGCCGCCATGGGGGCCGCCGCGGTCAGGCTTGCCGAGCACGTCGGCTACGCCGGAGCCGGAACCGTGGAGTTCCTGGTGGAGGGGGAGAACTTCTACTTCCTGGAGATGAACACCCGTATTCAGGTGGAGCACCCGGTCACCGAGATGGTGCACGGCGTGGACCTCATCGCGGAACAGATCAAGGTCGCCGCCGGCGACGAACTCAGCATCCGCCATTTGCTGGTGCCGCAGGGTGCCGCCATCGAGGCCCGCATCAACGCCGAGGATGTTGCCGGCGGGCGCTTCCTTCCCGCCCCGGGGCTCATCGAAGAACTGAAGGCACCCGAGGGCGAGGGCCTCCGCTTCGACGCCGGCTACCAAAGCGGTGACGAGGTCCTTCCTTACTACGACAGCCTCATAGGCAAGCTCATCGCCTACGGCCCGGACCGCGAAACAGCGTTGGCCCGGCTGGAACGGGGGCTTCAGGAGTTGCTCGTTCGCGGCGTCCCCACCACCGTTCCCGCCTCGCTGGCTGTCATCCGTCACGACGACTTCAAATCGGCGCAGTTCACCACCCGCTGGTTGGAAGAGAAGGTCGATTTCTCGGAGGAACCTGAAGAAGAACCCCTGGCCCGCAACGAGGTTGAGGTCGGCGGCCGGTTCTACATCATCCCGCAGTTCTCCGACCGTCCGGGAGCCTTTGCGGGTGCACCGGCAGCGTACCCCGCCGCTCCCGCCGAGGAAGCTTCGGCCGGGCAGCGGACGCGCAGCACCCGGGCCCGTGGCAAGGGCAAGGCCAGCGACGGCAGCGTCAAGGCCCCCATGCAGGGAACCATCATCAAGGTCAACGTCGAAGAAGGCCAGATGGTAGCCCCCGGTGATGTCCTCTTCGTCCTTGAAGCGATGAAAATGGAGAATCCCATCCAGGCGCCGGCTGCCGGCATCGTAGGACCCATCCATGCAACCGTTGGTGACTCCATGGCCGCCGGAACCCTGCTCACCCAGCTCGTCCTGGAAGGTGCAGCCTGATGAAGCCCTTCCGTTCAATCCTGTTTGTCCCCGGCCACAAGCGAAGCTGGATCGACAAGGCACTGGCCTCCGAGGCCGATGCCATCATCATCGACCTCGAGGACTCGGTTCCGGAGGCCGATAAGCCATTGGCCCGTACCAACGCCAAGGACGCGCTGGACACCCACAACGGTGACAAGGGAATCCTGATCCGCCCGAACGCCCTGGACACCGTCCACTTCGGCAAGGACATCGCGGAAACGACCCACGCCAAACTGACCGGTTTCCTGCTGCCGAAGCTCTTCTCCCGCGATGACGTCGTCCGCTTCGACGCTTTGGTGACCGCCGGCGAGATCCTGAATGAGGTGCCGAAGGGGAAGGTAGAGCTGATTCCTTCCCTGGAAACGGCTGCCTCCATTAACAAGGTGGACGAAATCCTCGCCGGCCCGCGGGTGGGTGGAGTCATGGCCGCCGCCGCAAAGGACGCCGACGTCTCACGCGAGGTGGGCTTCGCCTGGACCCCCGAAGGGATCGAAACCCTGTACCTCCGCAGCAAAGTGGTGGTCGCGGCCCGTTCTGCCGGGCTCCGCAGCATCGTCCTGGGCCTCTGGCAGGAAGTCCACAACCTTGACGGGCTGAAGGCCTTCGCCACCGCCAACCACGGGCTGGGCTACACGGGGCAGGTGCTGATCCATCCCTCGCACGCACCCGTGGCCAACGAATCGTATGGACTCTCGGAATCCATGCGGGGCTACTACCAGGGCCTCGTGGAGGCATTCGAGGAAGGCCAGCGCCAGGGACACGGAGCTGTTTCCTACCGCGGCGACCACATCGACCTCGCCCACGCGAACCATGCCCGCCAGGCACTCGCCTTCGCCGGCAGCAACTAAGCAACGACTGGCCACCAGGCCCAACAAACTACAGGAGACACACCATGGCCGGAATGTACTACGAAGACTTCCAGGTAGGCGAAGTAATCCGCCACGAAGTCACGCGCACCGTCACCGAGACGGACAACCTGCTCATCACCACGCTGACCATGAACGTGCAGCCGCTGCACTTGGACGCCGAGTTCGCTGCCAAGAGCATGTACGGCAAGCAGATCGTCAACAGCATCTTCACCCTGGGCGTCGTCACCGGCGTTCCGGTCCAGGACACGACCCTCGGCACCACCCTGGGCAACCTCGGCTTCCGCGACATCGAATTCCCCAAGCCGGTCTTCTTCGGTGACACCCTTCGCGTGGAGACCGAAGCTTTGGACAAGCGCGTCTCCAACTCACGGCCGGAAACAGGAATCGTGGGCATCGAGCACCGCGGGTACAACCAGAACAACGAGCTCGTGTGCGTCGTCCGGCGCACTGCGCTCATGAAGCGCCGCGAGACGGCTCCGATAGAAGCGGCCGCCAACGCATAGCCGTTCACTCCACAATGTGAGCGTGCCGGCCGGCAAGATGTCGGCCGGCCCGCCACGCCAGCCGGAAGCAGGACCCAAGCAGTGCCCTTCCTGAACAGACTCCAGAGATGGGCTGACCTCCGCCCCGACGGCACAACCGTCGCCGTCGGCGGCCGCGGATTCAGCTGGGCGGAACTCCGCGGCGCAGCACACCAACTCCTGCCTGCCACCCCGGAAACCTGCATCATGTCCGAACCCAACTCGCCCGAATTCGCAGCCCTGTACTGTGCCGGGGTAGCCAAGGGGCGTCAGATCGCTGTCCTCGATCCCGCCTGGACGCAACAGGCGCAGGAAGACGTGACCCGCCGGCTGCCCTTCCCGTCACGCGCCACCGGGACGGCGCTGGAAGACGGCGACCCGGACGAGCCCTTCCTCATCGGTTTCACCGCCGGGACGACGTCAATACCGAAAGCCTTCAGGCGCACCCGCCGGTCATGGCAGGCATCCTTTGACGCCTCAATCGAGTTCTTCGGCCTCCGGCCGGATGACAAAACATTGGCACCGGGCCCGCTCTCGGCGAGCCTGAACCTCTACACACTGTCCGAATGCCTGTACGCCGGCACCGAATTCCACACCCTGCCCACGCTCGACGTCGGCGATGCCCACGCCGTCATCGCCCACGACGGCATCACGAGGCTGGTCCTCGTCCCCACCATGCTTCGGCTCCTCAGCGAACGGGGACTCATGGCGTCGGTGGACGCCTCCGCCATCAGAACCATCATCTGTGCCGGGTCCAAGCTCGACGCCCGCACCCTGGAAGCCGCCAGGCGCTGGGCACCGAACGCGGCCATCTTCGAATATTACGGAGCCGCGGAACTCAGCTTCGTGGCCGGCCGTCGCCTGGACGCAAAGGAACCATTGGACACGGCCGGCACGGCCATTGGCCAGCCCTTCCCCGGCATCGAAGTGCAGATCCTCGACGACCGTGGGGAACCCCAGCCGGACGGATGCGTGGGAAACATCAGCGTCAAAAGCCCCATGATCTGCCAAGGCTACCTGTGGGGCGACGACGGGAAAGCCCTCCGGACCCTGAGCGGCCTCTCCACGGTTGGTGATCAGGGATACCTCCTCGACGGGATCCTCCACATTCTCGGGCGGAGCTCGGACGATCAACACCGCAGGCAGGAACGTCTACCCTCACGAGGTTGAACTCGCCCTGTCGTCCGTCCCTGGCGTTGATGCTGCCGTGGTGGCAGGGCTTCCCGATGACCTGCGCGGACAGTGTGTCGTTGCAGGAATCATTCCCTCCTGTGGGGGGGCTCACTGCAGCCACCCTCAACGCCGGCTTGCACGCACTCCTGGCCAGGGACAAGAGGCCCGTGCACTATTACTCGCTCACTGAGCTGCCTCTGACCGACAGAGGAAAAATCAACCGACGAATATTTCTGGAGTGGATCCTGATCAACGATTCACGGCTCCGCCGCTTGCGCTAGAGATACGACTGCGCCGCGCGCCGAAGGCAATCCGCGTACTGATATGAACCCTTTCCCTCCCCGGATCCGGGCCCGTGCAGGACCTTGCCTGGAACTGCTCCTACAGAAAGTCCGCGCTCCCGGTGTTCCGGCTGTGCCTGTCGGATCAGCGGGGGAGTCAGTCCCTGAGTTCCCTGGTCAGCACTTCGAACTCGGCCACGTTCAGAATCTGCAGGTGTTGCTGGGCGCTGGTCTCCGAGCGGAGCCGGTCCGCTGCCTGCTGGCTGCCGGCAAGGGCATTTTCGTCGTCCCAAAGGGTGATGGACAGGGATGTGTTGTCTTTGCCAAACAGATAATAGATCCCTTTGCAGCCAGGCATTCTAAGCACCTGGTCAACGGTGTCTTCTGACGGCGCCCCCGTGCTCCCGGGCTCCGGACGGTACGTGCTGACTCTGGCGAACATTGATTCCTCCAAGGGTGGGCTGGAAGGACATCGCCCCCGGCCCTGCAACGGGACTGACGTTCAAACAGAACCGCTCCGGTGCTCCGGTGTGGGGGCGATCCCTCCCCTCAAGTAAGGATCCAAACGGGTCTGGGCACAAGCCTCTGCGGCTTCCGAAGCCGTAAATTATGCTGCTCCACGTGGCTGATTTTTAATCCCCTTGGAGAACGAGGCCAGCCAACGGACGTCACAGGCAATCCAAGGCTGTACGTTCGCGGCTAGGCGGTTTTGACATTTCCTTGCCGGCCCTCGACTCTGGCGTCCGCGTCGGGGACGTTGAGTTCGCGAAGAGCGAGTTTGGTGTAGACGGCCACGATTTCGTCCAGTGACATCCTCCCGCCCGGTTTGAACCAGCCGGCAATGTGGGTGGCCTGGGCAACGATGCTGTAGACGTGGATGCGAGGATCGATGACGTCGGCGAGGCCGGCCCGGCCCGCTTCTTCGATTAGGTCCTGCAGGAACTGCTCGTATTCGGTGCGCTTGGCGATCACCACGTTGCGCGCGTCGTCAGAGAGAGAGCGGAGCTCGGCGTTACCGATGAAGACTTCCTGGGCGCGTTCGGCGTGGAACTTCAGGTGCGCAGTGAGTGCCGCCTGCAGCTTGTCCACAGCGTCGCCGTCGATCTCGACAGCTTTGCGGGCGCTGTCCAGGAGATCATCGATGATGCCGCCCATGATCTGCAGCAGCAGGTTTTCCTTGCTGTCGATGTGGTTGTACAGGCTGCCAACCATGAGACCGACGGCCGAGGCGACCTGCCTCAGGCTGGTTCCGTCGTAGCCGCGTTCAAAGAACAGCTTTGCTGCTTCTTCGCGGATGGCCTGCGCCGTTCCGCGTTCAGTCGTTGCAACCATGTGGCGCCACCTATCGTCGTCGCTTGCTCAAAGTTTAACGCACGGACACTTGTTTGCCTGTTTGGGCTGGCCCCGAGGAGGCGCGCACAGCAGGCAAAACAAGTGTCCTTCGACGGCGGAGGGCAGGTGGCGTCCGGCGGCTGTCTTCAGTTTTTCTTGGGTCGCTCCGACTCAGTAAGAGCGGGGGAGTCCCAGGTGCTGCTCGCCGATGTAGTTGCGGATCATGTCATCGGTCAGCGGAGCGAAGGTGTAGAGGCGGGCATCGCGGAAGTAGCGCTGCATGGGCAATTGCCGCAGGAAGCCCCACCCGCCCATGGCCCGCATTCCGACGTCAGTGACGGTGGTGGCTGCGTCGGCTGCTGCCAGCTTCGCCATCGCTGAAAGGGTTTCATCGGCACCGGCCAGTTCGTCGGACGCCAGGGCGGCTTTTTCGAGCAGGAGCCTGGCACTTTCCACTTTGACACTGCTGTCCACAAGTTTGTGCTGCAGGGCCTGGAAGGCGCCGATGGGACGGCCGAAAGCATGGCGTTCCTTCACGTAACCCACGGCGTAGTCAAGAGCGCCGCGGGCGATGCCCAGTGCGACGGCAGCGCCGTTGAGACGCTCCCCGTTGAGGGTTCCCAAGACGTGGCGGAAGCCCTTGTCCACTTTGCCGAGCACCAGTTCGGCGGGAACCGGGACGTCCGCGAATTCGATGTCGCACTGTTCCAAAGCCCGGATTCCCATGGTGTCAATGGGCGTCGTTGTGATACCGGGGGTGTCGCGGGGAACGATGAACATGGTGATCCCGTCGATCGAGGACCGTTGGATGTCGCTCGTCCGTGCCAGAACAATAAGGTAGTCCGCGTCCGAGGCCCCACCGATCCACTTCTTGGCTCCATTGATCAGGAACGATCCGTCGGGCTGCTCTACGGCCTTGGTTGTCATGGCCCGTGCTACGTCGGTCCCGCCCGCCGGCTCGCTCAGCGCGAAGGACATCTTGGCGTCGCCGGCGAAGAGCGGCGCGAGGAAGAGTTCCTGCTGCTCAGGGGTGCCGAAGGAGTGCAGCAATTCCACGCCCATGTACTGGACGACGAAGCTCACCCCCATGGAGGTAGCGCGGGCACCGAGCTCCTCGAGGACGATCGTTTGGCTGCGATGCTTGGCCTTTGCTCCGCCGATCCGCGACTCAAGCTGTACGAAACCGGCCTTGGCGAGGGCCCGGAACAGCTCCACGTCGTAGGTTTCATTCTCGTCATGGGCAATCAGGCTTTCCTCGCTCACGTGCTCGTCGAGGAAGCTGACAAGGCGGGCGCGCAACTCCTCAGGAGATTCAGGCTTGTCGCCTTCGACCCGGGAGGCTGCCTGGTGTTCTGTGGTGATACTCATGGAAATGTCCTTGCTGTGGTGCTCCTGCTGCAGGAAATTAGCGGCGCTTGATCAGGAAGCTGCTGGAGAAGGTCATGACGGTGCTGCCGTCCTGCTTCAGAACGGCGTAGTCGATGGTCCACAGGCCGGAGCCGGGCTTGCTGGTCACGCGGGCCTCGCTGACGGTCGCCTCGACGTGGATAGTGTCACCTATGAAAACGGGCTGGACCGCGCGGACGGCGTCCAGGCCCAGCCATGCGATGACATTGGTGAAGTACCCGGTCTGCGTCATGAGGCCAAGACCCAGGGAGAGTGTGAGCGGACCATGACCGATCCGCTGCCCGAAGGGGGTTTGGGAGGCGTATTCCTCATCGAGGTGGAGGGATACCCAGTCGCCGGTCAGCCCTGCCCACTGGACGAGGTGTGCTTCGGAAATGGTAATACCCGGGCTCTTTAGCCGGTCATCCGTAACGAGGTCGTCCCAGAAATGGTCCGGGCGTCCCTTGACGAGTCTTTCCTGTACCTGCTCGCTCATCTGCTCTCCCTTAAGCTCTGACGAAGGGAGTTCAGTCGCATCCGCCACTGAACCTTCAGTGCCAAGCATAGACTAACGGGCGTTCGTACGGAATGCCTTGCTGGACCTCAAAAGTTAACTCTTGCAATGCGACTCACGTCACACCTACACTGAAAACGAACGCTTGTTCTCCGGCGATTCCACTACCCATCAAAAGCGATGGCCGTGGGCCAGAGGCCTCCTCTCAGCCACTGAAGCCGGATCACATGCCGTCCATGGTCCACCTCCGGAAATCCCTTGACCAGGTGCCCGGCTTCAAGTTGGCTTATCAACAACGCAAGGAAGTTCCAATGTCGGAATTAGCTAATCCTGTTCAGCCCGCGCCCGCCACGGCCGATGCAGCAACCCTTGACCCCAGGACGTCACGCCGGGCCGTCGTGAGCGGCACGTTCGGAACAGCGCTGGAGTGGTTCGACTTCGCCGTGTACGGCACTCTGTCCGCAACCCTCTTCCCCCAGCTTTTCTTCCCCAGCTTTGACGCGAACACCGCCATCCTGGCCTCGTTCGCCACGTTCGGCGCCGGCATGGTGGCCCGTCCCCTCGGTGGCATCGTTTTCGGCGCTTTGGGCGACAAGATCGGCCGCCGCAACGTCCTCATGTTCACCCTGATCCTGATGGGAGCCGCCTCCATCCTCATCGGCCTGCTGCCCACCTACGCGGTAGCCGGCATCATCGCACCGACCCTCCTGGTAATCCTCCGCTTCCTGCAGGGCTTCGCCCTCGGCGGCGAGGCGACAGGCGTCCAAGTGCTCGTCGTCGAGCATGCACCAACAGCCCACCGGGGACTGTACGGCGGGATTCTGGCCACAGGCTCGCCCCTCGCGCAGACTTTCGCATCCATTACCCTCACGGGTCTAGCCATGTTCCTCTCCAAGGAAGACTTCGCTTCCTGGGGCTGGCGCGTTCCGTTCCTGATGGGTGTCCTGCTCCTGGTGGTGGGCGTCTTCATCCGGCGCCGCATTGAGGAAACCCCGGCGTTCAAGGAGAACCAGAAGAAGGCCGCCGAATCGGCCGTTCCGCAGGAACGCGCGCTGGCCGTCATTGCAAAGAAGCCCGGCACGGTCATCAAGCTCGTACTTTCCTGGGCTGCCTCGGCCGGCCTGTTCTGGATCAGCGTTACCTACGCCGTGAACTACCTGACAAAGGAGCTCGGCTACGACAACTCCATCACGTTCGGGCTCCTGCTCATGGCCAACCTCGTCTCCATTCCCGCAGCCCTGCTCGGCGGCCGCCTCAGTGACCGGATCGGCCGCAAAAAGACCTTCCTGCTCGGACTCACCATGCAGGGCATGGCCGCAGCCACCATGTTCCCGATCATGAACACCATGAACTTCCCTGCCAGCGCAGCCATCATTGCCCTCGCACTCTGCGGCATCCAAGTCACGGCCGGCACGCAGGCCGCCTTCTTCTCCGAAGCCCTGCCGACGTCCATGCGCTACACCGGCTCCGCGCTCGGCATGACCATGGCCGGCCTGATTTTCGGCGCCCCGATCCCGTTCGTCGCCGCCTGGATCTTCCAGAACACCGAAAACGGCACTCTCGCGCTTACATGCATCGGACTGAGCCTGGTTATCCTGTCCATGATCGCCACCATCCTGCTCCCGGAACGCTACAAGCAGTCGCTCCACGAAGAGCACTGAATCCACCCGGGCTGATTCCGCCAAAACCAA
This sequence comes from Pseudarthrobacter sp. NamE2, assembly GCF_005796205.1. GTDB lineage: Bacteria > Actinomycetota > Actinomycetes > Actinomycetales > Micrococcaceae > Arthrobacter. Next base: position 97,923 of record NZ_VAHN01000006.1, on the reverse strand, counting down.
AGAGGACCTTCGCGGCCGTGGACTTGCCCAGGCAAGCACCACCCCGGAGGTCCTCTTTCTTAATGCTCTTCCCTGAGCCGCGCCTCTCCCGCCGCATAAGCATCCGGCAGTCCGGACGTAAGCGATGTCAGAACACTCCTCATCCAACCCGACTGCATGCCCTCAAGCTTCTGTTCACCGGCGGGGAAGGGTGGCAGCAAAGGGATAATCTTGCTGCAGTCACCCTTTCCAACCGCCGTTGATCACGCTCGCGAAGGACCGGGGCGTACCGGAGACGCGCTCTGCGGTGGCCCTGTTCCCTGCAATCGCCCAGCAGGATGGCTGGCCGACCGGCTCGGTTGCCAAACTTCGTTGAAACCGCGGCCGACAGCGTTGGTGCGGCGTCCGCGGCACTTGGGGCCGCGCTACGGTTTGCTACTTTGGTTTTGCCGGTGGCCCGCCAACGACCGCCACGAAACAGGGGATGCACGCCGGAGGGCCGCGGGTTGACCCCGGTCATCGGATTCCTCAAACGATACAAGCGAGCTTCATGGTCCTAAGACCCTTTCCGATAGCGAGACGACGACACCGTTAGCGATCCCATGGCTACGCTGCACGCAGCCTACCCCAGCACCATCTGATGGGCAGACATCACGCCCGATGTTGAAAAACGCCCAATGAACCGCTTGGACGCGTTGTCTCATCTACTTCTACTCGTCCCACTCAAACGCCGATAATGGATATTCTGTAAAGCTAATGGCTTGCGGTCCAGGGCACATCGACGGCCAGGCAGGGGAGTGGATCACTCTAACTTTGCGTGGCGGAGGTACTGGTAGACGGTCTCTCTGCTGATCCCGTAGTCACGGGCAAGAAGTGCTTTCGGAACACCGGTGCCGGCGCGTTGGACGAGTTCTGCTGCCCGGTCCGGTGTGAGGGTCTTCTTCCGTCCTTTGTAGGCGCCGCGCTGCTTGGCCAAAGCGATGCCCTCCCGTTGGCGTTCTCTGATGAGGGAGCGTTCGAATTCGGCGAAGGCGCCCATGACGGAGAGCATGAGGTTGGCCATGGGGGAGTCCTCGCCGGTGAAGACCAGGCTCTCCTTGATGAACTCCACCCGTACACCGTTTTGGGTGAGGCCCTGGACAAGGGCCCGCAGGTCATCAAGGTTCCGGGCGAGCCGGTCCATGCTGTGAACCACTACGGTGTCGCCATCCCGGGCGAACCGCAGCAGCTCCGTAAGCTCCGGTCTGGAAGTGTCCCGGCCGGAGGCCTTGTCCGTGAAGACTCGGTCCAGAACCTGGCCTTCGAGCTGGCGTTTCTCATTCTGGTCAAGAGTGCTTACTCGGACGTACCCGATCCGCTGTCCGGACACTGCTTCCTCCAACCTTTTGCCTGTGAGGTTGAGTTCTAGAGCCGTCCTACAAGGAAGTCAAGACCTCGCAAGTCGGTTGTCAGATCTGCGTGTACTGACCTCTTTGTCCAGGTGTCTGCGAGAGCTTCTGAATCCCGTATAGAGGTGAAGCTTCATCGTCGATGCTGGTGTCTATTGGAGCAAGGGGGGCGCTGATGGCGTTCGGAGATCTAGGCTAGTAATTTTCGGCGCGTTGCCGGCCCAAATCCCATGGGCGTGGCATCATCTTGGAGATAGCTGATGCAGCACAGTGCCCTTTCGGAGCACTTCAAATGGGGGATCTTATGACCAGCAATGACGTCGTTCTTCTGGCCGACATGCTCACTCGTGCTCGAGCCGAAACGATCCCGGCTCTGAGTGAGACTGAGCACGAAACGTACTTTTCTGCAAAACAGTATCTTCGCCACTTCAATGCCACCCACGACGACTTGCTGTCCGGGATCGTCGACGGCGCGCAGGACGGAGGAATTGATGCTCTCTATATGTTTGTAAACGGCTTTTGCATCCGCGATGACACCCCATTGAAGGGATTTGGCCGCAACGCGCAACTCGACCTAGTCATCTTGCAGGTTAAGAACACCAAGGGATTTGGCGAATCTGCCATAGACAAGCTCGTCGTCAACCTTCCGCGCCTTTTGGACTTCAGCAGGAGCGAGGAGAAGCTTGCGAGGACACTTAATCCTCGAGTGCTCGAGATAACGCGAAGGTTTTTGGATGCCTATCGTGCCCTTGAAATGCCCTCCCTTCGGATTCTCACGTGTTTCGTCGCGCTCAAAGCCGAGCACTTGCATCCGAACACCGTAGAGAAGTCGACGCTAATTGCAGATGCACTGAAAAATTCTTTTGGTGCTTGTGTTCCTCAAATCGACTTCTTGGACGCCTCTGCCCTTTCCGACATGGCTCGTGAGAAGCCATCTGTTACGCGATGCCTAGCCTTGGCCGAGAACCCGATATCCACGGATACGGCTGGAGGTTACATCGGTGTCGTGCGTTTGGATGAGTATGAAAAGTTCATCACGGATGAAATCGGAAACTTGGACGCTTCGCTGTTTGAAGCCAATGTGCGGGACTACGAAGGCGAAACAACGGTCAATCGAAGTATCCAATCAACGCTGGAAAAGCATGATGAGAACGTCGACTTTTGGTGGCTCAACAATGGCGTTACGATCGTCGCCCACCGCGTCCAGCCAGCAAACAAGCTACTGGAATTAGAGTCACCTCAAATTGTCAATGGATTGCAGACTTCTCACGAGATTTACAAGCGAGGACGCAATGCCTCGGCCAGTCCGGAAAATCGCAGCGTCTTGGTTAAGATCATTCAGGCAGAAGACGATCGTGTTCGAGATCGCATCATTCGCGCGACGAACAGTCAAACTAGCTTGAGTCTGAGTTCGCTGCGTGCAACAGACAAAGTGCAGCGTCAGATCGAGGAGTATTTGCTCCAACATGGTTTGTACTATGAACGTCGAAAACACTTGTACAGCAATAAGGGAATACGCATCCAAGATCTAGTTTCCATTGACCAAATGGGCCAAGCCCTGCTGGCTAGCCTGGTGCAAATGCCCCATGTAGCTAGGGGACAAGTAAGCAGAGTCTTTGAGGATGAAATCTACGACCTCTTGTTTGTCCCCACGCATCCTATCGGGGCATATCTCTCCGCTATCCGAATCCAGAGAGTATGCGAGGATTTCTTGCGCCAAGAGGAGAGTACCCGGGGTCAGGTAGAGGACCTCTGTTTCCACCTGACGATGCTGGCGACCATCGCCGCAACGCGAAAAAACCGCCCAACAGCTGTGGACATCGCTGAAATTACTGAGTTCCCGGACACCGAAGAGCTCAATGAGCTCCTCAAACTTGTTCGAGCCGAATTCGCGGATGGGGCACGCCGACGCCGAGAAGTGATGTTGGACCGGGTTGCAAAAGACGGTGACGTAACTATCCAGCTGCTGAACAGGGCCAAGACGTACCTGTCGTCCAGCCCTAGAAGGGTTGCTGTTGCTTAATCCATGGAGATCCAAGATGTCTGAGGTCAGGCCTGGGGATGTGCCATTCAATTATGCTAAACACGAGCCCCTGCGAGCCTCTCTCGGCGCCAGCTTTACATACTGGGCTATCAGCGCTCACGGAAACCAGGTGTAACCAGGCAGGGGAGTGTGAAACCTCTCGGGCACACATTTGCCACGGCCGCCGTTGCTCAAGAACCACCGCTGGTCGAAACCTCGAAAACGGCCGCACACTGACGCCCAAGAAAATACTCGAACGAGGCGGACTTGAACCCTAGGAGTCACTTCCTAAGCGCCTGCCACTCCGTTTACTGAGTCAGCCCCGGGATGCCTACTCGAAAGATGAACTCGTTGAGCCCATACTCAGCGTGTTCGGACCATTCCGGCGTTCCCAATACGGCTATCCCGTAGAAGGGCACAGTGACAGTGCCATTTTCGGAGTCAGCGTAGCCCTCACCCGCCTCGTAACAGAGTAAATGCTGTTCTTGCCCGCGGTACGTGCACCTGAGCTCCCACGCGTGAAATCCAGAACCCATCAGATCCAGGGTCAACTCCTCACCCCCGATCCCGAGGGTGACTTTGGAAAGAAGCGACAGGTCCTCTGCGCTTGGCCAGCCGCCGTCCGTAACGCCGGCAACTCCGGGTATCGAGGACAGAGCGGTCCAAATATCATCCAGTGCCTCTCGCGGCGCATTCCACGGTCCGGCGACCGGAGCCGTCATGTCGCAATTGATTACCACCGCGTCCTTAGAAGATGCGGAGCCCTGGGGGATGGAAACTTGAACACGCAGCAAGGCGTTGCTAACGGTCACTTCTTGCGGCACAGGATTCCAATTGAACGCTGCCCCAACAACTTTCACGTCGGCAAGATACAGAGCGGTAAACGTTACGGCGGTTGGATCTTGTTTGGTATGAACCAGACCTACGAACCTAGCGGCCTCGGCATTCACCTCCATCGACAGGCCATCTTCGGGGGCGTGGTCAAGGGCATATCCGAGCTCCGCGCCACCTATACTCACGTCTTTTAGGAGGGAAGATGCGTCCAACGCCACGCTAAGCGCCAACTGCACGCCCGCAGCGTTACTTGGTACAGAATGAAAGACAGCCTCGGCCGCTCTTGTCAGGCTTTTCATGATGCTGGGCGGTGTTTCATGTCCCCATCGCTCGTGGGCCGTTAGAGCGTCTCCGTCAGCCGAAACCAGGAGGTAACTTATTTCTTGGAAAGACGCTTGTGCGTGATACGCCCTGAGATGAGCGCTGTCGGCTGCTCCAGTCTTCACGTCTCCTTTGCGCTTGCCCGGCCCCTCTAGCAGGATCTGGTCTCTTAGCGCCTCGTGCGCAAACGGGGAAGTGTCTACCACTCGTACGCTTCGCCCCAGCCCCCTGATTCGGTCCAAAAGCTGGCCGGCGACATCATGTGCCGAAAGGTCTCCAGGATCCTTCGCCCATAGGCCTGCAGCCCGCAACTTCTTGGCGGCTACCCTTAACGCGACGTGCGTTTCGTGCAAATGCTGCCCCCATTCCCAAATGACTGTGTCCGCTATCCAGATTTCAACGCGACCGTGTGTATCTGCGCGCTCAGCAAGGGAGCTAAGCGCACTGATCCCGGGAGCGCTCTTAAAAACATTGGCGTCGAGAGCAATCGCCCGGACACTGGCGTAGTCGGGGGATGTGGCATCGTTATGCATGATCTGATGCTAGCCAAGTAGGAGATTGCTGACGCTTTGCCTTCTCACGGCCTCCGGTTGTAGGCATCAGGTCAGCGACCATCAATCGGCTTTCCTGTTGTGATTTCAATGGCGCCGCGAACGGGTGGGCGGCTGCATCTCGCTTACCTTGTCTTGCTGGTCACCAAGCAAAGCACCAGGCACACCGGCGACGGCCGCCGTCGCGCAAAAACTGTCGCTTGCTAAGACGTCGAATATAGCCAAGCAAGTGAACAAGGGGAGGAGCCTGGAACGCGGAGGTCTCGAACGTAACTTGTCCCGCGTGGCGGTTAGGCCGAGAAGCCCCGAATAGGTAGATGTTATAAAAACTCAAGCAGCTCTACTCAGGTCCACCCCGGTCCCATCGGCGCCCACGCTGGTGGCTAAGACCTGTACAGCGTTAACTGAAGGCACGGCAGAATGACCACAGATCCAGACCCAGCGGGAACCCCTGAGGCGTCCAGTGTTGGCGCAGTGCATGTACCCACCAAGAAAGAAAAGATCCAGGCATTTTGGGTTTCGAAACGATGCGTTATCTTGCTGAGTTTGGCGAGTGGCCTATTAGCAGGAGCAGTTCTAGGCCGTCTTTTCCCGCCCTTTGTCTTGGACAACGACTTTTGGCGAGCTTTTTTCACCTCTGCCGGTTTCGGCGGGGTCATGGCATTAGCGGCTGCTGGAGTAGCATTTGGTGCAGCCGCATACAGCAGTCATCGAGCCGGGCAGAATGCGTTGAGAGACCGCGAACAACGTGAACAAGCTGCTGAACAAGACCGCCAGCAGCGTGACCACGCTGCCGAACAGGACCGCCTGCAACGTGAGAAGGCGGACCTCCGTGCTCAGTGGTGGGACCGATTCACTTGGGCGACAGAAAGAGCACTTGACCCCAAGACTAGAGATGTCGGGGTGGTGAGTATGATCGGCTTGGTCGGACATCCTTGGGCCGGCCAAGAAGACACTGACATCGCTTTTGCCGTTGCTGATGCTCTCGAGAGTATGGATACTGAAGATGATGGCAGTATTGAAACGAAGGGAGGTGTCCAATGAGCACAGATCGCAAACATTCGCGTGAGCTCGTCCGTCAGCTTCGTGCTAAGGCATTACAAGTCGAGAAAGAACGGCGGCAGACTGAAGGGTCGAGCGGTAACGGCGGCACCTCACGAGACGGGAGTGACGTGTTTGCTTTCCGTCCTCGGACCTCCGGTTCGTCTGCATCACAACGCACAGACAGGACGTCGCGGTAGGGTGACCGTCTTGCAATAGCTGCGTGCAATCGTAGCTATGACCTCTGGATAATTTAGAAACCAGTGAGTCTATACAGTTCGCCCTTGTCTTGGCATTCTTCCGGCTGAACTCATCACACGGATGCGGCATGAGCCAAAGGTTCGCATACGCCTTTAGGGACGGATCCGAACAGTGCGACTACAGAGTCCGGGGCCTCACACAGCGCGTAGCGAGCGAACGGCATCGTCACGGCCCACCACGAGTGAGCCCCTATCGGCGCTAGCTTTACATAAGGTCAGTTATCGGCGTTCGAAAATGGCCGGGAGAGCGGCCCCAGAAGGGGTTGCATTCCGGTATCGCGGTGGGGCTTTTCGCTTGCTATTCACGCACTTGAACTTGGGCGATCAACGCTTGGTTCAGTGCCGGGATGTCGAGGAAGGCGGGGTCAAAAGGTTCAGCCGAACCGGTAATTTCTGCCACCCATTCTGAGTACTCAGCGTGGTCCGGATGGGCCGGGTCGGCCAGCGCCTCCAGGATCTCTTCGTACCCTGGAAATCCTCCGGAGTCTTCCAATGGGCCGCGACGGGCACCATCGATCACACTGGCCGGCGGGGTGCCTTCGTTCGCGGGACTCTGCGTGACCAGCTCGAGCCGGTGCAGCCAGTTGTCACCGAAGTCGTATTCATAAAACGCTGCTCCGGCGCCCAGCGCCAGCAACTGTTCAAGGGAGAAATCTTCCTCCGGCCTCTCGCCCGGTTCGTCACACTCCCGCCGTGGAAGCCACTGCAGGGCTTCCGGAACTTCACCGTTCACCGGCCGCAGTGGCGCGAAGGGGTCATCGGCTGTGAACCTGTGCAGGTGCATGTCTTCCCACCCGAATGCCGCTTGCAGGACCTGGTGCACCTGGTCCAGCGTCAGGGAGCCGCGGACCTCGAGCTGGCGCCAGATTTTCGGCTCGCTGTCAACCAGCTCCACCCGAACCTCCAGCATCGACTCTGGTTTCGCACCCATGGCGGCGTTACCGTTCTCCATGCAGGCCATTCTTTCAGGCCGCATTCTTGCCCGGAGACCGAGACCTCTCCCCTGTCATCGAACTCCAGGTTTACAGAATCTTTATTATCGGCGCGGCGAAATGGGCGGGGGAGTGCCCGGTAAGGACACACGACATTGGCTAGGCAGTAGGAATAGGTTCCGGCTCGGCCGTCGCTGTTGACCCGGCGGGCGGCGTCGGTGTTGGTTCCGGTTCGGCGGTGGGCGTGGGCTCAGGAAGAACTGCCGGCTCTGGCTCCGGTGCGGCGGTCTGTGACGGCTCCGGGGCAGGCGTCGGTGTTGGTTCCGGCTCGGCGGTCTGTGACGGCTCGGGGGTAGGCGTCGGTGTTGGTTCAGGGGTGGGAGCAGATGTCGGGGTTGGCTCGGGGCTAGGTGCCGGCGTTGGTCCGGGGGTATGACCCGGCGTGGCGGTCGGCGCCTGCCAGGACGCGGCAGCGGTGGGAGGGACTGGCTGTGAGGTGCGCACAGTCGGCAGTGACCAAATAGGCGGTGCGGTGGACTGCCCGGCTGCTGATCCTGGAGCGTAGCTTGTCAGCGTGAGCGCGCCGACGGAGGATTTTGCCCACAGCGGGACGAGCCGCCACTTGTGTGGGTCCGTATGCTGGCCGTTGAGTATGGTTTCAAAGTGAAGGTGGCAGCCGGTAGAGGAGCCAGTTGTGCCGACTGTTGCAATGATTTCTGCGGCGTCGACTTTTTGCCCCTTGCTTACAGCGATCCCCTGTAGATGGTTGTAGGTCGTCACCAGGCCGTTGCCGTGGTCGATTTCTACCCTGTTTCCTCCTCCCCACGGGTGCCAACCGACCTCTCGGACTGTTCCCTCGTCTGCGGCGTGGACAGGGGTGCCGCAGCTGCCCGCATAGTCTTGCCCCGTATGGAATTCCCCGGCTGTTCCCGTGATTGGGCTGGATCGGTGTCCGAACGGGGAGGTCTCCTTGAGATTCGCCAGCGGAGACATCAGCGTCCCTGCTGCGGGTCGCTGCAAGAGGGCTCCCAGCGAAACCTGGGTCTGTTGTGTCCTGGCTGGGCCGCAGGCACGGTTGTGCGGATTGAGGCCCCCAGTGGTCTGAGCCTTCAGAATGTCGACAATTTTCAGTGCCTGCTGGCGGAATTTTGTATAGTGCTCCGGGTCTTGGTTCCGTTGTACTTGATGGATGGCAGCACTGGGCGGGAGTTGTTCCCATCCGTCGACGTTTCTGAGTGCCATGAAGAAGTGAGTTGCACTGACAGATGGGTCCATGCGGTCGCTCAATGATCCCCACGCACCGTTGTCGCGTTGCTGGAAGAGTCCCCTAGAGTCGGGTCCTGCAGCATCCCCATGATCCAGGTTCTCAAGTGAAGACTCACCGAGTGCGGCTTGCACGCCGAGCACTTGAGCCTCATCGGGCAGCGCGGCTCTCACAGCGGCGTCGATAATGCTGGAAGCATTGTTTAACTGGGTGTCGGACATATGCCTGCCACTAAAAAACGATGACATCCAGGGCTGGTGGCTCCAGCAGAGCGCTCCCAGATATTCCTGCGGGGAGTCCGCAAGAAACGGTATTGAGCCTAGGGGGCTGCCCGAGGGCAGCGTCGTCGATCCCAGTTTGTTGGCCGCCGCAATGTCCTCGTCGTAGGGCGCAGCGGCAATGCCGGAGGCGCCGGCGTCGTGGACTTTCCGGTCGACCTGATAGAGCGCTGTGGGTGTCGCCACACTCTGTAGATGAAGGACGGCAAGAAGGCTCACCGATAAAACAATTGACCAAGTGATGCGTCGCATCCCTAGGCAAGCGAATGCCCTACGGAGTGCTGCTCGCATGAGCAAACCTCGAGATCACCAAGGGTTTTACCTTCCTTCCGGCTCCGCTTCGTTGCGCCCTGCCTTGAGGAATCATCTGCAGTCTATGCCTCAGGCCTTGTGGCCAGAGCTTGGCCGTGTGTGTTCGAACCGGGAAGTGGGGCCGTTCGATTCAGCTGCTCGACTTTCATTCCATCTATGCGTGGGATGGCTTGAACCGATTCAAAAAGTGTAATGGGGCCTTGCATAGCCGTCAATGGCCCACTAAGGCGCATGCAACGCTCCCGCGTGGAGGATTAAGGGATTCGAGAATTTGCTCTCCTCCAGTATCGATATCTAGCACCCGGCGGGCATAGACAACCAAGTCGGACGCAGCCTGTTGGTAGTCCCAGGGGAGAAACCCACCCACTATACGGCCATTGAGAAACCGAAATTAACCCTTCCAGGGGAGCGGAATTGGCGACTTCAACGAGCTCGTCGCAGACCGTCTGGCTGCCCGCCTAGCGCAGGCACGACGCAGTTATGCAACATCGTCCGCGCAGTCTGATACCGGCCCAGCCCCAGTTGGCGCTGCAGCGAGTTTACGGCCAGGCATATGTGCTCACATTCAGAAACAAAAGAGACAGAAATCTACCAGAGTCTCTTGACCGCTTGCGTTGATGGCTGTTACAAATGCTGTAGCGCGAGAGGTCGGAACTATCCGGCACCCGCGAATGCCTCATTTCAACAGAATCCGCATTTGCGCGGCTTTTTGAAACGATACAAGCCCGGCGTTGTGGTTGCAGTTCCACGCGTTATCAAAGGAGATGAACGTGCTCGGTAGTGCTAAGCATTCAACTAGCAAGTCCAAGAAAACCCTTGCCGGGGGCATGGCCGCAGTCATGCTCTTGAGTGGCTTGGGCGTGAGCCTGGCGGCCCCCGCAGCCAATGCGGAACCCAGCAACTACAGGTTCGATTTCGGCAACGGACCGGTGGAAGAAGGTTACATCGGCGTCAGCGCCGTCGACACCTACAGCCCGGAGAAGCGTTACGGCTTCAACACCCCCGAGCACATGGTGAACGTCCCCGCCAAGGGGGCCGGCGCGGGAAGCGACGCCGTGCGCTTCCTGCAATTCGGCACCAAGAGCGCCAACACGTTCAACGTGGACCTCAAGGAGGGCCTGTACAAGGTGTCCGTCACCCTGGGCGACACCTCCCGCGCGAGCATCGCCGCTGAGGGCGTTTACCAGGCGATGAACCTCACCGGGAACGGCGCCAAGGACTCCTTCGAGATACCGGTGACGGACGGCCAGCTGAACCTGTTGGTAACCGAAGGCAAAGTGGGCACCGCCTTCACCCTGAGCGCCCTGGAGATTGAGAAGGTCTCTCGCCACCCGGAAATGGACCCCACCATCTGGGTGGGCGGGGACTCCACCGTGGCCAGCTACTACCCGCTCGAATCCAGTGTCCAGGGAGGCTGGGGCCAGATGCTGCCGCAGTACGTTGACCCGGAAGCCTTTGATATCCGGAACATGGCCACCGGCGGCCAGATCGCCCGGGGCTTCCGAAACGACGGCCAGCTCGAGGCCGTGCTGCAGTACATCAAGCCGGGCGACCTCTTCCTGCTGGAAATGGGCATCAACGACACCGCCGCCAAGAATGCCACCACTGAGGCCGAGTTCAAGGAGATCATGCGGGACATGGTCCAGCAAGTGGCAGCTACCGGAGCAACGCCGGTGCTGGTCACCCCGCAGGGCCGCGCTACGGACTTCAACGCCGAAGGGGTCCACACCTCAGTGAACCGCTGGTACCGGAACTCCACCGTGGCACTGGCCTCGGAAGAGAACATCCCGTTAGTAGACCTGAACGTCCTGGCTTCGGCGTACTTCACCGAGATTGGCCCGGAGGCCACCCTTGCCCTCTACATGACCGGTGACTCGCTCCACCCCAACCGCGCGGGCGCCGCTGAGCTGGCCCGGCTGGTCGCAGAGGACCTGAAGAGGCAGGGACTCTAAAGGGACGCGAGTCCTGACGACCAAAGAGGTGCATGAACACCGACTCCACACTGGTGACCCTGTGGCGGTTCCCGCCGGCATCAGTGGTCAGGTCGTGGTAGCGGACAAAGCGATCGGAAAACGCTTGAAAGGGAAGACAAGATGAAATCGGTAACGCAACTCGGACACATCCCAGCGAAGGCCAAGATACTCCTCGTGGGTTTGGCGGTCGCAGCGTTCTTAGGGCCGATCATGGGCACCGGCCAGGCCTCGGCAGTGCAACCCGGCCAACAACAGGGCAAGGTAGAAGCCGCGGCCGTAGCTACGAAGTTCAACTTCGGCGCAGGCCCGGAGGTGTCCGGCTACACCAACGTGAGTGCTGCCGATGCATATGATTCCGCGACAGGGTACGGGTTCAACACGCCGCAAGACATGACTGATGTCTCGGCGACCGGCTCAGGGGTGGGAGCGACTGCTGTCCGGTTCTTGAAGTCCGCACCGGCCAGCCCGAACACCTTCAATGTGGACCTACCCAAAGGTCTCTACCGCGTCCAGGTTATGTTGGGAGATACGAACAGATCGAGTGTGGCGGCTGAAGGCGTATATCAACTTCTGAATCTGACAGGTGTTAACGCCCAGGATTCCTTTCTCATACCCATAACCGACGGGCAACTAAACCTTTCGGTCGTCCCGGGTCAGAATGCGGCGCACACGCTGTCGGCGATGGTCATCACCCACGTCTCTAAGGATCCACAGTTGCCCGCGACGGTCTGGCTTGGAGGTGACTCAACGGTCACGAACTACTATCCCAAAGATGCCGACGAAATGGTCGGCTGGGGTCAGATTGTGCCGGAGCTTGTGAATCCAGACGTTCTCAACGTCCGCAACATGGCCTCCGCGGGGCAGATTGCCAAGGGATTCCTCCAAGGAGGATCGCTCGATACGATTCTGAAGTACGCCAAACCTGGCGACTACTTCCTTCTCGAGATGGGGATTAACGACGAGAAGGCTTATTCAGCGGCTCAATTCCAGGATTACATGCGTCAGACCGTGTCGGCGGTGAAGAGCACCGGAGCGACAGTCGTCCTCGTGACTGCGCAGGGGCGATCAATCTCCTGGACGACGGATGAAAATGGAACTCCTGTGCACAATGCCGAGCAGGCCATGTACCGGCCGGCCATGATTGCCTTGGCGGAGGAGCAGGGTGTTGACCTCGTGGATCTCAACGTGCTCAGTTCCGCCTACTTCACTTCGATCGGCCCGGTCGAGACCGCGTCCCTTTACACCACGGGTGACTGGCTGCACTTCAATCGGGATGGGGCCACTGTCCTGGCGAAGCTCGTCGTTCAAAATTTGCAGGACCAAGGAATGGATGAGTTCACCTACCTGACCAGCGCGCCTCAAGACACCGGCATCCTCAGCAGTTTCTAGGGAAATAATTCCGGCGCAAGCCGGCAAAACACACGACGGCGGATGGGCACTTCGGTGCGCATCCGCCGTCGCTGTTTAACCGGTACACACCCCGCCCATGCCAGTGTGAAGAGCTCCCCCAGTACGGATTTTTCGGCCGAACAAGCAGGAACATTCAATACCAAAAACTCCCGGGAAAGTTGGGAAAACGGTTGCCAGCATGGGCTCGGGGCTGATAAACCTTACAGGGTCGCATCACCCCACCCAGGTCTCGCTTCAATCCACGGTCCAACCCGGAACCCACCAAAATCGACATCCGCTGTCCGGCGGCCTCGTTTTGAATCGTTCCAGATCCCCGCCTGGGTATCGTCTTGCCAGAGTTCATCGAAGGAGATGTCCGTGCATATACCCCCGCAAGTGCCCCCGTTGTCGAAGGAAGCGCCGCCGCCAGGCCGCAGGCTGGCCAGAGGCACCAAGGCGGTCACCGCCGCGGTGGCTTCCGCTGCCATCGCCTTCACCGGGCTGCCGGCGGTCCATGCCGACACCGCCCTGCCGCCGGTGGGAAGCGGATTCAAATTCGACTTCGGCCCCGGTGCCACGGCCGAAGGCTACACCCGCATTGAAGCAGGCACCCAGTACTCCGCCGCGGCAAAGTTCGGCTTCACTGATACCGCTGTCACCTCGGGGGCCGACCGCGGCACCGGTGACCCCTTGCGGTCCGACTTCGTGCAGGCCCAGGACAGCAGCTTCCTGGTGGACCTGCCCAACGGCGATTACACCGTCAAGCTCATCGCCGGCGACGCCACCGAGGCGACCAACATCGCCATTACTGCAGAGAAGATGGCCAAGGTACAGGCCACCGACAAGCCTGCCGGCCAGTACCTTGAAATGGAATTCCCCATCTCCCTGGTGGACGGCCAGCTTAACCTGGACTTCAGCGGAACAGCTGCGAAGATCAACTCCCTGGTGATCGCCGCCCGGGCTCCCCGCACGGCAACCGCGGACCCCGGCGTCTACCTCGCCGGCGACTCCACCGTCCAGACCTACGACGCCGGATACGTCCCGCAGGCCGGCTGGGGCCAGATGATCGACCGGTACTTCGATGACCGGGTCTCCTTCAAGAACCACGCCATCGGCGGCCGCAGTTCCAAGAACTTCATCAGCCAGGGCCGGCTGGATGAGATCCTGCGCGTGATTAACCCCGGTGACTACCTGATGGTCCAGTTCGGCCACAACGACGCCACCGTCGGGGTGGACGACCGCTACGCCTCACCCGCTGACTATAAGGAATACCTGCGGACCTACGTCCACGGCGCCCGCCAGCGCGGTGCCGTACCCGTCCTGGTCACGCCCGTAGGCCGCCGCGACTTCGACGAATCAACCGGCAAGTTCCGGGTCAGCTTCCCTGAGTACGTCGCCAAGGTGCACGAACTCGCCGCTGAGGAAAACGTGGGGCTGGTGGACCTTTCGGCCTCCAGCCGCGCCTACTACGATGCCATCGGCCCGGAAGACACAAAATCGGTGTTCCTCCATGTTGATGCAGGCGTCTACCCCAACCGTCCCACCGGAACCGTGGACAACACCCACTTCCAGGAATACGGCGCCATCCAGATCGCACGGCTGGTCGCCGAAGGCGTGAAGCAGCTCAGCGTCCCGCTGGCATCACGGGTCAAGGAAATCGCACCGCCGTCGTCCGTTCCGGCCAAACCGCAGGGACTCGTGGCCGGCAGCGTCTCCAACGCCGGCGCACTGTTGAAGTGGCAGCCCGTTGAGGGTGCGGACATCTACAAGGTGTACCGCAAGCTGGCCTCCGAGCCGGACAGCGCCTTCACGCTGACCACCACCTCAACTGTCCCCACCGCCAACCTGGGCGGTCTCGCCGAAGGTACCGCCTACAGTGTTCGGGTGGCTGCCATGAACGGCAAGGGACTCTCCGAGCCCAGCGACACCCTGGCGGTGACCACGAAGCAGGCGAAGTACAAGTTCGACTTTGGGCCCGTAGGGGCGCCTCTCGAGCCCGGCTACACCGAAGTCAACCGGACCATGGCCTACACCCCTGAGCGCGGCTTCGGCTTCAAGGACACCGCGGTACTCAGCGACCGGGACCGGGGCGCCGTGACCACCAATCTCCTGCGCGACTTCGTCCTGAGCAGCTCCAGCTTCGAGTTCAAGCTGGACGTGCCCAACGGCACCTATGCGCTGAAGACGTACCACAGCGACTGGATCGGCTCCACCCGCACCGATGTTGCCGCCGAGGGCACCCCCTACGGCCAGGTCTCCTCCGGCCGGTCCTCCTCCGCCACCAAAATCATCAACCAGGTCCTGGTCTCCGACGGGCAGCTGAACCTGACCATCAGCGGTTCCGGCCAGCGGCTCAACGGCCTGGAGGTCACCCCCCTGCTGGTGGGACCCACCAACCTGCACACCACGGCCGTTAATGCAGCCGCCGAACCTCCAGTGGTCGACCTTGCCTGGGACCCCGTGACGGACGCCGCCGGCTACAAGGTGTTCCGCCAGGCATCGTTTGAGGCCGAGCCTTCGCTGGTGGCCGAAAACGTCACGGCACCATCTTTCCAGGACACCACTGCCTTTGCCGGCCTGACGTACAAGTACTTCGTCACGGCGCTGGACAGCACCGGCCTGGAATCCGTTCCCTCCAACACCGTCGAGACCGCCCTGGTAGATCCCAACACCCCGGTTCCCGCCGCGCCCCTCAAGGTGGACGTCAAGGCCGTGGAAAAGACCAGCGTGACCCTGAAATGGCAGAAGGTGGCCGATGCCGCCGCCTACCAAATCTACCGCTCCACCTCGCCCGAGGGCCCCTTCGAATACGTGGGCCGCGCCGGCGAAGTGAACTACACCGACTACACCGTGCTGACCACCATCAAGTACTACTACCGGGTCACCACCGTGAACAAGGGCGGCGAATCCGTGCCCTCCCCCGTGGTGGGAACAGAGAAGGTCACCGTTATTAACCGGCAGATGGAGCAGCTGGACCGCGCCCCCGTGGCCCTGCTGACCGACCAGGGCGTACGGGTGGGCTGGCGCATGCTGGGCCTGGACCCCGAACAGATCGGGTTCCATGTCATCCGCGACGGCGTCCAGCTCACCGAAGAGCCGATCCGGAACAGCACTACCTTCCTGGACTCATCAGGCACAGCGGCTTCCCGCTACGTCATTAAGAGCGTCGGCAACGGCGGGGACCAGCTGACCGGTGAGTTCACCCCGCTGGCGCAGGACTATCTGGCAGTCAAGCTGGACAAGCCTGCAGACGACTACACCAAGGACGGCCAGCCCTACAGCTACTCCGCAGGTGACTCCAGCGTGGCGGACCTGGACGGCGACGGGACCTACGAAGTCATCCAGATGTGGTCCCCGTCCAATTCCAGGGACAACTCACAGGCAGGCTACACCGGGACCGTCTACGTGGACGCCTACCGCATGGACGGCACCAAGCTCTGGCGGATCAACATGGGCCCGAACATCCGTGCCGGCGCCCACTACACCCAGCTCCTGGCGTACGACTTCGACGGCGACGGCAAGGCCGAGGTTGCCATGAAGACCGCGGACGGCACGCGTGATGGTGCCGGAACCGTCATCGGTAACGCCGGAGCTGACTACCGCAACAGCAGCGGCTACGTGCTCACGGGACCGGAGTTCCTCACGGTCTTCCACGGTGCCACCGGCACCGTGATGGACACCGTGGCCTACGACCCGCCCCGGGGGGACGTTGGAGCCTGGGGCGATACCTACGGAAACCGCGTGGACCGCTTCCTCGGCGCCGTGGCTTACCTCGACGGCGAGCGGCCCTCCATGATGTTCAGCCGCGGCTACTACACCCGCACGGTGCTGGCCACCTACGACCTGGTGGATGGCAAGATCATCAAGCGCTGGATCTTCGATTCCGACACCGCCGGTGCCCAGTACCGGGGCCAGGGCAACCACAACCTCTCCGTGGCTGACGTGGACGCCGACGGCAAGGACGAGTTCGTCTTCGGGTCCATGACCATCGACGACAACGGCAAGCCGCTGTACACCACCGGCCTCGGCCACGGCGACGCCATCCACACCAGTGACCTTGATCCGTCCCGCCCAGGACTGGAGACCTTCGCCGCCCACGAGGACATGGGCTCAAGCGGCAACAAGGGCGCTACGTTCCGGGATTCACGGACAGGTGAAGTGCTCTGGAGCATCCCGGCCACCAAGGACACCGGACGCGCTGCTGCCGGAGACATCGACCCCCGCCACCCGGGTGCCGAAGGCTGGGCCATCGGCGGCGACGCGGCGTGGAACTCCCCCGTTGGTGAGCTCCGCTCGGCTAAGGGCGAACTGATCGCCAACAAGATCCCTGCAGCCAACTTCCTGGCCTGGTGGGACGGCGACCTGCTGCGCGAGATCGTGGACCATGACTGGAACGCTGCCACCAACACAGGCACGCCCAGCATCGCCAAGTGGAACTGGGAGACCGAATCCAGCGACCGGTTGCTGACCGCGACCGGGGCAAAAACCAACAACAGCACCAAGGGCAACCCTGCCATCCAGGCCGACCTCCTCGGTGACTGGCGGGAAGAGATTGCCTGGCCGTCAGCAGACAGCACGGAATTGCGGATCTACACCACCACAGCCGGCACCGATGTCCGCCTGCGGACACTCATGCACGATCCGGTGTACCGCCTGTCTGTGGCCCGGGAGAACATCTCCTACAACCAGCCGCCGCACCCGGGCTTCTACATCGGTGAAGGCATGGAACTGCCGGGCCAGCCGGACATCGTCTACACCCGCCGCGCCGGCTAGCCCCCGCGCATTCAACCTCGGGTGAAACTGCAATGCCCCGTCCGCCCTCAGCGGACGGGGCATTGCGCTTAATTCCGGCCCCGCCACCATCCACAGCCAGTGCATGGTGATCCTCGTGGCCGTGGGCTGAGAGGGGCCTAGAACTCAACCTGAAAGGATGAGGGTGGAGGCACCGGTGACTGGACAGCGGATCGGGTATGCGCGCGTGAGCATGCTGGACCAGAACGAGAAACGCCAGCTCGAACGCCAGGTTCTGGACCGGATCTTCATACGATGGTTTGTGCACAGCATGGAACGGCTCGCCCGGAACCTCGATGACCTGCGTGCTCTTGTCCAGGGACTCACCCGCAAGGGCCGGCGGGTGGAGTTCGTCAAGGAGAGCCGGGTCTTCACCGGCGAGGACTCCCCCATGGCCAACCTCATGCTCTCCGTCATGGATGCCTTCGCTGAATTCGAACGCTCGCTCATCCGGGAACGACAGCGGGAGGGCATCGCCCTGGCCAAGCAGCGCGGCGCCTAGAGAGGGCGGAAAAGACCCTCGCCCCGGAGCGGGCGGCAGACCTAGTTCGGCGCGCCGGTAACGGTGTCCCGAAAGCCGTTCTTGCCCGTGACTACGGGACCAGCAGGGCGACTGTCTACCAGTACCTGCGCCAGGCCAAGCTGGAGTAGCCTCTCCCCTGCCTGTGCCGTCGATGTGCAATAGTTCCCGTGGCCGGAGCTTGACGGAGCGTTTGCCCCGACCCCTTAATGAGGCGAGAATCCAGCATCTGCTGTACCGCACCACCACGGCATGGGCGCGCTCTGGCAGCTGGAGGTGGCGCGGGATCGCGCAAGGGAGGCCGAGACCGCAATGATGGTCGGGCTTCTCCGCTCGTCAACAACCCCAACGCGCGAGACGCGCTGCCGGCGCTGATGCCGTCGGATGCTCGCGGCATGGAACGGCGAGATTGGCGGCCCTCGTTGCCCTTCTGCGCTGCAGCGAAAGCAACGCGTAAGAGCGTAAGAGGCGGAGTGCCTCCTTGTGTTTATCGTTCCTCCGCGATGAGGGGGCGGAGAGTGCGATGCGCGATGCGCAGGCCTTCGAGAATCTTGTCGTCAGTGCCGCCCCACAGCGGGTCTTCGTGCTCGACGGACAGGGTGCCGGTGAACCCTGCCTCGTAGAGGCGGTCGATGACGTGCGGCCAGTCAACGACGCCACGCCCCGGCACCCGGAAGCGCCACCACCCCATGTCCCACGGGTCATCGCCCTTGTCAACGAGGCCGAAGAACCCGTACTGGTTCCGCTTCCGGGGGAATAGCTCGAGGTCCTTTGCCTGCGCGTGCACGATGTGCTCGGCGAACGGCAGGATCGTCTCGACCGGGTCGATTCCGATCCAAGTGAGGTGCGACGGGTCCCAGTTCAGCCCGAAGCCGAGACCGGTCACCCAGTCCCAGAGCTCAGGGGAGTATGCGATATTGCCGGGGTACCCGTCGGGGTGCCAGCCCTCCATGACGCAGTTCTCGATAATGAGCCGCACGCCACGTTCCCCGGCGTAATCGACCAGCTCGGGTAGGACCCGGTTGCCTTCGCGCATGTTCTCACGCACGGACTTCGTGTTGTCGCGGCCGATAAACGTGCCGACGTACGGGATCCCCAGGGTCTGAGCGGTGTCGACGGCGTGCTTGAGGTGCGTTCGGATCTGCTCGCGGCGCGCGAGGTCCTGGTGCAGATTGTTCTCATAGTACGCAAGCGCGCTGATTTCTAGACCGGCCCGGTCGAGGAGTGCCAGGGTCGTGGCGGCGTCCTCGTCTGTGAAGGTCGCGACGGGCAGGTGCGCGGCCTCGAAGTCGCGTCCGCCGATGCCCGGCCACACCGCAACCTCGAGCCGCTCGTACCCTTGATCGGCGGCGAACGTGGAGATCCGGTCGAGCGACCATCCCGGTAGGCATGCGGTCAGCATCCCGAGTTTCATTGAATGTCCTTCCAGTTGTTTTCCGAGACAGCGGCGGCGGACGCGCTGGCAACGACGGCATCGACGATGCGAGCTGAACGGGTACCGTCAACGAATGTGGGGAGCCCCTCGGGGCTCTCCCCGCGGACTGCGGCATACGTGTCCGCGACGAAGGCAGCGAACGCGTCGAGGTAGCCCTGCGGATGCCCGGCGGGAACAATAGCGAGCCTGCTCTGATCGGGAGAGCCCTGTGAAGGGTCCCGAACCACGATGCTGGCACCTGTTTCCGTGCCGAACCAGGCTTGTTCTGGGTTTTCCTGGTCGAACACCGCGCTTCCAAGGGTGCCGTCAACCTCGAACCAGAGCCGATTCTTTCGACCCGATGCGACCTGCGACACCACAACGTTGGCAAGACGCCCTGAAGCGGTCTTGAACGTCGCAACGGCTATATCCTCCGTCGCAACCTTCATCCGCTGCTGAGTTTCTCCCTCGTGCTCGACACCCTCTGCCTTGGAGAAGGACGGTCCATCCGGAACTGGGCGTGTGGGGTAGGCGATGTCGGTGGTCGCAGCGACGGCGCTGAGCTGCTCTCCCGTGACGAACTCCACGAGGTCGCACCAATGAGATCCGATGTCCGCGAATGCCCGGGACGCGCCGCCGGAAGCGACGTCTACACGCCAGCTGGAGGACTCTTGGTCGCGCATCCAGTCCTGTAGGTAAGAACCGTGGATGGTAAGCACCCGGCCGAGTGAGCCGCTCTGGATTCGGGAGCGGATCTCGCGGATCAGGGGGTGGAATCGGTACACGAACGGGACGGTTGCGACTACGCCTGCGCGCTGAGCTGCCTCTAGGAGTTCGGAGGCTTGATCGGCAGTCACGGCGAGTGGCTTTTCGCAGATGACGTTGATGCCAGCGCGAATGACCGCGAGGGCCTGAGGATGATGCTGGTCGTTTGGCGTACAGATGTGCACGACATCAGGAGTGTCGTCGATGACCTGTTGGAGGGAGCCGTAGCCTCGGGGGACGCCGAGCTGGTCAGCGGCCTGCTGTGAGCGCTGCGGGTTGCGACCAAGTACACCGAGCACTTCCGCTCCAGCGGTTCGAGCGGAGCGGGCGTGCACGGCCGCGATCATGCCCGTGCCAAGAATGGCTACTCGTGGTGAACGCATGGGAGATCCTTTCAGCCAGCCTGGTCATCCACAGGCTCTCGGCGGTTCCTTCAAAGGGGGCTTATCGGGTCAGACCACCCCACCCTGACGGGCGGGTCGGCCGCCAGCATAGCTATCTTCTGCGGATTGTCTGCAAAAGGTAGGGGGTGATAGTGATGGTCTGACGGAGAGTGGCTCTCGATGTCTGTCCTGGAGCATCATTCGGACGTACGTCCTTGCGGACGACCCGCTCCGAGCCATTGCGGCGGAGCGAGCCTTGGACGCGCGGTTACGGGGAGCCCGGCGTCGCCAGGCCAAATTGCCAGCGGTTCACCTGCCCGCGGGGGATGCGGCCTGTTCCCGGCCCTTCCGCCGCAGATGGCCGCGAAGGGCGGTGGAGCGATCGCGGTCGATCGCGGTTAACGGTCCGCGACCGCGTCCCGAACTGCGGAGACAATCAGACGGTGCTGCCCCTGGATCAGCGCGATCGGATCGACCTCGCCGACGTCGCGGAACGCGTGCCCTTCCCACTCGGACGAGAAATAGCCGGCGTAGCCTGCCTCGACGAAGATGCGCATGATGGCGGGGATGTCGATGGACGGCTCCTCGCCCGCGGCGTTGATGTCGTAGAACTTACCGTGGACGTGCACGATCTGCGGCATGATCTCGCGCCACGAATCGACGGGCTCGTGGCCGTGCATGCTGAATGCCGTGTGCACGGCGCGGAGTGCCTCATCGGAGGCGCCCTTCGACCGAGCGAGCTCAGCGAATCGCCCGAAGCGCTCTTGGGGGTTTCCGGATTCGGCCCAGATGGTTTCGAGCTCGTCCCCGGCTGCACGGGGTAGGCCGAGCCGCACAAAGTAGTCGATCTCCGGTGCGGGTACTCCGCGCATCGTGGAGCTGAAGTCCGGGATGAACCCCAGCAGTGGCGAGTCGATCTGCTCGTAGGCCTCACGCACCCGCATGACGGTCGGCGTGTTGGGCCCCTCGGGCGCGTGAATTTCCATGCCGAGCTTGATGCCGTACTGCTCGACGCGGCGCAGGAGGGGCTCGAGCACGGCCGTGGAGCCGCCCATTTGGGTACGCACGGTAGGGAACCCCAATCGATGCGCAGTCTCGATCTGCCGGGCGAGGTAGTCGACGATCTCGTCATCGGTGAGCATCCGGTCGCGTCGGAGTGCCACGTCGGTATTGACCGCCAGGCAGGAGGGCTCAAGCTCGTATTGGTCAAGCAGTGCGCGCCAGCTGCGCACGAAGTCATCAGATACGGCCGGGTAGTTGCGGATCGTCTGGAACCCGACGACTTCCACCCCGGGTCCGATCCCGGCCTCGGCGACCCGGGCGATGAGGGATTCGAGCGAGTACTGCCCCGTGACCCACTCGTTCGTGAGGGAGTAGAGCGTCAGTCCGAGCTTGATGTCGGTACCGGGAAGGGCTCGGGAGGTGGTCGCGGTGGCAGTCATGAAGTCGGAACCTTCTGTGCGATTTCGAACACCTGTCTGGAGCGGGTGTTGGTGACAAGTGGGCGTTCGGGGCCAATGAGGATGTATGGGCTGCGCAGGTCGATGACAGTGGTGATCTCGGCGTGGTGCAGGGCGGCAGCCGTCGAGTCGGTAATCGCGACAGTGGCTTCGTCCTGGACAAACCAGATGTCATCCCACCGTTCTGCCAGGTCCTCGATGCGGTAGCTGCCACCGTTTACCTCCAGTCGGATCAAATCCCCGGAAATCTCTCGGCCATCGATCTCGACCGCGAGCACCACGACTGCGGAGAGCGGGAGGCTGCGGTACCACGGCAGCCGCACGATGTATCGCAGCGTGCTGCCGTCGGTGGTGGCGCTGTCCGCCTGCACCATATAGCCCTGAAAGGTCATGGCTTCTCCTTCTTGTTTTGCATGTGCTTCTTTCCAGCAGAGAGTTGCTGCTCGTTCACTTCTTCCGAGTCGGTGATGATGCCTCCGCGGGCGTCCAGTCGTGCACGGATCTCGGCCACTCGGGACTCGGTGAGGTTATAGAAGAGGTAGGGCACGATCGCAAGCAGGGTGATGATGGCGGGAACGAGGTTGACGGCAATGTTGATGCCGTTCATGGCCTCGGCCGTCTGCTGTGCTTTCGGCACGAAGCCGAACGCACCGATTAGAGCTACGCCGGCACCGCCGCCCACCGCGCTTGCGATCTTCGTCGAGAAGCTGATCGTGGCGTAAGAGCTGCCGTCGGTTCGAATCCCGGATCGCTCCTCGCCGTAGTCGACCGCGTCCGGCACCATCGCAAGCACGAGGGGGGTACCGAACGTCGAAAGGCCGTAGACGAAGGACAGCGCGAGAACGAGCATGATGTTGTCGAAGCCGACGAAGAACAGCGTGAACAGCGAGACACTTTGCCCGAGCAGCGACGTGATCAAGAGGTTGCGCTTGCCGAATCGTCGAGCGAGCGGGGTGAAGACGACGATGCCGATGATCGCGGCGATGGCCGGAGTGCTCATCAGGACGGGGACGAGCGCGAAGTTCTGGACGTTATAGAGGGCATAGAAGATGACGACGCCCAGCCGGCCGAAGAACGCGGTGAGGACCAGGAAGGTGCCGATGAGATTTAGCATCAGTGGCCGGTTCGTGAAGATAGCTCGCGCCGTAGCCGCGATCGGTGCCGGCCCCTTCTTGACGGGGGTGATCACCTCTCGGGACGTGGCGAACACGACAAGCATGAGCCCCACCGAGAGGACCGCGAAGACGGTCGCGGTTAGCGTGTAGCCCCCGACGGTCTGTGTCCGTCCATCGCCGGCCCCACTGAAGAACACGATCACGGGGAGAGTCAGCAGCGACAGAAGCACGTTCGCGGCGTTCGTGCCGATCATTCGGAACGAGTTGAGCGAGACGCGGTCGGTCGCAGATTCGGTCATGACGGCCGGGAGCGCACCGTAGGGGACGTTGACAACTGAGTACAGGATGCCAAGGATGCCGTAGGTCACCGCCGCCCAGACCACAGCGCTGGCGCTCGAACCGGGGAACGGTGCGGTGAAGGTCAGCACGAAGGTGATGCCGAGCGGCACGATGCCGTACAGGAGCCAAGGGCGGAATCGCCCGTACCGGGATCGCGTGCGCTCGGCGAGGGCACCGACCAGCGGATCGATGAGCGCATCGACCACGCGCGTCACAAGCAACAGCAGCGCAACGACGCCGGCACCGAGGCCGACCGTTTCGGTGTAGAACACCGCTAGGTAGCTGGTGACTGTGGTCCACACGAGCTGTCCGGCGAAGTCGCCCAGCCCGAATGCGGCTCGTCTGTATAGGGGCAGCCGTGGCGGGGCAGCGATGGTGTCGGCGGGGCTGGCCGAGGTAGGGGTTGTCATATCTACTCCAAACACTTCGTTGTGCTCGCCGGGCCGTGACCGCGGCGAGGGACAGATGGATCTTAGGAAAGAGGTCGGTGGGGCTGCCGCCCGACCGACTTGTCAGGCGGAGACGGGTGCGGTGCGGTCCTCGGCGCCAGCCGATTCGAACTGCTCGAGCAGCTTGCGGGCCCCGCGGACCGCGAGGGCGGTGCTGAACAGCGTGGGGTTGACCACGGTCGCAGTAGGGATCGTGCCGTTGCCACCCAGCACGAGGTTCTGGATACCCCAGACACGGGACCATGGGTCCACCACGCTCGTTCCGTCGTCGGTGGCGCCGGAACGGAAGGTTCCCTGGTAGTGCAGCGAGGAGCCGTTCGGAGCAAGTCGCGGCTGGCCGCCCGGCACCACGGTGCCGAGGATCTCGAGCGCGCGGGTCTGATCGAGCCGGGCGGCGGCGATCTCCTTCTCCTCGCGTTGCGTGAGCGCATAGTCGATCGTTACGTTCGGCATGTCGAACGCGTCCGACTCCGTCTCGCTGAACGTGAGGCCATCCTCGACTCGGGGGTACTTTCGTATCCCGAAGCCGACGTTGACGTAGCCGTAGGGACTGTTCGCGAGCGGGTGATCGTCCGGGATGGGCATTGGGGCCTTCAAGGTGTGCATTATCTGCGCGCTGTAAGGGAACCCCGCGTCGCTGAACGGGATGCGAATGGCTGCGGACACCGCGTCACCTGCGGCCGTGGAGAAGGAGCCTCCATCGGGAACCCCGTCGGGATAGAGCCGCTCGACGACCTCGGGCCGCAGGGCAGCGGTGCTCAGCAGTACGGGATGCTCGGTGAGATAGCGGCCGAGCGCAGCGGGGCGGACGCCGGACGCGAACAGCAGCTGCGGGGTGCGAACCGCGTCCGCTGCGACGATCACGACGTCGGCGTGCTCCTCGTACTCCCGGCCCGTATGCAAGTCGCGCAGAAGCACGCCGGTGGCCACGTCGTTGTTGAGCAGGATGCGCCGTGCCTGAGTGCGATCACGCAGTTCAAACCGCTTTTGCTGCGAGGTGCCGTCGATGAGGAGGGGTCCGAGCACGGTGTCAGTGCCGGTCCACTCCAGCTTCCCGTCAGGCCTGATTGTAACGGCCACCGGGAATGGGCCGACCTTTTTTCCCTGGGGCAGGCGGGAGTTGAACTCCGCGCCGAGGGCCTGAGTAATGGCCTGGGTGACGGACGAATGGAACGCGTCCTTCTCGACGTGCAGGAGTCGCTCGGCTTCACCGATCAGGTCGTCCCACTCGGCGGCGGGAATGAAGTCGACGAGCTCCGAGTCGGCGGGCGGAGGGCATGCGCAGGTCCAGTGCGCGCCCTGCCCGCCGACGTTGGTAGCCAGCGCGGCGGCGGGCATACCGGGGCTGTGGCCAGTCAGCGGACCGCCGTCGTCGACAAGGTGGGTGCCTTGCCGGGCGGTGAAGGTGCCTTCGACTGCGGGTACGCCGCCAGGGATGCCCCCGCCGCCAAGCATGCCGGGCGAATTCGGGCCCTGCGAGGCGAGGCGAGCGGCGTCCTGTGCGGCCTTATCGGGGATATTGCGGACGTTGAGGCCGGGGGTCTGCGAGATTCGCGGCCCCAGCTCCACCATGAGCACGGTTGCGCGAGTGTTGCCGTCGAGAATCAGTCTGGCGTACGCAGCGCCGATCGGCCCACTGCCGACAACGATGACACGCGGTGAATCAGTCATGGTTTCTCCATTGAAGTCTCACGAGGGCGGGGCGGCGATGCCCCGTCCGGATCGATACCAACAGTAGTATTGCAGAAAATCTGCAAAAGTAAAGGGTCGCGCTGAACGTGAAAAAGACCCTTCCCGTATAGTCAGTTCCGACGGAGGTAAACCATGGGTATGGATCACAGCAGGACGCTGTCCCTGGTGCTCGGCCTCATCCGCAGCGGTGATGCGACGACGCGGCCGGAGCTCATACGCCGAACCGACCTGGGCCGAGCGCTTGTGAGTCAGCGCGTCGAGGACGCGCTGGAGGCAGGGCTCATCGAAGAGCTGGACGAAGGGGTCTCCAAAGGCGGCCGCCCCGCCCGCACGTTGCGGGTCCGAGCGGACCGCGGGCGTGTACTCACGGCGGTCTTCGGGGCGTCGCGGGTCGCCATCTCGCTTACTGACCTGGCCGGACGCGTCGAGACCGAGAGCTACACCGCGTGGGACATCAACAACGGCCCGGAGGCGTCGCTCTCGCTTCTCCGCGACGCGGCTGCGGCCATGCTCGTGCCGACCGCACCACTGTGGGCGGTAGTCATCGGCGTACCCGGACCGGTGAGCGTGTCCATCGGCTCGCCGGTCCATCCGCCGATCATGGCGGGCTGGCACGCCTATCCGGTAAGGGAGTGGCTCGAGCGCGAGTACGGCGTTCCGGCTTTTGTCGAAAATGACGCAAACCTGATGGCGTTGGGGACCTGGCAGCGCCTCCGTCGTCAGTCCGGTGACGACGTCGTGTTCATCAAGGCTGGTACCGGCCTCGGCGCTGGAATCATCGCGGACGGCGAGCTAGTCCGTGGCGATCGGGGCGCCGCCGGAGACTTCGGCCACACCACCGTCGCCGAGTACTCGCGCGTGCAGTGCCGGTGCGGGAATTTCGGTTGCCTGGAGGCGCTGGCCGGCGGATGGGCACTCGCTCGGGACGGCTACACCGCCGCCTTCACCCGCGACTCCACGTTCCTTCAGGACCGCATTGCACGGCAAGGGGGGCTCACGTTCGAAGACATCGTTGCGGGCTCCCTCGCGGCTGATCCGGTCAGTCGTGAGCTGATTGATCGATCCGGCACACTCATCGGCGCCAGCCTTGCCACCGTCGTGAACCTACTTAACCCGGCGACCGTGTTCGTCGGCGGAGGGCTGGCCCTCGCCGGTCGCCCGTTCTTCGAGGCCATCGCAGAGCAGGTGCGGCGCCGCTCTCAACCGCTCGCCACCGAACGCTTGGTGGTCCGCAACGTCCCGCTCAATCACCGCGAAGGCAACATCGGCGCAGCAGTGCTCGCACTCGACGCACTATTGGACCCCCGCATGCTGTCTCGGTGGGTGGACAGAGGCTCGCCCCGAGGCGTCTCAGCCCAGGCGGAGCCGGATTCAGAGCATCAGCCGAGCGACAGCGCCGCTCCTGCGACGCCGGGGCCAAAGTTGCGGCTGGATCCCCTTGAGGACGCACCTGTACCTCAGGCCTCGCGCTCTGCGTCCTGACGACCTCACTCAGCGGCCGCTGCTTGCCGCGGGAGCAAAATAGCAGCCCTTACTGAGGGCCGACAGT
The DNA here is from genome assembly GCF_005796205.1 of Pseudarthrobacter sp. NamE2. Classification (GTDB taxonomy): domain Bacteria; phylum Actinomycetota; class Actinomycetes; order Actinomycetales; family Micrococcaceae; genus Arthrobacter. The sequence goes on along the minus strand of NZ_VAHN01000006.1, from coordinate 70,901 downwards.
ACGCTGTGCCGAAGAATCAAGAAAGATCTCATGACGCCAACGACTTTTGAGATTTCGACTGGAACGGGATCAGACCCGGGGATGCGGCCTGGTCATTGCACGTGGAGTAATCGATGACGTGGCTTCGGATTTAAGCATCATCCGGCTCAAGCTCACTTACGGGAGAGGTGGACGAACATTCCGCCGGGAGGACGGCTGGCAGGCGCACTATTCGTTGAGAATCCCGAAGCCAGCCATGACGATCGCTACCTTTACCTGCAGTATCAGGGCGTTACGGCCCCATCGAGGTGAGACCCAGCCCAACCTGACGCTGCCCTTCCTTATCGACGCTGCACTTCCTTATCTCTGGACGTTTCCTCCGGGAAGGGCCTCGAACTCAGGTATCCGCGTCTAAAGCACTGGAGTTGAACCAGTTTCATCGTGCTTGCGGCCGATCCCCCCGCATCGAATCGGTGCAAACGAAAGAAGTTCCACGCACAAGCTGCACGCTTGGAACAGGTCAGTCCCTCTAATAGGGACTCTATGGCACTTATCGGGACTTTGAGGTATCTTACTTGTGGGCGCAGCTTTTGCAGCCTGGTTCGTGGGCATCGCGTCGACGTGCAGTGCAGGAAGCCTGGCACTCTACGGCCCGTTCCTCGGAGGAAAGAGAAGAATCATGATCCTGGACCAGCGAGTTGAGAAGGCGGGGGCAGCTGCCTTGGCTTACGGTGCGTCAACCATCATGGGTGTGGATGTTTACGAACTCGATATCCCTTTCGACGATGACAGCAGCGGCTACGGGGCGCCTGCCGGACGGTGGAACCGGTTCGACGGGGTTATTGTGCGCATCACGACGGCTGACGGGATCAGCGGCTGGGGAGAGTGCTTTGCTTACAGCTGCCGGTCTGCGGTCGCGGAGGCTTTTCGCACCATGGTGGCTCCCCTCCTTATGGGCCAGGACGCGGATGATGTCCCTGGCCTGATACGCAAGGTCCAGCAGAAACTACACTTGTTCGGCCGCTACGGGATTGCAATGTTCGCGGTCTCCGGAGCTGACATCGCTCTGTGGGACAGGAAGGCCCGATCGGCCGGGGTGCCCTTGGGGGAGCTGCTGGGCGGGCGGAAACGCTCTGAAGTGGCAGCCTACGCCAGCCTCGTCCACTACGGCCAGGCGGAGGTCGTCCGCGACCGGGCCCGACACGCTGTCGAATCGGGGTACACCTCGGTGAAGCTGCACGAGACGCTGCCGGAGATCATCCGCGCCGGACGCGAAGGCGCAGGTACGGGAACCGAGCTCACTGTGGATGCAAATTGCGCCTGGAACCTGGACGAAGCACGCCAGCAGTTGCCTGCACTGGAAGCAATCGGCATTGACTGGCTCGAGGAGCCCATCTACCCACCTGAGGACTTCGAATCGCTGGCCCAGCTTGCGGCGATGACCAGCATTCCGCTGTCGGCAGGAGAGAACGCCTGCACCCGCTACGAGTTCCACAAAATGATGCAGGCCAATGCCGTCCAGCATCCCCAACCCTCCGTGACAAAGATCGGCGGGGTCACTGAATTCATGGCTGTTCTGCACGAGGCCGAGCAGCGCGGGATTGCCTGCATGCCCCACTCGCCCTACTTCGGCCCCGGATACTGGGCAACGCTCCAGCTGCTCTCCGCCGCTTCGGGTGATCCGAAGCTTGAGCATCTCTACGTCGAACCCGAAGCCTTCCCGGGCATCGCTACCCCTATCCCCCGCGAGGGCCGGGTACAGATCCCGGACGGTCCCGGCACCGGCTTCGAACCTGACTGGACCGTCCTCAACGCCTATACACCCAACCCACGTCCCGGCACTCAGGACTAAGACCAGTCCCAGCCTCGTGGAACGCATCGCCATTTCTTGGCGGGCGTACAGCGCAAGGGCTGCACTTGGAGTGCACTCCCGGATCACCGCGATCCGGGTGCAGCTGCGTGCCTGTCACTCACATCGCTGCGCTGCGGCACGGCGGTCTATGAATACTGAAGAACGGAAACGATAATTTCTGCCACCACGGCGCAAGGATCACCTGCGGTCACTGACGACCGGTTGAACCTGCGATTTCTTACCGCCCCCCAGGACATGGACCATAGTGGCAGCCAGGTGGATGCCGGCCGCGTTCTCGAATGGATTGACCGCGCGGGCTATGCCTGCGCGGTGGCCTGGAGTTCCAGTTACTGTGTCACGGCCTACGTCGGCAACGTGCACTACGACGGAAGTATTGGCCCCGGCGACGTCGTTGAAGTTGACGCGAGGATCATTCACACAGGTAAGTCCAGCATTCACGTGCTGGTGTCGGTTCACGCACGTTCTTTGGAAGAGGCTGAGTACACGCGCGCCATGCACTGCATTCTTGTCTTTGTGACAGTGGATGAGCAGGGCAAACCTCACGCGGTCCGGCCCTGGCAGCCCAAGACCCGAGACGACGAGGCCAGGCAACAACTTGCTCTCCAGCGGATTCCGGTGCGGATGCGGCTCAAAGATGCCATGCTGGCTGAGCATTATTCCGGCCAGGGAACCGCACCCGGAAGCACGCTTCGGTTCGTGGCAGGTAAGGAAACCGCGAACTGGTCCGGCAACGCCCATGGCGGCACTGTCATGCGCTGGATCGATGAAGCCGCAGGAACCTGCGCGGTACTCCTTAGCCCGGAAGGCGCCCGGGCCCGGTACTCCGGCGGCATCCACTTCCATCACCCGATCCGCATCGGACATCTCGTGGAAGTCCATGCCAGAGCCATCCTGGTCGCAGGGCAAGACATCCACATCAGCGTCCTTGTACGTTCCGCCCCGCCAAGCCACCCCGAAAAGCTGTCACTGACAACACGCTGCATGATGATCTTCACAACGGACGAGCGCCACCCCGCCCCGTTAGCCATCAATCAACGAACCGCTGAGGACAAACGCCTGGCGGCTCACGCACGCGAAATCATCCGCATGAGGAGCGAACTCACAAAGATCAGCGATCACCTCATCCGCGCGGGAGGATCTGGCAGCCCAACTGCCTTTCCAACCTTTTGACGAGGCGCTCAACCCGAACTGCCCGGCAGCCCGTGACAGGACAGTTTTTCTGGTCAGGCCTTGCCAGGGAGCCGTCCAGAAAGTCTTGGATGCACTGGACTGCCTATGCCTGCCGCCAGAAGGACCGATCCGGGCTCCCGGACCGGAGGCTGTGCAACGGGTGCACCAGCGCGGCTTAGCCCAGCAGTATCCGGGCAAGACCGGGACAAAGGACATGCGGATGCTACCGGGCTGGCTATCGCAGTGCTTCCGGAGGAATGCAGGTCAGTCGGTCAGTTACGGAGTTGGACGCCATGCTCGTCCAGTCGGGGAAGCGTTACTCCCGAGATAGCAAGCGCCCGAAGACAAGTGCCGAGGACTCAGTCCGTTTCCGGACCGGAGCAGTAGTGGCAGTTGGGTTCACACGCTACAGCTTCCACAACCCCGACCAGGGCTGGGCTGCCCGCGGGCGCCGGTGCGGCTTCGGCAAGTGGCTCTTGGGTGCGCAGGGATACATGAAGGGTGTTCATCATGGTGTCTCGATATCGATGCGGTAACCGTAGCTTCGTGTTTCTTTTGGGGATAGGTGCTCCAAATCAGGTCGGCTTCCTTCATCGCCGCTCCAGTCCCGCGGCGCCGGCAGACCGCGCCACGGTTCGATGCAGAGGAAGCGGCCTTTGGGCGGTGACCACAGCGCCAGATCTGTGAAACCACTCCAGCGAAGGCGAATGCTCCGCCCACTGGGAGAACGGTACTGAAGGGCTGAACTGCGAAGGGCTTCGAGGATGATGGCGCCTTCGATAAAGTGTTCGGGACCGAGCTTCAACTGCCCGCTGGCAAGGGATGGGTTGCGGAAAACCTCGGGCAACAGGAGATTGTCATGTGTTCTCCGAATGTTGCCGGGCTCGGGTCGCTCAAAGAGGACCGTGTGCTCTTCGGCAGCCGCTGCAGGGTCAAGGGGCCACTTGAATGCCGGATGTGAGCCGATGCCGAAAGGTGCCGTCCGGGGCCCGGGATTGTGCACCCGGAATTCAACGAGGACCCCTGACTTGGTCAGCCGGTAGCTGACGTCCAGCCGGAAGGGGAACGGATAGTGCCTGCTGGTGCAGGGCGAATCGTTGAGGGTTAAGGTGAGGTGATCAGGGCCCTGGTCCGTCACCTCGAAGTCGAGATCCCGGGCGAAACCGTGATGGCCCAAAGGGTATTCCCGGTTGTCTATCCTGAGTACGTCACCGGGATGCCGGCAGATCGCCGGAAAGAGTATCGGAGCGTGGCGGGGCCATACAGGTCCGGCTTGCCATAGATACTCGTGTCCATCCGGTCCGATGAAAGATTGCATCTCGGCACCACGGATGGCCACTGCCAGCTCAAACCCATCCCGTGAAAGAACGATCCGCCGCGTGGCAGAGAGGGAAACGCGTCCCCTCAGCGACTGTTCTTCCGGCACATTCGGTCCCACCAGAACCCTGGTCTACCGGCTCTGCAACGGTACAGGGAAGTCCGTGAAGGTCGTCGGACTGGCCGGAGGATGGGGCTCCACCTGGGGAGCGCGCGCCTGTGCAGCCAGACCTCCGTCGATGTTAAAGACCTGACCGGTGATGTAGTCCGATTCGTGGGAAGCGAGGAAAACGACAGCGTGGGCAACGTCCATTGGGGTACCTTGGCGCCCCAGTGGGATTTGTGCATGCTGCAACTCGCCGACGTCCCAGCCCATTCGTCCGTCTTGGACGTTAATGGACCCAGGCCGAACAGCGTTGGCGCGGATACCCCAGGGGGCCAGGTCCACGGCAATGGCCCGGGTGAAGGATTCCATCGCTCCCTTGACGGCGTCGTAAGGGATTTGCTCGCGGTGGGCCCGTGCGGCTCCGTGGGAGCTGATGTTCACGATGCTTCCGGGGAGGCCCGCCGTAGCGAGGCGGCGTGCCATCCGTTGGGAGCAGGCAAAGAACATGGTTGTGTTCGCTGCGACAAATTGCTGCCACTGGACTGGCTCGACGCCAAGGAAGGGCTGGAAGCAGGATTCGCTGACGCGGGTATAGGCGTTGTTGACCAGCACATCAACTGGCCCCAGAGCCGATTCGATCTCCGCGAAAATCCGATCAATGTCCTGGATGTCTGTCAGATCCCCGGCTGCTGGAAAGGCTTGTCCGCCTGCCTCGACGATTTGGCGGCAGACCTCCGCCGCGCCGGCGGCATCGATATCAGCCACGGCGACGGCTGCGCCTTCTTCCGCAAGGCGAAGTGCGATGGCCGCCCCGATATTGTGTGCCGCTCCCGTAACGAGAGCCACCCGGCCCTGAAGCCTGGCCGGCGAAGCTTGAGGATTCCCATGTTCCTTGCTGGGCATCATGACGTCCTTGTCTGTGTGGCCTCAACTGATGGTGTTCACGAGGCTAGGTACCATTTCTTTCCCTGCTAAGTTATACCCCCGTCCCAATCAAAGCAATAGCATCCCGGCTATCGGGACAAGTACGGCCGATCGGGGAGTACCCTCCTGTCCCGGCAACCCCTTGGCCGCTTTCAGCTCTTATTCCTAGGGGCCAAGGCCGAGGCGGACTCTGCATCCCCGAGCGGGAGGCAATTCCACCAAGGCCGTCACCCGGGCCTCTTAGAGGTTCAAGCAGCTTTTGCCGTCCCGATAAGGCGGATTTTGTCCTCATAAGCGGAACTGGTGCTTGTGATTCCAGTTACAGTGGGCTATCTTAGTGGTAAGCCATTCCCAATTAGTACGTTGACGTCCCACTGATCGGGACGAAACGCTTTTCACATAGCCCCAATGGCGGGTGCTGAGCTTCAGGAAGGTTCCTTATGACGATTTCAGCCAACAGTCTTCGGACGGGCAGGGTTAGCGGCCCGGTCCCCAAGCCTGGTTTGATCTATTTCTTCGGTGCTTTGGGAGGCATCCTTTTTGGCTACGAGACCGGCATCATCGCCGGCGCCTTGTCCTACATATACGCCACTCCAGGATTCACTCAAAGCGCGCTAACCACCGGCCTGATCGTCGGCGGTATTTCCATCGGTGCGATCGTAGGCGCCGTCACGGCAGGGAAGCTCTCGGACCGTATTGGCCGACGAAGGGTCATCCTGATTCTGGGCATCATTTTCATCGTCGGATCCTTGGCTTGTGCCGTAGTCCCGAACAATGAACTGTTGATCGCCGGACGCATTTTCCTGGGACTTGGCGTCGGCGGTTCCTCCGCGCTGGTGCCTGTCTATCTGTCGGAAATGGCTCCGGCCAAAGCCCGCGGACGTCTTGCGGGCCTGAACCAGCTGATGATCGTCACCGGCCTGTTGCTCGGTTACGGCGTCAACTTCCTTCTGGCAGGCACTGGCGACTGGCGCCTGATGCTCGCCTCCGGCGCGCTGCCGGCAGTTCTCCTGGTGGCAGGTCTTCCATTCCTGCCCGAGAGCCCCCGCTGGCTGATGACCAAAGGCCGCCGCGAGGAGGCCGCCCGCCTGCTCTATGCCACGCGGTCCGCTGAGGAAGCTGCAGCCGACATCGAAGCTATTACCCGTGTCGAGGCCCAGAGCTCGCGCTGGGAGCTTCTGGCCAAGTGGGTCCGGCCGGCCGTTATCGTCGGAATCGGGATCCCCATTCTCTGCCAGGCAACCGGCCTGAACATGGTCACTTATTACGCTCCTACTATCTTTGAGAGCCTGAACCTGCCGCATGAAAACGCGCTGATCTTCACCATCATCCTGGGGACGATCAAGGTCGTTTCGGTGGCGATCGGGCTGCAGTTCATCGACCGCGTCGGCCGCAGGACGCTGCTCATCAGCGGAAGTGCCTGCATGGCGGTGTGCATGTCATGGATGGCCTTCGAGGCGGGCAAGGGCGACCAGATCAACCCGGTATCGATGCTCGTCGCGATGTCAGTCATGTTTGTCAGCTACTCGCTTACCTGGGGGCCCGTCAACTGGGTCGTCCTCGGTGAGATCTTCCCGCTGCGTGTCCGCGGCGCGGCAATGGGCATGGCCAGCATGATCACCTGGTTCGCCACCCTCGGTATCACTTTCGGGTTCCCGCTGCTGCGCGAGGCCCTTGGCCTGGCAGGAACCATGCAGCTCTTCGTTGCGTGCAACATCCTCGGATTCCTGTTCTGCCTGAAGTTCGTCCGGGAAACCAAGGGGCGCAGCCTCGAGCAAATCGAGCAGGACCTCCACGACCGCCACAATGCGAAGGTTCACGCATCCTAAAGTAACCCTTCGGGTCATCTCCCGGACGCCGTCCGCAGGACGAGGTCGATAGAGAAAGATTGCCACCCACGATTGCAACCGTGGCGAGGGGTGTTGGAGTGGCGCCCGGCCGCTCCAACACCCCTTTTTCCTGTTTCCACGGGTCAGCCCCGCAGACCGGCGGTGATTCCCACCAATGCCGACGGTGGGCCTTGCTGGTGAATCATGAACGGCCCGCAACAGCAACAGCAGAACTGCTTGAAATAAAGTCCCGCGTTGCTGATACAGCGACCATCCCCCACAACAGTACGAATAGAAGGACCGTAATGAGGTACGCGCACGTCGAACATAATGGACGCCGCTATGCGGCAGTTGAAGTGGACGGAGGCTGGGCCGAACTCGACGGGAACCTGGAACAAGTCTTTGCCGGACAGCCGGTAGCAACGAAACCAGCGGCCGCCGTCGTTGCCACGCCGCGGTTCCTCGCCCCATACACGGGAGGAACAATTTTCGGCATCGGATTGAATTACCGCCAGACCATCCTAGAGATGGGCTTTCCCTTGCCGACCGAGCCCTATCTCTTCCCCAAGCTCGCGAACAGTGTCACAGGTCCGGACGCGCCGGTCGTGGCTGACCCCGAGGTAAGCAGAGAAGTCGACTGGGAAGGCGAACTCGCCGTCATCATCGGCCAGCGGGCTTCCAAAGTACCTGCCAAAGAGGCCTTGGACCACGTCTGGGGCTATACAGCCGCCAATGACGTCTCTGCCCGCGATGTCCAGCGGGCAGATCCGCAGTGGGTACGCGGTAAAGGGCTGGACACGTTCTGCCCCCTGGGACCGGTGGCCGTGACACGCAATGAGATCCCGGATCCTCATGACGTCCGCATCCGCACCTGGCTTGACGGGGAACTGGTGCAGGACGGAAATACCTCCGATATGCTCTTCCGGATCCCGGCCCTGATTGAGTACCTGAGCACGCACTTCACACTGCAGCCCGGCGACATCATCCTCACAGGCACCCCGTCGGGATGTGGCGGGTTCATGGATCCGCCCCGCTTTGTGCAGCCAGGCAGCGACATGAGGGTGGAGGTCACCGGAGTGGGCACCCTGCACAACCCCGTCGTAGCCGGCCTGTGAGGGTCCGGCAGGGGGCCGTGCGGCCACCGGCCCCCTGCCTCCAGGTCCCGATTGAAGGTGGCTTCCGGTCAAAAAGACCGCCAAGAAAGCAAAAATGCTGCCGCCTCGCACTTCCCAGCCGTTCTGGCTCCGAAGTGAGATACTTGGTCCCAATGATCGGGAACGCGATCACTTGATCGGTGTAGCCGCGATTCAAGCGGAAGCCCCGGGCCCCGGTTTTTGCGGGGCCGGAAGACTGAGAGGAACGTGCATGGCATCCACCCCAGCCGGCAAGGGATCACTGGACCGCGGACTGGAGTTGTTCAACTACCTGGCGCAAACAGGAGAAGCATCCACAGCGGACCTGGTCAAGGCGATGGGCATGAGTCGCAGCGCCATGTACCGCTTGGTTGAGCGCCTGCATGAAGACCAATACATAGTTCAGACCCCCGCCGGCCAGTGGCGGCTAGGACCCTCTATCGCCCGCCTCGCCATGGCCGCAGTGCAGTCGGTCGAGGTCATGGACGTGGCGCCCGATTTGCTGCGCGCCCTGGCCCAGCAGACCCGCGAGAGCGTCAGCCTGGGCGTCCTCAGCGGCCATGAAATCGTCTTCGTCTACCGGGAACTCGGGCCACAGTCAGTCCGGGTAAGTGCAGAACTTGGCGCCCGTCGCCCGCTCCATGCAACCTCCATCGGCAAGGCCTACCTCCTCGGCATGAGCGAACGCGAGCGTACCGCCCTGCTGCGCCAGCTCCAGTTCCGCCTATACACCCCCCACACGATCACTTCGAGGACCGAACTGGAAGAGGACCTGAACCGGGCCCTGGAGCGCGGATGGACCGAAGAGCATCAGGAATTCGACCTCTCCAGCACCTGCTGCGGCGCACCGATTTACGACCATACGGGCCAGGTCGTAGCCGCGATCAGCGTCGCCGGGCCGGCGGACCGGATGCAGGCACAGACAGAAACAATCGGCCCACTGGCATCCGCAACTGCTGCCGCCATCTCCCGCCGCCTCGGGTTTGAACCACGCCACACTCTGCTGCAGGTGGGAGCAGGACAAAGCTAAACAGGTCCTTACACCGCCCCGCAGGGGCCAGGTGAGCCGCGTACAGGTTCTTCAAGAACCTATACGCGGCTCTCTTATTTCTGCCCACAACTCGACCCGACAGGGCACCCTTGGCAACCCTTCCGGCCGCCCCTCTGGTACACGCAGCCAAAAGATGCCATAATTCAATAAGCGGGAACGAGTCCCGATAAACGGGAATATGAAAGTGAGCAAACTTATGTCGGACGAAAACCAGCAAACGCCCCTCGGGGATGAAGTCTTCGAACTCCTCGCCCGGGCCAGCACCTCGACCCTTGCTACGCAGCTCTACAAAAAGGGGATCCGGCAGCCATTCCTGGTGGGCCTGAATCCTGTCGGCGACAAGTTCGACGGCTTCGTCGGGGAGGCCTACACGATGCGCTTCATCCCGGCCCGCGAAGATATTGATCCGCTCGATGACCCCTACCGCACCGGCAACGTCCTGCAGTGGGAAGCAGTCGAACAGGTCGGCCGCCGGCAGGTAATTGTCGTGGACAGCCGCGGCGATACCAGCGCCGCCTCCGCCGGAGACATGCTCATCACCCGGGCCATGAATCGGGGCGCGGCCGGATTCGTCACCGACGGCGCTCTCCGTGACGGGCACGCACTTGCCGAGCTGGGCTTCCCGGCCTACGCCAAGAGCATCACCGCCACCACGCGGCCCGCCTCCTTCCACGTCGCCGAACTCCAGGTCCCGATCGGCTGCGCCGGCGTTGCCATCTACCCCGGAGACATCCTGGTCGGCGACCGCGACGGGATCATCGTCGTCCCCCGCGCCCTGGCAGCAGAACTCGCAGGGCCAGCAGCCGAGCAGGAAGCACTGGAGCAATACCTCCACAACCGCGTCAGCGCCGGCGAATCCCTCTGGGGCGTATACCCGCCGGACGAGCAGACGCTGAATGACTACCGGGCCTGGCAGCAGGAACAGAACACCATCGAGAAGGAAAAGGTGAACGCATGACCCGCTTTGCCGACCTTCCCCGCGAAGAACAGCGACACCGGATGGAAGAAACCATCCGCACCTACTTCGACGGCTGCAACGAAGCTGACGTGGACAAAATGGCCTCCCAATTCACCGACGATGCCGTTCACTACTTTCCCCCGGGGCTCGAAGGCCCATGGATCGGAAGCAGGACCATCGCCGAGAACTGGCGCAGGCTGGTCATGAGTATCGGCTCGGCTTGGAGCATTGAACGGCTCATCGCCGAGCCCGAGTCGCTTCAAGCAACTATCGAGTGGACCCACTGGAAGACCGCCAAGGGCGGATACCTCAGGGGCGACGAGTGGTACGCCTTCGATCCCGAAACCGGCAAGATCACCGAAATCCGGGCCGCCTACGCCGCAGCTCCCGACGGACGCGACGCCCTGACGATGCAGGGCTACGACTACGAGGCCAACGGATACCACATGGCACCGCCCGTACCCCGGCCCCACCCGGACGCCAGCAAAGCGGCATCCCGGTAGCAAGCCAGCGCCTCTTCAACGGGGCGAGTACCGACACTTATCTAACAGGACATCGAAAGGGTGCAGGCATGACACGCTTTGCGGAACTTTCCCGCGAGGAACAGCGACACCGGATGGAGGCAACCATCCGAACATACTTTGACGGCTGTAACGAAGCCGATGTGGAGAAGATGGTTGCACAGTTCACCGAGGACGCCGTTCACTACTTCCCCCCCGGTCTTGACGGGCCCTGGATCGGCAGCCGGACCATCGCCGAGAACTGGCGCCGACTCACGATGAGCATAGACTCCGCTTGGTCCATCGAGCGGCTCATCGCTGAGCCCGAGACCTTCCAGGCCGCTATCGAATTCACGCACTGGAAGCCGGCGCGCAAGGGCTACGTCCGGGGGTCCGAGTGGTACAAAATCGATCCGGAGACCGGCAAGATCACTGAGATTCGCGCCTTCTATTCCTCTGCGTCCGACAGCCGCGATGCCAACACCCTCGAAGGTTATGACTATGAGGCCAACGGATACCACATGGCCCCGCCGGTGAACCGCCCGCATCCGGACGCCATCGCAGTTCCGGCAACCTAACTGCCGGGCTGCCTTCCTTCTACCGGCCGCGACGACACCCGGTGGAGACTAACGTGCAAAGCGCCTGTGCGCGAACAGCCGTCTAGATCCCCCCTGCATTCCGCTCCCAGTGTTCATCCTCCAGAGCGGACATGCTGCGAAGGCGGAACTGCAACCGCCCCGACACCTTACAAACTTGAACCAGGAGAACAACAGTGACCCTCACAGGACATTCACTTATTGCCGGCCAGCCTGTTGCCGGTGAAGGCAAGACCACCAACGGCTTCAACCCGGCCACCAATGAGGCCCTCGAGCCCGCGTACACGCTGCTCACCGAGGACCAGCTCAAGGCCGCCACCGCGGCCGCCGCGGAAGCGTTCCCGTCCTTCAGCAGCCTTGACCCGGAAACCCACGCCGCGTTTCTGGAGGCCATCGCGGACAACATCGAAGCCATCGGCGACGAACTCATCACTCGCGCGGGCCAGGAAACCGGCCTGCCTGCTGCCCGGCTGCAGGGCGAACGCGCCCGCACCACCGGCCAGCTGCGGCTCTTCGCGAACGTCGTCCGCCAAGGCGACTTCCGCGGCGTCCGAATCGATCCCGCCATCCCGGAACGCACTCCCCTGCCGCGCGCCGACATTCGCCAGCGCCAGATCCCGCTGGGCCCGGTCGCCGTGTTCGGTGCCAGCAACTTTCCGCTGGCCTTCTCGACGGCGGGCGGTGACACAGCCTCCGCCTTGGCCGCGGGCTGCCCGGTGGTCTTCAAGGCGCACAACGCCCACCCCGGCACCAGCGAACTCGTCGGTCACGCCGTCACCAAGGCCGTCAAGGATCACGGCCTGCACCCCGGCGTGTTCTCGCTGATCTACGGCCCCGGCGCCAGCATCGGCCAGGCCCTGGTGGCCGACCCCGCCATCAAAGCCGTGGGTTTCACCGGCTCCCAGTCTGCGGGCATCGCCCTGATGAAGACGGCGGCTGCACGCCCCGAACCCATCCCGGTCTACGCAGAAATGTCCTCGCTCAACCCCGTCTTCGTATTCGAAGGCGCGCTCAAGGGTGACGTGGACGCTTTGGCTGCCGCCTATGTCACGGCAGTCACCGGAAGCTCAGGCCAGCTCTGCACCTCCCCCGGCCTGCTCTTTGCCCCGGCCGGTGCAGCAGGGGACAAACTCGCCGCCGCCGTCGGCCGCGCCCTGGCCGCCTGCGCCGGGCAGACCATGCTCACCGAAGGCATTGCCGGCTCCTGGAATACAGGAACCACAGCCCTCGGCAGCGCCGAAGGCGTCGAACTGATCGGCAAGGGCACCCCCGGCCCCACAGAAAACGCCCCCGCCCCCACCATCTTCGGCACCGGCGTTGACCAGTTCGTGTCCAACCACGTCCTGCACGAGGAAATCTTCGGCGCTGCCTCCCTGGTGATCCGCTATAACTCGGTGGAGGACCTGCTGCAGGCTGCCTCCCGGATCGAAGGCCAGCTCACCGCCAGCCTGCAGCTCACGGAAGAGGACTACGCCACCGCCGCGCCGCTGATCCCGGTCCTGGAACAGAAAGTGGGACGCATCATCGTCAACGGCTGGCCCACCGGTGTCGAGGTAGGCCACGCCATGGTCCACGGCGGGCCGTTCCCCGCCACCTCCGACTCCCGGACCACCTCGGTGGGCACCCTGGCGATCAACCGCTTCCTGCGCCCGGTCGCCTACCAGAACCTCCCGCAGGAACTCCTCCCCCAACCGCTCCAGGACGCCAACCCCTGGCACCTCAACCGCCGCATCAACGGCAACGTGGTCCCGGCAAAATCCGACCAGAAGACAGCAAGCTACGTCTAATCGCTGGTACGCCGCCACCTCTACGGTTATTGGCGCCTGTCCCGGCACGTCAGGAACCGAGGAGGGTGCGGCGCTTTGACCGCCGGCGGCGGGAAGACCTTCCTCGCAACCTTTCCGCCGCCGGTTCCACGCCTAAAGCTCCAGGGCTACACTTCATGCTTGTTGTGGGCTATTCCGGTGACGGTCGCTTCGATATCCTCCAGGCATTGCACAATCCAGGCCAGGGCGCTGAGATCTTCGGGGGATTCGGCCGGCCCGATCAAGCCGTCATACAAGATCGCGATCAAGTGCCTGATCCTGACCGAAATCTCGTGGACGCTTAGGGATTAAGTCGGTATGCCGCGAGATAGTGATCGTTCATGTTCTATGTAAGGATGGATCTAGGCAACATCAGTCGAAACCTGAGAGGAGGCCGCAACGGATACGACCCGAGTCCGACGTCCCACGATCCACCAGGTCGCCCGCCTCGCCGGCCTGTCCCACCAAACGGTCTCGCGGTACCTGCAGAACAACGACGCCTTGAAGGCGGCGAACCGTCAACGGGTGGAGGCCGCAATTCAGGAACTTGGCTACCGGCCGAACCTGGTCGCACGCTCCATGCGTACCCGCCGTACGGGTCGGCTGGCGATTCTGATCCCGCCCCCAAGCAGCTACAGCCCGACCAGGATGCTCGCCGGCGCCGTCCAGATGGCCCACGCCGCTGGATACGCCTCCGAAGTGGTGAGTCTCGAGGGCGGTGCCGAGGCCCGAACGCAGCGGATGCTGGAGCTTGCAGATTCCGGCCAGGTTGAAGGCATCCTTTCCCTGGCCCCCTTGGCACCCACCAGCGAGGAGGCAGTGGCGGGCCGTGCGGCTTTGGTTGTATCCGGGGACTACGACGACGACATGCGCGCCATCGGAGAGCTGGCTGACAGCTCCCCCGTAGCCGACTTGATCGAGCAGCTCGCAGCACAAGGACATCGCCGGTTCCTCCACGTAGCCGGCTCGCAGCAGTTCGCATCGGCCCGCGGCCGTAAACAGGTCTACCTCGACACCATCGAACGGCTCGGCCTGGAATCCGCCGGAGTTTACGATGGGGACTGGTCCGCTGAATCAGGCATTGAAGCCATAACGCAACTCCCCAACAATTCGGGCGTCACCGCCGTCATTGCCGGCAACGACCTGGTAGCAGCAGGAGTCATCCGCGGAGCATTGAACCGCGGGTGGCAGGTACCGGGGGACATCACCGTCACTGGCTGGGACAACAACCCTTTGGGCGCCTATCTGAATCCGACCCTCACAACCGTCGACGTCAACCATGAAGAATTGGGCCGTCGAGCCATGCGCCGCCTCGTCACGGCAGTCGGTGGCTCCCTCCCCGAACCGGCAGCAAACACACCCCTGAACACCATCGTCTGGCGGGACTCCACCAACACACCCCGATGGTAGGCCATCCAACATCGGTCGCCGTGAAGGGACTCGGTCTTCGGGTCTTCCCTTCCCTAGTGAAAGGCAACATCAGTGCCCTTTTTCGACATGCCCCTGGACGAGCTTCGTTCCTACCGGCCCACAGTCGCTGAACCTGCAGACTTTGACGACTTCTGGGGCGCCACCATCCAGGAGGCACGCAGCGCCGAAGGAACGCTCTCCCTCACCCCCATTGACACTGGTATGACCAGTTTCGACTCTTTTGATGTCACCTTCCCGGGATACGCAGGAGAACCGATCCGTGGCTGGCTCACCCTTCCGAGAAATGCAGAAGGCCCCCTACCTGCCATCGTCACCTACGTCGGATACGGTCGCGGACGCGGCCTGCCCCACGAGCAACTGGCATGGGCGGCTGCGGGATACGCTTCCTTCATCATGGACACCCGAGGACAAGGGGCCGGGTGGGGTACCGGTGGGCAAACCCCCGATCCCCATGGCGCCGCCCCTTCAACCCCCGGGTTCATGACACGAGGAATACTGGATCCAGACACCTACTACTACCGACGCCTCATCACCGACGCCGTCCGAGCCGTCGACGCTGTGCGCACCATCGATGCAGTGGACCCCGCGCGCGTCATAGCAGCCGGAACAAGCCAAGGCGGGGGCATCGCCCTCGCTGTCGCCGGTCTGGTGCCTGACCTGCTGGCACTGCTCTCCGACGTACCCTTCCTCAACCACTTCGAACGTGCGGTCGGATTAACTGCCAATCAGCCCTACGCGGAAATTGCCTTATACCTATCCGTCCACCGCAATGCCCAAGACAAAGTCTTCCGCACGCTTTCTTATTTTGACGGCGTCAACTTCGCCAAGCGAGCAAAAGCACCAGGCTTGTTCTCGGCTGCTTTGATGGATCAAACCTGCCCACCCTCGACAGTCTTCGCCGCTGCAAACGTCTACGCCGGCAAAGCCGAAACCACGGTCTACGAATTTAACGGTCACGAAGGAGGCGAGGGCTACCGCTGGCCAGAACAGCACCAGTGGCTGTCACGACTTCCATCAGCAAGCCTTCGCGTCTAAGTCGTGCGGCCGCACAAGCCGACAGAAGCGTCGAGGTAAGCCACACCCGAATTTGACATCAGGGCGCCCTGAGAAAGGGAGGATCTGGCCTCCGGGGCCTGAGCTGGTCCACCACAAGACCGGGCAGGAGATGTGCGGGGACCGCTGGCGCCGCTGGCAGAAGAACAAGCCGGCGGCTACGCCTCCCGTGAAAAGGATGCGGGCGTAATGTCGTCTGCCAGTGTGAGCGGCAATTGCGCCCTCAGCATCGCGCTCAAGAGAAATCCGTGAGGCAGTCGGACCATTCTGTGAGCATGAGAAAAGGCAGGGCCCGGACGGGAATCCGGGCCCTGCCTTTTCTCATGTGGTTAGTGCCTTATTTGATGAGGAAGTTGGAGGTGATCTGGGAGCCGTCTGCTGCGGTTAAGGTGACCTGGAGGCAACTGCCGGCCTTCTTAGGCGTTTGCCACCTTTGCATGAACTGTCCATCCTCGTAGGTGAGCTGGGTTCTGCCTGTTGTCAGGAATTCGACGGCGTCAATGGGAGCGCTGGTGCCTGGACACTGTACTTGGGTGGCTGTGAAGCTCTTGACCTGAGCGGGGTCAGTGATTTCCACGCCGCGGTCGAACATTTCGAACTTCAGGGGTACGGTGCTTCCGCCCTTTACGCTGTTCCAGACTCCGCCCATGTCTACGGGAGCGGTAAAGCCACGCAGTTCCCATGGTTGCACGGCAGCCTTGCGGGTCAGTTTGATGATGTAGCTGCCGAAGTCGCCGGGGTACGAGCTGGCCGTGACGTCGATGATGTTCTCGCCGTCCTTGAGGTTCACCGTGGTTTCGGTGGCTCCTTCGGGCATGATGTTGCCGTTGACCTGGACCTGCTGGCCAGCCCATCCTGCCTGCCACTTTACTTTCACCGTGGAGACGGTTGATTCCAGTTCTTCCACGACCTGGTAGGGCAGGTCAGCGCCCTGCCGTTCGGGCGCGAATGCCGGGGTCAATGCGTAGCTTTCAACCTCCAGGTTCCGCAGGTGCGTGGATTGGTTGGGGTTGGTGCGGGAGATGTTGACCGTATATGTGGCCGTGGTGCCGTCCTCCGCCATGACCGTAACAGGTACTGCAGTTACGATCTCGGCGTCATCCTGCGAGCCCGCGTTCAGTGCAACGTCCACAGTGTTGCCGCCGGTGACGTCGGTACCGTTGATGGCCACTTTGGCGAACTTGCTGGCAGCGGCTGCACCAAGGGAGACGGTCTGCGTGTATGGGTCCACGGTGCCCGTGTAGCTCTGGCCGTCCTGGGACGTTGCCAGCTGGATGCTGCCGTCGGCTGTCTTCGCGTCAACAGAGGCAAGTGAAGCGTCGTTGTAGTCGAAGGGTGTTCCGGTGTTGACCCGGAAGTAGTCGACGAGCATGTTGCCGACGTTGGTTCCGTTGATGAAGAAGGTGAAGTAGTCCAGGTCGTCGACCTTGGTGCGCAGTGGCTGGTCTGCCAGGACCGGGGTGGTCATGTCGTCGATGTAGAAGTCGAACGTTCCGGTGTTGAGGTCCACCACGTTGCGGATGGTGTACCACTTGCCGGGGGTGTAGTCGGCAACGTTCTTCACCGAGCTGGAACCGGTCACGTTGTGGGTGATGATCTTTCCACTTGCGAACCCGAAAGTGGCGGAGGGATTGGTTGATGATGCCGGGCTGGTCGCGTTCCAGGATGACTCAGTGAACGAGTACATGGCCAGCTGGTTGGGTGCGCCGTTCGTCGTGGTGCGCTGCACCCGTGCTTCGAGGGTCACGGCACCGGTGAGGTTCTGCTCCACCGTGTTGTGAACCGCCAGGACCGCCGAGCTTGCGCTGCTCTTTGTGATATCGAGGTACTTATTGCCCGCGCGGCCGGCGTCGTCCCGGACGGTGATTGTTCCGACTGCCGGTGCCGTCTTGGCGGTCAGGGCACCATCGGTGGTTTGGGTGAACGCTCCGGTTGTTTCGTCATCGAAGGTTTCGTTGATGACGTACTTCGTCTCACCGGGGATGAGTGACAGAACCAGGTTGACCGTAACTGTCCGGGCAGGCTGGACTGTAACATTTGCCTGTGAGGCCTCCTGGTAGCCGCTCTTCGTGGCGGAGACGGTGTAGCCCTCTCCCATAGGGACGTTCGCGATCTGGAAGGCACCGGCGGTGTTGGTTGTCGCGGTAGCGACCGTTTGGCCATCCTTGGAGATGGTTACCGCCACTCCACCAAGTCCGGCCCGGGAGGAAGTTACGGTACCGGCGACCGTTCCCTCTGTGGCGGTTGTCGCACCCAGAGCCAAATTCCTGCTGAGGATTTCGCGGCTGCCGATGGTCATTGTTACCGGGGCACCGTTCTCATAGCCCGGTGCCGACGGAACGAGGGTGTACTCACCGGCCGGCACTTCGAGGGCGTAGCGTCCGCGGGCGTCAGCGGTGACCGTGCCGGGGCCGTAAGCGACAGTTGCGCCGGGAACGGCCAGGCCTGCGGAATCGGTGACGATGCCGGAGACCATGCCCTGACCTTCAGGGGGGAGATAGGACGAGGGGCCCACGTTCGGCGGGGACGCAACGGTGGTGCCGAAGAAGTCCACCGTCAGCGGCAACTGGCTGGTTGCGGTGTTGCCCGTGGCATTGAATCCCTTGGCGATCGCAGCCAGGTCCACATTCATTCCGGCACTGATCAGCGGTGACTGAGCGGTGGTCAGTCTGGCGTTCATGATGTTCTCGGCGGGGTCCCCACCGAGCTTGGGATCGGACGTGGTGGCGTTCTTGTCCACGCTGGGAGCTGTGACCTTGGGCCCGTAATAGGCGTTGTTGCTGAAGTGCACACCGGGGAATTCGGTGCGGAAGGCTGCTCCGCTGACGTCTGCCCTGGTGTTGATGAACGCGTTGTTGAACACGTAGTGCGGGTTCTTTTCGACGAGGTACGTGCTGGCGCTGCCGCTGGATTCGAAGAAGCCGACCGTGTTGTTCCTGGTGGGCTTCTGTGTGTTGTACATCAGGTTGTTGTAGATGAGATTGACCCCGCTGTCGCCATGCGGGTTGATGTAGTTTTTATCGACGTCCTGGATGATGTTGTAGCGGACAACAGCGGTGCTGAAGCTGAACCCGCACAGCAGGATGCCTTCACCGGAATTGTGGACGTAGTTGCCCTGGATCAGCACGTTGGAGGTGCCGCGGTCAGGGTCAATGGCGTTGGAGTCGGCGGCATTGACCCGCATCTCCACCCCTGCCACCTCGTTGTTCTGCACCACGATGTTGTCGGCGTAGTACATTTCGATGCCTGAGACGCCGGTGCCGTCGATCAGGTTGTTGTCCACCGTGGCACCCTGCACGCTCGTCAGGTAGAGGGAGTTCCACCCGTATTCGGTGTCACGGTTGGTCAGATAGTTGCCGGTTACAGTGATGCTGCTGTGGGGGCGCCAGTCGGGATCTTCGGTGATGGTCCCGTCAGTGGCGGCCCGTCCGGAGGACCTGTCACCCCAGCCGGGTTTGACGTCCCGGTAGCGGTTTTCGCCCATGCCCGAGAACTGCTTGAACGCTACGTTCGCGAAAGCTGTGTTCGCGATGACGTTGTCCCGGACGGTAACGTCCTTGAACTGGGACACGGCCGTGGCGTCTCCCTTGAGTCCCTCGAACAGGATGCCGCCGGTGCGCTTTGAACGGTCCAAACCGGTGTTGCCGATGGACCACATGACGCCGCTGACATCGTGGACGAAGACGTTATGGATGTCGAAGCCGCTGAGGGTCCCGGCGTTTTCGGCCTGGACGTGGATGCCGCGCAGGTCGCCGGTCTTAGGGTTTTCCTCCCCCGGCTTCTGACCCTGGTTTGCGCCCGGTTCGAAAACGGACGGGTTGAAACCGTCGGTAACGTTGGTGATTTCGAGGTTGGAGATGTCCCAGTGCTGCTGGTTGTTCAGCTGCAGCACGTCGTTGACCACGCCGCGGCCGTTGAGTTCGGGTGCTGCGCCTGACCCGTAGCTGGACAGGACGATCGGACTTTCGGCTGTTCCCGATCCCTTGGGCGCCAGGAGCCATGAAGGGTTTTCCGCCGTGACGTCCGTGGGCACCCCGTTGACCCAGTGCGTGTAGTCGTAGGCTTCCTTGGCCACCTCTGTGCCCTCGGCAGACCATGAACTGCCTGCCTTCAGCAGGATCCGGTCACCGGCGGCGAAAACTTTGGCGTTGACGTTTTGGAACGTCTTCCAGGCGGTGCCGGCTGTGGTTCCTGCCGCGGTGTCATCACCGCCGATGGAGTCGACGTAGTAGGTGGTGCCGGAGCCGGCAGGCGCGGAACCGTCGGTGACGGCAAGTTCCTTGCCGGCCACAATGGTGCGGCCTTCTGCCTGCAGGTCGCCCTTGCTCGTGAAACCGGCGTACGACTGCGCCGACGCCAGGGCGTCGATTGCTGAACTGGGCGGTGCCACAACGGCCATACCGCTGGCAACCACGGCTGTTGCCACTGCTGCGGCACCACACCGCCTGACGATTCTTGATAGGGACTTCATTGTTCCTCCGGGAGATGAACTGGGACGGGTTTTGCCTCGCGGCCACGCGTGAGGGCGCGAGGGGAGGTGCGACCTTCACCCCGAAGGGTGAAGGTCGCGCTTTCGATTACCGGGTGTTGTAGGTTTGCAGCCTTCCGCACATGCCGAAGCGTTGGTTGGCACGGGTGGCCGGAGCCTGCTCCAGTGCGGCCTGCCACAGGTGCTCCTGGGAGCCGGTGACAAGGGCGGAAAGCACCTGATCGGTTTCAGAGGCTGCCCGGCCCGCGCTCTTCTCCCAGACCTCCCGCCACGTTCCCGTAAGGGGTGTGACCACGGCGGAAGCGGCACTGTAGAAGCGGTCCAGGGCAACTTCGAAAGCCTGCGGGCCGGTGTCAGCAGCGGCTTTCAAAGCAAGAAATCCGTCCACGCCCAGGTCCCGTCGACGGGCCGCTGCAGCAGACAGGACACTTTCAGGTGAATCTGCCGGGGGCAAGGCCGCGTTGACGCGGTACGCTTCAGGATCGCTCACGATGTCTTCGGGAAACGTCATGACCGCATCACCGGCTTCGGGAAGCCCTGCATTGGACATGATGACCAGAATTTCCAGATCACCATGGTTCACGGCCCGGTGGATCGTGCCCGGGGTAAACCAGACCACCGAGCCCGGCTCCAGCGTTGTTTCCCGGAACCCTTCCGGGGAAATGGTCTGGATTGCCCCGCGGCCGGAGAGGACAACGTAGGCCTCTGTCGAGGCCGTGTGAAGGTGTGGCGTGCCGCCGGCAACCCCGTCCGGAGCCTGGTCAGCGTAGACGCTGAGCCGGGTCACGGATGTTCCGCCTGGAAAGACCGGCGCCTTTTCTACGAGTGTCTTCACGAAAGCGCTTCCCTCCCCCAGGAGGCGAGACGGGTAACGTCTTCACGCGAATCCATCCCGTCGGCGATCACGACCGCGTACCGCAAGCTCAGCGTCTGTTCTGCAGGAAGGCCGAATTCCTCGCTGAAGAAGGGCGCCGGGCACAGGCAGGCGAACTGCTCGTTACGCGCAAACCACTGGGGCGGATGCAGCGGGTTTTCCCGGGCATCGACCATCACCACCGTGGACCAGCGGGCGCTCTCATCGTGCTGGCCGGAGAAACCCATCCACTCTTCACGGATACCGCGTAGCTCTTCGCCGCCGCTGGCTCCGGGGGTGTGGATGACACCGCCGGTAAAGGACCGGGGACCGCGCCAGAACAGACCGCCGTAGCCGGCGTTTTCCCGGCCTTTTGTGGTGGGCGAGCCAAAGGAAATGGCCGCGCCGGACACGTTCGTCATCGCAGTCTCGAAGGTCAGCACCCAGGCCTCGCCGTCTCCGGCGATCCCGGCACTGATCCGGCGCTGCTCCTGGATAACGAGGTCGCCCTGCTGCGTGGTCCAGTCCAGCCGGTGCGCGATCCTCGCCGAGTCTTTGTCAGCTACCAGTTCAGTCAGCGCAGAGCTGGCAGCCCGTCCGTTGTTTTCGAGCTGAACGTAGGATCCCTGCCCGGGAGCGTCTTCGGGTTTCTGAACGTACGTAGGGCCTCCCCAGAAGTTATGCTCCCCCACATGCGGCAGAGCCCAGGCGATGCCCTTGTGCCATACGTGGTCGTGGGGGCGGAAAAGGCTGACCACGTCCCCGCCAAGGGTGCGCAGGGGGTGCAGATACGGTTTCGGGGACTCGAGCTGCACGGTATCGGGGCGGTACGTGTAGGTGAACAGGGCCGTGCCGTCAGCAGTAACGGTTACAGACTCGTCAAGGCGGTGATCAATAGTGAAGGCGCTCATGCCGGCACCCCGGCCTTTTCTGCTGTGGCCCAGGGCGCGCCGGAACCCACCATGCTCGTGTAGAAGGGGTCACCGGGGCCGATCTCGCCGCGTTTGATGCGGCGTCCGGTGAAGGATGAGGCGTAGACGGCGGCGATGAATTCCATGGTGCTCCGGGCGGCGGACAGCGGCACGGCCGGCGTGGTTCCCGCATCGAGGGCGTCGAGGATGGCGGCGACCTGGGAGGTGTGACCGCTGGTGTTATTGCCGATGCCTTCGGCCCAGGCCTTGGTGATGGTGGCGTCGGTGCCGGCCGCGGTAACGGTCCAGTTGCTGTTGGTGTAGCCATAGAGGTGGTCGAGTTCGACGGTGGCGCGCTCGAAGTCGAACCGCAGATGACTGGTTTCACGGGGAGAAACTACCGAATTGACGACGGTGGCGATCGCGCCGTTGGCGAAGCGGACCAGGGCGGCTGAGACGTCTTCGGTGTCGGTGGGCCTGGACTGGCGGCCGGCGACGGCGGTGACCTCGTCCCACTCCCCCAGGATGGACAGCAGCAGGTCGAACTGGTGGATGCCGTGGCCCATGGTCGGGCCGCCGCCTTCGATTTCCCAGTTCCCGCGCCAGGGGACGGAGAAGTACTCGGCGTCCCGGTACCACAGGGTGTCGGCCGAGGCGACGAGGGGCCGGCCGAGGACTCCCTTTTCCAGCAGGTTCCTGAGCTGGATGGCCCCGGAGCCGAAGCGGTGCTGGAAGACGGTCAACACGGATGCGCCGGTTTCACGTTCCACGGCGGCGAGTTCATCCATCTCCGCCAGCGACAGGGCAGGGGGCTTCTCAATCAGAGGCGTTACCCCCGCGCGGAGGCAGGCGATCGCAAGCGGCACGTGCGATCCGGGAGGGGTGCAAATGTGCACCAGGTCCAGGTCTTCGTTTTCGAGAAGGCCGTCAATGTCGGGGTAGGTCCGGCCGATGGACCACTTCTCGGCGAAGGCAGCCGCGCGTGCGGGATCGATGTCCACGGCTGCTGCCAGTTCGACGCGGCCGGCCAGTTCGGTCAGGGCGGCTGCGTGGGCCGTGGCAATGCCACCTGTGCCCACAATGGCGGCACGGCGAATCGCCGGGTTGATGTTGTCAGTCAAGGAAGTCTCCTGTAAGTGAAAGCGGGTGTGCAAGGGCCGGGCCAGGGGTGCTGATCCTGGGCCCGGCCCTGTTGCTGTTAGTTCTGGATTTCGGAGCTGAGGTCCTTGATGAACCCTTCCGCGGCCTTGTCGGTGGACACCTGATCGAACAGGACCTGCTCGGTGTACTTCTTCAGCAGCGCTTCGATGGCGCTGCCACCCGGAGGAGTGACGGGCTCAGCTTCACCGACGTCGCCGCTGAGGTCATCCAGGAACGCCACAACAGCCTTGTCGGTCTCGCTGAGCTTGGGGGTGATAGCGGTACGGATCTTTTCGTTTGCAGGCACTCCGCGCTCAGTCAGCTGGATGTCAGCGGCTTCCTGGCTGTTGACCAGGAAGTCAAGGAAGAGCGCCGCCTCGGCCTTATGCTGCGTGCGCGAGGAAGCAGACCAGAACATGGATGGCTTGTACCAGTACTTGCCGCCGGAGGATTCCGGAACGCGGAGAAGCTTCAGGTCCTGTCCGCTGGCCTTGCTCAGCGCGGTGAGCTGGCCGTTCCACCAGAAGCCCAGGGCAGCCTGGTTGGTGGCGCTGAGGGATTCGGACAGTCCGCCGGACTGCTTTTCGATGGTTGTGGAAGCCGGGGCAACGGAGCCGGTCTCGGTGAGCTTCTTCAGCTCGTCCCACCAGCTCTTGACGGTTTCCTGTTTGATGACGACCTTGCCGTCCTTATCGAAGAGCTGGTCGCCGTTCTGGCGGGCCCACATCCGCAAAGCGCCGTCTTCAAAGCCGTAGGCTGAGGCGCCGTAGTACTTCCCTGCGCCGCTGTCGGAGATCTTCTTGGTGATCTCCGCAAAGTCTTTCCAGGTCCACGTCTTATCGTCGGGAAGCTCGACGCCTGCCTGCTGGAAGATCGAGGTATTGGCGACCAGGGAATAAGCGGTCAGACCGGCGGAGACGGCGTAGAGGCTGTCCCCGACTTTCCCTGAATCCACCGCGGCCTGCGGCAGGTCACTGGTGTTGAGGGCGTCACCGAGGCTGGAAAGGTCCAGCAGCGCGCCCCGGTCGGCGTAGGTGCTCAGGTAGAGGGCGTCCATCTGGATGATGTCCGGGGTGTTGTTCGCCGCGGTTTCGGTCGCGAGCTTGTCCCAGTAGCCGGCCCAGTCCGAGTAGGACGGCTCGATGTTGATGTTCGGGTGTGCCTTTTCAAAGGCGTCAATGATCTTCTGGGTGTTGGCCTGGCGGGTGTCGTTACCCCACCACGTCATCGTCAGCGTGACAGGTTCGCTGGACAGCTCCCCCGCGCCTTCGCTGCCCTGGGGCGTGGCGCTGGGGCCGCAGGCGGAGAGGGCGAGGGCGGACGCGGCGGCAAAGGCCATGAATCCCGCGGCTCTGCGGGTGAATTGAACACCGGACATGGCGTTCCCTTTCTTTGAGGTGATCTGGTATTGAAAGTCCCGGCCGGGTAAACGGCACGGGCCTGTGCCTTACTTGCCGCCCGTGGTGGCGATGCCTTTGATCAGGAACCGCTGGCCAAAAAGGAAGACAAGGAAGATGGGGATGAGGGAGACAACCGACATGGCGAACATGGGTCCCCAGCTGGTCGAGGACTGTGCGTCCATGAACGCACGCAGGGCGAGCGGAACGGTGTACATCTCAGGCTTGGTCAGGTACAGCAGCTGCGAGAAAAAGTCGTTCCAGGTCCAGATGAACGTGAAAACGGCAGTTGTTGCCAGGGCCGGGACCATGAGCGGCAGGATTACCTGAGCAAAGATCCTGCCCTGCCCGCATCCGTCGATACGTGCTGCCTCATCAAGTTCCCGGGGAATACCGCGGATGAACTGGACCATCAGGAAGATGAAGAACGCGTCCGTTGCCAGTACTTTTGGGAGGATCAACGGAACGAAGGTGTTCACCCAGCCCAGCTGGCTGAACAAGATGTACTGGGGAACGATGACCACATGGATGGGCAGCATGATGGTGATCAGCATGATCGCGAACCACCACTTCTTTCCCGCAAAATCCAGCCGGGCGAAGGCGTAGGCGGCCAAGGAACATGAAAACAGGTTGCCGAGGATGCATCCCAGCACGACCAGGCTGGAATTGATGAGGAACACGGTGAAGGGGCTGGACAGCGTGTTCCACCCGTCCGCGTAGTTGGAGAACTCGGTGCTGCGGATCACCAGGCCCGGGTCGCGAAAGATCTCGTCGGTGGGCCTCAGGGAGGAGACAACAAGCCACAGGACCGGGTAGAGCATGATCAGACCGGCGAGAATCAACGCAGCGTGCTTGATCGCGCTGCTCACCATGCCCCTGGTCCTTGAATGCTTCCTGCGTGCGGGCGTGTCGGCGCGGACAGCGCTGGCGCGGGAAGGTGCTTCCGGAGCGGGCGCCGGCGTTTCCAAAGTGTCGAAATTAGTCATCATAGAAAACCCAATGCTTAGAGGCCCAGAAGTTGATTGCGGTGAAGGCACCAATGATCAGCAGCAGGACCCAGGCCATGGCTGAGGCATAGCCCATATCGAAGTTTGAGAACCCCCGGATGTAGAGGTAGAGGGTGTAGAAGAGTGTCGATTCTGCCGGCCCTCCGCTTCCCCCGGACACGATGAATGCCTGGGTGAAGGACTGGAACGCGTGGATGATCTGAAGCACCAGGTTGAAGAAAATGATGGGCGTCAGGAGCGGCAAGGTGATGGTACGGAACTGACGGAACTTGGACGCGCCGTCGGTTGATGCGGCTTCGTAGTACATTGTCGGGATTTGACGGAGCCCGGCCAGGAAGATGACCATTGGCGCTCCGAACGTCCAGACATTGAGGATGATCAGCGTCCCCAGGGCCGTTTGCGGGCTGGAGATCCAGCCCTGGCCGGCGATGCCGAACATGGCCAGGAACTGGTTTACCAGCCCCTCCGTGCCGAAAACCTGCTTCCAGAGGACAGCAATGGCAACCGACGAGCCAAGAAGTGACGGCAGATAAAAAACCGAGCGGTAGAAGGCCAAACCCCGGACGCCCCTGTCGAGTAGCAGGGCCAGGGCCAGGGCCATCCCAAGCTGAACGGGAACCGACACGAAGACGTAGAGAAACGTGACGCCAAGGGACTGGTGCAGGCTCTCATCCGACAGCATCCGGATGTAGTTATCAAAGCCGATGAACTTCGGTGCCTGCAGAAGGTTGTACTTGGTGAATGACAGGATAAGCGACGAAATCATCGGGCCGATGGTGATGATGCCCAAACCCAGGAACCAGGGCAGCAGGAAAAGGTAGGCAGCCTTGTTGTGGCGGTGCTTGACCTTAACCTTGGGCTGCCCTTTTTCCCGTTTCGTGAGCGAATGGAGCTCGCCTAAAGCGCTCATGCGGACCTTCCTCGCAATGCGCTTGTTGGGGAGGGATAAGTGCTTCTCACGAGCACCTCCTATGTGATCGACGTTGACCGAAAAATCGGAACTGCAACAGGGGCGGGATAACGCATTCCGCGACTGGTTAAAGTTGTACCACCGTGGTGAGTCGCAGCACAAGGAAGAATGGAAACCGATGTCCCGCCGTAATAACGCGGTTTTTGCACGCGGTTTGGTAGGCGGGGCACCCTACAAAGGAGCGCTTGGAGTTTACGGGCGGAAACACCGGGACATCGGTTTCCAATTTGGTTGGCCCAATTCAAGCCCGCGAAACGTGCATGGTGGCTATTCTGCGGTGCTGAGGAGCGTGCTGCCGCGGACAACAAGGGCGCCGCGAAGATGCTCGGTCTGCTCCGTGTACTCCGAAGAATTGAGGGCCAGACGGAGAGCTCTCCGGCCGGCTTCCTTGAAGGGAAAGGCCACGGTGGTCAATCCGGGCAGTACGTCCTGGGCGAGAGGGATATCGTCAACACCCGAGAGAGCCACGTCGTCCGGGACTTTCAGTCCCGCGGAGCGGAATCCTCCAAGTGCTCCGATGGCCAGGACGTCATTGCCTGCCAGTACCAGATCGGGTGCGCCGGAACCGGCAAGTTCCAAAGCAGCAGCCCTGCCGCCCGCCCTGCTTAGTTCGCACTCGACGATGCGCACATCGGCTGCCTTGAAGCCATGGGAGGAAAGACCGTCCAGGAAACCTTCGGTACGGTAGGCAAAGGCAGGATGACTTGTGGTCAGGATTGCGGCCTTGCGCCTGCCCAGCCCACCCATGTAGGCGCCGATGACACGGGCACTTTCGTAATCGTTGAAGCGCACGGTGGGGGCGGCGAGTTCACTGTCGCCGATGATCACCAGTCCCCCGCCTGAGCGCTGATAGTCTGCGAGTTCGTCCTTGATTTCCTGGCGGACTCCGGCGCCAGTGACGCTGTTGGCCGCCACAACGAAAGCCCTCGGGTTCAGTGCCCGCAGGGTCCTGATCGCCGCCAGGCGGGCCTCGGGGTCCGGCCCGGTAGCGGACACGGTTACCACGACCCCGGCAGCTCGTCCGGCTTCTTCCATGCCGGCAGCAGTAGCCGCGATGGATGCCGTGCGGGGGTCGTTCACCAGCAGGATTATGGCCGTCCGGCGCCCCCTCAAGGCGCGGGCGGAAAGACTCGGTACGTACCCGAGGGAGTTGGCAACAGCCTTGACCCGGCGCTCCAAGTCCGGACTTACCTTTTTATCCCCGCCATTGATCGCCCTTGATGCGGTGGAGGCTGACACGCCGGCAATGCGTGCTACTTCGTGCAAGGTGACGTCGGCCAGCCGTTCACTCATGTTTGTCACCTCGTGTAGGACGGAGAACTGTTTCCTCAATCAGGGGATAGTGTTGATATTACTGGGGGAAACCGTCATCCCATGCAAAACTTAGACCGGGATGCGATTGGTGACGACAGGATTGCAATGACACAAACCGCGCAGGGGAGTGCAGTAACTCTCCGTGACGTGGCACGAGAGGCAGGCGTTTCGGTAGCAACGGCGTCGCGGGCCCTGAGCCCGGGGGTCCGCAACGTGCGGGCATCTGCACGGGACCGCATTATGGCCGCGGCCGACAAGCTAGGCTACCGACCCAATCTGACTGCCCAGGCGACTTCAAAAGGTACAACACGAACAATCGCCGTCGTCGTATCCGACATTGAGCATCCCTACTACTCAGCGATCGCCCAAGGCGTAATTGAAGGTGCAGGCCCCGCCGGCCTGATCGTCACGATCGCCGGAAGCGGATATGGTGCCGAAGACGACCTTGCCGTCGTGCGCGCGCTGCGCGGACTGAGCCCACAGATGATCATCCTGACAGGCGGCGGGCACGGGGCCTCAGCCTCACAAGACAAATTGACCGAGGAACTGCGCCTGTATGAAGCCAGGGGCGGCCGTGTTGTCGCGGTGGGCCAGGACGATTTGCCATTTGACACCGTGGTACTCGGCCACCGATCGGGGGCAGCACAACTGGCCGAACTTCTGGCCGAGCGGGGATACACCCACCCTCTTCTGCTCGGACCAGCCACAGAATCCACCAACGCAGCCGAGTGGGAGCGTGGATTCATTGAGGCTGCAAAGGCTTCCGGTATCGACATCCGCGACAGCGATATCCACCGCTCACCAATAACCAGGGACGGCGCGCATGCCCTGATAAGCCGGCTGGCACGCCACGGGCTGCGGGATGCAGACCTGATAGTGGCCGCCTCAGATGTCATGGCTATCGGCGCCATGACCGCGCTCAGGGAGTCAGGCATGGAGCCGGGCGAGCACATTGGACTCGCCGGGTTTGGCAACGTTGTCGGAGCCGAAGACGTCACACCCGAGCTCACGACCGTCGAGCTCAACCTCGCCGCCGCAGGAGCAGCCGCCGTGCAACTGGGACTGGAGGCTGGAACACGACGCCTTCGCCACATCAACGCGGAGCCTATCCTGAGGGAAAGCACACCGCCTCGACTCTTCGCCCACTGACTAAGCGGCCGGCCGCCGAAGGGCGCCCCCAAACTGGAAGCGCCAGACGTGGTGTTCATGAAAGCTGGCGGTCAGCCCAACCTGACGCTGGGGCGCCTGGCAAGGGAGGATTCGGCCTGTCGACGTGACGCCGAGGAGGAGAACCAACAACGTGATGTGGTCTGGGTGGGGCCTGCGATGGAAAGTTAGCTGGTGCTCAGTAGGCGCTGGTCGAGGGAGTGGGGTGGTGTGGCCAGGCGTCGGGGGATAACAGGGCTCTTCGGCTTTGGTTGTGCAACTGGCGCGCAGGTGTGCCGTGGCTTCCAGCAGTTCCTGTCCGGCTAGGATGGCCGCGATGCGCAGAGCGGTCGGGTAGGTGTCGTTGGTGCTCTGGCGTAGATTGACGT
Source organism: Pseudarthrobacter sp. NamE2 (assembly GCF_005796205.1). Taxonomy (GTDB): domain Bacteria; phylum Actinomycetota; class Actinomycetes; order Actinomycetales; family Micrococcaceae; genus Arthrobacter. Next base: position 41,560 of record NZ_VAHN01000006.1, on the reverse strand, counting down.
GTTCCAGGGGCTGAGGAACTGGTAGTCCCCTTTGGTGTGGCCTAACAGTTCCAAGGCCCGGTTGGCAATGACCTCGTTCGCGTTCATGTTCGTTGAGGTCCCCGCACCGCCATGGATCGGGTCAAGGACGAAGGGCTCCAGCAGCGCCCTGGCGCGGATTTCCTTGCAGGCGGTCACGATGGCCTCCCCCTGGCTGGGCATGAGCACCCCCAGGTCCATGTTGGTTTGGGCGGCAGCCTGCTTCACTGCCGCCAGGGCGGTGACCAGCTCGGGGAACTGGGAGATTTCTGTCTGGTGACCTGGAAGTTTTGCTCAGCCCGCGCAGTGTGGACCCGTGGTAAGCATCTACGGGCACCGATAGATCGCCCAGCAAGTCGTGTTCGATGCGCTGGTCATGATCACCTTTCAAAAATTCAATCACACTGTGAAAGGTGAAAGCAGTGATGCCTTCGAAAAAGCTCCCAGGACGCTGGGCAGCTCCGGCATAGCCGTTAGGCTGCTCGCTGGTCATCAGTATCGGCAAATCGATCGATCCGACTCAGCGAAACAACAATGGCCGCACTTCCCGCAGTCGCTCCTATTCAGTCGAACGTTCGTCCTCAGTCTTAGCTGCCCCAGCCGGCAAGGAAAGGCTGGGGCAGCTAAGTTGTGCAGATTTGGCTCAGATTGTTTGTCCAGCGTCAGCGAGGAGGGTGCTTCCGGTCATGATGGTGGACATGTCGCTTGCGCAGAACAAGACGACACGCGCGATGTCGTCGGGGGTTCCGATGCGGCCGATGAGGCTGTTCGTCATGACTGTCATCACACCGGCAGATTTGCTGGGCGGGTGCGCGGCAGCTGCGGCCATGTTGCCCTCGGTTGGCACGAACGTTGGGGCAACTCCCAGGACGCGGATTCCGAGGGGTGCGAATTCGAGTGCCATCTGTTTTGTCATGCCGCGGACTGCGTGCTTGGAGCCGACGTAGGCGGAGAGCCCCGGTGCTGTTCCGGTGAATCCGGCTGTTGAGACCATATTGATGATGACGCCCCCCCGGTTGCCGCCGGTCATGCGTCGTGCGGCTTCGCGGGAGCCGTTGAATACGCCACGGGTGTTCACGGCGAATACCTGTTCCCAAGTTTCATCTGGCGTTTGGAGGACTGGGATGCTGGGGAAGATGCCCGCGTTGTTTACCCAGATGTCGATGCCGCCGAATTCCTCGACAGCAACTGCGGCCACGACCCTGACCGATTCAGGGTCGGTGACGTCCATCGCGGCACCGAGCGCCCGTACGGAATACCGAGTGGTGATTTCGTCCGCCGCGGACTGCGCCTTCTCGGCGTTGATGTCGCCGATGAGGACGTTCGCGCCTGCCTCTGCGAGACGGCAGGCTATGGCTTTGCCCAGCCCTTGCGCCCCGCCGGTCACGACCGCCTGCCGCCCGGCTAGGGACAGGAGGTCAGTCAGGGGTGTTGTGGAGACGTCGGCGAAGGCGGTGGTCATGACCGGACTCCGGCGTCGAGCTCGTTGTGCTGGGCGACGCGGCCGAGCCAGGCGAGGCTTGGCTTGGGAGTACGGGCGAAGGTTTCCCGGTCGACTGCGATCAGGCCGAAGGTGGGTTCCCAGTGTCCCCACTCGAAGTTGTCCAAAAGTGACCAGTGGAGGTATCCGCGCACGTCGATGCCTTCCGTCATGGTCGCGTGAAGGCCGTGCAGCGCTTCGGTGGTGTAGCGGATCCGCTGATTGTCATCGGCGGTTGCGATCCCGTTTTCCGTGATGAGCACGGGGACACCTTCGGTGATGTCCCAGGCGTGGCGGACGGCCATGCTGAGGGCGTCCGGGCGGTATGCGGTGCCGACGAGGGTGTTGTCCGGGTGTGGCGGGTGCGGGACGAGGCCGTTGGCGTCGACTTCCTGGCTGGAGTATGCCTGCACGCCGACGAAGTCGTCCCCACGGCTGCCTTCCCAGTAGACGTCTTCTTTGCCGTAGCGGATCTCCAGCAATTTCTCTTCGCCGCCGGGCGCGGCTGTGAGGGCTCCGGCGGCGATGGTCCAGCCGACCTTGGCGTTGGTGTTGGCCCTAAGAATTTCGCGGGCTGCGTGGTGGATGGTGGTGAAGGTGCGCCCGATTTCGGGATCGGCGTAGGTGAGGAAGTCGCTGTGTGTCTGCTTCTTCTCCCCCTCGCCTTCTACCGTGGGGCTCTGCCACTGGGCGCCCTGGGTCTGCTGCATCCGGCGCATGGCGGTCATTATGGCCGCCTGCATGTTGGGTTCGTTCATGGTGACGACCCACTCAACGCCGTCGAGGATGTCGGTGGTGGCGGTGACGTAGCGCTGGAACTTCTCGGACGCGTCCGGAGCGAGCCAGCCGCCGTCGTTCGCGAACCACTGGGGGGTGGTGAAGTGCTGCAGGGTGACGACGGGCGTGACGTTCCGATCGAAGCAGTACTCGATCATGCGGCGGTAGTGCGCGAGCTCTGCCTTGGAGAAGTGTCCTTGCACGGGTTCGATCCGGGACCACTCGAGGCTGAACCGGTAGGAGGTCAGGCCGGCGTCAGCCAGGAGAGCAATGTCTTCTTGGTAGCGGTGGTAGCTGTCGCAGGCGTCTCCTGAGAGTTCCATCCCGGGCATGGTCAGTTCGCGGGCCCACCAGTCACTGTTGATGTTGTTGCCTTCAATCTGGTGGCCGGCAGTCGCGGCGCCCCATAGGAAGCCGTTGGGGAAAGTTGTCATGTCATCCTCTTCTGTGAGTGTGTGTTGTGGTGCCTTGGCCGGGCAGGTTGTCAAACCGTTGCCGCTGAGCGGCGCGGTTCTGATGTGCTTGTGTGCGGAAAGGTGCTGGCAGCGCGGAACCTTCCGGGGCCGGCAGCGTGTTCGGTACCGTCGGGAAATATGATGCGGGCGACGGTGTTGGCGGGAATGTCAGCATCGATGCAGAGTTCGTCACCGTTGAGCTGCCAGTGGACGTTGATGGTGCCGTTGGGTGTTTCGTGTGAACCGCGCGCCCAGGTAAGTCCCGGGCCAGGGGTGGGAGCGATGACAAGGGAGCGCCAGGCCACCGACTCCTGGTCCTGCCGCAGGCCGAGGGTGTACTCGTAGAGGAACCGGAGTACGGTTCCCTTGCTGTAGTGGTTCAGGGACTCGTGGGCGTTACCGTCCTGGTCGATGCCTTCCCATGCTTCCCAGATCGTTGTGGCGCCCTTGTCCACCATGTACAGCCATGACGGCGCTGTGCGCTGCAGGAGTAGCTCGTACGCGACATCTTCCCGGCCGGCCTCGACGAGGACGGGCAGGAGGTCTCCGGTGGAGAGGAATCCGGTTCCCAGGTGGGTGTCCGCGGAGCGGATGAGCTCGACGAGCCGGTCGGTTGCCTTCCCGCGGAGGTCCTCGGGCAGGAGCCCGAACGACAGGGCACGGACGTAGGCAGCCTGGGTGTCCGTGGCGGTGGTGCCGTCCGGACGAAGGTAGGCTGCCTGCCAAGCCTCACGTATGGAGTCGGCGATCGCTGAATATTTGAAGGCATCCGCGCTCCTTCCAAGGACCCGTGCGATCTGGGCGAGCGCGGCTGTGGACCGGTAGAGGTAGGCCGTTCCGACTTCGCCCTTATCTTCCATGAACCACGCCATCGGGTTGTCCTGGACGGGGTTGATCAGCTTCCCGTCCTCGTCCCGCTTCTGAGGCTCGATCCATTCGCCCCAGTGGAAGGTGCCGTCCCACAGGTACTCTTCAAAGGGCTCGGGCTCGGGTGAGAGCTGGGCGCGGCCGAGGTGGCGGGTCGTGCGTGCCTTATCAAGGGCCCATTGCACCCATCGGGTCATGGCATCCCAGTTTTCGGCGAGAACGGATTCATCCCCGTATGCCTTGTAAAGTTCCCAGGGCACGGCGACGATCGCGTCACCCCAGCCTGCGGAGCCGGTCATCATCGCGAACTGGTCATCGAGGTTGTTTTTGATGCGGCGGCCGTCAGGTGAGAAGTTGGCGATCCGGCCGTCCTCGAGCTGGTCATCCCGCACCGATGTCAGCCATTTCCGGCTGAACCCGAGGACGTCACGCAACCTGGTGGCGGTAGAGACAAACACCTGGTAATCGCCCGTCCACGCCAGCCGCTCCCGTGTGGGGCAGTCCGTTGGCACATCGACGGCGTTTCCCAGGAAGCTCCATTCGCCCATGCGGTACAGGTGGTTGAGGTCTTCGTTGCTGCAGGAAAATTCACCGGTCCGGCGGAGGTTGGTGTGGACAACCTGCATCGTCAATTTTGCGGGATCCAGGGTAGCTCCGTCGCGGCTGATGCGGGCGTACTGGAATCCGTGCACCGTGTGGCGCGGTTCGAAGACGGCAGCACCAGCACCAGCCGTTACTTCGTCGCGTTGGGAGAAGATCCTCGTGGGCTCGCCTGGCCGGTGGGAATCAAGATGGGACGTGGAGAGGTCGCCATCCGGGTCGACGTGTTCGCCGTACTCGATCACCGTGCGGGTGCCCTCCGGTCCCAGGTCCTCGAGCCGGATCCACCCCGACGCGTTCTGGCCGAAATCGGCAACCCACACCCCCGGCCGGAGCTCCTCCAGCCGCTCGGGTGGCCGCGATTCGACAACCCGCACCGGCGGGGCCGGTGACCAGGCGATCGGCGGTGCTTCAACCAGGCCGGCGAGGGCCTTAAAGGGCGGCGCCGCCGGGAGCGTGTAGTCGGTGACTTGCCCGTCCATGAGGTCCGCGCGGACCGTTGTGGACGGTGTACTGGTCCAGGTGTCGTCCGTGACGACTACCTGACGGGATCCGTCAGCGAGTTCGATGTGCAGTTCGGCGCGGACCCCGAGGGTGGTTCCCCAGCCGGCGGGGATCCGGAACGCACCGACCTGGCCTCGGTACCAGCCGTCAGAGAGTTCAATGTCAACCCGGTTGCGCCCCGGCTTGAGCGCGGATGTCACATCGGATGCCTGGGCATAGAGTGTGCGGTCGTACGACGTTGTTCCTGGGGAAAGTTCAGCTGTACCTGCCCGCTGCCCATTAATGGCGGCGGTGTAGACCCCGAGTGCTGTCGCGTAAAGCCGGGCAGACGTCACCTCGGCGGGCAGTACGAACTCGGCAGCCAGGATGTTCGCGGGCCGCTGGCCGTAGCCAGGGTCTCTATTCTCCACCGGGGAGATCCACGAGGCGGTCCAGTCCGGATCGAGGAGTCCGACTTCGAATCCAGACCAGTCAGACCAGCCGGCATTGGTCCCGGCGGTCCTCACACGCCACTGCACGCGTTGCCGGCTGCGCAGCGCCGCCCAGGGCCATGCGACATACAGGTGGCCGTTGGATGTTGCCGGCTGTTGCGGTGCACCGTCGATGAGCGCTTCGAGCTCATACTCCGGGCCAGCGCTGTCAGAAGCGGGCTTCCATGACAGCCTGGGTGCAGATCCGGTTACCGGGAACTGATCGCCACCGCTGTCAACGGTCAGATCGTAGGGCACTCCGCCCATTGTGGTCCTTCTTCCTTGAGTACGGGAACAGCGTCTAGCGGACGGTCTTGACCTTGAGCGCGATCACCAAACCGCCCAGCAGGGCAAGGACAGCGCCGGCCAGATACAGAAGCGTGTAATTCTTTTCCGCGCCCACAGCACCGAGCGTGATGACAAGAGAAGCGATGAGCGGGGCGACGGCGCTGGGTATTTTCTGGGCGAAGGCCACGACGGCCATGTAGCGCCCGGTCTCGGTACGGTTGGGCAGGATGGCGAAGATAATGGCCTGATCGACGGTGGCGAACACGGCGATCGCCATTTGCATCAGCACAGCCCCCACAATCAGTTGAGGCAATGACCAGGCAAAGGCCTCGACTACTGCACCTGCAACGAAGAGAACCGCAGCGATGAGTACGAACAGGCGCCGGCGCTTGAGTTTGTCGGACAGGAACCCGCCCAGCAGCGCGCCGCCCGCGGCTGCGACGACGCCAAGCATGCCGATGGTGGCGACGACACCGGCTACTTCCCGGACCGGGAGCTCGAGGCGCTGTGCGTAGAAGAAAGTGCCGAAGGTGGTGTTGAAGTACAGGCCCATAAAGAACACGAACCGGCCCAGCCAGTTCCACGCGAAGTCGGGGTACTTACGGACGTTGAAGCCGTAGCTGGCAACCAGGGACTTGGCGGTGACGTCCGAGTGGACGGCGATATCCTTGGAGCTTCCCTCGGGCTTGATCAGCGGGAACAATGCCAGGAGCACGGCGCCGACAACGCCCGGAACGACGAACACGAGCAGGGTGTTGGACGAGACCGCGTAGGCGATTCCGATGCCCAGGACGGGCGCGATCTGGGTCATCAACCCGGTAAGTGCGGAGACTTTTCCGCGCTGTTGTTCAGGCAGCTTGTCGGCCATGAGGTTCTGGATCGCGCCCCCTGAAATGGACCATCCGGACATACCCAAGACCCAGCCGGCGCCCACGATCAGCAGGTTGGGCGCTGATCCCATGACGATCAGGCCGGCAAGGCCGATGGCTGTGCCGAGGAAGATGAAGGGCGTGCGGCGCCCGAACCGGGACCGCGTGCGGTCGCTCCAGATCCCGATCATTGGACTGATAAGCAGGTAGATCAACTGCGCGGTGCCGGTGATGTAGCCCAGCACCTCTTCCTGCCCGGGGGCGAGCTCCGTAATGCGAACCGCGATGCCGTACGAGAGCGGGACCATCATGGCCATTGATGCGCCGAAGCTGGCCAGCATCAGCCAGAAGACATACCCCCGGCTCACTGGGGATTGGGGCTCCTCAGCATTGGTCCCGACAGTGTTGCCGGCCTCGCCCGTGGGGGGCTGGTTACCTGACATCGGCTGGGCGGCTGCCATGCCGCCGGCAAGACCGGTAGCCTCGCGCTCGTTCGTAGTCACCTGTGACTCCTTTATCGGGTGGCTCTTCGCCCGCGGCACCGCGGGCGGAGCTGGGCGACTCTGACGTCGAAACCCAGTAAATGTAACCACGCTGGTTACATTCCGAAATAGTAGCCAACGTGGTTACAATTGGCAAGACCCTCTCTCAAAGCACCCCTGACCGGTTAAACACAAAGGATCAGTTCCGTGATGACCACTTCCGAAACAGCCGCCGGACAAAAGGTGGGGTCACGCCGCCGCGGCCCCTATGCGACAACTCCGGCGCGCCGTGCGGAAATCGTGCGTGCTGCTTCGGCCAGCTTTGCCGAGCACGGCTATGAGCGGGCGTCCCTGAGAGACATCGCTGCCCGCGCGAACGTGACCCACGCCGCGCTGCTCCGGCATTTCGCCACGAAGGATGACCTCCTCCTGGCCGCCCTTGCCCAACGCGATGCTGACGACATGGAACTTGCCCGCAGCATCATGGAATCGAAGGTGCCCAGGGAGCGGGTCCTGAGCAGCCTTCTTCAGGAAGAATTCGCTCATCCCGAACAGCTGCGGAACTGGCTGGCCATCACGATCGCGGCAACAAATCCCGGTCACCCGGCGCACGATTTCTTCATCGCCCGGCGCGAAAGGATGCGCCAGCATTTCACCAGCAAGCGCCTTGCCACCTCCCATGACAGCGAGGAACTCAGCGCCGATGACAAGGTCACGATGGTGCTGGCGATGATCGATGGCCTCCGGATACAGTTCCTTCTCGATCCCGATCGGCCGACGCTGCACCTCATGGAGGCGCTGATGCGGTTCATAGGCTCACCAGAGGACAAATAAGCGGCCGCCGGTGTCCTGGTTGGGCGAAGCTTATAGGACCTTCGCGTGCCTTTCAGGATTTTTTTCGATGAGGCGCCGGCACCTCGGTCCATCCATCCCCAGCCACAGGACGTCCCCGTCCTTTGTCACGTCCTCCACCCGGCCCCGATCGAGAATCTTTCCCTGTTCGTGGATCTCGATATGCTGGCCGACAAGCAGGGTCCAGTCGTCTTCGGGCTGCCAAGGACCTAATCCAGTCGTCATCTGGCATCCAAGGAGCGCAGGTTTGTGGTGGGGCAGCGGACGATCGTCCAGTGACAGCAGGAAGTTTCGTTCATGAGGATCTCCTTATAGTCGACCTTGGGAATTGAGTGAAGCACTCCCTTTGCTCCTTTGGGGAGGGAGGCATCATCGCTGTGCCGGGAAGGGGCCGGAAGATATGCCCGCCCGCCCCTTTCCCGGAGCCTTTTGACTTTGCCTCTCTTATTGCACCGACCAGGCCCCGTCCGAGGGCAGGACAGCGCCAGAGATGTTCGTTCCGTCATCGCTGAGCAGGAAAGTGATGGACGCGGCCAACTGTGATGCTTCGGCCACTGGCGGGATCATCTGCATGAACGGGCCGAGCCGTTTCGCGCCGAGCTCGGAGCCGAAAGTAGCCGCAATTCCGGTCGCGACCGGGCCCGGGGCGACCGCATTCACCCGGATCCCTTGAGGTGCGTACATGAATGCGGTACTGCGGGTTACCCCGAGAACGGCGTGTTTGGAGGCAGTGTAGGCCAATCCGGCGGAGTTGCCCCGGAGTGCTGCCTCGGAAGCGACGTTGACGATTGATCCCCGCCCTGCCGTAATCATGACCGGGAGGACCGCGCGGGTGAGGCGGAACATTCCGTCGACGTTGACCGCGAACACCCGGTCCCAGACGTCATCGGAAACCTCGTGCAGTGGCGTCATGTCGTCCATGATCCCGGCGACGTTGGCCAGCGCGTCGATCCGGGCGCCGGCGGCTTCAACGATCCGGGCGATGTCCGGATCATTGGTGATGTCGGCGGGTACCGGGACGATGTCTGCCTGCGGGTGGGCTGTGACCAGCGCGTCGAGCCGGTCAGCGGCGATGTCCACAGCAATGACCCTGCCCCCTTCTCGCGCGATCCTGGAGGCGGTGGCCCGTCCGATGCCGGAGCCCGCCCCGGTGACGATCACGGTCTTGCCGGAGAAGCGGGCATCCGAGATCCGTTCCGCCCACACCCCTCCCCGTGCACCAACCTGGCCGTTGTCAGTGGTGTCCTCGGGGAGTACTCCCTCGTTGACTTCGCGGACCAGATGATCGAGCAATGATTGCGGGAACTGGCCGCCCCCTAGTTCGACCAGTTGTTGGAGGGCGAAGTGTTCGATGGGTTTGAGGGCTGCTTCGTCCTGTCCGGCTTGGGTGAGCATGCCCCGCAGCAGCGGTCCTCCCGCAGGATGGCCCAGCCATTCCCGGATGGAGCGCGAGCCGGTCAGAGGTTTAGTGGTCTCCGTCATTTTGCTCCCTCCAGGGCAGGTACGGGCCGGGTTTTTGTTTCTTCGTCGGGGATTGCTGTTTCGTTCGCGGAAGGTTTGCTGCCGTTCAGGCCTGTCCAGCGGGCGCGGAGGGTGTGTGCTGCTGATTTCGGCTTCCGGTCCCGGGTGAAGACGCCTTTCCTGTTGCCGTCCACGCGGTGGATGCCGTTGGAGGTTTGGAAATCGGCGAAGTTCCAGACATGTTCTCCGATGAAGGCCTCGATCCTGTCAAAGACCCGGTGGTTCATGTCGAGGTAGGACTGCTGGTACTCCTCGCTCCAGGGCATATCCCACACCGAGTGCTGTCCGGGCATCGTGTCGGCTCCGTATTCGCTCATCATGATGGGCTTGCCGAAAGCCTGCACCCAGCCGCGAAGATCGCCTTCCAGGTACTGTTCCGCGGTTGCCAGGTCACCCGTGAACACGTACCAGCCGTAGTAGCGGTTGATGCTGAGGACGTCGAAGAGGTCAGCGATTTTGTCGTTCTGGAAGGTTGCGAACATAACGGCGGCGTAGGTCAAGGGACGGGTGGGGTCCAGTTCCCGCGCGAGCTGCACCAGGGGCTCGAAGTATTCGCGGGCTCCTTCTTCGTTGGAAGCCGGCTCATTGGCGATGCTCCACATCACGACACTGGGGTGGTTCTTGTCCCGGGCTATCAGCTCGCGGAGGTGCTGCGCGTGGGCAGCCTGGGTCTCATGATTGAAGGTTTCCGGGGAGAAGGTGGGCTTGGGACCGATCCCGGTCAGCCCTCCCTGGACGCCCAGGTTCAGTCCGACCGCAGCAGTCTCGTCAACGACGACAATCCCATTGCGGTCAGCGAATTCCAGCACCTCTTCGGCGTAAGGGTAGTGCGAGGTTCTGAAGGAGTTCGCTCCGGCCCACTCCAGCAGCTGGAAGTCGTGCACCAGGTAGGCGTTGTCGTGGCCCTTGCCGCGGACCGCCGTGTCTTCGTGTTTGCCGAAGCCGGTGAAGTAGAACGGTTTGCCGTTGATGAGGAACTGGGTTCCGCGCACTTCGACCGTCCTGACTCCGAACGGTTCGGTGTAGCTGTCGATCACTTCCTCGCCGTCGAGCAGCTCGACCACGAGGTCGTAGAGGTACGCCGCTCCCGGCTGCCAGAGAGTGACCGCCTCAATGCTGAGGGTTCCGTTGCTTCCTTCTGCCGTCGCGACTTCGCACCCCGTGGCGTCCAGGGCGCGGACCCGGACGGTTGTTTCGTGGCTGGCTGCCACGGAGTAGTCGACGACACCTGTCTGCCCGATGACGCCGGTGACGATGGTGATGTCGCTGATATGGCGCTCGGGTTTGCTGTAGAGCCACACCGACCGGGCCAGGCCTGCGTAGTTGTAGAAGTCGTGCAGGTAGGTCTGCTGGCGCCGCCCGTCCTGGGTCACGCTGATGCTGCCGGGGGGGATGGTCGTGCTGGTCAGCTCGTTGCTTACTCCGACCGTGAGCCTGAATTCCGCGCCTGGTGAGACGTGATCGGTGATGTCGGCTTCGAATGGTGTGTAGCCTCCGACGTGCCGGGCGACAAGAACGTCATCGACGTAAACTTTGCCCTCGTGTGTCGCCGCGTCCAGGCGGAGGATCACTCGCTCCCCTGCCCAGCCGCGGGGCACACGTACGGTCCTCTGGTACCACACCCATCCGACGTGGTTACGGATTTCAGGGTCGGTATAGAGGTCGTTGTAACTGGAGGGCACGGGGGCTTCAAGTCTGGTTTCCAGGGCTCCGGTCCAGGGCCTGGGCACGTTTGCGTCTTCGATGGCGAAGCGCCAGAGACCATCGAGGTTTACAAGTTCTCGGGTGAGTGTGGGGCGGGGCTTTAGCACTGCGTTTCCTCCTGCGGGTTAGTACAAATGGGTTGATGATTGCGAGATGGTGAGGGCGCTGCAACGGTCTGCGGCACTGTTCATGGCTGGCCTGCGATGACCGGAGCCGTTTTTAGCGGACTGATTTGACCGTCAGCAAGGTGATGAGTCCTCCGGCCAGCGCCAGCATGCCAGCGCTCAGGTAGAGCACCGTGTAGTTCTTCTCGTCGCCGACGCTGGTGAGGGACAGCAGTAATGTGGCGGCGAATGGGGCCAGTGCCCCGGGGATTTTCTGCGCGAAGCTTGTGATGGCCATAAAGCGTCCGGCCTGCGTCTGCCTGTGGGGCAGGACGTCCAGGACCAGCGCCTGGCCGACGGCGCTGAAGATCGCGATCCCGAGGGATGAAACAAGCGTCCCTGCCACCAGCGCTACAAGGTCATGCGCGAAGGCGGTGAGCGAGGCACCCAGGGCAAACAGGACTGTGGCGACCATGATGAACGGGCGACGGCGGGCCCAGTGGTCTGAAAGCCACCCTGCACCGATGGATCCGAAAACGGCGCTCAAAACACTGGCTGCCGAGATGACCGCCAAGGCTGAAGCAACCATTGAAACTCCTATCCCGAGGCGTTGGGCGTAGAAAAAGGTGCTGAAGCTCGTCGTTAGGGATAGGCCGAAGAAAAAGACGAATCTGCCCAGCCAGGTCCAGGCGAAGTCAGGTTCCTTCCGCGGGTTGAACACGAAGCTGGCAAGGAAACGCCGAAGCGACAGCGGTTCAAGAGGCCCGGCGTCCCGGTTGTCCCCTTCCTTCACGAAAATGATGAAGGAAGCCACGCAGATGGTGCCGACCAGCGAAGGGATCCCGAAGACCCAGAACGCGTCTTTGCTTACGAGTCCGATGAGCAGGATTCCTGCTACCGGCGCTACGTGCATCGTCAGTACCGTGAGGGCTGAAATCTTCCCCCGTTGGTGGGGAGGCAGACGGTCCGCCTGGTAATTCCCGATGGAACCCAGTGCGGTACCCCACCCGATAGTGGACAGCACCCACCCTGCGGTGAGGATGAGGGGATCCGTGGCGAAGGCCATCACCGGGGTTGCCACGATACCCAGCACCAGACCGGCACAGGTGAAGGGCCGGCGTCGGCCCCAACGGCTCCGGGTCCGGTCGCTCAGAATTCCGGTGAGCGGGGAAGCAAGGAGTGAAAAAACCGACCCAATGCCGATTGTGTAACCGAGCAGTTCGACCCGCCCGGGCGCCAGCACCTCCAATCGAAGTGAGAGCGAAAAAGCCATAGGCGCAATCAGAGCCATGGCTCCACCGAACGTTGCGAAGACCAGGAGGCCAACGGTTCCCAGCCCGACCGTTCCCACACCGCCCGCGGACGCCCGCGTCGGCACCAGTGGGTCACCGGCCAGTGCCGGAAATGGCCCTGCCGCTTCGGGCATATGAGGGGCTACGGTTTCTCCGTCCCCTTGGTCCATACCCTTCGTCGTTTTCGTGTTGCCGTCGGGAACAGCGCCGGCATTCACGGCCGGCGCCTTACTGACACCGCTGGCAGGGCGGTCTGTTTGGATCCTGCTGTCGGGCATGAACTGCTGCCGGGCATAGCAGAAGCCGCCAGAAGAAAATCAGCGGGGCAGGCAGGCATCATCCCTCGATTCAGTAGGTCTGCTTCCTTGGGAGGCATCAAACGGGAACCTTGCGGCTGATTCCTTAACCTGCTTACTAATGGCGTCTAGGGTTCGGAATACGGCAATCGTGTCGGACGCGGGATGTATCGGATGCTGCGTGGCTCCTGAGCGGATGGCCTCTCCGGCGGCCCGGAGCATGGGGACGTATCCGTTGCCTTCGCGGTCGTGCTCTATCGGTTCCGGGGCGAACATCTTGGCCCAGGAACCGGCGTGCATCAGAAGAGTTGTCGATGTCCAAAACATACCCGGGATTGTGATCCACCCCAACGTGCCGCTGATTGACGCGGTCGGGTCAACAAATTCAGTCATTGAACTGGCGCACTGGGCGAACCGGCCCTCTTCAAAGTCAAGGGTGAAGTGTTCGGCGAAGTCGAGGCCGTCGTCGCGGAGGCATCCGCGGGCATGGACATCTGTCGGTTCTCCAAAGATGGCGTGAGCCAAGGTCACAGGGTAGATCCCTTGATCCAGCAAGGTTCCGCCACTGCGTGCCGGGTCCCATCTGCTGCCGCCATCAGGGATCAGCGGAAAGCCGAAACCAGCGCGCAGGCTTGATGGTTTCCCGATCACCCCTGAATCCAGGAGTTCGAAAAGGTGCTGGAACGCAGGGTTGAACTTCATCCACATGGCTTCCATAAGGAACAGGCTTTGGCTTCCAGCCAAGGTGAACAGTTCCTCGACCTCGTCCGCGTTCATTGCCATGGGCTTTTCGATGACTACATGTTTGCCGGCCAGCAGCGCCTCACGGGCCATTGCAGCGTGAGTAGCGAAGGGCGTCGCGAGATACAGCACATCGACCAATGGGTCCTGTACCACCGATGCGAAGTCATCGGTCCAGCGGGCCAGATTAAACTCCTTAGCGAAGCGGGCTGCGTTTGCCGGGTCCCTACTGAAGACGACCTCTACCTGGTTGCCGGGTATGGCCTGCAGATCGGGCACGATGCTGCGGGAGATGGTCCCGGCTCCGGCGACGGCCCACCGCAAAGTCCGGTCAGGATCGAAAGATGCACGGTCCATGAGTTCACCTATCTAGAGTCGGAGTATCGGAGTAAAGGACTGAAGAAGCGCGGACTTCAGCCCTGCGCACGACGCCAAGTAGCTGCCCCGGCAGTCCTCGACCTGGGCGAAGCCTTGCTGTGGGTGTTGGCACTCCCCCATCACCTAGCCGCCTATGCGCCGGTGGCAGGCTCAGTGGCACCGGCGAGGTATTCAAAGCGGTTGACGCGTGCCTGCCCGCCAAGCGCCTCCACCCCGATGACTCTTCCCGTGAATCCACCCGCGACTTCTGTCGAGAGGTACCGGCCATCAATGGTCGCCAGTACGTTGAAGCCGTCCTGTTCGTAGCCCAGTTCGAGCCGGTCCGGCCCTGTGCGGACACCGTGCTGTTGCGGGTCTTCTACGGCCCGCAGTGCAAGGGGCGCTGTCAGCGGGACGCCGGTTGCTGATCCAGAAGTGCCTGTCGTGAAAGCGGATGGTCGGCGCATAGATGCCCTTGCCCGCCCCTGCAATCCCGGGGGTTACGTTGAGCTGGCTCTCACGGTCCAGGACGTTGCCGATCTGTCGCCAGGTCAGCAGGTCCCGGCTGGTGAAGATCGGTACGCCGGGGAAGTACTCGAAACTTGAGTTGATCAGATAGTAATCCTCGCCGGCGCGGCAGATGGATGGGTCAGGGTGGAAACCGGGAAGTATCGGCGTTGTTCCGATCATGCGACTCCCGCTTGGACGTTCTGTTCGCGGTGGAGCTCGGCGAGCCGATGCCGTTCTGCCCGGCGTTTCTCCTGCTCGACAGGGTCTGCGATCGGTGCTGCAAGCAACAGCCGCTGCGTGTACGGGTGCTCCGGGGTGGACGTCACCAGGTCCGCGGGGCCGGTTTCGACGATATCTCCCTTGTAGACGACGCTGACCCGGTGGCTGATGTGCCGCACGACCGCCAGGTCATGGGAGACGAAAAGGTAGGCCACCCCGGTCTGGCGCTGAATGTCGATAAAGAGGTCCATGACCCGGGCCTGTGTGGACAGGTCCAGGGCCGAGACCGGCTCGTCACAGACGATGAGTTTTGGTTTGGGGGCAAGGGCACGGGCGATCGCGACTCTTTGACGCTGCCCGCCGCTGAACTCCCGCGGCAACCGCTCGCCAGCGTCCCGCGGTAGACCCACCTGGTCAAGCAGCATTTGAACCCGTGCTCGTGCGTCGCCCGCTGTCGCACCCTGCACCACGAGTGGCTCGCTCAAGGTGTCGCCGATGGTCAGTGACGGGTTGAGGGAGGTGTAGGGGTCCTGAAAGACCACCTGGATGCTCTTGGACAAAGTCCTGCGATCCCTGGGGCTGGCATGAGTGATATCGGCACCTTGGAAGCGGATGCGGCCCCCGGAGGGCTTTACCAGACCCAGCACCGCCCGGCCGATCGTGGTTTTGCCTGACCCGGATTCCCCGACTATCCCGAGGGTCTCACCCTCGCCAATACTCAGGGATACTCCGTGCAGGACCTCAACCGCCTTCGGGCGGAATCCGCGGCCAGTGAAGGCTACGCGGAGGTCGGTCACGTCCAACAGCGGCGTACTCATCAGTTTTTCTCCCCAGTAGCCGCCGCGACAGGCACCGGCGGGTCGGTTCGTACGGTGTGCTCGTCCAGAATCGACCCCAGGAGCAGTTGTGTATACGGGTGCTTCGGTTCCCGGAACAGTTCCAGCGCCGAGCCGGACTCGACAATTTGGCCGTTCTGCATCACGGCGATCCGGTCGCAGATATCGGCGACCACACCAAAGTTGTGCGTGACGAGCAGGACCGCCATGTGCAGTTCGGCCTGGAGTTCCCGCAGCAGGTCAAGGATCTCGGCCTGGACCGTCACATCGAGTGCGGTTGTGGGTTCATCGGCAATGAGCAGCTTGGGGCGGCTCGCCACGGCACCGGCGATCAGTACTCGTTGTGCCATCCCGCCGGAGATCTGATGGGGGTAGGAGTCAAAGGTCCGCTGCGGATCCTGGATCCCCACCCGCTCCAGCAAGGCGAGCACTCTGGCTCTTGCGTCCGCACCGGACATGCGTGCAGAGGCGCGAATGCCCTCCACAAGCTGGGCGCCGATAGTGTAGGAGGGGTCCAGGTTCGACATCGGCTCCTGCGGGATGTACGAGATTTCCCGGCCCCGCAGCGCGCGCAGGTCCTGCTCGCGTAAACCGAGCAGCTCCCGTCCCTCCAACTTTATGGAACCCTGCACAATGACAGCTTCCGACGGGAGCACTCCAAGGATCGAAAAAGCAGTTTGGGTCTTGCCGGACCCGGATTCCCCTACCAGTCCGAGAGTTTCCCCTGCGTGAAGGCTGAAGCTGACACCCTTCACGACCTCCTTCAGCTGGCCCGAAGGCGTGGGGTAGGCAATGACCAGGTCCTTCACCGACAGCAACTCCGCTGCTTCAACATCGCCAACTACCGCGGATTCGCTCTTAAGCGTGGGTTCGGCCAGCTTTGAGGGCTTCAGTTTCACGCCCTCGAACGCATCCCGCAGGGAGTTGCCGAGCAGGACGAGGGAGGCAGTGAGGGTCCCCAGCAGGATGCTGGGCCAGATGAACTGGGTCGGGTCGAGGTAGAGGTTAGTAAAGCCGTCCGCGATCATCGCACCGAAGCTGGGAACAAGATTGGATCCGACGCCGAGGAAGGCAAGGCCGGACTGCAGGCTGATCGCGGAACCGGCCAGGAACGCGGCGGCAATAATGATGGGGCCACGAACAACGAACAGAACGTGCCGGCCAAGGATACGCAGGTTGGACAGGCCGGACACCCGTGCCGCGTCAACGTAGAGCTCATTCTTCACACCGACCACGAGGTTCCGCACGATGCGGTAGATACCGGGCGAGAGCAGGACCCCGAAGATGAGCATGGTTGCGCGGTAGTCACCTTTGGTGACAGGCATCAGGACGATCAGCAGCAGGAGCCCGGGGAAGGTCATGATGAGGCTGAAGACCCATTCGGTGGCACTGCGCAGGCGCCGTCCAAAGTAGCCGCCAAGCAGGCCGAACGTCACCCCGATGATGAGGGCAACACTGGCGCCGATCAGGGCTGAAATCATGCTCGTGTTGATCGAATGGAGGAGCCGGGATGCGATGTCGCGCCCGTTCTGGTCCGCGCCCAGGGGATACCCGGGAGTCCCGGGTGCCGCGTTGATCGCGTTGAGCTGGGCTTCGTTGGGGTCATGCGGGGTGATCCACGGCGTGAGTAGTCCCAGGACGATGATGACCAGCAGCAGCACCGAGGTGATGATCGCCTGGGGGTCCTTGAGGAGTTTCCGCAGCGGAGATTTCCGGGCTGGGGCTGCCAGCCCGGGATCGACGCTGAGTTCTTCGATGCTCAATAGATTCTCGCCTTCGGGTTGAGCCAGCCGTTTACTACGTCGGTAATGAGGTTCACTGCCACTACGAGCATGACGCCGAACAGTGTGATGCCCATGATGATGGGGATGTCCCCTTGGAGGGACGCGTTGAATGCGTACTGGCCGTACCCAGGGAGCGCGAATACGTTTTCGATAATCAGCGCGCCGCCCAGCATTTGGATGAATTCAAGGGACAGCACGGTCAGTGCCGGGCTCGCGGCGTTCCGCAGCGCGTGGCGGAGCACGATGGAGCGCGTCGGGATGCCCCGGGTCCGCAGGGTGCGGACGTAGTCTTTCCGAAGTTCATCAATCATGGACCCGCGTACCTGCGCGGCCATGCTGGCCACCCCGCCGATTACCAGCACTATCACCGGGATGGTGATCGATGCCGCCCATTTCGCCGGGTTTTGGGCGAAGTGGGTGAATCCGGTCGCGGGCAGCAGCTTCAGATTCACCGCCAATACTGCTACCAGGACAATCGCAATCAGCAGCCCGGGAACGATGTATCCCACGAGTGACAGGGCCTGGGATACCTTGTCGGCCACTCCACCTCGTGAGGCCGCCCAGACACCCAGCGCGACGCTGACGATCACCGTAATGATCAGGGCGGTGACGACAAGGGAAAGCGTGACGCCCAAACGGGAAGCCACGGCCGGAGCGACCGGTTGGCTTGTGAACAGTGAGGTACCGAAGTCACCGGTCAATACGGCTCCAAGCCAATCCAGGTATTGCACGATAGCTGGCCTGTCGAAACCGAGCTGGGTCATCAGTGCTTTTATGGACTCGGGAGTGGCTGCACTGCCCAAGCGTTCCCGGGCAACGGATTCCAGGGAGCCGCTGAGGAGGAAGAACGTGATCATGGTGACGAGCAGCGCAAGGACTATACCCGCACCCAGACGTCGGAGGGCGTAGCTGATCATGAGCTGCCTCGTGACTTTTCCTCTGGCATCTTCAGACTCCTTATTGTGATGGTGCCCCAGCAGGGCAGGTGTGCTGTTCTGATTCGGGCACCGCGTCTGCAAGGTGTGCCACGGCAGTTCCCCTGCAACGCGATGCTCGGGCCGGAGGAGGAAGGTCCGCGAACCGGGAGGGGACAAACGCGGTCGGGACGAGGGTTGGTAGGGCCCCGGACGAACCAGGAACCTACCAACCCTTTAGGGAACTAGCCGCTGGTTACCCCAAAGTCCCGGACTGTCGGCAAGACGACGACTGAGGGAATGAATTCAACGTCCGGCGCGGTCGCCCAGAGGGTCCCGGTGTAAGCAATTGGGGCGTTCAAGGCCTGCTTCACCGTGTATTCACTGACCTTCTTGTAGAGGTCCGCGCGGGCTTCTTCGTCAGATTCGTTAGCAATTTTCTGGAGCAACTTGTCGAACTCAGGGTCCTGCCACTTGAAAGGGTTGAGGAATGCTTCAGGCGTATACATGTCCCCCACCTCGCGGCCTGCCTCGTTGAGCCCTGCAAACCACAGCACAGCCGGATACTTCTTTGACGATATCGATGCTGCAGTGTTCTGCGGGGGCACCGGCTCCCAGGTGACCTTGATCCCGATGTCAGCCAAGGCCTGCGTAATGACCGGCTCGAAGGATTGCGAGATGACGGTGCTGGGCATGGTCATGGAGAAGCCGTCCGCATAGCCTGCCTCGGCGAGAAGTTTGCGTGCTTTCTCAGGGTCGAAATCGTAGGTGCCCTCCAGTTCCGAGTTGTACGCGTCACCGTTCGGGTTGAAGACCTGTACCGTGGGCCGGCCCACACCCTGGAGCAGCGCTTTGACGACCTGTTCGCGGTCGAATGCCATGTTGATGGCCTGGCGGACCTTGACATCAGCAAGCGCGGGGACGAGTTCGCCTTTCCGGTCAGCCAGAATCAGCGCAAGCGCAGCAACAGCCTGCACTTCTTTCACTTTGAAACCGGCGGCTTCGGCCTGCTGGCGCTGCGGGGCCTGGATAAAGGCGGCCTTAACTTCTCCGGCCTGAAGCGCGTTGTATTGCGCCGTACGGTCCTGAATGACCTTAACCTTGACCGTTTTGAAAGGATAGGCAGCCGCGTTCCAATGGTCCTCCCGGCGTTCCAGAACATACTCGGTACCGTCGACGGTGGCGTCCGAGAGGACGTAGGGTCCGGAGCCGGCAGGACGAAGCTTAGTCGTTTCCGCCGCCAGGGTCTCAGGGTCCCCGATGACGCCCGTGGCTTGGGCCAGATAGTTCAGGAGCGACGGCTCGGGTGCGGACAGCTGGATGACGACAGTGGAATCGTCAGGCGCCGAAACCGCGGTTACCTTGGCAAGCTTGGACTGCTGCTGGCCGGGAGTTGCCCGGGTTCGTTCCAATGTTCCAACAACGTCTTTCGCAGTAACCGCATCGCCTGCACTGAACTTCAGGTCCCCCCGAAGTTTGAGTGTCAGTGTGCGCAAATCCTCGGAGTACTTCCAGCTCTCAGCTGCGTTTGGCCGGACTTTTCCTTCTTTGTCCACCAGCAGCAGGGTGTCAAATATGGACGCCCAAACGTAGGACTGCTGTCCCTCGGCAAGCTGGGACGGGTCCAGGGAGGCCGGCGGTGCCTGGACGGCTATGCTCAGCTCCTGGTCCCGGGATTGGGATTGTTGGGCAGATGTATCAGGGGAGGCGGATGAACATGCCGCGGTTGCTAGAAGTGCAGCAACGGCCACTGTTGCTGATGCTGCTCTTGTCAGCGATCTGGCTCGAGACAGGACGGTAATCATGTGGGGAGACTCCTTTGTCGAGATGGAGGGTGTGAAGGTAGGGGGGTACTGGGAGGCCGATTACTTGGCGGGCAGTGGCGGTGATCGGCATCACAAGCAAACCATGCTGGAAACAAAAATACAACCGGTTGCCATCTAGTTGTTTTTCAACTGTGTTCTGCTGGTTTTTCGACGAGTTTGGCCCTAGGCGGGGTCTGAATTTTGCAGCAGCTTGTGCTGCCCTACATATGCGTGACCAAACCCTCAGCTGTTGCTGCAGGGTTTTCACGAAGCCCTTCAGGCACCGAGGCGAAGGAACTTTCTACGGCTGGCAACAGGTGAACCTGCGCGGCTGCTGCCCGCAACCGCCAGGATGCCGAGTTATCTCCTGGCCACGGATCTACTACTTTTACATTCGGGATACAAGGTCATTGATGCTCCGTTTTGCTTCCATAATCGACTGGCCTGTCAGTGCTTTGAATGCTTGGGACACTTCGGAGGCAAGATCGAAGGTGGGATTGACCAGCCACTGCATGCGCAGACCACTCCAGACTGCCGCTACTTGGCGGGCAACGGCGTGAGGATCCAAGCCAGGCAAGGCGTACCCGTTCGATTGCCGCCTTCTTATACCGTCGGCAAAATGGAGGACTGTCTGCTCTTGGTGGTCCTTCAAATACTGGTGTGCAGGATGGTCGGTATTTACTGCCTCGGCACTCAAAGCAAAGAAGAGGCGGGTCACGGCCTCATCCTCGGCACTAAGGCGCGCTAGCTCCGGTGGGGGCCATTCGCCTTGTTGCGCTTCACTGCCCAGAAACTGGTCGGTCAAGACGGTCCGGCTATCGCTGTCGGCTAGCTCCATAGCCGCAACCAGGATGTGGTCGCGAGTAGGGAAGTGATACAACATCGCCGTCTCACTCATACCAGCACGTGAGGCTACCTCAGCGGTGGTTATTGCGCGATGGCCCTTTTCAAGAACAATCTCAAGCGCGGCCCGCGCTACGGCGGAGCGCCGTTCAACAGTTTTGGCATAAGGCCCTCGCGCGCGAGTAGCAGACTCCATACGAAAAGTTTACGCGAAAACTGAGTACTACACCACAGAATTGTCAACTGCAATAACTTTCGACCGACTGGACGCTCAGCAAAGGACAACTAAAACTTAGTGGAGCTCAACGTTTATCTGGTGCTGCCAAACCCTGAGTCCTCTTCAGCGCCCTGAGCGCCCTAGCAGTAACCTCTTCGACCGGCGCGGCGATATCCAACGTCACGCCCGCCTCGTCGGCCTCGAGCGGTTCAAGCGTTGCGAGCTGGGATACAAGCAACCCGGCCGGCATGAAGTGCCCGGCCCGGTACGCCAGGCGCTGTTCGAGGAGTTCCTTGCTGCCATGCAGGTGAAGGAAGAGGGTGTCCGGAGCCTGGGTACGGATCGCGTCACGGTAGCTGCGCCGCAGGGCCGAGCATGCGAGGACCAGCCCGCCCTCGCCTGCTTCGGCGAGCCGGCCACCGACGGTGGCGAGCCAGGGCCAGCGGTCTTCGTCCGTGAGTGGGGTTCCTGAAGCCATCTTGGCGACGTTGTGCGCCGGGTGCAGGGAGTCACCGTCAAGGAAAGGGATGCTGAACTGCCGGGCCAACGACTCCCCGACGGTGCTCTTGCCGCAGCCGCATACGCCCATCACCACAACCAGGGGCTTTGCCTCTGTGCCGTTACCAGTCATGGACGGTGCCGTCGATGAGGCGGTTGTAGGGCAGGTAGGCCTGCTGGTACGGGAATGCCGCGGCGGCTTCTTCGTTGAATTCGACGCCGAGGCCGGGGTTGTCGCCGGGGTGCAGGTAGCCGTCGGTGAAGGTCATGGACTGGTGGAAGACCTCGTTGGTCTTGTCGGAGTGCTGCATGTATTCCTGGATGCCGTAGTTGTGGATGGCCAGGCCCACGTGCAGTTGCGCGGCGAACCCGACCGGGGAGATGTCGGTGGGGCCGTGGAAGCCGGACTTGATCTGGTACTGCGCGGCGAAGTCCATGACCTTCTTCAGCGGGCTGATGCCGCCGAAGTGGGTGGACGCGGCGCGGACGTAGTCGATGAGCTGTTCCCGGATGAGGGTCTGGTAGTCCCAGACGGTGTTGAAAATTTCGCCGATGGCCAGTGGGGTGGTGGTGTGTTGGCGGACCAGGCGCAGTCCTTCCTGGTTCTCGGCCGGGGTGCAGTCCTCGAGCCAGAACAGGTCATAGGGTTCCAGGGCTTTGCCGAGCTTTGCGGCCTGGATGGGTGTCATGCGGTGGTGGCCGTCGTGCAGCAGCGGGATCTCGGGGCCGAATTCGTTGCGGACGGATTCGAAGACGGTGGGCAGGTGGCGCAGGTAGGCGCGGGTGTCCCAGTCCTCCTCCACGGGGTACGCGCCGCGGCCCGCGGGCTCGTAATCGTAGCGCTCCCCCGACGCCTGGGCCTGGGCGGCCACGCCGTAGAGGGCCTTGATGCCCGGGACGGCGGTCTGGATCCGGATGGACTTGTATCCCAGTTCCAGGTGTTCGCGGACGGAGTCGAACAGGGACGGGATGTCGGCGCCGGAGGCGTGGCCGTAGGCGCGCAGCCCGTTCCGGGACGCCCCGCCGAGGAGCTGATACACGGGCATACCGGCCAGCTTGCCCTTGATGTCCCACAGCGCCATGTCGACGGCGGCGATCGCAGCCATGGTTACCGGACCGCGGCGCCAGTACGAGGAACGGTAGAGGAACTGCCAGGTGTCCTCGATCCGGTGCGGGTCCTTGCCGATTAGCAGCTGCGCGACGTGCTCCTTCAGGTAGGCGGCGACGGCGAGTTCCCGGCCGTTCAGGGTCGCGTCACCAATGCCGGTGACACCGTCCTCGGTGGTGATCCGGAGCGTGACGAAGTTCCGGGACGGGCTGGTCACAAACACTTCAGCGGCAATGATTTTCATGGTGGTCCTTCCAGTTACGGTCCGCTGCCTTGGCGGCCCGCGTGATCAAGAGCGGAAATATCCGCAGGAAAAGCAGTAGCAAAACCGGCTCGCAGGGCATCGAGCCGGAAAACAAGGCCGGCGTCCCCGGCGAGGTCCGGGTCCAGCAGCGCCACAAGCGCCGCCGTGCGTTTGCTGCCTTTAAGGGCGTTCGCGGTGTTGATGTCCGCGGCCAGCGGGTCCTGGAACCCGTCCGTTGTTGAGAGGTAGGCCAGCCAGGCGGCAATCATCCGCGCGGCCCCGTCCCCGGGGCGGCCGGCGGCGCGTTCGGCGGCCAGGACCGGCAGAGCGCGCATCCGCAGCTTGGTGGTGCCGTCCATGGCGATCTGCGCCAAATGGTGCGCGATCCTGCCGTTGCCGAACCGTTCCAGCAGCGCGGCCCGGTACTCCGGGATGCCCAGGCTGGCCGGCAGGTGCCGGGCAGCCTCATCCCAGAACTCCTCCACCGCGTCCCGGCAGATAGGATCCGACAGCGCCTCAGCCACGGTCCGGTGCCCTCGGAACAATCCCGAATACGCCAGGATGGAGTGCGCGCCGTTGAGCAGCCACAGCTTCCGGTTTTCGTACGGCTCGATGTCGTCCACAAACACCGCGCCGGCGTCTTCCCAACGCGGTCGCCCGGCGGGAAAATCCCCGCTGAGCACCCAGTTGCGGAACGGTTCAGTGACCACGGCCGCGGCGTCAAGGTAACCGCATGCGTCGGCGACCAGCCCGAGGTCCGCCGTCGTAGGTTTGGGGGTGATCCGGTCCACGGACGTGCTGACGAAGCTCACGTTCGCGCCGATCCAGTCCGGCAGCCCCTCAAAGCGCCCGGCCAGGTTGAGGACGGCATTGCGGGTCACCGCCCCGTTATGGGCAAGGTTGTCGCAACTGACGATGGCGACGGGTGCCGCGCCTGCCTCCCGCCGGGCGCCGAGGGCCAGGACCAGGCGGCCCAGCGGTGACGATTCCAAGGCGCCGGACCCGTCGAGGGCATAGGCGGCCTCGGTGATGGTCAGGGTGATGACCGAGGTCTGCCTCGAAGCCACCATTTCTTTCAACCGTTGCAGGTTCGCGCCATCCACGGCTTCGACAATGCTGCCCACAAGCTCAAAAGCGTCCCCGTCCCCGGAGCGCTGCACCAGTGTGAACAAGCCGTCCTGGGCGGAAAGAGTGTCCGCGGCATCAGGCCGGCGGCCGCTGAACGCCGCGATCCCCCACTCCCCCGCATCACCGGCGTGCTGGGTGTACCAGGCCTGGTGCGACCGGTGGAAGGCACCGAGGCCCAGGTGCACGATCCGGACGGGCGGAGCCGGGAACGGCCGGAGTCCGCGGGTGAGCAGCGGAAGTGCCGCGGCTGTCTGCTCCACCACCTCCGAAGTCACAGCTTGAAGACCCGTCGCGGGGAGGCGTCCACGATGTCCACGATGAGCTCGTGCGCGCGGTCCTCGGTGATGCGGTGTTCGGCGACCAGCCGGGCGAGGAAGGAGGCCTCGATCCGGCGTGACGCGTCGTGGCGGGCCGGGATTGAGCAGAACGCGCGGGTGTCGTCAATGAATCCGGAGGACCGGGAGAATCCTGCGGTTTCGGTGACGGCGGAACGGAAGCGCAGCATCGCGTCCGGGGCGTCGAGGAACCACCACGGCGCGCCAAGGTACACAGAGGGGTAGAAGCCGGCCAGCGGGGCAAGCTCGCGGGAGAACACCGTCTCGTCCAGGGTGAACAGCACCAGGTGGAAGTCCTTGGCGGTGCCGAAGTCCTGCAGCACGGGCCGGATGGCCTGGGTGTAGTTGATGCCGAACGGGATGTCATGGCCGGTGTCCGCACCGAAGAACTCGAATGTGGGCTGGTGGTGGTTGCGGTAGGAGCCGGGGTGGATGGTCATCACCAGGCCGTCCACCACGGACATTCGCGCCATCTGGTACATCATGTGGGCCTCAAAGGCGTCCCGGTCCTCCGGGGTGGCCTCGCCGGAGCGTGCCCGGTCGAACAGCCGCGCCGCCTCGGCCTGGTCCAGTTTGAGCGTTGCCGGGGTGATGACGCCGTGGTCCGCGGACACCGCGCCATGGTCTATGAAATATCGACGCCGGCTCTCCAGCGCGGCGAGGTAGGCGCCATAGCCCGTGCCGCCGTCGCCCGCTGCCGCGAGCAGGCGCTCGACGTTGCCGGCCCAGTCGGGGTGGGCGATGTTCAGGTACGCGTCCGGCCGGAAGGTGGGCAGGACCCGGCCGTGGAAGGAGGGATCCTGTGCGATCGCCTTGTGGCTTTCCAGCTTGTCCAGGGGATCGTCGGTGGTGGCCAGCACCTCGATGTTGAAGTCCTTGAACAGCTCCCGCGGCCGGAAACCCGGCTCCTGCAGCTTGGCAGAGATGGCGTCATAGGTGGCCTCCGCCGTCTCGGCGCTGATCTCGTGCTGCAGCCCGAACACGCTCTCGAACTGCGTCCGCAGCCAGTACCCGGAGGCTGTGCCGTCGAAAAGTGGCCAGGCTTTGCAGAACTCACGCCACACGGCCCGTGAGTCCGGTTCCGCGGTCTTTGATGGGCGGAGCCGGTCCAGCGGAACACCGCTGGCGTGGATCAGTCGGGTGACGTAGTGGTCCGGACTGACCAGCAGCGCTGCCGGGTCAGGGAACGGAGTGTTCTGCTCGATGACTGCGGCGTCAACGTGGCCGTGCGGCG
This sequence comes from Pseudarthrobacter sp. NamE2, assembly GCF_005796205.1. GTDB lineage: Bacteria > Actinomycetota > Actinomycetes > Actinomycetales > Micrococcaceae > Arthrobacter. Next base: position 16,208 of record NZ_VAHN01000006.1, on the reverse strand, counting down.
AAATGATCGGCAGATCCTGGACCCGGGCTAGAAGGTCCCGGGCGATGCTGCGGGTGCCGGGTTCGGCAGGCAGGAGCCTGTCCGGGTGGGAAGCGATGGACTGTGGCATACGTCAATCGTCAGGGCTAGATGAACCGCTTGTCAACCGGTTGCCAAAGTTGCCACGCATTGCAATCCATCACCAGGAGTCTTAGCTTTTGGCCAGCACCTTTCCACTGGATCCCCGAAGCACCAGTTCTGTCTCCACCTGCATAATTTCAATCGGGCTGCCGGCGTCGGTTAGCAGGTCAAGCAGGCGAGTGGCCGCGGCGGCTCCGCACTCCCCCAGGGGCGACCGCACGGTGGTCAGGGGCGGGGTAGTAAAGTCCGCCCCGAAGATGTCATCGAAGCCCACAATGCTGATCTCATCAGGCACGGAGATACCGCCGGCCTGTAGTTCCTGCAGGAGCCCGATAGCCAGCAGGTCGTTATACGTCATTACCGCCGTGGCACCGCTGGCAAGCACTGCCCGGGCCACCCGTCTGCCGCCGTCGACCGTTGGCTTGGCCGATTCCAGCCGCACCGCCTCGACGCGGGACCACTCGCAGGCACTTTGCACAGCGTCCCAGCGGCGCGCGGACATCCAGGACTGCGGTGGACCGGGTACGAATACTATCCGCTTGTGTCCATTGCCGGCCAGGCTCCGGACTGCCTCGCTGATGCCCTTGGCCACGTCCGGAATGACGCACGAAACGCCTTCAACTTCCCGGTTGATGACTACCACAGGTTTGTCCTGCGCCAAAGCGCGGATGTCGTGATCGTCCATGCGGGGGCTGGCTAAAATGAGACCGTCTACCGTGGTCATCATGCGCCGCGCCGTCGTCAGTTCCGTAACGGCGGACTCGGCCGATTCGGCCAGCACCAAAGTGTAGTCGCGCAAGGTGCCCGTAGTCTGTGCGCCGCGAATAATGTCGAAGAACGTGGGATTGGTGATGTCGGCGACGATCAATCCGAACGTATTGGTCCTGCCAGTAGGCAACGCACGGGCGATCGGGTTGACTTGGTAATTCAACTCGGCAGCGGCGTCCTCAATAATTTTCAGCGTCTTGGCACTGACCCTGCCGGGCTTACTGAGCGCCCTCGATACGGTAGAGGGGTTTACCCCAGCCACCCTGGCGATGTCGTAGATGGTGGGGTTGGCTTTGTCGACGCGCAACCGCTTTATGGAGGAATGTGGTTCTGGGACATCAGATTCATGGGGGCTGGGTTCGCTCACCGGCCTATCCTAACTACGAAACGGTTCAGCACTCGGAGTACTTGGGAGTCAATGACGTTAGCTCTTTTGCGGAATTGGGCGCCAGAGTCAAGTGAAAATCAGTCCAAGGTCGCTAACACTGCAATTTTGATTCCCCTTGCACATGGCGCTTCTCTCTGTCATTACAGGCACACCGCAGCCTGACGTAAGGGGCACCTGACAAGGGATGACTTGGCTGGTGGACGAAGCTCCAACTTGTTCTCAGACGCCCGCCCAGTCACAGCATGTGACTTAGCTGCACTTGTCGCAAGGGGATGTCATCCAGTCCAGAGTTTTGGGCCTATATTGACTGTTCTCGAACTCCCCCACCCCAGGTTTCGTTGCATCCGACTGTCAGGGTAGGGTCTGAGATCAGCTTTGAGCCACTGTCCGTAAAGCGGAAGTTCGCTCTATTCTGACGCCAGAGTTCGTACTGAATGATCGCCTTGACCGGAGCGCCGAGAAGCCAACCTTGTCGTTTCTGCTCCCCAGGACCTAACGCGACGGCTACTTTGCACCTGAAAGGGCTACCAATCGGTCTGCGAGGGCGTCGATAAAGTCTTCCGTAGTAACGCTGACGGTCCCCTTGCCGGACAGGCGAGCCAGGTCTGCGGTCATTGTTCCCTTTTCGACTGTCCTGATCGCCGCGTCCTCCAGGTCTACGGCGAAGCCGGCCAGGCTGGTGTTCCCGTCCAACGTCGCCCGGTGCGCGAGTGCCCTGGTCCAGGCATAAATGGTGGCGATGGGGTTAGTGGAGGTGGTTTCACCCGCCTGGCGGCGGCGGTGGTGCCGGGCGACGGTCCCGTGGGCTGCTTCAGTGAGCTGTATGCTGCCATCCGGGGAGGTGAGGACGGAGGTCATGAGGCCGGGAGACCCAAAGCCTTGGGCGACGATGTCCGACTGCACGTCGCCGTCGTAGTTTTTGCAGGCCCAGACATAGCCGCCTTCCCATTTCAAAGCCGAGGCCACCATGTCATCAATGAGCCGGTGCTCGTAAAAGAGTCCCGCCGCTTCGAAGCGGGCCCGGTACTCCTCCTTGTAAACGCCTTCGAACACGTCCTTGAAGTGCCCGTCGTAAGCCTTGAGAACAGTGTTCTTCGACGAGAAGTACACGGGGTAGCCGCGCCGCAGACCGTAGGCGAAACATGCCCGGGCGAAGTCGCGGATGGAGTCGGTGTAGTTGTACATCCCCATGGCCACCCCGCCGCCTTCCGGGAAGGTTGCCACCTCGTGGCTGGTGGCCGGGGACCCGTCGTCGGGCGTGTAGGTCAGGGTGAGCCTGCCCGCGCCGGCAACTGCAAAGTTGACTGCCTTGTACTGGTCCGCATGGGCGTGCCGGGCGATGACGAGAGGCTTTGTCCATCCTGGGATGAGCCGGGGCACGGACTCGATGATGACGGGTTCGCGGAAGATGATCCCGTTCAGCTCGTTGCGCACGGTGCCGTTCGGGGACGGCCACAGCCGGCTGAGCCCGTATTCGGTTGCCCGGGCAGCATCCGGAGTGATGGTGGAGCACTTGACGCCTACCTGGTGCTCAGCGACGGCCTGCGCCGCTTCCAGGGTGACCTTGTCCCCGGTCCGCTCGCGGTTCGGCAGGGAGAGGTCGAAGCGCAGGATGGGCACCTCGACGTATGGGTTGATAAGCCTGTCCCGTACGAGGGTCCACATGGTGTGGGCCATTTCGTCGCCGTCGAGTTCGACGATGGGCCGGTTCACGCTGATTTTGTTCATGCTGATGCGGCTTCCTTGTGCTGTCCTGCTTCGATGGTGGAGCGCAGGAGGGAGGGGATGACGCCTCCTGCCCGGAGCAGGCTGGCGTCGAGTTCGGTTTCGACGGCGGCGCGGGCGATGAACTCCTCAGCCCCACCGTTCGCGGGGTGCAGGACAACACGGACACGGGCGCGCGGGGCGATGGCACCGGCGGGTGCCACGACCTCGATCCGGTCCCCGGGCTGCAGGTGCTGCAGCCTTTCCCGCATGTTTTCCGGGGTTATGAGCGGCAGCACGCCCATGCCGATCAGGTTTGAGCGGTGGATCCGCTCGAAGCTGCCGGCGATGACTGCCCGCACGCCGAGGAGTCTCTGGACTTTCGCTGCCCAGTCCCGGGAGGAGCCGGTTCCGAACCGTTCTCCGGCGACGATGACCGTGGAGTGCCCCTCCTGCCGGTAGCGGTCGGCGGCTTCGGGCAGTGGCAGGACGTCGCCGCTGGGCCCGTGGACGGTGTGTGCGACCGGCAGCCCGCCGGGGATTGCGGCGCCGAGCCGGTTGTTGACGGTCTTGTTGTGGAAGCCGCCGCGGAGCATTACTTCCCAGTTGCCCCGCCGGGAGGCGAAGACGTTGAGGTCGTCCCGGTCCTCTCCGCGCTCCGCCAGGAAGTCCGCCACCAGGCTGTCCGGCGGGATTGCGCTGGCCGGGGAGATGTGGTCGGTGGTGATGTCGTCGCCCAGGACCAGCAGGGGGTGGGCGATGTAGTGGCCCAGCTGGCTGCCCTGGTCCATTGACGCGAACGGCGGACGGCGCAGGATGGTGGACTCGGGGTCCCAGGGGAACAGCGGCGAGTCCGGTGCTTCGAGGCGGGACCACATGGGGTTCCGTACTGCCACCGAGAAGTCCCTGGCGAAGTCCTGCGGGTCCTGCCCGGCTTCCCACGCCGCATCGATTTCCGCTTGGCTCGGCAACAGGTCAGTGAGCGTCACCGGCGTACCGTCTCCACTGCTGCCGGCACGGAAGTTGTGGGTTGCAAGGTCTATGTCTGCCCTGCCGGCGAGGGCGTAGGCCACCACGAGGGGCGGGGACATGATGAAGCCGAGGTCCAGGTCCGGGTGGACCCTGCCGGGAAAGTTGCGGTTGCCGGAGAGGATGGCCACCGGGCGGCTCCTGCCCTTATCGAGGCTTGCCTTGATCCCCTCGGGGAGGGGGCCGGGGTTGCCGATGCAGGTGGTGCAGCCAAAGCCGACGATGTCGAATCCGACCGCCCCGAGCTCCGCTAGCAGGCCGGACCGCTTGAGATAGCTGACTGCGGCGGGTGATCCGGGGGCGAGGGAGGTTTTGACCCAGGACGGCAGGACGAGTCCGAGCTTCCGGGCCTTGGCGGCGACCAGGCCTGCGGCGATCAGGAGCTTGGGGTCGGTGGTGTTGGTGCAGCTGGTGATCGCGGCAAGGGCGACAGGGAACGGCGGCAGGTCCGCGTCCGGTTCCCGGGCGGGCTTGTTTTTGGAGTGCAGGACCGCCGGTATCTCTGACAGCGCGAGCAGGTCCTGCGGACGGCGCGGCCCCGCGGCGCGCAGCTCGATCGCGTCGAGGTCAACCGTGATGGTGGAGGTGTACTCCGGTTCGGCAGCCGGGTCGAACCAGAAGCCTGCTGCCTGGGCGTACGCCTTAACCAGGTTGCGCTGGAACTCGTTGCGACCTGTTTCACGCAGGTAATCCAAGACGTGGACGTCGATGGGAAAGTAGCCCGTGGTGGCCCCGTATTCCGGTGCCATGTTGGAGATCACTGCCCGCTGTCCTACGGTCAGGCCGGCCACACCGGGTCCGTGGAACTCCACGAATTCCCCCGATATCCCGAGGGCGCGCAGTCGCTGGGTGACGGTGAGGGCCAGGTCAGTTGCAGTCGCGCCGGCAGGGAGTGAACCGGTGAGCCGGACACCGATGACGTCCGGGATCCGGAGGGTGGTGGGCATGCCGAACATGACAGTCTGGGCCTCGAGTCCGCCGACGCCCCAGCCAAGGACGCCCACTCCATTGACCATGGGCGTATGGCTGTCAGTGCCGATCATCATGTCTGGCACTGCCCAGGGCAGGCCGCCGTCGTGATCTTCAATGGTGGTGACGACCGTGGCCAGCTGCTCGAGGTTGATGGTGTGCATGATGCCGGTGCCCGGCGGGTTGATATGGACTGTTTCCATCGCCTGGGAAGCCCACTTCAGGAAACGGTAGCGCTCCCGGTTCCGCCGGTACTCGTGGACCAGGTTGCGGCCGGCCGCGTCCGGATGGCCGTACTCCTCAACTGCCAGCGAATGGTCGATCGAAACGTCCACCCGCAGCAACGGGTTCAACGTCGTCGGGTCAAGTCCGGCTTCCGCGAGTGAGTCCCGCATCGCCGCCACGTCCACCAGGGCGGGTGTGCTGGTGGTGTCGTGCATCAGCACACGCTGGGGCCAAAATTCCAGTTCCTCCTCGGAACTGCGGGTCGGGAGCCAGTTGTGCAGGTTCCCGATTGTCCGTGCAGCCTCCGCCGGCGCCGACCTGCGCAGCGTGTTTTCCGCCAGCAGGCGAAGCACCATGGGCAACCGGTGGAAGTCTGGGCCCAGCGCGAACTGGACGTCCGTGATGCGGAACCTGCGTTCCCCCACCGAAATGGTCTGCTGACCGATGGTGCTTCCGGCCTGGAGCGTCATTGCAACACCTTCTCTTCGCTTGTCTGGCCCTGACTTGCGGGATGGACAGATATAGATCATAGCTTATAAGCTGCAACCGGCGTGCCGATGACATACCGGTGCTGCGCTACTCCCCGAAAGGAAGGAAGGGCGATGGAGCCCCATCCGACGTCTGTTAAGAAACACTCCCGCTTCAAGCAGGTGGCCCGCGCCGCTTTCGCAGTCCTGGGCATCACCGCCGTCGCCCTTGCCTCCGTCAACGCGTCTGCCAGTGGCTCCGGTGATGACGCCCGCAACCGGCTTACCCTGATCGCGCCGGCAGGCGCGGGCGGGGGCTGGGACGGAGCAGCGCGGGAAGCCCAGCAGGCAATGCGCGCCCAGGGCATCGTCAACAACGCGCAGGTGGTGAATATCCCCGGAGCCGGTGGAACCATCGGCCTGACGAAATTCGCGGGCATGGAGGGTGAGAGCAGCACCCTGATGCTGATGGGCATCACCATGCTGGGTGCGATCAACATCAATGGCTCCGACACCACTCTGGAGGATGTCACACCCATCGCCCGAATCACGGAGGACTACGACGTCCTGGTGGTTCCCGCCAACTCGCCGTACAACTCGGTGGATGACCTGGTTGCGGCCTGGAAGCAGGACCCCGGTTCCTTCGCTTTCGGCGGCGGATCACTTGGCAGCGTTGACCAGATGATCATCACGCAGCTGGCCCAGGCCGGCGGCATCGAACCCACTGCGGTCAACTACATCGCGTACTCCGGCGGCGGCGAACTGGCCACCTCGCTCATGTCCGGCACCATCAAAGCCTCGGTGAGCGGTTACGTGGACTTCGCGGACCAGATCGAAGCCGGACGCCTGAAGGCCCTCGCCGTCTCCGCCCCGGAACCGGTGGAGACGATAAACGTGCCCACCCTGAAGGAGCTCGGCTACGACATTAGCCTGACCAACTGGCGAGGGATAGTGGCCGCCCCCGGTATCACCCCGGAGCAGAAGCAGGTCCTGCAGGACATCGTCACCGAAGTGGTGCAGACCCCTGAATGGAAAGACGCCATAAAGCGGAACCAGTGGACTGACAGGTTCCTCGCCGGTGAGGAGTTCGAGCAGTTCATCGCCGATGAGAGCGAGGCCGTGAACAACATCTGGAACGAACTCGGCTACTGACCTCCCCCACCCAACACATCGCTGGAGAAGACATGACAATCCTGGTTGGATACACAACAACCGCCGAGGGCAATGCCGCCCTCAGGCACGGCCTGCAGGCGGCCGAAACCGCCGGCAAACCCCTGGCCATCTTCCCCCTTGGGGAGATTCCGGAACAAGGCAGCGGCGCGGCCCTGCACGGCGCCGTCGAAGCCGGCGCCACACTCCTGGCCCGCGACCCGCAGGGGCGCCATGCTGCCGAAGAGCTGCTGGACACCGCGGTGGAAACCGGTGCCGCCCTGGTGGTGATCGGGGTACGCAACCGCTCCCGGGTCAGCAAAGTGATCCTCGGATCCGACGCCCAGAGCATCATCCTTGGCTCAACGGTTCCCGTCCTAACCGTGAAGGCAGATTCCGATGACCACTGAGACAGGCAACACCGCGGATACAGCGCAGGAAGTCCTGGCCGTTGAACAGCCCGCGGACCGGCCCGGATTCTGGGCCGGCCGCAGCGGGCTGGTGGTCGCAGGCATCCTCGCCGCGATCGGCGCCTACCTCACTGCAGGGATCATCACCATGGATGTCCCGGAAGGCGCCAAGGCGCCGGGGCCCACGTTCTTTCCCATTCTGATCGTCATCGCCATCTTCGTCCTCGCCCTCCTGCTGGCAGTACAGACTCTGCGGAAGCCCGAACACGTGACGGAAATCGGAACAGTGCACCGCTTCCATACCGACTGGAAGTCACTGGCGTTCGTCTTCGGCTCGTTCCTGGCGTTTGCGCTGCTGCTCATCCCTGTGGGCTGGCTCATCTCCGCGGCGGTGCTGTTCTGGGGTGTCTCCCGTGCCCTGGGAAGCAAACGTCCCCTCTTCGACCTCGGCCTGTCCCTGGTCTTCGCCTCCTGCATCCAGCTCGCATTCGGCGCCGGCCTGGGCCTGAACCTGCCCGGCGGCATCTTGGAAGGAATCTTCGGCTGATGGAATCCCTTTCCCTTCTCCTGGAAGGCTTTGCCCAGGCCTTCACTCCCATGAACCTGCTCTGGGTCTTCGTCGGCGCGTTCCTGGGCACCGCCGTCGGCGTGATCCCGGGCCTGGGATCCTCCATGGCGGTGGCGCTCCTGCTTCCGGTGACCTTTAGCCTGGACCCGGTGGGCGCCTTCATCATGTTCGCCGGAGTGTACTTCGGCGGCCTCTTCGGAGACTCCACCATGGGCATCCTCATGAACACCCCCGGCGGCTCAACCGCAATCGCCACCACCTTTGAAGGCCACAGGATGGCCAAACTCGGGCGCGCCCCGCAGGCACTGGCCACATCCGCCATCGGAGCCTTCATCGGCGGCCTCATCGCCACCTCGCTGGTGGTGTTCTTTGCCCCAAAACTCGCTGACATCGCCGTGATGTTCGGCCCTGCCGAATACTTTGCGCTGGCAGTGTTCGCGTTCATCGCCACCGCCTCCGTGGTATCAGACTCAGTCATCAAGGGTCTGTCCGCTCTCGCCATCGGGCTGGCTCTTGCGATGGTGGGCATCGACGGCATCTCCGGGGCCTCGCGCTTCACCGCGGACGTGCCGCAGCTCTTTGACGGAATCAGCATCATCGTCATCACCGTGGGCATCCTGGCCCTGGGTGAGGTGTTCCATGTTGCTTCCCGCATCCACCGCGATCCCAAGCTCTCGGCAATCGCAGTCTCTGGCCGCCCCTACCTTTCCAAGCGGGAATTCCGGGAAGCACTGCCCGCCTGGCTGCGGGGAACGGCCTTCGGGGTCCCCTTCGGTGTCATTCCTGTCGGCGGCGCGGAAGTGCCCACCTTCATGGCCTACGGAACCGAGCGCCAGCTGGACCGCAAGCGCCGCGACCCGCAGTTCGGCAAGGGCGCGATCCGCGGCGTCGCGGCCCCGGAAGCTGCCGGCAACGCCACCTCGGGCACCGCCATGGGCGCCCTTCTTGCGCTGGGCCTGCCCACCTCAGCCACAGCGGCAATCATGCTCGCAGCATTCCAACAGTATGGCCTGCAGCCGGGCCCGCTCCTGTTTGAACGCAACGCGGACCTGGTGTGGGCGCTGCTGGCCAGCCTGTTCATCGGCCTGGTGGTCCTGCTGGTACTCAACCTGCCCTTTGCACCGCTATGGGCAAAGCTGCTGCTGATCCCCAAGCACTACCTCTACGCCGGCATCACGGTCTTCTGCGGGCTCGGTGTGTATGCGACCAGCGCTGCCGTTGCCGATCTCTACATCGTGCTGGCCATCGGGGTCCTCGGATTCATCCTGCGCCGGTACGGCTTCCCCCTGGCCCCCATCATGATCGGCGTCGTGCTCGGCCCCCTGGCCGAGACCAGCCTGCGGAACGCCATGATGTCCAGCGGCGGCCAAGTCTCCGTCCTGGTCGACAGCCCCGTCACCTGGGCGCTCTACGGCATCTTGGCACTGGTGCTCGCCTACACACTCTGGCGCCGCGTCACTGCCAAGGCACGGCAGGACGTCTAGCAAATTCCACTGCCCGGGCAGGGCGCGGGCGGGGCGAACGGGGACGCCTACGCTCCGCACCCTTTCCGCTTTCAATCACCACCAACCCGGTAATCTGAAGCAGACAGTCATGATGCCGGAAGGCGCGTAAGGAGCACACCGTGCCGATCCCTCCCGTTGCCCTCACCAAGAGCGCCTACGCCTACGACGAACTGCGCCGCCGCATACTCACCGGCCAGATCCAGCCTGGCGCAGTCTTCAGCCAGACGATGCTGGCACAGGAACTTGGGGTCAGCACCACTCCCCTGCGCGAAGCGCTTCGCCGGCTCGCTGCCGAAGGTATGGTACAGCTGGACTCACACCGGGATGCGAGGGTCACGCCCCTCACCGCGGATGAGGCGCGGAACCTCTACGTCATTAGGGAAAACCTCGACCCGTTGGCCGCGGGACTGGCCGCCGGCAGCCGCACGCCGCAGGACATTGCAAACATCGAAACAACCCTCCAGCGGCTTACTCCGCTAAGCACTTCCACCGACCTTGACGCCCTGACCGCGCACCGCGATTTCCACCGGGCCATTTATCTCTCATCGCACAATCCGCTCCTCATCGGCATTCTCGAAGGCCTCTGGGACAAAGCGGACCAGTACCGGCAGATCGGGCTGCAAAGCCAACGGGATTCCGAAAAGGACCAGGCCCGCGTCCAGGAAGAACACGTCCAGATCGCCGAGGCCGTCATTGCCGGCGAGGCGGACCGGGCAAGGGAAGCCATGCACCGCCACGTCTTAGGCAGCCTTGGCCGCAGGGCTATTGATGTCCTCGAAGGATCTCAATAGCTGTCGGCGAAGGCTACACCCCAACCTGACGATCGACCCTCACCTGCCCGTACAAAGCAATCGCTACTGCTGCCGGGCGGGTACCCTGACGGCTCCCAGTCTCGGGCCGTGGATAAGACCTGATCCCACTCTTGGGCCGCTCGAAGTCTCCGTAGTGCAGGCACCGGGTTAAGCGCCTTCCGGGAACCCAGGCGGGTTGGCGGAAGGCTTATCTTGAGGTTGGGAAATGAACGGGGCGAGGCTCCCAACGGGGTTACCTGCAACTGCATTTGGGACTTTGCGAGCCAGAGGCTTGGAGTTTTTCCGAAGGTTGCCTAAGCGCGCTATCGGAGCAGTTCCACGTCGGATACGAGCTCGATGTGGGACAGCATGGCTTCGGCTGCGCCTTCGGCGTCCTGATTGCGGATGGCGTCCGCGATCTTGCGGTGCGAGGCGAGGGACTGCTCGGGTCGGCCTGGCTGGCCGAGTGATTCCATGCGCGTTTCCAGGATCATTTCGGCGATGAAGGCCATGAGCTGTGCCAGTACGGAGGAGTGTGCTGCTGCTGTGATGGCCTGATGGAAGAGTTCGTCGCCGCGGGTGCCGCGGTCCCCGTCCTTGATCTCCTGCGCCATGACGTCCAGGGCTTTGTCGATGTCTTTGAGGTCCTGCTCGGTGCGTCGGGCAGCTGCGAGTCCTGCAAGCTTCACTTCCAGGGTGCTGCGCGCCTCGACGATTTCGGGCAGCCTGCTGCGGTGCTCCCGCAGGCCTTTGATCACGGATGCGACGCTGGGGCGCCGGGCCAGTACGGCGCCGGTGCCATGTTGGACGTCGATGACGCCCAACACCTCGAGTGCCACCAGGGCCTGGGCCAGGGTGGCGCGGGAAACGCCAAGGCGCTCAGCCAAGTCACGTTCGGCGGGCAGGAGATCACCTGGTCGAAGCTGCGCAGATTCGATATAGGCGAGGATCTGCTCCACGAGTTGTTCGTAGAGCCTTGGTCTGGTGACCCGCTCAAGTCCTATCCGGGGTGTCTTGTCCACAAGCCCTCATCCGTCGTCGTCGGTTCTCCAAGAGTACAACGAGTCGCTATTGACAGATAGACCCGCTGTCTAAGAGGCTAGTCCAGTGAGCCAGTGGTTCACGTCACAGATTTCTTTCCCTATGGAGGACCAACGATGTCCGCTCCTGTTTTATCCATCATCATCCTGGCGGCAATGTTCCTGCTCGCTACCGTCCTGCCACTCAATATGGGCGCCCTCGCCTTCGTTGGCGCTTTCCTGCTCGGCACGCTGGTACTGGGCATGTCCACCAGCGACATCCTCGCCAACTTCCCGGGCGGACTCTTCCTCACCATCGTGGGTGTCACGTACTTGTTCGCCATCGCGCAGAACAACGGCACCATCGATCTCCTGGTGCGAGGTGCCGTCAAGCTGGTGGGCAGCCGGGTGGCCCTCATCCCGTGGGTCATGTTCGCCATCACCGCCGTGATCACCGCCGTCGGCGCGCTGTCTCCCGCCGCCGTCGCCATCATCGCCCCCATCGCGCTCAACTTTGCCGGCAAATACAAGATCAGCCCGCTCTTGATGGGCATGATGGTCATCCACGGCGCGCAGGCGGGTGGTTTCTCTCCAATCGCCGTCTACGGCGTCACAGTTAACGGCATCCTTGCTAAAACCGACCTGGCTTTCAGTCCAACAGCGCTGTTCCTGTCCAGCCTCATCTTCAACATCATCATCGCTCTCGTCCTCTTCGTGGTCCTGGGCGGCAGGAAGCTGTTGTCCTCCCGGGTAAGCCACTTCGTCGAGCAGGCCGCCGAGGCGCGGATGGCCGTCAGCGTCGGGGCCAAGGCAGGCAGGGACGTGTCCTTCAAAGGCTTCGGCTCGGGCATGTACGGCCCGCGCGATCCCGCCGGCGATGGCGCTGCAGCCACGAAGGAACAAACTGAGCGGATCCCGCAACTGGTCACCATTGGCGGCCTGATCGCGCTGGCAGTCGTGGCCCTGGGCCTGAAGATGGATGTCGGCTTCGTTTCCATCACCATCGCGGTCGTCCTGGCGCTCGTCTCGCCAGCCGCCCAGAAAGGGGCCATTAACAAAATCAGCTGGTCCACGGTTCTGCTGATTTGTGGCATGCTCACCTTCGTCGGCGTGCTTGAAGAGGCCGGCACCATCGAGTTCGTCTCCAACGGCGTTGCCGGCATGGGCATGCCCCTGGTGGCAGCCCTCCTCATCTGCTTCATTGGCGCCATCGTTTCCGCCTTCGCTTCCTCCACCGCCATTCTGGCCGCACTCATCCCGCTCGCGGTGCCGTTCCTGTCCACCGGTGAAATCGGAGCTGTCGGGGTCATCTGCGCCCTGGCCGTCGCCGCCACCATCGTCGATGTTTCACCGTTCTCCACCAACGGCGCCCTGGTCCTGGCCAACGCCCCCGAAGGTGTGGACAAGGACAAGTTCTACAAGCAAATCCTCGGCTACAGCGGCATCGTCATCGTCGCCGGCCCCATCCTTGCCTGGCTCGCACTTGTTGTCCCCGGCTGGCTATAGCCGCCCTGAATTCCCGCCTCTTTTGGCCCCGGCCAACCTTCGATACGAAAAGGAAGCAGCGCATGAACCGAGCTGACCGTCCCCAAGGCCCTCTGGCCGGCCACACTGTCATAGACCTGAGCCGGGCCCTTGCCGGCCCGCACGCCGGCATGATGCTCGCCGATTTGGGCGCCCGTGTCATCAAAGTGGAGAACCCCGGGACGGGGGACGACACCCGCGGCTGGGGCCCGCCCTTCGTCGGCCCCAAGGACGACCTGCAGTCCACGTACTTCATGTCCTGCAACCGCAACAAGGAATCCATCGCACTGGACCTGAAAAGCGGCGACGGCCAGGCCGTGCTGCGCGGGCTGCTGGAGCGCGCCGATGTGGTGATCGAAAACTTCCGCCCCGGCGTGATGGACCGGCTGGGCTTCTCCACCCGGTTCATGCACGAACTGAACCCGCGCCTGGTCATACTGTCCATCACCGGCTTCGGCCACGACGGACCCGAGTCCCAGCGCAGCGGCTACGACCAGATCCTCCAGGGCGAAGCGGGGTTGATGTCCCTCACCGGCTCCGGCCCGGACGACCCGCAGCGCGTGGGCGTCCCGATCGCCGACCTGCTGGCCGGCATGAACGGCACAACAGGAGTTCTCGCAGCGCTGGTTGAACGCGACCGGACCGGCCGGGGCAAGGTGGTCCGCACGTCACTGCTGGCCTCGCTGATCGGGGTCCACGCCTTCCAAGGAACCCGCACCACGGTGGCCGGCGAGGTCCCGCAGGCGCAGGGCAACCACCACCCCTCCATCGCCCCCTACGGGTTGTTCAACTGCAAGGACGGCAGCGTCCAAATCAGCGTCGGCAGCGAAAAGCTCTGGGCCTCCTTCGCCGCCGCCTTCGGCCTGGACCCCGCCGCCCCGGGCTTTGCCAGCAACGCCGAAAGGGTGCGGAACCGCGCCGGGGTGATTGCCGCCGTCGAACGCGTCTTCGCAGACTATGGCGCGGCGGAACTGCTGGACAAGCTGAACGACGCCGGGATCCCGGCCGGGAAGGTCCGCTCCTTGGACGAGGTATACGCCTGGGAACAGGTCGCCTCCCAGGGCCTCGTCGTGGAGGTGGAGCATCCGCTGCTGGGCAAGGTCAGCCTCCCCGGCCCACCGCTGCGGTTCTTCGCCCCGGGCGACACCGCGGAAACCACCATCACCGGGCATGCAGCTTCGCCGCTGCTGGACGCGGACGGCGAATCCATCCGGGAATGGCTGGGCCTGGCCCCTGCCGACAACGCCACGGCCCCCTTCGCTGCTGCGGAGGCCCGCTAGCGTGACTGCATCCCAGAAAATCAAGCACCTGACCGCCGCCGAGCTTATCGCCACCGTGCTCGATCCCGGCTCGTACCGCAGTTGGGACTCGCCCGTAGTGGATCCCAACCCCGGCCCGGAGTACCGGCAGGAACTGGAGGCGGCCCGGATGAAAACCGGAGTCGATGAGTCCGTACTCACCGGCGAAGGTCTGATCCGCGGCCGGAGGGTGGCGGTTATCGTCAGCGAGTTCCGTTTCCTGGCCGGCTCCATCGGCCACGCCGCAGCCGAACGAATCGTAAACGCTGCTGAACGGGCCACCGGGGAACGACTTCCCCTCCTGGCAGGACCAGCGTCCGGCGGCACCCGTATGCAGGAGGGCACAGCAGCGTTCCTTTCCATGGTGAAGATCACCGCGGCCGTCCGCGCGCACCGGCAGGCCGGGCTGTCCTACTTGGTTTACCTCCGCCACCCCACCACCGGCGGCGTGATGGCCTCCTGGGGATCACTTGGACACATCACGGTTGCAGAGCCCGGCGCGCTACTCGGGTTCCTGGGACCGCGGGTGTATGAGGCATTGCACGGCTCGCCCTTCCCGGAAAACGTGCAGGTGGCCGAGAACCTTTTTGACAAAGGACTCGTGGACGCCGTAGTCCCGCCATGGCAATTGTCCGACGTCGTCGACCGCGCCCTGAACATTCTGGTTGCCGGCCCACAGCCCCGCGTCCGTCCGCCGCGCACACTCACCACGAAACCGTCTGATGCAGGGGCTTGGGAATCGATCACGATCTCCCGCAATCCCCAGCGTCCAGATCTGCGCCAACTGTTGACTTCCGCCGCCCGCGATGTCCTTCCCCTCAACGGCACCGGCCAGGGCGAAAAGGACCCGGGACTCCTGTTGGCTCTGGCCCGCTTCGGACAAAAGTCCTGCGTGGTGATTGGGCATACCCGGCCCCGGCCGCCGCAGCAAACCGCGATGGGACCGGCATCGCTGCGTGAAGCGCGTCGCGGCATGCGTCTGGCTGAGGAGTTGGGACTGCCACTGGTCACGGTAATCGACACCGGCGGTGCGGCGCTGTCAAAAGAGGCAGAGGAAGGTGGCCTGGCCGGTGAAATAGCGCGCTCTCTCCATGACCTCATCGGCCTGCGCTCCCCAACCGTATCGGTGATGCTGGGCCAGGGCACCGGGGGCGGGGCATTGGCGCTTTTCCCCGCAGACCGGACCATCGCCGCGCAACATGCATGGCTATCCCCGCTGCCGCCCGAGGGAGCAAGCGCCATCGTGCACCGCAGCACCGATTTCGCCCCGGCACTGGCGGAAGCGCAGGGTATCAATGTCGCATCCCTGTACGCCCTCGGGATGGTCGAGCACGTTGTAGACGAGCGCCCCGACGCCGCACTCGAAGGCAGGGCATTCTGCCAGCGCCTGGCACAGGCGATCGAATTCGAACTGGCCGCCCTCTCCGCCACCGGGCTGGACGAGCTCCTTCCGCAACGACTCGAAAAATACCGCCAAGTCGGGACGCTTGCAGGACTGCCCCAGCCCATCCTGCCCGCAACAGCAGGCGTTCCCTAGCACCTCCACCTTCGCGGGAAATGCTTTTGCCCCACCTGTTCCCCTCTAAAGAAGAAGGGATTTCCGGGAAGCGGCAGGTGATGAAGCGAGCACATAAATCGAGGGCCCAGCAATGCAAAAAGCAGGTCTGTCACAACAACGCTCAATAACAAATACAAACAAGGAGATCAACGATGACCGCAGCATTTGAGCCCACCTCCCAGACGCTCGAAGAACAGGCCGCGGCCCTGGAGCTCGAATGGTCCGCCAACCCCCGCTGGGAAGGTGTGACCCGGGACTACTCAGCCTCCGACGTCATCCGCCTCCGCGGCCGCGTCTCCGAAGAACACACCCTCGCCTGCCGCGGCGCGGAGAAGCTGTGGAAGCAGCTCAGCGCGGAACACAAGGAGGGCAAGTACACCAATGCCCTCGGTGCCCTCACCGGCAACCAGGCAGTGCAGCAGGTCAAGGCCGGGCTGCGGGCCATCTACCTCTCCGGCTGGCAGGTGGCCGCGGACGCCAACAACTCCGGCCATACCTACCCGGACCAGTCCCTCTACCCCGCCAACTCCGTTCCCACCGTTGTCCGCCGGATCAACAACGCCCTGCTCCGGGCCGACCAGATCGAATTCTCCGAAGGCATCCAGTCCGTTGAGGACTGGCTGGTCCCGATCGTCGCCGACGCCGAGGCCGGCTTCGGCGGTCCGCTGAACGCCTACGAGCTAATGAAGTCCATGATCCAGGCCGGCGCCTCCGGC
>NZ_VAHN01000059.1 GCF_005796205.1 Pseudarthrobacter sp. NamE2 | reverse complement strand
AACGTTGCCGGCGAGGCAGCATCGGCAGCGCAGGGCGTGGCCCAGACTGCCAAGAGTGAGGCGGCCAATGTGGCGGCGGAGGCGAAGAACAGCGCACAGGACCTGTTGCACCAGGCCAAGCAGGGCCTGAACAACCAGGCCGGTACCCAGCAGCAGAAGGCCGCCGACGGCATCCGAACCATTTCCAGCCAGTTGCAGAGCATGGCTGATGCACCGGACCAGCCCGGTGTAGCCAGCGACCTCATCCGGCAGGCTGCCCAGCGCAG
>NZ_VAHN01000058.1 GCF_005796205.1 Pseudarthrobacter sp. NamE2 | reverse complement strand
GATCCAGTCCGGCTTGCGCTCCACCGGGACAGCCGCATTACGCTGCTCGATCCGCAGCATCTTCCGGCCTTCAGGTGCCAGTGTCATTGTTGTCTTTCCTTTGTTCGTGCGCACGCTTTTGGCGTTGGTTGGGTTTGCTGAAGCCCGGGTCAGCATTCGACGACGTTGACGGCGAGGCCGCCCATGGCGGTTTCCTTGTATTTGGAGCTCATGTCTTTGCCGGTTTCGCGCATGGTGATGATGACTTCATCGAGCGAGACGCGGTGGGTGCCGTCG
>NZ_VAHN01000057.1 GCF_005796205.1 Pseudarthrobacter sp. NamE2 | reverse complement strand
CAACCAGGCCGGTAGCCAGCAGCAGAAGGCTGCCGAGGGTATTCGGACCATTTCCGGCCAGTTGCAGAGCATGGCTGATGCCCCGGACCAGCAGGGTGTAGCCAGCGACCTCATCCGGCAGGCTGCCCAGCGCAGCGAGTCCGTGGCTTCCTGGCTTGAGAACAAGCAGCCCGGCGACCTGCTGAGCGAAGTCCAGCGCTTCGCCCGCAACCGCCCCGGTACGTTCCTGCTGCTTGCAGCCGGCGCGGGCGTCCTGGCCGGCCGCCTCACCCGCGGCCTCACCGC
>NZ_VAHN01000056.1 GCF_005796205.1 Pseudarthrobacter sp. NamE2 | reverse complement strand
AGGGCTGGAGACGGACCTGACCGCGATCACCGGGTACGACCAGGTCTCCATCCAGCCCAACGCCGGGTCCCAGGGCGAGCTCGCCGGCCTCCTGGCGATCCGCGGGTACCATCACTCCCGCGGAGACCAGCAGCGCAACGTGTGCCTGATCCCGGCCTCGGCGCACGGCACCAACGCCGCCTCGGCCGTGCTCGCGGGGATGAAGGTGGTCGTGGTGGCCACCGCTGCCGACGGGACCATTGACCACACGGACCTGTACGCCAAGATCGAGGC
Organism: Pseudarthrobacter sp. NamE2; assembly: GCF_005796205.1. Classification (GTDB taxonomy): domain Bacteria; phylum Actinomycetota; class Actinomycetes; order Actinomycetales; family Micrococcaceae; genus Arthrobacter. Next base: position 136 of record NZ_VAHN01000056.1, on the reverse strand, counting down.
CAACAAGGATGTCCTGTCCTGCATCATGATCACCTACCCGTCCACCCACGGGGTGTACGACGCCGACGTCCGCGAGGTCTGCGACGCGGTCCACGCCGCGGGCGGCCAGGTGTACATCGACGGCGCGAACCTCAAT
>NZ_VAHN01000055.1 GCF_005796205.1 Pseudarthrobacter sp. NamE2 | reverse complement strand
CGGGCTGGAGGCTGACCTGACCGCGATCACCGGGTACGACCAGGTCTCCATCCAGCCCAACGCCGGTTCCCAGGGCGAGCTCGCCGGGCTCCTGGCGATCCGCGGCTATCATCACTCCCGCGGCGACCAGCAGCGCAACGTGTGCCTGATCCCGGCATCGGCGCACGGCACCAACGCCGCCTCGGCCGTGCTCGCGGGGATGAAGGTGGTCGTGGTGGCCACCGCTGCCGACGGGACGATTGACCACACGGACCTGTACGCCAAGATCGAGGCCAACCGGGATGTCCTGTCCTGCATCATGATCACCTACCCGTCCACCCACGGGGTGTATGACGCCGACGTCCGCGAGGTCTGCGACGCGGTCCACGCCGCGGGCGGCCAGGTGTATGTGGACGGTGCGAACCTCAAC
>NZ_VAHN01000054.1 GCF_005796205.1 Pseudarthrobacter sp. NamE2 | reverse complement strand
AATGTCTTGGCGGATTGCGTCCGGGTTGTCGCTCATCGGTTTACCTCACCTGGTTTTAGGGTTGGGGGGATTTCGAAGAGTGTTTCGCCGGTCTGGGGCAGGCCCTTGATCTCTTTGAGTTCCTTGCGGCCGATCGAGGCCAGGATTGCGGCGATGATGGCCCAGATCACGGCCACGATCACCGCGGCCCAGCCCAGCGGCATCAGAGCGCCGAGGGCGAACATCAGGGCCAGGGACAGGAACAAAAGGACGAAGTGCCCGGCGACGCCGGCGCCGGCGAGCATGCCGCCGCCCTTCCCGGCCCGGGTCGCGGACTGCTTGGCTTCGGCCTTGGCCAGTTCGAGTTCCTGGCGCATCAGGGTGGACAGGTCCCGGGTTACCTCTCCGAGCAGGTCACCCAGCGACGTGTTATCGGCCTTTTGATGCGCCTCACCCGGTGGCATCTCAGGAATCTGGCTAC
>NZ_VAHN01000053.1 GCF_005796205.1 Pseudarthrobacter sp. NamE2 | reverse complement strand
AAGGGACAGGAACAAAAGGACGAAGTGCCCGGCGACGCCGGCGCCGGCGAGCATGCCGCCGCCCTTCCCGGCCCGGGTCGCGGACTGCTTGGCTTCGGCCTTGGCCAGTTCCAGCTCCTGGCGCATCAGGGTGGACAGGTCCCGGGTCACCTCCCCGAGCAGGTCACCCAGCGACGTGTTATCGGCCTTCTGATGCGCCTCACCCGGCAGCATCTCAGGAATCTGGCTACTCATCACAACCTGCCAGACTGGCCATCAAAGGGATCGTCGTAATCCCGCAAGGGCACACCGCCCGACTCCGTTCCTGAGTACCCGGGACGGCCGGGCTCGCCATAAATCGTCTCGCCATAAGCTGCGGGAGCGGTGGCAGGCTCATCGAAGGCCGGCACCTTCCCACCCGCCGCAACGTGGCGGCCGCTGGTGGGCGGGTAGGAGGCAGCCGCGCCGGTGTCAGAGGTCTCTTCCGTTGCTCCT
>NZ_VAHN01000052.1 GCF_005796205.1 Pseudarthrobacter sp. NamE2 | reverse complement strand
GGCGGTGGCTTTGACGTTTTCGACGGCTTCCTGGGCGGGTTCCTTGAGGTCCTGGACGACGTCCTTGGCTGCCTCGGTGACCTTGCCGGCCAGGGGCTGGGCTGCGGTTTTGACCTGCTCGGCGGCTTCGCGTTCCTTCCGGCTTGGCGGGATCAGGGACGAAACGAGCAGCCCGGCGCCGAACGCGATGAGCCCGGCGGCCAGGGGATTGCCCTGCGTTTTGGCTTTGACCTGATCCGGTGCCTGGGACAGGGCGGTGCCGGCCTCGGAAAGTCTGGCCGAGACGTTGTCCCTGGCATCGTGCAGGGTGTCGCCGGTGGAGTGCAGGGCGTTGGTGGTGTGTCCGGCGCCGGAAGAGGCGGTGTTGTGGACTTTGGTGGTGGCGGTGTCTGCTGCTCCCATGACTTTCTCCTTCACGCCGGTGACGGCGTCCTTGACGCTGCCCTTTACCTTGTCGGTCTGGCGGTGGACGATGTTGGACGGGGTGACCTTGTCCGCGACGGCGTCCACGTTGGTGCCCAGGCGTGCGCGGGTGGCTTC
>NZ_VAHN01000051.1 GCF_005796205.1 Pseudarthrobacter sp. NamE2 | reverse complement strand
AACCCGCCAGGACGGGTCGTTGCGGATGTGCTCCGTTTCCTGGAGGAAGCGCGGGTCCGCGCCGGCGGCGATCTCGGCCCGGCGGGTCCGGCGGGCCTGGAGGAGTTCCTGCCGGCGGGCGGCGGTGGCCCGGTGCAGTTTGGCGATGAAGGCAAGGGCGTCCGGGGTCAGCACCTCGTCCTGCCGGCAGATGGGCTGGGCAGCCATGGTGATGCCGTTGATGGTGAAGCTGTCAGTAAAGCTGTTCATGGGAGTTCTCCTTGAAAGGTCCCAACTGGGTAGCAGTAAATGTCGTTTTGATCCTCCAAAACGACACTTACTGCTACTTACTTGGGGAAGGTGTTAGTGGAACTGGCCCTCTTCTGTCGATCCGACAAGTGCGAGGGTGGACGCGTTCGGGTTGAGCGCGGTGGAGATGGTGTCGAAGTAGCCGGTGCCGACTTCGCGCTGGTGCTTGGTTGCGGTGTAGCCGCGGGATTCGGAGGTGAATTCCTTTTCCTGGAGTTCGACGTAGGCGCTCATGCCTTGCCGGGCGTAGCCGT
>NZ_VAHN01000050.1 GCF_005796205.1 Pseudarthrobacter sp. NamE2 | reverse complement strand
GGTTCGGCGAGCAGGTGCTCGGAGACGGGGGTGAGGCGGCCCTGGGTGGAGTGGACCACGGACATGGAGTCCTCAACGGAGAGGAACTGGGCGCCTTTGGGGTGCTTGTCGTCCTTGTCCGTCCGGCCCAGGGTAGGCAAAATCAGGGAGGTGCGGCCGTGGACGATGTGGGAGCGGTTGGGTTTGGTGGAGATGTGCACGGTCAGCCCGATCCGCTGCATGCCGGCCTCCAGCATTTCGGTGTCCGAGCAGGCCAGGGAGAAGTTCCCGCCCATCGAGACGAACACGTCCACTTCGTTGCGTTCGAAGGCCTCCATGGCCTCGACGGCGTCGTAGCCGTGGTGCCGCGGGGAGGTGATGCCGAATTCGGTGTCAAGGGCTTGCAGGAGCCCTTCCTTGGGTTTTTCCCAGATGCCCATGGTCCGGTCGCCCTGGACGTTGGAGTGGCCGCGGACGGGGCAGGCGCCGGCGCCGGGCTTGCCGAAGTTGCCCTGCAGGAGCAGTACGTTGACCATTTCCTTGATGGTGTCCACCGAGTGCGGCTGCTGCGT
>NZ_VAHN01000005.1 GCF_005796205.1 Pseudarthrobacter sp. NamE2 | reverse complement strand
AGTGACCAGCTCTTCGCTGTTCCCCTCGCGGCGACTCAGAAAACAATACACGCCCGCCAACCCCACCGCAAGTCACCCACCCAACCGCCTAAAAACCCCCAAAACCCGCGGAAAAACAGGACATAAGGGCACCCAAGCCAGGTCACGCCGTCGTACTTCTGCTTTGTGTCCCCCCACACACCCGTGTCGACCGGCTCAGGGGTTTCGACAACTCAACCAACGAGCCGTGGCTTAAACGCAAAAAGGGCCGGCAACCACGGAGGTTGCCGGCCCTTCCCAGGCAGCTGGAATCAGCAGTGCGGGATTACCAGGAAGACTTGGTGATGCCCGGAAGTTCGCCCTTGTGCGCCATGTCGCGGAAACGGACACGGGAGATGCCGAACTTCTGTATGGTGCCGCGGGGGCGGCCGTCGATGGCGTCGCGGTTGCGCAGACGGATCGGGGACGCGTTGCGGGGCAGCTTCTGCAGGCCCAGGCGGGCTGCTTCGCGTGCTTCGTCGGTTGCGTTCTCGTCAACCAGGGTCTTCTTCAGCTCGAGGCGCTTTGCAGCGTAACGCTCAACGATGACCTTGCGCTGCTCGTTGCGAGCAATCTTGGACTTCTTAGCCATTGTTTAGCGCTCCTCTCGGAATTCGACGTGCTGGCGGATCTTGGGGTCGTACTTCTTCAGGACCAGGCGGTCCGGGTCGTTACGACGGTTCTTGCGGGTCACGTAGGTGTAGCCCGTGCCGGCGGTCGACTTCAGCTTGATGATCGGACGTACGTCCTTGTCCTTTGCCATTAGAGCTTCACCCCACGAGCCAGGATCTCGGCGACGACTGCATCGATGCCGCGCACGTCAATGGTCTTGATGCCACGTGCAGAGACCTGCAGCGTGACGTTACGGCGCAGGGACGGAACCCAGTAGCGCTTCTTCTGGATGTTCGGATCGAACCGGCGCTTGTTGCGGCGGTGCGAGTGCGAAATGCTGTGCCCAAAGCCCGGCTCGGCCCCGGTCACTTGGCAGTGTGCTGCCATGACTTCTCCTCAAGGATTGAATGAAATGATCCGCAAATCTGCTGCAGGACCATGCTGCTAAGGGCGGCCCGGAAGGGCTAACGGTTAGTCACGCAACTTGAGCCCCTAACTACCGGCCTCCCGGATTTACCGGGCAACCGGAGCAATTGCGCACGCTCCGCGCACTTAGCGCCTACCAAGTCTACGAGTCCGCGCAATTAAAGACCAATTCACGCCTTTTAGGTGTATAAGCAGCGGACGACGGCGGTGCCGGCCACCCTGCCTAGAGCCGCGTCAGCTGGGGGTACTTGGGCGACAGGTTGTCACCGGAAGATTTGCCCGTGACCCTGCGGACCACCCAGGGGGCAGCGTACTCACGGAACCACAGGGCGTTGGCGCGCAAAGCCTCCGCGCCGCGGAGTTCCGGAACCGGTGTCATGGGCGGGATGTCGATGGAGTGGTCGTATTTGAGGACCTCTAGGACGCGCTTTGCCATGTTGGCGTGCCCGGCGGCGGACATGTGCATCCGGTCCTTCGCCCACATACCCCAGTCGTAGTACTCACTGAAGCGCCAGTAGTCCACCAGCAGGGCGCCGTGGTCGCCGGCGATGCCGCGGACCAGCTCGTTGTAGATCGCGGTACGGCCGCGCATGCTGCCGAACACCTTTGAGCCGCGCGCGTCGAACCCGGTGAACATCACCACGGTGGCGCCGGTGGCACTCAACGTGCGGATGCCGTCGTCGTACTCGGCCAAAAGGTCGTCAATGTCGATCTTGGGGCGCAGGATGTCGTTGGCTCCCGCGTAGATGCTCACCAGGGTGGGCCTAAGTTCGACGGCGGCGTTCACCTGCTCTGCCAGGATCTGCCTTAGCTTCCTGCCGCGGATGGCGAGGTTGGCGTATCCGAACCCCGGATCCGCGGCGCCGAGCTGCTCAGCCACCCGGTCCGCCCAACCCCGGACGCCGTTAGGGCGGATGGGATCGTCATCCCCTACGCCTTCGGTAAACGAGTCGCCAAGGGCCACGAAGCGGGTGGTAAATTCCATATCGGTTAGTGTGCCACCGGTTGCTGGAAGCAACCAATCGCGGGTGCTGCTAGCTTTCGCGCAGGATCCAGTGATCGGCGTCGAGGCGGCCCACCACTTTCTCTCCGATCCGTGCCAGGTCCAGGACGTCCTGCTCGGTGAGGGCATCCAGGAAGAGGTTGCGGACATCCTCAACGTGGTTGGGCGCGAGGCCAACGATGGTTGCCATGCCTTCCTCGGTGAGGTGGGCAATGGTGACGCGGGCGTCATGCGGATGCGGTCGGCGCTCCACCCAGCCGCGCTTCTGCAGTTTGGTGACCACGTGCGACAGCCGGGACAGGGATGCGCTGCTGCGGGCGGCCAGCTCGCTCATCGGCAGGAACCGGTCGTCCGCCTCGGACAGCATGGCCAGAACCGTGTAGTCGAAGAGGGACAGCTTGCCTGCGGCGTGAAGCTTGGTGTCCAGGGCAGCGGGCAGCAGGGTGTTGATGCTCACCAGGGCCAGCCAGGCGCGTCGTTCATCGGCGTTGAGCCACCGCGGTTCGGTCATCCCCCTATTCTACGATTGATCCTTCAACTGACCGCCGCAGCCCCCGGTAGGCTGGGACGCATGTATGTTGTCTCCCTGACTTACCGGGTTCCGCAGGACATCGTCGACTTCCATAATGACGCCCACATCAGCTGGCTGCAGAAGGCATTCGACGACGGCGTCTTCGTTGCCGCCGGCCGCAAGGTTCCCCGCACCGGCGGGATGCTGCTGTCCCGGGTGGACCGCGCCACTCTGGACGCCAGTTTGGCCCAGGACCCTTTTTACACAAACGGTGTGGCGGACTTTGACGTGGTGGAGTTTCACGCCGGCCGCGTGGCGCCGGGCTTCGAGAACCTGCTGGACGGCTAGGCGTTCTCCGCTGCCTCCGGCTCTGCCACCAGTTTTTTCAGCCCGCCCTTCTTTGGCACCTTGACCGGTTCGGGCCAGCGCGGGGCAAGCTGGTCCCCCAGGGTGACACCCCGCAGTTTGCGTCCGAAAAGCGGCAGGACCCATTCGTGAATCCAACGCCGCTGCCGGCGTTCCCATTCGCGCAGGGTGAGCCGGCTGGGCGGTTCCCAGTCCTTGGGCCTGATCTTGTGCGGCACCCCGAGCTGGTCCAGTACCTGGCCGGCCAGGTACTTGTGGCCGGCCTTGGACATGTGCAGCCGGTCCGAGTCCCACATCCGCCGGTCATGGAAAGCGTCGAGGCACCAGTAGTCCACCAGCACGGCACCGTATTTTTCGGCGATGTCCCGGACGCGCTGGTTGTAGAAGGTGTTGCGCCTCTTCAGGGGCTCGAGCAGCGCTGAAACCTTAACGTCGAAGCCGGTGAAGAGGACCAGCGTGGCCCCGGTTTCGGCGAGCCGGGCCACGAGTTGTTCGTACTCGTCCATGAGGGCGGCCATGTCCGTCTTCAGATCCAGAATGTCGTTGCCGCCGGCGTAAAGCGTGACCAGCGTGGGCCGCATCCGCAGGGCGGGTTCGAGCTGCTCGTCGATGATTTGCCGGAGCCGTTTGCTGCGGATGGCCAGGTTTGCGTACTTCCATCCCGGGTGTGCCTTGGCCAGTTTTTCCGCCACCCGGTCCGCCCAGCCCCGCACCCCGTTGGGCAGCCGCTCGTCCCGGTCCCCCACCCCCTCGGTGAACGAGTCACCGAGTGCAACAAACACCCGCCGCCCGGAATTGGGAAGCAAAGGTTCGGGAGCCACAGCGCCAACCTAGCCAGCCAAAGAAAAGCAAGCACGACGCCGGGATGAACAGTAGGTGCGAGAGCGTCGGGGTAGAGCACGTCAAAAGCGAGAGAGCGTCTGCGTTTGAAGCCCCAATAGTGAGAGAGCGTCGCAGAAAAAGCCACAGAACCTGAGAGAGCCCGCGGCCGAACGAAGCGGAAGGAGGAAGGGCGGACCCGAGGGCCCCGAACTGAGCTTGCGAAGTTTGGGAAGGGTCCAACCGCTAAGCGACGGCGAAATAACGTTACCGGCGTAGCCAGCAACGGCCGGGGCACTAGCCCTCGGCTTTGCCCTGCCGCCAGTACCCCATGAACGCAACCTGCTTCCGGTCGATTCCGACGTCACGGACCAGGTATCGGCGCATCTCCTTGATGACGGCGGCTTCACCGGCCATCCAGGCGTAGAACGGCATGGCACCGGCGGGCATGTCCGGGTTCTTGGTGGCGATGATCTCGGCTGTTTCCATCCGGGACGGCGTTTCCCACAGGATGTCCTCATCCACGTTGACGTCTTCGGGCTCCGGCCCGGCGCCGTCGGCCTCTTTGAACCCGACCCAGCCGGGCACGGGCACGGCCTTGCGGACAGCCTGCTGGAGCAGTTCACCGTGCGGCCGGGACCGGCCGATTTGGGCGCCGCGCGCCAGCCAGGTGATGTCCACGTTGGCGGACGAGCTGAGTTCCAGGAAGTCGCCGGCTTCGGGGACTTCCAGGAAAGCGTGGCCGGTCATGTACTCCGGCAGGCTTTCGAGGATGGCGGAGATGGCCGGGATGGCGGTCTCGTCGCCGGCGAGCAGGATACGCTGCGCCAGGCCCGGCCGCCATTCGATGCCGGAGTAGATTTCGGCGGTGACGCAGTGCGCGGCCCGATTGTTGGGGCCGATGATGGTGATGGCGTCCCCCGGCTTGGCGTTCAGTGCCCAGTTGGCAGCGGGGCCGCCGTTGCCGTGGTCGTCGAAGTGCATGACGAAGTCGACGTCAATCTCGGGGTACACCGCGTCCAGCCGGGCCCGCCGCACCGTGTAGGTCCGCATGGAACCGCGCACGGCCGGGTCCATTGCCAGCCATTCCCGGTACCAACCGGACGAGCTCATTTCGAAGACGGGCAGCGGGATCTGCGTGCCGTCCGCGGCGAGGGACGGGATCATGAGCTTGATCCGGAGGTCCAGGGTGTCGCCGTGGACGCCGAAGTCGCGCAGGGAGTAGCCGCCGAACGTGATCCTGCGGAAGTTGGGGCTGAGTTTCTGGACCGAGGAAACAGTGACCTCGAAGGCCAGGGTCATCGGCTCGGTGTTGATAGGCGCAGGGTTCATGGCCTCGGTGGCGGCAGCAGCGCGGGTCTTCATGAAACAAGCTCCAGTTCGGTAGGGACGTGGTGGCGGCCGATGGGAATGATCAGGGGTGTTCCGGACACGGGGTCCGGGATGACGCGGGCTTCAAGGTTGAAGACGTTCCGGACCAGGCTTTCGGTGACCACCTCGCGCGGATCGCCGACGGCCACCACCGCGCCGCCCTTCATGGCGATGACATTGTCCGCGTAGCGGCCGGCGAGGTTGAGGTCGTGCAGCACGATTGCCACCGTGGTGCCGCGCCGGCGGTTCAGGTCCGTCACAAGGTCCAGGACCTCCACCTGGTGCGCGAGGTCCAGGTAGGTGGTGGGTTCATCCAGCAGCAGGACGTCGGTTTCCTGGGCGAGGGCCATGGCAATCCACACCCGCTGCCGCTGCCCGCCGGACAGTTCGTCCACGTCGCGCCCGGCGAGGGCCAGCGTTTCGGTGGCTTCCAGCGCACGCTGCACGGCGGCGTCGTCCTTTTCGCTCCAGCTTCGGAAGAAGCCCTGGTGGGGGTAGCGCCCGCGGCCAACCAGGTCGCGGACGGTAATGCCGTCCGGGGCGGTGGGGTGCTGCGGCAGGAGCCCGAGGGTGCGGGCCAGTTCACGCGCAGGGCGGGAGTGGATGTCCTTGCCGTCAAGCGTGACCGTGCCCGCTGCAGGTTTGAGGAGCCGGGACAAGCCGCGGAGCAGGGTGGACTTGCCGCAGGCGTTGGCGCCCACGATCATGGTCACCTTGCCCTCGGGGATCTCGGCGCTGAGCCCTTCCACCACGCAGCGCTGGTCGTATTTCAGCGTCAGGTTTTTGGCCTGGAGAACAGCCACGTCAGGCATCCTTTCGGTTGGCCGTGACCAGGAGCCACAGCAGGAAGGGGGCGCCGAGCGCGCCGGTGATGACGCCCACCGGCAGGACGGTGCCGTCCAGCAGTTCGGGGGCGACGTTGGCGGCGAAGTAGTCGGCTGCGAGGACGATCAGGGCACCGACCAGGGCCGACGCCGGCAGGCTGGCTTTGCCGGTATAGCGGCGGGCAATGGGCCCGGCAAGGAAGGCGACAAAGGAAACCGGGCCTGCTGCCGCCGTCGCCACTGCGGCAAGGGTAACCGCGATGATCACCAGGGCGAGCCGGGACGCGTTGACCTTGACGCCCAGGCCTGCTGCGGCGTCGTCACCCAGCTCCAGCATCCGGAGCGGCCCGGCGATGCCAGCCACCGCCGGAAGCAGGACCAGCAGGGCGAGGAAAAGGACGCCGGCGCGGTCCCAGTTGGCGGAGTTGAGGGAGCCGTTGAGCCAGACGAGGGCGTCGGCGGCGGTGCGGATGTCCGCACGGGTCATCAGGAAGTTGACCACCGCGTGGAGGGCCGCGGCGATCCCGACGCCGGCCAGGACCAGCCGGTTTCCGGCGGCGTTACCGCGGCTGGTTCCCCCGAGTGCGCCCCCGGCGGAGATGGCGTAAATGAGGGCGGCGACGGCCAGTGCCCCCACCAGCGCCGCACCGGAAACCACGGCGCCGGATGCCCCGAAGACGATGATGGCGGTGACGGCGGCAGCGCTGGCGCCGTAGCTGATGCCGATCACATCCGGGCTGGCCAGCGGGTTCCGCAGCATGGTTTGGAACAGCGCGCCGGCCAATCCGAACGCGAGCCCGATCATGGTCCCGATGACCGCCCGCGGCAGCTTGTTTTCCATCACGATGAAGCTGGCACCCGGGATCTTCTGGCCACCGGTCAGGTGGTTGTAAACAATTGTGAAGAAGTCGGGGATGGTCACCGTGTAGCTGCCCAGCAGGACGGACACGGAAAAGAGGAGAAGGACGGCGGCCGCCAGCACGGCGGTCCGGCTCAGGCCCAGCCGTTCCCGGCGTTGCCCTATCACTTTTAGTCCTTTAGGGGCGGTTTTGGCAGCCATACCTGATAGCGCAACGGGAGTTTTGAGGCTCACAGCCCGGCCCCCTTGCCGCGCCGGATAAGCCAGACGAAAACCGGTGCGCCGACGAGGGCGGTCATGATGCCTGCGGGAACTTCGCCGGGAAGCAGCACCACGCGGCCGATGATGTCCGCGCCGAGGAGCAGCACCGGCGCCGTTACCAGGCAGAACGGCAGGATCCAGCGGTAGTCGGGGCCGGTGAGGAACCGGACGGCGTGCGGGATGACCAGGCCAACGAAGCCGATGGGACCGGCAAGGGCGGTGGCGGTGCCGCACAGGAGCACGATGCCCAGGGCGGTCACGCCGCGGACCAGGCCCACCCGCTGGCCCAGGCCGCGGGCGATGTCGTCGCCGAGGGCCAGGCTGTTGAGGATCCTGCCGGTCAGGAGCACGATCACCGCGCCGGCCACGAGGAAGGGCACGCCGGGCAGGACAACGGACCAGTCGCGGCCGGCCACGCCGCCCACCTGCCAGAACCGGAAGCGGTCCAGGGTGTCCTGGCTCGAGACCAGGATGACATTCATGAGGGAGACCAGGCCCGCGCTCAGGGCGGCGCCGGCGAGGGCCAGCTTTACGGGCGTGGCGCCTTCCCGGCCCAGGGACGCGATGAGGTAAACCACGACGGCGGCAATCGCCGCGCCGACGAAAGCGAACCAGATGTAGCCGGAGAAGGTTGCCACGCCGAAAACATAGATGCCGGTAACGACGGCGAGGGCGGCGCCGGCATTGACGCCCATGATGCCGGGATCGGCCAGCGGGTTGCGGGCCACGCCCTGCATGGCTGCACCCGCCAGCCCCAGAGCACCGCCGGCCAGCAGGCCAAGGACGGTGCGCGGGATGCGGGCGTGGACCACTGCGTGGTCGCCGTTGGCGGAATGGAACTGGGTCAGGGCCTCCAAGACCGTGGCGAGGGAAATGGCCCTTGCGCCAATGGCAAGGGAGGCCCCGGCCAAAAGCGCAAGCACAACGACGGCGGCCAACAGCCAGGCGGCACGCTTTCCCCCGGAAGCGAGTCCGCGGACCGGGGTACGGGCTCCCGCTCCCGGCACTTCGGTGCCGGTGCTGCCCTGCCCGGAGGCCGCCGTCGTCGTACTGCACGTCATGGGACTGTGCTTACTTCACAGCGTCCGCTGCGGTGGCCAGCTGCGGCAGGAAGGTGTCCAGCGACCACGGCAGGCTCAGCGGGGAGGCTGCGGAGATGGACAGCGTGAGGGTGTTGTCCGAATCGGCAACGAGGGCCCCGTTTTTGATCGCCGGGATCTGGCTGAGCAGCGGGTCTGCCTTGATGGCGTCGGCAGTGGAGGCATCCGGCACCCAGGTGACGAAGACGTCGGACTCGAGTTCGTTGGCCTTCTCGGCCGACCACGGGATGAAGAACTCCGAGCTGCTCTTCGTGTTCTCCTCCACCACGGGGGCCAGCTTCATTCCGATATCGGTCAGGAACCGGGGGCGGTTGTCGATGGCGGTGTAGACGTTGACGCCTTCGCCCTTGGCCGGCTCGAGGTTGCCGTAGATGAAGCTCTTGCCTTCAATCTGCGGGTATTCTCCGACCTTTTCCTTGATGGTGGCCTCGGTGTCCGAGATCAGCTTGGCTGCTTCGGCTTCCTTGCCGAGGGCCTTGCCGATGATGGAGGTGGAGTCCTGCCAGGAAGTGCCGTAGGCCAATTCGGGGTGGGCCACCACGGGGGCAATCTCGGTCAGCTTTTTGTAGTCCTCTTCAGTAAGGCCCGAGTAGGCCGCGAGGATGACGTCCGGGGTGAGCTTGGCGATCTCGGTGAAGTTGATGCCGTCAGCTTCGGAGTACTGGGCGGGAGCCTTGTCCGTGCCGAAGCCGGCACCGAGATCCTCGAGGGCTGCGTCCTTCCAGGGGGTGGAGCCCTGCTCGTTGCCGCCCCATTCGACCTTGGGGACACCTACAGGCACAACACCCAGGGCAACGGCAACGTCGTCATTGACCCAGGAGACGGTAGCCACGCGGGTGGGCTGCTTTTCGATGGTGGTCTCACCAAAGACATGCTTGATGGTGACCGGGAACTGCGAGCTGCTGGAGCTGGTGGCGCTGGCGTCCGAGGTCGAGGACGCGGGGCCGGTGGAGCAGGCCGAGAGAGAGAGGGCTGCTGCGGCCAGGACTGCCGTTGCCTTGCCGGCTGACTTGAACAGCGTGCGGCGCGTGGTGCCTGCGCCGGGGAAGAGGGGGGAAGCCATTGAATTCCTTAGGTGGAACGATGCGAACCCAAGTAAGGCTAGCCTATCCTCGCTCCTATTACGCAAGCTTTCTGTATCTTATTGGCGAACGTGACGAAGGGCACAAGCAGCCCTGCGTGTCGTTGCCTGGCGGCAGGTGTGGCGGCTTGGACAGAGTGCGCCGCCTTTGGCAGGATGTGACTGCCGGGCAGGCCATCCTGCCGCCCGCGCAAGAGATGGGAATCCAGAGGTTATGAGCACGCGTACGGCCGGCAAGGCCCCCGCTGCCATGGAAAGCGGGGCGGCCGCTTTGGCCTGCTGCGCGGGGACAGACTGACCCACCTTTCCTTGCCCGCATCCGGGCTACCTCACATCTCTTATGAAGGCTCACCCATGCAATCAGTCACGCCCCAACAAATCCGATCATCATTCGTCAACGCCAGCCGGTCCGAGGCCGCCAAGCTCAACCTGCCCAAGGACTTCGACTCCCTGGACTGGGAAAGCCTGGACTTCCTGGGCTGGCGGGACGACAAGATGCCGCTCCGCGGCTACCTCGTGGTGCCCGGGCCCCGGGGCCTTACCGGTGTCATGCTCCGGGCCCCCGAAGGCGGCGCCCGCAAGAACCGCTCAGTGCTCTGTGAGCTTTGCCGCGATGTTTTCTCGAAGGAGGACGTGCTTTTGTGGGTGGCCAGGCGCGCCGGCCAGTCCGGGCGCGACGGCAACACCGTGGGCACGCTTATCTGCGCCGATTTCCTGTGCTGCGGGAACGTCCGCAAGGAACAGCCGGCTAATGAGATCAACCCGGACCCGGCCGACGTCGTTCTTCGCCAGATCGAAGGACTGAAGGACCGGACCGCCCAGTTCCTGGGCCGGGTGCAGGCCAAGTAGCGGCTGCCTGACTACCCGGCGGACAGGAGGAAGCCCTCCCTCATCCCTGTGAAGGAGGGCTTTCTCAGCTGCCGGTCAGCGGTAGGAGAAGCTCATAAGGACGGACTTCAGCGCCCGGCCCTCATCACTCCAGTACCAAATTTGGGCCGCCTCATCCCCTTCGAACCGCGGTTCGGTGAACAGCACGTCCGCACTCAAGATGCGGTCACCAAGCTTCACGAGCCCGTACTGCACCTGCCCCTCCGGGGAGACTGGCAAGCCGGGAGTAAGTCCCATGCGGTACTGCGCACCGCTTTCGGTTCGATCAACAAAGAACGACGAATGGGGTGTGGGAACGGAAGCACCGGTCAGCCCCGGTACCGGATCCGTCTCGACCACGTTCCTGGTGCCGGGCCCCGCCGTGGCGTCACCAACCTGGCTGTAGTAGATATTGATCTGCTCCTTGCCGCTGGCATTGTAGACGGTGGCCGTCTCCACGGCGGGCGACGCCGACACCTGCTCATGCTTGACACTCCAGCCCTCCGGGTATGCAAAGGACAGCCGGCCGTCTGCGAACGTGAAGGCCACCGGCCCTTTGGGAACGGGCGAAGATGTGGCCGCGGGAACGACGGTTGGCGGCGGGCTGGTTGTGGTTGCCTCCACCGCCGGCTCTGTGGCCGGGCCCGATACCCCTGGAGAGGTCTCGGCGCAGCCGGCCAGGGACAGCGCTGCGGCCGCGGTTGCAGCGAGGAAGAATCGCGGTTGCAGCGAGGAAGAATGACGCGCGTTGTAGGCGCATGGCAGTGCCTTTGAAGAGGACGCCGTCGTTCTCTTGGGGAACAGTGCGGGACCCAGCAGTCCGCAGTACCTATGGGAATTACTCTGGCGAGGTGAGCTGGTGAAGCCCAGAGTGGCACAGCAGAAAGACCGGTCACCAGAGCCGGGCATTAAATCCATCAACTTGTTATGTCGCTCCGGCTGCCGTTACTTCAGCGCAGGACGATGTCCACCGGATTCGCCTCCGAGCGCCATGCCCCTTCCTCGCCCGGCAGCGGCTTGATGACCGGAGCGGTGAGGACTCCGGAGCGGTTGGTGCGCCGGTCCCGAAGGATCTCGGTGACCGACCCAAGGTGCCTGGACAGGTCGATCACGTTCTCCGGTGCGGCCAGCAGCAGCTGGAAACCGAACTCGTGCAGCGCCTTAATGCCGGCACCGGCAAATTCCTCCGAGGCCAGCACAAATGCCTCATCCATCATCACGGTGCCGTAGGTGGTGAAGCCCTGCTCGGCGATCCCCAGCTGGTAGCTCAGCGCGGCAGCCATGATGAACGCGGTGAAGCGCTGCCGCTCGCCGCCGGACATCGAGCCGGTGTCCGCGTGCATAAAGACCTCGGTCTTCTTGCCGCCGCGGGGTCCGGTGACCTCGCGGTGCTCCTTGCACTGAATGAACAGGTGCCCGCGGACGTCCAGCACCTCGGCACGCCAGCGTCGGTCCTCCGGGGCCTGCGAGCCCAGCCGCTTCACCAGGGTCTCCAGCGACTTGTAGCGGGCGGTGAGCTCCGCGTCGTCGTCCAGCGCTTCCGTCCGTCCCGCTTCAGTGCGGGCCGGCCGGGTGTGACGGGCCTTGAGCGCGTTTTGGATGGCGTCCTTGAACTGCTTGGCGGTGGGCGGCAGGGTCTGCTTGATATCGAGTTCCAGGTAGCTGCCCTCGTGGAAGTTCACCTGGGACAGGATGCCGTTCAGCGGCAGGATCCGGCTGGTGATGGAGCGCCGCTCCTCGTCCAGCAGGTGCAGCAGGGTACTGAAGGATTCATGCGTCCGCTGGTTGAAGAACTGCCGGAACTCAGCCTCCTGCGCGGGCAGCCCGTCGCTCACGATGGCGTGGTAGCGGCTCTCGAATTCGCCGGCGGCGCCGATGCTTGTGCCGTGGTCCGCCGAGATGGCGCTGCCCCACTCCCGCACAAAGCCCTCGAAGATCCGCGTGAGCCGTTCGGCAGTTGCTTGCCCTCGGGACTCGGCTGCATGAAGTTCGGCCATCAAGGCAGTCCGGACCCGGTTGGCCAGGTTGTCCAGCTCGTGCATCTCCGTCACATCGCCGAAATCGGCGAAGTACGGCTCCAGCGCCGCCACGGCAGCGTCCGACGGCGGCGCCTGGGCCAGGCGTTCACGGGCACTTTCCAGCACCGCATCGGCAGCGGTCAGCTGCCGGTCCAGGGCCTTGTACTCGCTCTGCAGCACAGCAGCGGCCTCGGTACTGGACTGGTGCTTCTGCCGGACCTCCTCGATGGTGGCACGAAGAGGCTCCAGGTCCGCCTGCGCCGCCAGCGCGTCCTTCAGCCGCTGTTCGATGCGCGCCAGCTCCTCCGCTGCCACCGCAGCGGACACCTGCTCCCACGAACGGTCGTCCTCGGCAATCCGGCGCAGCGCATCCAGCTGCCGGCTCATGCCCTGGTGCGAGTCCTCGCGGCTCTGCGCGAGCTCCGCGGCCTTGGCAACCTCCTGCCGCAGGTCCTCCACCTGGCCGGCCACCAGCTCCAGCTTGGCAGCGTTGTCGAAGCCCAGGACGTAATCCTGCCGGCTGGTGAACCGGTCATCCTTCTCAACGGTGTGGCGGTTACGCTTCACCACGCCGCCCAGGCTCAGGCCCTTGTCCAGCACAGCAAGCTCGTCCGGGTCCACCACGCACGGGTAGGCGAAGTCCAGGGCAATCCGCTCGCGGACCCAGGTCCCGGCTTCAGCAGCCGCGCCAGCGGTGAGGATGTCCAGTTTGGTGAGCAGGTCGCCGTCGCGTGCGTCCTCCGCCGCCAGGGCGCCCCCGGCGAGCGGCTTGGACACGTCCACGGCGCGCAATGCGCCGCGGACATTGTTGTCGTTCAGGTAGCGGGTGACGGCGCCGAAATGCTCGCCGGGCACCAGCAGCGTGGTGGCAAGGCTGCGGAGGGCCCGCTCGGCGGCAGGCCGCCAGCGCTCCTCGCCCTCGGCCAGGTCCATCAGCTCGCCCGCGAACGGCATCCGGTCCTCCGGGATGCCGGTGGCGGCGGCAATGGCGGCGCGGTTTTCAATGCTCGACGGCGGCAGCAGGGATTTGCGCGTCTTCAGGGAGACGAGCTCCTGCTCAGCCGCGGCGAGCTCGCGTTTTTTGGTCGCGTGGGCATCAAAGGCCTCGAACCGCAGCTCCTGGAGGGCCTGCGAATCGTCCTTCAGCTCTGCGGACCTGGCGGCCGCCTGCTCGTGCGCCTGCTCCCAGCCCTCAGCCGACCACTCAAGCTGCAACCCGGCGTCGGACAGGGCCTGTTGCGCCGCCGCCTCAACCTGGCGCTGGAGCTTCAGGCCCACGCGCGCGTTCTCCAGCGACTGCTCGATGGCCGAGATCGCGTTGCCGCCCTGGTTGTTATAGTCGGCCTCCAGCTGGCGGAGTTCCTTGGCCAGGCCGTCGCGGACCGTGCGCTCAGCGCCCAACTCCTTGGCCTTCGCCTGGGCGAGCTCCTTGAACCGGGCCAGCGTCTTTTGATGCACGGTGACCGCAAGCTTTTGCCGGTACGCCTCGAACTCTTCGCCCGCCAGCTCCCGCAGCCGGTTCGCGTCCAGGAGCGACTGTGCGTACTCCTTGTTCAGCGCGGGGACCGGCGCGAGCTGGTCCCGCTGCTGCCGGACGTCCTCCAGCCGCTGCCGGATGGACATCAGGTTGCTGAATTCCTCCACCACGTCGTCGGCCGCCGCAAGGGTGGCCGGCGCGTCAAGCACCTGGTCCCGGAAGAACGTGTTGACGCTGCCGCCCAGGCCCTTGCCCGCCTGGATCACCCGCAGAAGCGGAAGCGCCTGGTCCGAGTTGATGCCCAGCAGCCGGCGGAACCGTTCCGCGAATGCCTTGTGGACGTCGAAGACCTGGGCGTGCGGGAAGATCGCCTCCAGCGCGGCGCGTGTAAACCGCTTGTCCGCGATCCCCTCCACGGCTTCCAGGTCCAGCGGCGTGCTGTCGATCAGGTAGAAGCGGCCCACGCTGGATTCCGTGCCGTTCTTCGGCAGGTCGAACAGGGCCGAGATGGTCACCTTGGTTCCGGCGCCGTTATCGAACGTCAGCGCAACAGCCGACCACGTGGCGCCCGGCCGCTGGAACGCACTCGCCGAGCCCTCGCCCACCGCCTTGTCGCCCACCTTGCCCCGCATGTACGTGAATGTGGTGCGCTTGTCCTCCACGGCCCCGCCGGAACGCTGCGCCGCCGCCTCATTGGACCGCGGCCGGGCATCGAACACCCGCAGCATCGCATCGAACAGCGTCGATTTGCCTACGCCCGAGTTGCCGGTCAACAGCGTCCCGTCGCGGTCCACGTGCATCGTATGCGCCCCGTGGAATGTTCCCCAGTTGACCACCTGCACCAGGGCAAGCCGCATCTGGCCGGGATTCGTGAGTTCACCCATCGGAAGCATGCTGGCGATACTCACTTGGATTCTCCTTCAGCTTCCGACGCGCCCTCGCCTGCCGCGGCACCACCGGAAACCTGCGCAGCCACCGGCGAAGGGGCGGGGGCGGCATCGGCGTCGTCGTCCTCCGGGACCGGGTCGGCGTCGAGGTCGAGGAGGGGTTCTGTTCCTGACTGGTCTGTTGATGCTGCGACCAGGGCTTCGATGTGGGCCGGGATGTCGCCGATGTTTTCGAACGGGAGCGCCAGGGGCAGGGCGTTAGAGATGGTGTAGACGTCGTCCAGGCCGGTGGGGAGGAGAAGCTGGCGGGCCAGGAGCTTTGTGATGGCGCGGGTGACGACGTCCGAGTCGCGGAGCGCGTCCTGCTGGCCGGCCGGCTGGTAGTGGGCCAGCAGGTCTGCGATCTCCTCACGGGTAATGGTGGGGTCGGTCTGGGCAGTCACGTGCCGGTCGAGCAGGAGCCGCAGCCGGAGCAGCACGATGGTTTCCACCCGGCTCAGCGCACGCTGCTGCCGGAGGATGCTTGAGCGGGCACTGGCCCCGATTGTGTCCGGATCCACCGGACGGAGGACGGCGATCTTCCGCTCGTGGTCCAGCTGCATCGTCAGGAAGAGCTCGGACAGCCGGCTCCGCAGGATCACCTGGTTGTCCAGCAGCACGGTCCACAGCTTCTCGTCGCGGCCGCCGTCGATGTACGGACCCTTCAAAAGCTTGACCAGCGCCTGCCGCACCTTCATCGGGAGCACCCCGGTGTCTCCGGGGAACAGGGCGGCACCGTCCACGAAGGTATCGCGGGGTGAGACGGCAGCCGCAAAGGGTCGCTCAGTGTCCGTTGTGCTCGTAGCGTTTGTAACCTCAGTCATCGGAATCCTTTGCGAGCGTGACCAGCGGCAGGTAGGCCCTGCGTGTGGTGCCGTCTATCTGTTCAAAGTCCAGGTCTTCCACGGCCCCACGGTTGAAGTCGGCCCCGGCGTGCAGGGCCTCCGCGAGGAGTGCCCGGATGGAGTTGATGTGCTGCTCCTCCGGCGGCAGCTGCTGCCAGGCCTCGCTCAGAGTTGAGGCCCCGGCCAAAGCGGCCCGGATGACCTGGGCTTTGGCTTTGCCGGTCCTCGGCGAGCGCACCCGGTCCGAAGCGGTGAACGCGATAGGGTCGGCAAGCTTGGGCGGCGCGGCGAACTCGTCGGGATCGAAGAGCTTCACCATGGAGAGCGACTCGAAGCCCGCGTTGTACAGCACGGGCCCCGGCACCAGCCCGGGCCGGTCACGCTCATACGGCATGGCCCGGATAGCCTGCTCTGCCTCGCGCAGCACCTGGCGAAGCCGCACCGACTGGCGGAAGTCGTCGCTCTGGACGTATGTGTTGAGGCTCTCGCTGAGCTTGCCGTAGATTCGCTGGATCTGGCTGTGCTGGTGCCGCAGTTCAGCGACGAGGTTCTTCAGGGTCTCGCGGTCCTCTGGGGACAGATCGTCCGCGAACTGCCGGCTCAGCACCTCGCCAATGGCGGAGCGGAACCTCAGCTGCTGCTGCGGGTCCTCCAGGAAAGCGGTGAAGGAACGGAAGGTCCTGCCCTCCGGGCTCTGCCGGAGCCGCTTGTCCGCCTCCAGCACCTGGGCCATGGTGGCACCCTTGGTCAACGACTCCTCGATGATCTGGTTGCGCAGTTCGCCCACCAGTTCCTCGATGCGGTCACGCATCTTCTTGTAGTCAGCGGGAAGGCTGGCAGCGAGGTCGAGGATGTTCCCGGCGGCCTCCACCGCTTCGTCATCATCCAGCAGTCCGTCGAACTCGCCGCTGCTGATGTCCTGGATCAGCTGCTGGCGCTCCTCAATTTCCTCTTCCAGCGCCTCAAGGCGGGCGCTCTGGTCCGGGTTGGTCTCGTTGGCGAGCTTTTCAACGTCGCCGAGCAACGTGCCCAAACGGGACCCGTTCAAGGTGGACCGCTCGCTGGACAGGCTGTCCAGGAAGGCGAGGACGCGGGCGGCAGGCTCGGTCACCTCATAGACGATCTGGCCGGAGTGGTTGCGGCGGGTCAGGAACTGCCGGCGCGTCCACTCATCGCCGAAAGTCTTCCCGTTGGCTCCTCCGCCCAGCCCCGGATCCTGGCGGCGGAGCTCCTCAAGGAAGGAGTCGACGTCGGCATGGAACTCCTCGAGGGGCAGCTGCGGCCGGGTGCGGGTAAAGGACGCCTGGAGCACGGCGATCACCCAGGGCGCCGACCGGGTCAACGCCCAGGCAGGCCCTTTCGTCAGGAGTTCGAGGTCCCGGAGCCGGGCGCTGATGGCGTCAGCGGATGACCTGGCGGAGCGGGGCACACACTCTCCTTGGGCTGTTTACAGGGCGGGGGGCGGCGGCAGGGACGGAAAACTGCCAGCTACAAGGTTAGCCCAGTGCCCGCGACCGCTCCGTGACCTACTTCTGCGTAGGATTTCGATCCCATATCAACCGCCGTTTTGGAGTGCCGCGGCTCTGGCTCCGCGCAAAGCAGTCCCCCTACTCTTCTGCTACTGGTCTTCGCCACAGCAACTTTGGGCCTTCGCAACGTCGCAACAGGGGGATTCATGCAGTTCGACATCAGCTCGCTCGAAACCGGCACTCTGGTCTTTATCGGAACGCTCGTGTTCGCGTTCATCCTGGCAGCCTTCGTCCTCGCCGCCGGACTGATTGCCCTGGTGCTGGCGGGAGCAGGGAAGCTGACGTGGATGGTGGTTGCGAACACGCTCCTGGCAGTTGTCCACGGCATCAACTCCGCTTGGGACCGGCTGGTGCACCACGCGTCAACAGTGGACGTTTCTGGCGACTTCCAGCCCCAGCCCGCCCCTAGTACCGGAACCTACCCGCGGGTAATATTGAGGGACAGCTAAAGGGTTCTCCAACCCGGCGGATCCATGGCTACAGCGGCCAATCCGGCCAAGGAGATAACCCATGACCTCCGCAACTGACACTCCGTCCACCGACGCTCCAGAGGAAGCCACCGTCCCTGCCGGCAAGATCGGTGCCGGGGCCACCGCCGCCGATGCCCGCGCCGTCGCCGAGGCCGCGCGCGAGTCAGGATGGGACCGCCCCAGCTTCGCCAAGGGCCTGTACCTTGGCAGCTTCGACCTGGGACTGGTGCACCCGTGGCCCACCCCGGACCCGGCAGACGTTGAGCGCGGTGAGGCTTTTATGGCGCGACTCACCACCTTCGCCCGGACCATGGACGGCCGCGTCATCGAGCGCGAGGCAAAGATCCCGGACGAATACATCCGGA
Organism: Pseudarthrobacter sp. NamE2; assembly: GCF_005796205.1. Lineage (GTDB taxonomy): Bacteria > Actinomycetota > Actinomycetes > Actinomycetales > Micrococcaceae > Arthrobacter. Next base: position 221,495 of record NZ_VAHN01000005.1, on the reverse strand, counting down.
GCCTTGCCGAACTGGGAGTCTTCGGCATGAAAATCCCGGAGGAGTACGGCGGCCTGGGCCTCTCCCTTGTCTACTACGGGCGCGCCCTTGCCCTGCTGGGCAGCGTGCACCCCAGCCTGGGAGCACTACTGTCAGCACACCAGTCCATCGGCGTCCCGGAGCCCGTGAAGGTGTTCGGCACCGCGGAACAGAAACGCGAGTACCTGCCCCGTTGCGCCGCCGGTGCCATCACCGCGTTCCTCCTTACAGAACCGGACGTGGGCAGCGATCCCGCCCGGATGGGCAGCACCGCAACGCCAACGGACGACGGCGAGGCGTACCTTCTGGACGGCGTAAAGCTTTGGACCACCAACGGTGTGATCGCCGAACTTGTAGTGGTGATGGCGGTGGTGCCCGCCTACACCGGCCCGGACGGCACCAAACACAAGGGCGGCATCAGCGCCTTCGTGGTGGACATGGACTCGCCGGGCATCACGGTGGAGAACCGCAACGCCTTTATGGGCCTGCGCGGCATCGAAAACGGCGTCACCCGGTTCCACCAGGTGCGGGTGCCCGCAGCCAACCGGCTGGGCCGCGAAGGCCAGGGCCTGAAGATCGCGCTCACCACCCTTAACACAGGGCGGCTGTCCATTCCCGCGCTGTGCGTCGCCTCGGGCCGCTGGAGCTTGAAAATCGCCCGGGAATGGTCCAACGCCCGCACTCAATGGGGCAGGCCGGTGGGTGAACATGAGGCCGTGGGAAAGAAAATCGCCTACATTGCCGCTTCCGCCTTTGCCCTGGACGCGGTTTTCGAGTTGTCCGCCGAGCTGGCAGACTCCGGCCAGAAGGACGTCCGGATCGAGGCGGCGCTGGCCAAGCTGTGGGCAACCGAAATCAGCTGCCGCATCGCTGACGAACTGGTTCAGATCCGGGGCGGGCGCGGCTTCGAGACAGCCGAATCGCTGGCGGCACGGGGCGAAAGGGCCGTTCCGGCCGAGCAGCAACTGCGGGACCTGCGCATCAACAGAATTTTCGAAGGCTCCTCTGAGATCATGCGCCTCCTTATCGCCCGTGAAGCCGTGGACGCGCACCTTGCCGCCGCGGGGGACCTTGCGTCCATGGACGCAAGCCTGCAGGACAAGGCGAGGGCCGCCGTCGGCGCTTCCGGCTTTTACGCAAAGTGGCTGCCCAAGCTCGTGGCCGGTGCCGGCATGGACCCGCGCTCCTACGGCGAATTCGGCCGGCTGGCCAAGCATCTGCGCTTTGTGGAGCGCTCATCAAGGCGCCTGGCCCGGCAGACCTTTTACGGCATGGGCCGCTGGCAGGCGAAGCTGGAGCGAAAGCAGGCGTTCCTGGGCCGCATCGTGGACATCGGCGCCGAGCTGTTCGCCATGACGGCCTGCTGCACCCGCGCAGAGATGCTCCTGCATACCGCACCGGAGCGGGCGGCGAGCGCCTACGAGCTGGCTGAGGCGTATTGTGAGCAGGCCCGCGTCCGCGTGGACGAGTACTTTGACCAGTTGTGGCGGAACACGGACGACGGCGACCACGGCCTCACGCGGAAGGTCCTCGCCGGAGAATACACCTGGCTGGAGGAAGGCATCCTGGACCAGTCAGAGGGGACCGGCCCATGGATTGCCGACGCCTCCCCCGGCCCCTCGAAGAAGGACAGCCTGCACCGCAAATACAGGTAAATGCGCAGGTCACAAAATAGTAAGCACGCTTGCTATCAACTGGAGGTGAATGGTTGAGTGGAGCCATGAGCAGCTCAACGGAACCAGAGAACCTGCCTCCGCGGCATGCCCGGGGGGACGACAACACGAGTGGAAGCTCCCGCGCTGCCGACGGGGACAGCCAGAGCACACGCTCCTTCGACCAGGTGCCGGCAAGGGACGCCGGGCCGGACTCCACCTATTCGGAGCAGCCTGCAACCTACGCGGAACGGGACTACACCCCCACAACCGCTACACCCGCCGTCGATCCCAACCTCACGGACCGGCCAACCGCCGTCGCGCGTGAAAAGGAACAGTTCGGCGGCATCAAGGTTGGCTCGGCCTTCTTTGGCTGGCTTACCGCCACCGGCATGGCAGTGCTGCTGACGGCCCTGGTGGCCGCCGCCGGAACCGCTGTTGGCCTTGCCAGCAACACGGACGTCAACGAAGCCATGAACCAGGCGGCGCAGAACCAGGGCACGGTTGGACTGGTGGGCATCATTCTCCTGCTGGTAATCCTCTTCGTGTCCTATTACTGCGGCGGCTACGTGGCCGGGCGCATGGCACGTTTCAACGGCGCCAAACAGGGCCTGATGGTGTGGGCCTGGGCGCTGATCGTGGCGATCCTCGTCTCCATCCTGGGCCTGTTGTTCGGACAGCAGTTCAACGTGCTCGCCAACCTGAACAGCTTCCCGCGGATCCCTATTAACGAGGGCCAGCTCACCACCACCAGCATCGTCGCCGCCATTGTTGTTGCCGCGGTTGCCCTTGCGGGTGCGGTGCTGGGCGGCCTGGCCGGCATGAGGTTCCACCGGAAAGTGGACCGCGCCGGATTCACGCCGGACAGCGACTACGACGACGAGTAAGCCGGTGGCGGAGCAGTGCTTCTTCGCTACCGGTCCTGCCCTCAGGCCAGGACATCACCGTCCACGTAGTACCAGCGGCCGTTTTCCCGCACGAACCTGCTCACCTCGTGCAGGATTCCCCGCTTTCCGCCATGCCGGTAGTACGCCTTGAACTCCACCGTTCCGGCGTTATCGAAGGGGCCGCCACCGCTGGTGGACAGGATGTCGAGGCGGTGCCACACCATCCCGGGATCGGATTCCAGCGTTGCCGGTGCCCTGTCCGGATGCCAGGTGCGCAGCAGGTAGCCGGCGTCCGACTGCGCGAATGCACTGTAGCGGGACCGCATCAGTTGTTCCGCCGTGGCGGCCTCCGCCGTCCCGGCATGGAACCTTCCGCAGCACTCCCCGTACTGATCTCCCGAAAGGCAGGGGCAGTTGTCCTGCCCCGCGAGTTTTGTCATACCCGGATGCTGCCATATCCGGTAACAGCTTTGCTACAACCCCCGACCCACCGCCGCAGCCGGCGGCAAGGCACATCAAAAATCCGTATGGTGGAGAAGGAGTTGTGGCCGGGCAGACGGGCGAAGGCGCGGGCCGCGCTGACGGCAGAGAGGAGAGATGACGTGGAAAACCCAGATACGCTCATCCTCAACCTGACCTTCCTCGGCACCGTGGGCATAGCGTTCCTGATGTTCTTCGTCCTCTTCCTGCTGGGGGTCATCACCCTGGTGCTGGCGGGCGTCGGCCGGCTGGCCGCCGTCGTCATCATGGGCCTGTTCGGCGGGCGCTCCGGGAAGGAGTCCCTTCCCCTGGTCAAGCTGTACGGGACACGCCTGCAGGACAGGGACGCGTCCGACGGCGGCGCTGCCGCGGCTTCGGGCACCCCCCGTCCCGGCCTGCTCGCGCGGCTCTCTGGCAAAACCGCGGCCGGGGACAACATCGGGCGCCAGCCGCGTGACTGGCGTGCTGCCCTGAAGCCTAACCACCTGAAGTCATCGCTTCGCACCGCCGTCGAACATCACCCCGCGCTCACGGCCGCACGCCGTGAGCCGCCGGTGCTGGCGGAAGACTGGGCCGCGGCGGTGGCCGAGGCGGATGCCCGGGCCATGGCCAGGGCACGGGCGGCGGCACCCGAGATCAAGCTGTCCGTCCGGGACCTGCCGGATCCGAAGGTTCCCGCCGAGAAAGTGGCAGAGGTGGCGCCCCTGGTGGAGTCCAGCCTGCATAACCACCGCCCGCTGCATGAGGTGCCGCGGTCCTTCAAGCAACCGCCGCCGCATCCGCCAACACTGGTGCCGCTGGATACGGGATCACTCGTTTCCCTGACCGGTCCGCAGCAGGTACTCAAGGAAGCCGGGACCAACGGTGTCACAGGGGACGGGAAAAACCCCTTACCCTGAGCAACCATCTGGGCTAGCGTGAAACGCATGGAATTCAGATACCTCGGAAACAGCGGTTTCAAAGTCTCGGAAATCACCTTCGGCAACTGGCTCACGCACGGCTCCCAAGTGGAAAACGACGTCGCCACCCAGTGCGTGCGGGCCGCACTCGATGCAGGCATCAGCACCTTTGACACGGCGGACGTCTACGCGAACACAGCAGCGGAAACGGTCCTGGGCGAAGCCCTGAAGGGCGAGCGCCGCGAATCCCTGGAAATCTTCACCAAGGTCTACGGACCCACCGGGTTCAAGGGTAAGAACGACCTCGGCCTGTCCCGCAAGCACATCATGGATTCCGTCAACGGTTCGCTGCGCCGGCTGCAGACCGACTACATCGACCTTTACCAGGCGCACCGCTACGACTACGAAACGCCGCTCGAAGAAACCATGCAGGCGTTCGCGGACATTGTCCGGCAGGGCAAGGCGCTGTACATCGGCGTGAGCGAGTGGACTGCTGAGCAGATCCGCGCAGGCCATGCACTGTCCAAGGAACTTGGCTTCCAGCTCATCTCCAACCAGCCCCAGTACTCCATGCTGTGGCGGGTGATCGAGGCCGAGGTGGTGCCGGCGTCGGAGGAGCTGGGTCTGTCCCAGATCGTTTGGTCCCCCATGGCCCAAGGCGTCCTCAGCGGCAAGTACCTTCCCGGCCAGCCTGCCCCGGAGGGCAGCCGGGCCACGGACGACAAGGGCGGCGCCAAAATGATCGAACGCTGGATGCGCGACGACGTCCTGGCCGGCGTGCAGGAGCTGAAGCCGATCGCCGACGAAGCCGGCCTGACCATGCCGCAGCTGGCCGTGGCCTGGGTGTTGCAGAACCCGAACGTGGCCTCCGCCATCGTGGGTGCGTCGCGTCCGGAGCAGCTCGCGGACAGCGCGGCCGCTGCCGGGGTGAAACTGGAGCCGGAGGTCATGAAGAAGATCGACGACGCCATCGGTGCCCTTGCGGAGCGCGACCCGGCCCAGACCAAATCTCCGGCCAAGCGGGAAGCTTAACCGTGGCGGAATTCCTGGCCGGCCCGGTCCTCTAGCCTTCTTCAAGTTTGTGTCCGGATATGCAGGGTTCCGGTGCCTCCGGGCCTGCGTATCCGGATAGAAACTTCCGGGCTGCGGGGCGTTGACGGGCCGACGCTGCGGGCGTAAACCAGAGAGCACAAGCTCCTCCAGCCCACCCAGGATGACAGCACCATGACGGAGATCTTCAGCAACCCACATGCCCGTCCCGAGGCAGCACAACCGCAGGCGCCGGAACAGGCACCGCCCACAGCAGGCCCCACCACCGGTCCCCTCACCAGGGAGGAACTGCAGCTTTCCGCCCGCAACCACTCCATGCCGCTGGAGGCGCTGCGCCGGGACATCACTCCCCCGGGCCTGCACTATGTCCTGACGCACTTCGACATCCCGGATATCGAGGTCTCCTCCTGGCACCTCAGGATCAACGGCGCTGTGGAACGGGCCCTGGAATTGAGCATGGCGGCCCTGCGCAGGGATCCCGCCATCACGGTTCCGGTTACCCTTGAGTGCGCCGGGAACGGCCGGTCCCTCCTCTCGCCCCGGCCGATGAGCCAGCCGTGGGTCCAGGAAGGGGTAGGCACCGCGCACTGGACCGGCGTCCCCCTGGCCTACCTCCTGGGGAAAGCGGGTGTGCTGCAGAACGCCGTGGAGGTGGTGTTCACCGGTGCCGACGCCGGAGTCCAGGGCGGCGTCCCCCACCGTTACGCGCGGAGCCTGCCGATCCGCGAAGCCCTGCGCGCCGACGTCGTACTCGCCTACAAAATGGACGGCACCGAACTGCCGCCCCAGCACGGTTATCCCCTGCGCCTGGTGGTCCCCGGCTGGTACGGCATGGCGAGCGTGAAGTGGCTCGAGTCGATCGAGGTGGTTACCGCCCCGTTTGCCGGGTATCAGCAGAAGGTCGCCTACCGCTACCAGGAGTCCGCTGACGACGCCGGCACCCCGGTGTCGCGGATCAGGGTACGTTCGCTGATGGTCCCGCCGGGCGTCCCCGACTTTTTCACCCGCAGGAGGATCCTCAACCCGGGTCCGGTGCTGCTGCAGGGCCGGGCCTGGTCCGGCAAGGGCGCGGTGACGGGCGTGGAGGTGGGCATCGACGACACCTGGGTACCTGCACAACTGGAGAAGCCGGCCGGCGGATTCGCCTGGCGGAAATGGACGTTGCCGTGGATCGCCGAGCCTGGCGAGCACGTCCTGTCCTGCCGCGCCACGGACGCGACCGGCGCCACCCAGCCCCTGGAGCAGAACTGGAACTACCAGGGAATGGGCAACAACATGGTGCAGCGGATCAACGTCACGGTGGAGGGAACCGGCGCCTGACTCCGGCGTGGCCGGGACTATACTCGGTGCCAGCCATGACCAGTCTTCCTTCCGCCCCAGCGAGCGTCCGCATCGACGCCTGGTTGTGGGCTATCCGTGCCTACAAAACGCGCTCCGCCGCGACCGCCGCTTGCCGTGCCGGCCATGTTCGGCTGAACGGCAGCCCGTCCAAGGCCTCTGCCACGTTGGTGGCGGGAGATACCGTGACGGTTCGGATGCCGGGCTACGAGCGGATCCTCGAGGTGAGGCGGCTTATCGCCAAGCGCGTCGGTGCGGAAGCCGCGTCGCACTGTTTCACGGACCACACGCCGCCGCGGCCGCTCGCGCCGGCTCTCGGGCTGCCCCAGCGGGACAGGGGCGCCGGCCGGCCCACCAAGAAGGACCGCCGCGAGATGGAGCGCCTGCGCGGGCAGGGCTGAGTCAATACCGTGTCCGGGAGTTTTCCACGTAGCGCTCTTGGCTGGTCAGTTTTGTCACACCCTGCTGGAAGACTCTGTGTATGAAGGTGTTAGGGGCAGCGGCAGTGGATACGGGGCACCGCGATGCGCCGCCTGCTGCCGCCCCGACTGTTGCTGATGCGCTGAGGATTCTGGCTGCTGTTCCTGTCGCGTCTGATGGTCCGGGGATGGTTGATCAGTTGCGGCAGTTTGAGGATGTGAAGACGCTGGCGTCCGCGCGGCAGGCCGAGGTCGCTGTGGCTTTTGACCTGCAGCAGCGGCGGGAGCAGGTTGCTGCGGGTGTCCCTGCCGGGGAGCAGGGTGCCGGGGTGGCGGCGCAGGTTGCGTTCGCGCGGCGGGAGTCCCCGGCCCGTGGCGGCAGGCTGCTGGGCCTGGCCAAGGCCCTCACCGGGATGCCCCGCACGTACGCCGCCTTCCGATCCGGGCAGCTGAACGAGTGGCGGACCACGCTGATAGTGAAGGAAACCGCGTGTTTGTCGGTGGAGGACCGGGCCGCGGTGGATGAGGAACTCGCCGCCGACACCGGGACCTTCGACGGCGCCGGTGACCGGGCCATTACCTCCGCCGTCAAGGCAGCCGCGTACCGGAGGGATCCGCGGTCGGTGGCGAAGCGCGCCAGCCACGCGGTGAACGAACGGACGGTGTCGTTGCGACCGGCGCCGGACACCATGGCGCGCGTGACCGCGCTGCTGCCCGTCGTCCAGGGCGTGGCCGTCTATGCGGCGCTGACCAAGGAAGCCGACACGCTCCGGGCTGCGGGAGATGGGCGCGGCAAGGGCCAAATCATGGCCGACACCCTCGTCGAAAGAGCCACCGGCATTGAGGGCGGGGTCAGCAGCATCGACATCCAGCTCGTCGTGACCGACCGCACCCTCCTGCAGGGCGACAGCGAACCGGCCCGCCTGACCGGCTACGGCACCGTCCCCGCCGAATGGGCAAGAAAAGCGCTCCAGGGCTGGGCATCAGACCGCACAGGAGCAAGAGAGCAGCCGTCAGCCAGCGGAGCGGCAGTGGAAGCTCCAGCCGAAGGCTCTGTCAAACCTGAGCAGGCTGTTTGGGTCCGAAGGCTTTACACCGCACCGAGCACCGGTGAGCTTGTCGCGATGGATTCGAAGGTTCGGCTCTTTCCGCCCGGGCTCCGCCGCTTCGTCCAGGTCCGGGACGACGTCTGCCGGACCCCGTACTGTGACGCCCCCATCCGCCATAACGACCACATCATCCCCTGGCGCAAAGACGGGCTCACCAGTGCCGGTAACGGCCAGGGCCTTTGCGAAGCGTGCAACCACACCAAAGAAACACCAGGCTGGTCAGCCAAACCACTCCCGATCCCCGAAACCCGGCACACCGTCCAGCTGAAGACCCCAACCGGCCACACCTACACATCCACCGCACCACCGCTTCCTGGTACGACTCTGCCGCCGGATGAGCCGGCAGTTGCACGGGATACCCGTGCCCGCCGTCGCGGGGCTCACCGGGAGCGCGCCAGGGTGCTGAAGCGGGCGCACTTCAGGCCGCTCGTTCCGGTATAGCAGCGTCTTTCGGCGCAGCCTCGCTGCGAGACTCCCAGACCGGGTGAATCTGGCGTGGGCGGGAAACTTTTCCCTGCCCACCCTCATGGCCGAAAGCGTAGAGTGGCTTAAGACGCCTGATTCTGGACGACTTTGCCGCTAAGGGAGACATCGTGACGATTGATTGGGACGAAAAAAAGGCCCTGCTACAGGAACCGAACATCGCGAAGGTAACCCAACTTTGCGACGAACTGATGGAAAGGAAGCCAGGATCAATCGTCCCTTACATCGATCCCGTGCACGATGAGGACGAGTGCCGCATCATCAGCCTGCAGGGCAGCCCCGGCAAGGGCACCGAGTCCGGCTTCGGCTCCCACTACAACGACGATGAAGCTGCCCGGCGCGCCACCCAGATCTACGAACTGGCCGAACTCGATCCCCGCTACGTGATGCCGTGGAACGCGTACCCGTGGGTCCGCGAGCCTGGTAGCCCCTCGGCACTGAGCGTGCAGGAAAAGACCGACGGCCTGCGGCCATTCCGGCAGTTCATGAAAATCAACTCGCGCGTCTCAGCGATCATCGCCCACGGCACGGATGCCTCCACCTTCCTCACCCTTTACGAAAAGACCTACCACTCGGCCCTGAAAAACGACGGCATCAAGATTTACAAGGCCACAGCCCTCGGCGGCCGGGCATTCGCCGTTTCCGAGGCCAAGCAGGAGGAACTCCTGGCCAAGAACGTGGAGACGTACAAGGACGCGATGCAGCGCGCCGGCATCCAGCACCTCTGACCCTCCACATGCAGGACGTCCTCCGCTGGCTCCTCGACGGAGACCCCGCCATCCGCTGGCAGGTCCTGCGCGACCTCGCGGATGCCTCCGCTGACAGGATTCTGACGGAGCGGAAACGGGTAGCCACCACCGGTTGGGGCGCCCGCCTGCTTGCCCTGCAAGGAGCAGACGGGCTATGGGACGGCGGCACCTACTGGCCGGCAGTCGATGACGATCCCGTCAACCAGCCTTGGACAGCCACCACCTACAGCCTGTTGTTGCTCCGGGACTTCGGGCTGCTCCCAGATAGCCCCGAGGCCCAACAGGCCGTGGCCCTGGTCCGTGACAACAGCCGCTGGGAGGAAGGCAACCAACCATTCTTTGAGGGGGAAACGGAGCCCTGCATCAACGGCATGGTCACGGCACTTGGTGCCTACTTCGGCCAGAACGTGGACAAGGTGTCGGCGCGGCTGCTGGGGGATCAACTGGACGACGGCGGCTGGAACTGCGAGGCCGACCGCGGCTCCACCCGGTCCTCGTTCCACACCACCATTTGCGTCCTGGAAGGGCTGCTGGAGCTTGAGCGGTACGGCGCCGGAACACGGGAGTCCCGGGCTGCCCGGCAGCGCGGGGAAGAGTACCTGCTGGAGCGCCGGCTCATGCGCCGGCAATCCACGGGAGAACTGCTGAGTGAAGAGTGGCTCCGCTTCTCCTACCCCACGCGCTGGTTCTACGACGTCCTCCGTGCAATGGACTACTTCCGGTCTACCGGCGGCGAACCTGACCCGAGGAGTGCTGAAGCCGTGGAGGTGGTCCGGTCGAAGCAACAGTCCGACGGCACCTGGCTCCTGGAGAACACGCATCCGGGCAAGGTGCATTTTGCCCTCGAGTACGGCGACGGTAAGCCAAGCCGGTGGAATACGATGCGGGCCCTGCGGGTGCTTCACTGGTACGACGGCAGCTGAAGCATCAGGCCTATCCTTCGAGCAGGCGGCGGCGGTGCTTGAGCTCCTTGACCCACGCCCTGGTGACCATGTCCGGGAAGGGCGAGCCGCCGTCGTCGTTTCCCTTGTTGTTGTGGACGATGGCGAAGGCCGTCCCTGCCTCAAGGTCGGCAACCAGTGGTCCGGACGCTCTAAGCGCAAGCTCAATCACCTGGGTTGCTGCCCGTTCAGGAAGCCCAAGCCCGGAAGCCCAGCCCCGGAAGTGGCGGCGGGAGATGCCGGTCCGCTTGCCATCGATGGTCAGGGCGAGCGTTTTGTCACCGTAAACCACTGTGGAGGGGATGTCGTAGACCGGGGCGATCACCCACTCCCCATGCGGCTGCTGGACCATGGAGACGTTCTTGGCGTGCAAGTCGCCATTGCCGGTCAGCCAGGCGAAAGCAGCCTGGATGGCCAGGTTCCTCAGTGCCGGCAGCGGCGCGGCGCAGTGGTCGGCCAGCGCACGGCAGACCTGGCTGTAGCCGACGTTGTACTTGTCCGCCGGATACAGCTTGAGCACCTGCGCCCCGTCCTCAACCGCGAGGCGCACCACGTCATCCGGCCCGGCGCCTGCCAGGGGAACCCGGTCGAAGCGTTCCACGAGCAGGCCGGGCCGTCCCGCCACATCCCGGATCAGCTGGACGCGGCTGAGCGGAATGCGGAGTTTGGCTGCATAGCGGAACATCACAAGCTCGTTCTCCACCACGTGCGGGAATTCAGGTGCGTTGAGTTTGAGGATGAACCTCTTGCCGGCACTGGCGACCGGAAGAGAAATCATCCCGGCGGACAGTTTGTCCTGTACGCCGGCGAGCGCCACAGGGTCGATGAGATCGCGGTCGCCCAGTAACTGGTCGAAGTCCACATGCTGTTTGGGGTCCAGTTCAACGGCGTGTTCGTCCGGGTCCAGCGGCTCCCCGTGGCCGACTATCTGCACGTCCCCCACAGGGTTACCGCCGGCAGCGATCAGGAGCGAGAGGTCGTCGTCGGCGCTGGTCTTGATGGATCGGCGGAGAGCGTTGAGGCGCCGGCCTTCGGGCAACAGTCCCGTGAAATAGGGCGGCGCGGCTCCGGCGGCAGACAGGACGGGCTCATTAGTGAGGGGCAGGGACGTCGCGACGGCAGGTCCCCCGCTTGCGAGGTAGGCGGGCACGTAGCTGAAGCGGGTACCGCCGTCGTACCTCTCGAGCCGGGCGGCCAGGACACCCGCCTTGTAAATGTCCGCGATGCGGTGCCTCACTGGCGGCTCTCCTGTTGAATACCGGCGCGCCGTCGTGTCTTCACGTGCAGCTCCAGTCCGAGCGTCTCCAGAACAGCGAAAAGCGAATCCAGCTGCACGCTCGGCTTTCCCTGCTCGACGAACCGGACGAAGCGCTCCGACACCCCAGCCATGTCCGCCAAGTCGCGCTGCGTCAGGCCGAGAGCAGTCCGGCGCACCCGCACCTCTTTTGAAATCGCTGCCATCCCGCCCGTCATATCACTCCATCGGTACGTTCGTGCCGTTTTGCTGGTTAGATAAAAGCCTACGCCTGTACGAGTGAAGGCGACAGAGCCAACCGGCACGAACGTGCCTACCGGGAATGCCCTGTTATGACTGCGGCCGAGGCGCTGGGCCCGCGCTAAGAATTTCTGGTGATCCCGGGAATGAAAACTGCGACCTTCTTGAGGTTTTCTTAATCCTTTCTTGCAGCACGGCCGTCAGCATTACAGGAGGATGTTCAAGATTCCTTGAGCTTGGGGGGGCTCACGCTGCCCCGCCTGGGGGAAGTTCTAAGAGAGCCAAGTTATGAAAAAGCTAATCATCGCCGCTGCCGCCACAACTGCCTTGGTGGCAGGGTCAGTTGCCGTAAGCGCCGCCGCAAACGCAGATTCGGGGACCGTAGTAAGGGTGGTCGACGGCGATACCTTGATCGTGTCAATCAACAACGGGGAGCACACGATACGACTGCTCAACGTGGATACTCCGGAAACGAAGGACCCAAATCAACCGGTGGAGTGCCTCGGACCGGAAGCTACCAAGTATCTTGAGGAAAAACTCCCCAGGGGCACGAAGGTCAGGCTCGAGTTCGACGTCGAGCGGCACGATAAATATGGCAGGACTCTTGCGGGAGTGTTCGCGCCCGACGGTGCCCTCGTAAATGCCGAGATAACCCGCGCAGGCCTGGGGATACCTGTCCAGGTCGGCAGGAATGCAAAGTTCCTGCCTCCTGTCGAAACTGCATACGAAGAGGCACGAAACGCAAAGGCAGGGCTCTTCTCCGAAGCAGAGGACTGCACCCTTCCCGCCCAACTGGCGCAGGCATCACAAGCACTGGAGGCGGCAACCGAAGCTCCACCGGCCGAGACGTCAATCGCCATGGGCGCTGCGGCAGGCGCGCTCGGAACAAAGGTTGCCGCCGCAAAAGCAGTACGCGCCGTCTTGGCCGCTAACAAAGACGCGCAGCGTGCTGTCTACTGGGCAGGACTATCGGCAGCCGCTACGGCCGCGGCCCTCAAAGCACTCGACAGCAAGATATCGTCGGCCGAAAAGAAGAAGGACCAGCTGATCAAACGCAAGGCTGATCTTGCCGCAGCCGAGAAGAAGGCCGAAGAAGAGCGGCTTGCTGCGGAGGCACGGGCGGCAGCGGAAAGGAAAGCGGCGGAAGAACGCGCCGCAGCGGAGAAGAAAGCAGCCGAGGAGGCAGCCGCGGCCAAGGCAGCGGCAGAGGAAGCTGCCCGCCAGGCAGCAGAAGCTGAGCGGCTCCGGAGGCTGCAGGCACCAACTCCCTACGTCGCGCCCGCACCTCAGCCGTATGTTCCGCCTGCGCCGGCCCCATACGTACCACCGGCACCATCCAAGTACACCGGACCCCGGTGTTATGCACCGGGCGGGAAGACCTGGACTCCGTGCTAAATACTCAACGGCAGCGGGGCCGAGAGCTAGATGCTCTTCGGGCCCGCTGCCGTATATGTCAGTTCAGGATGTAATTTGATCGTCCGAGTGGGCGCTCTTGCGGCGTTCCTCGATGCTCTGGGCTACATTCAGGATCGTATCTTCGACGCCGCCGGCGATGGCCTTCGGTGCTGCCGCAACAGTGCCGGCGGCGGCTCCAACAGCTCCGGCCACGGCGCTTCCAGCTGCGTGCCCCAGATCGAGAAGGGACGTGTGCCATTCCTTGCGCTCGAACGCCTCCGTCGCCGGCATGCCGTAGGCCTCTGAGAACACCATGAGAAGCCGCTGGATTTCAGCTACCGCATCATAAAGTTTGGGCAGCTCGAAGGGGTTTGCTACGCGAGTTAAGGTGTCCACTTTGGACGCTTTCGCAGCAGCATCTGCCAACTTCTGAACTTTAGACCGCGTGAGCTCAAGACGGCGTTCCCTGGCCTGCTCTACGTGACGGGTGTGTGCGCCGGCCGGGTCCGCTTTGGCCCCATGGATAATTTCAAGTGAATCCATCCGGACCATGTTTGTCAGTGCAACTGCTGTGATGATCAGCCAGTGCTGGAGTTCACCGGAAGCGGCGGTTCTTGCCCCCTCCAGCCGCTTACCGAAGCTTTTGGCACTAAGTCCATCGGCAAGCCCATCTATGTGGTTGAGGGCGACTGAAAGCATCTGGGACAAAGCTGCGGCCTGTCCTGCCACCTGGTCCCACAGCGTGGGAGTGAGTTCTCCGGTCTCTTCAAAGTACCCAAAGGCCTTGTCCAGGATGTAGGTAGTTCCTTGGATGTTGCCCAACGCTTCATTGCGGGTGTCCCTCAGCACGGTATCCAGCTTGGCGTCAATGGACTCAAGCTGAACTTCCAGGTTATGGATAGCAGAGCGAATAGCGACCGCGGCTGCCAACATCGCCATGTTGGGTCCGGCTGCTGGGCTCACCGGTGAGGATTTCACCAGTTCCACCAATGTGTCGATAGTTCCGTCCGGCTTACGGAGGACACCGCTGACGATGCCGAACGCTTCTTTGGTGGAACCAGCCAACTCGAGGTACTTGGCGTAGGACGCAGGTGTCATCTGGAAAGAGTTACCGCTGACTGCCTCCTGCCCCAGCATGCTAAGCAGTCCCCCAGCAGCGGCGAGAATGTCAGTGACAGCTGTCCCCACCTTTGCCGTTGACTCCGGCGGCACGTCCAGTTTGCGGAAAAGTTCCGCGATGGCGTCAGGTGACCCTGCTACCAGGGCGGACTCGCCCTCAACGTAGAGGGCAAGGTCCGGCTTCACATCATTCATATGGGACATCTTCACATACAGTGCAGACAGATGATTGATGCCACGTTCTGCGCCCAAACCAGCAGAGGGGCGCGTGACGCATGAAAGCTAATCACTACCCCTCCAGCCACTAAACTCGCATGAGTGATCACAGGTGAAATCAAGTCCCAAGTAGATAAGGTCTGGAATACGTTCTGGAGCGGCGGCATCTCCAACCCCCTGGAAGTCATCGAACAGATCACCTATCTGCTGTTTTTAAAGCGCCTCGACGAGAACCACACCCGTGAGGAAAAGCGCGCCAACCTCCTGGGCCAGCCCCTGCAGAACGCTGTGTTCCCAAACGGCCTGGACCCGCAGGGGCGGCCCTACGCCGACCTGCGCTGGTCACGGTTTAGAGACTTCTCCCAGTCGGAGATGTTCACGGTTTTTTCCCAGAGCATCTTTCCGTTCCTGCGCAACGAGCTGCCCAAGCAGTCCAACGGCGAGGATTCCACCTACAGCCACCACATGAAGGATGCGCAGTTCAAGATTCCTAACGCCGGCGTCCTCAAGCAGGTGGTGGACATCCTTGACACCATCAACATGGACGGCAGGGACACTAAAGGCGACTTGTATGAGTACATGCTCTCCAAGCTCGCCTCCGCCGGCACCAACGGGCAGTTCAGGACGCCGCGGCACATCATCGATCTCATGGTGGCCATGACGGTTCCCCAGCCGCTGGAAGCCATTTGTGATCCGGCCTCCGGCACGTGCGGCTTCCTGGTTCAGGCCGGCGAATATCTGCGAAAAAACAATCCGAACTTGCTCACCAACGCCGAAACAGGCAAGTTCTTCCACCACCAGCAGTTCCACGGCTTCGACTTCGACAACACCATGCTCCGCATCGGCTCCATGAACATGCTGCTGCACGGCGTGGAGAATCCGGACGTCTCCTACCGGGATTCCCTGGCCGACCTGCACGCTGATGAGGAAGAGAAGTACCACGTCATCCTGGCCAACCCGCCGTTTGCCGGCAGCCTGGACTACGACAACGTCGCCAAGGACCTCCTGTCGGTCGTCAAAACGAAAAAGACCGAGCTCCTCTTCCTGGCTCTTTTCATCAAGTTGCTCAAGCCTGGCGGCCGGGCTGCCGTCATCGTTCCCGACGGCGTGCTGTTCGGCTCCACCGGAGCCCACAAGTCCCTGCGGAAGACGCTCGTCGAAGGCCACAAGCTCGACGCTGTGGTGAAGCTCCCCTCCGGCGTCTTCAAGCCCTACGCCGGAGTGTCCACCGCCATCCTGTTCTTCACCAAGACGAACTCCGGCGGTACAGACAACGTTTGGTTCTACGACGTGAGGTCCGATGGCTTCAGCCTCGACGACAAGCGCACACCCCTTGGCTCCTCCGACCTCCCTGACGTCCTGGCCCGCTGGAATGAACGCACGACGGCGGAACTTGAGCGGGTGCGCACGGACCAGTCGTTCTGTGTGCCGCTTTCCGAAATCGCCGCTAATGACTACGACCTGTCACTGAACCGGTACAAGGAAATCGAGCACGAGGACGTCGAGCACGTCGACCCGGAGGAGATTCTGGCGGCGCTGGACGGGCTTGAGGCTGAGATCACCGAGGGCATGGCAGAACTGCGGGAGCTGCTGCAGTGAAGGTAGTCTTCGGCGACGTGCTCCGGCAGCACACGAGGACCGAACGAATCACCAACACCGCTAGCGAAACCTTCGTCACCCTACGGCTCAACGCTAAAGGGGCCATAAAGCGGAACGTGGGTGAGGGCAAAACTCCGCAGCCATTCACTGGATACCGTGTAACGTCTGGACAGTTCATCTACTCCCGGATCGATGCACGCAACGGTGCGTTTGCGATCATTCCGAAGAGCCTTGATGGCGCTGTGGTGTCCAAGGACTTTCCCGTGTTCGATATCGACAGGTCCAAGGTCGATCCTAGATTCCTCCTGATGTGCGTAGGCAACAAATCGTTTGTGGACGGAATCAGAACACTTAGCTTCGGAGCGACAAACCGTCAGAGAGTCAAAGAAGAGGTCTTCCTCAATTTGAGGCTAGAACTCCCTCCCCTCGACGAGCAGCGGCGGATTGCGGCGATCCTGGACAAGGCCGACGATCTCCGCACCAAGCGCCGCGAAGCCCTCGCCCATCTCGACACCCTCACCCAGTCGATCTTCCACTCCATGTTTGGTGATCCGGAATCTTCCTGGCCTGAACTAACAATTGAGGACCTAGCTGATCGCCACAAGGGTGCCATTCGGACGGGCCCATTCGGAAGTCAACTCCTCACAAGCGAATTCACGGATGAAGGTATTGCTGTTATTGGGATCGATAATGCGGTGTCGAACCAATTTGCATGGAAGGAACGCCGCTACATCTCACCAGAAAAATACCAAACGCTTCGAAGGTACACGGTAAGACCCGGAGATCTTCTCGTGACAATCATGGGAACGCTGGGACGCTGCGCCGTAGTGCCCTCCGATATCCCACCTGCAATAAACACAAAGCACCTTTGCTGCATCACCCTGAATAGGAAGATGGCAGTCCCTGAATGGCTGCACTCCTACTTTTTACGCTCCGACGCTGCCAGCCAATACTTAAGGCAGACCACGAAAGGTGCCATCATGGGCGGACTCAACATGGGCATCATAAAGAAAATGCCCGTACTGCTTCCGCCACTGGAACTTCAGCATACTTTCGCAAACCGTGTTGCCGCCGTCGAACGTCTGAAAGAACTGCACCGCAAGCACCTAACTGAACTCGATGTCCTTTTCGTGTCACTTCAGCACCGCGCCTTCAGAGGAGAGCTATGACAACCCCTCCATCGCAATCGGACGGCATTCCTCCGTGGCAGGACTTCATGATTCCGGTCCTCAAAGTACTCTCGGACGGCAACTTGCGGAAGCGGCATGAACTTATCAACGCCGTGCTGGATGAGGTCGGCATGAATGATGAGCGGCGCGGCATCCTCCTGAACTCCGGGCAACCAAAGATTGAGAACCGGGTGGGCTGGGCAATGTCGGACCTGACAACAGCTGGCGCCATCCAGCGGCCAGTTCGGGCGACTTTCCAAATTACCGATGTGGGCCGGGAGCTTCTTACCCGGTTCCCTGAAGGACTTAACAGGCGCGATCTCGAGACGCTTGAGGCCTACCGGAATCACCAGCCGAATCGTCGGGCTGCAGAGACAACCACGCCAGACCAAGCTCTAGAAGTCACAGAAGCAGTACTTTCTCCGTCTGAACAGATCGAAGACGGTATCAACCGCATCAAGACGGAAGTTGGTGCCGAGCTGATCCACCGGCTCCGGGAAAGTGATCCCGGGTTCTTTGAGCAGGCGGTCGTAGACCTGCTCCTCAAGATGGGTTACGGCGGCGCTGAGCAGCGGGGACGGCGCATCGGCGGCTCGGGGGACGGCGGCGTTGATGGTGTCATCGACCAGGACGCCCTCGGGTTGGACCGCATTTACGTACAGGCCAAGCGGTACGCTGACGGCAACACGGTGGGGCGCGAAACCATCCAGGCATTCGTAGGCGCACTCCATGGTGTCGGAGCATCCCGCGGCGTCTTCATCACCACCAGCACCTTCACGTCCGGCGCCCGCCAGTATGCCGAGAACGTTCCCTCACGCATCATCCTGATCGATTCCGCCCGCCTGGTCAGCCTCATGATCAAGTACCGCGTGGGCGTCCAGGTGAAACAGAGCTACGACGTGGTGGAGCTGGACGAGGACTTTTTTGAGTAAACCGACCGCAAACCTCTACATTGACGGATTCAATCTGTACCGAAGGCTGCTTCAGCACCACCCCCAAGACAAGTGGCTGGATCTCGAAGCTCTGGGCGAGTACGTCCTGCCCGACTACGAAGTGAACCGGATCCGGTACTTCACCGCAATCATCAAGCCGCTGCCCGCCGCGGATCCCCAATCACCTCAGCGTCAGCAGGCCTATCTGCGCGCTTTGGGCACACTGCCGCGGACTTCGGTCCATCTTGGAAAATTTCGAATCGACCCGAGGATCATGCCCGTCCATCCGACAGAGCTTGATTCCGAGGGCAAGCCAGTAACGGCGAAAGTCAAGAAAACGGAGGAAAAGGGTTCCGATGTTGCTTTGGCCAGCTACTTGCTGCTCGACGCCTTCAACAATGAGGCGGATGTTTACGTAGTATGTACTAACGACTCCGACCTGGTGATGCCCATGCGCATGGTCTCGGAGGACCTTCACAGATCTACCGGCCTGTTATCGCCCATGGAACCCAAACGATCCAGCAACGAACTCAAACAGACCAATCCCATAATTCACCGGCAGATCACACTTGAAGCACTGGCTGCATGCCAATTTCCCGATGTCATCCTCGATGGCAAAGGCAAAATCCACCGTCCAGTGAAGTGGCGCTTAAATTCCGAAGGCCCCGATCACTCGGAGCCTTCTAACCAGTAGCCGAAGCATCTGGGGCTGTACCCACACTATAGACAGATTCGCATGCACAAGTACAGAAACTCATTCAAACGCCCTCAAACAACATTTAGCAGGATCAAACGAGGTGTATGGAGCAAGCTGTCGCTCCTTAGGCATGATTGACTAGTGCCCATACGCGGTGTGGCAGTGACGGGGGTCAATAGTGGGGGCAGGCAACAGCAACTTCGGCTTTCTGCTGGCCGACTGGCCGGACCTGGCCCAGAACGCCCGCCGTGCCGAGAAGTTTGCGCGCATCGACCCGCGCGCCTCCATGTTCTACTCCCGGTACACGATTGAGCGGCTGGTCGAATGGCTCTACAAGGTCGAGGCGGCACTGGTCCTCCCGTACAAAGACGACCTCAACGCCCTGCTTAATGAACCTGCCTTCAAGGGCTTAGTAGGCGGCACAATCGGCAGCAAGCTCACCATCATCCGCAAGGCCGGCAACAACGCCGTCCACAACCCGGTCAACCCCACCGCGCAGGGTGCGGAACTCGTCCTCCGCGAGCTGCACCACGTCTGCTACTGGCTTGCGCGGAACTACGCGAAGAACGGCACGCAGCTGTCGCCGTCGCTGGCGTTCGACGCCGGCCACCTCGCCCCGGTCAGCGCGGCACCTTCGCAGCAGCAGTCCCCCGAGCAGCTCCAGAAACTGGAAGAAGAGCTGAAGGCGAAAAACGACGCCTTGGCCAAGGAGGCCGCCAAGTCGGCAGACCTCGAAGCGCAGCTGAAGCAGCTGCAGGCCGAGATCGCCGCCACAAAGCAGCAGAACCAGTCAGTCCCGGACCGCCATGACTACGATGAGGCGCTAACTCGCCAGCATCTCATTGACTGGGATCTCAAAGAGGCCGGGTGGCCGCTCGAAAATCCAGAAGACCGCGAATTCAGGGTGGACACCATGCCTGCGAACGGCACCTTGAGCGGCGTCGGATACGTGGATTATGTCCTCTGGGGCGCCGACGGACTGCCGCTCGCCGTCGTCGAAGCGAAAAGGACCACCAAGGACCCGCACGTGGGCAAGCAGCAGGCAAAGCTGTACGCCGACTGCCTGGAACGTCGGTGCAACAGGCGGCCCATCATTTACTACACCTCCGGCTACGAGACCTGGATATGGGACGACACAATGTACCCCGAGCGGGCCGTCCAGGGCTTCCACACCCGTGACCAGCTGCAACTCCTTATCAACCGCCGCCAGACCCGCAAACCGCTGGCACAGCAGCAGATCGATGACGGCATCGTTGAGCGGCCATACCAGCACAACGCCATCCGAGCCGTCACCCAGGCCTATGAGAACGACCACGAACGCAAGGCCCTCGTGGTCATGGCGACCGGCACGGGCAAGACGCGCACCGTCGTCGCGCTCACCAAACTGCTCCAGGAAGCCAACTGGGCCAAGCGCGTGCTGTTCCTGGCCGACCGTGTGGCCCTGGTGAAGCAGGCTGCCAACGCCTTCAAAACCCACCTGCCCGGTTCCGGCCCCGTCATTCTGGGCTCCGGTGAGGACGCGGACAGCCGCATCCACGTGGCCACATACCCCACCATGATGAACCTCATCAACCAGACCGAGGGGAAGCTGGGCCAGCGCCGGTTCGGGATCGGCCACTACGACCTCATCATCGTCGATGAAGCCCACCGCTCCATCTACCAGAAGTACAAGGCGATCTTCGACTACTTCGACTCGCTGCTGATTGGCCTCACCGCCACGCCCCAGTCGGAGGTTGACCGCAACACCTACAACCTGTTCGGCATCGAGGACAACGTCCCCACGTTCGCCTACGAGCTCAACGAAGCCATCGAGGCCGGCTACCTGGTCCCGCCACGCGTGGTGCCGGTGCCGCTGAAATTCCCGTACGAGGGCATCGCGTATGACGACCTGCCCGAGCACGAGAAGGAGCAATGGGACGAGCTCGACTGGAACGAAGATGGCGAGATCCCCGAATCGGTCGATCCTGCCGTCGTCAATTCCTGGCTCTTCAACACCGACACCGTGGATAAGGCACTCGAGGTGCTGATGACGCACGGCCACAAGGTGGCGGGCGGCGACCGGCTGGGCAAGACCATCATCTTCGCCAAGAACAACCGGCACGCAGACTTCATCGCTGAGCGCTTCGACAAGAACTATCCGCACTTCAAAGGGCATTTTGCCCGCGTGGTGACGTACCAGGTCAACTATGCACAGGCCCTCATTGACGAATTCTCGCGCCCGGACAGCAACCCGCACATCGCCATCTCAGTGGACATGCTGGACACAGGCATAGACGTCCCTGAAGCGGTGAATCTGGTCTTCTTCAAAATGGTCCGGTCCAAAACCAAGTTCTGGCAGATGGTGGGCCGCGGCACGCGCCTCTGCCCCGACCTCTTCGGCCCGGGTGAGGACAAGAAGGACTTCTTCATTTTCGATCTCT
Source organism: Pseudarthrobacter sp. NamE2 (assembly GCF_005796205.1). Taxonomy (GTDB): domain Bacteria; phylum Actinomycetota; class Actinomycetes; order Actinomycetales; family Micrococcaceae; genus Arthrobacter. The sequence continues at coordinate 200,428 of NZ_VAHN01000005.1, read as the reverse complement.
GCCGCAATGCCGAGTACTTCAACGCCGGCATGCCCGGCAATGAAGGGTCCCTGGGCAAGTCCCTCGCGGAGAGCACCTTCGCCACGCGAGTCCGCCTGCTGCGAACGACGGCGGACCTCGCCTGGGATTCCAGCACCCCCTTCGTTGTTGAGCTGAGGGAGTCGTTGAAGCACATTGTGGGCAGGCTGCCGGTGGAGAACTTCCTGGTCAAGCCCGCCCGCAGGTGGGTGGACAGGTTCGCCGAACCAACCGCCTGGGAGTCTTTGGGCGCCGAGGACTTTGATGCACTGGAGACTGAAGTTGCCCGGCTGGCCCCTATCGGCGCGCTGCCCGACACGGAGGAGGCCAAGCGCTTTGACTACCTTCTCCTGCAAACCGAGCTTGCCGCCCTGCAGGGTAAGCCCCTGGATCCGTTCCGCAAGAAAGTGCAGGCTGTAGCTGCCGCCCTTCAGGACCAGCCGAACGTTCCCGCCATCGCGGCACAGCTGCAGCTGGTCGAGGCCATCCTGGACGACGCCGAGTGGGAGTCAGTTTCAGCCGAATGGCTGGAAGACATCAGGCTGCGGCTGCGCGAACTTGTGCACCTGATTGAGAAGCGCAAGCGGAACGTTGTGTACACAAACTTCCTGGACGAACTCGGCGAGCTTGAAGAGATCGAACTTTCCGGGGCGGCCAACGGCTACATCGACCTTGCCCGTTACCGCGAGAAAATCCGCCTGTATCTCGCCGATCACCAGGATCACGCCGCCATCCAGCGCCTGCGGCGGAACAGGCAGCTCACCCCCATGGACCTCTCCGAGCTGGAACGGATCCTGTTGGAAAGCGGCCTTGGTTCGCGGGAAGACCTGGACCGGGCAGCGGCCGAAGGCCTGGGGCTGTATGTCCGCTCATTGGTGGGCCTGGACCGCGAAGCGGTTGAGGAAGCCCTGGCCGAGTTTGTCGCCGGAACCACGCTGACAGCCCAGCAGCTCGACTTCCTGCAACTGCTCACGAACCACCTGGTGGAAAACGGAAAGGTCGCCCCCGCCGCCCTCTTCGATTCCCCCTACAGCGAGCTCGCTCCTTCCGGGCCAGACCTCCTTTTCGGTGATGAGCAGGTGGTGAAGCTCTTCGGCATCCTCCGCTCCATCGAGGACCGTGCACGCGTAAGCTGACTCCCGCGTTGACATACCCTGTGACCGGTGCCATATTTAAAGCGTGAACCTGTCAGACAGCCGGACAGCAGGACAGCCTGTAGTCCCCCTCGCGCGGCTCAGCGCTGCGGAGGCGGTATTCAACGCCATCCGCGGCGACATCGAATCCGGCCAGGTTCCAGTGGGCACCAAGCTCAGCTCCGAGGCCACCCTGGCGCAGCAGTACGGGGTGAGCCGTTCCGTCATCCGTGAAGCGCTGCGCTCCTGCACGGCGTTGGGACTGACACAAACCAAGACCGGCAAAGGCACTTTCGTGGTCGCCAACAAGGTGGCCAACGATCTCACCCTCGGCCAGTACTCGGCACGGGACCTTACCGAGGCCCGCCCGCACATCGAGATTCCGGCGGCAGGCCTGGCTGCCGAACGCAGGACGGACGAGGAACTCGAGAATCTCCGCGACCTCGTGGCCGCCATGGCCACTGAGACTGATCCGGAGTCCTGGGTCTCACTGGACTCCAGCTTTCATGCGGCAATTGCCCGCGCCAGCGGCAACAAGGTGTTCGCCAGCGTAGTAGCGGATATCCGCGGCGCCCTCGCCCACCAGTCGGAAACCCTGAACATGGTGGCTGACCGCCAGCATGCCTCGGATATCGAACACCAGCGGATCCTCACCGCCATCGAAGCGGGCTCCGCAGAGGACGCCCGCGCCGCCATGGCCTCCCACCTGGACGCCGTGGGCCAGGCACTCGACTCCATCCTCAACAACTAAGCACGCAACCCACCCCTAGGACCCCATGCCCTCCCCTGTGTTTTCCGCTGCCCGGAGCGCTGCCCCGGCGCTCCAAAGCCTCCCGCAGCACGCTCCCCTGGTTGCCGCCGTCCGCGACGGACTGGTGGAGAGCGTCCACTACGGCTCGGCCGTCGCCCTCGCTGCGGACGGGACAACGCAAGCTGCGGCGGGTGACCCGGACACCCCCTTCTACCCGCGGTCCTCGCTCAAGCCACTCCAGGCTGTGGCCATGGTCCGCGCCGGGCTGGACATTCCGGCAGACCTCCTCGCCCTGGCCGCCGCCAGCCATTCAGGAGCGGCACAACACCGCGACGGCGCCCTGCGGATCCTCGAGCTGCACGGCCTCAGCGTCAGCGCCTTCGAAAACAGCACCGACCTCCCCTACGGGGCCGGCGAGCGCGAAGAATGGCTCCGCGGCGGCGGCAGCGCCACCCAGCTCACCCAGAACTGCTCCGGCAAGCACGCCGCCATGGCCGCCACCTGCGTTATCAACGGCTGGCCCGTGGAGGGCTACCTCCACCCGGACCACCCGCTGCAGCAGCTTGTGCGGCGCACCGTCACCGAACTGACAGGCGAGGAAGTGGCCGCCGTCAGCACCGACGGCTGCGGCACCCCGCTCTTCGCCCTGACCCTGCACGGCATGGCCCGCGCCTTCGCCCGCATCGCCCGGGCCGCCGCCCTTGGAAAGGATGACGACGGCGCTGCCCTGAATATAAGCAGTGCGGAAGCCACCGTCGGGCTCGCCATGCAGCAGCACCCGGACATGGTGGCCGGGGAAGGGCGCGACGTCACCGCGCTCATGCGCCTGCTCCCGGGTGCAGTGGCCAAAGACGGCTTCGAAGGCGTCCAGCTGGTGGGCCTCGCCGACGGCAGTGCCGTGGCCGTGAAGATTTCCGACGGCGGCGACCGCGCCCGGATGCCCGCCACGGTACGCCTGCTGGAATCGCTCGGCGTGGACGCGGCCGAACTCGCCCCCATCGCCACCGCTCCCGTGCTGGGCGGCGGCCACCAGGTGGGCCTGCTCCAGGCCACCGACTTCCTGACATAGAACTGTCCAGACCCGTCAACGAAGCCCCGTAAGGACCCCATGACAATCACCGAAACCGCGGCAGACGTCCGGTCCGAGCACGACCTGCTCGGCGACCGCGACGTCCCCGCCGACGCCTACTGGGGCGTGCACACCCTGCGCGCCGTGGAAAACTTCCCCATCACCGGCCAGAAGCTCTCCTCCAACATGCACCTGGTCCGCGGCCTTGCCGCGGTGAAGCTCGCTGCAGCGAGGACCAACCGCGAGCTCGGGCTCCTCGACGCCGAGCGGGCGGATGCCATCGGGCAGGCCTGCCAGGACATCCTGGACGGCCGGCTTGCAGACCAGTTCGTGGTGGACGTCATCCAGGGCGGCGCCGGAACATCGTCGAACATGAACGCCAACGAGGTCATCGCCAACCGTGCCCTGGAAATCCTGGGCCACCCCAAGGGCGACTACGCCCGGCTGCACCCCAACGACCACGTCAACCTCAGCCAGTCCACCAACGACGTCTACCCCACCGCCGTGAAGCTGGGCACCATCTTCGCCGCCCGGGAACTGCTGGACGCCCTGGCCGAACTCGAAGAAGCCTGCGCGGAAAAGGCACTTGAGTTCCGCACCGTGGTGAAGATGGGCCGTACGCAGCTCCAGGACGCCGTACCCATGACCCTGGGCCAGGAATTCGGCACCTACGCGGTGACCATCGGCGAGGACCGGCTGCGCCTGGCCGAAGCCGAACTGCTGATCCACGAGATCAACCTTGGCGCCACCGCCATCGGCACCGGCCTGAACGCACCCGCCGGCTACGCCGAGGCAGCCTGCCGGCACCTGGCCGGGATCACCGGCCTGCCGCTGGTCACCGCCGTCGACCTCATCGAGGCAACCCAGGACGTGGGCGCGTTCGTGCACCTCTCCGGAGTGCTCAAGCGCGTGGCCGTCAAGCTGTCCAAGATCTGCAACGACCTCCGCCTGCTTTCATCCGGCCCCCGCGCCGGCCTGGGCGAGATCAACCTGCCGGCCGTCCAGTCCGGCTCGTCCATCATGCCCGGCAAGATCAACCCGGTGATCCCGGAAGTGGTCTCCCAGGTGGCCTACGAAGTCATCGGCAATGACGTCACCATCACCATGGCCGCGGAAGCCGGCCAGCTCCAGCTCAACGCCTTCGAACCCGTCATTGTCCACAGCCTCCACAAGAGCATCTCCCACCTGGAAGCAGCCTGCCGTACCCTTACGGCCCGCTGCATCCGCGGCATCACCGCCAACACTGAACACCTCCGCCTCACCGTGGAGCAGTCCATCGGCCTGGTCACAGCCCTGAATCCCCACCTGGGCTACGCCACCGCAACCGCCATCGCCCAGGAAGCCCTGGCCACCGGCAAGGGCGTGGCCGAACTCGTCCTCGAGCACGGGCTCCTCACCGCCGCCCAGCTCCAGGAACTCCTCAGCCCGGAACGCCTCGCGAACCTCAGCAAGTAGCCAAAAGGACCCCCATGTCGAATCCCCCCATCACAGACCACACTGTTCCCCCGCAGGCGCACGCCACCGAGCAGGCCCTGCACGCGGAGGACAAGGGTTACCACAAGAACCTGAAGCCCCGGCAAATCCAGATGATCGCCATCGGCGGCGCCATCGGCACCGGCCTGTTCCTCGGCGCCGGCGGACGCCTGAACGCCGCGGGCCCGTCGCTGGTCCTCGCCTATGCTGTGTGCGGTTTCTTCGCGTTCCTGATCCTGCGGGCGCTGGGCGAACTGGTGCTGCACCGCCCGTCGTCCGGCTCGTTCGTGTCCTACGCCCGCGAATTCTTCGGTGAGAAGGCCGCGTTCGTTTCCGGCTGGTTCTACTGGATCAACTGGGCCACCACCACCATCGTGGACATCACCGCGGCGGCCCTCTACATGAACTTCTTCGGCAACTACGTCCCCTGGATCGGCGCAATTCCGCAATGGGCATGGGCACTGATCGCCCTCGTGGTGGTCCTCGCCCTGAACCTCGTCTCGGTGAAGGTCTTCGGCGAGATGGAATTCTGGTTCGCGCTCATCAAGGTCGCAGCCCTGGTCGCCTTCCTCATCGTCGGCACCTACTTCGTCATCTTCGGCACCCCCGTTGCCGGCCAGGAAGTGGGCTTCAGCCTCATCACGGACAACGGCGGCATCTTCCCCAACGGCCTGCTGCCCATGATCATCCTCATGCAGGGCGTCCTGTTCGCCTACGCGTCCATCGAACTGGTGGGCACCGCGGCCGGTGAAACCGAGAACCCGGAAAAGATCATGCCCAAGGCCATCAACTCCGTGGTCTTCCGGATCGCCGTGTTCTACGTCGGTTCCGTCATCCTGCTGGCACTGCTCCTGCCCTACACCTCCTACCAGGCAGGCGTCAGCCCGTTCGTGACCTTCTTCGGTTCCATCGGTATCCAGGGCGTGGACGTCATCATGAACCTCGTGGTCCTCACCGCCGCCCTGTCCTCGCTGAACGCCGGCCTCTACTCCACCGGCCGCATCCTGCGCTCGATGGCTGTGAACGGCTCCGCCCCGCAGTTCGCCTCCCGGATGAACAAGGCCGGTGTGCCCTACGGCGGCATCGCCATCACCGCCGGCGTTTCCCTGCTGGGCGTCCCGCTGAACTACCTGGTCCCGGCCGAGGCCTTCGAGATCGTCCTCAACGTCGCGTCCGTGGGCATCGTCATGACCTGGGCCACCATCGTCCTGTGCCAGCTGCAGCTCAAGCGCTGGGCGGACAAGGGCTGGGTCAAGCGCCCCTCGTTCAGGATGTTCGGCGCCCCCTACACCGGGTACCTCTCGCTGCTGTTCCTCATCGGCGTCCTGGTGATGGTCTTCATCGATTCGCCGCTGACCATGCTGGTGACGGCCGTCGCGTCCATCCTGATGGTGTTCGGCTGGTACGCCTGCCGCAAGCGCATCCACGAGATCGCCGAGACCCGCAAGGGCTTCACCGGCACGGCTCCCGTGATCGCCAACCCGCCGGCTGAAACCTTCAAGAAGTAGCGGTTCCAAACGTCCGACGGCGGCACCCGGGTTCCCGGAACCCGGGTGCCGCCGTCGGGGTTTAGGTTCCCGGCTTTAGGGGCTACCGTGACGGTTTGACCACCAGGGCCGAACCGCCGCCGCGCCGGACGGGCTCGGCCGCGGCAACCGTCCGGCCATCCGGTAGGAACTCGATAGCGGTGGCGGCACCGATCTCGGCCGCGGATGTACCGGGCTGCCCGGCGGCGGCGTAGGTGTGGCCGTATTGCGACTTTAGGGCCTGCCCGTAGGGCGCATCAATGAAGGCCTGTTCTGCGGTGACGTTGGCGGTGTTCCGCTGGGTGGCGCGCGGGGCAGCCAGCGCGTCCTGGATATTCATTCCCAGGTCAATCCGGTTGATCAGCGTCTGCAGGACGGTGGTGATGATGGTTGAACCACCCGGGGAACCCAGTGCCAGGAACGGCTCGCCGTCCTTGAGCACGATGGTGGGCGACATCGACGAACGCGGCCGCTTGCCGGGCTCAATCCGGTTGGGGTCCGTTGGGTTGTACACGGGCGAGAAGTCTGTCAGCTCGTTGTTCAGGATAAATCCGCGCCCCGGAACGGTGATGCCGGAGCCGCCCGTCTGCTCAATGGTGAGGGTGTACTCCACCACGTTGCCCCACTTATCGGACACGGTGAGGTTGGTGGTGTTGATGTTCTCGGTGTCCGAAGCATCACTGAGCGCTGCAGGCTTCACCGGGCAGACGCCGTCGTAATTCGTGACGTCCCCTGCCGGCACTGGCTTGGTTGCCGCCTGCAGTGGATTGATTTCGCAGGCCCGCTCCTTGCCGAAGACCGGGTCGAGGAGTGCCTTGGTGGGGACCCTCACGAAAGCGGGGTCGCCCACATATTTGCCGCGGTCGGCGAAAGCGAGGGCCGTGGCCTCGAGGTAGTGGTGCAGCACCTTGGACTTGTCGGCTTTGAGCGCGGGCAGATCGAACGTCTCAAGGATGTTCAGCGCCTCGCCCACAGTCGTGCCGCCGCTGCTCGAGGGTGCCATGCCGTAAACGTCGTAGCCGCGGTAGTTCACGTGGGTCGGGTCCTGGTCCAGGACCTCATAGTCATCCAGGTCCTCCTCCGTCATGACCCCCGCCGGTCCCGGAACCGGGACGTTCGGATCTGTAGAAGACGGCGCCTTCCGCACCGTGGTTGCGATCTCTTTTGCCAGCCCTTCGTCGTAAAACTCGTCCATGCCCTCCCGGGCCAGGAGCCGGTACGTTTCAGCCAGGTCCTTATTCTTGAAGACCGAGCCCACGGCAGGTGCATCGTTGCCCGGACCGGGCAGGAAGAGCTGCCGGGTTGCCTCGAAGGGCAGGAACCGCTCCCTGTTCTCGAGCGTCTGCAAACGGAACGTCTCATCCACCACGAAGCCTTTTTCGGCTACCTCGATCGCCGGCTCCAGCACTTTCGCCAGGTCCTTCTTGCCCCAGCGTTCCAAGGCTCTTTCCCATGTGGCGGGAGTGCCGGGCACACCTACCGACATGCCGCTGGTTGCCTGCTTCTTGAATTCATAGGCTTCGTTGGTACCGGGCTTGATGAAGGCGTCCCTTGGCATCGCAGCAGGTGCGGTCTCGCGGCCGTCAAGCGTGTAGACCTTTTCCCGCTTCGCGTCGTAGTACACGAAGTACCCGCCGCCGCCAATGCCGGCACTGTACGGTTCGGTGACGCCAAGGGTGGCTGCAGCCGCCACAGCGGCATCAACAGCGTTGCCGCCCCTGCGGAGGATTTCGATGGCGGCGGCGGAGGCGTCCAGGTCCACAGTGCTGACGGCACCGCCGTAACCCGTTGCCGTCGGGGTCTTCTCGAGGTTGTCCGCCCAGTGTTTCTGGTGGGCGGAGGCCGGGCTCATGAGTGCCCCGGTGGTCACGCTCATCGCCAGCGCAGCCGTCATGGCTCCTAGCCGGCGTCCCAGGTGTGGCATGGTTGCTCCTGAATGGGGTGCGGGTGAGGTGGATGTCACGCTACTCCTCGGGGAGGGGACACTCAACGCCTCCTGCTACCTAACCGGCCCGTCCAAGCGGAGGTCACGCAACGGCCCCGCAACCTGCCTCGCAGCGCCCATCGCTTATGCTCGCAGTGCAGTTCAAGGACGAACCACCTCGGGAGGAACAGCATGACCAACTGGCGGATCAGGGATTTCCACTCGGCGGACCTGGACGGGATCCTGCACCTGTGGGAGACCCTCAAGGCGAATAACGTGGAACCGGTCTACGCCCTGTCCGAGGTGCTCGCCTCATGCGAGAAGGACCATGCCGTGGTGGCTGTGCAGGGCGAGCAGGTGGTGGGCGCCGCCGTCGGACGCGCGGCCCATGACCAGGGTTGGATCGTCTTCCTGGCCACCCTCCCCGAATACCGCGGCCGCGGGATCGGCACCTCACTGCTCGCCGCCGTCGAAAACCGGATGGCCCCGCACGGCCTCAACAAGCTCTCAGCGCTCATGCCGGAATCGGAAACCCGCGTCGAGGCGTTCCTGGGCCGCGGCTTCGCCCTGAAGAAGAACCTGCGCTACTTTGAACGAACCATCCCCGTCCAGCGGCAGGAACTCGGCGCGCTCGGCCAGCTGGGCGGCCGCGTCCTGGCCCGCGATCTTTGGGAAAACGTCGCCGGCATGCGCCGCGAAAAGGAACTGCTGGAACGCCGCCTGGTGCTCCCCCTCGCCGAGGGCGACCTCGCCGACGAGTTCGGCGTGGTGCCGCCGCGTGCCGTCGTCCTCTTCGGCCCGCCCGGCACCGGCAAAACCACCTTCGCCAAAGCCATCGCCTCCCGCCTGGAATGGCCCTTCGTGGAAGTCTTCCCGTCCCGCCTCGCCGCCGACCCCCAGGGTTTGGCCGGCGCGCTGCGCGAAACCTTCCTGGAAATTTCCGAGCTGGAGCACGCCGTGGTGTTCATCGACGAGGTGGAGGAGATTGCCTCCCAGCGGGCCGGGGACCCGCCGTCCCCGCTGCAGGGCGTCACCAACGAACTCCTCAAGATCATCCCCGCGTTCCGCGAACAGCCCGGCCGGCTGCTCGTGTGCGCCACCAACTTCATCCGCGCCCTGGACTCGGCATTCCTGCGGCACGGCCGGTTCGACTACGTCATCCCTATCGGCCTGCCGGACCGGCAGGCCCGCGAGGCGATGTGGCAGCGCTTCATCCCGGCGCCGGTGGTGGATGACGTTGACGTGGAGCTCCTCGTGGAACGCACCGAGGGCTTCTCCCCTGCCGATATCGAATACGCCGCCCGCAGCGCCTCCCAGCGGGCACTGGAGAAGGCAGTGTACGACGACGGCGGGCTGGCCTCCGGAGCGCGGCCTTCTGTACGGGAGGCGGTCCGGAAGGGCCCGTCCACCCAGGACTACCTGGACGCCATCGCCGAAACACGGACCACCGTCAGCGCCGAAGTGCACCAGGAGTTCCTCGAGGACATCGATGCACTGGGACGCGTATAAACAGGGCCGCGCATGGGCGGCCTGATCCGCAGGAGAAGCACCGGACTGCCTCGCCGCTGGAACTCTTTTTCGACCTGACCTTCGTCATTGCCTTTGGCGTGGCCGGCAGCCAGTTTGCCCACGAGATCACCGATACCCACCTGGTGCCAGGGCTGCTGGGCTTCGCGTTTGTTATGTTTGCCGCGATCTGGGCCTAAATCAACTTCACCTGGTTCGCCGGCGCCTATGACACGGACGACTGGGTGATCGTGGCCGGCTACGTACTGATGTGGCTGGCCCTGGTGACGCAGTGGATCAGGGCCTCACGGCAGGACCCCGCCCGGCGGGACACCTGCCTGCGGTATGGCGAGGTACCGGCAATGGTGCAGCTGGGCTGGATCGCCGAGCGCTACGGACTGCTGGCCATCATCGCCCGGGGTGAGTGCCTGATCGGCGCCATCGGGACCCTCCGGGCAATCGTTGCCAACCACGGCTGGAGCGTCGACGCGGCCCTGGTTGGCTTCGACGGAACGGCTCTGGCGTTCGGGATGTGGTGGGTGTACTTCAAAGGCAGGGGCAGCGAACGCCTGCACACCGCCTTGCGGAAGCTGGCGGCGGAAGGGGCTCCGCACCCAACCTAGTCGCCCTCAGGCTGCCCACACCCATGGTTTCTTCGGCAGCCGGGCAGGATCAAAGGAGGCAAGGGCCTGCTCAAGGGTTCCGGGCGCCAGCCCGAGTGACATCAGGAGCCGGTTCCGCACGTCCTGCACGGACACCCCCGTTTCCGCCAAGTCGGCCAGCGTGACGGCGCCGTCGCGCTTCGCCAGCCGCGCGCCGTCGTCATTGACCACGAGCGGAACGTGCGCGTATTCCGGGAGAGGGATATTCAAAAGCGACGCAAGGTAAGCCTGCCGCGGCGTGGACGGCAGGAGATCATCACCACGGACCACCTGGTCAATCCCCTGGGCCGCATCGTCGACCACCACCGCAAGGTTGTAGGCGGTGACACCGTCGTTGCGGCGGAGCACGAAGTCGTCAACCACGCCCGTATATGCTCCGTGCAGCACATCCCGGACGGTGTACTCCTGGACGCCTGCCCGCAACCGGACGGCCGCCGGCCGGGTGGACCGCTTGAATTCCAGCTCGGCAGCATCGAGGTTCCGGCAGGTCCCTGGATACGCACCCTGCGGAGCATGCGGTGCGGACGGCGCCTCCTGGATCTCCCGTCGCGTGCAGTAGCACTCGTACGTCAGGCCTGCCCGCTGCAGGCGCCCGATGGCGTCCTCGTAGAGCCTGCCGCGGGCAGTCTGCCGCACCGCATCCCCGTCCCAAGTCACGCCGATGGCCGCCAGATCCCGCAGCTGCAAGGCTTCCGCACCCGCCCGTGCCCGGTCCAGGTCCTCCACCCGGAGCAGGAACCGGCGCCCGCTGGACTTGGCAAACAGCCACGCCAGGATGGCGGTCCGCAGGTTGCCGACATGGAGCTCGCCGGAAGGGCTGGGGGCGAAGCGGCCGGCGGAAGTCATGGCTCTAGCCTAAGCGGAACAGCACAAGAGCCCCTCAGCTACCGATGGTCCGGAAATCCGGTGATCGGTGGCTCAGGGGCTCTTGCCGTGAAGGATGCGGAATGACAATGCGTGAACAAGAGTCAATCAGCGGCAACCTCCTTGCGGGAGGCGGTCTGCAGCGCCCGGGTGGTGTGCCGGTAAGCCAATAGCCGGTGGACTTTGGCGGTAGCCTTTGCCCTGTTGCCAACATTTCAGCAGCCGCCCTACAGTTGGTGCAACCGCCGCGGCTTCAACTGGTCAAAATGACTAATGCGTTGCGGGCGGAAAGGGAGGAACTGATCACTTTGCTGGAACTGGACACAACGGACAAGCGGATCCTCCGGGCACTGGACGAAGATCCCCGGGTGCCTATCATGGTGCTGGCCCAGCGGCTCGGCCTGGCCCGCGGCACCGTCCAGTCCCGGCTGGAACGGATGGCGTCCTCCGGCGCCCTCCGCGCCAACAGCAGCCGCGTGCTGCCGGCGGCGCTGGGACGCGGTGTAGCGGCTTCTGTGAGCGCCGAGCTTGACCAGAGCCACCTCAACGACGCCATCGCGGCCTTGCGGGAAATCCCTGAGGTCCTGGAGTGCCATGCGCCGGCGGGCGATACCGACCTGCTGATCCGGGTGGTGGCCACCAGTCCCGACGATCTCTACCGGGTTTCGGAGGAGATCAGGTTGTGCCCCGGCATCGTCCGCACCTCAACCAGCATGTTCCTCCGGGAGGTCATTCCCTACCGCACCACCGGGCTGCTTGCGGACTGACGGAAGGCCGCCATCCCCGCCAACTACACCGGCGGTCCGGCATTGGCCTTCAGGTTCTTCATCACCAGCGTGGAGGTCAGGCGTTCCACGCCGGGCAGGGACGTCAGCTCTGAGTCGTAAAACCGCTGGTAGGACGGCAGGTCCTCCGCGATGACCTTCAACAGGTAGTCCGGCGAACCGAACAGCCGCTGCGCCTCCACGATGTTTGGGTGGTCCGACACCCGGTTCTCGAAGATCTCCATAGTGGGCCGGTCAACCTGGCGAAGCGTGACGAAGACGATCGCTTCGAAGCCGAGACCCACGGCGGCCGGGTCGACGTCCGCCCTGTAACCGCGGATCACCCCTGACTTTTCCAGGTCACGCAAGCGGCGGTGGCACGGCGCCACTGTCAATCCCACCTTCCCGGCGAGCGCCGTGGCAGTGATTCTGCCGTCTTCTTTGAGCAGGCGCAAAATACTTCTGTCAATCGCATCAATCACGCAAGAATGCTACTGCTCCTGCTGCGTGGCGGGCGAAAATCGGACAGCACTTCCGGGCGCAAAATCCCTAGGCTTCCTCACGTTACATCCAATGACTGGAGGATTCGTGGATCCGGAGCTGTTCCTGGCTTTCATACTGGTGGCCGCCGCCCTGGCCTGCACGCCCGGAGTGGACTGGGCCTATTCCATTACGGCCGGCCTGCGGCAGCGCAGCTTTGTACCGGCGGTGGCCGGGCTATGCGGCGGCTATGTACTGCACACCGCCCTGCTGGTAGCCGGGCTCGCTGCCGTACTCGCCGGGATGCCCGGGGTCCTGGGCCCGATAACCCTTGCCGGCGCTGGCTACCTGATGTGGCTGGGCATCAGCACCCTCCGCTCGTGGAGCGGCGCTTCCTTTAGTGCGGCAGCCGCCGTCGGACATCCTTCCGCCAGCCAGCTGCGCACCTTCCTGCAAGGCATGGGTACCAGCGGCATCAACCCCAAGGGACTCCTGTTCTACGTGGCGCTGATCCCTCAGTTCGTGAGCGCCGATGCGCCCCTGCCCGTGCCGGTACAGTCGGGACTGCTCGGGTTGACGTTCGTGGCCCTGGCGGGCCTGGTATATACGGCGGTGGCGCTGCTCTCGCGCACCCTGCTGCAGCGCCGGCCAGGGGCTGCCCGTGCCGTCACGCTGGCGAGCGGCGTCGTTATGGTGCTGCTGGGCGTTGTGCTGCTCGGCGAACAGCTGCTGCCGCTGCTGGCACCAACCCGCTAGTCGTCACTGAGCTTCTTCCAGTCCTGTTCCCAGATCCGGCGCATCTCCTCGTCCTTGCGGATCGGGATGGGCGCGGCGATCTCGCGCTGGGGCTCGGGATCCGGCCGGCGCCTTCCCCAGTCACGCGGGTTCAGTGACCGCCGGCTGGATTCAAGCAGCAGCAGCGCCCGGTCAGTCAAGGCATCGTTCCGCAGCGCCAGGTGCGTCTTGCGGCGGCGCAACACCTCGCCGATGGCCTGGTGCGCGGCCTCGTACCGCCCTTCACGCCGAAGGGCACGCGCCCTGACCAGCAGCAGCGCCGCGGACAGATCGTCCGCGTTCAGGAGGCCGTCGGTCCAATCGATCACGGTCCGGCTGCGGCCCAGCGTCAAGGCAAGCGAGCATCGTGCCAGCGCCATGGGAAGCGACGGCGGCAATCCGGTCAGCGCGTCCAGCGCAGCTTCTGTCCGGCCGGTTTCGCGCAGGGCATGGGACAGTGCCAGGAATACCGATTCCTCGCTGAAGAGGACCGGCACCTCAACCCGTTCGGCGACTTCGATCCGGGTGACAACTCTGGTGAGGTACGTGGACGAGTAGCGGTTCGCGTCGTCCCCGTTGCGGGTGGTCAGGCCGCGCTGCAGGAGTTCCGAGGCGCGCAGGTAGCCGCCATGCTGGTATGAGAGCAGTCCCGCCATCAGGTAGCAGAGCCCCGCCCAGCCGGGGTGGGCACGGGCCAGGGTGATCAGCCGGTCAGGTTCCCGGCTGCTGAAGACAGCTTCGTGGACGGCCCTGGCAGGCTTGGGCAGGAGGAGTTTCAGGCGCGGGACGTCGCCGTCGATGGCCAGCAGCGCGGGGTTCCGTCCGCCCAGGACGCCGTAGAGCAGGCCGCCTACTCCGCCGGCGAGGTCATGAACCGGCGTGCGGACCAGCGGGTGGCCGAAGGGAGTGAGGTCCCGGCTGTCCCAGTAGATCGGTGCAGTGTCCCCGGCGGTCATCTTTCCATGCTAACCGGGACGCCCGGGCTGGCTGACCCCTTGTCCGATCAGCTGTTTTCAGCAAAAGTGGTAAGCACCCTTAGTAGTTCAGCTCTGACTTGCTGGGTAAACTTCCCGGCGGCCTTGGCGACAAACTCGGAGGTCTTGGCCTTTAGCGGTTATTCCCGCTCCATGAACCATTCGGTGAAAGAGTTGGCGCGGCCGGAGGAATCGAAGCGCACCACCCACAGATTGTCGTAGGTGGGCTGGTCGTTGGCATAGGTGGTGAGGCCCTGCACAAAGGCGGTATCGCCGTCGGCCCCCAGCAGCTTCCAGCTGAAGGTCCAGTCGGCGGGTTCGTCGCGGGCCGCGAGCCAGCCTTCGACGATGCCGTCCTGGCCCAGCCAGGCGTTGGGATCGCCGGGGCGTGTTTCATACCGCGCGTCGGGCGTGAAGAGGGCCCGGATGTCCTCCGGCCGGTTGCTGCTCCACGCGGCCTGGTAGTTCTCCATCCAGGCCGCAATGTGTTCCCGTGCTGTCTCAGGCTCAGTCATGCCCCTTGTTCTACGCCCGGGTTCCGCCGTGGTGCAACCGGTTCAGCCGCTGATGGCCGCGATCCACACGCCGATGACCCAGGTGCTGGCGGCAAGGCAGGCGAGCCCGAATTCGGCGAGCATGCCCAGCCCGGTGGCCTTGAGCGCCGCCCAGCTGGAGGTGGCGGCCCTGCCGATGGTGCGGGTCCGGAGGAACTCGCTGAGCAGCAGGCCGGCCGCGAACCCGACGAAGAGTCCCACCACCGGGATGAGAAACATGCCCACCACGCCGGCCACGAGGGCGGCCGCAATGCTGCGGCTGGGAATGGCGTGCTGCTTCAGCTTCCTGCCGGTCAGGACCGCGCTGGCGGCCATCCCCGCGGCCACGAACAGCATGGCCACCGCAAAAACCACCCAGCCCGCCGCCCCGGCACCGCCCCAGATGGCCCAGGCCAGGAGGCTGGCACCGATCAGGATGCTGCCGGGCAGGACGGGGATAACGGTGCCGGCCACCCCTACCGCTATCGCCAGGCCGCACAGGATGGTCACCACGGTCTCGGAAGTCATGGACTCCAGTGTATTTCCTGCTTAACCCCCGACGGCGGCGCTTTCCTTGCGCAAGGAGGCGCCGCCGTCCTTGTTGTCCCGGGCGGAAGGGGACTTACTTCGCCTCCGCTGCCGCGGCGACCGCGGCGGTGACTGCCGGGGCAACCCGCGGATCCAGCGGGCTGGGGACGATGTAGTCCGCGGACAGGTCCTCGGACGCGAGTTCGGCGATGGCCCGCGCCGCGGCGAGCTTCATGGCGGGGGTGATGCGGCGGGCACCGGCATCCAGTGCACCGCGGAAGATGCCGGGGAAGGCCAGCACGTTGTTGATCTGGTTGGGGAAGTCGCTGCGGCCGGTGGCAACAACGGCAGCGTACTTCACGGCCACCTCGGGCAGCACCTCGGGGTCCGGGTTGGAGAGGGCGAACACGATGGCATCCTGGTTCATCAGGGCCAGGTGCGCCTCCTCCAGCTTGGAGGATGAAACACCGATGAAGACGTCGGCGCCCGCCAGGGCCTCGGCCGGTCCGCCGGTCACGCGGCGGGGGTTGCTGCGTCCGGCGATATCCGCCTTCTTGCTGGTGCTGTCACCGGCCAGGTCGGCGCGGGTGCTGTTGATGACGCCCTTCGAGTCGAGCAGGACCACGTCGCTGGTGCCTGCGGCAAGCAGGATTTCGGCGACGGCGATGCCGGCAGCGCCCGCACCGGAAACCACCACGCGCAGGCTGTCCAAGGCGCGTCCAGTGACCTTGGCGGCGTTGGTGAGGGCGGCGAGGGCCACGACGGCGGTGCCGTGCTGGTCATCGTGCATCACCGGGCAGTCCAGGGCCTCAATGAGCTTTTCCTCAAGTTCGAAGCAGCGCGGCGCGGCGATGTCCTCGAGGTTGACGGCGCCGAAGCTGGGGCGCAGCCGGACGAGGGTTTCCACGATCTCGTCAACGTCGCTGGTGTTGAGGACCAGGGGAATGGAGTCGAGGTCGCCGAAGGTCTTGAAGAGGGCGGACTTGCCTTCCATCACGGGCAGCGAGGCGCTGGCGCCGATGTTCCCCAGGCCCAGGACGGCGGTGCCGTCGCTGACCACGACCACCAGGCGCTCGGCCCAGGTCAGGGTGCGCGCCAGTTCGGGCTGCTTGTGGATGGCACGGCTGACCTCGGCCACACCGGGGGTGTAGGCAATGGACAGGTCCCGCTTGTTGGACAGCGGCGCCGTGGTGGTGACGGAGAGCTTGCCACCCTGGTGCGCGCCGAAGATCTCTTCCTCGGTCAGGGCGGTGGCTGCGGAATCGTCAACTGCGGTGATTGCGTCAATGGACACGTCGTTGTCTCCTGGTTCTCGCCGTGCACGCACGGCACCGTGACCCCGGTCCGGCGGACCCGGGGTGATAAAAAAATGCTGCGAACAGGAAACCCAGGGGTGGCGGGTCCGCAGGAGCGTCGGGGATGTTTCCACCCTGCTGCTCCGGTTGACATGGTAGGCAGCCCGCAAAGGGACGCAAGCACGGTTTGACACGGCAAGTTCGCGCTAAAACGCTTTTGCCCGTGCTTTTGTGACTTACGCCACTGGATAAAGGCGTATTTATTAGCTTAGTGGTCTAGGCCAATTACGCAGTCTGGTGCAGTGTGAAGCGAGACTCAGCTCCAGGTGAAAGCCTGGCGCAGGCCTTTTTGAGGTCTTCCTCAGCCTCGAAGAGGGACAGCCGCCGGTTGCGGACGGACTGGACCAGACCAGTGACTGTCAGCAGCAGAACCCGTGCCGCCACCTCGTCATTGGCGGCTGCCCCCACCACCTTCTCGCCGACGGCGTCAATTTCGCGCAGCAGGGCAGTGGTGTCGCGGTCTGGCAGGTACACGCCGCGGCTGAGGCACTGCTCCACGGCCGGCTGCATGACCCGCATGTGGAAGATCTCCATAACCAACCCGGCAAGGGCACGGCCGCGGAACCGGGTGGAGGCGTTGCGGGCACCGGCCTGCAGCTCGTCGAGCTGGTGGCGGTAGAGGGCAAGCATCAGGTGCGTGGGCGATGGAAAGTACCGGTAGAGCGTGCCCAGCGGGACATCGGCTTTGGCTGCTACTTCGGCCAGTTCCACGGAGTCCAGCCCGTTGCGCGCAAAGGAGGCGGCGGATTCCAAAATGCGGGTATAGCGGAGCCGCTGGCGTGGAGCGGACGGCCTGGCGGCCATGGGCGGATGGTCTGAAATGGTCTCGGGCATCAGCATTCCGGGTTGTGATCCTGTGTGTCGGCAGCCGGGAGCGCCCCCATCCCGACTCCGCCTGCAGTCCGGTTCAACTATACGGCACGGCAGTGTGACGAGATTCGTCAGCGGCCTTACTTTTCCTGTCAGGGCGGGTCAGTCCACGCCCCTGATCATCACCACAAAAACGGCTCCCAGCATCCCGATGACAGCGGCGAGGAGGAACAGGACATCGTAGCCTCCCCATTCGGTCACGGCCAGCAGGGCCAACCCGGGTGCCACCACCTGCGGGAGGGAGTTGGCCACGTTGATCACACCCATGTCCTTGCCCCGGCTGACGGCGAACGGCAGAACCTGGGTCAGCAAGGCGAAGTCCACAGCCAGGTAGGCGCCAAAGCCGATGCCCAGGACGGCGGCCCCGGCCAGCGCTCCCGGCCAGACAGGGAAGAACGCCATGATGAGGCCTGCCATGGCTATGGTGGCGGAGGACCCGATGACAAAGGGCTTTCTCCGGCCCACCCTGTCGCTCCAGGGCCCCGCCAGGACGGCAGTGACCATCACCATGACGGCGTAGATGCCGGTAAGGACCAGCACGCCGGCGGCCGGATCCCCGTGGCCGATGATGTCGCGCAGGAAAAACAGCAGATAAACGATGGTCAGCTGGTTGCCGACGTTTACCAGGAACCGGGTCAACCACGCCCACGCGAAGTCCGGATACTTCACAGGGCTGATGTAGAAGCCGGAGAGAAAGGACCGCAGCCGAAACGCCGGTAGCTCCGACGTTGGCAGGGCAGGATCGTTCCGGTGGAACAGGTACGGCAGGACGGACAGCAGCAGCGCCGCCGCGCACAGCCAGTAGCCCACCATGAAGTTGCCGGACACGACAGCGCCGAAAACCGCCCCGGTAAGGATCCCCAGGGTCTGGCCCATGGCAGCCAGTCCGCCTACTCCGCCGCGCTGGGCAACCGGGACACGGTCCGGCACAGCCGCAGTAATGGCCGCATAGGCGGCGTTGGCGCCCAGTTGGACCAGGCACCAGAAGAGCACCATCAGCGCAACGGCTCCCGACACGGACATCGCCAGCAGGGCGGCGGTTGCCAGGACCGCCCCTGCGAGTACCCAGGGGGCGCGGCGCCCGAAGCGGGAGGTGGTCCGGTCCGAGAGCGCGCCGAAGAACGGATTGGCCACCAGGGAGACTGCCGCGCCGCAGGCTGTGACGAGCGAAAGGATGGCTTCCTTGCTGGGCGCATCGATGCTGATGGCCTGCTGGCCGATGAAGACGTTGATGGGGCCGAAGAACGCAGCGTTGATGCCGACGTTGACCAGGACCAGCCCGGTCACCCAGCGTGCGGTGACCTTTTCCGTGGGCTCGGCGAGCGCCGCCGACGACTGCGGAAGGTCCGACGGGACAGGCGTGTTCGGCAAAGTCATGGCTGTTCCCCCTGGACGTCGTGATTCGGAATTCAGACTATCGTGGGCAGCATCACCCCGGGATTCACACCCGAGGCCGGGCCGCAAAGAGCAGGAGAAGCCATTGGCAGCAGCAGAAGACCAGTCCCTGACCGCCATCAACACCGCCGACCTCTACGATGAGCGCGGCGACGAACTGGCCTCTGTTTCGTTGCAGTTCCAGTCCCTGGGCGGCCGCTCCCACTTCTCCGGGAAGGTGCGGACCATCCACTGCTTCCAGGACAACGCCCTCGTGAAGTCCGTCCTGGCCACGCCGGGCAACGGCAGCGTCCTGGTGGTGGACGGCGGCGGCTCACTCGGCACCGCCCTGATGGGGGACATGATCGCCGAAAGCGCCGTGGCGAACGGCTGGGCCGGCGTCGTCATCCATGGCGCCATCCGGGACCGGGAGGCTCTCGCACTCCTTGACCTGGGCGTGAAGGCCCTCGGCAGCAACCCGAAGAAGAGCGCCAAGGCCGGCGCCGGCGAAACGGACGTGGACGTGGTGATCGACGGCGTGACCTTCCGTACCGGGGCGATGGTCTGGTGCGATCCGGACGGCATCCTCGTGGAGCGGTAGGCACCACGACGACGGCGGCGCGGCCCGCCGTCGTCGTCCTTCCTTTGGCGGGGACACGCCCAAGTGGATCGCGGCGCCGTGGCATGGAACACTGTTAGGCGCGAGTGCGCCGGCCCCTCTGGCCGGTACCGCAGCCGACGACGTCCGCACCGCTTCCACCAAACCCCAAACCCAGGGAGAACCATGCCCACCGCACAGGAGCAGACGACAAGCCGGATACCGCAGCGGGTGATCTGGCTCGCCCTCGCGGGGGCGGTGGGCGGATTCCTCTTCGGCTTCGACTCGTCCGTGGTGAACGGCGCCGTGGACGCCATGAAGGACGAATTCGCGCTGTCGGAAGCAGTGACAGGCTTTGCCGTGGCCATTGCGCTGCTCGGCTGCGCTGCAGGTGCCTACCTCGCAGGGAAGGTGGCCGACCGTTACGGCCGGATCCCGGCGATGAAAATCGGCGCGCTGCTGTTCCTGGTCAGCGCCCTCGGCACCGGTTTCGCCTTCAGCGTGTGGGACCTGATCTTCTGGCGACTCGTGGGTGGGCTGGGTATCGGCCTCGCCTCCGTCATCGCCCCGGCGTACATTTCGGAAATTTCGCCGCGCAAGGTCCGTGGCCGCCTGGCTTCGTTGCAGCAGCTGGCGATCACCACCGGCATCTTCGCTGCGCTCCTGTCCGACGCGCTCCTGGCCACCAGCGCCGGCGGCGCGGACCAGGCCTTCTGGCTGGGGATTGAGGCCTGGCGGTGGATGTTCCTGGCCGCCGCCGTGCCCGCAGTAGTGTACGGCTGGGTGGCCTTCACGCTGCCCGAATCCCCGCGGTTCCTGGTGTTCCTGGGCAAGGAGGACGAGGCGCGGAAAGTCTTTGATTCGATCGCCCCGGCCGAGGACACGGACCGGCACATCCGTGAAATCCGGGAAGCCATCGAGGAGGACCGGCTGGCCGGCCAGAAGGGCTCGTTGCGCGGAAAGACCCTTGGCCTGCAGGCGGTGGTCTGGGTGGGCATCGTCCTGTCCGTGCTCCAGCAGTTCGTGGGCATCAACGTGATCTTCTACTACTCCACCACCCTGTGGAAGGCCGTGGGTTTCCAGGAGAAGGACTCCCTCACCATCTCGGTGGCAACGTCCGTTACGAACATCCTGGTGACCCTGGTTGCGATCGCGCTGGTGGACAGGATCGGGCGCCGGCCCATCCTGCTGGCCGGGTCCGTGGGCATGGCCGTGTCCCTGGGCGCCATGGCGCTGGCCTTTGCGTCGGCGACGGGCAGCGGCGAGGACATCACCCTTCCGGGTTTTTGGGGCCCGCTGGCACTGGTGGCCGCGAACGTGTTCGTGGTCAGCTTCGGCGCCTCCTGGGGCCCGCTGGTGTGGGTGCTCCTCGGTGAGATCTTCCCGTCCCGGATCCGCGCCCGGGCCCTTGGCCTTGCCGCGGCGGCGCAGTGGGTGGCCAACTTCGCCATCACCCTGAGCTTCCCTGTAATGGCCGCCAGTTCCCTGCCGCTGACTTACGCCATGTACGCGCTGTTCGCCGCGGCCTCCTTCTTCTTTGTGATGTACAAGGTGCCCGAAACCAACGGGATGTCCCTGGAGCAGGCCGAGACACTGTTCGTAGCCAAGGGGTCCGCCAAGGTCTAGGACCTTCTCTCACCCCCTGCACCTTTTGAGGCAACGCCCATTACCTTTTTCAGGGGCAGGACAGTTCGGGAACGTCGTCCGTAACGTGTTTGTCCTTGGCGGCGTTGGTGGACTGCACCAGCTCGTTGTCCAGCAGCGGGTTGGCTGCCGAGGCGTCCCCGCCGGTCGCAACGTCGCGGTTGATGACGTACAGGATGTCGTGGTTGACCTGCTTGATGTATTCAAAGGAGACGGCCTCGCCGTGGCTTCCCTCTGTCTTGACGTCGGCAGCGGTGGGTACGCCCAGGACGCCCGAAGCGGGAGAGATCACACAGGACGACGCCGGCACTTGCGGAAGTGCCGGCGCCGTCCTGTTATGTGCAGTACGTCGTGTTCGTCGCGGATGGTCCGGGTCAGGCGGGCGTGCGCGCCACCTCCGCCTGCCGCTCCTCCACCAGGGTGGCGACGGCGTTGAACAACGGGTGCTCCGGCTCAAGGCCCGTGATCCTCGCCGTGGCATCCGCAGGGCTCTGGGAAGCGAGGATGCCTGCCAGTTCCGTCGCTTCGGCGTCCGCGGAATCGTTGAAGCGCAGGGCCGCGGTGATGGCACCCAGCAGGGCCTCAGGCACCACTCCGCGCTCGGCGAGTTCAGCGGCCGGCCCGATGAACCGTTCGTGCCGTCCCAGCTTGCGCAGCGGGGCCCGGCCTACCCGGGCGACGGTGTCCTGCAGGTGCGGGTTGGAGAACCGGGCCAGGATCTTCTGGACGTAGGCCTCCTGCTCGTCGTTGCTGAACCCGTGCTTGGACACCAGGAGCTGCTTGGTTTCCTCCAGCACGGCCCGTACATCCTCGGCCACGTCCTGGTCCGCCATGGCCTCGGAGATCTTCTCCATGCCCGCTTCGAACCCGAAGTAGGCAGCCGAGGCGTGTCCGGTGTTCACGGTGAAGAGCTTCCGCTCGATGTACGGCGAGAGGTCATCCACGAAGGTGGCACCGGGGATGGCGGGGGCGGAGCCTGCAAAGGCGGTCCGGTCGATGACCCACTCGTAGAACGTCTCCACGGTGACGTCCAGCCCCTGGCCGGGCTCCTGGTTGGGGACGATCCGGTCCACCGCGGTGTTCGCGAAAACCGCCCGCCCCTCCAGGGCTCCGTTGGCGCCCTCCGGACGGGAGGCCACCTCCCGGGCCAGGATGTCCGTGGCGTTAATGGCGTTCTCGCAGGCCATGACCTGCAGCGGCGCCATCCCGTCCTCCCGCGCCGCAATGCCCCGGGCGATGACCGGAGCCACGAACTTCAGGACATGCGGGCCCACCGCGGTGGTGACAATGTCCGCCGTCGCGATTTCCGATACCAGCTCCGCCTCCTGCGTGTTGGAGTTCAGGGCACGGAAGTTGGTGACCGGCCGCACCGTGGCCTCCTCCCCCACTTCGTGGACCCGGTAGCTGTCCGCTTCCGCCAGCTGGGCGATCAGCGCATCCGCAACGTCCGCGAACACCACCTCGTAGCCGGCGTCGTGCAGGAGCAGCCCCACAAAGCCGCGGCCTATGTTCCCGGCACCAAAATGTACTGCCTTCACTATGCGTTGACCTTTCCGAAGAGCTCCAGGACTTCGTCCACCGATGTTGCGGCCTCCAGGCGGGCCACCTGCTGCTTGTCCGTGAAGACCTTCGCGATGGAGGACAGGATGTGCAGGTGCTCGTTGTTGACGCCCGCGACGCCCACCACGAACTTGACCTGCTTGCCGTTCCAGTCGATGCCCTGCGGGTAGCGGATCACGGAGACCGCCGACTTCCGGATGTGGTCCTTGGCGGCATTGGTGCCGTGCGGGATGGCCAGGTAGCTGCCCATGTAGGTGGATACGGATGCCTCGCGCTCGTGCATGGCCGCGATGTAGCCCTCATCCACTGCGCCGCGGGCCAACAGGAGCCGGCCGGCTTCGTCGATGGCGGCGTCGCGCGTGGTGGCCGAGCCGTCCAGGATAACGCTCTCGCGCGCCAGGACCTCGGTGCCGCCGGTTGCGGTGCCCGTGGTTCCAACCTCCGGTGCTGCATCCACCGGAGCGTCGGCAGCATGGGCGCCGCGGGTGGCTGTGGCCGTTCCCGCTGCGGCACCGGCGGCGCCTGCTGCGGTCCCTGCGCCTGCTCCGGAAGCCCCGCCCGGGGTTCCCTCCCCGGGATCGGTGCCGGGAACGGTGCCGCCCCCGGTGTTGCTTTCGCGGACCAGCTCCACGATCTCGTCATAGCGCGGGCTGTTCATGAAGTTGTCTACGGAGTAGTGGACGGCGCTGGAGGTGACCGGCTTGGCGCGCTCGGTCAGGTCCTGGTGGGTGACCACAACGTCGTAGGTGTCGCTGAGGTTGGCGATGGACGCGTTGGTGACCTTCACGTCCGGGAACCCGGCCGCCTTGATCTTGTTCCGCAGCACGGAAGCGCCCATGGCGCTGGAGCCCATGCCGGCGTCGCACGCGAACACGACGTTCTTGACCGGTCCTGTCAGCACACCCACGCCGCCGCCGGCGGCAGCACCCGCGCCGGCGCCGGTCAGGGTGGAGGCAACGGAGCTCTTCTTGCCCTTCATCTGCTCCATCCGCGACGTGGCGTCGTTGAGGTCCACCTCATCGCTGTGCTTGGTGGTCTTCATGATTACGGAGGCCACCAGGAAGGACACCGTTGCCGCCAGCAGGACGGCGAGGATCACGCCGATGTAGCTGTCGCGGGACGTCTGGGCCAGCACGGCGAAGATGGAACCGGGGGCGGCCGGAGCGACCAGGCCCGAGTTGGTGATGGCAAGCGTGGCGATACCGGTCATGCCGCCGGCGATGGCAGCCAGGATCAGCAGCGGGCGCATCAGCACGTACGGGAAGTAGATCTCGTGGATACCGCCCAGGAAGTGGATAATTGCCGCGCCCGGAGCCGAGGCCTTGGCAACCCCGCGGCCAAAGAACATATAGGCCAGCAGGATGCCCAGGCCGGGACCGGGGTTGGCCTCAAGCAGGAACAGGATGGACTTGCCTTGCTCCAGGGACTGCTGGACGCCCAGCGGGGTCAGGACGCCGTGGTTGATGGCGTTGTTCAGGAACAGGACCTTTGCCGGCTCAATGAAGATGCTGGTCAGCGGCAGCAGGCCGTTGTCCACGAGGAACTGCACCACGTTCCCCGCGCCCGTGCTGAAGGCCTGGACCGCCGGTGCGATCCCGTAGAAACCGAGGATTGCCAGCAGGGCACCCCAGATGCCGGCGGAGAAGTTGTTGACCAGCATCTCGAAGCCGGGGCGGATCTTGCCGTCCCAGATGGAGTCGATCTTCTTCATGGTCCAGCCGCCCAGCGGGCCCATGATCATGGCGCCGATGAACATCGGGATGCCGGCGCCTACAATCACGCCCATGGTGCCGATGGCACCCACAACGCCGCCACGGACGTCATAGACCATCTTGCCGCCGGTGTACCCGATCAGCAGTGGCAGCAGGTAGGTGATCATCGGCCCCACGAGGCCGGTGTTCGGCACACCATCCGTCTCGCCGAAGCCGCCAAGCTGCGGAACCGGCAGCCAGCCCTTCTCGATGAAGAGTGCCGTAATCAGACCCCAGGCGATGAAGGCACCGATGTTGGGCATGATCATTCCGGACAGGAACGTCCCGAACTTCTGGACGTGTACCCGAGCGCTGGTACGGGGCTTTGCAACTGTTTCTGTTGCCATGTGATTTCCTAACCGTCTGTCCTGCTGCTCCGCAGGATGGTCCGATGATGACGAGCGACGTACTGCTGGTGGAACGGGTGCTGCGTTGTGGCCTAGGCCGGGCTGGTGGAGATCCGGTGCAGCCATTCGAGGAAGAGTTTGAGTTCCGAGCTGGAGAGCTGGTCTGAGTGCGAGGCCTGAAGTGCGGCATTCAGGGCAATCGCTGCCACCACCACCGAGGACTTTCCGGTGCCGCCCGGGGCCGCGCCGCCGGAGGGCTCGGCTGACACCGCAAAGATCATGGCGTCCCGGGTCATGGTGGACAGTTCGAGGTTCCGCTCGGAGGCGGGGTCCGCAATAAGCATCAGCGTCACACCCACGTTCGCCGCCAGGATGGACCTGGCTGCTTCCCGGGGGTGGACGTTTAGCTGCCCCGCCGCCGCTGCCTTGTTCAGCATCTCCTCCATCAGCGCCTCGGCATCGGCCACGATGGCCGGGCGGCTTTCCGGACGGATATTACCGAACATCACCAGGTACAGTTCGGGCTGGTTGAGCCCGAACTGTACATGGTTGTCCCACATTCTCCGGATGTCCTCAAGCGGATGCCCGGAGGGGGCGAAATCCCTTTCGCCCGCGACATATTCCTCAAATCCCGCGGCCACAACGGCGTCGAACAAGCCTTCCTTGTCACCGAAGTGGTGGTACAGGGTGGGAGCCGAAACCCCGGCCAGCTGCGTGATCTGGCGGGTGGAGACGGGAGCTCCCGCTGAGTTTGCCAGCAATTCCGCCGCTGCACGCAGCAGCCGCATTTTGGGGGGAAGCTGGCCATCCAAACTCATAACCGCTACCCTAGCACCTATAGCAATGCTATATGAACTGAATCACATACAATTTTTTCAGGCACGTTTCCCGCCCTGGACGTAGCAGTCCTCCGGCGGCCCGGCACGGCGCCGGAGAACCTGGCGGGCCTGGCTACCGGAAGAGAATGAGGACCTTCAGTGCAGAACTTCCCAGGAGTAGGCGTCAGTCCAGGCCGCGTCATAGGAACCATCCGCCAGATGCCCAAACCGATCAGCGAACCTCCCGCCGGCGAACAGCTGGCGCCGGACACCACCGCAGAGGAAGCCACCGCCGCACTGAAGGCAGCAGCAACCGCTGTCCATGACGAATTGAAGGCCCGTGCCGAGACGGCAAGCGGCGACGGCAAGGCCGTCCTGGAAGCCACCGCACTGATGGCCAAGGACACCATGCTCCTCAAAAGCGCCGGCAAACTGATCGGCCGCGGCACGTCCCCGCAACGTGCCATCTGGGAGGCCGGGGCGTCCGTTTCTGAAATGCTGCATAACCTCGGCGGCTACATGGCCGAGCGCGCCACCGACGTCCTGGACGTCCGCGCCCGCATCGTGGCCGAGCTCCGCGGTGTTCCCGCCCCCGGCATCCCGTCCGCCGGCACCCCCTTCATCCTGGTGGCCGAGGACCTCGCCCCGGCCGACACCGCCACCCTGGACCCGGACAAGGTCCTGGCCCTGGTCACCTCGGGCGGCGGACCCCAGTCGCACACAGCCATCATCGCCCGCTCCCTTGGCCTGCCCGCCGTCGTGGCCGCCGCAGGCGTGGACGAGCTGCCGGACGGCGCCGAAGTGTATGTGGACGGCGCCGCGGGCATCATCAGCATCGATCCCGACGAGTCCCAGCGCGCCGCTGCCCTGGCCTGGGCCAGCAACGCCTCGCTGCTGGCCACATTTGACGGCAACGGCACGACGGCGGACGGCCACCTGGTGCCGCTGCTCGCCAACGTGGGCGGCGCCAAGGACGCCGCCGCGGCCGCGGGCCTGAACGCCCAGGGCGTCGGGCTGTTCCGCACCGAGTTCTGCTTCCTTGAGCGGGATACCGAACCCACCGTGGAGGAACAGGCCGCAGCGTACAAGGGCGTGTTCGACGCCTTCCCCGGAAAGAAGGTGGTCCTGCGCACCCTGGATGCCGGCGCGGACAAGCCGCTGCCGTTCCTTACCGACGCCACCGAACCCAACCCCGCCCTCGGCGTCCGCGGTTACCGCACCGACTTCACAACGCCCGGGGTGCTGGAACGCCAGCTGCAGGCCATCGCCCTGGCCGAGAAGGATTCCGAGGCGGACGTCTGGGTCATGGCGCCCATGATTTCCACCGCGGAGGAAGCAGCGCACTTCGCTTCAATGTGCGCCAACGCCGGCATCAGGAACCCGGGCGTGATGGTGGAGGTCCCCTCCGCCGCCCTGACCGCGGAAGCGATCCTGCGGGAAGTTGGCTTCGCCAGCCTGGGCACCAATGACCTCACCCAGTACGCCATGGCCGCGGACCGCCAGCTCGGCCCGCTCGCCAACCTGAACACACCCTGGCAGCCGGCCGTCCTGCGCCTGGTGGGGCTCACGGTGGAGGGGTCCCGGGCGGAGGGCAACAACAAGCCCGTGGGCGTCTGCGGCGAGGCGGCCGCGGACCCGGCCCTCGCCGTCGTCCTTACCGGGCTGGGCGTGAACACCCTGTCCATGACCGCCCGTTCGCTCGCCGCGGTGGCCGCCGTCCTGAAGACGGTCACCCTGTCCGAGGCGCAGGAGCTGGCCAAGCTGGCCCTGTCCGCCCCAAGCGCCACCGAGGCGCGCGCGTGGGTGCGGGAAAAGCTTCCGGTCCTGGAAGAATTAGGGCTCTGACCCTAGGGTGCGGGCCTTAGGCGGTGATGTCGAAGCCTTTGACCGCACCGACCCATCCGCTGATGGTTTCCGCGGCGGTGTCCGGCGCGGTGTGCTGGAAGACGTGACCCTGTCCAAGGATTTCCGCCATGGTGCCGTGCTGGGCTGCGTCCGCCAGCGCTTCACACCAGGGCCGCTGCGCGATGGGGTCCTTGGTGCCGCGGAGCACCAGCACCGGCTGGGGAACCGCCGCTACCTTGTCCCGCAGGGGGTACTCCATCATCACAGGCAGTTCCGTCAGGTACCAGCGGAGCCCGGCCCGGAAATAGTCGCTGAATACGATGGCGTTGCAGGGCAGGGATTCGCTGAACATGGCGTCGCGGGTGAGCGCCAGGGCCTGCCGTGCCACGGACTTCCTGCCGTCGTCCACTACGGGACCCATCAGGACTGTGCCCGCCACCAGTTCCGGCTCCTGCAGCGCCAGTTCCACCGCGAACTGGGTACCCATGGAATGGCCCACCGCGATGACGTTCCGGACCCCGGCCTCTGCGAGGACGCCCTTGACGAAGGAGGCGTAATCCGCCACCTGCAACTGCCGCCCCGGGCGGGAGGATTTCCCGAATCCGGGCAGGTCCAGGGTGTAAACGTCTGCGATCCGGGCAAGCTCCTCATGCAGCCTGGCGAGGTAGCGGTGGGAGACGCCGATGCCGTGCAGCAGAACGTAGGCCGGCCGTCCCGCTGCACCCTCCGCCGGCAGGGCTGAGGCATACAGTTTCCCCTGCAAACCGCCGTACTCCACGTCCTGTCCGCCATTCAATGCCATCAGGCGAGCATACCGTCCGGTGCTGCCAGGCACCGGTAGGCTGAAGCCATGGCACTGATTGCTCCCCGGATGACGGGCGCGCTCCCGCCCGAGGACGCCGCAAGCCTGCAGCGGGCACTCGCCGGCAGCGAGGACGTCACCGTCTTCGTCGACGGCACAGTCCACCGGCTGCCTCCCCTGGCCCGGGACGCCGTCGTCGACCTCCTGGCGCGGTTCAGCCGCGGCGAGGCTGTGACCGTGAGCAGCGTGGAGGAAATGCTCACCACCTCCAAGGCGGCGGAACTGGCCGGGATTTCCCACACCTACCTGCGCAACATGACGGACCGGGGCGAGATCCCGGTGGAATACCGCGGCACGCACCGGCGCATCCCGTTGGCCGCGATCATGGCCTGGCTGGAAAAACAGAAGGCCGAACAGCAGAAGCTGGAGCAGCAGAAAAAGGAAGCCCGAAAGAAGGGCGGCTCCGCGGAAGACCCGGACCCGGAAGGCTAGATCCGGGGTCTTCCCGCCCACCGCCGCATCTTCAGGGCGGCATGCAGCTCCAGCCTCGGCATGCCCTTCAAGGGGTCAACCCCGAGCAGCTGGCGGATCCGGGCCAGCCGGTTGTAGATGCTGCTGCGGTGCAGGTGGAGCTTGGCGGCCACATCCTGGACGGAGCCGTCATTGTCGTAGAGGAGTTCCAGGACCGGGATGAGCTCACCGTTGCGGTCATGGTCCTCAAGCAAGCGGAAGTACACGGAGCCTGAGTCCGCCCACGCGCCCACCCCTCCGCCGGCCGAGGCAAGCAGCTGGTAGACGCCCGCGGACCGGCAGTCCACCAGCTCGCCCAGTTGTGGGTCCACGGCCGCAGCCTGCGCGGCCATCCGGGACTGCCGGTACGCCTCGGAGAGCTGGCGGGTGCGGCTGAATCCCTCACTGATTCCGAGGATGATCCGGTGCACGGGGCGGCCCGAGCGCTTGGCGAGCTCCAGCTGGTAGTGGACCAGGACCTGCGCGTGGTTTGCCCGGCCCGTCGATTCCTTGAACAGCACCACTGAGTGGGTCTCTGTGCCTGCGCTGAACAGCGCCGCGTCCATTCCCACCGTGGCCTGCAGCGCGGTGGAGCGGTGGATCAGGGTGGCCGCGATCGGGTCCGGGCCGCTGGACCAGCCGTCCGCGTCCAGGACCGTAACCATCTGCCAGGGCCCTTTTCCCTGCACTTCCTTCCACCCCGCGACGGCGGCCACCGCGTTCGGTTCCCCGGCGCACGCTGCCAGGAACTCCCGCTCCCGGCCCCGCCGGAATTCCGATTCTGCAGTGTTGGAATCGAGCAGCAGCCCGGACAGCATCTCCAACTCGTGATTGACCGCCGGCAGCTGGGTGAGGATCGCAGTCGGGCTTTCCTCGGCTGAGTCCTGCTGGACCCACAGGTACCCCACACGGAAACCACGCACCATCAGCGGAACGCAGACCCGGCCCAGCATGCCCAAATCCGGGTTGGCCGGAACCGCCACAGGGCGCACGGCTGTGGCAATGCCGTGCGAAAGCTGCCACGCGCTGACGTCCGCCGGCACCTTCTTGCTCAACAGGAAGTTCACCCGTACCCGGTCCGCGTGGGACTGGTTGGAGCTGTATGCGAGCAGCACGCCGTCGAGGTCCTCCAGCGAAAGCCCGCGGCCAAGCTTCAGCGCCACCTGCTCGACGAGCTGTTCCACACCCTGCTGCTGCATGGGGCAACATTACTGCCTGTGTATGGCCCGGACCGAACGGACACCAGGCGACACTTGACGCTTACAGGGTCGACAAACGTCGAAAAAGACCAAGCAAGATCCGCGGAATCATGCGGTTCTTGTGCGGCGGCTCCGCCTGCTCCGTGTCAGCTGGCTCACAACCGGACTTATCGTGGAAACACGCAATTCCTTCCCGACTTTCCGGTGCACAACCGCCGAGAACCTGGAGCCCACGATGATCATCGGTGTCCCCAAAGAAATCAAGAACAACGAATTCCGGGTGGCCATCACCGCCGCCGGCGTCCACGAGTTCCGCACCCACGGCCACACTGTGCTGGTGGAGCGCGGCGCAGGACTGGGTTCCGGCATCACCGATGAGGAATACTCGATTGCCGGCGCCGAGATCGTCAACGAGGCGGACGACGTCTGGGCCCGCGCCGACATGGTGATGAAGGTCAAGGAACCCATCAAGGCCGAATACCACCGCTTCCGCAAGGGCCTGATCCTCTTCACCTACCTGCACCTCGCAGCCGAACCCGAACTTACCCGGGAACTCATCAACTCCGGCGTCACCGCCATCGCCTACGAGACAGTCCAGGAGGGCCGCTCACTGCCGCTCCTCGCCCCGATGTCCGAGGTGGCCGGCCGGCTTTCCGTCCAGGTGGGCGCCTCTTCCCTCATGGCTCCCGCCGGCGGCAAGGGCATCCTGCTGGGCGGCGTACCCGGCGTCCGCCCGGCCAAGGTGGTTGTCCTCGGCGCGGGTGTTGCAGGCACCAATGCAGCGGCCATGGCCCTGGGCCTCGGCGCCGACGTCACCATCATGGACATCAACATCAACCGCCTGCGCGAACTGGACGCCCAGTACCAGGGCCGGCTCAAGACGGTGGCATCGAACTCCTACGAGATCGAAAAGTCCGTGGTGGACGCCGACCTGGTAATCGGCTCAGTCCTGATCCCCGGCGCCAAGGCTCCGAAGCTGGTCACCAACGACCTCGTGGCCCGGATGAAGCCCGGCTCGGTCCTGGTGGACATTGCCGTGGACCAGGGCGGCTGCTTCGAGGACACCCACCCCACCACGCATCAGGAACCCACCTACAAGGTGCACAACACCATCTTCTACTGCGTGGCCAACATGCCCGGTGCGGTGCCCAACACCTCCACCTACGCGCTGACCAACGTCACCCTGCGCTACGCTGTGGCACTGGCCAACTTCGGCGTGAAGGCCGCGTTCGACCGCGACCCGGCCCTCGCCGCCGGGCTCAACATCGCCGCCGGCCACGTGGCGCACCACTCCGTGTCAGAGGCGCACAACCTGCCCCTGGTGGCGGACTGGCACGAACTGGTTACGGCGTAGTCTTCCGGGCCACGTGCCGGGCCTCTTCGATCAGCCTGAGGCCCTCGACGGCATCTGCCGGGTCTACCGGGAGCGGCGCAGGCGACGAGGCGCCGCCGTCGAGAAGCTTTTCCGCCAGCAGCCGGTAAAACTCCGGATAAGCACCCCGCTCCGTGGGCAGGGCATCCAGGTGGCCGTCGCGGCCAAGGAGCCCTGCCCATTCCGGTGCCTCGACGCCGTACTCCTCGTCCAGGGGGCTGCCGCCGGCGACGATGTACGGCTCCTGGGGGTCCACGCCGTGTTTGGTGAACCCGCCCACGGACCCCAGCACCCGGAACCGCGGGGCCTGCTGCGCGCAGAGCATGTTCATGCTCAGGTGGCTCAGCACCCCGGAGTGGTGCCGCAGCACAAGGAAGACGTCGTCATCGGCCCGTTCATCGGAGCGGCGCGCCCGCAGCTCGGCGTGTGTCACGGTGGCGGGGCCAAACAGCTGGAGCGCCTGGTCGATCAGGTGGCTGCCAAGGTCAAAGAGGGCGCCCCCGCCGTCCGCTGCCGTGGCCCGCGCTTTCCAGGCCTTGGCGATGATGGGGGACCAGCGCTCGAACCGGGACTCGAACCGGGTCACCTTGCCCACGGCTTCCACCGCCAGCAGCTTGCGCAGGGTCAGGAAGTCCCCGTCCCACCTCCGGTTGTGGAACACCGTGAGGACGCGGCCGAGCCCGGTGGCCAGCGCAATCAGTTCCTCACCCTGCTCACTGGTGACGGTGAAGGGCTTGTCCACCACCACGTCCAGCCCGGCCTCAAGCGCCGCTTTGGCCAGGGGGTAGTGGGTGGCCGGCGGCGTCCCGAGCACCACAAGGTCCAGCTCGTCGGCGCGGTTCAATACCGCATCGCCGTCGGGGACTGTCCTGACCCCCGGGAAGCTGCC
The DNA here is from genome assembly GCF_005796205.1 of Pseudarthrobacter sp. NamE2. Taxonomy (GTDB): domain Bacteria; phylum Actinomycetota; class Actinomycetes; order Actinomycetales; family Micrococcaceae; genus Arthrobacter. The sequence goes on along the minus strand of NZ_VAHN01000005.1, from coordinate 168,515 downwards.
GCTGGCAGCTGCCTGCCGGCCGGCGTCGGACGTTGCAATGACGTCCAGGGAGTAGTTGCCGTCCGCGACGATCAGCGGGGCGTGGAAAACGCTCCCGGACAGCCCGTACCCGACGACAGCAGTACGGATGGCGGGTGCAGCATCAGTTCCGGTCATGGGACCTACGCTACTCCGGACGCGCTGACATAGCCTGCGGCTTCAACCCAAACGCTCTCCCACTTTCCACCGCTGCCGGCGGAAAGTGGGAGAGCGCTGGCACGCTTCGTGCAGGAAGTGAGAGAGCGTCGCGGGGTTACTTCTTTTCCCAGCCCAGGGTGGTCCAGTCCGGAACCTGGGACAGGCTCTGGAACAGGGACGGGCCGTAGTTGGCCAGCCCGGTGCGGACAAAGGAGATCTGCGGGCCGTTCATGACCACGCCCATGGAGAAGTACTTCGCCATGTGTTCCTTCTCCACTTCCATGGCCGCCTTGTTGCGTTCCGCGTTGTCCTCGATGGAGGCGAGTTCTGCAATCTTCTTGTCCAGTTCCTCGTCCCCCAGGCCGTTTTCGTTGGTCTTGGAGTCGTAGTACTGCTTGACTGCGGAGGTGGCATCGGCGCCAACCGTGTAGCCGGAGACGCTCAGGTCGAACTCGCGGCCGCCCACAACTTTGCCGAAGTCGGCGGAGGCGCGCTGGTCGATTCCGACCTCCATGCCGCCGTCCTGGAGCTGCTTCTGCAGGGTCTGGGTGAAGGCCAGGGTGGTAGGATCGTCGCCGAAGTTGCTGATCTTGAAGGATGCGGGCTTGCCATCCTTCTCCATGATGCCGTTGGCGTTCTCGGTGTAGCCGGCGTCCGTCAGCACCTTCTTGGCGGCATCAGGACCGGTTTCCTTCACCGGGTAGTTGTCCTGGTAGTACTCGGAAAACGGCAGGAGCATCATGGAGCCGGAGCTCGGCTCTTCCCAGTTCAAACCGTTGAAGCGCACTTTGCGCAGGGCCTCGCGGTCCACGGCGGCGAAGATGGCCTCGCGGACGGCGACGTCGGTGATCCGCTGGGCGTTGATGTTCAGGCCGCCTGCAAACAGGCGCTGGCCGCGGCGGACCTCAGAGTCCTTGGTGCCTTCCAGCTGCTTGTACAGCGCGATGGTGTTCGCGGACATCGCGTCGATTTCGCCGTTCTTGAACGCGGCGATCTGGGCGCTGGTTTCAAGCTGGCGGAAGACCACGTTCTCCAGGACCGGCTTGGCACCCCACCACTTTTCATTCGGGACCAGGGACAGGGTCTTGCCCGCGGCATCGTACTGGTCCACCTTGAACGGGCCCGCCATCCACTCGGGGTGCATCTCGCCCACGAAGCCTTCATTGAAGATCTCCGGCGTGTTGACGGCCGGGTGGATCAGGCCGAAGAACAGGTCTTCCAGCGGATACACCGGCTGGGTCATCTTCACGACGACTTCCTTGTCGCTGCTGCCGGCTTCCACGGACTCCACGAAGGCGTAGGACCCTGACGTGACGATGTCGTAGCCGTTGTCCGGGCTCTTGAGGATGTTCCAGGTGTTCTGGAACGCCTTGATGTCGATCGGCGTGCCGTCATTGTAGGTCGCCTTGTCGTTGACCTTGATGGTGATGGTCTGCTTGCCGTCAACCATTTCGCTTTCCACGGACTCACAGAAGTCGGTGTTGGGGGTCGCCTTGCCCTTGAAGTCGACCTTCCAGCAGCCGCCGATGCCGCCTCCGCTGACGCCTACGGGGTTGATCGGGGCCATCAGCGCGGAGGTGTCCGAGCTGTTGCCGCCGTTGGAGAAACCGTTGAAGTCCGGGCCGATGCTGCCCAGCGGGAGGGTGACCTTGCCGCCCTGTTCAAGATCGGCTGCGGGTTTTTCGTTGATGCTGATCAGCTTGGACAGGTCGTCGCCTGCCTCCTGCCCCTTGGCCGTTTCCGGCCCGGTGGCACCGCCACCACCGCCGCAGGCCGTCAGCGCCAGAGCTGCGGCAATGGCCGCCGCTCCGCCGATCCTGTTCAGATTCCTCATGGTTTTCCCTTCGTTGATGCGGGTGGTGCTGGTGATGGGTCGGATAGTCCTAGGGTGCATGGTGGTCCGCCTGGTCTTGGACAACGAGCATGTCTTCCTCCAGTTCTCCGTCCGGGAAGAAGCAGGCAAAACGCTGGTCCGGGACGGAGACGGGACCGGCTTCCAGGGCCCGGGCGGCGGCGGACGGTGCCACAGCCTCAAGCGGCGGCTCGAGCGTACGGCACTTCTCCTGCTTGGCAGGCGGAAGGGCGGCATAAACCGGGCACCGGGTGGCAAAGTTGCAACCTTTGGGAGCGTCCAGCGGTGACGGCAGGTCGCCCTTGAGGATGATGCGTTCGCGGGTGCGTTCCACCTGTGGATCCGGAACGGGGATAGCGGACAGCAGAGCCCGGGTGTAAGGGTGGCGCGGCTGGTCGAAGACCCGGTCCACCTCGCCGATCTCCACAATCTTGCCCAGGTACATCACGGCCACGCGGTTGGAGATGTGCCGGACCACGGACAGGTCGTGGGCCACCAGCAGGTAGCTCAGCCCCAGTTCCGCCCGGAGCTTGTCCAGGAGGTTGATGACGCCGGCCTGTACGGAGACGTCGAGGGCGGAGACGGGTTCGTCGAGGACCACCAGTTTGGGATTCACGGCGAGCGCCCTGGCGATGCCGATCCGTTGCCGCTGCCCGCCGGAAAACTGGTTGGGGAAGCGGTTGACATGGTCCGGCTGCAGGCCCACGAGCTTCATCAGCTCCATGATGCGTTTCCTGATGGCCTGCCTGTCCATCCCAGCGTTCTGCAGCGGTTCGGCCAGGACCTCATACACCGTGAACCGCGGGTCCAGTGCGCCGGTGGGGTCCTGGAACACCATCTGCAGTTCACGGCGCATCGCGTTCCTGGCCCGGGAGTCGGCTGCCTGCTTGTTGCTGATGCCGCCGATCACCACCTCCCCGTCCTGGTCCTTGTGGAACTCCATGATTTCCAGGAGGGTGGTGGTCTTTCCGGAACCCGACTCGCCCACGATGGAGAAGCACTCCCCTTCCCGGATGTCGAAGCTCAGCCCGTCGACGGCCTTGACCGTGCCAATGCGGCGCTTGAGCAGGGACCCCTTGGTCAGCGGGAAATGCTTGCGGATGTCCTTGAGCTGCAGGACTGTTGCCCGCTCGTCCCGGGGAATGGCGTCGAAACGGGAGGCTGGAACGGGCGGAGCGGCGAAGATATCGAGGACATCCACGTCGCCGCCCAGGGCCTCCGATTTGATGCAGGCGGCGTGGTGCCGCGGGACGCCGGGAACCGGAGCCAGCGCGGGTTCCCCTGCCAGGCACGCCTCGGAGGCGAGCGGGCAGCGGGGCGCGAAGGAGCAGGCGGTGGGTTCGTGGAGGAGGTTGGGCGGCATCCCTTCGATGGGCACAAGCGAGGACTTCTCCGCCGCGTCCACCCGCGGCACGGCGCCAAGGAGACCCATGGTGTAGGGCATCCGCGGGTTGTAGTAGATCTCGTCCACGGGTCCGGTTTCCACGGGTTTGCCGCCGTACATGACCATGATGTCGTCCGCCATGCCCGCCACCACGCCAAGGTCGTGGGTGATCATGACGACAGCGGCGCCGGTTTCCTCCTGGGCGGTGTGCAGCACCTCAAGGACCTGCGCCTGGATGGTGACGTCCAGGGCAGTCGTCGGTTCATCGGCAATGAGGACACGGGGATTGTTGGCGATGGCGATGGCGATCATGACGCGCTGGCGCATGCCGCCGGAAAATTCGTGCGGGAAGGCTTTCAGCCTGTCATTGGGGCTGGGGATGCCCACCATGGCGAGGAGTTCGGCGGCGCGGACTTCTTTCGCATGCCTGCTCATGGTGGGGTTGTGGATTGTGAGCGCCTCGCTGATCTGGGTGCCCACGGTATAGACGGGCGTCAGGGAGGACAGCGGGTCCTGGAAGACCATCGACAGTTCGTTGCCGCGGTATTCACACATGGCCTTGTCGCTGAGCCCCAGGAGTTCGCGCCCCCTGAGCCGGACGGACCCGGAGATGTCCGCGGTGCCGGGGAGCAGGCCCATGATGGCCAGGGAAGTGACCGACTTGCCGGAACCGGACTCTCCCACAATGCCGAGGGTCTTTCCCGGCATCAGGTCGAAGTCCACGCCGCGCACGGCGTGCACTACGCCGTTCTCGGAGTTGAAGCGGACGTGGAGGTCCCGGACGGACAATACGGCGTCGGTGGGTGAGTGCAGTCCGGCCACGTGCAGCCGCTCAACCGGCGACCCTGTGGGCTCTGCCGGTCCAGTGGTGGTTTCACTGCTCATGACGCCTTCTTCTGTCCGCTGGTGAGTCTGGCGATCTTCCTTCTGGCCCTGCCCGAGGAACTGGAGCTGGGATCGAAGGCGTCCCGGAGACCGTCATTCATCATCGCCAGGGAACCGGTGAGGAGGAACATGACCGTCAGGGGCACCCAGAACATCCAGGGGAAGGTCTGCACCTGTGAGGTGGCACCACCGATCAGCACGCCCAGGCTCACGTCCGGTACCTTGATGCCGATGCCGATGAACGAAAAGGCGACCTCGGCGAGGATGGCGCCGGTGACGCCGCGGGTGATGTCCAGGACCAGCAGGGACCCGATGTTCGGCACCAGGTGCCGCCAGACGATGCGCCGCGGTGGGACCCCCATGTACTGCGCGGCCTTGACGAAGTCGCGTTGCATGAGGGACATGGACATCGAGCGGATCAGCCGGGCCGTTCCCATCCAGCTGAAGACCAGCAGCACGATGATCAGGAGCAGCCACGAGGGCAGGTCCCGCTTCAGTCCTGCCCCTCCCCCACTGGTGGCAACAGCCACCACCAGGAGCGCCGGCATCATGATCAGCGCTTCAAGGAAGAAGAGCATGACCTTGTCCACCTTGCCCCCGAAGTACGCCATGGTGCATCCGTAGATGGCGGCGATGAGGACCGAGACCAGACCCACGACCAGGCCGATCAGGATGGAGATCCGCGTGCCTTCCACGGTCATCGCGTAGAGGTCGATGCCGGCCTGGGAGGTCCCCAGGTAGTGCTCGGCGGAGGGCGGCATCCCGATGTTGAAGGGATCGATGGTGTCCTTGTCCCAGGGCGTGAAGTACCCGCCCACAAAGGAGAAGACTGTCAGCCCAAGGAAGATGACCAGGCCGGCGACGGCTGTCTTGTTCCGCAAGAAGCGGCGGAAGATGATGGTGGACTTTCCAATGACGACGTCGGAGTTGTCAAGGTGAGCGTCCTGAGCAACGGCTGCCGGGTCGACGGCGTTCAGGTTTGTCATTGCTACTGCACCCGCACTCTCGGATCGACCAGCGTGGTGGCGAAGTCGGCCAGGATGGCACCTATGGCGAAGATGACGGAACCATAGGCCAGCGTGGCGGTGGCCGCGTTGACATCCTGCAGCGAAATGGCGTCGATGCTCCACGAGCCGACGCCGGGCCAGGCGAAGATTTTTTCGGCGAAGAACCCGCCGGCAAAAATGGCCGGGATGGTGAAGGCGATGCTTTGTGCCACCGGGATGAAGGAAACGCGGAGGGCGTGCCGGGTGATGGCCTGGTTGCGGGTGAGCCCCTTGGCCCTTGCGGTCCGGACAAAATCGGCGTTGACGTTGTCCAGCAGGTACTGGCGCTGGGCGATCTGGTAGGAGCCCCACCCCACCAGCGTGATGGCCACCGTGGGCACTGCATAGTGGGCCAGCATATCGACGAACTGGGCCCAGCCGGGCCCGATGCCGGGTGTGGAGATACCCGTGACGAAAAAGATGCGTTCGCCTACGGATTCGTTGATGTTGATCGCGCCCAGCTGTACCAGGAAGTAGGCGATGGGTGCAGGCACGATGTAGGCCAGGTAGCTGTAGGACGTGATCACCCGGTCCTGGAACTTGTACTGCCGCGCGGCTGAATATACGCCCAAAGCCACGCCGATGACCAGGGTCAGGATGATGGAGGCAAGGAACAGGCGGGTGGAGATCCACACCCTGTCCCCGAACTCGGCATTGATGTAGGCACCATTGGGGCTCCTGCCCCAGTCCCAGCGGGTGACGATGGCCGTCAGCCATTCAACGTAGCGTTCCCACGGGCTAAGGTCCGGGTCCAGGCCTTTCAGGCGCATGGACGTGGCAACCTGTTCGGGAGTGGGGCGGGGTATGCGTTCCTGTTCCAGCAGTGCCGGTTTGAGGGTGCTGACGGCCAGGAGATATCCGGCGGACGTGGTCAGGAAGATCATGACCAGATAGGTGAGTCCGCGCCTCGCGAGGTACCTGAGCACGCTACTTCCGCTTCGCCGCCGCGGCGGGAAGTGGGGAACCGCACCTGGCAAGCAGCTTTGGTGCCGCCCCCGGGTCTGTCATGCCGGACACATCAACATTCACAAGCAAGATCCTTCCGTTCCCACCCGGATCAGCGGGAGTTGTGCCGCGCCACCGGGTCCGTCGCCAGCGGGTAGCTGGCCCCCGCGGCCCGTTGCCGGGCCGTCCTCGGACTATGTCGCGGGTCACATTCCAGAGGAAACTATCACAAGGTCACCAGCAAAATGACGGCTAAGAGGCGGAAACACACTGCCCGTACCAGATTGTTATGAATAGTTTGTGAAGTTGATTTGACTGGACCCACTGGCGCCGTGACGCGCAGTTCATGCGCCTCCCACCACGCGTGTGACAAGGTCGCGCCAGGAGTGCTCGAGTCTTTCAATACTTATCCCGTAGGACCCGATCAGGTTCAGCAGCCTGCCGGCATCCAGGGTGGCACTAAGCGACCCCGCCATCAGCCAAGGGTCGGACTCAAATCCGGCGTCCCTCAGCAGCACCTCGACATGGCGGTGCCAGAGGGCCGCCGCCGGAACTTCGAACCGGCCCCGAGGTGCGCTTTCCGCAGCCAGGACAAGGTCGGCAAATTCCACCACGTACCTGATGCGCGCGTATCCGAAAGCGACCAGCCGCTCGAGCCCGGGCGCTCCAGGCCCAAGGGGCGGGGGCCCAAACATGAACCGAGCCTGGAAATCGGCTTCAGCGTCATCGAGCAAAGTCAGCATGAGTCCGGCCCGGCTCCCGAACCGGCGGAACACGGTGCCCTTGCCTACGCCTGCCCGCTCGGCCAGCCGATCCATGGTGAGGCCCCCGGCGCCGCACTCCTGAATCAACTCCCGGGCGGCGATCAACAGGCGTTCACGGTTGCGGACAGCATCACTTCGTTCAGCGGCCGATGCCGGCGTTCCCGGCCGCGGTGGGATGGACCTCACAGCGTCATTCTAGCGCCCGGGAATAGAAGCGGACCGCAGTCCGTTTACTCTGGTGAAGCACCACAAGCCCCAGCCCCCCAAGGCTTGGCGCCCATACTTTAGGAGTTCACATGACCAAGAGCACAGTCCTCACCCTCGTCGGCAGCCTGCGAGCCGAATCCACCAATCAGAAGCTTGCCGAGGCCATTAAGCTCAACGCCCCCGAGCAGGTGGACGTTGTGATCCACGAAAGCCTGGGCAATATCCCGTTCTACAACGAGGACATTGACGTCGAAGGCAAGGTTCCGGCCGCCGCTGCCGCCCTGCGCGAAGCCGCCAGCGAAGCTGACACCGTCCTGCTGGTGACCCCGGAGCATAACGGCACCGTCCCCGCGGCCCTGAAGAACGCGATCGACTGGCTCTCCCGCCCCTTCGGTGCCGGCGCGCTGGCCGGCAAGCCCACCGCCGTCGTCGGAACCGCCTTCGGCCAGTATGGCGGTGTCTGGGCGCAGGACGAGGCCCGCAAGGCCGCCGGCGTCGCCGGAGCCAAAGTGCTCGAAGACGTCAAGCTCGCAGTCCCCGGTTCGATGGTCCGTTTCGCCGAGATCCACCCGAAGGATGACGCTGAGGTGGTTGAGCAGATCAAGGGCGTGTTCGACGCTCTTGCCGCTGCAGCCCCCGCAGCCTAAGCGCCAGCCCGCAGCGCCCGGTACGCACAGCGCGTCCCGGGCGCTTGCTGTATCGAGGCACCAGCTGTGACCAAGTCTTGTCCCAACCGGTACCGTCCAGACATACGCCGCCGGGAAGGCCCGCCGTAACGTTAATTCACGGTACGTGGCAGACGGAATCGCGGTGCAGTCGTGGGAGCAGGGTGGCACGCCGGGAGGCGATGGAGAGGCAGGCGCGGGGCAGCGGCTTGGCTGGCACTTGCACTCGTGCTTGCAGGCTGCACGGGCGGGGATCCCGCCGTCCAACCTGCCGCTTCCAGTCCCGCCGCCGCTCCGCCGGCCGCACCACAGACCGGCGTTCCGACGCCGCAGCCGCAAATTCTTCCGGAGGCCGAACCGGGACCGCTTCCATCCGCGGGCGCCCCCACGGCCGCCCCGCCTGCAGGAGCAGCAGCTCCGGAACAGCTGCCGGCGCCCCAGCCTGAAGCCGAAACGCCAACATCCCGGCCGGAGCCCTCGCCGCAGCCGTCCGCCAGCATTCCCGAAACCCCGGCCACCGTCACTGCCTACTACGTCCTCCTGGACGACGGCGGCAGCAACGGCGTGCGGTTCGGCTGCAATGACAGCCTGGTTGGCATGGACGCGGAAAACGTTGCAGCGGATGAACAGCTTCCCGCCGCCTTCAACGCCCTGCTGACGGGATCAGAGGGCACCGGGCCTGCTGGCGCAGCATCCGGTTCCGAGGTCTACAACGCACTTGCCGGATCCCGGCTGAAGTTCCTCTCGGGGACCTTCGACGGAACCACGGTGACGGTATACCTCGCCGGGGCACTTAGTCTCGGCGGCACCTGCGACGTCCCGCGGGTTGAGGCGCAACTCACCCAGACTGCAGTGGCCGCGGTTGGTGCCATCCGCGCCGACATCTACATCAACGGAGAACCTCTGACCGAGGTTCTGCGTCGGGACCAGTAGCGAGGATGTGATTCTGGGAGCAACGGATGTTGCTTTCAGGGCAACAATGCGCTGTATCCTGTCCGTGTGAGCCACGAAACACTGGATGCAGCAGGAACGCTGCCAGCAGAAGCCGTTGATGCGATCGAACGTGCTGCCACCTCAGCACACCGGCACGAGGCGCTGTTTTCAGAAAGAGCGGCCAATATCAGGCAGTCGGCGGTACGCGATGTCTTCGACATATCCATGCGCCCCGGCCTGGTGTCACTGGCAGGAGGTAGCCCCTACCTGCAATCCCTGCCCCTGGACCGCCTCGCCACCACAGCCGCAGACATCATCTCCGGCGACGGCCTTGCTGCCCTGCAGTACGGTCCGGGACAAGGGACCGGGGAACTGCGCACCCAGATTTGCGAGGTCATGGCCGCCGAAGAAATCTTAGACGCAGATCCTCGGAATGTGGTCATCACAGCGGGCTCGCAGTCCGCTCAGGACATTGCCACCAAAGTCTTCTGCAACCCGGGTGACGTTGTCCTGGTGGAGGACCCCACTTACGTCGGAGCACTCAACACCTTCGAGGCCTACCAAGTCACCGTGGAAACCGTGGAAATGGACAGCCACGGGCTTGTACCCGCGATGCTGGAAGCGAAAATTGCAGCCCTCCAACTCTCGGGCAAGAGCATCAAGTTCCTCTACACAATCCCCAACTTCAACAACCCCTCCGGAATTACGCTGGCAAAGGAGCGCCGGCAACAGATCGTTGATATATGCCGCAAAGCGAATATTCTGATCCTGGAGGACAACCCGTACGGACTGTTGCGCTACGGCGGAGAGCCCCTGGCTCCCCTGCGTGCCGACAACCCCGACGACGTTATCTACATGGGATCCTTCTCCAAGATTTTCGCCCCCGGCCTGCGGATCGGATGGGCGCTGGTGCCCGAGCACTTGCAGCGCCGCTACTACCTCGCCGCTGAATCTGTCACGCTCTGCCCGCCGTCCCTCAACCAGATGCTCGTGTCAGCGTACCTGCGGGACTATGACTGGAAGGGCCAGATCGAAACCTACCGCGGCCTCTATGCAGAGCGCTGCCAGGCCATGCTCACGGCGTTGAGGGAGCATATGCCCGAAGGGACAACCTGGACCACCCCCGAAGGCGGCTTCTTCGTATGGGTGACGCTGCCGGACGGGGTGGACACCTACCCGTTGCTGCATCAGGCGATTGACGCCGGCGTGGTGTTCATCCCCGGGGCCGCCTTCACGCCGTCGGACGAGCCGTCCAACAAACTGCGCCTTGCCTTCAGCGCGGTGCCCCCTGAGTCGATTGCCGAAGGCGTGCGCCGGCTGGCACCCGTCCTGCGGAAAGCCATCGCGGCGTTGTAGCGTAGGCCTCACCAACGCCGCAAACCGGAGCAAAGGAGCACGCATATGGGTGGAATCATTGTTGTAGGGGTTGACGGCAGCGGGACCGCGAAAAAGGCAGCGGAGTCCGCGCGGGACCTCGCTGCCGCCCTGCAGGCATCGCTCCACGTGGTGTCCGCCTTTGACAGCGACCGGACCGAGGTCTTCGGCAGCGGCAGCGACCAGTGGATTGTCTCTGACGCCGACACCGCCGAGCACGTGGCCCGCACCGTGGCAGATTCCCTCGGCGGGGCCATCAAGGTGACCTACTCCGCGGCGCGCGGCCGCCCCGCCGACGCCCTGATCAAGGAAGCCGTCCGCATGGACGCCCGGATGATCGTGGTGGGCAACCGCAGGATGCGGGGAATCGGCCGGGTCCTGGGCAGCGTGGCCAACAGCGTGGCGCACAACGCGCCCTGCGACGTTTATATCGCCAACACCTACGACGCCGACTAGGACACTCCCCCTCGTGGCGGACATCGCTGCGGAGGGTGTCCGTTCTCACGCCTTATACGCCATTTCTGTTCCGGGCGCAAAGATAAAATTGAACAGGGCCCCAACGGTGCGGACACCCAGCAACCACCACTACCGAGGGGCCACCATTGATTACTCTTCAGCGCCGCCACCTTGTGGGCCATGACATCCTCCTGGCCCGGCACGGAAACCACATCTGCTCCATGCGGGTCGACCGCAGCAATGGCACAGTTGTGGCGCTCCTGGATGACGGCAGCGTGGACAGCGCACCGAACCTTATTTCCCCGGACCTGCGACTGCCTGAAACCGTGGGAAGCGTCCTGCGTGAGGACTGGAAACTGCTGTCCGCCTGGGCCGGCATAGCCGCGGCGATGGGCGTCCTGATGACTGCCGCCGCCGTTGCCCTGGGAACCACGGCGGACCCGGCCACGCTCGAGATGTTCACGACGCTGTCCTACGGCACCATCAAGCCCTGAAGTACCCACCAGATTCCGGCCATCACCACTCCGCCGAACAGCGAGCCCGCCACCACCTGGGCCACCGAGTGGGCGCGCAGTACCACCCGTGACCAGCCCACTGCGGGGACCAGGAGCAGCAGCGGAGCCCACGCGGCCCCCAGCATCAGCACCGCGATAACCACGGAACAGGAAATTGCGGCCGCGTGGCCGCTCATCTTCCAAAACGGACTGACGCCCGCCAGGACCACCACACCGCCCACTACGGCCAGGACCATGGCGACAACACTTGCCGGAGCACCCACGGCGTGCAGGACCAGCAGCCCGGCCAGGATGGAACCCAGCGCCATCAGCAGTACCGGTGCCCGCTGCTTCCGGTCACTGACATGATGGTCCGTTACCTTGCCCAGCCGCACCAGGAGCAACAGCAGGAGTAGCGGCAGCACGCAAACGAACAAGGCCGCCAGCGCCCCGTAGACCACCGTCTCGGGGAACCCTTCCTGTGCCAGTGGACTGAGCAGCAGCTGGACGGTGACCACCGCCGGCGGCTGGAACACCTCGGTCAGCCACCTGGCGGTCCTGTTCTTTACCCGGATGGTGCTGCTGTCTGCGGCCACGTCCTCAGTCCAGCAGCAGCGCGGGCTCTTCCAGGATGGCGGCGACGTCGGCCATAAAGCGGGCGGACAGGTCACCGTCCACCACGCGGTGGTCGAAGGAACCACCAAGGGTGGTGATCCAGCGGGGAATTACCTCGCCGTCAAGGACCCAGGGCTTCTGCTTGATGGTGCCGAAGGCGACGATGGCCACCTCGCCGGGGTTGATGATGGGAGTGCCGGTATCGATACCCAAGGCACCGATGTTGGTGATGGTGAGCGTGCCGCCCTGCATTTCGGCCGGCTGGGTCTTGCCGGCCCGGGCTGTCGTGGCCAGGTTGTTCAGGGCCAGCGCCAGCTCCTTGAGGGACAGGTCCTGGGCGTTCTTGATGTTCGGTACCATCAGGCCCCGCGGCGTTGCGGCCGCGATGCCCAGGTTCATGTAGTGCTTGACATGGATTTCGGCGCCGTCTCCGTTGTCCACCCACGCCGCATTGACGCTCGGGTTGCGGGCGGCGGCCCAGATCACCGCCTTGGCCAGGATGAGCAGCGGTGAAATTCTGATGCCCTCGAAGTCCCGGGACGCCTTGAGCCGCTTGACGAACTCCATGGTGCGGCTGGCATCCACATCCACGAAGATGCTGACGTGCGGGGCGGAGAAGGCGGATTCCACCATCGCTTTTGCCGTTGCCTTCCGGACGCCCTTGACCGGGATCCGTTCAATCCGCTGATCCTGCGGCCTGCCGGCCTTGCCCCAGAACCCGTCCGCCTTGTCCAGTTCGGCGTCGCGCTGCGCCTGGTAGCTCACCAGGTCCTCGCGGGTCACCTCGCCCCTGGAGCCGGTGGCCACTACGTCGGCGAGGTCGATGCCCAGGTCACGGGCAATCTTGCGGACCGGGGGCTTGGCCAGGACACGGTTGACCAGGCCGGTGATGGTGCCGCCCAGGGTGGGGCGGGTATCGACGGCGGGAGCAACCGGGGTGGTTACGGCGGCGGGCGTCAGCGGCTGGACCGGCTCCACTTCCGGCGCGTTGGCCGCCACGGCAGCAGCGGGAGCCGCTTTGCGGGGCCGTCGCTTGACGGCATCGGCCTTGGGCCCGGAACCCACCAGCGGACCACCGGCCGGGGCACTTTCCTGAGTGCCGCCGTCGGGCGTTCCTGCCGCCCCCTCCCCCTCGGGCAGCTTGCCGTAGAGCGGCTGCACGGGAGTTTCCGGGGCGCGCGTGTCCGGCGGCGTGGGGTCGCCGGACACGTCGTCACTCACGCTGATGATGGCGGTCCCGACGTCGATGGTTACCCCTTCAGGGACCAGCAACTCCCTGACGGTCCCGGCGAAGGGGGAAGGCAGTTCCACGATCGACTTGGCCGTCTCGATCTCGCAGAGGATGTCGTTGATGGCGACGGCGTCCCCCGGCTTGACCTTCCACGAAACAATTTCCGCCTCGGTGAGGCCCTCGCCGACGTCCGGCAGGTTGAACTTATTGAGAGTCATGGTGTCCTCAGTAGGAGAGGGCGCGGTCCAGCGCCTCCAGGATGCGGTCGATGTCCGGAAGGTAGTCTTCTTCAACCTTGGCAACGGGGTACGGCATATGGAAGCCGCCCACGCGGATCACAGGGGCTTCGAGCGAATGGAAGGCGCGTTCGCTGACCCGCGCCGCGATTTCGCCGCCGATGCCGCCGAACGTGGGGGCCTCATGCGCCACGATGAGCCGCCCGGTCTTTTGCACCGAGGCTGTGACCGTATCGAAGTCCAGCGGGGAGATGCTGCGGAGGTCGATCACTTCCACGCTGCGGCCGTCCTCCTCCGCGGCGTTTGCCGCCGCCAGGGCCACGGGGACCAGGGGCCCGTAGGCCACGATGGTGGCGTCGGTGCCTTCCCGGAGGACGTGGGCCTTGAACGGATCCGCTGAGGGGCCGGGCGACTCCACATCCACCTCGCCCTTGAGCCAGTAGCGGCGCTTGGGTTCGAAGATAATGACCGGATCCGCGCACTCCACCGCCTGCTGGATCATCCAGTAGGCGTCATGCGGGTTGGACGGGGTAATAATGCGCAGGCCTGCGGTGTGCGCGAAGAGCGCTTCCGGTGATTCGGAGTGGTGCTCCACGGAACCGATGCCGCCGCCGTACGGGATGCGCACCACCACCGGGACGGTGAGGTTGCCGTTGCTGCGGGCATGCATCTTGGCCAGCTGGGTGGTGATCTGGTTGAAGCCGGGGAAGACGAAGCCGTCGAACTGGATCTCGCAGACCGGGCTGTAGCCGCGGAGGGCGAGGCCGATGGCGGTGCCGATGATGCCGGACTCCGCCAGCGGGGTGTCCACCACGCGGTCCGGCCCGAACTCGCCGATCAGCCCGTCAGTGACCCGGTACACACCGCCGAGCGGACCGATGTCTTCACCCATCAGCAGCGACTTCGGGTTGCCTGCCAGGGTGGCGCGCAGGCCCTCATTGATGGCCTTGGCGATGGTCATGGTGGTCATCAGTGGCCTGCCTTTGCTGCCGGTCCGGCGTTTTCCGCGTCCAACTCCTCTTCGCCGGCGAACCCTGAGCTGTACTCCTCGAACCATGCGAGCTCTTCTGCCACCAGGGGGTGGGCCTCGGCGTAGGTGTTGGCGAAGGCGGAACGGATATCCGGGGTTTCGAGGTCGTGGGTGGTCCGCCGGACGTAGGCGGCGAGATCATCGCCGTCGGCCTTGACCTTTGCGAAGAAGGCGTCATCGGCGAGGTCCTCGGCGCGGAGGTATTTTTCGAGCCGCAACAGCGGATCCTTTGCACGCCAGGCGTCCTCTTCCGCAGAGTGCCGGTACTTCGTGGGGTCATCGGCGGTGGTATGCGCGCCGACGCGGTAGGTGAATGCCTCAATCAGTACCGGGCCCTTGCCCTGGCGTGCATGTTCGAGCGCCCACTCGGTGACGGCGTGCACGGCGATGACGTCGTTCCCGTCCACCCGGATGCCGGGAAAGCCGTACCCTTTGGCGCGGTTGGACAGCGGGACGCGGGTCTGGACGTTGGTGGGAACAGAGATGGCCCAGTGGTTGTTTTGGCAAAAGAACACCACCGGCGCGTTGTAGGACGAGGCGAAGACCATCGATTCGTGGACGTCGCCTTCCGAGCTGGCACCGTCCCCGAAATAGGCGATGACAGCGGCGTCCGGCTCCTTGGCCGCCTGGGCGGCGGACTTCTGGTCCCTCTGGATGCCCATCGCGTAGCCCACGGCATGCAGTGTCTGGGCGGCAAGGACAAGCGTGTAGAGGTGGAAGTTGGTGTCCTTGGGATTCCAGCCGCCGTTGGACACGCCACGGAACTGGCGGAGGAGTTCGGCCAGATCCACGTTGCGGGTCAGCGCCACGCCGTGTTCCCGGTAGGTGGGGAAGATGTAGTCCTGCGGCTGGCTGGCCCTGCCGGAACCGATCTGCGCGGCCTCCTGGCCGGTGAGCGGCACCCAGAGCGCCAGCTGTCCCTGCCGCTGCAGGGCAGTAGCCTCAATGTCGAACCGGCGGATGGACGCCATGTCGGCGTAGAGTCCCCTCAGGTCCTCCGGGGTCAGCCTGTTGGCATATTCGCTGTAGACGGGGTCGGCGGCCAACGTACCGTCGGGACCCAGCAGTTGCACCATCTGGGCCGGCGGCTCGCCCATCACGGCTTCCGCATCAGCTTCCCGCTGATCGTCAACCGCTGTTCCGTCAAATTCGGTGGAAGGCAGATGTGTGCCCATACCGTCTCCTTGCTTGCCCGCATCCGGATGCTCTGCAATATCGCTGGAATATATGCCTTTCACGGAATACATTCCCTGTGCGGCATATATGATGGCTTACTGATCCTAACTTTATCTTCAGTAGGTAGCCACGGAACCACTTGTTAAGCGCTAGGAAGGCTTCGTAGCCTTTGTATAGTCCGCACACAGGTGAAGGAACCTCGTGTTCGCCTCGGGCTCGCCGATGGTCACCCGCACGCCTTCGCCGGGAAAAGCCCTCACGGACAATGCATGTTCCGCTGCAAGCTCCGCAAAACGGGAGCTGTGATGGCCCAAGGCCAGCCACACAAAGTTCCCTTGCGCGTCCGGCAGGTTCCAGCCCAGATCCTTCAGCCCTGCCGCCACTCGTGCCCGTTCATCCACGAGCCTTTGTACCCTTTCTATAACTTGCGGAAAGTTCTGCAAGGACACGATGGCTGCTTTTTCGGCTATTTGCGACACGGCGAACGGTGTGGCCGCCACCCTGAGGTACTGCGTCAGCCCTGGCTTGGAGACGCTGTAACCCACCCGAAGCCCGGCCAGGCCATGGGCTTTGGAGAAGGTGCGGAGCACCACTACGTTTGGGTATTTGCGGTAAAGTGCCAGGCCGTCCACGGCGTCGGACGCCCTGACGAACTCCTGGTATGCCTCGTCAATCACCACCACCACGTTGGATGGGACGGAGCGGATGAATGCTTCGGTCTCCGTTGCAGTGAGCGCGGGGCCGGTGGGATTGTTCGGTGTGCACAGCAGGACCACCCTGGTGCGGGCGGTAACCGCGGCGGCCATGGCCTCCAGGTCGTGCCGGCCGTCCGGTGTCACGGGGACGGGTACGCCCTGTGCTCCGGCCAGGCCTACGCTGATGGGATAGGCCTCGAAGGAACGCCAGGCATAGACCACCTCATCCGGCTTGCCGTCATCGTTCTGGCCCGCGAACGCGGCCAGGATCTGGTTCAGCGCACCCAAGCTGCCCGCCCCCGTGACAATGTCCTCCGCGGGAACATCCAGGAAGTCGGCGAGCGCGGCACGCAGGCGGGTACTGAGTGGGTCCGGATACCGGTTGAAATCCGCCTGCCGCGCAACGGCCTCCAATACCGCGGGGATTGGCGGGAGCGGATTCTCGTTGGAGGACAGCTTGTAGCTTGCCAGTCCCTCGACGGCCGTAGGCGGCTTTCCGGCGGCGTAGCGCGGCAACCGGCCCACGACCGGGCGCGGCGCAATTCCGTCGGCCACGGTCTCTGATGACGTCATGCAGACCAGCCTACTTCTCCTGCCGCGCACAGGGAGCGTGACTGTTTACGGCGGGCGGGACCTGCCGTTGGCACGCCCCGCCCGGCTTCCTGTCCTTCAGGAGTGGCCTAAGACGCCGGCACCTGAAGTGCCGTGCTGTCGGCCCGACTGCCCGCCAGCTGTGGCGCCCACGCATCCGCTCCGTGAAGATAATCCTGCACGGTGAACTCTGCGGCCAGGCCCGGTTCAAGTTGCGGCCTGTTGGAAGTGATCCGCGATCCGGGCCCGTTGTTGTTGAACTCGTGGAAGCGGGCCTCCCGCCAGGAAAAGCCGCTCATGTCTGTCCACGGCGCGTCGGAGATGTGCGCGCCCAGCCAGGAATCCCGGACCAGCACCTGGGCGATGGCGTCCGGATCTCCACCCGGATGCCAGGGCCTGCCCAGATGGACAGTTCCTGCCGCTGCGTCCGACACAAAGCGGCATTGGGTGAACAGGTATCCGTGCTTGATTCCAATATTGGCGCTGCCCGCGGAGACGTAACCGTTGTTGCTGTCCGACCGCCGGTCCAGGGAGCGGATCTCACAGGAAGAGAAGACGGCTGTGCCCCTGCCAAAGATGAAGTCAACGTCTCCCTCGATGTACGAGTCACTAAAGTACGACCTGGCCTGCACCCCGCGGGCGGGGGAGTCAACAAGGAGTGTGTCCTGGTTGCCCAGGCACCGGACATTGGAAAGGACCGCGCGGTCCCCTGCCAGGAACAGTGCCACCGCCTGGCGGTTCTTCATGTCCTGGTTGGCGGCTTCGTCGAAGTCGTTGCTGAACGTGATGTTCCGGGCAAGGAATTCCGGCCCGTCGATCCGCACGCTGGCGCTGCCGCCTGTTCCATAGGCTCCGGTTCCGTCCGGTTTGGGGGTGCCCGAGGCGTTGTTGTAGACGAGCACCACCTCCTCCGGTGTCTGCCCAAGCCCAATGAAAGAAATCCGTGGCTTGTTGGCCGGAACCCGGACAAGCCCGCGGTAGGTACCGGGCGCAATACGGATCTCCGTACGGCGCGTGCTGTTTGCGGGCACGGAGTCGACGGCGGCCTGCACTGTCCCGAACTGGCGTCCCGCCCCGACTTCCAGGACCAGCGGTTTGTCCACTGGCCGCTCGCTTGGCCAGTAGATGCCTGCAAGCGCGTCCAGCGGCGCATCGGCGTGCTGGAACCAACCCGGCGGCGTTATCTGTTGCACCTGCAGCCCGGCAGCGACAAGCCTTGCTACAGCCAGCGCTCCCTCGGCCTGAAAATGTGTATTGTCCGTAACGCCATTGGGATACTGGGGGTACTGGCCGGGCGTGGCGTAGAGGAAATGGGTTTTGGTTCCCTCCGGGCCGAGCTGCTGCCACAGTTCCTTGGATGACGTGGTGAGGTCCACCAGTGGGGTTCCGGTGGCTGCTGCCAGTTCCCGGACGGCCTGCGGATAGGCGCCATGAGAGTCCTGGGCGACACCCAGGGGGCTGAACCTCCGGCGTTCAACCGGCGTGACGAGGACCGGTTTGGCTGCGGCCGAGACTGCAGCATCAATGTACTTCTGCAGGTACTCCTTGAACGTGGTCTGGGGCTCCGTGCCCCGGGCGGGGTCCTCCACTTTTTCATCGTTGTGGCCGAAGGAAATGAGCAGGTAGTCGCCGGGTTGCAGCGCGGACGCCACCTCGTCCAGCAAACCGGCGTCGGAATAGCTCCTGGACGAAGCGCCGGACCAGGCGTAGTCGAAGACGGATGCCTGCGGGCCGAGGAGCAGCGGGAGGGCCTGGCCCCAGCCTGCACGGGGCCGCTCTGAGTGCTGGCAGACGGAGGACGTGGAATCACCAACAACGAGAATCACCGGGTTGGTTCGCATACGCGGCGCAGCCGGCCGGGTAACAGCGTGGGCAGGCGCTCCCGGTCCGGCAAGGACAGCTGCTGCGGTGACGGCGGTAAGGACCGTCCGGCGGGTGGGCCTGAAGTCCCGCATCAGTGTTTTTCTCCCGCCGCGAAGACCGGTCCCACATGATCCTTGAGCAGCGCCGGTACTGCCTGCGCCGGATGGACCTGCGTCCGCAGCGTAGGCGTCCACGATGTGTCCTCGGCCAGTTGCTTGTCAGCGGCAGCGGCGGTGTTATAGGCAGCGCGAAGGTCCACGAGTTTACCGTTGACAGTGTTCCCGGCCGTGGTGATCACCTTGCCCTTGAAGTGCCCAAGGATGGCTGAAGCCGGGATATTGCCGGGCAGGGTGAAGGCATTGGCTTCAGCATGGATGTGCGAGTCAACTCCCGCGCCGAAGGTGTAGCCGTAGGGCACCGGCGACCCGGAGGTAGTAACGAAGTGGTTGTTGTAGACGTCCACCTGGCCGAAGCGGACCCTGGGTGCACGCTGGCCCACGTTTTCGAAAGAGTTGTGGTGGATGGTGACGCGCAGTTTTCCAACGTCTCCCCTGGTGGTGGAGTCCGTGGAGCCGATCAGCAGGAGTTTGTCGTGGTCCGAAAAGCGGTTGTAGGACATGGTGACGAGGTCCGAACCGTTGGTGACATCCACCGCGCCGTCGTGGACCTGGTAGGGCCTGCCGAAGTAGGTGGGCTGGAGGTTGTCCAGGTTGGGCGCGTCGGTGAAGTGGGAGTGGTCCACCCAGACATTCTTCGAGCCGTTGATGATCTGCAAGAGATCATATTCGCTGTTCCAGTTCCCTGTGGCACCGTCCGTGGGATCCCAAGCGGGAAAGCAGTCGGCCGCGTCCCGGACCGTGAGGTTCCGGAAGATCACGTTTTCCGCACGGTTGATGCGCAAGGCTGCCCCAGTGATGCTGCTGTCCGGTCCGGCGCCAACGATGGTGGTGTTGCTGGGGATGTCCCAGCGGATGGTCGCTGCCTGCTTGGCGGCAGCCAGGCGGCGGGCTGATTCCTGCTCCCCTGCGGGCTCCTGGTCCGTGCCGTAGCGGGCAGGGTCATAGTCGTAGAGGTACTGCTGGAGGGAGTATCCGGTTCCAGCCGCGTAATCCGCACAGGTCAGTGCTTTGCCCTCCGGGCCGCTATTCGCGGAAATGTCACCGTGGACCCGAATGATCCGGGGCTCGGCGCCGGCAGCTGCGAGGGCGGCCAGGAGCCCTGCCCGGTTATGCACATCGAAGACCCTTTCCGGCGATGCTGCAGCTCCTCCCGTTGTGCCCGCGCCGGCAGACGCCCAGCCGTCCCCGGAGGGAAGTACCTGGCGCTCAACGGGTTGTTGTGCTGTCTGCCCTGTTGGTGATGACTGGGATGACCCGGGCGTTGCGTTTGCTTGTGCCGGAATGGCAAGCAGGGCAGCTGCTGCGGCGGCGAACGCTAAGGAACGTTTGATGCGCATGTTCTCTCTTCCTCCATTGGAATGAACGGGCGCCTACACGGCGGACGACTGCACCACCGCAAGAAAGCGCTTTCTACAGTGTGAGAAACCGCTTTCCCTCCTGTCAAGGGTATTTACGGGACGTGACTGCAAGGAGGCCTCGACGCACGAAGCGCCTACGCCCCGCCCAGCAGATTCACAGGCCGTTATGCAAGCATGGTTTCCATGGGCTCCCTTATCCTCCGGGTCATCATTAATGCCGCCGCGCTGTGGGTGGCAAGCTGGGTCTTGCCAGGACTTGAAATCTCCACGGCCGCAGCCTCAGAGGCGGTGGCGAAGACCGGCGTTACGGAGGGCACGGACACCATAGGCGTTGTCCTGGCCTACCTGTTCATCGGTGCGATTTTTGGCCTTGTCAACGCGCTTGTCCGGCCTGTCATCAGTTTCCTCGCCCTGCCCATCACCATCCTGACCCTGGGCCTGTTCACCATCGTCATCAATGCCGGAATGCTCTACCTGACCTCCTGGATCAGCAGTTACACGCCGGTGGAATTCACCATCGATTCCTTCTTCTGGACGGCGGTCCTTGCAGCCATCATCATCTCTTTGGTCTCGCTGGCAGCCGGAATCCTGCCCGGTGGCCGGAAGCGGTAGGCGCCCGGCTGTTCACCTACCGCCCGCCACGCCCACGTTCGTGAGTGCGCGGGTCCTGGGGCGTGAGGACACTTGACGCCGCCCTGGTCCGCGCGAGCGAGAACCGGGTTGCGGTAGCAGCACCACCGGCACCAAGTACGGTGCCCAGCACCGCGGACGACTGCAGCAGGGCGGGGTCATCACTGCTTGCCACAAGACGGGCCCCTTCCTGGTAACCGTCAAGGCGGTGGCCAGGGCCCAGGCCTTTGTCCCCACCGGATTCCCAAGGGTTAGCCATGGTGACGGTGACCCGGCTGCGGGTCTCCGGGTTGGCTGCACCATCGCTCCCGGGCACCCAGTCGGCCTCATGCTCCAAGTGCAGTGCGCTCACGCCTTCCTCCAGCACGATTCCTGCAACGGGGGAACCGGCAGTCAGAACGTACTTCATGTCGTATCGGTCCGAAACGCGGGGGTCCGCTGCCAGGTTCATGGCGTGGATGCCGCCCTGGCTGTACTCCACTGCAATCACGGGCGCGCCGGGTTCGGCGCCTGCGGCTGCCAGGGCGTCAAGGACGGCGGTATTAACATCGGCGGATTCGTACAGCAGCCCCTCAATAATGCCGGCCTCGTCGAACGGATTGTTGTGGCCGGCTCCCGTACCTGCAGCCTGGGTGCCGGGCACAACAACCAGAAAAACCTTCTCCCCGCCGTTATCGACCTCGACAACCTCGATGTAGCCGGCTCCCCGCGCGTCGATCTGCCGGATCCGCTCCAGAAGGCCGGCGGGTGAGGAATCGAGTTCCACTTGCACACTTTCCTCCCGGCGAACGGTGATGTCGCGGGGGATGTAATTGGCCACCAAAAACATCAAGGCATCCCGCACGAACGGCTCCTGTCCAATACGGGCCCGGACCTCGGGCGCCGTAAGCTGCATCAGGGCGATGATCCTTTCAGTGGTCCGGCCGTCCGGCACTCCGGAAGCAATGCTGATATTCCAGGAGCGGCCGAGTTCCTCCGCGGTGGCGAGGCCAAGAAACCTGCCCACGTTCGCCCGCCATTCCGCGTCCTGGTAATCGCGGATGCACGCCCTGATCTGGCTGCTGATGCGCTGCATTTCCGCCCGGGCGGCCTGAACCCGCCATTGGCTGTTCCGCACGGCGGCCAGATATGGCACGGCGGACCAGGGCGGCTGCCGGTCAAGCCAGCAAAGCTGATCCAGGATTCGTCCGGCCTCCTGCTCAACGAATGCGAGGTTGCCAGCCAGCGCCTCCAGTTTCTCCGCTCCGGCCGTCAGCTCCTCAAGCTGCACGCTGATGCCGGTGGCGCCACCCCGGATGGTCAGGTGCCCGTCCTGGGAAGGGCCAAAAAGCCGGATGCGGTCACCGTCCACCGTGGTTCCCCCGCATCAGCGCCAACTATCATCGGTGGGAGCCGCCTGTGCCCGCTGCTGCGCGTGCCTTGCCACGGCTCTCCTGGCTTCTTCAAAGCTGTCCAATGCCTGCCCCAGTTGAACACCCTGCCGTGCCACGGTTTCCCGGTAGGCCTGCCCTGCCGGCGACTGCCAGTCAAGCAGCTGGATGCCGCGTGAGCCGGCCAGGACTTCCTCCACCCTCGCCCCGCAGGACTCAAGCCGCGCCACCAAAGAGTACATTTCGGCAGCCTGGTGCTCACCAGACCCCGGCGGCAGAGCGCCGCTGACCATCCCCATGCCCACTCCCTTGCCCGAACCCGGCCCCGGCCCCGGCCCCGGATCCTGCCAGGTACCGCGCCTGCTAATGCGTCAAGGCTAAGGAAGGCGTCCCACCAAGCTGAGCGCCGCCGTCGTCTATGTGGACAAGTAACCCGAACAAGGCCGCTTAAGGGGCAACTGCAGTTCATGAAACAATCAGCACATGCCTGAATCCGCCGCCACAGCTGCTACACGTACGCCCTCAGGACGCCTGGCCCTTGCCGCGTCACCGGAAAAGATCGCCCTCGGTCCGCTGGACGGCCGCTACCAGTCGACCGTCGCGCCGCTGGTGGACTACCTGTCCGAAGCCGCCCTGAACCGCGACCGCGTGGCTGTTGAAGTTGAATGGCTCATCCACCTCACCAGCAACAACGTCCTTCCCGGCGCCAGTGAACTCAGCCAGGAACAGCAGGACAGGCTTCGTGCCATCGTCACCGAATTCGACGCAGCGTCGGTGGCCGAACTGGCCGAGATCGAGGCTGTCACGGTCCACGACGTAAAGGCGGTGGAGTACTACATCGGCCGCCGCCTTCCCGCCATCGGGATCGAGAACCTGACCGCCATGGTGCACTTCGGGTGCACCTCAGAGGACATCAACAACCTGTCCTACGCTTTGGGCGTCAAGGGCGCTGTGGAGGACGTGTGGCTGCCGGCCGCCCGCAGCCTGGTGGCCCAGATCAGCAGGATGGCCGAGGACAACCGCGCCGTCCCCATGCTGTCCAGGACGCACGGGCAGCCCGCAACCCCCACCACGCTTGGCAAGGAACTGGCTGTCATCGCCCACCGCCTGAACCGCCAGCTGGACCGCATCGCCAGGACCGAGTACCTGGGCAAGATCAACGGCGCCACCGGCACCTACGCCGCCCACGTGGCCTCCGTCCCCGGCGCCGACTGGCAGCAGGTGGCACGGTCCTTCGTGGAAGGGCTTGGACTGACCTGGAACCCGCTCACAACCCAAATCGAAAGCCACGACTGGCAGGCGGAGCTCTACGCGGACGTCGCCCGGTTCAACCGCATCCTGCACAACGTCTGCACGGACATCTGGAGCTACATCTCCATCGGCTACTTCGCTCAGATCCCGGTGGCCGGCGCCACGGGTTCCTCCACCATGCCGCACAAGGTCAATCCCATCCGCTTCGAGAACGCCGAGGCCAACCTGGAGATCTCCAACGGCCTGCTGGACACCCTGGGCGCCACCCTCGTCACCTCCCGCTGGCAGCGCGACCTCACCGACTCCTCCAGCCAGCGCAACATCGGCGTGGCCTTCGGGCACTCGCTGCTTGCCATCTCGAACGTCGCCAAGGGCCTGGAACGCCTTGACGTTGCCGAGGACGTCCTCGCGGGAGACCTGGACACCAACTGGGAAGTCCTTGGCGAGGCGATCCAGATGGTCATGCGCGCCGAGGCGATTGCCGGCGTCGAGGGCATGGAAAACCCGTACGAGCGGCTGAAGGAACTCACCCGCGGGCACCGGGTGGATGCCGCCCGTATGCAGGAGTTCGTGCAGGGCCTGGGGCTCTCGCCGGAGGCCGAGGCACGCCTGCTGGCGCTGACGCCGGGCAAGTACACGGGCATCGCGGACCAGTTGGTGGACCACCTCAAGTAGGTCCCGGGCGGGCAGGTAGTACGACGGCGGCGCCGGGCAGGGGAAGCCCGGCGCCTTCGCGCTTTCAGCCGCTTGATGCGCGGGGTCCGGCCTGACCTGCTGCGTCTGCAGAGTGCGAAACTGGAGAGCATGAAACTGCTCCTCATCCGCCACGGACAGACTCCCGGCAACGTCCTTGGCCAGCTGGATACCGCCCATCCGGGGCCAGGCCTGACGGAACTCGGTGAGCGGCAGGCTGAAGCCATGGCCAGGTCCCTGGCAAACGAGCCGATCGGTGCAATCTACGCTTCCACGCTGATCAGGACCCAGATCACGGCTGCGCCCTTGGGAAAGCTGCAGAGCCTCGACGTAGAGGTGCTGGAGGGCCTGCACGAGATCGAGGCCGGAGCCCTGGAAAAGCTGACGGACCACGAATCGCATAAACGCTATATGGGGACGGTCTTTTCGTGGGCGGCTGGAGACCTTGACCGGCGGATGCCCGCAGGACCTGACGGGCACGAGTTCTTTGGCCGCTTCGATGCAGCCATCGCCAGAGTAGTGGAGCAGGCGGAGCGGCGGCAGCACGGGACAGCAGCCGTGGTAAGCCACGGCGCCGCCATCCGCACCTGGACCGGGCGCCGGGCGGAGGACGCCGACCATGAATTCGCTGCCAGGCACGTACTGGCAAACACCGGAATTGTGGCCTTGGAGGGGGATCCCGGCTCCGGCTGGAAGCTGATCCACTGGGACGGCAGCCCGGTGGGCGGGCTCGCCCTCGCAGACCCTACCGCAGAAGACCCTACGGGGCGGGATACAGCGGGAGCCTAGGCCGGGACCAGCCGGGCTGCAAGCTCTGCCGCCTCGGCCGCCGTGGGCCGTTCGGCCGCATCCATAGCCGTAAGGGAGCGGAGGAAAAGCCGCCAGCGGGGCCCGAGGAACACAGGCACATCCGGGCTCCGGAGCGTCCTGGCCACCAGGGACTCGATGGCGGTTCCCGGAAACGCCCTGGTGCCTGTCATCAGTTCAAGCAGGACAAGCCCCATGGCGTAGACGTCCCACGACGGCTGCGCCGCACCGCCGGACGCCTGCTCAGGGCTCATGTAGTGCACGGTGCCGGAGGACATGCCCGGTTCCGGCGCCGAACCAGCCTCGGCGGCGATGCCGAAGTCGATAATGCGGACCGGGCTTCTCCGGAGGCCGCTCAGCATCAGGTTGGCGGGCTTGATGTCACGGTGGACAAGTCCGCAGCCATGGATGTGCGCCAGCGCGCTGAACAGCCCGCCTGCCCAAAGGGCCACGTCGCCGGCGCTGTGGCTCTTGCGGAGGGACGCCTCGGACAGGTTGTACCCCAGGGCCAGCTCCTCGGCCACGAAGGCACGGCCCCTGTGCGGTCCGCCTTCATGAAAGGGCCCCTCGGCGACGAACCTGATGATTGACGGGTGCGAAAGCGCGGCGAGTACCGCAGCCTCATTGCGGATCCGTTCCTGCTGCTTCGCGGAACAGTCCACTGCCACCTTGACGGCAACGTCAGGGCCGCCGGTAAGGTCCACCGCCCGGAAGACTTCAGCTACCGACCCCCGGCCCAGGCGCTCCCGAAGCTGGAAACGGCCTGCGACGGCGGGGCGCCCGGCATGGAACGTGGCATGGCGTCCCCGCTTCGGGGGCGCCATGGCGTAGGCGGTCATGCGGCGCCGGCCGGGAAAGTGGCAGCAAGTGGAAACCAGGCGTCAAGCTGGAAACCGCACTGGCAACGCCACACCGGGGGCAACTCGACCGGCGCGTGCGCCTGCGTGCCAAAGCTGTAGCCGACGGCGGGCCCTCCAATTGCAGGAGTGACCAGTTCCATGGGTGCAGCGCAATGCGATGGGCCAGTTTCCTGCTGGTAAAAGCCACTCAAGGGGATCAACTCGTTCACGACTCCATCTGGTAGTGCGTTGGGGGCTGATCGTAAGCCTACATATTGCTAGTCCATCTAGCTAGCCGAGCTAGCAACTTTCGGATGAACTTCTCCTGTAAGGGCCAGCGCTTCCGTCATCCGCTCCAGGAAATCCACCACCGCGCGGGCCTGGTCTGCCGTCAGTGATTCGGCGACGGACATCATCCGGCGGTGCATTGCGCCCAGCGTCTCGCGGACCTCGCGGTCTGACTCAACCGTGGGAATGACCACCACGGACCGGCGGTCCGAGGGGTGCGCCTCCCGGCGGACGTGGCCGCTCGCCGCCAGCCGGTCTATCAGCGAGGTAGTGGAAGCGCTGGTAATGCCGAGAAACTGGCTGAGGTCCTTTGGAACCACCATTTTTCCCGAGGCCTGCACGCGCAGGAGGTAGCGCAACGCCAGGATGTCCGTCTCACCCATGCCCATGGAGTCGCGGGTGGACCGGCGGACAGCCGTTTCTGCAGTACGGTAGTCCCTCAGGGCCTTCAGTACAGCAGCACCGTAGTCAAGCTGCCCGTCCGGCCCATACCAGTAGCCGGAGCTTTCGTTGCCAGTAGAAGCCATGCACCTATTTTAGACAGACTGCTTACTAGTCCGCCAAGCTACTTATAAGTAGGCGCACCTCGCGGTTCTCCTGACGCTTACGCGGAAGAAACAATCGCGTAACCGCCTGCTCCTAGCCTTGTCTGGCATAGATCCTTCGGCGAATCGAGGCAGACATGCAGACCAATCCGCGGCTGAACATCCGGCAGGTTTCCTGGTCGAATCCTGTCGGGGCAGACCTGCGCCGCGCCCAGCAGGCGGAACTGGACGCGCGTTTTGGCACGGTCGACCATGAACCCGGCCCGCCGCCGTCGGAAGCTGACTGCGCCGTGTTCATCGTTGCGTACGACAAGGGGTCGGGCCAGCCTGTGGGCTGTGGAGGCCTGCGGCTCCTCGATGCCACAACGGCCGAAATCAAGCGGCTGTACGTCCTTCCCTACACCCGGGGATCCGGGGTGGCGAGCTCAATTCTGGCCGCTCTCGAAGCTGAGGCCTTCAAACAGGGGTTTACGCGGATCAAGGCCGAAGCAGGCTCCGCCCAGCCGGACGGGCGCAACTTCTACCAGAACTCCGGCTTCGAGCCGGTCCCGAACTTTGGCCCCTACATCGGGGTGGAGCATTCCTACTGTTACGCGAAGACCATCAACGCCCGCAGCGCCGCCCATACGGCCATGGCCTAGGCGGGGACGCCGGAGGCCGTCAAAGACAGACGTTTCACCGGGCGTTCACCGGGACGTCCCCGCCCGTTCTTCCCACTCGACCATCTTAATCAGCCGGGCTGTTTATCGAATCGATAGCAATAACAGCCCCTGATTCCGCATGCCCGGCGCTAGGCTGTGCGGACATGCTCCGGTTCGAGTCCAGAAATGAGTCTGATCGTGCGTAAATTCCAAAGTTTGGTTGCCGCCACCGTCGCCGCCACCCTTCTTGCGGGCTGTGGCGGGGGAACCACATCCCCCGCCGCTTCAGGAGAAGCCTCCTCGGCCCCGGCCGGTGGATCCGGCGAAACCCTGGTGGTGTACACCAACTCCAATGGTGAAGGCCGCGGCGAATGGCTTACCGCGAAGGCCGCGGAGGCTGGCTTCAAGATTGAGATCGTTGGTGCGGGGGGTGCGGACGCCACCAACAAGCTCATTGCCGAGAAAAACAATCCCATCGCGGACGTGGCTTTCGGCCTCAACAACATGTACTTCTCCCAGATCAAGGCCGAGGATGTGCTGGAACCGTACGAGCCCTCCTGGGCCGGCGAGGTGGACAAGGAACTCGCTGACGGGGAAACCTACTGGCCGCTGGTGAAGCAGGCCATCCTGCTGGGCTACAACTCGGACAAGTTCTCCAAGGATGCCGCCCCGAAGGACTGGACGGACCTGTGGACCAAAGATGAGTTCAAGGACCGGTACGAGCGCGTGACGGGCCTGGGGACCGCCACCGCCCAGCTCGTTTTCGCGGGCATCCTCAGCCGCTACCGCGACGATTCCGGCGACCTCGGCATCTCGGACGAGGGCTGGAAGCAGGTGGAGCAGTACTTCCAGAACGGCAGTCCCGCCGTCGCCAAGACCGACCTCTTCGCCCGCATCCAGTCCGGCGAGGTGGACATGGGGCAGATGCCGTCCTCAATCATCGCCGAGCGCGAGAAGTCCTTCAACGTGAACGTCGAGACCGTCATCCCGTCCGTGGGCGTACCCCTCGCCGTGGAGCAGATCGCGCTGGTCAAGGGCACCGACAAGAAGGAACAGGCACAGAAGTTCATCGACTGGTTCGGCAGCGCCGAGGTCCAGGGCGAGTTCGCCAAGCAGTTCAATTCCATGCCGGTCAACAAGGAAGCCGCGTCCCAGGCGAATCCCGAGGTGGTGGACTTCTTCGCCGACCTCAAGCAGCAAGACATCGACTGGGACTTCGTACAGGAAAACATGGGTGCCTGGGTGGAAAAGATCGAGCTGGAATACATGACGTAATCCGGCGTTCCACCGGCCGCTTCCGCACCACCAGACAGGTTTGCCATGATCCGCTTGGACAACATCGAAGTTTCCTTCGGCGATTTCACTGCCATCCCGAACCTGGACCTCCATGTCCGGCCGGGCGAGTTCTTTACCCTCCTGGGGCCTTCGGGCTGCGGGAAAACGACGGCGTTGCGCACCTTGGCCGGCTTCATCCAGCCGGCCAGGGGCACCGTCCGGGTGGACGGCAAGGACGTTACCCGGCTGCCAAGCGACAAGCGGCAGGTGGGCATGGTGTTCCAGAACTACGCCTTGTTCCCCAGCATGAGTGTGTGGGAGAACATCGCCTTCGGCCTGCGGGTCCGGAAGGAAAACCCGGCGGAGAGTGACCGCCTGGTACGGGACATTGCCCGCCGGGTGGAACTCAGCGACGAGCAGCTGGCCAAGAACGTGGCGGAGCTGTCCGGCGGGCAGCAGCAGCGGGTGGCGGTGGCCCGGGCCCTTGTGCTGCGGCCCAAGATCCTGCTGCTGGACGAACCGTTGTCCAACCTGGACGCCAAGCTCCGCCACCAGCTTCGGCAACAGCTCAAGGACCTGCAGGCCATGTTCGGCATCACCACCGTCTACGTCACTCATGACCAGGACGAGGCCCTGGCCATGAGTGACCGGGTGGCCGTATTCAACAAGGGCGTGGTGGAGCAGGTAGGCACTCCGCAGGAGATCTACGACCACGCCGCCACGGAGTTTGTCTGCAACTTCATCGGTGACAGCTCCACCCTCACACCGGAATTCGTCGCCGAGGTGAACAAACAGTCCGGGGCGGGGCTCAGCACGGACGCCAAATCCTACCTGCGGGTGGAAAAGGCGTCCCTGGACGTGCCTGCCGACGGAGGCGCCGCCGTCGGACTCTCCGGAAAAGTAGTTTCCCGCACGTACCATGGCCTGCACAGCCGGTATGTGGTCCGCACCCATGGCGCGGACATCCGGCTGCTGGTGCGGGAGGACGGCGGGGACCACCCCGAGCCCGGCACGGAAACCACCGTCTACCTCCAGCCGGGACACGTCCTGCAGTACCACCCTGGCACAGGTGCTGCCCTGCGGGAGCAGGACCCGGCGGTAGCCCTGCCATGAGCTCCACACCGGTCCGCGCGATGGCCCGTTCCCCATTCGTGCTGGTGGTGGGCGTGGTGCTCACCTGGTTCATTGCGGCATTCCTGGTCTGGCCGAATGTGAACGTCCTGATTGCCACCTTCTTCCCGGACGGCAACTTTTCGGGGCGGGCGGCGGAGAAGCTCTTCTCGTCGCAACGCGCCATGAAAGCGCTGGGCAACAGCTTCCTGCTGGCTGTGGCGCTGTCCATCACGGTGAACGCGGTGGGCATCTTCATTGTCCTGGTGACCCACTACTTCCGGATCCGCGGCTCCAGGATCCTGTTTCTGGGCTACGCCACCACGTTCATTTACGGCGGCATCGTGCTGGCCGCCGGCTACAAGTTCATCTACGGGGACAAGGGGATTGCCACCTCCCTGCTCCTCAAGGTGTTCCCCGGCATGAACCCGGCATGGTTCTCGGGGTTTTTCGCGGTGCTGGTGGTCATGACCTTCGCCACCACCACCAACCACATGCTGTTCGTGGCGAATGCTCTGAAAAGCGTTGACTACCAGACCATAGAGGCGGCCAAAAACCTTGGCGCTTCCACGTGGACCATCCTGCGCCGCATCGTCCTGCCCATGCTCAAGCCCACACTGTTCGCGGTGACCATCCTGTCCTTCCTCACCGGCCTGGGCGCCCTGAGCGCCCCACAGGTATTGGGCGGCCGGGATTTCCAGACCATCACGCCCATGATCCTGACCTTCACGAACAGCCCCACGTCACGGGACCTGGCTGCCCTGCTGGCCGTGATCCTGGGCCTTGCCACCGTGCTGATGCTCGCCGTGATGACCCGCCTGGAGAAGGGCGGCACCTACTTCTCAGTCTCCAAAGTCTCCTCGGAGCTGCAGAAGCAGGACATTCAAAACCCGGTGGCGAACGTTGCCGTCCATGTGGTGGCCTACCTGCTGTTCGCGGTGTACACCCTTCCAGTGGTGCTCATTGTGCTGTACTCGTTCGCGGACGGCGCCGCCATCCAGACCGGCCAGCTGTCCCTGGCAAACCTGACCTTCGACAACTACGTACGGGTTCTGACCGAACAGTCAGGGCTGCGGCCGTTCCTCGTCAGCGTGGTGTACAGCGCCCTCGCCGCGCTCATCGCCGTCGGCGGTCTTTTGTTTGTCGCCCGCCTGCTGCAGAAGTACCGGAACTGGGTAGCGTCCGCTTTCGAGTACCTGCTGCACATCCCGTGGATCCTGCCGTCGGCACTGCTGGCGTTGGGCCTGATCATCAGCTACGACCATCCCAACCCGCTGGTGGGCGGGGCGGTGCTGACCGGGACCACAGTGATCCTGTTGATCGCGTTCGTCACGGTGAAGATCCCGTTCACGCTCCGCATGCTGAAGGCGTCCTTCGCATCGGTGAACTCCTCGCTTGAGGAAGCCGCCGCCATCATGGGCGCCAAAACGCTGTACGTGTTCCGGCGGATCCTCCTGCCGCTGGTGCTGCCCGCGGCGGCCGCCATCACCGCCTTGAACTTCAACAGCCTGCTGGACGACTACGACACCGCCATCTTTTTGGCCCACCCGCTGGTCCAGCCGCTGGGCCTGGTGATCAAGGCGAACACGGACGGGGCCGAAGGCACAGAGGGCATCGCGAATACCTTTGTGTACACCGTGCTCCTGATGCTCATCACCGGGATCACCATGTACCTCGTGTACGGGCGGGCCGGCCGCCGCAGCGGACGGAAGCGCATGCCGGCGGTTCCGGGCACGGGCGGCACGCTTGCCGGGGAGGTTCCTCCGGCGTCGGCAACCTCCGTCTTCGGCGAGGACAGCAAGGTTCCCGCTGTGCCTGCGCGGTGACCCGGACGTACTGGCCAGGCAGCTAAACCGCTTCCGGCGGCGGCGCGCGCGTTCCGCCGTCGTGCGAGGCTGGCCTTTTCACTGGACCGTCAGGAAGCTGTGACCGCCGGCCATCACCTGCTGGTCGGCAACCTGGAACATGCGCTGACAGCCCCGGACGTGGCCGACTACGGCGACGGCCCGGGACGTGGCCGACTACGGCGACGGACTCCTGCTCCACCTGCCGACCGTCAGGCGGGACGACGAGCCGGACCTTGCTGCCGTCGCCGCAGCGGTCCGGCGGCTGCTCGCCCCCTAGGTTCCCGCCGTCGTACGTTGCCCTGGCCGGCGCCATGCGTCCGGGGCAAGCACCACGGCAATTCCGACGGCGGCTCCGATCAACGTCTCGATGATGCGGTCGCGAAGCAGTATTTCGGGCGAGGACGGGACAACCAGGAGCGTGGATATCAGCGCGAGGGGCGTCACGAAGACCTGCGCCACCAGGTACTGCCTGATGATGAACAGCTCCGCGCCGAACTGGCAGAGCGCCATCACCAGCACGGTCTGCCAGGGCTGCAGCTCCAACAGGACGACGCCGGCCATAAGCACCAGCCCCAGCACGGTGCCGATGATCCTTTGGATGCCGCGGCGCACGCGGTGCCGGGTGGTGTGGCCCACCAGGGGAACCACGGCGGCCACCATGGCCCAATAGTTGTGGCCGAACCCGAGGCGCTCCCCGGCCCAGGTTGCCAGGGACCCGGCCAGCCCGGCGGCCACCAGGTAGCCGAAACCTTCCAGCCAGGCCGCACGCTTCTCGTCCGGGGTCCTGCGGATCCGCGGCGGCCGGGTCCAGGGGGTGCGGTGGCTGGGCAGGACCCGGGAGGAGAAGCCGATCAGCAGGCAAAAGGCTGTGGTCAGAACCGAGACCAGCATCCCCTGCCACAGCGGGGGCTGTCCGGGGATCGAGGCGATGGCGGCGAAGGCGAAGATGTGGAAGAGGGAGCCTGCGGGGCGCAACCGCAGCCAGGCGATGGCCACCGAACACGCACCGGCAACCAGCGTAGTGGCAAGGACCTGGAACCAGGTGGCGGCGGCGCTGCCCAGTCCCCACGCAGTTTCCATCCTGGCGGCAAGCGATGCCAGCAGGATCACCAGCAGCATCAGGAGGCCGGCCCGCAACTGCAGGGCAAAGCGGGTTCCGTGCTGTTCGCCGCGGCCGTAGATGCCGGTGAACGCGCCAAAGGAAGCGAAGATCGCCAGGTCCAGACGGCCGAGCAGCACCAGGGTAAGCAGCGGGACGAAGACCCCCACGGCGCACCGGAGGGCGGGATGGTGGTCCTTGTTGGCTAGGGCCATGCTGAACATTTCAGCGAGCATCTTCACGTGGGGCTGCGCCTTCCTCTGGGCGGAATGTTTCGGGCGGCCACGCTGACGTTCAAGCTAAATCCTATGATGCAGGCCGGGAAACCCTCCGCCTGCGTTCCCATGAATGGAACCCGCGGGCAACGCGTGTGAAACAGCTTCGCCTGATGCTTATGTCATGAAGCCACCCCAGCGCCATCCTGCCGCCGACTTAAGCTGCGAGGTCTGCGGCCTGATGCCGGAACCGACCAAGACCCGGCTGACCCTGGCCAACGTGGCCGTGATGCTTCCGATTGAACTACTGGTCCATGCCGCGGTGGTGGACACGCAGCTTCCGTACGTAGCAAAGGTCATGGTGCTGGCCGTCACCGCGACGGTCCTGGTGATCTGGGTGGCGGAGCCTTCCGCCGCGCGGATCCTGCGTGGCTGGCTGCATGCCCCGGCGCTGCGGCAACGGCGGAAGCTGGCCGCCGCGCCGGCCCTGTGGCGGGCGCGGACCGTTGTGCGGGATGAGCCGGGCTCCCTGCAGCGGGTCACCCAGGCGCTGGCTCGGCGGAAAATCAATATCCTCGGTATCCACGTGCATCCGGTGCCGGGAGGGGTGCTGGACGAGTTTGTCCTGGCGGCGCCGGGGGACGTCGGCGAGCGCGAACTGCTGGAGGCGCTCCTGAGTGCCGGCGGTTCCAGCCCGCATGTGTGGCCCACCACCAGCCTGGCCATGGCCGACGGCCAGACCAGGGCGCTGAGCCT
The DNA here is from genome assembly GCF_005796205.1 of Pseudarthrobacter sp. NamE2. Lineage (GTDB taxonomy): Bacteria > Actinomycetota > Actinomycetes > Actinomycetales > Micrococcaceae > Arthrobacter. The sequence goes on along the minus strand of NZ_VAHN01000005.1, from coordinate 135,053 downwards.
GGCGGCACGGATCGCGCAGGCGCCGGAAGAGCTGCCGCTTGCCGTTGCCGAATTGCTGCGGGCGCGGATCCTGTCTCCGGCGGAGGGGGCCTTGGAAAAGTACGACGCCGGCACCCGGCTCAAGATTCCCACCGCCTGGCACGGACCCATCACCTTCGTCCGGCCCGGGGAGCCGTTCACCCCGGCGGAGTCAGCACGCGCACACCGGCTCGCAGAGCTCGCCGAAATCCTGGCTTACCGCCCCGCCCCGGCCCGGCCCAACTGGGTGGCTACATCCGGAGGGTAAGGGCGGACGGGACCAAAGTCATCACAACGTGCTTGCCCTTGCCCTCGTGATCGCCGTCCAGCTGGTAATCGTCATCGTGCTCCAGAAGTATTTCCACCGTCTTGCCCTGGAAATACTCCACCGCAGTATCCTTTCCGCGGCCCTTGCCGATCATCCCGGCAATTACCGAGAGCCAGCCCAACCGCCCGTGGTGGGGTGCCAGTACGGCCACATCCAGCAACCCGTCGTCCATCTTGGCCTCAGGGAAAATCTCCAGCCCGCCCTGCACCTTGCCGCAGTTGCCCACCATGACGCTGCGGACCCCGCGGCGCACGGCACGCTTGCCGTCGATCACGATGGTCGCCCTGACCGGCTTACCAGGCAGGTTGCGGATGCCAGCGTCCACGTACGCCAGCCAGCCCACCTTGTGCTTCAGCTCCTGATTGGTGTCGGCCATGATCGTGGCGTCGTACCCCACGCCGGCCATCACCAGGAACAGCTGCTCGTCGGCCGGATTCATCCGGCGGGCGCGGACCACATCAATGCGGCGGTCAGTTCCCACCAGGGCTCCGGCCATTGCCCCGTCATAGTCCGTGATGTCCATGCCGAGGTTCCGCGCCAGCAGATTCCCCGTCCCGAGCGGCAGCAGGCCCATCGGGACGTCGCTTCCGGCCAGCACCTCCGCCACGCACCTGACCGTCCCGTCGCCGCCCGCGGCGATGAGTATGTCTGCGCCCTGGGCCAAGGCCTCCTGGGCCTGGCCGACGCCGGGGTCCTCGAGTGTGGTTTCGAACCAGAGAGGCTGGTCCCAGCCGTTTTCGACGCAGTGCTTGGCGACGAGCCCGCGTACGTCGATCTCCACCGTCTTGGCAGGATTCAGGATGATAGCCGCGCGCTTGGTGGCAGCGGAGCTGTTGGCAGTCATGGCGTCCTTCGGTGGCAAATGGAAAGGCTACTGATGAGAGAAGACTAGCGTGCCTGCGGATTCGTCAGAAGCACGGCCTGGCTACAGGGCCTTGACAGCCCCCAGCACCTGGGCAAGCGAATCCTTGGCGTCGCCGAACAAGAGGGACGTCTGCGGCTGGTACAGCAGGTCGTTCTCGATTCCCGCGAAGCCCGGGCGCATGGACCGCTTAAGGAACACCACTTGCCGCGCCTCCGCCACCTCCAGGATGGGCATGCCGTAGATCGGCGAGCCGGAGGAGGTCTTCGCGGCGGGATTCACAACGTCGTTGGCGCCCACCACCAGGGCCACATCAGCCGTTTTGAACTCCGGGTTGATTTCGCCCATTTCCTTGAGCGATTCGTACGGCACGTTGGCCTCAGCCAGCAGCACGTTCATGTGCCCCGGCATTCGGCCGGCCACCGGATGGATGGCAAAGTCCACGTCGATGCCGCGGGCTTCCAGGGCGTCAGCGAGTTCCGCCGCCGTGTGCTGCCCCTGCGCCACGGCCAGGCCATAGCCCGGGACAATGATTACCCGCTGGGCGTAGCCAAGCAGCACCGCAACGTCCTCCGGGCTGGACGACCGGACGGGACGTTCGCTCACGGCGGTGGATCCCGCCGTCGAACCTCCCCGGAAGGCGCCAAACAAGATGCCGGCAACGCTGCGTCCCATCGCCGCGGCCATGGCCCGGGTGAGTATGGTACCGGAAGCGCCCACCAGCGTGCCGGCCACAACGAGGAGCACGTTCCCCAGCACCACGCCGGACGCCGCCACCGCCAGGCCGGTGAACGCGTTCAGGAGCGAGATCACGATCGGCACGTCCGCGCCGCCCACCGGCAGCACCAGCAGGACGCCCGCTACCAGTCCCAGGAGCAGGAGCAGCACCGCGGGCACGGGCGAACCGGTGAGGATGACGACGACGGCGGCGGCCACCGCTGCGAGCAGCACCGCTGCCATCACCACGGGGAGCCCGGGGAACACAACGGGGCGCGTGGTCATCAGTTCCTGGAGTTTGGCAAAGGTCACGCCGGAGCCGGCGAACGAGACGGCACCCACCAGGAGCGTGAAAACGATGGCCAGGCGCACCCAGGGATCACCGGTATGGCCGAGCTCGAGGAGGGCCACCAGGGCTGCAGCGCCGCCGCCCACCCCGTTGAACAGCGCCACCAGCTGCGGCATCTGGGTCATCTTCACCCGGCGGGCCACCGGGGCTGCAATGGCGCTGCCCACGGCAATCGCGCCCAGGATCCACGGGATGTTTTCCAGCCGGGCGGACAGGAAAACGGTAACGACGGCGACCAGCGCGCCGAGCGCCCCCACCAGGTTGCCGCGCCGTGCGGTCCGCGGGGAACTGAGCCCGCGCAGCGCCAGGATGAAGAAGACCGCGGCGGCGAGGTAGAGGAGCGCGGTCCAGGCGGGGTCCAGGACGCTCATTTGCCGTCCGCCTTCGGCGCCGCGGCCCGGGCCACCTCTTTTCTGGCGTGGAACATATGGAGCATCCGGTCCGTGACCACGAAGCCACCCACAAGGTTTATGGTGGCCAGGACAACGGCAAGCAGCGCAACCGCAAGGACCCAGGTTTCCGCCGCCTGCCCTGCCACGATGATGGCGCCCACCAGGATGATGCCGTGGATGGCGTTGGCGCCGGACATCAGGGGCGTGTGCAGGGTGCTGGAAACTTTGGAGACCACTTCGAACCCGACAAAAACGGCCAGGACCGTGATGGTGAGCAGGCTCATTCCGTCCATCAGAGCGCCCCTTCCTGCGGTGCGTGGATCCTTTGGGCCAGCAGTTCCGCGGTGGGCTGGTGCCGCACCCCGCCGCCATGCGTCAGGCAGGCACCCGCCAGTACCTCGTCGTCGAAATCGGCATTGACTGTGCCGTCCCGGACCATCAGCGCCAGCAGGTTGGCCACGTTCTTGGCGTACAGCCGGGACGCGTCGGAGGCCATCGCCGAAGCGGGGTCCTTCAGCCCCACCAGGGTGACATGCCCCGCGCCGTCCGCGGTGGGTACGGCGATGTCCGCGCCGGGAACCACCCCTTCCACGTTGCCGCCGGATTCGGCGGCGAGGTCGACGACCACGGACCCGGGGCGCATGCCCTGCACCATCTCGCGGGTCACCAGGAGGGGTGCGGGCCGGCCGGGAACAGCCGCCGTCGTAATCAATACATCCGACTGCGCCACGTGCGGTGCCAGCAATTGGCGCTGCCGGGTGCCGGCGTCGGAGCTCAGCTGGCGGGCGTAACCGCCGGCCGCTTCCGCTGTTTCCAGGTCCAGCCGGATAAATGTTCCGCCCATCGAGGCGACCTCGTCGGCCGAGGCGGGACGGATGTCATTGGCGAAGACGCGGGCACCGAGCCGTTTGGCCGTGCCGATCGCCTGCAGGCCCGCTACGCCGGCGCCCAACACCAGGACCTTCGCCGGCGGCACCGTTCCCGCCGCCGTCATGTACAGCGGGAAGAAGCGGGGCAGCCGGATCGCGGCTTCCAGGACGCAGCGGTAGCCAGCCACCAGGGCCTGCGAGCTCAGCGCGTCCATGGACTGGGCCCGGGAAATGCGGGGCACCAGTTCCAGCGCGAAGCAGGTGGCGCCCGCCTCCGCGAGCGCCTGCACGGTATCCAGTTCCGAGGACGGCGAGGCCATACCCACTGTGACGGCCCCCGGTTTCAGGGACAGGGCGGTGTGCGGGTCCAGCGGCCGGACGTGGGCCAGGATGTCGAGGCGGGGCGGCTCCAGCAGGGCCACGACGGCGGCCCCGGCTTTGCGGTAATCCTCGTCGGTGTGGCCGGCGGCTTCCCCTGCCCCGGCTTCGACCAGCACGTCAAGGCCCATGCCGGCGAGCTGCTTCACCGTCTCCGGCGTCGCGGCGACGCGCCGCTCGCCTTCCCGGCGCTCCCGCGGTATGCCCAGTTTCACCCGCCGACTCCCCTTCCTGGCAAAAGGGTGCGGCAACGGCTCTCTGCCTTGCCCTCATCAGGGCGGAGGTCGCGGAGCGGCGCTGCTGCACGTAACTGGCTAGAGTCTATGGCCCGTACCGCCGCGGCGGGAGTAGGGCGGACGGCTTGGGTGGGCAAACGTTACCTGCTGCCGCTTAAGCCTGCCCCGCCGGCGATGCGGTAGGAGTCCAGCAGCAATTCAGCGAGGAGTGCCTCGTCGATCCGGTCCAGCCGGACCAGGACGAGCTGGGAAGAGCGCTCATGATGGGGGGTCCAGTAAAAGGTGTCCGGATCTGTTCCCGCCAGGGCCTCCCGCTCCTCTGTCTTGACCGTCACGACGCCAGGTTCCCATATCCGGGCCATGAGGGTCTTCGCGAACCACGCCGGCTGCCCCCAGCTTGGCCGCTCGGTCACGCCGGGCAGCTCCAGGGAGATCCTGCGGACGTCGTGCTCGGTGGCCATGAACCACAGTCTGCCTGGCAGGTCATGCCGGGACAAGGCTCCAGCGGCCCGCGCAATGAATCCGGGGTTGAATGTGCAGGGGCTGCCCGTGCGCATCACAGGCGGGAGTTGGCGCGCAGCGGCCGGGACCAAGGGTAGTGGGCGTCATCTGCGAGTTGCCTGCGGCACCGATTCCATTTTTTGCGGAAGGTGAGCCTACCCTAAGTAGTCCCCATTTTGATTTGCCCTACCCATGGCAGCCCTGCAAGGCGGTTTTTTGTGCGCTCGTTCCTCCGGCCCCGCGTCCTCGTGGCAGCACTGGCCACCCTCACCCTGACCGGCTGCGGCTTCAGCGGCACGCAGACCCAGGCCGTCCAGAGTACCGCCGCGGCGGACACCAGCCAGCGGATCGTAGTGGACAACTTCCGCGCACCGGTGGCCAACTGGGCCCTGGAATCCGACGCCGCGTACATCCTTTCCCTCTCCGGGTGCCTGGAGACCCTCACGAAGTACGACCATACCGAGGGCAAGGTGGTTCCCATGCTGGCCAGCGAGTGGAAGCAGTCCTCCCCGCTGGACTGGGACTTCACCATCCGGCAGGGCGTGGTTTTCCAGGACGGCAACCAGCTCACGGCGGAGTCCGTGGTTGCAGCCCTGAACCACGTCCTCGACGCCAAGGTCCCGGCCCGCGCCTTCAACCGCACCATGGTCAGCAGCGTCACCGCGGTGGACGCCAACACCGTCCGGGTCAGCACGCCGGCCGAAAACCCGCTGGTCCCCTACCGCCTGGCGAGCGTCAACACCGGCATCCTGGCCCCGGCCGCGTACAAGGACACGGAGGTGGACCCGTTCGGCCACTGCACCGGCCCGTTCACCCCCGTCTCCGAAAAGGCCAAGCAGTCCCTCACCCTGGACCGCAACGAGAACTACTGGGGCGGCGACGTCCAGCTCGCGGGGGCCGAGATCCGCTTCATCACCAACGGTGCAACCCGTGCAGCCCAGGTGCAGACCGGTGAAGCCGACATATCGCTGTCCATCCCCGTCGCCAGCCTGGCTACCCTGAAGGGCGCTGCAGGCGTCTCCGTCCTCGGCGCCGATTCACCCCGCACCGCCACCCTGTACATGAACAACGGCCGCGCTCCCCTGGACAATGTGGACGTCCGGAAGGCGATCCGCGAGTCACTGGACCTGGATGCCCTCGCAGCCAGCGTCTACGAAGGCGCCGCCCTTCCCGCCACGGGCCCGTTTGCCCCGTCCGAACCCTGGGCCGGTGACACCCCGGAGGAGCAGAAGCAGGACGTCGAGGAAGCCAAGAAGCTGCTGGCCAGCGCCGGCTACACGGCCGACCGCCCGCTGGAAATCATCGCCATCGTGGAACGCGCGGAATTCGCCGACGTGGCCGCGGTCATCCAGGAGAACCTGAAAAACATCGGCATCCCGCTGTCAATCCAGGCCAAGGAATACGCATCCGCCGAGCCTGACGTCCTGGCCGGCAACTACGACATGCTGCTCAGCCAGCGGAACCGCCTGATCGACATCGCCGATCCCATCGGCTTCCTCACCGCGGACTACACCTGCAAGGGCACCTACAACCTGAGCCACTTCTGCGATCCCGAGTATGACCGGATCGTCGCCGACGCCGCCAGGACAGTGGACACCCAGGAACGCTACAAGCTGTACGCCGAGGCAGGCAGGATCCTCCAGGACAAGGCGGTCAACGCCTGGCTGGTCAATGAGCAGGCCACCGACGCCATCCGCACCAACGTCCTGAACTACGTCCAGGATCCGCTGTCCCGCTACGTCCTGACGGCGAAGACGGCCAAGGCCGCCTCCTAGCCCCAGCCACTGGAACAACACCGCATGCTGCAGTTCATCACCAAGCGGACGGCCACGCTGCTGGCCGCCGTCGCCGTGTCCTCCTTTGCGGTGTTCCTTATCCCCTACGTCACCCCCGGCGACCCGGTCCGGAAAATCATCCGGTCCCGGGTGGCCGGGGACGCCATCGACGAGTCCTCCGTCCACGCCGTGGCGCAAAGCCTGGGCCTGGACGACCCCCTTGCCGTCCAGTACTTCCGCTGGCTGGGCAACTTCTTCACCGGGGACATGGGGCTGTCCTACAGCAGCCGCACCCCGGTTGCGGAGCAGGTCCTGCCCGCGCTTGCCGTCACCCTCAGCCTGGTGGCCATGTCGCTGGGACTGGCAGCCGCCGTCGCGCTTCCGCTGGGGATTATCTCCGGACTCCGGCCCGGCAGCCTCCCGGACAAGGCCATCACGGCGGTCACCCAGGCTTTCATCGCCATGCCGGAATACTGGGTGGCGCCGGTGCTGGTCCTGGTGTTCGCACTCAAGCTGTCCGTGCTGCCCACAGCAGGGTGGAACGATCTTTCGTCCGCGGTGCTGCCGGCCCTGACCCTTGCCCTGCGCCCCATCAGCTTCTTTACGTCGGCGGTCCGCGCGGGCATCATCGACGCTGCTGCGGCGGAGCACGTCCCGGCGGCGCGGGCCCGCGGCCTGAGCTCCGCCCAGTCCGTCCTGCGGCACGTCATCCCCAACGGACTGGTTCCGCTGTCCACGCTCTTCGCGGTCTGGTTCGCGGGACTGCTGGGCGGCTCGGTGATCGTAGAGGTGATCTTCGCCGTTCCGGGCATGGGCAGGCTGCTCTTCGATTCGCTGGTCAACAGCGACATTCCGCTCGCCCAGGGCGGCGTAGTGCTGGTCGTGGCGCTTGCCGTCGGCGTCACCACGCTGGCCGACTTCGTGCACCGCTTCCTGAGCCCCACCGTGGGAGGTTCCCTTGCGTAGCCGGATCACCGTCACCACCGTCGCCGGAGCAGTACTTGCACTGATCATCCTGGCGGTGCTGCTGGCGCCCTGGATCTCGCCCTATCCGCCCGCGGAACAGAACCTGGCGCAGCGCCTCGCGCCGCCGTCGGCCGAACACTGGCTGGGCACGGACAACCTGGGCCGCGACACCCTGAGCCGGATCCTCGAGGGCGGCGCGTTCTCCATGTCCGTGGCAGCGCTGGCCACCGTGCTCACCTGCCTGCTGGGCGTCGGCATCGGCATCCTGAGCGCCCGCCGGCGCGGCTGGGTGGACGAGTTCCTCACCCGCACCAACGACGTCCTGCTCGCCCTGCCGGAAATGGTGGTGGCGCTGTTCATCGTGGCAGCACTCGGGACGGGGTTCGGCCCGCTCCTGCTGGCACTCACCGTCACCGGCTGGACGCCCTTCGCCCGGCTGGCACGCACGCTGGCGTACGACGTCTCGGCCCGCGGCTTTGTGGACGCTGCCCGCGTACTGGGCTGTACCCCGCGCTTCATCATCTTCCGGCATGTCCTCCCCCACCTGGCCGCGCCGATCCTGGGCCAGGCCACCCTGCGGTTCGGGCACCTGCTGATCAGCGTGGGCGCCCTCTCCTACCTTGGCCTGGGCGTCCAGCCGCCGCAGTCCGACTGGGGTTCCATGCTCGCCGCCGCCCAGCCCTTCGCCGACCGCGCACCGCTGGGCATCCTGGCCCCTGGGCTGGTCATCTTCACCGTCGCCCTGTGCGTCACGCTGCTCGGCCAGCGCGCAGCACGCATGGCAGCGGCACCGTTGCTCCTGCCAAAGGCTGCGGACGCATGAGTGCGCGGCTGGTTTTGGAGGACCTGGAGGTACGGCGGAAGGACGACGACGGCGGTCCCGGCGGAAAGCCGCTCCTCGCCGGAGTTTCCCTCGCCGTTGATCCGGGCGAGTTTGTTGCGCTGGTGGGCTCTTCGGGATCCGGAAAGACCCTGACCTCCAGGTCCTGCCTGCGCCTGCTGCCACCGCAACTGCAGATCACCGGCGGCTCCATCCGGCTCGGCGACCTGGATCTCACGCGCGCCGCGGAACCCGAATTGAACACAGTCCGCGGGGGCCGGCTGGCCATGCTGTTCCAGCAGCCCAAGCGGATGTTCAACCCGAACCGGACCATCGGCAGCCACCTGAAGGAGCCGCTGCGCCTGCACGCCGGCCTGCGCGGACGGAAGGCCAGGGACAAGGCCGTGGAGCTGCTGGCGGAGGTGGGCTTCGCCGACCCGGCCAAAGGCATCCGCGCCTACCCGCACCAGCTGTCCGGCGGCATGGCGCAGCGGGCCATGACGGCCCTCGCCCTGGCCGGCCAGCCGGAGATGCTCCTCGCTGATGAGCCCACCTCCGCCCTGGACAAGGTCCTGGAGCGCCAGGTGCTGCAGCTGCTGGACCGCGAACGCCGGCAGCGCGGACTGGGCATCCTCTACATCACGCACAACCTGGCGTCCGTGGCCGCGTATGCGGACCGGGTCCTGGTCATGAACGCCGGCCGCATCGTGGAAGAAGGACCCGCCGGTGAGCTGCTCACCCGGCCCAAAACCGGCTATGCCCGCGACCTCCTCGCCGCTGCGCAGCTGGCCCCCGAGACCCGGCGTCGTCCGTCCCCCGCCGAACGTGAGGTCCTTGTCCTGGACAGGGTGGGCAAGCGCTTCGGCCGGAAGCGGACCGGCACCGTGCTCGAGGACGTCTCGCTGTCCCTCCGCCGCGGCGAAATCCTGGGTGTCCTGGGCCAGTCCGGCTCCGGGAAAAGCACCCTGGCCAAGGCCATCGTGGGCCTGGATGCGGCCAGCAGCGGGACCATCAACCGGCAGTTCGACGGCGGGACACGGCAGCCCACCGCCGTGCAGCTCGTGTTCCAGGAGCCGCACAACGCCTTCGACCCGAGGATGACGCTGCGCGCCAGCCTGCAAGCACCCCTCCGCCCGCGCCGGGACCTCAGCCCAGACCAGCGGGACGAACGCATCGCGGCCGCCCTGCAGGAGGTGGAACTGGACCCGTTATTGCTGGACAAGCGGCCGGGCCAGTGCTCGGGCGGCCAGCTCCAGCGTGCCACCATCGCCCGCGCCCTGCTGCTGGAACCGCAGGTCCTGATTTGCGACGAAGCCACCTCGGCCCTGGATGCCCTGACGCAGCGGACCATCCTGAACCTGCTGCTGCGCCTGCAGCGCGAGCACAACCTGTCCCTGATCGTTATTTCCCACGACATGGACGTGGTGCGGTACATGTGCGACAGGGTGGCGGTCCTGCTGCACGGCAAGGTGGTGGAAGTCGCCGAAACCCGCGACTTCTTCGCGGCGCCCCAACACCCGCACAGCCGGGCCCTCGTGGATGCGTCCATTCCCTGCCGGGCGGACGGGCTGTGGACCCTGCTGGACGCCAGGAACCCGGCCCTGCGGGGAAACTGACGCGCGGGAACAGCTAGCGGCGCCCGGTCTCCAGCACCTCGGCCAGGTCGAAGTTGACCGGCTCCTCGAGCTGGGCGTAGGTGCAGGATTCGGGTTCCCGGTCCGGCCGCCAGCGGTTGAACTGGGCGGTATGCCGGAACCGGTCGCCCTCCATGTGGTCGTACCGGACCTCCACCACCAGCTCCGGCCGCAGCGGCACGAAGGACAGATCCTTTCCGGCGCTCCAGCGGCTGCCTTCGGCGTTCCGCGGCGTCCGTTCGCCCTCCTCCTGCTTGCCCCACGCCCACGGGTGCCCCTCAAAGTCGGTCACCAGCGGCTGCAGCTGCTCGAACAATTCCTTGCGCTTCTTCATCGGGAAGGCGCCGATCACTCCCACGCTGGCCAGGCCGCCGTCGTCCTTGTACAAACCCAGGAGCAGCGAACCGATGCTGTCCGGCCCGCTCTTGTGCAGCCGGTAACCAGCCACCACGCAGTCCGCGGTGCGCTCATGCTTGACCTTGAACATCACCCGCCTGTCCGGCTCATACCGGCCGTCCACGCGCTTGGCTACGATGCCGTCCAGCCCCGCGCCCTCGAACTGGTTGAACCACTGCCCGGCGGTGTCCTTATCCGTGGTGGCGGCCGTCAAATGAATCGGGGCTTTGGAAGCTGCGAGCGCCTTTTCCAGCGCCGCCCGGCGTTCCGAGAAGGGCCGGCCGGTGTAGTCGTCATCGTCCAGCGCCAGGAGATCGAACGCCACGAAGGACGCCGGGGTCTGCTGGGCCAGGAGCTTGACCCGGCTCGCGGCGGGGTGGATGCGCTGCTGCAGGGCGTCGAAGTCCAGCCGGTCGCCGGAGGCACCCACCAGGACGATCTCGCCGTCGATCACGCACCGCGGCGGCAGGTTCTCCTTGAACGCCGCCACGAGTTCGGGGAAGTAGCGCGTCATGGGTTTTTCGTTGCGGCTGCCGATCTCCACGTCATCACCGTCGCGGAAGATGATGGAGCGGAAGCCGTCCCATTTGGGCTCGTAGCTGAGGCCGCCTCCTGCCGGGATGCCGTCAATGCCGCTGACGGATTTGGCGAGCATGGGCGGGACGGGCGGCATCACGGGAAGTTCCATGTGCCCATTCTTGCCCGGCGGGCGGCTCCGGGGGTAGAGCGGCGCGCCTGCTCAGCCGGCCAGCAGCCAGACAATCAGGATCAGCACCGGCGCCGCCGCCGCCGTCGAGAGCAGGATGGTTTCCCGGGCTACGGCAACTCCCCGCCCGTACTTGCCGGCAAACAGGAAGACGTTTTGGGCGGACGGCAGCGCCGCCATCAGCACCACGCCCAGGAGCATGTGCTGGTCCAGGTTGAAGAGGAAACGCCCGACGACGAACGCCACTGCAGGCATCACCGCGGACTTGAGTGCCGTGGCAGTGAGGATTTCCGCCGTGTGCCCACCGCTTCTGAGCATCCGGGTGCCGCGCAGCGACATGCCGAAGGCCAACAGCACCACCGGCACAGCTGCGCCGCCGAGCAGCGTCAGCGGGGCCATCACCGGTTCCGGCAGCTGCACGCGGAACGCGGCGAGGAGCACACCCAGGAGGGACGCAATGATCATCGGGTTGCGGAAGGGCTGGGTGAGCAGCAGCTTCGGCGCGAACCTGCCCGCGGCCGAGAGGTCCAGCAGGGTAAGGACCAGCGGTGCCAGGAGGAGCAGCTGGACCAGCAGCACGGGCGCCACGGGGGTGGCATCCCCCAGCGCGTAAAGCGTGATGGGGATGCCGATGTTGTTGGCGTTGACGTAGGAGCTGGCCATGGCGCCTACAGCCGTTTCCGCAAGCGGCCGGCGGAACCATAGACGGCTGATGGCGACATACAGCAGCGCTGTGGCTGCAGCGGTGATCAGGGCCAGCGGCACGTAGGCGGAGAACACCACCGTGAGGTCCGATTCCAGCACCACGGTGAACAGCAGGACAGGGTTGGTGATGAAGAACGCGGTGCGGGTCAGCGCCGAAACGGTGGGCTCTCCGCCCAGCCCGCAACGGGCGGCCAGATATCCCACGGCAATAACGACGCCGATCACCGCCAGCCCGATCAGCACGCCACCCATTGAGGTACTTCCTTCCCGTCCCGCCCGTCCCCACCGTCTTCGGCGGCACGCGGTATTACAAGTCCCTAACTTATCTGACAAGTGACCATGCGCCGGCACCGGATGATCGCGAACCCTCGACACGGCACCGCCCGGGGCGATAGAGGTTAACGATGGTTACCGTCGGCTTTCACGCATCGCATGAACAAATCAGTCCCGGCCAGCTGCTCAAGGACGTCCAGCACGCGGAACGTGCAGGCTTTGACGCGGCCATGTGCTCGGACCACATCGAACCCTGGTCCGCACGCCAAGGGCATTCGGGGTTTGCCTGGTCCTGGCTGGGCGCCGCCCTGGCCACCACAAAGCTCCGGTTCGGGGTGGTGACAGCTCCCGGCCAGCGCTACCACCCGGCCATCATCGCGCATGCCTCCGCCACGCTTGCCTCCATGTTCCCGGGCAGGTTCTGGTTCGCCCCGGGCAGCGGGGAAAACATGAATGAACACATTACCGGGGACGGCTGGCCGGCGAAGGACATCCGCCAGCGCCGGCTGGAGGAGTGCGTGGATGTCATCCGGCGCCTGCACCGCGGCGAGGAAGTCACGCACCGCGGCCTGGTGACCGTGGAGCAGGCGCGAATTTGGGACGCTCCGGAAACCCCTCCGCCGCTGATCGCCCCGGCGGTCAGCGTGGACACCGCCCGGCGGGCCGGTGCGTGGGCTGACGGCCTGGCCACCGTCAACCAGCCGCCGGAAAAACTGCGCGAGATGCTGGCCGCCTACCGGGACGCCGGCGGCCGCGGCAAGGCGGTCCTGCAGGTCCACTTGTCCTGGGCCGGAACGGAGCAGGAGGCTGTTGCAATCGCCCTGGACCAGTGGCGGACCAACACCTACCAGCCTCCCATCCCGTGGGACCTGCCCACCGCCAAACACTTCGATCTCGTGGGCGAGCACGTGACCGAAGAGCAGGTCCGCACAACGGTCAACATCTCGGCCAGCCTGCAGCAGCACATCGAGTGGCTGTCCGAATACGCTGAGTTGGGCTTCGACGAGCTCTACCTGCACTTCGTGGGGCAGCGGCAGTCCTCCTTCATCGACACGTTCGCCGAGGAAGTCCTGCCGCGGCTGCGCACCCCTGGAGGCACCGCTGCCGGTACCGCCGCTGAACCGCAGCTTGTCCGCGCAACTGCCGTGCCGGCGTCGGACGCGTCAGCATGAGGCTCGCGGAGACGTCGGACCTGTGGTGGAAAAACGCCGTCATCTACTGCCTGGACGTAGAAACGTTTTTTGACGACGACGGCGACGGGACCGGTGATTTCACCGGCCTCACCCAGCGCGTGGACTACCTCGCCTCGCTGGGCGTGACCTGTATCTGGCTGATGCCTTTCTACCCGTCGCCGGACCGGGACGACGGCTACGACGTGACCGACTTTTTCACCGTGGGCTCACGGCTGGGAACGCTCGGGGACCTGGTGGAATTCATCCGGGCCGCCCGTGACCGGGGCATGCGGGTGATCGCGGACTTCGTGGTCAACCACACTTCGGACCAGCACCCCTGGTTTGTGGAGGCGCGGAAGTCCAAGGACAACCCGTACCGGGACTTCTACGTGTGGCGGCAGGACACTCCGCCGGACACCTCCTCGGAGGTGGTGTTCCCCGGCGAGGAGGACTCGCTGTGGACCCGGGACGAAGCCACCGGCGAGTGGTACCTGCACATGTTCGCCGGGCACCAGCCGGACCTGAACGTTACCAACCCGAGGGTCCGGGACCAGATCGCCAAGGCGATGGGGCTGTGGCTGGAGCTGGGACTGGACGGTTTCCGGCTGGACGCGGTGCCGTTTTTCCTGGAGACGCGGGGCCAGCCCAAGGACCAGGCAGCCAACCTGGACCCGCACGGCTACCTGGCCGCGCTGCGCAGCTTCGTGAGCCGCCGCAACGGCAGCGCGGTGCTGCTGGGTGAAGTGAACCTGCCGTACAAGGAGCAGCTGGAGTATTTCGGCGGGCCGGAGGGCAATGAGCTGCACATGCAGTTCGACTTTATGTCGATGCAGCACATCTATCTTTCGCTGGCGCGGCAGGATGCCCGGCCGCTGGTGGAGACGCTGAAGAACCGGCCGCCGATCCATCCGGACAACCAGTGGGCCATGTTCGTGCGGAACCACGACGAGCTTACGCTGGACAAGCTCACCGACGGCGAGCGCCAGGAGGTGTTCGCCGCGTTCGGTCCGGAAAAGAACATGCAGATCTACGGCCGGGGCCTTCGCAGGCGGCTGCCGCCCATGCTGGGCGGGGATCAGGAGCGCCTGCGCATGGTCTACTCGCTGATGTTCTCGCTGCCGGGCACGCCGGTGCTGTTCTACGGCGAGGAGATCGGCATGGGCGAGGACCTCCGGCAGAAAAGCCGCGCCGCCGTGCGCACGCCCATGCAGTGGGCCAGCGGGAAGAACGGCGGGTTCTCCACGGCCAACACTGCGGACCTGGTGGCGCCCCTGGTGCGCGGCGAATACGGGCCGGAGCACGTTAATGCAGCGGCCGCGAAACGTGACCCCGGGTCCCTGTTCGCCTTTATGTCCGCACTGATCGCACGGTACCGGGAGGCGCCCGAGCTGGGCTGGGGCGGGTTTGAGGTCCTCGACCAGCCCGAGCCCGCAGTCCTGGCCCACACCTGCAGTTCCGACGGCGGCACGATGGTTTTGCTGCATAACTTCGGCGAGGATCCGGTGAAGGTCGGTGCCAGGCTGGGCGGCGGGGACGGGCCGGCCCAGGCCTACAAGGATGCGATGCTGCTGGACCTGTTCGACGGCGACAACGTAGCTTTGGACCCCGACGGTGGTTTCTCCCTTGAGCTGGGGCGGTACGGGCACCGGTGGTTCCGGCTGCAGCGCAAGGGTGACCGGCTGGCGCCGTGAGCCGTGCCGGCACTTAGGAGGCTGTTCGTCCCGGGTTAAGGCAGCGTGGTCCTCCTGTTGGTTTTGGCGGCCTAGCGTCATGGCGTGACCAGCAACCAGGTTCTTTCCTTCCCGCAGGAGCAGGTGGCGGCAGGTCCTTTCCGGGACCCGAAGCCGTGGGTCTTCACCATCACCGGCCACCGTGGTGCGATGGCCTTGGCACCGGAGAACAGTGCCTTGTCCTTCGATCTGGCGGCACGCACGGCCGATGAGGTTGAGCTGGACGTGCGGGTGACCGCCGACGGCGTCCCCATTGTCCTGCATGACCCGACGCTGGAGCGTCTGGCGGCAGGACCGCATCCGCTGGCGGACAAGCCGGCCCGGGAACTTCCCCTGGCGGAACTGCAGGCCGTGCCGCTTGCCTCCGGTCAGCCGGTCCTGACGCTGGCCGAGGCACTGGACGCCATAGGAGTTCCGGTGCAGGCGGAGATTAAGGACCCGGCTGCCGTCCCTGCAGTTGCAACCTTGGTCAACAGCCACCCGGGCCCGCTGCCGTGTATCCGGTTCAGCAGTTTCCTGCCCGAGGCGCTGACCCAGTTGCAGCGGAGCCTGCCCCATGTCCCCCGGGGCCTGATCCTTGCCGAGTTCCCGGCCACTCCGACGGGACAGGAGGGTGTGACGGCCACCCTCGCGGCCACCGGAGCCACCACGCTCTACTGCGGCTTCCGCAACCTGACAGCCCTGCAGGTGGACCGGCTGCACCGGGCCGGGATCGACGTGCACGTCTGGCCCCTTGCCTGCTTCGACGACGTGTGCCTGGCTCTGGATCTCGCCGCCGACTGGGGAACAGCCGATGACCCGGGCCGGGCCCGGGGGTGGCTGGATTCAGTGGGCGGAGGGATGTGGCGGATTCCGGCGCAGCTCTCCGGAATGGGCCTGGCACCTGAAAAGTCCCGGGTTCCGCAGGACTGCTCCGGCTGAATCTGCCATGCCGCCGTGCATCATGCCGGTACTGGATTTTTTCGGGACAACTAGTGTTGTACGGATGGGAAATAACGCCGGAACGACGCACGGTTGGCTGGATGTTCCGCACGCCCGGATCTACTGGGAGGCTTCAGGCAATCCGTCTGGGATGCCCGTCCTGTTCCTCCACGGCGGACCTGGAGGATCACTCGGCTCCGGGGGCTACCGGAAGCGGCATGATCCGGACAAGTTCTGGACAATTGGTCTCGACCAGCGGGGCTGCGGCAAAAGCACTCCCCTGGTCCAGGATGATCTGTCCCGGCTGGCGCTCAACAACACGACGACCCTGATTCAGGACATTGAAGAGTTGCGCCGGCACCTGGGGATCGACAAGTGGATTGTGACCGGCGGATCCTGGGGCAGCACGCTTGCCCTCGCCTATGCGTTGCAGCATCCCCACCGGGTCATGGGCATAGCGCTGGTCGCGGTAACCACCACGAGCCGCGAGGAAGTCGAGTGGATCACCGAAGGTGTCCGATGCATATTCCCGGAAGCCTGGGCTGACTTCGCGGTATCAGCCCGCTGCGGGCCGGGAGAGCGGGTAGTAGATGCGTATGCCCGCAGACTGGCGGGTCCGGACCGGGAAGACGCCCGCGCTGCGGCACTGGCATGGGACCGGTGGGAGTCCACCCATGTATCCCTTGATCCGATGTGGCAGCCCGGATCAAGGGTTCCGGATGAACGGGAGCGGATCACGTTCGCGACCCTGGTAACCCACTATTGGTCGAATCATGGTTTCCTCACTGACGGACATGAAATCCTGGCCCGGATCCACGAGCTGAACGGCATTCCTGGATACCTGATCCATGGCCGCAGGGATATCAGCGGCCCTGTCATCACCCCCTGGAAGCTCCACCAGCGCTGGGAAACGAGCCAGCTTGTGATCATGGAAAACGAAGGCCATGGCGGCCCCGAATCCATGGCTGCCCTGACCGCCGCCGTGGAAAGACTCGCCCACAGCAGGTGACTTTGGTGCCAGGGTGTGGTTGCTAAACCCCTTTGAGGTCCGGATGCGGTTGTCTGATGTGGTGGGCAATCGTTGACTGCCCGTAATTTCCTGGCCGCTGCTCAGCTCGCAGCGTCGCTCGCTTGGCTAGGAGCCAGCTTTAGCAACAACCCTAGTGGCGGATTCCAGGTTCGGTGCGTGCGACGTCTTCTCCCGCCGGGAGCTCGAAATTTCCGAGGGCGTTGGAGGGCGCCTTAGTCCGGGCGTGGGTGACGTAGAGGGGAAGCGCGGTGAACAGCAGGCCACCGACGAGGTTACCTAGCACCGTCGGGATTTCGTTCCAGACCAGGTAGTCCAGAATGGTGAACTGCCCGCCGAGCAGCAGGCCCGACGGGAACAGGAACATGTTAACGATCGAGTGCTCGAAGCCCATGAAGAAAAACAGCATGATCGGCATCCACATCACGATCACTTTCCCGGGGACGTCCTTGGCGATCATGGCGCCGGCCACGCCGATCGACACCATCCAGTTACACAACATTCCGCGGACGAACAGCGTCAGCATCCCGGCTGCGCCGTGCTCGGCATAACCGAGGGTGCGTCCCTCGCCGATGTGACCGATGGCGACACCAACCTCATTCGGCGGGAGGGCGAAACCGTAGGTCACGACGACCGCCATCAGCAGGGCCACCGTGAACGCTCCGATGAAGTTTCCGACGAACACCAGCCCCCAGTTGCGCAGGACGCCGCGGACGGTCACGCCGGGTCGCTTATCCAGCAGCGCCAGGGGTGTCAGGACGAACACCCCGGTCAGCAGGTCGTAGCCGAGCAGGTACAGCAGGATGAACCCGACCGGGAAAAGGATTGCCCCCGCCAGCGGGATCCCGGTGGTCACGCTCACCGTGACGGCGAACGCGGCCGCCAGGGAGAGCAGTGCACCGGCCATCGCCGCGCGTATCACCGTATCCCGGGTGGACATGAATACCTTCGACTCACCAGCGTCGATCATCGTCGTGATCAGATCACTGGGCTTCACATAGGACATAGGGATAGACTCCAGGTCGGCTTTCATACGGTCTGGGCTGGCCAGCATGGGAAACACAGTATCTGTGAGACATTTCGGCCAAGTTTCCTTAGGGCACCACCGCGTTAATTTCTACCCACCCTGTCGTCGGGATCCTGTTTATCGCACTCAGCCGGCACTGGGGGCCAGGGTCCGCCACCCACTGCCGTTACGCTTCCTGCACCGCACGATGGCGGTCGAGCAGCTGGGCGCACCGGATGAACCCGAGATGTGAGTAAGCCTGCGGGTGGTTGCCCAGGTGCGTTTCGGTCATTGGGTCGTACTCCTCGGGCAGCAGGCCCGTGGGTCCGATGAGGGTGACGAGCTGCGCGAACAGGGTGCGTGCGTCATCGAACCTGCCGACCGCGATATAGGCCTCGATCAGCCATGTGGTGCAGATGTGGAACCCGCCCTCCAAACCGGGGAGGCCGTCGTCGTACCGGTACCGGAACACCGCGGGTCCCGCCCGCAGTTCCCATTCGACGGCGTCGACGGTGTTTAGGAACCGCTGGTCCGCAACATCCAGCAGGCCCGAGAGGCCGATGTGCAGCAGGGCAGCATCCAGGTCCGGGCTGCCGTAGGCGACGGTGTAGGAGGATGCACCATGATCCCAACCCTGGTCAAGCACCTCCTCCCGGATTGCTGTGGCGATCGGCTCCCATTCCGGTTCCGGCGCGCGACCATGCCGTTGCGCTGTACGGAGGGCACGGTCGAGGGTCACCCAGCACATGACCTTGGTGTAGGCGTGGTGCCGCGGCGGCAGCCTGGCCTCCCAGATCCCGTGGTCGGGCTCCTGCCAGCGGGCAATTACCGCGGACGCCATCTTGCTGAGCAGATCCCATTGGAGGTCGGTCAGCAGCCCATGGTGTTCCCCCAACCCGTAGATCAGGTCTGCTATCGGTCCGAACACATCAAGCTGAACCTGATGGTCGGCCGCGTTTCCGATGCGGACTGGACGGGAGCCGGCGTACCCTGGCAGATTTTCGATGGTGGCTTCAGTCGCCATGGGTGCGCCGGACACTGAGTACAACGGGTGCAGCCACTCCGGACCCGGCGTGCTCTCGAGGATCCTGGCCAGCCAGCAAAGAAATCCCTCGGCCTCATCCGGGAACCAAGGTCGAGCAGTGACCTAACTGTCATGGCGCCGTCACGCAACCAGCAGTACCGGTAGTCCCAGTTGCGGGTACCCCCTCCCCCAGGCAGGGAAGTCGTGGGCGCGGCCAATACCGCGCCTGTCGGTTCGTAAACGAGCGACCGCAGCACCAACGCAGACCGCTGCACCAATGACGGTTTCACCCCCGGAATGTCGAGCGTTCGCACCCACTCGCGGGAACTGGAGGCAACCGCGGCACGCCGGGCGCTCTCGCCATGGGGGGTCCGCGGGCCTGTGGTCGGTGTCGCCGCACCGTAGATTCAGGACTACCGGACCATTGTGCAGATTCACATCGGCTGTGGCCGTGGCGCGGCGGCCGTCGGTGCTGACGGAGAAGGTCACATTGGTAGCCGTCAGAATGATGGGATCGGAGGTGCCGACAACGTGCACTTCATGACCGCGCACCTCCATTCTGAACGGCGCGTTGGCGTAATCCGGCCTGGGTGCAAATGTGATCCGCGCGGCGCCAGCGCCCGTGAGGACCCGAACCAGGCTGGTGATTCCGGCGGGGGAAGGTTCCAGGTAATCAGTTACCGTGACGTCCGCCCATCAGGTCTCAACGATCATGGTGTTCTCCACCTACCGTTGCCCCAACACCTGGGATTGTTTGACCGGTTCGACCGTACATGCGCGCGATTTTCTCCGCCCGCTTCGTGACAGAAGCGACGACGTCAGGTGCCGCCGGGCGCGTGCGAACCGACCAGATGAACCTCTGCCGGCAACCGTGACACGGCGGCAAGGCCCCGCAGGGAACGCCCCGAATTCACGGCCGCATGGGTATTCGGCAGCGCAGCCAGAGCCCGGAGCGCCACTGCGGCGCTGCCGAGGGGCAAGGTTTCAGTCGAAATTCCCTCCGCCGCGCAGAGAGTTCCTCCGTAGTTGCAGGCAACCAGCAGACTTGGGGTGCGTGCCAACATCTTCAGTTCCGTCAGGAGAAGCGGCGAGACACCCTCACCGGCGGCATCCGACGGCACGAATGCCCGAAGGAGGCGCGGCGGAAGGGAATTGCTCAGCAGCGCGGAATCCGCAACCGCCTGATTGGGTGGAATGCATGTGCGCGGCACCTTGTGTTCGAACTGGGATTAGAACCTGGTCGATTCAGCCTGACGTCGCGGGGTTTCAGCATCGTCTCCCGGTCATTGCGGTCGTGTAACTAATTTGCGCCTGCCGCACATTAGAACCGGCTCACGGTTCCGGTGGGCAACGGTGAGGAGCCGGTTATCCCGACGTAACCATTGACTTCCCACCCCCGTAACACGCGTCGTGGAGGATAGGCGTGTGCTCCGTCAACCACCCGGCGAAAGGATCCCCACATGATCTCGAAGAATATCTTTCTGCAAGGCGTCTTCCCGTTCGAGGGGGCGGGCCTCAGCACACCGGTGACCATCCACTCCGATCTCGCCCGGGTGGTTCCTGATGGGGCGATCAATCAGCCGCTGTACTTCCGCGGCGGCAACACCTCGGCGGAACTGGTCACCGTCGTGCTGGTACGCGACGGCGTGCCGATGCGGTATTTCCCCATGGGCGCCAAAGGCGATGTGAATGTGCCGCTGCGGGTGGTGGAGGACATTGAAGGAGGTTCGATGATCGAGTTGCGGCTGTTCGCGGAGGCCGGTGTCAACGGGTCCGTCGTGGTCGATCTCGGGATGGTGGAACACTGATGACTTCCGTACTGGAACGTTCCCCCGAAGTGAGCCGCTCCGGTGCCGCCACGGGTAATGACAGCCGGCGCCGCCTGGTGGTGATCGGCAACGGGATGGCGGGGGCCCGTGCCGTCGAGGAGATTCTGGCCCGGGGCGGAGGCGAGCAGTTTCAGGTCATCATGTTCGGCGACGAACCGTACGGCAACTACAACCGGATCATGCTCAGCCATGTGCTTTCCGGGGAGGAGAGCGATGCGGACATCTTCCTCAATTCCCTGCCCTGGTATGAGGAGAACGGAATAACCCTCCATGCCGGCGTGCGTGTAGAGAAGATCGATCCGTATGCCAAGGCGGTGTTCTCGGACGACGGCCGGCAGACGCCGTACGACGTGCTCATCATTGCCACCGGCAGCCGCTCGTTCATGCCCACGATGGACGGGCTGTATATGGAGGACGGTTCACTGCTGCCCGGTGTATTCGCCTTCCGCACCATCGACGACACCCGCAACATGGTTACCTATGCCCAGCACGAGCACCACGCCACGCCGTCGTGATCGGCGGGGGCCTGCTCGGTCTGGAAGCGGCCCGCGGGCTGCAGTCTCATGGAGTGGGAGTCGACGTCGTTCATTCCGGTGGACACCTGATGAATGCGCAGATGGGGCCGGAGGGCGGTGCGGTCCTGCGCCGCAGCGTGGAAGCGCTGGGTATCGGCGTGCATACCGGCAGCCGTACCACGGCGATTCTGGGACGGGATAAGGTCCGTGGCGTACGGCTGCGGGACAAACCTGATCTGGCGTGCCACATGGTCGTGGTCGCCGCGGGTATCAGACCCAATGTGGACGTCGCCGTGTCCAGCGGGCTGGCCGTCGAACGCGCGATAGTGGTGGACGACTACATGCGCGTCCAGGACGAGGAGGACATCTATGCGGTCGGCGAGTGTGTGCAGCATCGCGGCGAGGTGTACGGCTTGGTGGCACCACTGTGGGAGCAGGCCGCCGTGCTGGCGGATCAGGTGACCGGCGCCAACCCCACTTCCATGTATCTCGGGTCGCGCACAGCCACCAAACTGAAGGTGGCCGGGGTGGAGGTCGCCTCCATGGGCCTGCAGGGCCCGGAGCGGGACACGGACGAGCACATTGTGTTCTCGGAACCGAGTCGGGGCGTCTTCAAGTCGATCGTGATCCGGAACGAGAAGGTGGTAGGTGCGACGCTGCTCGGGGATAGCCGAAAGGTGGCCTACCTGACGCAGGCATTCGACCGGGGATTGCCGCTCCCGGAGGAGCGGATCTCGCTGATGTTCGACGTCGGAGGGCCCTCTGAGGAGGCGGGTGCTGCGGAACTGGCCAACGATGCGCAGGTCTGCAACTGCAACGGAGTGAGCAAAGGGAAACTGGTCGACGCCGTCAGAGGCGGCTTCAAGACGGTCTCCGGCGTTATGGACGCCACCCGTGCAGGCAAAGGCTGCGGCTCCTGCAAACTCATGGTGAAGCAGATCGTGGAGTGGGCTGCCGACGGTACCGTCGAAGAGGAACCATCGGCAACCTACTACGTTCCCGGCATTCCCCTGGACAAGCCCGCGTTGATGAAGGCCATCCGGGATCAGGGTTTGCGGTCAGTGTCGCAGGTATTCGCGGCGCTGGCACCCGGAGGGCGTGAGGACGCACGATCGAAGATGGGACTTGCCTCCCTGATGAAGATGATGCTTGCCGGCGAGTACATCGACGAGCGTGACGCACGGTTCGTCAACGACCGGGTGCACGCCAACATCCAGCGGGACGGCACGTTCTCCGTGGTGCCGCAGATGAAGGGAGGGGTTACCTCTCCCCAGCAGTTGCGGCGCATTGCCGACGTGGCGGAGAAATACCGGATCCCAATGGTGAAGCTGACGGGTGGGCAACGCATCGACCTGTTGGGTGTTCCAAAGGAGGACCTGCCCAAAGTATGGGCGGACCTCGATATGCCATCCGGCTACGCCTACGGCAAAAGCTTCCGCACGGTGAAGACCTGCGTGGGACAGGAATTCTGCCGTTTCGGCACCGGTGATTCGACGAAGCTCGGTGTGGAAATCGAGTCCACGTTTCAGGGCATCGAGTCGCCCGCGAAGATGAAGCTTGCCGTTTCCGGTTGCCCGCGTAACTGTGCCGAGTCGCTGGTCAAGGACGTCGGCGTCGTCGCGATCGACGGTGGCCGCTGGGAGATTTATGTGGGCGGCGCGGCGGGAGCACATATCCGCAAGGGGGACCTGCTTGCCACTGTGGATGATCCGGAGACCGTCAAGCTGCTGACGGGCCGCTTCATGCAGTATTACCGTGAGAACGCCAATTGGCTCGAGCGCACCTATGCGTTCGTTCCGCGCGTGGGCATAGAACACCTCCGCTCGGTGATTGTCGACGACGCAGAGGGCTTGGGCGAACAGCTGGATGCGGCAATGCAGGCGTCCATCGAGGACTACGTGGATCCCTGGAGGGAGCGGGCGGATCCGTTCACTCCAGGACAGTTCCGTACGGCTCTGCCGCTCGAGGTTCTCCCCCAAGTACCGGTAAGGGCCGACGGCCAGCCCATGCCTCAGACTGAGGCAGGCAGGGAAGCCGGCGACCTCAGGGTCACCCGATGAGCACGCATGCGGCCACGGGCGGCCACCTGCTTGGTCCGGTGGACCAGGTTCCGGTCGGCGAAGGGCGCGCGTTCGTGGTGGACGGTGACCAGGTTGCGGTGTTCCGCCTCCGTGACGGTTCCCTGCGGGCCCTGTCCGCGGTCTGCTCCCATCGGGGCGGGCCGATCGCCGACGGCACTCTCGACCGACAGGAGGTCATCTGTCCGCTCCATCAGCATGCCTTCTCGCTGGACAGCGGCTGCTCGAGCACAGGGGCCGGGCCGCTGCGGACCTACCACGCGTCTCTCGACGACAGCGGGAATATTGTGATTGCGTTCCCGCCTGGTTGATGACCTCCAAGCCGTGCTGCGTCAGGGCAAAAGCAAGTACTGCGTAGGAGCCCGAGAGGTTGAGCTCCTATTCGACTGGTGCGGGGAAGCCAAGAGCAATTTGACCGCTATAGGAGCATCGGTGATGCCGGAAGCCTGAAAGAGATGTGCTAGGAACAGCAACAGGTTCCGCTGAGCTTTCATGTCGCGGGCAGGGGTGCAGCATCCCTGGCCGGGGACTGCATGTCTGCGTGCAATGGCTGGAGCGAATCACTGAGGGATGCCAAATCCCCTTTCTTAAAAATGTTGGTTATGGAACGTTTAGCTTTGTTTAGGGGGAAAACAAATACCGGAATCGTACTGGAAGAGGTTTCTGTCCTTTGTGGGCAGCCACTTGCTGATAACCGTCTTAGGCGTTCAGGTCGCATTCACGGTGGTGATGCTGACCTTGCCGGGATCAAGGCTCCTGCTTTCGCTGGCTTCGCCTCCCCTACGGGAACTTCTGATTACCATCGCCGGATTCCTATTCTTTTCGACCTTTTATGCCGTCTAGCGGTGACAGGAAGGCCCGGCATGGCGAGAGGTCCAGGGTCCGCCGATTGAGGCATCTTGTCGGCGGGGTGTTACGCCCCCGTCAGGAACGGTGGTTTCCCGCTTTCCTCACCGGGACGGCAAAACTATTCGAGAACTTCGACGACCAACGCGGTGTTTACACCATTCAGATGCAGGTCAGGAAACCGTCCGGGTTCTTATGGGGTTCAACCCGCCGCGTACACCCGCACCCAATCCACCCGCATTTCGCCGGCGCCGTTGGCAGTGCTGTCAGGGAACCAGTCCAGTTGTAACGTCTGGTGCATCGGACCGGGAGGCTGATGCGCGGGATCGGTGTCTTCAAACCATTTCACCCCATCGACATAGCCCACGATCCCGCGCGGGGACCAGTCAAGCGCATAGTTGTGGAACTGGGTCACGTCCACGGGCTTGTACGCGGACGTCTGCAGGTTCGAACATCCATAGTGGTGGAAGAACTTGATGACGCTCCAGTCGCCAGTCGTCTCCGCGTAGTCGATCTCACCGTCACACGGCCAATTTTCACTATCGGGCCACAAGATGGACACCATATGGTATTCGTCATCACCAGACCCGGCCGCCCGAACTTCCCACCGGCCATACTTCTGGTTTGCAAACTTCGCGCCCATACCGGCGGTCGTGCCATCCGGCGTTCCATTGATGACCATCTTGGAACCGTCTACGGTAACTTGCCCGGGACTCCGGATACCGTTGCCCGCGTGGCCGGCACTGTTATAGACATTCCACTTCATGGCATCGGGCGCGCCAGCATAATTGAACTCATCCCCAGCTACCCGCGTGCCCCACCCATGAACCACGGCGGCCTCAGTGGAAATAACCGTGTCTGGCGCGGTGGTCACCACCAGCCTTGGGCGCAGGGCTGAGTTCGACGATTCCTTTGCCTTGAACCCGATCCACTTCTGCGCGTTGCTTTCCAGCTTGAAGTTTTGCTCGCCGCCCTTCGCGTTGACGCCCTTGGTCACATCCCATTCAACCCACGAGCCGGCGGCGAACCCGCCAGCCTTACCGAGCCATGTCCCGCGTGCCGGCGCGTTATTCCAGGTCACGCCCCGCTCGGTCCAGCCCCCAGACGTAGTAAAGACATCCACAAACTCAGTGGACGTTGCAGACGCCTCGGAATACGCCCGAAGTTTGGCTGAAACAACATGTTCACCCGGGGGAACCTGCACGGAGAACCGCAGGAGCGAATTCCGCCAGATGTACGCACGGCCTTCTGTGGACAAACGGACGCTGGATCCAAAATTCGTAGTCGCCCTGTCCGCCTGCACGTACGTGTCCATAAGTAAAGAGGTAGTCGCGGCGGAACCTGCGGTTGTCGGAGTGATAACTGCGCACAGAAACAGAATTGTCGACGCAACGGCCAAGTATCTGCGCCTGAACATCATGCCGCGTCGGTTCCGCTGGGTGGGCAACGGCTGAACGCTCGTAGATTCCATGTCTATCGCTGTTCCTACTGGGAAAGTAATGTGTCCGGCTGCCTGAGCCAGCGCCGACCCAGAAACAACGACGGCTGAATGCGAGCTACTTCAAAGCGTAGACCCGGGCAAAATCGCGGGCAATCGATCCCCTATACCCAAATTTTTGGGACTGGTGAAAACACCTATACCTAATGCGAAATGGATGATCCCCTTATAAGGCCATTGAACCGGAACTCGAATTCAAGGGCGGCAGAGGGTCCTGCCCGAAGTTCCGATAAAACCGACCAGTCAGTCTGGTTTGTAGCAGAGTCATCCCATGCACAGCTGGCGTCCGCAGGCTGAAGAACCGCAACAGGAAGGGCGTGGGTCTGCCGTCATGGTTCGGCGTCGGAACCGCATTCCCCCTGGGAGTGTGGACAACGGGGGGCTCCCGCAACCCGGCCTCCCGCCGTCGTGCTTTGTGAAAAGATCAACCATGCGCGCCATGCAATTTTCCAGCAAACTCCAGAACGTCCGGTACGAACTCCGGGGACCCATCCTCCAGGCGGCCAAGAACATGGAGGCCGAAGGGCACCGAATCCTGAAGATGAACCTCGGGGACACCGCACCGTTCGGGCTGGAGGCGCCGGAGTCGGTGGTGGTGGACATGATCCACCACCTGCGCGGCGCCCAGGGCTACAGCGACTCCAAGGGCATCTTCACCGCCCGCACGGCCATCTCGCAGTACTACCAGACCCGCGGACTGATGAACATCGGCGTCGAGGACATCGTCATCGGGAACGGCGTCAGCGAACTGATCTCCATGTGCCTGCAGGCATTCATGGAGAACGGTGACGAGATCCTGGTCCCCGCACCGGACTATCCGCTCTGGACCGCCGCCGTGACCCTGACCGGCGGCCAACCAGTCCACTACCTCTGCGACGAGGCGGAGAACTGGTGGCCGGACATGGCCGACGTTGAAGCCAAGATCACCAGCCGCACCAAAGGCATCGTGATCATCAACCCGAACAACCCCACCGGCGCGGTGTACCCCCGGCACATCCTGGAGCAGTTCGCCGCCCTGGCCCGCAAGCACAACCTGGTCCTGTTCTCCGACGAGATCTACGAAAAGGTCCTTTACGAGGACGCCAAACACATCCATACCGCATCCGTGGCCGAGGACATTTGCTGCCTCACCTTCAGCGGCCTGTCCAAGGCCTACCGCATGCCCGGCTACCGCGCCGGCTGGGTGGCCGTCACCGGCCCCCTCGCCGCCACTGCCGGCTACCGCGAAGCCCTGGAGCTGCTCGCCTCGCTCCGTCTCTGCGCCAACGTCCCCGCCCAGCACGCCATCCAGACCTGCCTGGGCGGCTACCAGAGCATCGAGGCACTGGTGAAGCCAGGCGGACGGTTGCGCGAGCAGCGCGACCTCGCCCACAAGCTCCTCACCGCCATTCCCGGAGTCACCTGCGTGCCGGCGGCGGGCGCCATGTACCTGTTCCCGCGCCTGGACCCGGACCTGTACCCCATCACGAACGATGAAAAGTTCGTGCTGGACCTCCTGCAGGAGCAAAAGATCCTCGTCTCCCACGGCACAGCGTTCAACTGGCCCACACCGGACCACTTCCGGTTTGTGATCCTCCCGTCCGTCCTGGACATCGAGGAGGCAGTAGAGCGGATCGCCACGTTCCTGGCCGGCTACCGCAGCCGCGGCGCGGCCTAGGCGGACCGGCTCCTGGCGGCAGCCGCCTCCAGCAGCCGCTGGGCCTCGCGCACAATCCAGTCAGCGTTGGAGGCGGCGGCTGCTGCGCTGCGCCTGGCATCCGCTGCGCCTTCCTTCTGCAGGATGCCCACCGCGAGGGCGCTCATCAGGTCGGCGTCCTCCGCCGTGGCCAGGTCGCTGCCGATCAGCTGCACGAGCACCTTCAGTCCGGCCAGCCGGCGCTGCGGATCGGCGTCGTTGAGCGCCGAGTCGATTGCCCATTCGGCGCGCTTCCACCACTGGTCCCGGCGGTCCGCGCGGTCCTTCTGCCGGTACGCCAGGTAAGCAACAAGCACGACGCCGAACGTCGCCAGCGGCGCAAGGGCCGCCGCCCCGGCCACCGCGGCCCAGATCCCCTGCACGATCTCCATGCCCCTACCTTAGGTGCCGCCTCCCACAGTTCCCGGCAGCGTCAACGCCCGGCGGAAACAGCGCGGGATCAAACAACTAACCGGCACCTAACCGCCGGGAAACCGTCCTGCAACATTGCCCCTCCACACTGGTTACTGCCGGCAAAGAGCCGGCACCAGCTCCAGCCAGGAGGCCCCGCCGTGATGAAGAAAGCGACCCCGCATGTAACCAGAGTCCGCGCCCTGGACCAGCTCCACCGGGGTGACGAAATTGAAGCCCGCCTCTCCGTCGGGCCCTCCTACGATGATGTGGTGATCCGCCGCGGCAGCGTCCAGGAAACAGCGCCGGGCATCGGCGTCGTCTGGATCATGGACCGGATCACGGGCCTCCGGAAAGCAATCAATACGGACGAATGCAGCGTCTGGCGGGTCGCCTGAGCATCCTCCTCGGCTGGGGCCTGCAGCATCACCAGCCGCGGCGGCGGGCGTAGTCAGTAAGGACTGCCCGCGGCCGCGGTACCGGCGGGTTCAGCCTCCGGCCACCGACTGGATGACCAAAACCTCCTGCCCGGGTGCCACCACGGTCTCCAGCCCCTGCAGCCGGCGCACCTCGTCGCCGTCCACGTAAATGTTCACGAACCGCCGCAGGGCGCCCGTTTCATCCCGCAGCCGCCTGGCGAGCACCGCAAAGTCGGACGTGACGGCGTCCAGCAGCTTTCCCACCGTCACCGGCCCGTCGGCGGGCGCAGTCAGCACGGACTGCCCGCCGGCCAGCGGCTGCAGCACGCTGGGGAGCACCACGGCGATGTCAGGCACCGGCCACCACGGCCGCCCGCACGCACAGGACGTCCGGCAGGTGTGCTGCCACTTCCCTGAACGTCTCACCCTCGTCGGCACTGGCGTAAACCGTGCCGCCCCGGGTACCGAAGTACACCCCGGCCGGTTCCGCCGTATCCACCGAGGCAGCATCGCGCAGGACGCTGTTGTACTCGCCCCTTGGCAGCCCGAAGGCCATCCGTTTCCAGGTGGAGCCGGCGTCGTCCGTGCGGTGGACCGCCAGCTCGCCGTTGGGTGGAATACGCTCCCCGTCCGCCTTCAACGGGATGACCCACGCAGTCCCCTCCCGCCGGGGGTGCGTAAGCATCACGAAGCCGAAATCTGCCGGCAGGCCCTCCGCGATGGACTTCCACGTGTCCGCGTTGTCATCTGTGCGGTAGACACCGTGGTGGTTCTGCGCATAGAGGCGTCCCTCGACGGCGGGATCGGCGGCGATCTTGTGCACGCACTGCCCGAATTCCGGGTTGGGGTCCGGCATGAAGTACGCCGAAATCCCCTTGTTGCGCGGCTCCCAGGAGCTGCCGCCGTCGAGCGAACGGTAAACGCCGCCCGTGCTCATGGCGACATGGACAGTCTCCCCCGCCGGGTGGACCACGATCGAGTGCGCCGCTGCACCACCGTAGCCCGCACCCCACTCGCTGCGGTGCGGGTGGTCCCAAAGCCCGCGGTTCAGCTCGAAGTGCTCACCGCCGTCCGTGGACTTCCACAGGGAAATGGGTTCCGCTCCTGCCCAGACGACGCCCGGCCTGGAGGCCACGTCCGGGTAGATCTGCCAGACGCGTTCAACCGCCGCGCCGGTATCTTCCGGGAACTTGATTGCCCCCTGCTCGGGCTCCGACCAGGTGGCCCCGAGATCATCGGAGTGCGCAACAGTGGGCCCCCAATGCTCGCTCCGCACGCCGACCATGATGCGGGTGCGGCCGTCCCTGGTGTCGATCCCGATGCTGGGGATCTCACTCATCAGGAAGTGGGGGCCGGTGAAGGACCATTCGCGCCTGTCCTGGCTGGTGGCCAGCCAAAGGCCTTTTTTGGTCCCGATCGCCAAGACAAAACTCTCTGCGGATGCCATGCGCACCATGCAACCACTGCGGTCCGGAGCCCGCAACGGTTTGGGGCCCTGAACCGCCGGGTCAGTCCACGAACTCGGACTGGGTTTCGATAAAGTCCCAGTCGGCGTCGGTGAGCACGGCGGCCGGATTTTCAGGGTGGGGTCCGCCGGCTTCGGCGATGCCCTGGATAACGTGAAGCGGCAGCTCCTCCGCGCGGAGGTTCTCGCGCAGCCACTCCTTGGAGTCGAGGTCCAGGTCCAGCCACCACATGTAGATTTCCATGACGCCCACCTTTCGTTCAGCTCCAACGTTAGGCGCGGCGTCTTGGCCGGACAAGGGTGGATTGCCAGGTCCAGTAGCCGGGGCAGCCGGGCGCGTACCCACAAGTAACCCGTCGGCGGGCCGCCCTCAAAAGTCGAGTACCTCCTACTCAGGACCTGCCCCTGCCACCGCTCCTAGCCTGAAACCTCAAGCAAGCTGACCGTGCTGCTGGGGCATACGGCAAGACGCTGGCCCTCCCTGCACATGGTCCGTTTCACACGAACTGGGGAGACAACAAATGAAACGTACTTTCGCCACGTTGGGGGTGGTGGGACTCGCCGCTTTGGTGGTAGCGGCTCCTGCATCAGCCGACCGCGGCAACGACAACGCAATCATGATCTGCCACGCGGGTTCCGGCAAGAATGCCGGAACGTACAGTCCGATCATGATTGATGTCAACGGGCTGCACGGCCACGACCACCACCCGGAGGACATCATTCCGCCCAACGAGTTCCTGAGCAACGGGCAGAACTGGGGCAGCGGCGCGGCTATCCACGCCGCCGGATGTGTGGACGTGGACGATCCGGTAGCGGAAGAGCCGGTGGTGAACCCGCCGGTCGTCAACCCGCCCGTCGTCAACCCGCCCGGGGGTGAATCTCCGGCGGTCGAAACGCCGGTGGTAGCACCCGTCGTCGAACCGCCAGCCGCCGTCGTCGAACCGCCAGCCGCGCCCGTGGTCCAGCAGCCGTTGGTGGCACCGGCGGCAGGCGCCGTGGCGCCGCAGGCACAAACCGCCGCACCCGCACCGCAGGCCCCGGTCCGCACCGGCACCGCCGCTTCCGCCACCGCCAGCCTAGGTACCAACCAGGGATATAACGCACAGACCGCCGTCAGTGGAGCCGAGGGTTCCTCCGCCTGGCTTGGCGGCCTTGGTGCGCTGGTGGCGGCTGGAGCAGCCGTTGCAGTACGCCGCCGGTCCGCCGGTTCCATGGCCGGCTGATCCCGGAAACCTGCGCCGCAGCCAGCGGCCGCGTGACAAGGAAGGCGTCCTGCCAGTGCCCGGCAGGGCGCCTTCCTCCCTAACTTCAACCCGCAACCGCCGAGGAGCAGCATGTCCCAGGAACGGAGCCGGCACGCGGCGCAGCCACAGCGCGCGCGGCGGCGCTGGAACCGCGGAGACCTTGCCATTCTGCTTGCCGGCGTTGCGGCCTTCCTGGCCATCACGTTCGGTGTGCCCCTGCTCACCCAGCCCCAGCCGGCCGCCGTCGGAAGCAGCGCCGGCTCCGTTCCCTCCGCTGCCTCCCTGGTGGTGCCGGAACCCATCGCGGTTACCGGCTCGAGGAAGGCCCCGGACACGACGACGGCGCCAGCCACCCCGGCTGTCCGGCAGGCACCAGCCGCTGTGCTTCCGCCGGCCGCAGCACCTGTGCGTATCCGCTACCCCTCGGCCGGCTTCGATGTGCCGGTGTACCCGCTGGAGCTGGACGGCGCAGCCCGGGCCAGCCAGACCATCGTGCCGCCGGAAACCAGGGACGGTTACTGGCTGACCCCGTTCGGGATACCCGGCGGGGGCTCCGCCAACACCACCTACGTCATCGGCCACAGCTGGGACGGGGCAGAGGCGCCGTTCAACCACCTCAGTTCGTCGTCGCGCGTGGGAGACCGCTTGGAAGTGGATACCACGGCCGGGACCATCGCCTACCAGGTGGACAACGTGACCACCTATGTGAAATCAGGTTTAAAGGACAGCCCCGTCTGGGACATCGTGCCCAACCGACTGGTCCTCATCAGCTGCTACACGGAGGACCCCTGGGGCAAGAACGTGGTTATCACGGCCTCACCTGCGGTTTCTTAGTCCGGCAACCGCCGGTTACCTGTTCATCGCCCCCTGCATGGGCGGACAATGAGCTATGACATCGGAACGCTTCAGCGGGACTGCCCCGCTGCTGGTCGGGATCATGCCCAGGCAGCATCCCGAGGTTCTGCAGACTGCCACGTCCCTTGCTGCCCGGCTCGGCACTCCCCTGCTCTGCGCGTATGTGGATGAAGCCAGCTACCTGGTGGAGTGGGACCCGGCCCGCTCGGCGCACCGCCTGTCACTCCATCCGGATGCTGATGACACGGAAATCCGGACCCTGACCACGGAACTCAAAACGGCCGTGCAGGCTGCCGTGGATGAGCTTCCTTCCGGAAGCGGACGGGTGGAGTGGACGCTGCGCACCCTCTCCGGGGACCCCGCACGCGCACTGGGCCGCTTGGCGGCCGAGGCCAACGCACCCATGATCATTGTGGGTACCTCTGAACGGGGTTTTTCCCACCGGCTTGCGGAAGCGCTCAACGGCTCGGTGGGGGCCTGGCTCAGCCACCATCAGAGCAGGCCGGTACTGGTGGTCCCCTACCGGATGCCGGCCCACGAAGACCGGCCCTGACGCCGTCCTCACGTTTTTCGGGACGCCGGAAAGAAGCCCGGAAAATAAAGTGAAAGTAGTTATTCGCGGTGCTGGCGGTGGCAAGTACCAGCCAGTAAGCTGATTTACGCAAGCCAGGCACCACGCCGCGTGGAGGCTGGACTGCCCAAAGGCCGCTCCGGAGTGCGTATCCCCCAATAACGCACTCCGGAGCTTTTTTGTGCCCTTTCGCAGCGCACTGCCATACCCCCTGGGGGTAGTTGCGCCTATACCCCTTGGGGGTATACCTTTAGAACCATGAACCCCATGGAAGAAGCGGTCTCCCTGCCTGCAGGGGAAGAGGCTGCGGACCACGGCTACACCGGCAACAAGGACGCCTACCTGCGCCGTCTGAAGCGGATTGAAGGCCAGGTGCGGGGCATCGCGCGGATGGTGGACGAGGACAAGTACTGCATCGACATCCTTACCCAGGTTTCCGCCGTCACCAAGGCGCTGCATGCGGTGAGCCTGGGGCTGGTGGAAGAGCATATCGGCCACTGCGTGGTGGGAGCCGCCTCCGAGCCGGACCCCGCCGCCCGCGCTGAAGCCATCGATGCCAAGGTCAAGGAAGCCGCTGATGCCATCGGCCGGCTGCTGCGCTAGAACAATACCCATCCACGCCGGTTACCGCCGGCACAACACGAGGAGCCAGCCATGAGCACCACCTCCCCCACCACCACTACCGTCAACGTCTCCGGCATGACCTGCGGGCACTGCGTCTCCGCCGTCAGCGAGGAACTCGAGGCCCTCGCAGGAGTGGAGGCCGTTGACGTTGAACTGAACGCCGGCGGCATCTCCACGGTCACCATCACCTCCACCAAGGAACTCGCACCTGCCGAAATCGGGGAAGCCGTGGCAGAAGCCGGATACCTGGTCGTCGCCAACGAAGCCTAGAAAGGCAACCGGGACAAGGACATGAGTCATCAGGAACTGCTCCACCCTGCGGGCACCCGGGTGGTGGAGCTGGACATTGAGGGCATGACCTGCGCCTCCTGCGTGAACCGGGTGGAAAAGAAGCTCGGCAAGCTCGCAGGCGTGGCCGCCTCGGTCAACCTGCCACTCGAGTCCGCCTACGTAACGGTCCCCGACGGCATCACCGATGACCAACTGGTGGACACCGTCAACGCCGCGGGCTACAAGGCAACCGTCCGTGCACCGCAGCCACCGGCGGAGGCCGGATCCCTGGAAGAAGCGGACGCCCACGCCGCAGCGCGCCTCCGTCCGCGCTTGATGGTCGCCGCAGTCCTCACCGTGCCCGTGTTCCTGATCTCCATGCTCCCCGGGTTCCAGTTTCCCAACTGGGGCTGGGTTGCGGCCGCCCTGTCCCTGCCCGTCGTGACGTGGGCCGCCTGGCCGTTCCACCGCGCCGCAGCCGTCAACGCCCGCCACCTTGCTTCCACAATGGACACCCTGGTGTCCCTCGGGGTGGCCGCGGCATACCTGTTCTCGGCCTGGCAGCTCGCGGCCGATCCCCGGATGACGGAGCACCCCGGCATGGAGGGCATGGGAACCGGCGGCCTCTACTTCGAGGTGGCCGCCGTTGTCACCACGTTCCTGCTCCTCGGCCGGTACCTCGAAGCCCGCGCCAAACAGCGCGCCGGCAGCGCCCTGCAGGCCCTCCTCAACCTCGGCGCCAAGGACGCCACGGTGGTGCGCGACGGCGTGGAGCACCGCGTCCCCGCGGACCGGCTGCAGGTGGGTGACCTCATTGTCGTCCGGCCTGGTGAAAAAATCGCCACCGACGGCGTGGTTGTGGACGGAAACTCCGCGGTGGACACGTCCCTGGTCACCGGCGAATCCGTCCCGGTGGAAGCCGGGCCCGGCACGGCCGTCACGGGTGCCACCATCAATACGTCCGGCCGGCTCCTGGTCAAAGCAACCCGGGTGGGGTCCGGGACCACGCTGGCCCAGATGGCCCGCCTGGTGTCCCAGGCCCAGACCGGCAAGGCCCCCATCGCCCGGCTGGCGGACCGCATCAGCGCCGTGTTCGTTCCGGTGGTCCTGGCCATTGCGGCGGCTACGTTCATCCTGTGGCTCCTGTTCGCGGGCCCGTCCATAACAAGCGGGGAGCTACGTGCGGCCTTTACCGCCGCCGTCGCCGTCCTGGTCATTGCCTGCCCCTGCGCACTGGGCCTGGCCACTCCGGTGGGCCTGCTGACCGGCACCGGCCGGGGCGCCCAACTGGGCATCCTCATCAAGGGGCCACAGGTCCTCGAGGACACCCGCACCGTGGACACCATCCTGCTGGACAAGACCGGCACTGTGACCACCGGCGTCCTGGCCGTGGACGGCACCACCGCGTTCGACGGCTTCACGGACCGTGATGTCCTGCGGCTGGCCGGGGCGGTGGAAGCGGCCTCCGAGCATCCGGTGGCGCACGCCATTGCGGCGTCGGCAAGGGAAGCCGAAGCACGGTACGACGGCGGCGCCCTTCCTTCCGTCACAGGCTTCCGTTCCGCTCCGGGCGGCGGAGTCCGGGGCACCGTCGAGGGGCGGCTGGTGGTGGCGGGCCGCATCGGCTGGCTGCAGCAGAACGGCATCCAGCCTGGCAGCGGGCAGCATGCTGTGCTCGAGGCCGCGGAAGCGGCCGGCGCCACCGCTGTCTGGGTTGCCGTGGACGGCACTCCCGCCGGTGTCATCAGCCTGCGCGACACCATCAAGGAAGGCTCCGCCGCGGCCGTGGCGCGGCTCAAGCACCTGGGACTCCGTCCCATCCTGCTGACCGGAGACAACGCAGCCGTGGCCGCCCAGGTGGCTGCCGCCGTCGGGATTGATCCGCAGGATGTCTACGCCGGAGTCCTGCCGGAAGGAAAAGTCGAGGCGGTGCGGAAGCTGCAGGCCGGCGGCGCCACCGTCGCCATGGCCGGCGACGGCGTCAATGACGCCGCCGCCCTGGCGCAGGCGGATCTTGGCATCGCGATGGGCTCCGGCACGGACGTGGCTATCGAAGCCGCCGACCTGACGGTAATGGGCAACGACCTCGGCCAGGTGGCACAGGCCATCGAGCTGTCCCGGAAGACCCTCTCGACCATCAAGACCAATCTGTTCTGGGCCTTCTTCTACAATGCGGTGGGCATTCCGGTTGCCTCGCTGGGGCTGCTGAATCCCATGATTGCCGGCGCCGCGATGGCGGCCAGCTCTGTCCTGGTGGTGGCGAACTCGCTGCGGCTGCGGACCTTCGGCAAGTAGCAGCCTGCTCCGGGAAGGCGGCGGTCAGGCCGCGCCGTACCGGACAGCCGCGCGGGCCTTGGCCTTGGCCGCTTCGACCTCCCGGTCCTTGGGCGGCGCCGAGCTAACCAGGGAGTCCAGGAGGTGCTGGGTGATGTGGGCGATCTCGTGGACCGCCTCATCGAACGCTTCCTGGTTGGCCTTCGAAGGCTTGGTGCTGCCGCTGATCTTGCGCACGTACTGCAGGGCGGCGGCGTGCACTTCCTCGGAGGTGGCGTGCGGCTCGAAGTTGTGGAGGGTTCGGATATTCCGGCACATATGGCCATGCTAGGCTCTGGAGCGCCTGGGATCGACCCCTCCTGCGCAGCTTAGCGGACACTAGTCGATGGGGAGTCCGGCATGGGCAGGGGTGCCCATCGACGCTGTTTTAAGGGCGGGGTAGGTTTTAGGCAATGGATCTTCCGGATGAGCCGGGGGGCCGCTGGGGAGCCGACCAGGTTCGGATCCACGATCCACACAAGGAGAAACTGATGGCTATTTGGGGTGCAGACGTTGAGCAGCTTCGCCAGCTCGGCAGCAAGCTTCAGGCAGGTGCGTCCGAGATCGAGACGCAGAAATCCACTCTCACCAAGGTTTTGAGCAGCACCGACTGGAAGGGCCCGGACG
This sequence comes from Pseudarthrobacter sp. NamE2, assembly GCF_005796205.1. Classification (GTDB taxonomy): domain Bacteria; phylum Actinomycetota; class Actinomycetes; order Actinomycetales; family Micrococcaceae; genus Arthrobacter. The sequence goes on along the minus strand of NZ_VAHN01000005.1, from coordinate 99,008 downwards.
CGGACAAGTTCCGCCAGGAATGGTCCGGTACCCACTCCACCATGCTGACCAAGGTTGCTGAAGCGCTGAAGGAAGCCGGCAACCAGGCCAAGCGGAACGCCGAAGAGCAGACCCAGGCTTCCCGCTAACCACCGGTTAATGAAGCCCGCAGGGCCCGGACACCACGCGGTGCCCGGGCCCTGCCACGTTCTACCAGGCTCGCACAGCCGGATTCAGGAACTTCCGGAACTGCCGGGGCACTTAGGGGACGGGTTCGACGTCGTTCGCGTGCTCCAGCGGTGACGGCGCCCTGGGAGCCGCCGCGGCTTGCCCGCTGCCGCCGGCGTACGCACCGGCCCGGCTGGCCGGGGCCCGGAGTTCATCAAGCCGGACCAGGATGACACCGCCCACAATGAGCACCCCGCCCAGCAGTTGGATGGCGCCGGGCAGCTCGCCCAGCAGCAACCAGGCCCAGACGACGGCGAAGAGGACCTCGGTCAGCGACACAAAGGACGCCACCTTGGAACCGAGGGCGCGGGCGGCCATGATGCCCGAAACGTAAGCGAGGACTGTGGCCAGGATGACGAGTCCGGCGAGGGGAACCCACCACGGGGTGACCCAGGGCCCCAGCCTGGTGTCCGCGGTACTGAAGGCCATGGGCAGCAGGCCGGTGGCTGCGGCGAGCCACATCACCGCTGCGCCCACCATCAGGCCTCCCGAGGCCAGCACGATGGGCGGCAGGGTGTCGTTCTCCCTGGCCGTGATGAAGAAGTACATGGCAAGGCAGACTGCCGCCGCGATGCCCCAGAGCACTCCCACAGGGTCCACCTTGACCGCACCGGTGAGGTCGAGGACCAGCACCAGCCCGGCCAGGGAGAGCAGGGTTCCGCCGAGCGTCAGCACACGCGGCCGCTTCCGGCTGGCGGCCCAAAGCCACAGCACGATGAGCACAGGCGCCAGGTACTCGAGCAGGAGTGCCACGCCGACGGACAGGCGGGCCACCGCGTTGAAGTAGAACAGCTGGCAGGCGGCCACGCCGATCAGGCCGAAAAGTACGATGGTCAGCCAGTTATCCCGGAGCTGGTGCCAGCGCCCCCGCAATGCCAACAGGGCGGGGATGGCGAGGATCAGGGCGGCGCCCGTGAGCCGCATGGTCACGGCCGCTCCGGTGGACCAGCCGGTTTCCAGCAGTGCTTTGGCGAACGAGCCGGAAAGCCCGAATACCGCGGTGGAAAGAAGCGCGACGCCCAGGCCGGACGCCATGAATCCCCGCGGGGACGCCGGTGCGGAACGGCTCTGTGTCTTGTTCTTGGCGGCAGGCACCGTCGCCTCCTGTCAGGGGTAAAGTGGGGTAATGGTCATGACAGTACCGCCGGGAGCTGTAAGGAGTCAAGATGGTTTTTGCCCCTGACACTGAGGTGGCGCTGCGGTCCGTGGTGGATCTCATCAATTCCGCAGCGAACGGCAGGGAGGAACTGGCCACGCAGGCTGATCTTGACGCGTTCCTCGCGGCCGAAGGTTTCTCCGGTTCACGGACCCGGAATGCGGCTGAGCTGGACAGCGTGCGTGCCCTGCGGAGCCGGCTCGCCGAGCTTTGGACGGCCAATGAGGACGCGGCGGTGGACACGGTGAACCGGCTGCTGCGGGAGGCGAACGCCCTCCCCCAGCTGGTTAAGCACGACAACTGGGACTGGCACCTGCACGCCACCGCGCCCGAGGCCCCGCTTGCGGACAGGATGAGCACCGAGGCGGCAATGGCCCTGGCGGACGTGATCCGCAGCAAGGAGATGGACCGGCTGCGGACGTGCGAGGCGGAGGACTGCAATGCGGCGGTCCTGGACCTGACGCGGAACAGATCCAAGCGCTACTGCGATACCGGAAACTGCGCCAACCGGGCGCACGTGGCTGCCTACCGAGCCCGGCAGGCGGCGGCGAACTAGGACGGGGACGGCACCCGGGGTCAGCGGTCCGCGGAACCCTCAGGGCCGGCGTCGGACGCTGGCGGGTTCTGGGAACCGGGGGCACCAAAGCCGTGCGACGGCCTCTTCGCCGAGCTCAGGTTGACGCCCGATCCCTTGCCCAGGTGCTCGGCGTTCTCCTTGTAGCTCATGGACAGCATGGCGGCGATCACCAGGGTGACAATGAACGCGATCCCGGCGCCGGTGAAGGCAAGGTCGAAGCGCGGCACCTTGGCGCTGCCGCCGGATGCGAAGATGAGCACGGCGACGAACGTGACCGCGGCCCAGAACGCGGAGAACATCAGCGGCCCCTTCACCGAGGTCCGCAGCTTGCGCGGTTTTCCTGGATGCTGGTCTGCCACGGTAGATCCTCCCTGCAGGGCGGCATGCCGGCCGTCCTGGTGTGCGTTGGTGGTGGTACGCCCGGCCAAATTTTCTACACTGGGTAGAACCGCGCCTTCCTAGTTTACGGCTTTTCGGCGCCGCTCCGGGCATCGTGCCTTAGCGTGAGGCCGGAGAGGATCCACAGCACACCGGAAATGATCGCCCCGCCTCCTGCCACGCCCAGAAGGGCGTGGGCGCCCAGGCTGACGAAGAACGGCAGGACCGCGGCGGTTCCCAGGCCGATAATGCCCGAGGCGATCCAGTCCCGGGCAAGTACGTGGCGGCTGCGGTTCCGCAGGCCGCACCACAGTTCCAGGGCTCCGGCGGCGCCCAGAGCCAGCGCTGCGATGACGGCGAACAGCAGGTCACTGTGCAGCAGTACCAGGGCGAAGCCGGCACCGGCCAGAACGGAACCGGCCGCGGAAAGCAGCTTGCCCTGCGCCGAGTCCCGCTGGAAACCCGTGGCGGGGACACCCCGAAGGAACACCACGCCCGTGGCGAGCAGGTACAGTCCGCCCGCCCAGCCCATCACCTGGATAGAGGGCGACGGCCAGAAGATGGTCACCGCCCCAAAGACAAGCGCAGCCGCCGAGCGAAGCAGAACCGGCTTCCAAAGGTCCGGGCGGGGTGCGGTTGCTGGCATGGCTCCTGCGGGCTTAAGCGGTTGGGTCACCGGTCCAGTTTAGTGCCGGACAGTCCCGGCTGTTCCAGCGGCTAGGCGGAACCGAGGACCATCCATTTGTCCGACCGCGCACGGATGCCCAGCGTCAGCGCCCGAGCAGCCATGTAGCCCACGGCAAAAGCGGCCCAGAGCCAGCCCAGGCCGGCAGCACCTGCGGCGCCCGACCAGGCCACCGCGGCCAGCAGCGGCAAGTAGACCGCCAGGTTGACCAGCCCTGCCAGGGCCAGGTACCTCGCATCCCCCGCGCCGATCAGGACGCCGTCGAGCACAAAAACATATCCGGCAACCGGCTGCCCGGCGGCAAGGACCCACAGGGCCACTGCCAGGACAGCCTGCACCTGGGGGTCCGGGGTGAAAAGCGCGCCCACCCAGGGGGCGGCGACGGCCAGGAGCACTCCGGTGATCACGCCGAATCCGGTCCCCCAGCGGATCATGGTGCCGGTCAATGCCCGTGCTTTGGCAGCGTTGGACGCGCCCAGTTCCTTGCCGATCAGGGCCTGCGCGGCAATCGCGAGGGCGTCCAGGGCGAAGGCCAGGAACGAAAAGATGGTCATCGCCAGCTGGTGTGCCGCGAGGTTGACTGCGCCCTGCGCCGTGACCACCAGCACCGTTACCAGGATGGCGGCGCGCAGGCTCAGCGTGCGCAGCATCAGCCAGGAACCCACCCTGGTCATGCTGCGGATGCCCCGCCAGCTGGGCAGGAGGCTCACTCCGTGGGCGGCCGCGTTGCGGCGGACCATCACCAGGTAAACAGCCGCCATGGCCCACTGCGCCACGCTGGTTCCCACGGCCGAACCGGTGACGGACCAGCCCAGGCCATACACCAGCCAGAAATTCAGGACGACGTTGAGTCCGAAACCGGCGGTTGCCACCACCAGCGGCGTCCGGGTGTCCTGCAGGCCACGGAGGACACCGGTGCCGGCAAAGATGAGCAGCATGGCCACCAGCCCGGGCATGGACCAGCGCAAATAGTCGACGGCGAAGGCCCGCACCTCGCCTTCCGCCCCCATCAGCCCGATCAGCGGCTCGGCGGCGGCGAACCCGGCCACTGCAAGAACCAAACCCAGCAGCAGCGCCAGCCAGACGCCGTCGCGCCCTGCCGCGAGGGCCTTGCCCAGCTGCCCGTCCCCGATGGCCCGTGCAACGGCAGGGGTGGTGGAATAAGCCAGGAAAACCATCAACCCGACGGCGGTATGCAGCACCGCCGATGCCAACCCCACGCCGGCGAGCTGCGCCACCCCAAGGTGCCCCACGATGGCGGAATCCGCGAGCAGGAACAGCGGTTCGGCAACGAGCGCACCAAAAGCGGGGACGGCGAGGCGGAGGATCTCCCGGGCGTGGCTCTTGCCGCCCGCAACGGGAAGGGACGTGGAAGGCTGGGGCACCGTGCCAGCTTAACGGTCCGCCGTCCTGCCGGCCTGTCGCGGCCCGCGTGGTGGCCGCACTCCTCGCCCTCGACATGTTGGGCGCCCTGTTCCTGGTGCACGCATCCGCGGGAGTCTTCGCGTCGTGCTTCAACCGCCCGAATCGCCGGAACGGTGCCGGGACGCTGTTCCGGTACAGCTATCCCGCAGCTTTCCGGCGTTTTCGGCGGATTTTGGCCGCCCTCCTGGGTGACTGGCGCAAAGAAATCGCGTGGCCCTCGTCCGACAGCACGGAACTGTGGATCTACACCACCGCCGCAGGTACCGACGTGCGGCTACGCACGCTCATGCACGATCCGGTGTACCGGCTGTCCCTGGCAAGGGAGACATCTCCTACAACCAGCCGCCGCACCCGGGCTTCTTCATCGGGGAAGGCATGGAGATCCCGTCCCAGCCGGATATCGTCTACACCCGCTAATTCGCACCGGCCGAGCTCCCGTCCACCTGCAGGTGGGCAGGGCAGCCTGCTTAACCCGACCGGCCGGTAACCGAAAGCGCCAGTATGATCGCAGCATGACCCGGACCGGCACCCCGAACTCTGTGACCCTCCGATTCCTGGCCGCCCCCACCGACGTGGGCCACAGCGGGTCCGTTGACGCCGGCACCGTGCTGGAGTGGGTGGACAAGGCCGCCTATGCCGCGGCCGTGGGATGGGCCAAGTCCTACTGCGTCACCGCCTACGTGGGAAACATCCACTTCGCGGATCCCGTCAACAGCGGCGACATGGTGGAGGTGGAGGCCACCATCGTGTACACGGGCCGTTCCTCCATGCATATCCACACGGTGGTGTCCTCAGGAGATCCCAAGGGCGGTCCAGCCACTATGCGAAGCCAGTGCATGGTGATCTTCGTGGCCGTCGGGCAGGACGGAAAGCCGATTCCCGTGCCGCAGTTCGAGCCCGTCACGCCGGCGGAGATTGAACAGCGGGACCACGCCCTTGCCCGGATCAAGGTTCGCGAACAGATCGTGGAAGCCATGAACCGCCAGGAATATACCGATGCGGGAACGGCGGAAAGAGTGACGCTGCGGTTCATGGCAGCGCCCACGGACGTGAACTGGGGTGGCAAGGTACACGGCGGGATCGTCATGAAATGGATCGATGAGGCCGCCTACGTCTGCGCATCCCGCTATTGCGGCAGGGACACCGTGGCAGTCTTCTCCGGCGGCGTCCGCTTCTACCGTCCGCTACTGATCGGGCACGTGGTGGAGGTGGAGGCCAGGCTTGTGTATACCGGCACCAAGGGCATGCACATCGCCGTCCACGTCCGCTCAGGAGACCCCAAGGGCCGCGAACTGAACCTCACCACGTACTGCCTCACGGTTATGGTGGCGCGCGACGACGAGGGCACGTCGGTGGCGATCCCCGCGTGGGTGCCGGTCAGCGACGAGGATAAGCGCCTGCACGCGCATGCACGCGAACTGCTGGAAATCCGCGCGGCCGCGCCGGGTAACCGGCTACCGAACCATCTGCTTCAGCAGGCGGCGGCCGGCGAGGTTTCCTAGAAGCCGCCGCCGGTGTCGCCGGCCATGTTGGCAAAGCGCGAATAGTGGCCCTGGAATGCGACAACAATGTCCTTGGTGGGGCCATTACGGTGCTTGGCCACAAGGATGTCGGCTTCCCCGGCGCGGGGTGATTCCTTGTCGTAGACGTCCTCGCGGTGGAGGAGGATCACCATGTCCGCGTCCTGCTCGATGGAGCCGGACTCGCGGAGGTCCGAAACCATGGGCCGCTTGTCCTGGCGCTGCTCCGAGCCACGGTTCAGCTGGGACAGGGCGATGACCGGGACCTGGAGTTCCTTGGCCAGCAGCTTCAGTGCACGGGAAAACTCGGAGACTTCCTGCTGGCGGGACTCTACCTTCTTGCCGGAGCTCATCAGCTGCAGGTAGTCCAGTACCACGAGCTTGAGGTCATGCTGCTGCTTGAGGCGGCGGCATTTGGCCCGGATTTCCATGAGAGACATGTTGGGGCTGTCGTCAATGAACAGTGGAGCGTCGTTCATGCGCCCCATGGTGGTGGCGATCTTGGACCATTGCTCGTCCTTGATGGTCCCCTTCCGGAGGTCCTGGAGGCTGATGGTGGCCTCCGCGGACAGCAGGCGCATCGCAATCTCGTTCCGGCCCATTTCGAGGGAAAACATGACAGTGGCCAAGTTGTTCTTGATGGCAGCGGAACGGGCAAAGTCCAGGGCGAACGTGGACTTGCCGACGGCGGGGCGCGCCGCGATGACGATCATCTGGCCGGGATGCAGGCCGTGGGTCAGTTCATCGAGCTCGTAGAACCCGGTAGGGACGCCCACCATGCCTTCACCGCGGTGGCCGGAAGCCTCGATCTCGTCCACGGTGGATTCCATGACGTCCTTGAGGACAACGTAATCCTCGGCTGTGCGCCGTTCCGCCACCGCGTAGACCTCGGCCTGGGCCTGGTTGACCAGGTCCTCCACCTCGCCGTCTGAGCCGTAGCCCAGCTGTACGATTTTGGTGCCGGCGTTCACAAGGCGCCGAAGGACGGCGCGCTCGGCCACGATTTCGGCGTAGTACCCGGCGTTGGCAGCGGTGGGAACTGTCTGGATCAGTTCGTGGAGGTAAGCGGGCCCGCCGATCCTGTTGATTTCCCCGCGCTTGGTCAGTTCATCGGAGACAGTGACGGCATCTGCGGGCTCACCCCGGCCGTACAGGTCAATGACGGCTTCGTAGATGGTTTCGTGCGCCGGCCGGTAAAAGTCCTGGCCGCGCAGAATTTCCACTACGTCTGCAATGGCATCCTTAGAGAGCATCATGCCGCCGAGGACTGACTGCTCTGCAGCGATGTCCTGGGGTGGCTTCCGGCTTGTGTCTGATCCGCGGGTAGTCTCCACCGGGTCCAGATGCGCAATTGACAATGCTGCCGTCCTCCACTTGTACCGGGCTGGGTTGCCCGGAAACTATTCGTCCTGTCGGGGGCTCGCCCGGTAGTCCGTGCTCCGCCTTCCCATCAGGTCTACCTGCCGGGTCCGACATTGCCGCAACGGTTCCCGCAAGGCCTTTGTGGAAGTTATCCCCAATGTCCACAGGTTTTCCACAGGAGCCCTTTTTGGGAGTTATCCGGCAGCCGTCGGTTGCGTTTTCGCGTCCGGCGGGGCTCCCTTTTCCGCCTCAAAAACAGGTACCCCGCTACGCTAACTGTCTACGCCCCGGCCGCAAAGCCGGGAAACCTGCGCGCTTGTGGATAACCTGTGCAGTAAAGGGCATAGCTTGTGCACAGTCTGTGCGGAACCCTGTGGATATAAAAAATCTTTCCCTTGTTACCCCCCACTGACCTGCGAAAACGTTGCCTCCACCCTGTGGAGTAAATATTTCTTCTGTGGAATTTCATCCACAGGCTTGTGATCCGGTGAGGAGCGGGGACACCATGACGCACTCATTCAAGGCCTCGCGAAGAGGTGAAGTGGCGATTCTCATATTCCACGTGCTGACTCCATCCCACGCCTTCACTAAACCTGCATGCAGGCAGGCGAATATTGCTGTGGATAAAGTCGATGTGGCATAAGCTCTAAGTATGGGCGAACTACTGCTGGTGCTGTTGCCTGCAATTATCCTGGTGGCGCTCATCTGGGGTCTGATGACGGCCTTGAGCCCGCGGGACGCCGGCATGTCCGACGCGGAAAAGTATCAGCGGGACCTGGCCGAGCGGTCGGCCAGGCACTATGCAGCACAGGTCGAAGCCGCCACGGCTGCACGGGCCCGCATCGAGGCCAGGACCCACCGGTCTCCCAACGCCCCGCAACATGACACGGGCAGCCAGGTCTGGCCCCGGCCGGAACATAGATAGAACGGTTTGAGAACGATGGAATCGCTTGTGGTCCCTGTCCTTATCCTCCTCGCCGTGGTTGCAGGCGTCGCCCTGGCTGTCCGTGTGCTGGGCAAAAGGAAGGCCACGCGGGATGCCGTACCCGTACAGCCGGCGGCAACCTCAGCGGAACTGGCCCGGGCGGCAGCCGCCAAGTTGTCCGAAAACGAGCACCGGCGGCTCTACGCGCTCATCGCGCAGGGACAGGCGATGGCCGCAATCAAGCTGTACTACGAGATCACTGGCGACGGCCTGCGCGCCTCCCGCGACGCCATCGGGGCGCTGGCGGCCCATCCCCAGCCCTACCGGAGCCCTGAGACCCCTGCGGCGCCGGAGGAGGATGACGACGACGAGCCCCAGCGGTTCCCGTACCGCTACCGGGCCATCGCCAGCAAGGGCGACGTGACCCGTGAGGTCAGCAGCAACATGCTCAACGACGAGATCTACGGCAGGATCCGCACCCTGGCCCGGAACGGGGACCGGGAAGCCGCAGCCACGGCGCTGACAAGGCACTCGGACATCTCAATGAAGCAGGCACGGGAGTTCATCGAGCTGCTGGACGACTAGGTGCGCCGGCGGCCTGCCGCACCTAGAAGTCGAACAGCTCGCCCAGCCAGCCTTCATTCTTTTTGCGCCGGCGGCGGTCATGGTCCCGGTCGTACCCCTGCTTGCCGTACTTGCGGTCGTCATAGCGCGGCTGGCTCCGCCCGGGATCGAAGTTGGGGTAGAGCGGCGGCGGGGTGGAGCCCGGGGCCGGCGTTGCCGGCCGGGCGGGCGCGGGGCCAGGCATCATGTCCTGGGCGCGGTCCAGGATCTTGTCCAGCTCGCCACGGTCCAGCCATACACCCCGGCACTGCGGACAGTAGTCGATTTCCACCCCGCTGCGCTCGGTCATGAGCAGGTCCACGGAATCCACGGGACACTTCATGTTCCGCCTAACGACCGGGGCGTCCGGATGGTTCGTTCAAAGGCCGACCGTCAGCGGTTGCCCGAAATCCCGGCCAGCAGCTGTTCGAAGGGCAGGGACTCCATGGGGGCGGGCTTGCGGCCGGGCTGCGGCCCGTCGAGCAGCCCGGCGAACTCGCCGGCCGCGCGTTCGATGCGGTCCGCAAGGAAGGACCCGCCGTCGTCCGCCGTGCCCCAATCCTGGGGACCGGCGAAAACACCCGTGGCTGTGATGCGTGTGCGCAGGTAGCTGAAGAGCGGCCTCAGGGCGTAGTCCAGGACCATCTGGTGGCGGTCGGTCCCGCCGGTGGCGCCGAGCAGGACTGCCTTGCCGTCCAGGGACTTGGGATCGAGGACATCGAAGAACGATTTGAACAGGCCGCTGTAGGAAGCGCTGAAGACAGGCGTGACGGCGATGATGCCGTCGGAGGCCTCCACCCCGGCGATGACCTCGGCGAGGCCGGGGGCGGCATAGCCGGTTACGAAGTTGTTGGCGATATCCACGGCCACGTCACGGAGTTCGACGACGTCGACCGTCACGTCATACCCCGCTGCCGCCAGCTGCCGCCGCGCGGAGGCCGCGAGCTGATCAGCCAACAGGCGGCTTGACGAGGGGACGCCGAGACCGGCGGACAGGACTGTGACGCGGCGGGTTTCCATGGCATTCTCCTATTGCTCGCTTATCATCGTACATGCATTTGCATCTACCTTCTGAACTGCGGGTGCAGCGGAAGTATTCCCGCCCCCGATCTGGCACACCAGGGGCGGAGCCGCGGCAGCCCTAGAGCCTCAACGTTCCCCTGATGCAGGTGGTGGAATTCCCGCCCACCCTGAGTCCGCCGGAGTCGGCCTTGATGTGGATCCGGCCGGCCGGCCAAGCAAAGATCCCTGCGCTGCCACGTAATCGCGGGGCCCTGCCGGCGTTGAAGCTGCCGGTCACTGGGTCCTCCAGCATTGCATCGCCGGGAATGAACGCACGCACTTCAAAGTCGGCGTCCGCCCCCGGCCCCATGTGCGCCAATGACCCCCACCTTCAGTTTGCCCATCGCCGCCAAGTCCGGATCAAGGGCGAGGACCTGGCCTGCGGACCGCAGCAGCACACCGATCCATTCGGGGCCGTTCACCAGCCATGAAGCAGCGAGGATATCCGCCTCGGACAGGCACAGCGCCTAAGCCAACTGCCGTTTCAGCACAGCGTCCACCGGTTCGTACCGCGTGAGCGGGGGTGCTGCGAAAGCCAGCCGACCGCCGTCGTGCTTTATCCGCACCAGACCTGCGCCGCATTCCTGCACCACGTAGCCCTCCTCCCTCGGATTACCGCCGGAATCAAGCCAGGCATGCGCAGAACCCAGCGTAGGATGTCCGGCGAAGGGGAACTCCTCGCTCCCGGTGAAGATGCGTACGCGGTAGTCGGCGCGGGAATCGGCAGGCGGCAGCAGGAACGTGTTTTCGGACCGCTGCAGGCTACCACCGGCCGCGAAGGCAACGGCACGGACACAAAAGACCCCCGCCGCCGGAATCCGGCAGCGGGGGTCTCCTTATGCAGCAGCAGTAAAAACTACTTGCCAGCCACCACGTCGAGCTCGATTACCGCGGCGACGTCCTCGTGCAGACGGACGTTGGCCTGGTAGGTACCAACCGACTTGATGTGGGCAGGCAGCTCGACCTTGCGCTTGTCGATCTTGCCAAGGCCTGCGGCCTCAACAGCGTCAGCGACGTCGCCCTGCTTGACGGTGCCGAAGAGGCGTCCGGTCTCGCCGGCCTTGACGACCAGCTGGACAGGCTTGGACTGCAGTGCGGCGGCCTGCTTCTGAGCGTCTTCCAGGGAAGCGTGCTCGCGGGCAGCGCGGGCAGCCTTGATGGACTCAACCTGCTTCTCGCCGCCCTTCGACCAGGTCAGGGCGAAGTTGCGGGGCAGCAGGTAGTTACGTGCGTAACCGTCCTTGACCTCGACAACATCGCCAGCAGCACCGAGACCGGTTACTTCGTGGGTCAGAATGAGCTTTGCCATGTTAGTTAATCCCTTCCTTAGCCGCGGCCAGCGCCGGAGTAAGGCAGCAGAGCAACTTCGCGGGCGTTCTTGATTGCCTGGGCGATCTTGCGCTGTTCCTGGACCGTGACGCCGGTGACGCGACGGGCGCGGATCTTGCCGCGGTCGGAGATGAACTTGCGCAGCAATGCTACGTCCTTGTAGTCGATGACAGTGATGTCAGCGGCCTTCAAGGGGTTGGACTTTGGTTTGGGCTTACGGAGTTCAGCCTTAGCCATCGTGGAGCTCCTATTCTTTGGAGCCCGTGGATTGTGATCCACGGGATGGTGGTGGTCCGACGGCGGCAGCCGCCCAGGTGCCGTAAGGCGCCTGCTGCGGTCCCGGCGTCGGGCCGTTATTGGTTGTTAGAAGGGAGGTTCGGAATCGGGGCCGTTGCCCCAGCCGCCTGCGCTGGAGACGCCGGGCGTAGCCCAGGGATCGTCCTGTGCAGCCTGCTGGTTGCCGCCGCCCCAGCCCCCACCGGAGTTGCCGCCCTGGTTTCCGCCAGGGTTGCCGCCTCCGAAGCCACCGCCGCTGTTGCCGCCGCCAAAACCGCCCTGTCCGCCTGAGCGCTGGGTGCGGTTTACCTTGGCATTGGCGTAGCGCAGGCTGGGGCCGATTTCTTCGACCTCAAGCTCAATGACAGTGCGCTTTTCGCCTTCTTTGGTTTCGTAGGAACGGCTCTTCAACCGGCCGGTCACGATGACGCGTGTGCCCTTGGTCAGGGATTCCGCGACGTTCTCGGCAGCTTCACGCCAGACTGCAGCGCGGAGGAACAGGGTTTCCCCGTCCTTCCACTCGTTGGACTGTCGGTCAAAGGTGCGCGGAGTGGAAGCGATGGTGAAGTTCGCTACTGCCGAACCGGACGGTGTGAACCGCAATTCCGGGTCATTGGTGAGGTTACCGATGACCGTAATGGTGGTTTCGCCTGCCATCTACTGCCTCCTTGTTCGAGCCTTATGGGTGAAGAGTGCGTTTCCTGCGGGGTAAAGATTGAAGTTCGGCGCCGAGATTACTCAGCAACAACCTTCTGCTCTTCGGGGCGGATGATCTTGGTGCGCATGATGGTCTCGTTCAGAGACAGCTGGCGGTCAAGTTCCTTGGCGGTGTCCGGCGTGGCGGTGAAGTTAACCACGGCGTAGATACCTTCGGACTTCTTCTTGATGTCGTAAGCCAGACGGCGACGGCCCCAGATGTCAACCTTTTCGATGGTTCCACCATCGTTGGTGATGACGTTCAGGAACTTCTGAAGCGACGGCTCAACGGTACGCTCTTCGACCTCGGGGTCGATGATTACCATCAATTCGTAAGGACGCATATGTGAACCCACCTCCTTTGGGCTAAGCGGTTACGGTCTTTCCGTAACAGGAGGTTCATTTGCGATGCTGTGCAAAGCCCCGCCGCCGGAATGGAGGCAGGACGCAGCACAGACTTCAATATCTTAGTGCATTTGGGCCGGTTAGGCGATTTGTGCTTGACTTTGAGCCTAGCGGCTATTCGGGACGGGCATGTGCCCACGCGCGGCTATGTGGAAAACCTCCCGGCGGCAGCTCCGGTGGCACCGCGGGAGGCTATAGGTTCACCACGCGTCCGGCCGCCAGTACCGCAGACCGCCACTGATGCTGCCGTCCTCCGCGACCTCCACCAGGGCATACGGGAACGCCCGCTGGTCCGCCTGGTCGGGCCCGTGGCCGCGCACGTCCGAGCTCCACGTACCGGTGTTGATGTACCGGGTGGGGCAGTCCTCAAGGGGCGATTCGAGGGCGCGGTGGGTGTGGGCCGAGATATACCAGGGCACTGCCACACCATGCGACTGCAGTGTCCTTGCGACCCGGCCAGCTGCAGCCGGCGCATGTTCCCTGGCGATGCTGCGGCCTGCCGCCGCCAGCGCCATACGGGTCGCGGCAACAGGGAGCGCCGAGACGGTCCGGAACCGGGACAGGCGCGCGAGGTCCCGGACTGCCTCCCCGTCAAGCCCGAGCCGCTCGGACTCCAGTTGCAGCAACTCGTCGTACGCGAGTCCCCGGATACGGCGCTCGGCCTGCTCGGATAGAAGGCACGCCCGGGCAAGGGCTCCGGCACGGCTCAGGGCCGGCTTGGTTGCGTGGGCATGCCAGGCGGCAAGCGGCGCGAGGCCCAGCTCGTCAGTGCCGTTGACGGCGGTGCGGAGCACCTCGGGTATCCGGTGCAGCGCGTGGTGCTGATGCCCGTGTTCGGCCACGAGCACACCGGGGACGTGCAGGAACCAGGGGTGCACCCTGACCCGGCCGGGGTCGGCCGGTGACAGCGACACCGACAGGCGGTCCGCCACGGAGGGGCGTGCCAGCTCCACGTCGTGGTTGCCGCACATGAAGTGGAGCTGGACGCCGCGTGCCGTACACTCCCTCAGTGCCCGGAGCGCCTCCTGATGGAAATTGAGAATGGACTCCAGCCGGGCCAGGCTCTCATCCTCGCCCAGCCCGGCGAGTTCGAAAGAGTCTCCGACAAAGACGACGTGCTGCCCGGGACCGGAAGCGGCGGGCACGTTCCGCTGCAGGAAACCGGGAAGGACTTTGCCCGGGGACCTGGGGTCCTCGTCTGAGTTGTCCAGGTGGAGGTCGCTGACAAGCCACCACTGCACTGCGGGGCTCACAGGAGCAGATCCAGCAGGCGTGGAACGAAGAGGAGCAGGAACACTGCCCACAGGACGACGACAACTTTGCGGTTGATTGTGAGACCCAGGAGCCGTGGGCGTGCGGGCTGCGTGCTGTCCTGTCCCACAAACTGGACCTCGAGGGCAACAAGGGTGAAGAACAGGATGCCAGCTGCGATCAGTCCTGCCAACTCGATCATTGTGCAACCTCCTTTCGTGTCCGTGCCGTATCCTGCCAGGCACGCGCCACACAGGCGAGGACTGTGATCAGGCCCATGGCCAGGACACATGCCTGCCAGGACCACACCGCCAGGTAGAACATTCCCAGCGACACCGCCGTGAGTGTTGCGAGGCCGAGCGCCAAGGCCAGCAGCGCTGCGGGTGCGGGGTCGGTCACCGGCAGGAGCCGGGCCAGCGCCACGCCCGGGAGCAGGATGAGGACCCCCAGTGCGGCAACGGCCTGCAGCGGCGCGGGCAGCCCGGCAATTGTCACCAGCGACAGTGCAACGGCAGCGAGCCCGATCGCCAGGGTCTGGCTTTTGAGAGCGCCGCTCATGGCACTACCCGGTATACGCGTGCGTCGGCGTTGCTCAAGACCAGTTCCACGCCGTCCTGGGCTTTGAACCACTGTTCCATCTCCTGCATGTTGTTGGTGGTGCTGTCACCCTGGAGCACCAGGCTTGCCTCTGTTGAACGCATGAGCACTACAAACCCGCCCGCAGGGTTATTTCGTGCGTAGTTGTAGAAGGTCGGGCCGCAGGTTGCCGCGGTGAGGTCCTGCCGGCACAGGTCTTCGATCGCCCGGTGCTGGTGCTCAAGGTAAGTCCCAGTGCGCCAGGGCGTCGGGTGGGCAGCCGAGAGGATTGCCGCTCCAGGTGGCGCCATGCTTTCCGCGGCGGCAATAGCTGCCATCTCATTGTCCGTGAAGACGTCATACCGCGCGTTCCCGAACCGGCCCGTCACCGTCATCGCAGCCAGCAGGCAAAAGATAAGCACCAGGGCCCCTGCGGTCTTGAAGGAGGGGCGGGTGCTGCACTGTTTGGGAAGCAAGGCTGAAGACGCGAGCAGCGCGATGAAAGGCAGTGCGAACAGCGACACGCGGATGAGCATCTCCCCTCCGTACATTTGCGACGGGAAGAGCAGCATCGGGCTGACGGCGAAGAGGACTACCCGGATGTCGAGCCGCCTCCTGCGCCAGTCCCGCACGGCACCCGCAAGGGCGAGGAGCCACAGCAGGACTGTGAGCACTACCCGGACCTGTACCACAAAGACGTGCCCGGGGGTTCCGCTCACGCGCTCAGCGACGTTCGACTCGACTGCGGCCGACAGTCCTGCGTCCTCCATCGGCGGGTGCCCGATAAGGTACGTGCTCGCGGGATAGACCAGCCAAAGTACCAGCAAAATAGCGGTGATCAGGGGCAGCCGGCCGGGCCACACCCGTCCGCTGAGGGTGAGCACGGTAATGGTGATGAGCAACATGAATGGCGTCAGCTGGTGGCTGGCGCAGATCACCGTGACGAGCAGGATTACTGCCGCGAGGGCGCCCACGCGGAACCCTGGCCGGTGTTCCGAAGGCGAGCGCTCCCGCCACCACGCCGCAAGATCCGATGGCCGGAATCCCCGGAACCTCGAAGGCCGCGCAGCCAACGGACCGATCAACAGCACGGCCACAACGAGGTACAGGAAGAAGCCGAAGGCCTGGGGGGACAGGTAGTCCTGGTCCTGCCAGTTTCCGAGGCAGAATATCCACAACACGAGCCAGCGTCGTCGCGGGTCCTGCGTCAGGTAGCGCATCAGCACTGCCACAGCTACGAGCCACAGACCCACGTTGAACACAGGTGCCCAAAGGGCAACGGTCAGGGGATCGAGGCCGGTTGCCTGGAGCACCGTCGCCAGGAGGGCAAAGAAGCCGGGCCAGTTGAAGTAGGCGTCGATGTTCGGATCCACTGCCCCCGTGCCCCCGAGGGCGTCTGCGATGCCAAGGTGCCGGAATGCGACCTCACCGCGCGGAACATCCGTTACGAACGCTGCGGCTCCAAAGAGCACGAGCACCTGCACCGCGAGGAGCCACATCATCACCGGCCGGCTCGCGGGTCCCGTGGCGTCGCCCCGCAGCGCCACAACGAAGGTGACGTTCAGAAGAAGTAGCCCGACCCAGTACGGGTAGGGAAGTACTGCCACGAGCCCCAGGTCGCTGTTAACGGGCAGAACCACGCTGGCAGCGGCCCCGACGGCGAGGACCAGCGACGCAAGGCCGGCAAGGGCGCACCATACATCGCGTAGCTTCAGCCGTTTATCAGTGCGGGTGGTTGGAACGAGCGTACTGGTCATGTCATCTCCTTTTTGACGCGCCGGAGGATGGCGAGCAACCGAATGCCCACAGCCAGGGCTCCTGTTGAGAGCACAACCAGCCACGTCAGCGCCATATCACTGGCACCCCTTTCGGCGGCCGAGAGCGCTGCGGTGCAGAGGGCGACTGCGAGGACCACGCCCACCGTGATGGCTTCCGCATAGCGGCGGCGCGCGCGGCACACGGCGTTGTAGGCCTGCAGTACGGCATAAGCAATCACACCGGCCGCCAACCACCGCAGGGCGCCGGTGGAGGCTTCGGCGTAACGGTGGCCCAACAGGTGGAGCAGCGGGCGGGCGAAGACAATGAGGACGACGGCGGCGAGGCCTCCGATGGCGAGCGACCACCGAAGGGTCGACCACGTGGTGGCCACGAGGCGGCCAGGCTCGCGGACACCCTCCGAGAACTGGACTATGCCCATAAGCATTGGGGCGGTGTAAGCCGCCCATGCCATCATCCATGCCGGATACCAGTAGGCCGCGGCCTCGGGCGCCACCATGTGCGCAAGCAGGGGCGGTAACAGCAGGCCCGGGGCGCGCTCGGTCAGGGTGAGGAGCTGGTTTGGAATGCCCACTGCCAGCAGCGGACGTCCGCGCGCCGGGTGCAGTGACGGCCGGGGCCGGTAGCCCACGAGCCTCCTCAACTGGACCAGACCAACGATGCACGTGAGGGCGTTGCCGATGGTCCAGCAGGCCAGCAGCACGTCGGCCGAGGCGCCGTGCCACTGCCAGGCCACAAATGACACAGCCGCGAGTGACACCAAACCGCCCAGCGTGTACCTCAGGGTGGCAGTGGCACCGCGGCCCAGGGCCACCAGCGCCTGGTCCAGTACGGTGCCCAGCGTCCCGGTGACGGCGGCAAAGACAAACATCAGCCAGAAGAGCACCGAGACCGATGCCGTGACCGGAGCCACGACCAACTCCAGCAGGAGATAGCCGAGGGCAAGAACAGTACTGGCTACCGCCACGATGGCGATCGCAGCATCCAGCACCCGCGCCGGAGGTTCCCCCCGCCCCACCGAAACGATCACTGCCGACCCGGCGCCCAGCACCGCAAGCTGGGCACAGATCAACACCGCCGAAACCGCGGCCGTGGTGAGCCCGACCTCTCGGTCCGACGCCGCGTGTGCGGCCACTACCCAGAAGGCGAAACCCGAGCCCGTCTGCGCTCCTTTCGCCAGGATGAGGCCAAAGGAGCTCCGCAGTGGAGAGTGGCGGACGGGCATGCCATCCACATCGGGTTTTCCTCTGACGATGCTCACGAGGAGATGCCCTTGACCACGCCCGCGTAGTTGTACCAGCAGAAGGCAGCGTAGTAACGCAACCAGCGGGGTTGGCCCTTGACCAGGCTCAGGGCACTTCCCCGGACTGCCGCAGCGGCCGGAAGCAAGGCAAGTCTTGCGCCACGCCAGCCGTGCTTGCGGATCATTTTGCCCAGTCCCGTGCCGTCCATCATGAACTGGTCGAGGGCAAAGTCGAAGTCATCTGCGGCGAAGCGGTGTTCGACGGCCACCCGCCGCGACACACCTGTCCGCAGCCCCGAGTTCCGCATCCGCCAGCGCAGCTCGATGTCCTCGCCCGACTTGAACGAGTCGTCGAAGCCCAGGCTCAGCATGAGTTCGCGGTCCACGATTGTGGCCACCAGCCCGAACCAGTTGCGGCTCCGGCCGGTGCGGTGGTGATGGGCAAGTGCCTGTCCCCAGTAACCCGGCCCGGCGACGCTCTCGAGACCGGCCTGGAGGGCGTCGTAGCCGTCTTCCTCCAGTTCAGCGAGCAGTTCCGCCACACCGGTGGGGCTGAACACGACGTCGGCGTCGACGAGCAGGACCCACGGGGTGTTGCTGTTTTTCACTCCCAGGGTCCTGGCCCACGGGAGGCCGCGTCCCTCATCGCTCAGGACCCGCGCACCGGCGGATCGGGCGATCTCGACTGTACGGTCGGTGGACAAGCCGTCCACCACGATGATTTCCGCAACACCGGTCCGGCGCAGGGCATCCAGGCACTCCGGGAGCAGGTGTTCGGCGTTACGGGCCGGAACGACGGCGGTGACGTTGGCAGGGCTGTAACCCACTGTGCCTCACCCCTCAGGCCTGGTCGTCAAGGATCGACGGCAACAGTTCCTCAAGATGCCGGACAATGTCGTCCGACGCCTCGTCCGCAGAGTATGCGGAGGGAACCTGGAGCAGGTGGCACGGACGGCCGTCCAGCGCTTTGTCCAGCACAAGCCCCTTGGCTGCGAAGTGCTCGCGCCATGGCACAACGGACGTCGCCGCCAGGCCCGTCACAACGCGCTGAGAGAAGCCCGCCATCTCGATATGGAAGTTGCCGATCATGCGGTCGACCATCCAGTCGTTCGTCTTTTCGACGATCCGGGTGCGTGAGCCCTCGTAGCGTTCGACGTAGACGGCGGCGGCGAGCGGAGCCGAGGTGGTCACTGCCCGTCCCGGGAAGGCGGCGGATGCGTCAACCATGCGGTGCTCCGGCGACCATTTGCGGGAGAAATCGGCCAGCCGGGGATAGCGGATGACGTACGGGTGCACCACCGTGGTGAGCCGGCCGACGCTGTGCGAGAGCCGGGACGGGACGAGGGGCTTGCGGACACCTTCGAACAGGTGGGGATAGATGGCGCGGTGGTGCGGCTTAATGAACATCGGCTTTGCGTAGCCCAGCAGGGTGGCGTCCTCGGCGAGGAAAGCCCAGTCGTCGCCCATGAATGACCACCCCTCGCGGCGCATCAGCTTGGCGGCGGTGCTCGTCTTGCCGGTCCCGCCTGCAGCAGGCAGTGCCACGGCGTGGCCCTTGTAGGCCATGGTTGCGGCATGAATCATTGCGGCGCCCCGTTCCACCATGGCCGCGTCGAGGACAGGTACCACGGAGGTCAACAGCTCGCCTGGGCCATGAATACGCCACTGGTCCGCGTCCCTCACCACCTGGACCCGGTCGGCGTTGAAGCGCACGCTGGCCTCCGTGTACGCAAGATCGTGCTCCAGCAGGCCTGCATCCGGCATCGGCTCCGGCCGGTCATCCACCACGATCTGGGCGGGCCGTTCGGCGTCGGTGGCGAAGCACGCCAACATGGTCTTGAGCTGATGAGCCGCCGGTGCTTCTGCGTCGACGCTGATCGTGACGCGGCCGTGGATGTCGAAGTTCAACGCTTTGGTCTGCCTGGTACGCATGTTTTGTCCCCTTGTCGAGCTGTTGTGTGGATCGGATGGTGCTGCGGATCTTGATGCTGCTGGCCTGGTCAACGGTGTCCCCTCCCCGGCTCCTTTGTCACTGGACTTTCCTCCAGGGCAAGGCTGGCTGCAGGGAGGTCTTGGGTGTCTTCGCCGCCGTCGGGAAGTTCAGCCGGCGGCCGCGGAAATATCCGGCGGCGGTACAGGTAAGGACGGCCATCACCGCGCCGGCGCGGCCGAGGCCGCCGGGATTGCCTGCCCGGCCGAAGTCATACAGTCCGGTCATCACAGCACGGGGCAGCACACTGCGCACGTACCGCCGTTCGGGTCCCAGTGCTCTCTTGTGCCCGACGATCTGGCTGACCTGGGCCTTGGAAAGCCCCTCGGACCAGGACCTTGAGAGCATGTAACGGAGCGTTGCCCTGCTGGCCGGTACGTGGTGCCGCACCACTGCCGCAGGCTCATAGACGATACGGGAGCCGGGCGACCCCATCCTGGAGCGGATGCAGATTTCCGTTTCCTCGCAACCCAGCGGGATGCTCCCCCGGCGTCCAAGGGAGTGGTTAAACCCCCCCACCTGGCGCAGGACCTCCAGTCGGAACGACATGTTTGCACCAATGACGTTCCTGACCTCGGAGGCTACCCGCGGCATGCCGCGATGGCTGCATCCCACAATCCAGTCGAGTTCTTCACCGAAGTAGCTCGGCCGGCCCGTTTCCCAGACCGGTACCACCCGGCCGCCGACGCCCAGGACGTCGGGGTCGTCGTACAGTGCCACCAGGTGCTGCAGCCAGTCCGGAGCGGCCTCGGCATCGTCATCCAGGAAGGCGACAATGTCCGTGTCTGAGAGGCTGACGCCGGTGTTGCGTGCGCCTGAGAGGCCCTTCGGTCCCATGTTTTCGACGACTCTCACGTCGTCCACCACTGCAACGAGCCGCTCGTACAGCTCGGTGTTGTGGTCGATAACAACCACGATTTCCTCAGGACTCACGGTTTGTGCACGCACTGATTCAATGACGTCGAGCAGATTTGCCCAGCGGTCGGTGGTGTAGGCGCAGATCACCACAGTGACCGTGCAGGTTGGAAAATGTTTCATGTCACGCCGCTTCCCGGAGGGAAAGGAGGCTTTGCGGATCAACCGGGATCCTGGGGAACCGGACGTTCGCGTAGGCGTACTTGACCCGGCGCAGCGCTTCGGGGCGGGCGCCGGCCGTGGGTGCCTCCCACAGTGCGCACTCCCGCGCCATCGTCCGGAGGACCCGCCAGCCGTCACGGAAGGTCTGCAGGTTGGATGCCCCGGAAATCCGGTCCAGTTCGATACTGGGCACTTCCGCAATCCGGAGACCGGCGCGGGCGGCGCGCACAATCAGCTCCGTCTCAATCTCGAAACCGTCGGATTCCAGCTCCAGGACTTCGAGGCATTCGCGCCGGAAAGCGATGTAGCCGTAGCAAAGGTCGGAGTAGTTACTGCGCAGGATGGTGTTGGCCAGTCCCGTGAGCGCCCGGTTGCCCGTCCGCCGCAGCCAGGTCAGGTCCTCGGAACCGCCTCCCGTGACGTAACGGGACCCTTTGACGAAGTCATAATCGTGTTGGAGGGGGGAAACGAACCATCCAATTTCCTGGGGGTCCATGCTGCCGTCCGCATCCAGCATGACGATGATGTCGCCGGAAGCAGCGGCGAAACCTGCGCGCAAGGCGACGCCCTTGCCCTTGCGTTTCTCCTCCACGATCACAACATCGTCACGGAGCGCCCGCGCTACACCAACTGTGTTGTCCTGGGAGCGGCCATCCACGATGATGACCTCGTCCACGTAGGAAGGCATCCGGCGCAGAACCCATGGAAGGTTCTTCTCTTCGTTGAGGGTCGGAATAACAACGCTCACCGAGGCTTGCGTGATTGCTACCGAGGGCTCGGAAAACATGCTCGAAAACTGGGTCGAGATAGACAAAGACTTCACCACTTCTTGACATCGACGGAATTGGGACGGTGGCGCGTCCACTTGTGGTGATTGCGCCAGGCGCTCTTTCCGGTCAAGGTCTGGTCTTAGGCCCCAGCCACACACAGCCAACGACTTGTCCGTGACGAAGAGCCTATGTGGGCTCCTGACAGGTATCACCAGTAGTTGGTACTCGATTTTTCGTCGGCACCAATAGCGTCGTTGCGTAAGTAACGGGGTTAACGGAGGGTGAAATCGTTAGGGATAGGGGATTAACTCAGGGGGAACCCCGGGTAGGTAGGGGGTTCCAACGGCCAAGGGCGCTGATCCTACACGTGCGTGCGGAAGAACACCTCGGTCACGGCAGCCAGCCGCCGCGGGTCCTCCATGCCGCACAGTTCGCGTGCCGAATGCATGGACAGCAGCGGCACGCCGACGTCCACCGTCCGGATTCCCAGGCGGGTGGCGGTGAGGGGACCGATCGTGGACCCGCAGGGGATCGCATTGTTGGACACGAACTCCTGGTAAGGCACCCCGGCCTCACCGCACAGCCGCGCCCACAGGGCGGCCCCATGGGCGTCCGTTGCGTAGCGCTGGTTCGCATTTATCTTAAGCAGCGGACCGCCGTTGAGCACAGGGTGGTTGGCAGGATCGTGCCGCTCGGGGTAGTTCGGGTGGACGGCGTGGCCGGCGTCGGCAGAAACACAGAACGACGCCGATACCGCCTGCCGTCGCTGGCTTTCCGAAGCCCCAAGCCCGTCGGAGATGCGCACCAGGACGTCCTCGAGGATGGGCCCGCAGGCACCCGAGCGCGAGTTGGAGCCGATCTCCTCGTGGTCGAAGGCCGCGAGTACTGCGACGGGGCCGGCGGGGGCACCGGAAGAAGCGTGGGCTATCAGTGCAACCAGGCCCGCATGGGTGGACGAAAGGTTGTCCAGCCGCCCGGATGCGAAGAACTCACCCTTGCCCCCGAAAACCGCGGGCGCCTGCGTGTCCGCAACGACGACGTCGTACCCGCCGACCTGCGCAGGATCGACGGACGCGCCGGCGACGGACTCCGCCAGGACCTCCAGCAGGTCGAAGTCAGCCGGATTCCCCAGCCCCCACACCGGATTCATGTGCCGCTGCTTGTCCAGGGTGAGCCCCTCATTGACGGACCGGTCCAGGTGGATCGCCAGCTGGGGGAACCGGAGCAGGGGGCCGGTCGCCGTCAGGTGCTCCGTCCCGTCAAGCATCACCAGCCGGCCCGCCAGCTGCAGTTCCCGGTCCAGCCAGGAGTTGATCAGCGGGCCGCCGTACACCTCCACCCCGGCCTGCAGCCAGCCGTGCGCGCCGGTGGTGGGCTTGGGCTTGAGCTTGAAGGACGGCGAATCCGTGTGGGCGCCCAAAATGTTGAAGCCGGTCCCAGGCCCGGCGCCTTCCGGAACCACCCAGGCGATCAGCGCGCCGTCCCGGATGATGAAAAAGGATCCTGCGCCGCCCTCCCAGGGCTCCTGCTCGTCCAGGCGGACAAAGCCCGCTTCCGCCAGCCGCCTGCCCGCTTCGTGCACCGCGTGGAAGCTCGACGGCGACGCGGTCACGTACGCGCCGAGGTCCCGGATGTGGTCTGCGGCGGAGGATTCGATAGGCATGCTCCCGAGTCTAGAGGGTGACGTTCAGCCTGGCCGTGTAACCCTCCGCTGCAGATCCGCTCATCATGGCCAGCTGGTAATGCCGCCGTCGTTCCGGAACACACTGTCCGACTGCAGGGTGTTCCGGCGCATCACGGCCACGCCCCGCGGCAAGGAACTTCGCTAGGGCCCGGCGGCTGGTCCGGGCCGTCCAGGCCGCCACCTCCTGTTCATGCTGCCGCCGCTGCTTGACGCCATTGCCGATGCCGGTGGCGATGATGTTGGACAGCGTAATCGTGGCGCCGGTGGCGATGCTGGTCAGACGTCCCGCTTCTTGAGCAGGATCATGGCCGGAACCAGGAACAGCAGCACGTAGCCTAGGAAGAGCAGGCCGCCCTGCCACGGATCGATTACGCCGTCCGTATGTCCGATGGACAGGAACCGGCCGCCGGCCTCGCTGGGGATGTACTGCGGAACGTACTTCCAGAACTCGCCAGGGATGAGCGTGAGGAAGCTTGCCGCGATGGACAGGACGAAGAAAATGCCCACCAGGACGGTGATGCCGCCGGCGGAGTTGCGCAGCAGGGTTCCGAGTGAGAGCCCGATCAGCGCCACGCCTGCCACGTAGAGGCCGCCTGTGGAGATGCTGTACAGCACGCCGTCCGTGGACCAGTCCAGGTCGAAGCCGATGCCCTGGAACACCGGCATGGCGATCAGGAAGGTGGCTGCCCCCGCAAGGGTGGTGATGACGTAGGAGATCACCACCAGGATGATGGCCTTGGCCGCAAACGCCGGTGTGCGGCGCGGAACGGCGTTCATGGTGGAACGGATCATGCCCGTGGCGTATTCGGAGGATATGAACAGGACCGCCAGGGAGCCCAGGACCAGGATGCCAATCTGCAGCCCGGCGTTGGGCAAATTGTAGAGCTCGAAGCCGGATCCGGGCGGGAAGGACTGTTCCATCATCTCCGGAGTCATGGTTTGCCCCTGTTCCCGGGCGTTGCGTGCGATCTCATCCAGGTAGGTGTACCTGATGAGGACGGCCAGGGCGCCCACGCCCACGATGGCCGCGAGGGTCAACAGCAACAGGATGCGGGTCGACATCAGGGACCAGAGCTTGATCCATTCGGACCGCAGGACACCGGCGAAGGTGACGCCACGGGATCCGGCGGAGGAGGAAATGCGTGCGGCAGGGGTTGTTGTCCGGGTGCTCATCGTCCGTACTTTCCTGCCGTTGCCGGAGCGGTTTCCCGGGCAGCCGCAGCGGGTCCGCCGGTGAGGTGCGAGTGGTATTCCACTTCGTCCTTGGTGAGATCAAAGTATGCGTCCTCAAGGGACGACATTTGGGGGGTGAGCTCGTAGACCAGGACGCCGTTGGCCAGCGCAACCTGGGCTATCCCGCGCGGGTCCAGGCCGGTCACCGTGAGTGCTTCCGGTTCGCTCTGGTCAACGGTGACGCCATCCCTGGCGAGCAGGCGGGACAGGTGCGCCGCTGCGTCGGTGCGGACCAGCGTCCTGGCCTGGCGGGTGCCGGCGATGATCCCCTTCACCGGGGCATCGGCGATGATGCGGCCCCGGCCAATGACGATCAGGTGGTCCGCGGTCTGCGCCATTTCACTCATGAGGTGGGAGGACAGGAAGATTGTTTTGCCCTGGTTTGCCAGGTACCGGACCAGGTTGCGGACCCACAGGACGCCCTCGGGGTCCAAGCCGTTGACCGGCTCGTCCAGGATGAGTGTCTGCGGGTCACCCAGCAGCGCGGCGGCTATCCCCAGCCGCTGGCCCATGCCCAGGGAGAAGCCGCCCGCCTTCTTCCGTGCCACGGCTTCGAGTCCGGTCATTTCGATGACCTCGTGCACGCGTGCTTTCGGGATGCCGTGCGTGGCGGCCATCGCGAGGAGGTGGTTGTACGCGCTGCGGCTCGTGTGCACGGCCTTGGCGTCCAGCAGGGCGCCTACCTCGTGCAGAGGCGCTTTATGGTCGGCGTAAGGGCGGCCGTTCACGGTGACCGAGCCCGACGTCGGACGGTCGAGTCCCATGATCATGCGCATGGTGGTGGACTTGCCGGCACCGTTCGGCCCCAGGAAACCGGTGACCTGGCCTGCCCTGACGGTGAAACTGACCCCTGCCACGGCGGTCTTGCCGCCATAGACCTTGGCCAGGTCGCGTGCCTCAATCATGGAATGTTCCTTCTGGCTGGCAGCGCAGGGCTGCAGATGGGTTCAGCTGGCTGGTGTATCCCTTACGCTACCGACGCCGCAGCCGCTTTTCGCCTGTCAGGGATGATTCAGGGAGCAATGAGGGTAGTCCCCTTGGATGACCGGGCAGGTGCTGCGGTCCTAGGGCCGGGGCGAGTAGTAGGTTAAAGCCCGGGGGAGTACCTGGTACTTCACACTGCGCACTCCCGCCAGCGCCTCGCCGTCGACGGCCAGCGCCATCGGAGCACCGCCTGCGTCGATGCGCACCTCCGTGGCCTCCCTAAGGTGGGTGATGGTCGAGCTTGCCACCGTTCCGGTGAGCACGGACCACAGGAGCCGCAACCTGGCGAACGATTCATCGGCCGTGATCAGCCGCAGGTCCAGCACGCCGTCGTCCATCACCGGACGCAGCAGCGGAGCATGGTCCCGGGGGTAGTACCGCCCGCGCCCCACATAGGCGATCCATACCTTGTGCAGCACACCGTCCACGTGGAGCGTCAGCGGCGTACCGGCAGCGAAGGTCCGGAACATGGCCACCACACCGGCCAGCGGCTTCCCGAGGGCCGGCTGGAGGTGCTCCCGCCGTCGCACCAGGTCCGGGTAGAGGCCGACGCTGGATGTGTTCAGCATGGTCAATACGGCGGTTTCCGGGCTCCCGGCAAGGCCGCGTTCCACGGTCACCAGCCCAACGTCCGCCAGGGCCGCCTCGCCGCGCGAAGCCGCCGCCAGGGCTTCCTTAAGGCTTCCGGTTCCCGCGTCGCGGGCAAAGTGGTTCAGCGTCCCTCCGGGCAGCACGAGGAGCGGGATTGACCGTTCGACGGCGGCGGCGGCCGCTGCATTGACTGTCCCGTCACCGCCCCATACACCGAGGGCGACCGTCCCCGGCCTGTCAGCGGCGGCTTGGATGTCCGCGACCAAGTCGTCCTCCGGCAGGACAGTAGTTATGTACGCTTTTGGGAATACTTCTCGGAGGGCGTCCGCTGTCTTGTCCCTGAACGACCCGCCCAGTGTGTTCACCACGACGCTGAGTCCTTCGCCTTCCGGAAGTTCAGGCGCCGATGTCCACGTCCTGGCGGGTTTTGGGTAAGGCGGCCGGACGGGCCACCACTTGCGCGTGACCAGCGCTGCCCCGGCACCGAGAGCGGAACCGAAGACAACATCCGAGGGCCAGTGCGCACCCGTGTGAACGCGCGAGTACGCCACTCCCAAAGCAGCCGGTGCCAGGGCGGCGCCCAGCGTGGGCCGGACCAAACCCACTCCAGTGGCAAAAGCGAGGGCCGATGCGGAGTGCCCGGAGGGCATGGACGAGCTGGTGGGCTGCGGGTTTACGAACCGGAACACAGGTAGATGCTCAGGAAGCGGACGGCTCCTGGGCAGGAGCGTCTTGAAAACGCCATTGGTGACAGCTGAGGCCACTGCCTGGGCTATCAGGCCGTGCAGGGCCGCCCGCCGCGTCTTTCCGGGAAAGGCCACCATGACGGCTGCCACTCCCATCCAAAGCTTCCCGTGGTTGGCAGATGCCGAAAGACGGCGGAAGAAGTCATCGTGGTTGCCGCCGGGAAGATCCGAAATATGCTTCACCAGATATTTATCCAGCTGGCCAATCCACCGATGGCTTTTGCCCCAAGTGCTCCCCATGTGCATACCCTACCTCGGCGGGGTGTTATGCGTTGTCCGTCTGCCGGTTAAGGGGTTTCGCCGCGCCCGCCAGCAGCAGTGCCAGCACAATCGGTGCCATGATGGCCAGCAGGGCCAGATGGATGCCGGTGAGGTCGCCCAGGTAGCCCAGCAGCGGCGGACCGGCGAGGAACGATATGTAGCCCAGCGTTGATACAACAGACACCCTGGCGGGTGCGTGCTCCGGGTCATCTGCGGCAGCGGACATCCCCATGGGAAACGCAAGTGCAGCGCCGATTCCCCAAAGGGCCGCGCCCACTGCCGCAAGCCAGACGTTTCCCGCAAGGACAAAGAGCCCAAGACCTGCGGCGGCGGCGGCCATGCTGGCACGGAGTACGGCGACGCGGCCATACTTGTCGATCACGCGGCCGCCAAGGAACCGCATGGCTGTCATGGCGAGGACAAAGAGGGCGAACATCAGGGCACCGGTGGATTCCGTGGTGCCGATTCCGTCCACTGAGGCCTTGGCGATCCAGTCATTGCCTGCGCCCTCGGTGAGCGTTGCGCCAAGCACCACAATGCCGATGAGGACAGTTCGGCTGTCCCGCCAGGCAGACGGTCCCCTCTCGGCCGCCGCTTCGCCCTTGGCGGTGGCTGTGGACACATGGGGGAGGAAGTAGCGGGGGGCGATCAACGTCACCAGGACCACGATGCCGGCGATGACCACCAGGTGCAGCGGCAGGTCCACGCCGAGGTTCGAGAGTACGGCGCCGATGAGCGCACCAACAAAGGCTCCGCCACTGAAGGCCGCGTGGAACTGCGGCATGATGGTCCGCCGGAGCTTGTGCTCGACGTCGGCTCCTTCAATATTCTGGCTCACGTCCCACAAGCCGATGGCGATGCCGAAGAAGAACAGGGAAACGGCGGTGCCCGGTATCGATTCTGCCGAGAGGGACAGTGCGATGCCCACGCCTGCCATGGCTGCGAGCACGCCGCCGAAGCGGACGGCGTTGGCTGTCCCGATCCTGCCGACCACCAGCCCTGCCGTAGGCAGCGCCAGGAGCGAACCGATGGCTGTGCACAGCAGCAGGGTGCCCATCTGGCCAGAGGTAATGTTGAGGGTCTCTGTCACTGCCGGGATCCGGGCAGCCCAGCTGGCGAAAACCAGGCCATTAATGCCGAAGACCACGAATGTGGCCGCAGCGGCAGCGGTCAATCCTGTGTGCTGGGCTGTGCCGGTGTTTGTGCTCATACGTTTACTACTTCCACTGAGTATTCATCGAGTTGCGCACGTTCTTCGGCGCTGAATTCCTTGTCCGTCACCATCACATCCACCCGCTCCAGCGAGGCCACCAGCACCCGCGCCTGTGCGTGCCATTTTGCTGCCGCAGCCGCAAGCACCACCCGCGCCCCGGATTCAATGCCGGCGCGCTTCACGGCGGCGTCCTCAAGGTCGTGGGCCAGCAGTCCGTCACGGGTGCTGACGGCACAGGGCGTGACGACGGCGGTATCAAAGCGGAGGGAGCGGATGTTCGCTTCGGCAAGGGGCCCACGAAAGCACAGTTCCCCGGGGATGAGGCTTCCGCCGGGCAGCAGGAGTCCGGGTCGGATGCCTGCCAAACCTTCAGGACCGGCCGCCGCGTTCAAGGAGCGCAAGGACATGGGCATGACCGTCAGGTCCCTGCCCGCCAGCGTACGCGCCACTTCCGTGGCCGTGCTCCCGCTGTCCAGCCAGACGTGTTCCTGGTCCCGGAGCAAAGCGGAAACGGCGGCCGCGATCCGCCGCTTGACGTCCCGGTCCTCCAGTTCGCGCTGGCCGTAGCCGGGATTTTCACCGCGTGCGATCAGGCTCCGGGCGCCGCCGTGCACACGCCGGAGGACACCGTTCGCCGCCAGCACCTCCAGGTCGCGGCGGATCGTGGCTCCGGAGGCGTCACAGGCGAGCGTCAACTCCTCGACGCTGACCTCCGGGCGCTCCCGCAGGATTTTCGCGATGGCGCGGTGCCGTTCCTCCGTTTTCACACGGCAAGACTAACAGCAAATGATCAAATGAAACGGACTCCTGATTATTTGATCAAAGTTGCTTCTGACGGTCACCGGGCCCTTTCCACCCGCTTTTCATCCCAGACCGGCTCGGGGGACTCGTAGACCCGGCCGTCGGAACCGAACACGAAAAAACGGTCGAACGTGCGGGCAAACCAGCGGTCATGGGTCACCGCGAGGACTGTTCCCTCGAAGTGGTCGATGGCGCGCTCAAGTGCCTCTGCTGAATGCAGGTCCAGGTTGTCTGTTGGCTCATCCAGCAACAGCAGCGTGGCTCCGCTGAGCTGGAGCAGCAGGATCTGGAACCGTGCCTGCTGGCCGCCAGACAGGGACTCGTATTTTTGCTCCGACTGCCCCGCCAGCCCGTAGCCGTCCAGTGCCCCGGCAGCCGCTTCCCGGCCGAGCCCTGATCGGTGTTCGTCACCGCGGTGCAGGATCTCCAGCAGCGTCTTGCCCATGAGGTCGGGCCGTACGTGGGTCTGTGCGAAGAATCCCGGGCGGATGCGGGCACCCAGCTTTACCGTCCCTTCGTGCGGAACCTCGGCGATCTGCACATCGGAAACCGGCAGGTGCCCGCGTTCAGGGTCTGTGCCGCCGGTAGCCAGCAGCCGCAGGAAGTGTGACTTTCCCGAACCGTTGGATCCGAGGACTCCCACCCTGTCGCCGAACCACACCTCGGTGGAGAACGGCTTCATGAGCCCGGTCAGTTCCAGCCGCTCGGCAACAATGGCGCGTTTTGCCGTCCTGCCGCCCCTGAGCCTCATGTGGACGTTCTGTTCGATGGGCAGTGCCTCTGGCGGCCCGGCTTCCAGGAACTTCGCCAGCCTGGTCTGGGCTGCATGGTAGCGGTTGGCCATGTCGGAGCGGAACGCGGCCTTGTTCTTGTACATGTTGACGAGTTCCTTGAGCTTGATGTGCTCCTCGTCCCAGCGCTTGCGGAGTTCCTCGAAGCGGGCGTTGCGGTCGGCGCGGGCCTCCACATAGGAACCGAAGCCGCCGCCGTGGATCCATGCGGAGGCACCGTTGATTCCCGGTTCCAGCGTCACGATGCGTCCGGCGGCGTTGTTCAATAATTCGCGGTCGTGGCTGATGAAGAAGACGGTCTTGCTGGACCCGTTGAGCTTCTCCTCGAGCCAGCGCTTGCCCGGCACGTCCAAATAGTTGTCCGGCTCATCGAGCAGCAGCAGGTCGTCCGGGCCGGCGAAGAGTGCCTCAAGGACCAGCCGCTTCTGCTCACCGCCCGAAAGGCTTGACGCCGCCCGGTGCTGCGCGCGGTCATAGGGGAGTCCCAGCGCAGCCATGCACACTTCGTCCCAGACGGTTTCGACGTCGTATCCCCCGGCATCACCCCAGTCAACGATGGACTGGGCGTACCTCATCTGGGTGGGCTCGTCGTCGTGCTCCATCATGGCCATTTCCGCCTGGTCCACTTCGCGGGCAGCGGCAGCCAGGGCGGGCGGAGCCGCGGACACCAGCAGGTCGCGCACGGTCGATTCATCCCGGACCTGCCCCACGAACTGGCGCATGATTCCCATGTTCCCTGACCGGCCGATGACGCCGTCGTCGGCGGTGATATCGCCGGCGATGATTCGGAAGAGGGTGGTCTTGCCGGTCCCGTTGGGCCCGATCAGCGCGGTTTTGGTGCCGTCCGGAACCTTGAAGGTCACCCCGTTCAGCAGCTGGGTGCCGTCAGAGAGGAAATAGTCGATTCCGGAAACATCAATATGGGCCACGGGCTCCATCTTCCCACGCCCCGCCCCTGGAGTTTTTGGGCAGATATGCAGTCCAAAATAGCCCGGAAGTCCGCATATCTGCCCAAAAACCCTAGCCGGCGGCGGTGAGGAACTCCTTTAGCAGCGGCCCGGAGGTGGTGGCTCCCAGTCCGCCGTCCTCGACGAACACGGCCACGGCAAGGTCGCCGTGCACGGCAACGATCCAGGCGTGGGTCTTGGGCGGATTCTCGTTGCCGAACTCTGCTGTTCCGGTCTTGGCACCTACGGGTTCGCCCGGTACGGACGAGAGGAAGCCGGCGTGCCCTGAGGTGACGACGGCGCGCATCATGTCCCGGAGCGAGGCGGCTTCTTCCGCTGTGATGGGTTGGTCCGAGGCAGCTGCGGGAGCTTCAGCGGTGGCTGTCGCGGAGGGCTGGGCGGCCGGCGCCGTGGAACCGCTGGTGGTCCCGGCGGCAGCACCGCCGTCGGGGTTCAAGACCAGCTGCGGAGACACGGGTGCGCCCTTGGCAACAGAACCCGCCATCATGGCCGCCGCCAGCGGGGAAAGCAGGACCTTGCCCTGGCCGATCATGGAGGCAGCGTGTTCCGTGCCGGCGGCTTCGCCGGGAACGGAACCCAGGAACGCTTCAGCTCCCAGCGTTGGCGCCTCCACAGCCAGGCCCATGGCCATGGCGGCAGACTCAAGCTGTTGCTGTGAAACGTCATCCCGGGCAGCAATAAAGGCCGTGTTGCAGGAGTGTGCGAAGGCATCCCGGAGGGTCACCGATCCCAGGGAACCTTCCGGATATCCTTCGGCGTTCTTGAAGGTCCTGCCGTCCACCGTGAGCGTCGGTGTGCATTCCACCTTCGAGTCCGGCGTGAGGCCATTGCGGAACATTGCCAGGGAGTCGACCATCTTGAAGATCGACCCCGGCGCGTACTGGCCCAGCATTGCTGTGTTGTAGCCGTTGCTGCCGGGCCCGGATGCCACAGCCAGGACGGCTCCCGTCGAGGGACGCAGGGCGACAATGGCAGAAGCGGGGTCAACCTCGGCGAGGGTCGCCTCCGCCAACGTCTGCAATCTGGGGTCCAGCGTGGTCTTGAGCGGGGTGCCCGGAGTGGGCGCCACCTCGAACAGCACCCGGCGCGGATCAGTGGCAGAGGACTGGATCTGCTCGCGGGTCAGGTCTGCGCGCTGGGCACGGATGACGACGGCGTCCGTGCCGCGGAGCTGTTCATCGTACTGCTGCTGCAGCCCGCCGATGCCCGTGACGTCACCGGGGGACAGGGCCCCTTCCGATGCTTTAATCTGTTCCGCACTGGCCTCGCCTACCGAACCGAGCACAGCACGGGCAAAGGTGCGGCTGGGCGCCAGCGGCATGGTTGCCTTGATGGCGCGCGCGCCCGGAATTGCCGAGATCTGCTCGTCCGTGATGGTGCGGCCCTCCTCACGCAGCGTGATTGCCTGGACGAAGGCCTGTGCGCCCGAGGCCTTGACCTGTTCCGTGTAGGCGGCAGGATCAATTCCTACCAGGGCTGCGAGCTTGCCGGCGGAATCAGCGGGATCGGCACCACCGAGCTGCGGCTTGTCGATACCGACATTCACCACGGGCCGGTAGGTCACCAGCGGAGCGTCGCCGGCGCCGAGGATGTCGGCACGCGGCGGTGACTGGGATCCCATGCTCAGGATTTCGGAGTCTGCCAGACCCGGCGCCAGCGTGGCGGGATCCCAGACGGTCAGCCATTTGTCACCGGACTTCTTGAACTTGGCTGAAACGGTGTACTTCCACTCTGCCTCCCCGAACTTCCAGGTGTAGTTCAGGGGTGCGGAGGCCCTGTCGCCGTCGAGGCTGACATCACCGGCTTCCACAACGGGCTTTTGGGGCTCAAGCGCGGCAAATACGTTCTTCAGCTGCTCGTTCGCGGCACCGGCGTCCTTGCCGTCAAAAGGCACGGACGCGATGTCCAGGGCCGAGACAGCGCCGGCGAGCTGCGTGGCTGCGGCCTCTGCGCCGCTGCGGCCGTCATCGCAGGCTGCAAGCGATGTTCCGAGCGAGAGTGCAGCTAGGGCAGCCGAAATTTTTGTAATTTTCCCCATCGCGCCATTATGCCCCGCTTTTGTTGGCCCTTTTGCCATGTTGCGGCCCCTGCTGCACGTCAGCTTCCGCCGGTGGCCGTTGCTCCCAGTGGAGGCACCGGAAGCCTGAATATGTCCTTTAGCGCATATGTCGCCGCATGCAGCCCTGGCATCCCTGTGACGCCGGGCCCGGGAGGTGTGGCAGACGAACACAGGTACACCCCGGGCAGCGGAGTCCGCCACGGCACGGTGGAAACCACCGGCCTTTGCACCAGGCCCCGCAGGTCCATGGTGCCCACACTGAAATCGCCGCCGATGTAGTTCCGGTTGTACTCCGCCAGCCCGGCGGCGGTGACCACATTCGACTGGACAATAAGGTCGCGGAAGCCCGGCGCGAAGCGCTCCAACTGGGCGGTGATGGCCTCGGTCATGTCCCTCGTCGAACCGGCGGGGACATGGCAGTAGGTCCACAGGGTATGCCGTCCCGCCGGCGCCCGGCCGGGATCGAAGCGTGAGGGCTGGGCCACCAGGACGTAGGGCCTGTCCGGGTGCCGCCCGGCGTGTACTTCATTTTCGGCATGCGCCAACTCCTCCCGGGTGCCGCCCAGGTGGACCGTGCCGGCGTCGGCCAATCCGGGAGCGGCCCAGGGAACGGGACCCGACAGGATGAAGTCCACCTTGCAGGAACCGTTCCCGTAGCGGAACGACTCCAGCGACGAGCGGTAGCGGGCAGGCAACGAGTCACCCGCCATGGCGCCCAGGCCCCGGGGCGACACATTGAGCAGCGTGGCGCGGACCGGGGGAAGTTCCTCGAGCCGGTTTATGGGAGCGTCGGTGTGGATGACGCCTCCGTGCGCGCGAATGTCCTCCGCTAGTGCTGTGGAGATGGCAATCGAACCGCCTATCGGGATGGGCCATCCCTGGGCATGGCCCAGTGCGCCCAACATCAATCCCGCACCTGAAGCGGCGAGGGAGGGCTGGTGGGAGATGGCGTGGGAGGTAACCCCGCTCAGCAGGGCAGGGGCCAGATCCTCCCGGAACCTTGCGTTCCACACCGGTGTTCCCTGCTCCACCGTCCGCAGTCCGAAGATTCCGGCGGCGAGCGTGCTGCGGGGAATCCGGAACAGCTGGTTCTGCGTGAAGTCCATGACGCCGTCGATATGTCTGACGAGAGGCGCGAAAAGCTTCCGGTACGCTGCCCCGTCCCGGCCGAGCTCGAAAGCAGTGCGGTCCAGCGACCGGTATGCGATGGCGGCCCGTCCGCCATCCAGGGGCGAGGCGTACGAGATGTCGGGGCTGACCAGCTGTACCCTTCGGGCCAGCTCGAATGCCCGGAAGAAGGGCGAGGCCAGGGCCATGGGGTGGACCGCCGAGCACACGTCGTGGAAATGCCCGGGCTGCATCAGCTCGGTGGTCCGTGTCCCGCCACCAATCGAGGGAGACGCTTCGAAGACCTCAACGGACAGGCCGGCACGGGCCATGACCGCTGCCGCGGCCAGCCCGTTGGGACCGGCCCCCACCACGGCTACGTCAGGCATGGAAAAGGTCCTTCCGTCGTCGGTTCAAAAATGCGGGGCTGCCAAGTTTCCACGCGAGCCTGTCAGGGGCGCCGTCGAAGGGCCCGCCGTGGGGGTCATCAAGGTGGTGGCGCCGGATGGGATCGTAGCGGGGGTCGTAGATGTCCCAGGTGATTCGCGCCATCAGATAGGCCACAGCGAACATGTGGGCAACCACGGCCAGGACGTAGTACGGCATGTCAAGGTTGTGCTGGGATGAGCCGGAACTCGTCACCTGACCAAGGTACATCCACACTGCGGCCCAGTGGAGGCTTTCCACGCCCTGCCAGATGAGGAAGTCCCGCCACCGCGGCCGGGCCAGGGCCAGCAGAGGAACCAGCCACACCACGAACTGGGGCGAATACGCCTTGCCGGTCAGGATGAATGCGGCCACCAGAAGGAAAGCCAGCTGGGCCAGGCGCGGCCGCCGCGGTGCACTGAGCGCCATAACAGCGATCGCCGCGCACAGCACCGCAAAAAGGGCCGGCGACAGCACGTCCACCGCTTCCGGACTGAGCCCGGGCCGGCGAAGCCTTCCGGCCACCAGGTTGTAGGCAAACCACGGCGAACCGTAGCCGGCATCCCGGCCGGCTGCGAACTGGAAATAGTAGGCCCATCCGCTGAAGTTCGCGGCTGCAAAAGGCAGGTTGACTCCGATCCAGGCCGCAGCGGCTGACCCTCCCGTTACCATCAGGGGGCGAATCCTGCCGGTGCGCACGCTCAGCAGCGCAATACCCGCCAGCACCAGCAGTGGATACACATTCGTTGCGGCGGCCACGCCGATCAGGGCGCCGGCGGGCACCAGCCGCTGCCGGGCGAAAAAGTACATGCCGACGGCGACAAGGCAGACCGTCCAGAGGTCCCAGTTGATGGTCCCGGCAAAGATGATTCCCGGTGCAAGTGCCACCATCGCGGCGTCCCAGGGACGGCGGGCCGACGTTCTGGCCGTAGCGAGCACGGTCACGATCACGGCGCAGGCCAACAGTGCCGCGTTGACGTCGAAGTACGCCAGCACCCGACCCTCCGTCACGCCGCTTCCCGGGACCAGCCAGGCGGTCAGTCCGGCCACCAGCGCTGTGACGACCGGATATTCGAACTGGCTGCCCAGGACGGGAAAAACGCCCTCCGCCAGCCCGCGGTTGCGGAAGAGATCGGGAAAGTCCGAATAGCAGGTGGCGTAGAACTGCGTGGGGGACTCCCAGCCGTTTACACGGCAATAGCCCTTTACCAGGATCCCGACGAATGCCGCGATGACGGTGAGGAGGACCAGGACCCGTTCCACGGTGAAGAGTCCCGGGGAGACGACGCCGGGCTCGGACCGGCGGCCGAGGGGTCCGCCGATGACCTCCGTGAAATTCCGCAGCAGCACGTCGCTGCGGCTCGGCACCACCAGTCGGGACCGGCCTCGGCGCCCCGGGGGCTGGGTCTCCTCCATGCAGACGAGCTTACCGGTGTGCCTTATGGATGATGCCCGTGGTCCCGCAGCGCATGTCCGGGTCACCGCAGGCCGCCCGGCTGCTGGTGCAGCAGGACGTAGACGTCATCGCGCTGCTGCTCCAGCAGGTTCCGGACCATCAACGGGATGCGTGCACGCCTGGGCTTAGGAACATCCGGCACGGCCGGGCGATACAGTTCCCCACAGCGGGCTGCAAGTTTATGTGCGGAAAGCGGCCAGCCCAGCTGGCACCAGGACAGGGGCGCGTTGTGCGCCGAGGCCGGGTGCACCAACAATTACCGGCTGGCCAGTTAATCCTGGAGAAAAACCAAAAAGAAACAAAAATAAAAAATTCTTACAGTCCCCAGCGGACAATAGCGGGAGTCCTTTTGTCCCAGCCCAAGGTGCAGACCTTGGCTGTCCCGAGGATGAAATGCCGACCTTCGGTAGGCGGCATTTCCAGCCAACGGGCGGTCAGGATGCGGGAAAAGTGGCCATGCGCCACGATCAGGACATTGTCCATCCCGGACTCCAGGACCCTGCCAATGATCTTGTCGGCCCTGGCCGCCACCTCGTCCAGCGTCTCCCCGTTAGGAACGCCGTGCGTCCAGATGAGGTAGTCCGGGTTGTCCTTGCGGATCAGGTCCGAGCTGATGCCTTCGTAGTCACCGTAGTTCCACTCCACCGCCAGGGGCTCGTGCTGCGCGTCCGGGAAGCCGGCCAGTTCCGCCGTCCGCCGGGCACGCCGCAGCGGCGAGGTAAGCACCAGGTCGAAGTCGACGCCGTCGAGCACCTTCCGCGCTTCCACTGCCTGCTGCTCACCCTCCACTGTCAGCGGCAGGTCCGTCAGGCCCGTGTACTGACCGCTCTTGGACCATTCCGTTTCACCGTGGCGCAGGATCCAGAGCTGGGGGCGGGGGGCGAGTGCAGGGTAGGTCACTTGGACTCCTTGGCAGGGGAAGGTTCGACGGCGTCGGGAGACTCTTCAGGCTCCACCGCGGCAGGTGCGGATTCAGGTTGTCCGGCCCACCAGTCGAGCAGCCGCGCCTCTGCCTCTTCCCGTGGCAGCGGCCCGTTCTCCATCCGCTCATTGAGGAGGAACTTGTACGCCCTGCCCACGACGGGGCCTGGCTTAAGGCCGAGCAGCGCCATGATTTGCGCTCCGTCCAGGTCCGGCCGAACGGCCTCCAGGGATTCCTGTTCCTTGAGTGCGGTGATGCGCGCTTCCAGGTCGTCATAGGCAAAGGCCAGCCGTTCCGCCTTGCGCTGGTTCCGGGTGGTCACGTCGGAGCGGGTCAGGCGGTGCAGGCGTTCCAGCAAGGGTCCGGCGTCGGTGACATACCGGCGGACGGCGGAGTCGGTCCAGCCGGCGTCGCCGTAGCCATAGAAACGCATGTGCAGCTCCACCAGGCGGGCAACGGCCTTGGTGGTGTCATTATCGAAGCGCAGGGCCTTCATGCGCTTCGTGGTGAGTTTGGCACCCACCATGTCATGGTGGCGAAAGCTCACCGCACCGCCCGGTTCGAAGCGCCGCGTAGCCGGCTTGCCGATGTCGTGCATCAACGCTGCGAAGCGCAGCACGAAGTCGGGCCCGGGCACCGGGCCGTCCGCGTCCGTTTCCAGCTCCGCTGCCTGTTCCAGCACCTGCAGGGAATGCTGGTAGACGTCCTTGTGCCGGTGATGCTCGTCAGACTCGAGGCGGAGCGCTGAAACTTCGGGCAGCACAAAGTCTGCAAGGCCGGTGTCCACGAGCAAGTCCACGCCAGTGCGGGGGTGCGCACCGCAAATGAGCTTGACCAGCTCATCCCGCACCCGCTCCGCGGAGATGATGCTGATCCGTTCAGCCATCCGGGTCATGGAGTCCCGGACGTCGTCACGGACGGACACGCCCAGCTGCGCGGCGAACCTGGCGGCCCGCATCATCCTCAAAGGATCATCGGAGAAGGAAGCCTCCGGAGCGCCAGGGGTGGCCAGCACGTAGGAGTGGAGGTCGCGGACACCGCCGAAGGGGTCCACAAGCTCCATGGACGGCAGTTTCAGGGCCATCGCGTTGATGGTGAAATCCCGGCGCAGCAGATCATCGGTCAGCGAGGACCCGAACGCCACCACCGGCTTGCGGGACTCGGGATCGTACGCCTCAGCCCGGTACGTGGTGATTTCGATCTGGAACCCGTCCTTGCGCATGCCGATCGTTCCGAAGGCACGGCCGATTTCCCAGAAGTTGTCCGCCCACTTCCTAATGAGGGCCACCGTCTGGTCCGGCGTGGCGTCCGTGGTGAAGTCCAGGTCGGGGGAGTTCCGCCCCAGGAACAGGTCGCGCACGGGTCCGCCCACCAGCGACAGTTCATGGCCGGCGTCCACAAAACGCTGGCCAAGCTCCAGGACCACCGGGTCCACCTGGAAGTCGACGGTGTGGGAATCAGTCTTGTGATGTGCGTGCGCCATAGTTACTTAAGCTTGGCAGAAAGCGGAGGCACGGCAGGCCAAAAAAGAGTCAAGATCCCCGGTAATCGTCCGGCTGCCGGGAAACCGTGTCATATGCCGTCCATCTTGGTGTCATGTTCCGGTCATCAGGAACGGGCAACAGTCGTTAGAGTGGACTCCATGGCCCATCCAGTACCGAGCGCTCCAGGCAGGAGGACAAACGCACCATTGCCGTCGGCGATCGGTGCGCACGTTGCCCCTGCCCAGCATTCGGCACCGGCCTCACTGCCCACAGTCGAGGAAGTATCGGCCGGCGGCGTGGTGGTGGATACCTCCGACGCCGAACTGAGGGTTGCGATTATTGCCCGCCTTAACAGGGGCGGACGCCTGGAGTGGTGCCTGCCGAAAGGCCACCCGGAGGGCAAGGAAAACAACGAAGAGGCCGCGGTCCGGGAGATTGCCGAGGAAACGGGAATCGAAGGGAGCATCCTGGCCCCGTTGGGAAGTATCGATTACTGGTTCACGGTGAGCGGCCACCGGGTCCACAAAACGGTCCACCATTACCTCCTGCGGGCAACCGGCGGGGAACTGACCATCGATAATGATCCCGACCAGGAAGCCGTGGACGTGGCGTGGGTGCCCATCCAGGAACTGGCACGCAAGTTGTCCTTCCCCAATGAACGGCGCATCGCCGATCTTGCGCGCGAGGTCCTGCCCGGGCATCTGTAGGACCCGGCCTGCACACAGCATCCCGGGTTGCGGTGATAAGCCCCCGCGGGTGAGACGATGAACTCGATGTCAGCTACCAACTCTCCCTCCGACAACGCCGGCCGCCCTGGCGACGCCCGCCCCAACGGCCTGCCCCCGGACGCGGACCGCCCCAAGCCGGGCGGCCCGGACGCAGGCAGCCCCCAGGTGGCGCCGGCGGACGCGGCCCAGGCTGCCGGACCGGCAGAGGCAGTGCCGCCAGCAACGTCGGGTGCGAGTGAAACCCGTTCCAGTGCCATCATGGCGGCGGGAACCCTTGTGTCGCGTTTCCTGGGCTTCGGGAAAACCTGGATGCTCGGCACGGCCCTGGGGCTCGGTTCCACCGTCAATGACACCTTCATCAACGCAAACAACCTACCCAACCTGATCTTCCTCCTGGTGGCGGGCGGGGTATTCAACGCCGTACTGGTGCCGCAGATCATCAAAGCCAGCAAAGCCCCGGACAGGGGAGCGGACTACATCAGCCGGCTGCTGACGCTGGCTGTCCTGCTCCTGCTGGGCCTTACGGCGCTGGTGACGCTTGCGGCCCCGCTGGTCATCGACGCCACCACCCAGGGCTACCCGCCGCAACAGAAGGCCCTGGCAGTGACGTTCGCCTTCTGGTGCCTGCCGCAGATCTTCTTTTACGGCCTCTACGCCCTGCTCACGCAGGTCCTCAACGCCAACGGAGCCTTCGGGCCGGCCATGTGGGCGCCCATCCTCAACAACCTGGTGGCCATCGCCGGCCTGGGGATGTTCATCTGGATTTTCGGCAGCAATGAACTCAACCCGCACACTCTGGACAACTGGGGCGATACGCAAACAGTGTTCGTCGCAGGGTTCTCCACCATCGGCGTCGTCTCCCAGACTGCCATCCTGCTGATTCCCGTCATGCGCCTGCGCCTGGGCCTCCGTCCACGGTTCGGCTGGCGGGGCGTGGGACTTGGCCAGGCAGCCAAGCTGAGCGTGTGGACGCTGCTGACCGCCGCCGTCGGGCAGCTCGCGTTCCTGTACGTCATGCGCATCGCCACCATCCCCGGCGCCGAACGCCTGAGGCTGCAGGAAACAGGCGACCCCGCCGCCAACATGCTGCCCGGCAACGCGGTGCTGGAGGTGGCCAGCCAGCTGTACCTCCTGCCGCACTCCATCATCGCCCTTTCCCTGGCCACGGTGCTGTTCAACCGCATGACCCGGGCATCCCAGGAAGGCAACCGGGCAGAGCTGCGGGATGCCCTGTCGCACGGGCTGCGCACCATGGCGGTGGCCACGGTTTTCGGTGCCCTGGCCTTGTTTGCGCTGGCCGGGCCGCTGGGGATGTTCTTCTCGGGCGGCCTGCGGAACGACGGCGTGATGCTGGCCCAGACCCTCACCATCCTTGCCCTCAGCACACCGTTCATGAGCGCGAACTTCATGATGTCCCGGGTGTTTTACGCCAACGAGGACGCCCGGACGCCGTTCTACATCCAGTTGCTGCTGGCCGTGGTCTACGTGGCGGGCGCCTTCGCCATCCAGTTCCTGCCGGTCAACCAGATCATTTACGCCATCGCGGTCCTTTATATGGTGGGCAATATCCTGTCCGTGGTCATCAGCGCCTGGTTCCTGCGCCGCATCCTGGGACACCTCGACGGGCCCCGGATCGCCAGCTCGTACATCCGCATGGGGTACGCCGCGCTCGGCTCCGCCATCGCCGGTGCGGGTGCCCTGTGGCTCATGGGCAGCTACAGCCCGGACGGCTTCGCCTGGCGTGACCGGGTAACCGCACTGGTAACGGTGATTGTGGTGGGTCCGGTCATGCTGGTGGCGTACTTCCTGCTGCTCAAGCTGTTCCGGGTATCCGAACTCCGTGACCTGATCGGACCGCTGCTTGGCCGCCTGGGCCGCGGCGGCCCCGCTGCGCCTGCAGCGGCAGGGGGGACCCCGCCGTCGTCCGCCCCTGAGGGGACGCCTTCCGTGGAAGGCGCCACGGCCGAGGCAAGTGACCGCCGCCCCGAACGCGCCACCACCTCGGTGGACACCGGCCTCATCCCGCGGATCTCCGGGGAGTTTGATGCGGTGTCCTTCCGCGCCGGCCCCGAGCCGGAGCGGTCACATAAACGTTCGTATTATTACGACGGCGGTTCGTCCACGGGCGGGGATGGAACGTCCGGTGGCGGCTACCTGCCCGGCGAGGACCAGCCGAGTACGGCACGGGGAGGCCTGCTCCGCGAACAGATCCCGCTTCCAGGACGCCGCACCTTCCAGGGGAAGGCCGGCGAGAACCCCTACTTCAAGCGCCGGAAGCCGCGGAAAAAGTGATTGCATCGCCGTTTCCCGAGGCCGTTGTCAGCAGTGCACCGGACGCAATCAGCTAGGATCGAAAAGGTACAGGGGGAGTTATCTTCACGGGCAAGCTGGGCAGCAGGTCCGTGAACGGGGCCGGATATCCAATGCCATGGCCCCGGACAGTCTAGGAGGAGCACGTGTCCAACCCGATCGATGTCGGATCAGTACTGGGCGGCCGCTACAAGGTCACAGCCACCGTATTGGCCTCGCACGACCACGATCTGGTGCTGGACGGCGTGGACCAGGTCCTCAACCGGCCCGTCAGTATCCTGGTGGCCGGACCGCAAAACACCGAACAGGTTGCCCAGAGCGCCCGCGAGGTTGCCACCGGGGAACGGCCCGGCACCGTCCAGGTGCTGGACCTCGGTGTGAGTGATGCCGCCACGTACCTGATCACCAACCACACATCCGCGGCGGACCTGCTGGACCTTGTAGTAGCGTCCAACCCGCCCTACGTGGAGCCGTTCTTCACGGACACCCTGGGCAGTGAAATCTTTGGCCAGCCCCGGTCCTATGAGCCCGAACCGTACGACGAGGAAGACAACGTCGACGCCGGCTACATCAACTACGGCGATCCGCACCGGAGCCAGGTTGATCCTTACCGCACGGCTCCCGTTGTGCCGCCCAAGCCGCCTGCCCGCCCGGCTGCAGCACCCTCCGCCGGGCGCTCCGCTCCTGATTCCCCCTTCCGCTCCGGTGATGCCTCGCCGGAGCGGAAGGGTGCCTCCGCTATCGGTGGGGCTGCTGCTGTTGGCGGCCCGGCAGCCGCCGGTGCTGCCGGGGCCGGAGCTGCCGCCTCCGCCGCAAGGAAAGCTGGCGGCAATGATCCGGAGGCAACTGCCGCACATCCCGTTCGGGATGTTTCCGCCGCTGCGTCTTCGGACGCTTCCACCCCGGCGGCCGCCTCCGGAAAGCCCAAGGTATCCCTGTGGTCGGATGAGGACTACGCCCAGGCCGACCAGCAGGCCCTCTATGACGAGGAGGCGGCCGACCAGCCGCAGCCGGTTAAGAAGAAATCGGCGATGTCCGCCCGCGCCGCAGCGCCGGCAGCCGCTGGCGTCTCCTTTGCGGGCCAGGGCGATTACGACGGCGACCGCGACGAACCCGGGCGGGAGCCCCGGTCCATGCGCTGGCTGGTTGGCGGCCTCCTCGCCGTCGTGCTCATCGCGGGCCTCGTGTTCGCGGTAACGAACCTCGGCAGTTTCTTTGCCCAGCCGCAGGCGAACGATCCCGCACCGGCGACTACCAGCGCGCCGGAAGGTACCGCTGCCGCACCCACCCAGGCTCCAACCTCTGCCCCGCCGGTAGTGCCGCCGGCTATCGAAAGTGTTTCCCGGCAGGGGAACTTTGATTTCGCCGCAACCTTTGATGGCGACCTGGTGAAGGCATACGACGGAAACGCCGCCAGCTACTGGTCTGACATGGAATTCGCCAGCGAAAACTGGGGCGGCCTGGCACCGCAGGGTGTGCCGCTCGTTGTGAAACTGGAGAACCCCGCGACCGTATCGTCCATCACCCTTTCGCAGCTGGGTGGCTCCGGGGGCAACATCACCGTTTACACGAACGACCGCCCGTCATTGGATGGAGCAAACGCCGTGGGAACCAACAGCTTCACGTCCACAGACCTCAACATGCCGTTGGCGAAACCCGTGGAGGCGGAGTACGTTATCGTCTCCATAAACTCCCTGCCTCGGCTCGCCGCACCCAAGACCCGCTATGGTTACGGAATCCGCCTGGCCGAGATCAAGGTGCAGTAAAGGCATAGCGCACGGCATTGGCGGCCCTTCCCGGCTTAGGGGAGGGCCGCTGCCTTTTTGTTACATCCGCTGCTGGCCCTGGAATCCGCTGCAAAGCGCCTCAGTCGGTTTTGAGTGCCTGCAGGAACGGTAATCTGGAATGAGCGTTTGACGGGGATGGTTTCTGCCACGCACCGGCGGTGTCCCGTGTCCGGCGCCGGAATATTCAGCGTGCAGTTTCAGTTGTGCCATGTGGCCGGCCTCCACGGGGAGGCGCGTCAAGTAAGGAAGAGGTTCACCGTTCCGTGACCATCGCAGAAAACACCGCGTCCGAAGTACGTGATGTCATTATTGTCGGCTCCGGTCCGGCAGGTTACACGGCAGCCGTCTACACGGCACGTGCCAACCTTAAGCCGTTGCTGATCGCCGGATCCGTTACTGCAGGCGGTGAACTGATGAACACCACCGAGGTGGAGAACTACCCCGGGTTCCCCGAAGGCATTATGGGGCCGGATCTCATGGAGAACTTCGAAAAGCAGGCTGCACGTTTCGGCACCGACATCCTGTTCGAGGATGTCACTTCGCTGGACCTCAAGGGCCCGGTGAAAACCGTCACCATCGGTACGGGGGAGGCCTTCCAGGCGCGGGCCGTCATCCTGTCCACTGGCTCGGCGTATCGGGAACTCGGACTGCCGAACGAAAAGCGGCTTTCCGGACATGGCGTTAGCTGGTGTGCAACCTGTGATGGTTTCTTCTTCAAGGACCAGGACATCGCCGTTATCGGTGGCGGGGACTCGGCCATGGAAGAGGCCCTGTTCCTCACAAAGTTCGCGAAGTCCGTAACGGTGGTGCACCGCCGGGACTCCCTGAAGGCCTCCAAGATCATGGCTGACAGGGCCCTCGCCCACGAGAAGATCAACTTCATGTGGAACACCAGGGTGGAGGACGTTCTTGGTGGCGCCAAAGTCACCGGTTTGAAGTTGAAGAACGTTCTCGACGGCACTGAAGCTGACCTTGCAGTCACCGGAGTCTTCGTGGCTATTGGCAATGATCCCCGGACCGACCTCGTCAAGGACGTCCTTGCCCTGACGCCCGAAGGAACCATTGCCGTGGAAGGCCGCAGCTCCCGGACCAGCATTCCGGGTGTCTTCGCCGCCGGTGATGTCATCGACCCCACGTACCGGCAGGCTATTACTGCTTCCGGTTCAGGATGTGTGGCCGCCCTTGACGTCGAGCATTACCTGGCCGACCTTCCCGCATAAGCCACAATATTCACGATCAGAGGAGAAATAGGCATGAGCAACGCTAAAGACGTAACCGATGCAAGCTTCGGAACGGACGTACTGTCCTCGGAAAAGCCGGTAATCGTAGACTTTTGGGCCGAGTGGTGCGGTCCCTGCCGCAAGCTCGGGCCCATTCTCGACGAGATCTCCGTTGAATACAGCGAGAAGGTTGATGTCGTGAAGGTTAACGTGGACGACAACCCCTCCATTGCCGCGGAGTACGGGATCACGTCCATTCCTGCGGTGTACCTTTTCCAGGGCGGCGAAGTGAAGAGCACTGTTATCGGCGCTAAGCCGAAGCAGTTCTTTGAAAAGGAGTTCTCGGACGTTCTGTCCTAGGGTTCAGTCCGAGGTGCTCGACGCCTCACTGGAAGTGGCCACTACCTCCGGGTGATGGCCACTTTTTTATATCCTTGCTTTGCTAGGGGAGGAGCCCCGTCGGCCTTGTTTCACGTGAAACGGTAGGCCGGTTGGGCGCCGAGCGAGTCAT
Organism: Pseudarthrobacter sp. NamE2; assembly: GCF_005796205.1. Lineage (GTDB taxonomy): Bacteria > Actinomycetota > Actinomycetes > Actinomycetales > Micrococcaceae > Arthrobacter. The sequence continues at coordinate 54,437 of NZ_VAHN01000005.1, read as the reverse complement.
AAGGAATCATGCTCACGGGACTAAGTTTGCAAACGAAGCAAGCATGTCGACTACTCGTTCGTCTGCGGTAGCTGGCCCAGGAAGTGGGACCCGGACACGACTTTTTCGGGGAGTACCGGCAACTCGTACGGCCCCCAAGGTGTACTAGCGCGGTTGGTTGGTGACGCGGCTGGCGGGTGAGGCACCTTTTAGTGCGGTGTGAGGCCTGGCCTGTTTGTAGTGCTCGATGAAGTCCTGGTAGCAGGCTTGGCGTTCGATTTCTTAGGCGAAGGGCCGGGCGTAGGCCCACTCTTCCAGGAGGATGCGGTTGAAGCGTTCGACTTTTCCGTTCGTCTGCGGCCGGTAGGGTCTGGTGCGTTTGTGGCGGATCCCGGCTTCGGCCAAGACCTGGGCGAAGGCTTTGGACCGGTAGCAGGAACCGTTATCAGTGAGCACCCGCTGGATCTTCACCCCTTTGGCGGAGAACGCCGCGATCGCGTTGCGCATGAAGGCTGCGGCAGTTTCTTTGGTCTCGTCAGGCAAGATTTCGGAATAGACGTAGCGGGAGTGGTCATCGACGGCGTGGTGAATGAACGTGAAACCCCGAAGCAGCCCCCGGTTCCTCCGGGCGCCTTCAGCAGGATTCCGGGCTCGTTTGTTCGCATCACCGACGACTCTTCCCAGGCTACGGTGGCCTCCGCCGTCCGGGATCCTGCCTAGTTTTTTGTCACGTCCACGTGGATCATTTCACCGGGCCAGGCGTACTCATAGCGGCGGGCGCGTTCCTGCCTGATCCTCGCCCCGGTTGCAGGGTCCGTGAAGCGCAGCGGTGGGCAGTGGTAGCGGTGGAGGATCCGGTGGACCGTGGAGATGTTCAAGGCAGGTGGTAAGCGATTCTTGCCGGTCCCCAACGCTTGGAGGTTCGCAGTCCAACTACCCGATGTTCTGTCCGTACTGCACTGCGGTGTGGGCAGTTCATCGGCCGGCTGGGCCGGTCCTGCATGCCAGCAGCTCCGTGCTCGACGTAACGCTTGGCCCAGCGGGCTGCCGTAGGCGCAGAGACGCTGAACCGTTCAGCCGCGCGGCGCAACGGCCAATGATGATTCACCACGCATTGAGCGGGCTTCAAGCGCCCGGCAGGGGCAAGGATCGCGTTAAAGTGGGACACGAGGACCTCCTGGTATCTGTGTTGCTCTCGACAAGCTCCACAGAACACCCGGAAGTCCTCTTTATTACGTCAATTCCCACCCCGTGTCACCAGCGTGCCGGGACAGTACACCTAGGAGTCTCCCGAAAGGGCGCTTGTTTCACGTGAAACAAGAAGGTAAAACAGCGGATTGTGCCGTCAAGAGGAATGACCTCCCGAACTTCGCACAGGCCGGTATCAAAACTAGCAGAGTGAACAGTTCCTCTTATCTGAGTCACTGCGTCGTGCGCCGTAGAAGGGCAATCAGCTACTTCTGCCCAAAATGGGTGACAACACAAAAGGTAAGTCCACGCTAAGCAGCATCGGTTCCGATTGGCGAATCCAGCCAGGAGTGGGAGAGGAACTCACGAAACACGCACATTTTGCCTAAATACCCACAACAAGATGTTGCACTTATACAATCTCACTCGTCCGCCTGGTGCTGGCGTTGCGACTGCAGTATCCCAAAAGGGACCGGTTGTCGCCTGTCGGTATCAGGAGGCGGGCAGAACGTCACTCCACCCCAGTGCCTGCTTGGATCTGCATGGCCGGCACCTTGATCTGTACCTTCAGTAGTGACGTACTTGAGCGCACGGTTGCCGCAAGGGGCCGACATCCTTGCCGCGCAAGTAGAGCGGATAGTCGAAGCACACCAAAACGATGATTGAATATCCTCTCGGAGCGCAGCGGCTCATTGCACCGGGTGGTTCTCCTCAATGCATCCCGAAGGCTGCGCTACGCCACTAACTTCCGGTCAAGGCGGGCGCCTGCACAAAAGGTTGCACCAAGACCCGACACAAGACAAACCTGATGTTCACCAACCCAGTGTCTCAGAGGAGCGATCGCCCTGGAGATACCGCTGCAAACCGCCACTAGCCTTTGGGCCCATCTGCGGTTCCGCGGCATGACACCGCACGGCCGAGTTCACCACCGTATATGCCTCCCAGCTTCCGAGCCGGGTAGCTGTGCCGAGAAGCCCGATTCCGGTGAGTCGTGGGCAGATGGGTCATAGTCATCTACTGCATCGGCTGCTTACCGCTCGTGAAACTGTTTCACGTGGAACAGACTCTTGGACTGCGAGGGAGATTCCCTGACTCGACAGCAGCAGACGCCGAGGAGCGTGACGCTACCTCATCACTTATGTTCTAAGACAGGACTGTACAACAATAAAGAACCAGCCGGGACCCTGTTGCCAGTACGCCCCTGATGCGGGTACGGCGATGACTGGGGACATGGGCACAGCGCAGCTTTCGCGGACGAAGGTACAGTTGGTCGCCGTTGCACAGCGGCGCGAACGTTAGAGAACTACAAGGCGCGAAAGGGCCGTTGCGTATGACATGTAAAGACGGGAAGTCAGACCTCAAGCAAGTGATCGGGGAACGGTCCGGACGGAGGTCGGTTGCACGACGTCCGATCGTCGCCGCGGGCAGTTAGGCTCCAGCTTGAACCTCTACCCTACGCTTGACTCGGCCTGAGCATTGGCCACATGATTAAGGCGGGATGCCGTCCCAGCTACCGCCTGACCGTTCCTGGGTTCAGGTGTAGGGACTGATGGTGCTTTGGCATCAGTAGGTAAGAACATGCGCGTGAGGTTCGGGACCCATGTCTAGGGGACCAGACCTGCAGCTCGCAGACACGGACACATATTCCAGGACGCCGTGGACAGAACAATCGTCGTGTGGTGCAGACCTTCTCTGCAGGTACGCCTGACGGCATGAGCATAAAGGTACTTTTCACGCGGAGATCAGCTGCCGACTTTGCGTGCTTCCGAGTACGCGCGTCCGTTCTGTACCTCGGGTGCCTCGGGCATGTGTCTTGCCCGAAAGTGGGGGTGCACGTGCCGGCGGTTTGCGAATGATTCGCTCCACGATGCTCTGGTCGTGTACAAACTGTCGGAGGGTTTATACACAGGATATCCACAGTCCCTAGTCCTCGATATGCACATAGTTATCCACATCGTCCCGGAATTGGTGGAACCTTCCGTTGGCCAAAGCGCGAAGCCCATGACCTGCGTGCCTCGCGTAGTTGCATTCCAATCTTGGGCGGTCGCTCCATTCAAGACGCCATACCGAGAGATAGGTGCCGCAAGCATCGTGCGCCGTAGGCCGCGAAAACGGCCCGTTTAGGTTTACTACTCGTCAGCTCGCGCGAAATCCGATCAGTGAAAGCCATTCGGGCCGCACGTTTCACGTGAAACGTCAGCACCGTTCTCACTGCCGGCGCTACGAACTGCCCGGAAGATGTTGGTTGAACACTACGTCCTAACAGCAATGAAATGGACTGCGGGCGCGTTCCACTCTTTCATCCCCAATGTTATCCACAGCGTTTTCCACTGAATAGTCCACAGGTATCTTGCCGGTAATCCGAGCCCCTCGACGCACTGGCGGAAGTGCGCGTAGGCTCACGCAAGCACTCCTGCCTTCGTATACCAGTTTGGCTATACCCATTCACGGATGCAGCCAAGCCCAACTAACCGAGCGCGATACGACATAGAAAAGATGAAAGGAACTAGGAACGAAGTGTAGGAGTCCTTGACTCTGCACTCCATGTTGTTTCAGGGAAGCTAACACACGCACCACACGACCCCGGCAGTACGAGGTGATGCATGGATACGTTCTCGCGATACGGGGTTCGCTGATGACATCAGGCTCGCGTGCTCGTGGCGCCTATCTCCTGTATGTCCGCGCACTCGACAGGTTAGCGAAGAAGACTCGCTGCACCTTTTCCGTGGCCCCCTCTCCTCTCAGCAGCGACGTTGGGGTATGACAGCCTGGGCCGATCATCAGTTCGCTGCTACAGCTTCATCAGCACGAGAATGATGCTTCTGCCACTATCTCCAGAAGAAGCACTGTGTCACAGAAGCACGTACCATGCTGTCTGCGCTTGCCAGGGAAGCCGGTGTACCTCAGGTATGGGGTTCAAGCGCGTCGGCCAAGAAGTCCGGTCCGATTCTGATTTTTGGCATCTCGCCGGGTGCCTCCAGCACATGCCAAGGAGGAGCTCGTAAGTGGCAGCGAGCACTGTGCGCCATAACGTGCCCCACACTGTACGGATTTGTTGCTTCTTGGCAATCTGCGCTCTACCCTCGGAGCTCTTGAACATACGTACCAGCGTGGATTGCAAAAGTCTCACGTGATTCGCGCTACCCCCACGCAGTCCATCGCATATCGAGATGAATTGAAACCTAATGCCATGAACTGCGCGTATCACCACTATCCGGCGTTTGAACCATGAAGCGAGCGACCTTCTAACCGCACTCGGCAGTTGCCTGGGTATGTTATTGTCTTCGCTTGCTGCACGGAAGATTCTCATAGCCGCCACTGTTTCACGTGAAACTGGCCGCTATAGTCAAGGCGTTGTCGAAGTCACGGTACTGACCTGAGTTGTAAGCGTTTCTAGTCCAAACACGGGCCGGCGCAGTAAGACGGCAATGCAGTAATAGCACCCCCGCCATTTTTGTGCCGCCGCCGACGGTCAAACGTTGAGGCAGCTGCAGAATCGGCATTATGGTTGGTGAAGACTTACGCGCACTGCCCATGCCAAGCGTCACCCCCTAATTCAAGCCGCCCGGTATCGCAGGAGCGGGATACTGCATACTCCCAACCCGGCACAGGCTGCGCTGCTTTGTACCGCGTACGCTTCGATCCGGGCGTCTACACCCCGGTCCAGCACTTGAAATCCGCGACGACGAGTAGTTCACGAACGCTCAACTCCTGACGCGCAAAGAGGACTGGCGTCGCCCCGGCAGTCGTTAGGCAGGTACGTTTCACGTGAAACGTTGTTTGCAGGACCAGTAGGGGATGCGTCCGCTGTTCGAACTTGGCAAGTTCATTCCCGGTGGCCGATCAACGAGCGCAGATGGAAACCGGAAGTTCGCTTTTGCGGCAAGCTAAGCAACTCGCCGAGAGCTGCTAGCGGTTAGGTGCAGCTACCGCCGACTAACCAAACCGTGGCGTATCAGGGGCATGACACTGGGCCCACTGCCTCCCACTTTCCCCTGATGATTCCGCGGTGATGAAGCGCCATCTCGGTTCAACGTCCTGTGCTGGCGAAGACCAAAAAGGCCCGATCCATAAGAATCGGGCCTTTTATCAAGAGAGAACTAATTGGTGGACCCTGGAGCCAAAACGTCCATAATGCGGTTCAAGTCCTCTACGCTGGCGAATTCGATACTGACTTTGCCCTTACGGACGCCAAGTGAGATTTTTACGTTCGTATCCAAACGGTCCGACAACGATGACGCCAGGTAATCGAGTCGCTCATGCCGGGCACCGGGTCGAGGAATGTTGTTCTTGGCAGGCTTGGCGGGGTCCTGGTACAGGGCTACTGCTTCTTCGGTTGCACGCACCGACATGCCCTCCGCCACGATCTTCTGTGCAATGCGCTCCATGGCGGCAGGATCGGGCAAGGACAGCAGAGCACGGGCGTGGCCGGCGGAAAGAACCCCGGCAGCAACACGACGCTGTACCAGCGGCGGAAGCTTCAGCAGGCGCAGCGTGTTTGAGACCTGCGGGCGGGATCTTCCAATGCGGTCCGCCAGTTGCTCGTGCGTGGTACCAAAATCCTCCAACAGCTGCTGGTAGGCAGCCGCCTCTTCCAGCGGGTTGAGCTGGCTGCGGTGCAGGTTTTCCAACAATGCATCGCGGAGGAGATCGTCGTCGGTGGTGTCCCGGATTATCGCAGGGATCGTTTCGAGTCCCGCCGCTTGAACAGCACGCCAGCGCCGCTCGCCCATGACAAGCTCGTAGGGCTCACTACCGGCTTCAGTTGACTTACGGACAACAATTGGCTGCAGGACGCCGATTTCGCGGACAGAATGGACAAGCTCCGCCATGTCGTCTTCATCGAAGACGGTACGCGGCTGCTTGCGATTGGGATGAATGTCAGCAACCGGAATTTCAGCAAAGCGCGCTCCAGGCACTTCTACCAGTTCCATTCCGGTGTCTGTTCCAACAAACGCCTCAACAGACTCCCTTGCCACATCCCCGGCCTGGTCAACGGAAGAGCCCGGCGCAACGGTTACCGGTTCCTCCACGGACTCCTCTGGCTTTCCACTCTTTGAGGCCGAGCGTGAGGCAGCAGATGCACTCTTCCTGGCGGAAGCAGATTCAGTACCTTCGGAACGTTCTGAATCCGGCTCTTTCGTTCCAGCACGTTTGCCGGCTGACCCGGGCGTCCGGGGCGCGATCAGCTTTTCGGCGACAGACTCGACCGAGCCGGGCACCTTGCCATTCGAATCATCGGACTTCTTGCGGCCCTCGGGAAAGAAGAGATCGACAGGCCTGGATGCGGCAGCCGCATTCGCCTGCCCGCTGGTTGCGGCGGAACTTGGAATCAGCGCGCCAAGACCGCGGCCTAGGCCCCGTCGCTTCTCGCTCATGGATAAATCCCTCCAGTGGTAGAACCAGGCACTTCCGGCGCCGGTCGTTGCAGTTTGAAGATTCTAGCGTTCTGCTATTTCGGCAGCGGCTTCCAGATAGGACAGAGCTCCACTGGAGGATGGGTCATAGGTCATAACAGTCTGCTGGTAGCTTGGTGCCTCGGAGATGCGGACCGAACGCGGGACGACAGCAGACAGTACCTGCTCGGGAAAGTGAGTTCGGACCTCTGCAGCCACCTGCGCAGCAAGATTTGTGCGGCCGTCGTACATCGTCAATAGGATCGTGGAAACGACCAGTTCATCATTGAGGTGTTTCTGGATCATCTCGATGTTCTTCAGCAGCTGGCTGAGGCCTTCGAGAGCGTAGTACTCACACTGGATAGGAATGAGCACCTCGTTCGCTGCACAGAAGGCATTAACTGTCAGCAGGCCCAGACTCGGCGGGCAGTCGATGAAGATATAGTCGAGCCGCTCCTCGCCGTTCTTTACCCGTGTCTTGGCGTACACGTCGATGGCGCGACGGAGCCTTTGCTCCCGGGCAACCAGCGAAACGAGTTCAATTTCGGCACCTGCAAGGTGGATGGTGGCCGGGGCGCAAATAAGCTTCTCGATGTCGGGGCACTGGGCTACTACATCTGCCAGTGCAACATCGTTGATGAGAACATCGTAGATGCTGTCCACATCGGCATGGTGCTCAATGCCCAAGGCGGTGGAAGCATTGCCCTGCGGGTCGATGTCGATGACCAGGACGTTGAGGCCCGCTGCGGCCAGGGCTGCAGCGATGTTCACGGTGGTGGTGGTCTTTCCCACGCCACCCTTCTGGTTGGAAACCGTGAAGATGCGGGTCTTCTCCGGCCGGGGCAACTTGCGTCCCATAAGGCGCTCCCTGCGCTTGGTTTCATGGGCCAACTCCCGGGCGATGGGACTCGAATCGTCTATCGCATCAATAATGTTGGACCGCCCCGCAGGGGTTGTTTCACGTGAAACGACCGCAGCGTTGGCGCTGGCAACCGATCGGGGGTGATTGCCACCTCTGCCGGGGGCCATGCCCGGACCAGCGACAGAACGTGCTGACCCCAATGACACGAACGGCGGTATCCGTTGTGCGGAGGCTTCACTACTGGTCACTGGGGCACACTCACTCTCGTTCAGCCAATTTTGCTGCCGTTGACTAGCCTAACTGCTGGACCCGGCAGACATCGGCTGCCGGGCCAGGACTAGGGGTTCTTTTGGGACTTGTTAACGACGATGCGAACTACCGTTGTGGGCTCCTCAAGGAGGCCATCACCCACAGTGAGTACGGAAGTTTCCACACCACCGAGTCTACGGATGGCCTTGGCGGCCTTTTCGATCTCCTCAGCCGCACTTTGGCCCTTGATCGCCACCACCTCACCGTGCCCCGCAAGCAGCGGAATAGTCAGCCCGGCCAGGTTGCTCAGCGCGGATACCGCGCGGGCAGTCACCACATCGGCATTTACCTGGCCCACCGCTGCCTCCGCGCGGCTCCGCATCACCGTCACATTGTCCAGCCCGAGATCGTCCACGACCTCCTGGAGCCAGATCACCCTGCGCTCCAAGGGCTCGATGAGGGTGAGCTCAAGATCCGGGCGTGCTATCGCAAGGCAAAGACCGGGCAGGCCTGCACCGCTGCCGACGTCGGCAACATGGCTGCCCTCCGGAATCTCGCTTTCGATGACGGCACAGTTTAGGACATGCCTGCTCCACAGCCGGGGAATCTCGCGCGGCCCGATCAGGCCCCGTTCCGTTCCCGACGTGGCGAGGTGTTCAACGTACCGTTTGGCCAGGTCCAGCCTGTCACCAAAAATCTTCTCAGCCGCCCGGAGTTCAGCTGCCGTGATGTCAACCATTGTTAGCGGGGCCAGCAATTCTCTAGTCGGCGGATACGACAATATGGCGCCCGTTGCCTTCGCCTTCGGACTCACTGACGAGCCCCAGGTCGGCAACGGCGTCATGGACAATCTTCCGCTCATAGGCGCTCATCGGTTCCAGCGCAACGGGCTTCCCGGTTTCCTTCACGGTTGCCGCGGCGTCCTCTGCAATCTTCTGCAGGTGGCCGGTACGCTCCTGCCGGTATCCGTTAATATCCAGCACCAGCCGTGACCGGTTTTCCGTGGCGGACAACACGGCGAGCCGCGTCAGTTCCTGCAGGGCCTCGAGGACTTCGCCGTCCTCGCCGACCAGGCTCTCCAGCCCATCGGCTTCCTCGTCAGCCACGATCGAAATGTAGGTGCGGCCGTTGCGTACCTCGATGTCGATGTCGCCGTCGATGTCGGCGATATCCAGCAGTTCCTCCAGATAGTCGGCCGCGATATCACCTTCTTCTTCGAGCCGGCTGACAGCTGACACCCGCGGAGAGGAAGCCTCATCGTTCACGGACTCGTCCTGGTCGTCCATCATGTCCTCGGAAAGTGCGTGTTCGGTGCTCTCGGCTGACATTACTTCTTCTTCCTGTTCTTGCGCTGTGGCTGGACACGCTGGCCCTTGGGTTCGGCGGGGACGGTTGCCGCAGCCTCCTCAGCTTCCTTCTTGCCGCTCAGGATCGGCAGGGCGGGAAGGCCCTTGGCGGCACGGCGTTCGGCGAGGGCCTTCGCAGCAGGCGATCCCGGCGTCGGCATGCGGCGGATAACGAAGAACTGCTGGCCCATGGTCCAAAGGTTGGTGGTGGTCCAGTAGATCAGGACGCCGATGGGGAAGTTGATGCCGCCCACACCGAACACGATGGGGAGGATGTAGAGCATCATCTTCTGCTGCCGCATGAACGGGCTGGCCATGGCCTCTTCGGACATGTTCTTGGCCATAATCTGCTTCTGCGTGATGAATTGCGAGGCAGTCATGGCAAGGATCATCAGGATCGAAAGCACTGCGACCATTACCTGGTTCTCACCGCCGCCGCCGTGCAGCAGTGTGGCGTTCAGCGGTGCCCCGAAAATGGTGGAATCGTCGAACTGGACAACCTGGTCATGGCTCATCGCACCGATGCCCTCGCCCTTGTCACGGGCCCCCGAGATGCCCGAAAGCACCGTGAACAGCGCGAAGAAGAACGGCATCTGGATCAGCATGGGCAGGCAGGCGGAGAACGGGTTGGTGCCGTGCTTCTTATACATGGCCATCTGTTCCTGGGCCATGGCCTGGCGGGACAGCTGGTCGGTCTTGCCCTTGTACTTGTCCTGCAGCTTCTTCAGGTCCGGCTGCAGGAGCTGCATGCCGCGCTGTGCCTTAATCTGCTTGACGAACACAGGAATAAGGGCGGCGCGGATCACCAGCACCAGCCCGATGATGGACAGCGTCCAGGTCCAGCCCGACGCATCGGGCATGCCGATGGCGGTCAGGCCCTCATGGAAGCCCACCATGATGATGGACACAAGCCATTTGAACGGAAACATGATTGTTTCGAAGAAGTCCATACTTATCCCTATTCGTCAGGCCGCGCTGCGGCCTTCTCCATTAGTCCGAGCAGCCAGGTACTTGTCCGGGTTGTTCAGCACAACAATCGTGGGGGTCTGGCTCTCCGGCCATTCCCGGTTTCCGGCGGGGACGTGGTCCACGCCGCCGGCGTTCCATGGATGGCAGCGGCCGAGGCGCCGGACCGCGAGCCAGCTCCCCTTGACGGCGCCATGGACAGTGACCGCTTCAAGGGCATAGGCCGAGCATGAAGGGAAAAATCGGCAGACCTGCCCGTACAGGGGCGATACCACCTTGCGGTAAGCCTTCAGCAACAGGATAAGGACGTTCCGGGGCAGGTTCCACAGGAACATTCCGAGGGCGGCGGCAACGGGACGGAGACGGGCGACGACGGCGGTGGCGTTACGCACGCGGTGTCCCCTCCTGTGTTGTACCGGCCGAACGGTTCGCGGCTGCCTTTGACAGGCGGCCGGCCAGCCGGGCGAGCGTCGATTCCAGTGCAGCGTTGTAGTCGTTCAGAAGCTGGTCCCAACTGGCTGAAGCGGACGCGGGAAGCGCCCGGACTACTATGGCGAAACCGGTGCCGTGTTCGCGCAGCGATGCAGCACCTGCTTCCCTCAGTCTCCGCTTAACGAGGTTCCTGACCACAGCGTTCCCTACACTCTTGGAAACGATGAACCCGATCCGGCTGGGTTCGTCGGCAGCTATAGCTGCCGCATATAACACTACGTTCCGGCGCCCATTGCGGACACCGGAACGTACGGTTGTTGAAAAATCGGCTGCAGTCCTCAAGCGGTTGCGGGCGGCCAGCACCTTAAACTCGCAATGGGATGTCTACCGATAAGTCAGGTAATTAAGCCGACAGTTCGGTGCGGCCCTTGCCACGGCGGGCAGCCAGGATGGCGCGGCCGGCACGGGTACGCATACGAAGGCGGAAGCCGTGCTTCTTGGCCCGACGGCGGTTATTCGGCTGAAAAGTCCGCTTGCTCACGTTAGTTACTCCAGTGGATCAAAGGTGCGCCCACCCGATCAGTATGGGGAAGAACTGGCCGACGCTAAGTTTTGTGTGTGCACGCTTTCCCGGCTGCCCTGACGCGAAGCGCCTGGGAGGGTCGGATGGGACCAAAAAGCGGACACAAAGGACTTCACAACGTTAGGCAATTTCAGCCCCTGAGTCAAACCGGCGGCGCCTTCACAGGCTATCCCCAGTTGTTCCTAACCTGCCCTTGCAGCCTGTGGATGAAGTGGCTCACAGGGCCGCTTTAAGAACCACAACCGTGTAATTATCCACAAGCCGGAGGCCAGCTGTCTTCTAGGCTTTTCATCCCCTAGAGTGGCTCAGTAGCCGATTATCCACGGGATGTGAATAACCCTGTGGATTATGCTGGGCCAGCACCCTGGTTCCGGACTTGGGCTGCAGGCGTTGCAGGCACAGCAAGTTTTGAGGGAACCCATTGATGACAGTAGACGAAGCCAACCACGCCAATACTGTCGGAAGTTCCTGGCGCAGGGTTCTCAGCCTGCTGGAACAGGACCACCGCGTTTCCCCGCGGCAGCGTGGCTTTGTCATCCTCGCCCAGGCCCAGGGCCTGATCGGATCCACCCTCCTGGTGGCCGTCCCCAACGAACTGACCCGTGAAGTGCTTCAGACCCAGGTCAAGGAGGCCCTCGACGACGCACTGCACAATGTCTTTTCCGAGGACATCAGGTGCGCCATCGACGTCGACACCGACCTGGTGCCTGTGCACGAGGAGCCGGAACCCGCCGTCGAGCCGTCCTTTGCTCCGGACCAGCTGGTTGAGCAGAAGCCGCAGCCCATGCTGCCGAGCACTTCGCACGAGTTCGGCCGGCTGAACCCCAAGTACGTCTTCGACACCTTCGTAATCGGATCTTCCAACCGGTTCGCACATGCGGCTGCCGTGGCGGTGGCGGAAGCTCCCGCAAAGGCATACAACCCGCTGTTCATCTACGGCGACTCCGGGCTGGGCAAAACGCATCTGCTGCATGCAATCGGCCACTATGCCCGCCGCCTCTACAGCGGAATCCGCGTCCGGTACGTCAACTCTGAAGAATTCACCAACGACTTCATCAACTCCATCCGGGATGACGAAGGCGCCAGCTTCAAGACCACGTACCGGAACGTCGATGTGCTGCTCATCGATGACATCCAGTTCCTGGCAGGCAAGGACAGGACACTCGAGGAGTTCTTCCACACCTTCAATTCGCTGCACAACAACAACAAGCAGGTGGTCATCACCTCTGACCAGCCGCCCAAGCTGCTGGCCGGGTTCGAGGACCGGATGAAGTCGCGCTTCGAATGGGGCCTGCTCACGGACATCCAGCCGCCTGAACTGGAAACCCGCATCGCCATCCTCCGAAAGAAGGCCCTCAGCGAAGGCCTCTCGGCACCGGATGATGCGCTTGAGTACATTGCCTCGAAGATTTCGAGCAACATCCGTGAACTTGAAGGCGCGCTGATCCGCGTTACGGCCTTTGCGAGCCTGAACCGGCAGCCCGTGGATGTTGCCCTGGCGGAGATGGTCCTCAAGGACCTCATTACGGACGACGGGGCGCAGGAAATCACGTCGGCCCAGATTCTCCAGCAGACCGCCGACTACTTCAAGCTCAGCATGGAAGAGCTCTGCAGCAAGTCCCGGACCCGTACCTTGGTGACTGCCCGCCAGATCGCCATGTACCTGTGCCGGGAGCTGACGGACATGTCGCTGCCCAAGATCGGACAGGAGCTCGGCGGCCGCGACCACACCACCGTCATCCACGCTGACCGCAAGATCCGTGAGCTGATGGCGGAGCGGCGTGTGATTTACAACCAAGTGACGGAGCTGACCAACCGGATCAAGCAGCAGCAGCGCGCCTCCTGAATCCACATCGCAGCGCGCACTCTATACCTTATTAACAGGGGCATGTGGATAAGCCTGTGGATACTTAAGGGGACAAGCGCGGCTGATGGGCTTAAAACCCTTAAGGCGTCTGTGGATCGTTAAAAGTGCAGCTTTCGGTTGTCCCCATCCACACCCTGTTTAAAACCCAGGAAACGCACACACCGTGAACAGGGCTTAACCGCGGATCCGCACGGCAAACAAGGGTTATCCACAGTTTCCACAGCAGTTATTAACACTACGAATCCCAAAAAATTGAAGTCCCTCAAACAACAAGACCTGTCCCGGGAACCACAAACAGGGCCGGCCGGCCCGCAGGGGCCTGGTGGAGGTATTGGGGGATGGGTTAATCCCCGCGGTTGCGGCTAAGCTGTCAGCAGCGCTCCCATCCCCGGTGTGGCCTGTGGTTTTCGTCTGCGTGAACCATGCACCTGCCGGAGATGAAGCATCCTCTTTCCGGGGTTCCTCCAGCAGCATCCTGGAACGCACACACAGAAGCAATGAAAGGCGGCACCCTTCCGTGAAGTTCAGAGTTGATCGGGACGTCCTGGCAGAAGCCGTCACCTGGACAGCCCGGTCCTTGTCTCCGCGGCCGCCCGTTCCGGTCCTGTCCGGTTTGCTGTTGAGGGCCGAAGCGGGAACCGTCAGCCTGTCGAGCTTCGACTACGAAACGTCTGCGCGCCTTGAGATCGCCGCCGACATCCGTGATGAAGGCACCATCCTGGTCTCGGGCCGCCTGCTGGCAGATATCTGCCGCAGCCTTCCTTCGGCACCCGTCGACGTCGAAACCGACGGCAACAAGGTGACCCTCACCTGCCGCCGAAGCAGCTTCCACCTGGCCACCATGCCTGAAGCCGAGTACCCGCCGCTGCCCGCACTGCCGGCCATCAGCGGCACGGTACCCGGGGATGCCTTCGCGCAGGCTGTTTCCCAGGTGACCATCGCCGCCAGCAAAGACGACACCCTCCCCATCCTCACCGGCGTCCGGATGGAGATCGAAGATGACCTGATCACCCTCCTGGCAACAGACCGCTACCGCCTGGCCATGCGGGAAGTGCCCTGGAAGCCGGTCACGCCGGGCCTTTCCACCAGCGCCCTGGTCAAGGCCAAGACCCTCAACGAAGTTGCCAAAACCCTGGGCAACAGCGGTGACATCAACCTCGCCCTTTCGAACGACGACAGCCGCCTGATCGGCTTCGAAAGCGGAGGACGGACCACCACCTCGCTGCTGGTGGACGGCGACTACCCCAAGATCCGCTCGCTTTTCCCGGAATCCACCCCCATCCATGCCACGGTGCAGACCCAGGAACTGGTGGAAGCGGTCCGTCGTGTATCCCTCGTCGCCGAACGGAACACGCCCGTACGCCTCGCCTTCACGGACGGCCTGCTGAACCTGGATGCCGGGACCGGTGAGGATGCCCAGGCATCCGAGGAACTCGAAGCCCAGCTTTCCGGCGATGACATCACGGTGGCCTTCAACCCGCATTACCTCGTGGAGGGGCTAAGCGTGATCGAAACCAGGTTCGTCCGTTTCTCCTTCACCTCGGCCCCCAAACCGGCAATGATCACCGCCCAGGCCGAAGCCGACGGCGAGGACCAGGATGACTACCGCTACCTCGTGATGCCGGTCCGCCTCCCCAACTAGGTCGCGCCAACTGTCGTTTTGGGCCGCCAAAACGACAGTTGCTGCTACCCAGTCGGGCAACCCCACCCGTTCCCGCGCAGAAAAGAGTTCCATCGTGCACATTGGACTGATCGGCCTTGGCAAAATGGGATTCAACATGCGCGAGCGGCTGCGCAAGGGCGGCGTTGAAGTTATCGGCTACGACCGCAACCCGGATGTCACCGACGTCGCTTCAGTGGACGAACTGCTGGCCGCCGTTTCCGCACCCCGGCTCATCTGGGTGATGGTTCCGGCCGGTCCTGTAACCGACACGGTGATCACCGAACTTGCCGGCAAGCTGGACCAGGGCGACCTGGTCATCGACGGCGGAAACTCACGCTTCACCGAAGACCAGAAGCACGGGGAACTCCTTGCAGCCAAGGGCATCCGGTTCGTTGACTGCGGCGTGTCCGGCGGTGTGTGGGGCCTGCAGAACGGCTATGGCCTGATGGCCGGCGGCGATGCGTCCGACATCGAGCGCGCATTGCCGGTCTTCGATGCACTGCGCCCGGAAGGTGAACGGGCGGACAGTTTCGTGCACGTGGGAGGCATCGGGGCCGGGCACTACGCCAAGATGGTCCACAACGGCATCGAGTACGGGCTGATGCAGGCCTACGCCGAGGGCTACCAGCTGCTCGCTGCCAAGGACATCATCAGCGACCTCCCCGGCACCTTCCGCGCCTGGCAAAAGGGCACGGTTGTCCGTTCGTGGCTGCTGGACCTGCTGGTCAAGGCGCTGGAGGAAGACCCCGGCCTGCAGAATATCGACGACTACGTCGAGGATTCAGGTGAAGGACGCTGGACTGTGGAGGAAGCGATCGCCAATGCGATTCCTGCTCCTGCCATTACTGCCGCACTGTTCGCCCGCTTCGAGTCCCGTGAGGACAGCTCGCCGGCCATGAAGATGGTGTCAGCCCTCCGGCACCAGTTCGGCGGCCACGCAACCCGTCCCGCCAAGTAGCACCCACCGGGGACCGCTGCCGTCCCCAGAATTGCCGAAACCCGCGTGTATCTGGAACATCTCTCCCTGACCGACTTCCGCAGCTACGCCCAGGTGGACCTTGCCCTTGGTCCCGGGGTGACCGTCCTGGTGGGCTGCAACGGCATCGGCAAAACCAACCTGATGGAAGCGATCGGGTACCTGGCCACGCTAAGTTCCCACCGGGTCAGTTCGGATGCCCCGCTCCTGCGGTTCGGCACGGACCGCGCCCTCGTCAGGGCGCGGCTGGTCCGGGGCGGCCAAACAACTGTCCTGGAACTGGAAATCAATGCCACCCGGGCCAACCGGGGCCGGATCAACCGGAGTAACCCGGTGCGGGCGCGTGACCTGCTGGGAATCCTGCAGACGGTCCTTTTCGCCCCCGAGGACCTGGCCCTGGTGAAGGGCGATCCGTCAAACCGCCGGCGGTTCTTGGACGAGCTGCTGGCCAGCCTTGTACCGCACCACGCCGCCACCCGCAGTGACTACGACCGGGTATTGAAACAGCGCAACGCCCTGCTCAAGTCGGCCCGGGGCGGCAAGTTCACGGCGGGACACGAGGCGACCCTCGAGGTATGGGACCAGCACATGGCGCGGGCAGGCGCCGAGCTGCTGCACGCGCGGCTGGAACTTGTGGAACGCCTGCGGCCGCATCTGGCCCGGGCGTATGCCGGGCTCACCGACGCATCGAAGCCTGCTGACGCCACCTACCGTTCCACCCTTCAGAACCAGATGGACGACGACGGCGTCCCCCTGCCAGGAGCGTCTCCCGCCGGAGTGCCGGGTCCTGCGGGCATGGAGGACCTGCGTTTGCTTTCCGTTGAGCAGCTCACCGAGCGTTACGTGCGGGCTTTTGCCGCCGCCCGCAAAAAGGAACTGGAACGGGGCATCTCACTTGTGGGTCCGCACCGCGACGACGTCGAGCTTGTCCTGGGCCAGGCGCCCGCCAAAGGCTACGCCTCGCACGGGGAGACATGGTCCATGTGCCTGTCCCTGCGCCTTGCCTCCTACTACGTGATGTTGGACGACACACGTACCGGCGGCTCAGCCCCCATCCTGATCCTGGACGACGTTTTCGCCGAACTGGATGTGCAGCGCAGGCGTAAACTGGCGGCGATAGTTTCCGGCGCGGAACAGGTCCTGGTGACCGCCGCCGTCGACGCCGATATCCCGGAGGAGTTGTCCGGCCGGCGGGTGAAAGTCATCCCGGGAGGTATTGATGAGCAGGGAGAATGACCAAGGCGGCGGCCTGCAGCCCGGCCGGGACCCCGACCGTATCGACGCCCCGGCGGCCGCGCTGAACAGGATGCGTGAAGCTGCAGCCGCGCGCGGCGAGATCCGCAGGAAGCCGGCACGCCCGGGGGCCCAAAAAAACAGGGGCGGAATCCGGGACACCCGCGGCTTCAGCCAGTTTCACTCCAGCGGCCGCGATCCGCTGGGCCTGGGCAAAGTAGTGGGCAGGCTGATAGCGGAACGGGGCTGGACTTCACCGGTGGCAGTCGGATCCGTGATGGCCGAGTGGGCTGCGCTCGTGGGGCCCGACATCTCCGCCCACTGCACCCCCGAAAGCTTCACGGATACCACCCTGCACGTCCGCTGCGATTCAACAGCCTGGGCCACGCAGCTCAGGCTGCTGAGCAACAGCCTGCTGGAAAAGTTCCGCGTGGAACTGGGGGACGGAGTGGTCACCAGCATCCAGGTGCTTGGTCCCGCGGCTCCCAGCTGGCGCAAGGGAGGGCGTGCCGTAAACGGCCGCGGCCCCCGCGACACCTACGGGTAAAGCCGCCGCCGGACGCTCAAGTATGCGCGGAGAATGCGTCCCTTGCGCGTCACCACGGACGGAATTGTGGATGCCTGGTTAGTGGCTTTCCGGCTCCTGGAACTCCTGCGGGACAGCAGCGGGATCGCCGTCGGGCGCGAGGAACACGTGGATATGCTCTCCGCCCGCTTCAACAGTAAGGGTATCCAGTTGTGCTGCTCCGGCCTGCCAGAGGTGTACCGCAGCTTCCCGTTGATCCGCCACGGCGGCAGTTAGCAGCCCGTGTTGGTCAGCGGGTGCATCGAGAAGATGGTGGTAGCTCGCGGCCGCCGACTGGAGCAGGTTTGCCGCACCGAGGAATGCTGCCCGCGTCACCGTCTGCTCACTTGTGCCTTCCGGAACTGCTTCCAGCGCGGAGGCCGCGAGTGCCAGGCCCTCGTTCCACTGATCCACGTCGCCACTGCGTGCCGGCTGTGCACTCTTGCCGGTATCCACCGGAACGGCGGAAGCGAGGCCCCGCAAAACGCCGGCCAGATGTTCCTGCGCCTCCTCGGCTGCGGCAGCCAGGTCCGCGTTGATAGCAGTCCGCTCCCGGGCCTGGCCTTCTGCGAGCTTGTCCGCAACTGCTTCGATCGAAGTGGTGTCGGGAGCATCATGGGTCAGCCCGGTGCGCCCCGAAACCAGTGCGCCGGTCACTGCGATGAGGACTGCCGCCATGGCCGCTACGGTCAGAATTCGTGTTTTGCGGGAAAGACGGGAATAACGGTTCAAGAGGATCGACTACCTTTTGCGGGCCCATGGGTGTTGAGAATTTCTGCACGCATCAGTGGCTGTGCGGCGGGAGACAGGTGTTCTGCAGCCGTGGCGCCTGCCAAGCCGGCCCGTAGCTTGGCGGCCAGCCTGGCAGGCGCCCTGGTCACTGCAGTTCGCTCTGCCAGGTTTGCAGATCGCGCACCTTGCCGAGCAGCAATTCATAAGCTTTGGAATTGTTGTCGATGTGGGCGCGGACCTGAGCCACGGCTGCGTTTAGTTTGTCTGCGGAATCGGCATGCAGGCCGGCGTCCGCGAGCTCCTGGGCTTTGTCCAGCTGCTTAGTGAGCTGATCGGCTGCCTTCATTGAGATTCCATTTTCGGCAAGCAGCTCTGACGTCAGCGCGTCAACCTCGGCCCAGGTGACACAGTTCCCGCCACCGCTTACTGCGCCGGCAGACCATGCGATGCCGCCCAACAGGTGCTTAAGGAAATCCGGATCAGCATACGATGCTTCCGTATGACCTCCGCCGGTGTACCAGGAGCGGGCGCCCTCAAAATTGTGGCACCAGGACAGGGGGTGGTCTGCGCCCATGGCGCCGCCGCGGGCCTTATAGGTTGTTTCGTCAAGGCTGGTGAGGACGCGAACGGAATCGCGGGGGCTTTGCGTGAAGTTGTACCACTCATCAAACCGCGTCCACGTCTCTCCCAGATGCCCGGTCGAAGGATGGGTTCCGTCTTCGACGACCTGGACGGCAAGTTGTTGCTCAGGATGGCTGACAAAGCGGGCACCGCCGCCGGTGAGTTCGCTGTACCAGGGAATAGTGTGCATGGAATCCGTGGCTGCATGGACTCCGGCAAACCCGCCACCAGCGCGGATGTAGCCCTGGAAAGCGGCAAGCTCGCCCTGATTAAGCAGCGTCGGCTTGGCAGGATCCAGGTTGTTGGTGCCGTCGACGGTGGAAACGAAGACTATCGTTTCGTACTTGGCAAGGTCTGAGGCAGTGGTGAAAGGCGTGGTCGGTAGAGTCCGTTCGGGCTGCCCCTGATTCCTGGCCGAGGTAGGCGGGTCCCAGACATCGACGTCGAACCCGTTTGCCTCGCCCAGGGCGATGATTGCCGTGGTCGCCTCATCGATGCTGCTGTGGCGGAAGCCCGTGGTCTTCCCAACCACGAGTACGTCATAGTCCTGCGCCACCTCGGCCCGTTCGGAAACGGGATTGGCCTGTGCAGGAGTGATGGCGAGGGCCGGAACAACGAGTGCCGTCCCAATCAGCCCGAGAGTTGCCTTACTGATGTTTCGCTTCATTGCGCTCCTCTTGTAGGCGGTGTCCCGGCTCATTGCGGACGGACGGGCACCGGAGTCCGGGGGCTATTCGCGGTCACAACCTCGCCGGTTCCAGCCGTAAAAGGATTGGTGTTCCACCCCTTCTTCAGTAAACACAGGAAAGATGGCGATTTCTATCGTTTTAAATGACATTTTCTTTCGAAATAAATTGGAACCCCGTCATTAGTGGTCACCCACTTAGACCGTCAAGATAGCCACTTATAGTGGCACATCGACATATCTGTGGTTTTTTAGCGTTTTCCGGCGGTGTTCTGGTTCCCGCACCCGGCAGTTCTGGTAGCACCGCAGGACCAGTCCCTGGTTCCCCCTTTCAGACATGCGGCGACGGCGTGTAGAGCGCCGTAAAGGCCGGTGGGCGTATAGGCACCCGGAGGCCGCACCGCTAACGCACCCTAGGTGCGGTCAGTGGCCTCCCAATGGGCATACTGGCGTTCGCCGAGAGCGGTTGAATGCAGGGAAATGGAGCCCCACGCGTTAGAATCGTTGTAGATAACTGGGCGCCGGTGAAACGTTGACTGAGTCCGTTTTCCGTGCGCTACCGGCACGCGGACCGCGGATCCCTCCGTCAACAAGCCACCTGCGCTACATGTTTATGTCTGCTGGCAGATGACTATCCCGAGGAGACGGGCGAGGAGTCGGCCGGCCACCATTGAGAACAGAGGAGTCGACAGCGCCTGTGGCTAACGACAATACAGATATTCTGGCAGCTGAAAAAGCGGTCGAGGATGCCCCCACGCCTGACACCCCCGCCGGCGAATCAACCCCGCGTGAATACGGCGCCAGCGACATCACTGTCCTTGAAGGTTTGGAAGCCGTCCGCAAACGCCCGGGCATGTACATCGGCTCCACAGGCCCGCGCGGCCTTCACCACCTGGTGTACGAAGTGGTGGACAACTCTGTCGACGAGGCACTGGCCGGCTACTGCACCCATATCGAGGTAGTCCTGCAGGCCGACGGCGGCGTCAGGGTTGTGGACGACGGCCGCGGAATTCCTGTGGACATGCATCCCACCGAGCACAAGCCCACGGTGGAAGTGGTCATGACCATCCTGCACGCAGGCGGCAAGTTTGGTGGCGGCGGATATGCCGTGTCCGGCGGCCTGCACGGCGTGGGCATTTCCGTGGTCAACGCGCTGTCCACCCGGGTGGACACGGAGGTCCGGCGCCAGGGCTACGTCTGGCGGATGTCCTTCGCCAACGGCGGCAAGCCGCAGGGCAGCCTGGTCAAGGGCGAAAAAACCGACCACACCGGAACCAGCCAGACGTTCTACCCGGATCCGGAGATCTTCGAGACCACCGAGTTCGACTTTGAGACACTCCGTGCCCGCTTCCAGCAGATGGCCTTCCTCAACAAGGGCCTGCGCATCACGCTGACCGATGAGCGCGCCCCGGTTGAGGATGAGGCCGACGCCGACCTGGACCTGGACGGCATTGCCACCGAGGGTGAGGTCAGCGCCGAACACCGGACAGTGGTGTACCAGTACAAGGAAGGCCTGCTGGACTACGTCAAGCACCTGAATTCCGGCAAGAAAGTGGACGTGGTCCACGAGGACGTCATCGCGTTCGAGACTGAGGACACCGAACGCCGGATCGCCCTGGAAATGGCCATGCAATGGACCAGCGCCTACTCCGAAAGCGTCCACACCTACGCCAACACCATCAACACCCATGAGGGCGGCACGCACGAAGAGGGTTTTCGTGCCGCGCTGACCTCCTTGGTCAACCGCTATGCCCGCGAAAAGGGCATCATCAAGGAAAAGGACGACAACCTCACCGGCGACGACATCCGTGAGGGACTGACCGCCGTCATCTCCGTCAAGCTTTCCGAGCCCCAGTTCGAAGGCCAGACCAAGACCAAGCTCGGCAACTCCGAGGTCAAGGGCTTCGTCCAGCGCGTGGTTACCGACAGCCTTGGCGACTGGCTGGAACGCAATCCCGGCCCGGCCCGGGACGTGATCCGCAAGGCTATCTCGGCTGCCCAGGCGCGCATGGCGGCACGCAAGGCCCGTGACAACGCCCGCCGCAAGAGCCCGCTGGAATCCTTTGGCATGCCCGGCAAGCTTTCGGACTGCTCCTCCAAGGATCCGGAGAAGTGCGAGGTCTACATCGTGGAGGGTGACTCGGCTGGCGGTTCCGCCAAGCGTGGCCGCAATCCGGAAACCCAAGCTATCCTGCCGCTGCGCGGCAAAATCCTGAACGTGGAACGAGCCCGCCTGGACAAGGCCCTGGGCAACGCCGAAGTGCAGTCCATGATCACCGCTTTCGGCACGGGTATCGGCGAGGACTTCGACCTTTCGAAGCTCCGGTACCACAAGATCGTCCTGATGGCCGATGCCGACGTGGACGGCCAGCACATCACCACGCTGCTGATGACCCTGCTGTTCCGTTACATGCGGCCCCTGATCGAAAACGGCTATGTCTACCTGGCGCAGCCGCCGCTGTACCGGATCAAGTGGTCCAACGCGGCGCATGACTACGTCTACAGTGACCGGGAACGCGACGCTAAACTCCTTGCCGGCCAGGCCGCGGGACGCCGGATCCCCAAGGACAACGGCATCCAGCGCTACAAGGGCCTCGGCGAGATGGACTACACCGAGCTGTGGGACACCACCATGGACCCGGATAACCGGACGCTGCTGCAGGTCACCATGGACGACGCCCTGGCCGCCGACCAGCTCTTCTCCATCCTGATGGGCGAGGACGTGGAATCGCGCCGCAACTTCATCCAGCAGAACGCCAAGGACGTCAGGTTCCTGGATATCTAGAGCCGCGCTCGACATATCCAGAAACCGACATATACCTGAAACGGAAAAATAAATGAGCGACCAGACACCCGAGAACCCGGCGGATGAGCCCGGTACTCCGGAAACCGTTCTTGAAGGCGACGTGCTGATCGACCGCGTGGAGCAGGTGGACCTGCAGACGGAGATGCAGCGGTCCTACCTGGACTATGCCATGGCCGTCATCGTCGGGCGCGCCCTCCCCGATGTCCGTGACGGCCTCAAGCCGGTCCACCGGCGCGTGCTCTATGCGATGTTCGACGGCGGCTACCGCCCCGACCGGGCGTTCAACAAATGCGCCCGTGTGGTGGGCGAGGTCATGGGCCAGTACCACCCGCATGGCGACACCGCCATCTACGACGCCCTGGTGCGCCTGATCCAGGATTGGACCATGCGCTACCCGCTGGCGCTCGGGCAGGGAAACTTCGGCTCCCCGGGCAACGACGGCGCCGCGGCCCCGCGGTACACCGAAACCAAGATGGCCCCGCTGGCCATGGAGATGGTCCGCGATATCGACGAGGAAACCGTCGACTTCCAGGACAACTACGACGGCAAGAACCAGGAACCCACCATCCTGCCGGCAAGGTTCCCCAACCTGCTGGTCAACGGTTCGTCCGGCATCGCCGTCGGCATGGCCACGAACATCCCGCCGCACAACCTGAGGGAAGTGGCCGACGGCGTCCAGTGGTACCTGGCAAACCCCGGCGCCAGCCGGGAGGACCTGCTGGAGCAACTCCTGTTGCGCGTCAAGGGCCCCGACTTCCCCACAGGTGCAACCATCCTTGGCCACAAGGGCATCGAGGACGCCTACCGGACAGGCCGCGGCTCCATCACCATGCGCGCCGTTGTGAACGTCGAGGAACTCCAGGGCCGCACCTGCCTGGTTGTCACCGAACTGCCGTACCAGGCAAACCCGGACAACCTGGCCATCAAGATCGCCGAACTGGTCAAGGACGGCAAGATCCAGGGCATCGCCGACCTCCGCGACGAGACCTCGGGCCGCACCGGCCAGCGGCTGGTCATCGTCCTGAAGCGCGACGCCGTGCCCAAGGTTGTGCTCAACAACCTGTACAAGCACACCGAGCTGCAGAGCAACTTTTCCGCCAACATGCTGGCCATCGTCGACGGGGTGCCCCGCACCCTGAGCCTGGATGCGTTTATCCGGCACTGGGTGACCCACCAGTTGGACGTCATCGCACGGCGTACCCGCTACCGCCTCCGCAAGGCCGAGGAGGAAGCGCACATCCTGCGTGCCCTGCTCAAGGCACTGGACATGCTGGATGAGGTCATCGCCCTTATCCGCGCCTCCAGCACCACCGAAGCGGCACGCGACGGCCTGATGGAATTGCTGGACATCGACGAACTGCAGGCCCGGGCCATCCTGGACATGCAGCTGCGCCGCCTCGCCGCCCTGGAACGGCAGAAGATCCAGGACCGGCATGCCGAACTCGAAGCGCTGATCGCCGAATACAACGAGATCCTTGGGTCCGAGCAGCGCCAGCGGGAAATCATCAGCACGGAGCTCGGCGAAATCGTTGACAAGCACGGCGACGACCGGCGCACCAGGATCCTGATGGGCTACGACGGCGACATGTCCATGGAGGACCTCATCCCCGAAGAGGAGATGGTGGTTACCATCACCCGCGGCGGCTACGTCAAGCGGACACGCAGCGACAACTACCGTTCGCAGCAGCGCGGCGGCAAGGGCATCAGGGGCGCCCAGCTGCGCGGTGACGACGTGGTGGAGCACTTCTTTGTCACCACCACCCACCACTGGCTGCTGTTCTTCACGAACCTGGGCAGGGTGTACCGGGCCAAGGCCTACGAGCTGATGGAAGCCGGCCGCGACGCCAAGGGCCAGCACGTGGCAAACCTGATGGCGTTCCAGCCGGATGAACACATCGCCCAGGTGCTGGACCTCAGGGATTACCAGCAGGCACCGTACCTGGTGCTCGCCACCAAGCGCGGCCTGGTGAAGAAGACCCGGCTGGAGGACTACGACACCAACCGCTCCGCAGGCGTGATCGCCATCAACCTCCGCGACGGCGACGAACTGGTCTCCGCGCAGCTGGTGTCCGAGACCGATGACCTGTTGCTGGTTTCCCGCAAGGGCCAGTCGCTCCGCTTCACGGCGACCGAGGACGCCCTGCGCCCCATGGGCAGGGCAACGTCAGGCGTCACCGGCATGAAGTTCCGCGAAGACGACGAACTCCTGGCCATGAACGTGGTTACGGACGGCTCGTTTGTGTTCATCGTGACCGAGGGAGGTTACGCCAAGCGCACTGCGGTGGAGGAATACCGGCTCCAGGGCCGCGGCGGCCTGGGCATCAAGGTGGCGAAGCTTGCCGAGGAACGCGGCGATCTCGTAGGGGCACTCATTGTCCAGGAGGAGGATGAAGTGCTCGTGGTCATGGAAGGCGGCAAGGTTGTCCGGTCCTCCGTGGCCGGCGTACCCGCCAAGGGCCGGGACACCATGGGCGTGATCTTCGCCAAGCCGGACAAGAATGACCGGATCATCGAAGTGGCACGCAACAGCGAACGCGGCCTTGAGGGCGAAGAATCAGCGGACGATGACGTAACGTTGGCTGAAGGTGGCGGGACCACTGGGGAATCCGCCGAGCCAGGAATGGCAGAAGAATCACCGGCCGTTGAGTCAGAGGACGCCTCGGGCGACGCTGGGCCGAACGAAGACACCACGGAGGTAACGAGTGAGTAATTCCGACTCATTTCCCAAGCCGAACACCACTGTTCCCGACGGAAACCGGCCTTCGGCTGCACCCCGTGTGAACGCCCCCGTTCGTCCGCAGCAGCGTCCCGCGGCACCCGCCAACGCGCCGGGGCAGCGTCCGGCTGTTCCCGGCCAGCGCCCCGCGGGCGAACGGCCGGCCCCCGGGCAGCCGGGCCAGCGGCCCGCCCAGGGCCCCCGCCCCGCCGGCGCAGGACAGCGTCCCGCAGGTGCGCCAGCGCCGGGTGCCCCCGGCCTGGTCAAGCCGGCACCCAAGGCAAAAGTGCGCCGTGCGCGGCTGCTGGTCAGCAAGGTGGACCCCTGGTCCGTCCTGAAGATGGCCTTCCTGCTCTCCGTGGCCCTGGGAATCGTCACCGTAGTGGCCGCCATCGTCCTGTGGACTGTCCTCGACCTCACAGGCATCTTCGACCAGGTGGACAGCCTGCTCGGCACCCTGGCCGGCACCGAGGGTGGAGGCTTCGAGCTGAAGAAGGTGGCGTCGCTGGGGCAGGTGGCATCCTTCGCCACCATCATCGCCGTGGTCAATGTGGTACTGCTGACCGCGCTGTCCATGCTCTCCGCGGTCTTGTACAACATCTCGGCCACCCTGGTGGGCGGCATCGGGGTCACGCTCACCGACGACTAGGACCCGCTTCCGCCGGCCCCAGACCCGCGGAAAGCGCCGATTTGAGATCGGGCCGGGATGTGCTGTAGAGTCATGTCTCGGCCCGATGAGGCATCGGGGCGTATAGCTCAGGCGGTTAGAGCGCTTCGCTGATAACGAAGAGGTCCCAGGTTCAAGTCCTGGTACGCCCACGGAACCTGTGCAGGTTCAAAGGAAGGCCTGGCCGGGGTAACCCGCAGCCAAGCCGGAACGGGGAGCATGTGAAAAAGTTGCTGGTCATCGCAGCTGCAATCGCAGGCGTCCTGGTCTACCGCAAGGCACAGGAATCCGAAGCCCGGAAAGATGTCTGGAGCAAGTCAACCGACTCGGTGGACTAGCCCGGAACCCGGCAGGAGGCTGGTAAACGGTTCTTCGGTTCTAGGGTAAGATGGACGGGTTGCTTCTTATGGGGGCATGGCGCAATTGGTAGCGCACCTGCTTTGCAAGCAGGGGGTTAGGGGTTCGAGTCCCCTTGCCTCCACCATGGGAAAGTCCCGGTCCGCGGAAACGCGGGCCGGGACTTTTGCTTTGCCCATTAACTGCCACCAAGCACCATAGGGTTGAACAGTGACTTTCTTCATCGCGGCAATGGGTGTCCTGGGCGTTGCTTCCTCCGGTCCGCTGATTGCAGCCACGCTGGGCGCCACGAGTGTTACCGCCTTGGCCATCGCGTTCTGGCGCAATGCGATTGCCGCAGCCGTGATGGCCACGCCCACCCTGGTCCGCCAGCCCCGCCAGTTCGGAGCCATCACCCGCTACGAGTTCCGCTGGTCATTGGTTGCCGCCGTTGCACTGGCACTGCACTTCGCCTGCTTCATCACGTCCCTGCAGTTGACTTCCGTTGCGGCGGCCACTGCGCTGGTCTGCCTCCAGTCCGCGTGGATTGCCGTGTTCCAGCTCTTCCGCGGTATCCGGCACCGCTGGCAGGTCCTGGCAGGCCTGGGCACTGCTTTCGGCGGGGTGGTGGCCATCACCGGTTTCGACATGGGATCGTCCCCGGAGGCACTGCTGGGTGACCTGCTGGCCCTTGCCGGCGGCGCACTGGCCGGACTTTATACCCTGGCCGGGGGCAAGGCCCGCCAGAGCATGAGCACGGGCACCTACACCACCCTTTGCTATGGGTTCTGCGCGGTCCTGGTAGCGTTGATGGCCCTGCTGGCGGGACAGCCCCTCGCAGGCTTCGATGCGGGCGGCTGGCTGGGCATCGCAGCGATCACGGTCTGCGCACAGCTGGTGGGGCACACCGCGTTCAATCACCTGCTGGCCACCATGAGCCCGCTCCTGGTGTCGATGATCATCCTCCTCGAGATTCCCGGCGCGGCACTGCTCGCGGCGGTGTTCCTCGGGGAAACCCTGCCAGCCGGCACCTATGCCGGGCTCGGCCTCATCCTGGCGGGACTCGCCGTCGTCGTGCTGGGCCAGAAGCCCGGGAGGGCTGGAAGGCGCGGGATGGAGGAGCGCCGGGACGAGCCGCCGTCGGAACGCCTGGCGGAGCTGGGAACAGACTGACCGATCCGTTCCAGGAAGGGACTACTGCCCTCCGCGCCGGACGGGCTGCGCCGTGTTCACCGTGTGGATGGCCCGGAGGATCTTGGCCGGGAAGTAGACCGAGAAGAAGACCACCATCGGCGCCTTCAACGCCATTTTCTTGACGTTGTGCGCCTTGTACGTGCGGTCAAAGCGCGTAACGTAATAGCGGTAGTCCCGGGGGGAATCCTCCAGCCGGCGGGCTGACATACCGGACACCATCTGCGGGCAGTACTGGATTTTCAGGTCATGGTCCGCAAGGTGCAGGGACAAATCGATGTCCTCATGCATCTCGTCCTTTTCATCACGGCAGGTCTCGGACCGGATGGTATTCCACGCGGAGGCGCGCAGTGCCATGTTGGAGCCGAACAGGAAATGGTACTGGTGCTTGGCGAGTTTCAGCATAAGCTGGCGCATCTTGTCGTCCGCCTTGAGGCCGAACCTGCGCATGGGCATGTCGTAGTAGACCACCGGACCCGTGGCCGCCTGCACCGACTGGTCCAGGAAGGCCTTCTGCACCTGCTCCACCCAGTCCGGCTCAAGGACAGAGTCGGCATCGATGCGGCCCAGGACGTCACCGGTGGCGCTGTCCAGCCCGAAGTTGCGGGTGGGGATGAGGCCTTGTTCACGGTGCTGGCTCAGCAGGAGTATGGGGCTTTCGGGGTATTCGAGCTGCATCTGCCGGACGATGGCTGCGGTGCGGTCCTTGGACAGGTTGTCCACCACGATGATCTCGTGCGCCGGAACCGACTGGTAGATGGCAGCGATCAGGCACTGCCGGATGACGCTCTCCTCGTTGTACGCCGGGATGACAATGGACACGCGGGGCAGCTCGGCTGCGTCGTTCAAGGCATCCCCAAGAGGTTGATCGGCTGACATCAGTTCAAATCTAGCATCGCACCGCTGCGCCGCCCGGGAGGAAAAGAAGGCCTTCGGGCAGGCCGCGCAAAGAACATGAAGACGGCGGAAGGGGCCCCGTTCAGCGAACGGGACCCCTTCCGGCATATTTTCACGAGGCTAAGCCTGGCTGTTGCCCTTGTCCCCGTTGCCAATGGATGACTTTGCGTCGGTGGCGAGCCTGGCAGTGGTTTCCGAAGCATCTTCGGCCACGTGCTTTGCCTTGTCAGCCGCGTCCTCCACCTTGTCCTTGACGGTGTCGGCTGCATCCGCCGTGGCGTCGGCGCCCACGGCGGCAGCGGAGGCCGTGGCATCGGCAGCCTTGTCCGCAGCGCTTGCGGCAGTGTCCTTGACGTCATTAACGGTGCTCGCCGGAACCGGCGCCGGCTTGGGGGTGACCGGTGACGGAGTCTTCCACGGGTCCTCCACCGGCTTGGAAGCCTTCCAGGCGGCAACGCCGGCGGCCACTGCGGCGGCAACAACCCCGAAGATCAGCCAGCCGCGCTGCTTCTTGGGCGGTTCCGGCTGTGCCAGCTGGATGCCGACGGCGCGGCCAGCCTCCGTTGCCGCTGCCTTCAGTTGGGTGCCGGTGTTCTGGGCCTGTTCCTGGATTATGTGGACGATTCCCACATCACCGAGCTTCTGGGCGACGGCGTCCACGCGGGCGGGTGTGTTCTCCAGCGTGCGGTGCACTGCTTCCGACGCCGTGCCGATCTGGTCCGAAAGCCGCGGCAGGTACTCCACTACAACGCGGTCCCGGGCGTTCAGGACAACCGGTGTTGCCTTGTCCAGCGCCTCGTGCAGCTTCGGCGAGGCGCCTTCCACGACGTAGTTGATCCTGGGGACCAGCTGCGCCAGCCCGTCCTGGATCCGGGGAGTCACAACGGCTACACCGTCTGCAAGGTTGTGCGCGGCGTTCTTCAGGCCCGCCTGGATCTTGGGAGATGCTGTGTCCAGGCCCTGCTGGAGACGGGGCACGGCCCAGTCCACGGCTGCTTCCACACGGGGGGCTGCCCATCCCTTGGCATTCTCGACGGCGCCGATGACTGACAGTTCAAGGTCACGGGCAATACGATCCGATTTCTTCACAACTACCTCCCGATTAATGTGACGGTCTGTGGTTAGCCTACGTGGCTTGGTCTTTACCGGCTATTCCCACCGCGGATTTCAGGGCGATTTCACCGAGCGCGGAACTGCTGCCGGGGCCGTACCCGGCAGGGACCGGCGTGGAAGAATGGGCCGTATGACTGCCATCGCAACTGCAAAAGCAACCATCCACACGAGCCTCGGCGACATCGTGGTTAACCTCTTCGGCAACCACGCGCCCAAGACGGTCAAGAACTTCATCGGCCTCGCCACCGGCGAGCAGGCGTGGACCCACCCCGAGACCGGCGAGGACAAGGCCGGCACCCCGCTGTACAACGGAACCATCTTCCACCGCATCATCAAGGACTTCATGATCCAGGCCGGCGACCCGCTGGGCCGCGGCACCGGCG
Source organism: Pseudarthrobacter sp. NamE2 (assembly GCF_005796205.1). GTDB lineage: Bacteria > Actinomycetota > Actinomycetes > Actinomycetales > Micrococcaceae > Arthrobacter. Next base: position 24,985 of record NZ_VAHN01000005.1, on the reverse strand, counting down.
GCCCCGGCTACCGGTTCGACGACGAGATCCACCCCGAACTGAACTTCAACCAGCCGTACAAGCTCGCCATGGCCAACGCCGGGATCCAGATGGGCAAGGGCACCAACGGTTCACAGTTCTTCATCACCACCGTCCCCACCGACTGGCTGCAGGGCAAGCACAGCATCTTCGGCGAGGTGGCAGACGAGGAATCCAAGAAGGTTGTTGACGCCATCGAGGGCGTGCGCACCGGCATGGGAGACCGCCCCGTAGAGGACGTCACCATCAACAGCATCGACATCGAGCAGCTGTAAACACCCCACCATGAGTTACGGAATTCCGTCGGCCGAGCCGTCCGCCCAGGTTCCGGTTTGCCCCCGGCACCCTGACCGGCCCTCCTACGTGCGCTGCCAGCGGTGCGGGCGCCCCGCGTGCCCCGACTGCCAGCGGGCGGCCGCCGTCGGATTCCAATGCGTTGACTGCGTCACTGACGCAAAAAGTACGACGCCGGAAGTACGGACGGTCTATGGCGGTGCCGTTGCCACGGGCAAGCCACGCGTAACGTTCGGCATCATTTCCGCCTGTGCAATCCTGTACGTCCTGCAGTGGGTCATCCCCAACGACGCCGTGTACCAGACCCTCGGCTTCGCCAACATCTATGCCGAACCCCGGTACGGCGAGTTTGAGCCGTGGCGGATGCTCACCGCCGCGTTCCTGCATTCACAGGGCTTTATCCTGCACATCGTGCTCAACATGTACATGTTGTGGGTGTTCGGCCAGGCACTGGAACCCCTGCTGGGACGCATCCGTTTCCTGGCCCTTTACCTCATCTCCGCGATCGGCGGATCCGTGGGTTACCTCCTGCTGACCCCCCTCTATGAACCGGGCATGCCCATCTACGGTGTGGTGGGCGCTTCCGGTGCCATCTTCGGGCTCTTTGGCGCCATGCTCCTGGTGCAGCGGCACCGCGGCGGCGACACACGGCAGCTGTGGGTACTGATTGCGATCAATGGCGTGATCGGCTTCCTGATCCCACAAATCGCGTGGCAGGCGCACCTCGGCGGCCTGGTGGCTGGCGGACTGTGCGCGGCGGTCCTCGCCTACACTCCCCGGGGGCCGCGCCAGGGAGTCCTCCAGGCGGCAGGACTGGCCGGCGTGCTTGTCCTGCTTGCCTTGGCAGCCTGGATCCGCGTCTCGGTGTAGCTGCCCGCACGGCTCGCGCGCTGACACTTGGAAAACCCCGGCCTTGTGCCGGGGTTTTGCTTTATCCACAGCCCTTTTCCACACTGTTGGTAACTTACACCTCTGTTATTCGTGCGCTTCGGGGACAGTACTGGCGGATCCTCGCGGTCCGGCCGGTGCCTTCCCCAAACGTTCTCCACACCTGTGGATAACTTCTGGGGAAACCCCTGTGTTTAAGTGGAGAAAGTCCACGCTTGAGGCGATCTTGTGGAAAAGCTCGGTAGCCACCCCCTTGACGGGGCTGATGGGGGCAGGTGCGGGGCGTCTTTCAACACCTTTATGCACACTGCTAATAAGAGACCAGGGTGTAGTTCCACGAGCTTGCTGCCTCGGCATGCCAGCACCCGGGCGTTTGAAGGGCGGAAATCGCCAACTTCTATCCACAACTGTGGATAACTTGTGGGTAATGCGGTGTTGGTAAGTGGATAAGCTTCTGGTGCCGTTGTTTTTGCCAAATTTCCCAGGAGGGCCTCCTTGAACGCCACCAGACACATCTTCCTGGACAAGCAGCACCCGGCCGTTTGGCGGGCCATCAACGGGCTGAGTCTGAAGGTCAAGGAAGCTGCAGCGGACGCCGGGATCGACGCAAAGACGCTGGAACTGCTCAACGTGCGGATCTCCCAGATCAACGGCTGCGCGTACTGTCTGGACGTCCACGTGAAAGATGCCCTCAAGGCCGGGGAAACGCAGCAGCGGCTGGCTGTGCTGCCTGCGTGGCGCGATACAGCCCTGTTCACTGACAAGGAACGGGGCGCCCTGGCCCTCGTTGAGAGCATTACCGAACTGCCCGCCCAGGAGATCCGGGAGCAGGAAGAAGGCTTTGCCCGCGGCTGCCTCACGGAGGAAGAGTTTTCCGTGGTGAGTTGGGTGGCCATCAGCATGAACGCCTTCAACCGGGTGTCCATCACCAGCCATCACCCGGTTCGCCGGGACCGGTGAGCCGGGCCAGCTTTAGTACGTCGCAGGTTTATCCACAACGTCTTCCACACTGTTAATAAACGCATCCCGGGGATGTGATTCCGGCTTTCCTGCCGGTTCCGGCGTTTTGTCGGCCCATCCGATGGTTATCCGCAGGTTATCAACACTGTGGATAACTTTCCCAACAGTTGGGGAAACCGCTTAGTAAAATGGCTCCGGCCAGATCCCTGACGAACCGCGCCGGTGGCTTCCCGCAAGGTGGGTGTCCACCATCCCGATCGCTTCCATGAGCGCGAACATCGTGGTGGGACCCACGAATGCGAATCCCTTCTTGCGGAGGGCCTTGGACAGGGCCACGGATTCCTCCGTCTGGGTGGGGATCTCGTGGTGGTGTACAGGGCGTGGCGTGAATGCGGGCTTGAACTGCCACACGAAGTCCACCAGCCCGCCTTCCGGCCTCAGGGCGAGGGTGGCCTTGGCGTTCCTGATGGTGGCGAGGATCTTGAGCCGGTTCCGGACAATGCCCTGGTCCAGGAGGAGCCGCTCCACGTCTGTATCCGTGAACAGCGCAACGGCGTCAGGGTTGAAGTTTTCGAACGCAGCACGGAACGCGGGACGCTTGCGCAGGATGGTTGCCCAGGACAGGCCTGCCTGGAAGCCTTCCAGGCAGATGCGTTCGTACAGCCCCTGTTCGTTGGTGACGGGAAGGCCCCACTCGTGGTCGTAGTAATCCCGCAGCAGCGGATCAGACGCGGCCCACACGGGCCGGGCCAGGCCGTCGTCGCCTATCACCACGGAAACAGCCGGGTCAGCAACCATGGCGTCCCTGTCCTGGATCCTGCTGTCAGCGGGGAGGCGCTAGGAGCGCCAGCGCGTGGTCATCAGGAAGCCCACGATGGCGATGCCAAAGCCGGCCACGATGTTCCAGGATCCCCAGGCCTGGACCGGGAAAAGCCCTTCACTGATGTAATACGTGATGATCCAGAACAGCCCGATGATCATCAGGCCGAACATTACGGGCTTGAACCACACCGGGTTCGGCTTGTAGGCCTGGGGCGAAGCCGGCTCGGCGGTGCTGGCAGTCTTCTTGCGCGGTTTTGACTCTGGCACTGGCTCTCCTTGGCGGCTGCGTCAAGCTCGGCGTCCCGGGCTTGATATCCTGCAAGGAGGAAATTGCCAGCGGTCCGCGCGATCTTGGTCAAGTCTGGATGCTTACTAGCAGCCAATTCTAGCCGGACTTCCCGGGCCGCCGGTGCCCGGCGGAACCGCCCTGAGGAGAACGCGTGGTATTGCAGGAGAAGGCGAGACCCGCCGCTTCGCGGGCTGCCGGCGTCGGAATCCTGCGCGGGACCATCCAGGTGCTCGGAGAACTCCTGATCACGGGGGGCATCATCCTCCTGCTCTTCGTCGCCTGGCAGCTGTGGTGGACCAACGTGGAATCGGATGCCAGGCAGAGCGAGGTCATCAAGGAGTTCGCGCAGGACCTTGGTTCCGCCGCGCCTGCCGCTCCCGCTGAAGCGGCACCGGCACCCACCGGGGACTTCGGGGAACCTGTGGTGGGATCCGCCCCCGGCCATGCCGGGACCATCGGCATCATGTACATCCCGCGGTTTGGCCCCAACTACACCAGGCCGATCGTCCAGGGAACCACCAGCGATGTCCTGGACACCCTGGGCCTGGGCCATTACGCCAACACTGCGATGCCGGGGGCTGTGGGCAACTTCGCCGTCGCCGGGCACCGGCAGACGCACGGCGCCGTGCTGGACAACATCCACACCCTGGTGCCCGGCGACAAAATCTACGTCCAGACCAAGGACGGGTACTACGTGTACGTCTTCCGGAACAACCAGATTGTGATGCCGGACCGCACTGACGTCCTGGAACCCGTGCCTACCCTGCCGGGCGTCACCCCCACGGAAAGATTCCTCACCATGACCAGCTGCAACCCGCGTTTCGGGGCGGAAGAACGTATCATCGCCTACGCACTGCTGGACAGCTGGCGGCCGGCCTCCGCTGGACCGCCGGAGGAGATCGCCGCGCAGGTTGCGGCCGCGACCGGAAGGGACTGAGCGCATGTACGGCTGGATTTTCCGCCACCTGCCGGGGCCGCTGTGGCTGCGGATCGTCACCTCACTGGTACTCATTGCCGTGGCACTAATATTGATGGTCCAGTTCCTTTTTCCGTGGATGTCCGAGTACACCCAGTTCACTGACTCAACGATTGGTGCAGTAAGCCAGCCATGACCTCAAAAAAGATCCTCGTGGTGGATAACTACGACAGCTTCGTCTACACACTGGTGGGCTACCTCCAGGAGCTCGGTGCCGAGACCACCGTGGTCCGCAACGACGACGTTACGCTGGCCGAAGCCATCGAGCTGGCCAGCACCCGCGACGGCGTCCTCATCTCCCCGGGCCCCGGCAACCCGGCGGAAGCCGGTGTCTGCATCGAGCTGATCAAGTGGTGCGGTGAAAACAGCGTGCCAATGTTCGGTGTCTGCCTTGGCCACCAGGCACTGGCGGAAGCTTTCGGCGGCAAGGTGACCCATGCGCCGGAACTGATGCACGGCAAAACGTCGCAGGTGGAGCACATCGGCACCAGCGTCTTCGCGGGACTCCCCTCCCCCGTCACGGCCACCCGCTACCACTCGCTGGCCGCCGTCCGCGAAACGATCCCGGACGCGCTGGAAGTCACCGCGCAGACCGCGTCCGGCGTGGTGATGGGCCTGCAGCACCGAACCGCACCCCTCTGCGGAGTGCAGTTCCACCCGGAATCAGTCCTGACCGAGGGCGGCTACCAAATGCTGGGCAACTGGCTTGAGTCGCTGGGCATGGCCGGAGCGGCCGCGCGGGCAGCCAAGCTGAGCCCGCTCATCCAGCAGTAGCGGGTACCGGACCCTAGTCCTTCTTGGTGGGGGTCGCCGTCGGCGTTGGCGTGGCCGTGGCCGTGGGTGACGGCGGCGGCGGAGGCGGCGCCTTGGCCACCACGATGCTGACCGTCCTGCCCTGGTCCACCGCGGCGTTGGCGGGGTCGCTCTGGTCGGTCACCCGCCCGGCTTCAACCTGGCCGTTCTCGACTTCAATGACATTGGGTACCAGCCCCAGTTCGTTGAGGGCGGCTTCGGCTTCTTCCCGGGTACGACCGCGCAGTTCCGGGACCGCCACCTTGCCCGTGGACACCACCAGTTCAACCGTGCTTCCCACGGACACACTTTGGCCCGGGGCCGGGCTGGTGGTGATTACAATGCCCGCCGGGACTGTTGCGCTGTTGGCGGTAGTGGTGGATGGCGCGCCTACGAGTCCGTTCTGCCGCAGAATGTCGCGTGCCGCCGCCTCGGTTTTCCCCGGCAGGCTTTCCGGAATTCTTACCGCGCTCGGGCCCTCCGAGATATTCAGCACTACTTCCGACTCGGGATCCATGGCGACGCCGGCCGCGGGGTCCGTTCCGATCGCGATGCCCTTGGGGACGGTGTCGTTCTGGCTCCGCACAATCCGCGGTTTGAGGTCAGCGTTGTAGAGCTCCTGCAGGGCCGCTGATTCAGTCATGGCGGCCACCACGGGTATTTCCACCTTCGGCGCTGCCGGGGCGGGCCTGTTCACCATGTTGAAGAGCCACAGGCCGCCGCCGGCCAGGACCAGCAGGGTGACGATCACCAGGATGGCGATCCAGGTACGACGGCGGGAGTTCTGCCTGGAGGTCCGCTCTCGTTCCGGAGCAAAACCCAAGGGCAGCGGCTCGTTCGGCGCAGGGTCCTCGGACTGCACTGCCGCTACCGCTGTGGCACCCTCGGACGGATAGGTGCCGGCGGCAGGCATCCGGCCGGTTGGGGCGTCGTCCAGGAAACTTGCACCTGTGGCGGCATAAGCTTCCGTGGCCGGAGCCGGCTCGGGCACATAATCGTTCGGGTCCGTTGGCGCCTCGGATACCGGAAGGGCCGGCACGGGAATGCCGGACCGTGCTGCACGGAGGGCGCGGCGGAAGGCTGCGGCGTCCTGGAACCTGTCCTCGCGGTTCTTCTGCAGCGCCTTGGCCAGGACTGAATCCAGGGCAGGGGAAACATCCGGATTCAGGCTGCTGGCAGGCTCGGCGATCTCCCGTACGTGCTGGTAGGCCACGGACACAGGGCTGTCGCCGACGAACGGCGGCCGGGACGTCAGCATTTCGTACAGCAGGCAGGCTGCGGAGTAGAGGTCGCTCCGGGCGTCCACGGTTTCACCCCGGGCCTGTTCCGGCGAAAGATACTGGGCAGTTCCCACCACGGCCTGGGTCTGCGTCATGGTGGCGGAGGAATCGGCGATGGCACGGGCAATGCCGAAGTCCATGACTTTCACCGAGTCGGTGCCCTCGCAGTACATCACGTTGGCGGGTTTGATGTCGCGGTGGACGATTCCTGCCTTGTGGCTGTACTCCAGCGCGGACAGGACACCCAGGCAGTAGTCTATGGCCTGCCCGATGGTGACGTTGTTCGTGCGGATCAGCTCGCGGAGGGTCTTGCCCTCCACGAACTCCATCACGATATACGGCACCCGGATGTCTTCGCCGGAACCGTCCGGGAGCCGGTGTTCGCCGGTGTCGTAAATGGCCACGATGGACGAGTGGTTGAGCGCCGCGACCGCCTGGGCCTCGCGCTTGAACCGCGCCTGGAACTGGGGATCGCGGGCCAGGTCTGGCCGCAGCAGTTTGATGGCCACCGTCCGCCCCAGCCGGGCGTCAATACCGCGGTACACATCCGCCATGCCGCCGCGGCCAATGAGGGTGCCCAGTTCGTAGCGGCCGCTCAGGACGCGCTGATTGTCCACCGGGAGGCTGTCCTCACGGTGCATCGGGGTGCGCGGGTACTCGTTCACTGTCAGCCCTGGCGTTACGGTGCACAGGTGGGCGGCAGGCCCGGCAGCTCGCCGTCGTCACAGTCGGGCAGGGGCGATTCCGCGGTTGGCGCCGCCACGGACGAGGTGGTGGGCGACGGCGGCGGCGGCGGGGAAGTCGTGGTGGGAGCCGGGGGCGCAACCGCATAGGTCACGGTGATCGGGGATCCGAGGGGCAGCAGCCCCGTGGGGTTCAGTCCCACCACGCGGTTCGGGGCGGCCTCGTTAGTCTGCAGCGGCGCGACTGTGACTGTGAGGCCAAGGCTGGACAGTTCGGACTGCACCTGGCGGTAGTCCTTGCCCAGGTATGCGGCCGGAATGACGTTGACCGTTACTTGTGTGGGTTCCTGCGTTGGCGTCGGCGTATTCCGGGTGGGCGTCGGCGTGGGCGACGATGTCCGGGTGGGGGTGGCGCTGGTGGTCTGCGGGCTGGTCAACGGCGGGCTGGACGTGGCGTCGTTGGAAGGGAACAGAATGCCCCGCTGGTTCAGGAAGAAACCCACCAGCGCGAACAGGAGCAGCAGGATCAGGGCGATCAGGGGCCAGGTCCAGGGGCTGCGCCCCTTGCGCTCAGGCTCGTCGGAGGGCTCGTCGTCGTACGTTGTGTCCTCTGGAACCCAATTGCGCTCGGCGGCCATCGCGTTTGCCCGTTGCAGGGTGCTGTCCGGGCCCGCAGCGGAAGCACCGGCAGCACCCGCAGCCATCCCGGCGGCGGCACCGGCAGCACCGGCACCGAGGACAGGCAAAGCTGACGTGGGTGTTGGGGAGGAATCACGTGAGGTGCCAATGACACCCGTGGGCGCGGTGGCTGTATCAACCGGGGCGGTAATAGGGCCCGTGGAGTCGTCGAACAGCAGCATGCCGGGGACCGCGGCACGCGCCGCGCTGATGTCCCCGTTGCGGATCGCCTCCGCTGCTTCGGCGAGCTTGATGGCGTTGGCGGGCCGGTCCTTGGGATCCTTGGCCAGCATCGACATCAGCAGGGCACGTACCGGCGCGGGCAGGCTCTCCGGCAGCGGCGGCGGAGCATCGTTGACCTGTGCCAGGGCAATGGCAATCTGTGACTCCCCCGAGAACGGACGGTGCCCGCTGAGGCACTCGTAGCCGATCACGCCGAGGGAGTAGATGTCGGAGGAACCCGTGGCGGTCTGGCCGGTGGCCTGCTCCGGCGCGAGGTACTGGGCGGTGCCCATCACCTGGCCGGTCTGCGTCAGGGGCACCTGGTCCGCGAGGCGGGCGATGCCGAAGTCGGTGACCTTAACGCGCCCTTCCGGGGTGATCAGCAGGTTGCCGGGCTTGACGTCCCGGTGGACCAGCCCCTGGGCATGCGCGACGGCGAGGGCGCGGGCTGTCTGGGCGATGATGGAGAGCGTGCGGTCCGGGGACAGCACCTGCTCGTGCTCGATGATGCTGCTCAGCGGCTGGCCGGGAACGAGTTCCATGACCAGGTAGGCGGAGCCTTCCTCCTCGCCATAGTCGAATACATTGGCGATGCCCACGTGGTTCAGCAGTGCGGTGTGGCGGGCCTCCGCGCGGAACCGCTGGAGGAATCCGGGGTCTCCGGTGTATTCCTCCTTGAGCACCTTGATGGCGACGATGCGGCCCAGGACGAGGTCTTTTGCCTTCCAGACTTCCCCCATGCCGCCAATCGCGATCCGCGTGGTCAGCTGGAATCTGCCGCCGAGGGTGATTCCGGTTGTAGGCCTCACTTATTCAACACCGCCTCAAAAATTCTCTTCGCGTTCGGACTGGTCAGCTGTGCCCCGGTGGTGATGTCCACGCCCTCCATGACGATCGTGACCCCCACCTGCGGGTTGTTTGCGGGGGCAAACCCGGTGAACCACGAGTTGTTGCTCCCGTTGCCCAGTTCCGCGGTCCCGGTCTTTCCGGCCACCTGGACGCCCGGAACGGCGGCGCGGTTGGCGATGCCCTCGCTGACCGCGCTGACCATCCAGTCGGTGATCTGGTTGGCGATCGCCGGTGTGGTGGAGGTCCGCAGCTGTTTCGGCTGTGGTTCGTCGATGACGCGCAGGTCCGGGGCGCGCAGGGCCTTGACGAGCGTGGGTTGCATCTGGACGCCGTCGTTTGCGATGGCGGCGGTCATCATGGCCACCTGCAGGGGGGTGGCGCGGACGTCTTTCTGGCCGATGACGGACTGGGCCAGGCCGGGTGCGTCCAGGTCATCCGGGAAGGTGTTGCCGCGGGCGTAGTCGAGCTTGAGCTGGTCGCCCATGTCCTGGCCGAAGCCGAACTTCCCGGCCTGCTCGGCGATGGCGTCGCGGCCGATGTCCAGGGCGATGCTTGCGAACGGGGTGTTGCAGGACTGCTGCAGCGCAAAGGCGAAACTGGCGGTGTCCCGGGTGTAGCAGTTTCCGCCGGCGTAGTTGGGCAGCCGGTATTGGATGCCCTCGAAGGGCATCTCGGCGGGGTTGGGCAGTTCGCTGTCCGCGTTGTACTTTCCGGAGGCCAGCGCGGCAGCGGTGTCCACCAGCTTGAACACGGAACCAGGGGCGAGCAGTTCGCCGGTAGGCCCGCTGACGTTCTGGTTCAGGTTGATGCCGGGCACCTTGACCAGCTCGTTGATGCTGGCCTGTGCCGCCCCCAGGTCCTGAGTGGCAACGGTGTTGGGGTTGTAGGAGGGCTTGGACACCATGGCCAGGATTGCGCCGGTCTTCGGGTTGGTGACCACGATGGAGCCGCGCTGGCCGTCCGGGATCAGGCTGTAGGCGAGCTGCTGTATTTCGGGGTCGATGGTGAGCTCCACCGACGCGCCTTTGGGCTGGTTGCCCAGGAACAGCTGTCCCACGCGGTCGAGGAAGAGCTGGTCCGAGCTGCCTGCCAGTTCGGCTCCCATGGCCTGTTCCAGGCCGGTGGCGCCGAAGTTTTGGGAAAAGTAGCCCGTAATGCCGGCGTACAGTTCCGGCTGCGGGTAGGTGCGCTGGAAAGCGCAGGTCTCCGAGCCGCTCTCCACGGACTCCGCCACGGCGGATCCGCCGACGATGATGGCGCCGCGGTCGTTGCAGAAGTTCTGCAGGACGGCGCGCTGGTTCCAGGGGTTCGCCTTGAGCTCATCGGCGCCGATCACCTGGACATAGCTGATCGCGCCGAAAATGAGGGCGAACATGGCGATGGCCGCCACCCATGAATGCCGTATTGCCTGGTTCACAGATGCTTCACCGCCTCGGTAGGAGTATCAATGCCGGTTGCTTCGGATCCCTTGGCCGGTGGCAACGGTGTGGTGTCCACGGGGCCACGGGCGGTGTGCGAGATCATCAGGAGCAGCCCCACGATGATCCAGTTGGCCAGCAGCGACGAGCCGCCGGCCGCAAGGAAGGGTGTGGTGAGGCCGGTCAGTGGAATCAACCGCGTCACGCCGCCGATCACCACGAAGCATTGCAGCGCCACGGCGAAGGACAGGCCGCAGGCAAGGAGTTTGCCGAAGGCGTCGCGGGTGCCCAGTGCGGCGCGGAAGCCGCGGGTGAACAGCAGGAGGTACATCAGGACGATGGCGAAGAGTCCGATCAGTCCCAGTTCCTCGCCGAGGGAGGCGATGATCATGTCGCTGTTCGCGAAGGGGACCAGGTCCGGACGGCCCTGCCCCAGTCCGGTGCCGACCAGTCCGCCGTTAGCCATGCCGAAGAGCCCCTGCACGATCTGCAGGCTGCCGCCCGGGGAGCGCCCGTACACTTCTTCAGTGAAGGCGTTGAGCCAGCCGTAGATGCGCAGTTCCACGTGGGAGAACACCTGCGCTGCAACGAAGCCGCCGCCGGCAATGAGGGCCAGGCCGATCACAACCCAGCTGATCCGGCTGGTGGCCACGTAGATCATCACAATGAACAGGCCGAAGAACAGGATGGAGGAGCCCAGGTCGCGCTGGAAGATGAGCACACCGATGCTTACCAGCCACGCCGTGATCATGGGGCCCATGTCCTTGAAGCGCGGGAACTGGAGGGGGCCGATCTTTCTGCCGGCCAGCAGGATGAGGTCGCGGTTGGAGGATAGATACCCGGCGAAGAATATAGCCAGGGTGATCTTGGCGACTTCGCCGGGCTGGAAGGTCATGGGCCCGAGCCGGATCCACACCTGGGCGCCGAGGATCTCGCCTGCGCTGATGCCCGGCACCAGGGGCAGGATGAGCAGCAGGGCGCTGGCGGCCAGGGAGATGAACGTAAACCGGCGCAGGATCCGGTGGTCCTTGAGGAACCAGATAACGGCAATGGCAACCGCCATGGCGATCAGCGTCCAGCGCAGCTGGTTGTTTCCGGTATCGTCACCGGGTGCGTCGAGGCGGTGGATCATGGCCAGCCCAATGCCGTTGAGCGCGACCACGAGCGGAAGTATTACCGGATCGGCATATTTAGCGCGGAACCGGAGGACACCGTGGAACACCAGGGCAGCCACCGCCAGGAGGCTGGACTGGAACCAGAAGTCCGAGTCGAACGCCTTCTCCTGGTCCACGCCCACCAGCATGTTCGCGCCGATACCGACGGCCAGGGCCAGCAGGAGCAACGCGAGTTCCACGTTGCGGCGGGGTTTGGGAACGGTGCTGAGCTGGCTCATGAGCCCCCCTCGCAGGTGACGGTGGGAGTGGGTGAGGGGGAAGGGCTTGCTGCGGCGGCGGCCGGGGGAGCCGTGGCCGGAGGGGAAGCGGGATCAGCAGGTGAGGGAGCCGGCGCCGGCGCGGTTGCCGAAGCAGTCGGCGTGGGGCATTCGTCTTCCGGCGACGTGGTGCCGGTGAGCTCAAGGTTCTTGACGATGCGTTGGGCGTCATAAAGATCGTTGGCGGGGACAGTCTGGCGCACCCGCTGCTGCGAGAACGGCGGGAGTGAGTCCATTCGGATTTCGGTTACCGCTTCAAGGCTGGAGAGCTGGATCGGGCCGAGCCGCTGGGAAACGCCGTTATAGATGGCGACCCGGGAATCGTATTCACCGACGTAGTAGCGGGTCTGGGTCCAGGCGTAGCCCACCCAGAGGCCGACGGTGAGGACCACCAGTATCGCGGCAGCGATGGACCAGGTGACCCAGCGGCGGGGTTTCAGCGGAACCAGGGTCTCGTCGTCATCGCCGTTCTGCGGCTCTGCCTTGTGGGTAAGGAGGGTTGCCGCCCGGCGGGCAACCGTCCGGCCGGCAATGGTGGGAATGGAGCCCGATTCGGCGGCCGCGGCCGCGGCGCCAACCAGTTCGTGGGGGCGTGAAGAAAGCTCTTCCCGCAGGACTTCGGCGGTGAGGTGTTCCCCGAGGTGGGGATCGGTGGCACCTGGTTCGCCCGGGTTGGACTCAGACTTCCCAGCGGCAGGATCCGGGGATGCGCCGTCCTTCTCTGCGGGGGGAGTCTTGGTGCTGCTGTCCTTGGCGTCGTCACCGGCGGGAGTGCTGCCCGCATCGGCGGCGGCCTTTGCGGGCTTTGATGGTTCGGCGGCGGGAGCAGACGCAGCAACCGCGGCAGCGGATTTGGTGCCCACTACCGGAGGAACCACCTCGACGGAGGCGGTGCTGACGTCGTCGGGCGTTTCCTCGACGATCTCCACCATCACTACGGTGACGTTGTCCGGCGAACCTGCCTCCAAAGTCAGCTCCACGAGGGTTTCCACGCACTCGCGAAGGTCGCTGGTCTCCTTGACGGTGCGTTCCACCGCATGCCCGGCCACGTAGTTGAGGCCGTCGGAGCAGAGGAGCCAGCGGTCTCCCGGCTTCACGTCCAGGGTGTCCAGGTCCAGCTCCGGGCTCGCGTCCACATCACCCAGGACGCGCATCAGGACGTTCTTGTGCGGGTGGCTTTCGGCTTCTTCGGGTTTCAGCCGGCCCTCGTCGATCAACCGCTGGACGAAGGTATGGTCCACGCTGACCTGCTTGAACTCGCCGTCCCGAAGGAGGTAGGCGCGGGAGTCGCCGATGTGGGCGAAGTGCAGTTTGCCCTCGGCCAGCAGGAGGGCGGTGACGGTGGTGCCCATCCCGGCAAGCTTGGGGTTGATGTGCACCAGTTCGGAGAGGAGCGAGTTGGCTGTCTGGATCTCGTCCGCGAGGACAGTGCCGGCGTCGCCGTCGTAGTCCGTCCGGTCCAGGTGGATCATGTCCAGGACGGTGGCCGCGGAGGCGACGTCGCCGCCCGCGTGCCCGCCCATGCCGTCTGCCACAACGGCAAGGTGGCGTCCCACATAGGCCGAGTCATCGTTCTTCGACCGGATGCGGCCCACATCGGACCGCGCCGCGAAGCGCATGATGAGGGGCCGCTGCGCGGGCTGTTGCCCGTTTGCGGTGTTCTCGGGGGCGGCCATGGTTTATGGCCTCAATTCGATGACCGTCTTGCCGATCCTCACAGGTACGCCTGGCTCAACGGGGAGGGCACGGGTCAGTTGCTGGTCCCCGAGGTAGGTTCCGTTGGTGGAACCGAGGTCCTCGATGAACCAGCGGCTGCCCTGCGGGAACAGCCTGGCGTGGCGGCCGGAGGCGTAGTCGTCTTCAAGCACCAGGGTGGCTTCCTGGGCGCGTCCAAGCAGGATGGGGCTGGCGGCGAGGGGGACCGACGTCCCTTTCAGCGGCCCCTCGACCACCACAAGCTGCCGCGCCTGCTGCTTCACGGGCTGCGGCGGCGCCTCGGCGAGTTCGGGGTTCCTGCGGATCTGCCGCGCGGTGGGCGCCCCCGAAGCGGCCTTGCGGCCCACCATGAGGTCCCGCCGCATGGCGGAAACGATGCTGAAGATGAGCACCCAGAGCAGCAGCAGGAAGCCGAACCGCAGCGCGGTGATGGTCAGATCGCTCATGCGCGGCCGCCAGGGCTGGCAGGGAGCAGGCGGAAGATGATTTTTGTCCGTCCCATCGTGATGGTGGAGCCGTCGGTAAGTTCGGTGCTCCCGGAAACCCGCTGTCCGTTGACGTAGCTTCCGTTGGTGGAACCCAGGTCCACGGCGCTGCAGGCGCCGTTGGCGGTGCGGATTTCCAGGTGGCGGCGGGATACCCCGGTATCTTCCACGTGGATGTCGGCCTCCGAGGACCTGCCAAGCACGATGGAGGGGGCGTTGAGGGAGTAGCGCTGGCCGTCGATATCCAGGACGGGCTGGAGCCTGACCGGCTGGCGGCTGGGGGCTGCCGGAACGTTGGGCCGGGCAGGCGGGGCGGCGGCTGCACCTCCGGACTTCTCCGTGGAGGACTGGATTTCGAAGTCGCCGGCCCGCAGTTCAGTCTCACGGCGGAAGGAGATCCGTACCGGGCCCTGCAGGGTGTAGCCCTGGCTGCGGACGTGGTTGATGACGACGTCGCAGAGTTCCTCGGCAAGCGGGGTGCCCCATTCCTGGGCACGGCGGAAGTCATCTTCGCTGAGCTGGACGTCAAAGACATTGGGGGCCAGGGTTCGGCCCGTGGTGACCGTCAGGGCTTTGTGGTCCACTTCGCGCCGCAGCCGGCTGGCGATTTCCACGGGTTCGACCTGGGCTTTGGAGCCGGTGGAGAAGACGCCCCGGACAGCCTTTTCAATGCCGCGTTCAACTTTGTCCAGCAGGCCCATGGTTCTTCTCCTTTCCCCCCGGCTCCGGGGCAGTTCTCGTTCCGGAACTTTCCTTGCGGTGCAGTTCACAACTCGACCGTGCGCCTGCCAAGAGCAGCCGCGCCTACATCCGATACTACTGGGCAGGCCTGTGAATGACCTTAATCCACAACGGCCCGCCGCCCGGAAAAGTTCGGCTTTCCTGCGCCGTAAAGCCCGGTTTTCGGCCGGTTCCCGCCGACCTAACGATCCGGTTTCAGTCGCTGATGCCCAGGGTCCGGAGGGTGCTCCGGGGCTCAATTGGTGTTTTGCGGCAAGTGTCCGTTATGCTTGATCTCGCTGCTTTTACAAGGCGGCGGTCGGGGAGCCGGCCGCAGCTGAGTGGAAGAAGTTGCGCGCGAGTGGCGGAACGGCAGACGCGCTGGCTTCAGGTGCCAGTGTCCGAAAGGGCGTGGGGGTTCAAATCCCCCCTCGCGCACGCAGATGAAGGGCCCCGGTCTTAGGACCGGGGCCCTTCTGCATTCCCGGCTGCAGGCCAAGTACAACGCTCCTTATGTGTTGCTAGTTGGACGTGCGTGCGGAAACCTTGAACCGCCGTCGGGAGTTTGCCAGGTGGCTGCGCATGGCTGCCGCCGCCGCTGCCGCGTCGCCGTCCGCTATGGCATCGGCAATGGAGCGGTGTTCCTGCACCACCTGGTCGAAGTGGTCGCGGGCGTAATGCTCGACGCCGGTCATCAGGCGGGTGCGCGGCATGGCGATCATGGTCTGCCCGAGGGCGGCCAGGCAGTCGGAGTAATAGGGGTTGCCCGAAGCGAGGGCCACCGCGCGGTGGAACTCGAAGTCGGACTTCATGGCGTGCGCGGGATGTCCGCCGCTGGTGGTGAACTCCTCCAGGGCTGCGTTGACCGCCCGAAGCTGGCGGTCGGTATGGTTGCGTGCAGCCAGCGCCGCTGCCTCCGACTCCACGCCCATGCGGAACTCGAGCAGGTGGAGCCGGTCCTCGGTGGTGGCTACCGGACGGGCCCCCGGCCCTGCCGAGGGCCCGTCGGATGGAGGGGTGAGCGCGAAGCTGCCGCGGCCGCGTTCGGTTTCCACGAGCCCTTCAGCCTGGAGCCGGGTGAGGGCCGCGCGGACCACGGTGCGGCTGACACCGAAAGCACTGATCAGCGTGTTTTCGCTGGGCAGCTTCTCACCAGGCTGGATGACACCGTCCACGATGCGGGTGCGGAGGTCGGCGGCAAGGTCAGCGGTGAGGTTCCGGCTCATGGAAACTAGGTTACGCGCCGAACTCCACCGAATCCGTGGTCCAGGCACGGGCCTGGTCGCTGAGGCTCACCCCCAGGCCCGGGCGGTCCGGCACGATCATCCGGCCGTCCTTAATTTCCAGGCGCTCGTTGAACAGCGGGTCGAGCCAGTCGAAGTGCTCCACCCAGGGCTCACGCGGGTAGGCCGCGGCCAGGTGGAGGTGGATTTCCATGGCGAAGTGCGGTGCCAAACCAAGGCCGCGCTCGTCCGCGAGGGCTGCAAGGCGCACGAACTGGGTGATGCCCCCCACGCGCGGGGCATCCGGCTGGATGATGTCGCAGCCGTTGGCCGCCATCAGGCCCTTGTGTTCGGCGACGGAGGCGAGCATTTCACCGGTGGCGATAGGCGTGTCCAGGACCTGGGCGAGGTGGGCGTGGCCTTCGAAGTCGTAGGCGTCCAGGGGTTCTTCAATCCAGATGAGGTTGAACTCCTCGAACTGCCGGCCCATCCGGAGCGCCGTGGCGCGGTCCCACTGCTGGTTGGCGTCCACCATCAGCGGCACGTCCCAGCCGATGTGGTCGCGGATGCCCGCCACGCGGCGCAGGTCCTCCTTGGTGTCGGGAAGGCCTACCTTGATCTTGATGCCGCCGATGCCCTCTTCGATGGACCGGGTGGCGTTGGCCTTCACTTCATCGAGGCTGGCGTTGAGGAAACCGCCCGAGGTGTTGTAGGTCTGGACGGAGTCGCGGTAGGAACCGAGCAATTTGGCCAGGGGGAGCCCGGCCCGCTTGGCCTTGAGGTCGTAGAGCGCAATGTCGATGGCCGCAAGGGCCTGGGTGGCGACGCCGGAACGGCCCACAGACGCCCCCGCCCAGAGGAGTCTGGTGTAGAGCTTGCCGATGTCGTTGGGATCCTCGCCGATGATGCCTTCGGCCACTTCCTTGGCATGGGCGTACTGCGCCGGACCGCCGGCCCGCTTGGAGTAGCTGAAGCCGAGCCCGGTGTGGCCCTGTTCGGTTGTGATCTCAGCGAAGAGGAAGACCACTTCCGTCATGGGCTTCTGCCGGCCGGTGAACACTTTGGCGTCACTGATGGGAACGGCAAGGGGAAGGCGGGCGGTGGACAGCTTGACGTGCCGGACCAGATCGACGGTGCTCATGGATTCTCCTAAAGGCTCTGCCGGGCTGCTTCGCCGGCACTCCTAAGCTACAAGTAGCAAACTTGTATTACAAGTAACGCTGAAGTGAGGAATTCCATACTGCTGTGCATTGCCGGGCGTGGGATGATAGAGGGGATGGCTTCCCCCACTTCTTCTTCCCAAACTTCCCCGCGCCAAGAAACCGCCGATGGCAACCGGATGCAGGTCCGCCCGGCTGCTGAGGGCTGGGAGCAGGCGCGAACTGCCGAGGGCAGGCCGCTGCTCCAGTTCGCCTCCCCGCGCGTCAAGCAGCCGCCAACCCACCTGGCAGACCTGAACCTGGCCGAGCGCGGCGAGAAACTGAAGGAGCTGGGACTCCCGGCTTTCCGGGCAAAGCAGCTCTCCACGCACTACTTCCAGCACTGGACCGTGGACCCGGAGCGTATGAGCGACTTGCCCAAGGCAGGCCGCGCGGAACTGGCCTCCCAGATGTTCCCGCCGCTGCTCACGGAGGTCCGCCGGCAGCGCAGCGACAAGGGGGACACCATCAAGTTCCTCTGGCGGCTGTTCGACGGCGCCCTGGTGGAGTCCGTTTTGATGCGCTACCCCGGGCGTATCACCCTCTGCGTCTCGTCTCAGGCCGGCTGCGGAATGAACTGCCCCTTCTGCGCCACCGGCCAGGCCGGCCTTACGCGCAACATGTCCACGGCGGAGATTGTTGACCAGGTGGTTGCCGCAAACCGCGCCATAGCTGCCGGCGAGCTGGGCCCCAAAGAGCACGACGACGAGCGGGTCACCAACATCGTGTTCATGGGTATGGGCGAGCCGCTGGCCAACTACAAGCGCGTGATGGCTGCCCTCCGCCGCTTCGTGGACCCCGCGCCCGAAGGCCTGGGTATGTCCGCCCGGAACATCACCGTCTCCACAGTCGGCTTGGTTCCCGCCATCCGCAAGCTTGCGGATGAGGACCTGCCCGTCACGTTTGCGCTGTCCCTGCACGCTCCCGACGACGAACTCCGCGATGAGCTGATCCCGGTGAACAACCGCTGGAAAGTGGACGAGGCACTCGACGCCGCCTACGACTACTACCGCAAGACCGGCCGGCGGGTCAGCATCGAGTACGCGCTGATCAAGGACATGAACGACCATGCGTGGCGTGCCGACCTCCTCGGCAAGAAGCTCAACCAGCGCGGCCGCGGCTGGGTCCATGTGAACCCTATCCCGCTCAACCCGACCCCGGGCTCCATCTGGACTGCCTCCGACAAGCCGGTAGAGCAGGAGTTCATCGCTCGGCTGCGGGATGCAGGGGTTCCCTGCACCCTCCGCGATACCCGCGGCAAGGAGATCGACGGGGCCTGCGGCCAGCTTGCCGCCGCCGAGGACTAGCTGGCCAGACTTACCGATTGGCCTGTTCCGGTCGCAGCAATGTAACGTTTAGGTCACCGGCCAGCGCACACGCCCCGGGGAAGCGCGGACAGCGCCTGAGCGTGTGATATGCCCCTTGGCGGTGCCCCTGCTGCACTTCGCCGGCCGTGACCGGGCAGGACCGAATACGGGACCTGCCGTGCTGCACTTCCACGAAGAGGCTTTGTTTTTCCATGCGCAGAAACAGTCTGCTGGCCACTGGCATGCTCTTTGCGCTGCTCGCCACTACGGCGTGCGGCGCAGCAACCGATCCTGGCGTCCTGCCGCCTGCCACCGCGACGGCCGGGACGATGGCTGCATCAGGCACCAGTGACAGGCCGACGGCGGACGTCGGCGCCAGCCAGCTGGCTGCCGCAGAGCGGGCCAGGGCGGCGGCCGCCAGGAAAGCCGAAGAAGAGGCCGAGAGGAACGCCGGGGAAGAGTCTGCCAGGGCAGAACAAGAGGCCGCCCGAAAGGCTGCGGAAGCGGGTGCAGACAACGCTCCAACAGCTCCGGCCGCGCCCACGGAAGCTCCTGCCGCTGTGGAGGGACCCGCGGCCCAGCGCCCGGCAGAGCCGCCGCAGGAACCGCCCGTGCGCGGAGGCGAAACCACTGCCGCTCCTGCTCCGGCGCCTGCCCCCACCGATTCCGGGGATTCCGGGCCGGAGGAGGAGCCCCACTCCCGGGACCGGGATGAGGACCGGCAGCCGGACGACGATGACGATCACGATGACCGCGATGACCACGACGACCGTGATGACCACGACGACCGCAATGACTAACGCGGTAGAGGGCAGGTCAGCCGGCCTGGTTCCGTAGCGATCCCAATCCGGTGATCAGCGCCTCAAGGCCCAGGCTGAACGCGGTGTCGGCAGGCTTGCCCCGTTCCTCTCCGGTAGAGCCGGGCTGCCCGGCGGAGCTGCGTACTGCCGCGGTGAAGTAGGGGTTGGCGTCGGCCATGGAACCGGGTTCGAAGATGTCGCCGGGCGCGGTCACGTCGTACGCTGACCCGAAGATGAAGGACTCCAGCGCCACGATGGCGGACACGATGCGCTCCTCAGGAAAGCCGGCATCAAGGAAGCCCTTGCTGACCGTCTCGTACATCGCCAGGGTCTGCGGTGCGTCGGTGACCGGCAGGACGGCGATCACCGGAATCAGCGGGGTGTGCTCGGCGAAGACGTTCCGGTAGCTCCAGGCCCAGGTGCGGACGGCGTCCTCCCAAGGCGCGGAACCGAAGGCCGAGACGTCCACCAGCGAGGTGAGATGGTCCTCCACCAGCAGCAGGACGTCCCGCTTGGCGGCCACATGGTTGTACAGGGCGGAGGGCGCCACGTCCAGCAGCTTGGCCAACGCCGCCATGGTGAGTCCGTCATAGCCCTTCCGGCTGATCAACTCGAGGGCCGCCGTCGTAATTCCGGCCTTGTCCAGAACCGCCGCGGACGGCCGGCCCGCCCTCCGGCGCCGTGTTTCGACGGCGTTCCCCGCGGTCCGTCCTTTTTCGGCTGATACTGCCGGCATTCCTGCCCTTTCTTCGGTGGTCTCCAGCATTATTCCACCGGGCACTTCCCGTCCCGCGCACAAACAGCTATAGTTTGAATAAATGAACGGCATTCATTTAGTGGTCCCCGTCACCAGGGGGCCCCAGAGAGGACATCATGCTGAACCTTACCCGCGACGTCGTGGTCGTTGGAGCCGGTCCGTCCGGGCTCACTGCAGCCCGTGAACTGAAGAAGGCCGGGCTGACCGTCGCCGTGCTGGAGGCCCGCGACCGCGTGGGCGGCCGCACCTGGACCGGGACCGTGGACGGGGCAATGCTTGAGATCGGCGGCCAGTGGGTCTCGCCGGACCAGAGCGCGCTCCTGGAGATGCTCCAGGACCTGAACCTGGAGACCTACCCGCGCTACCGCCAGGGCGAGTCCGTCTACATCGGCACGGACGGCATCCCCGTCCGCTACACCGGCGAGACCTTCCCGGTGGACCCGGCCACGGCCGCCGAAATGGACCGCCTGGTTGCGTTGCTGGATGGCCTCGCCGCGGAGGTCGGCGCCACCGAACCGTGGGCGCACCCCAAGGCGCGCGAGCTGGATACCATCTCCTTCCACCACTGGCTGCGGCAGAACTCGCCCAATGAGGAGGCCTGCAAGAACATCGGCCTGTTCATTGCCGGCGGCATGCTCACCAAGCCCGCCCATTCCTTCTCCGCGCTCCAGGCGGTCCTGATGGCTGCCTCCGCCGGTTCCTTTACCAACCTCACCAATGAGGACTTCATCCTGGACCGCCGCGTGGTGGGCGGCATGCAGCAGGTCTCGCTGCTGCTGGCGCAGGAACTGGGCGACGACGTCGTCCTCGACACCCCGGTGCGCACCATCACATGGGAGCCGGACGCCGATGGCGGCCACCGCGTCAGCGTGGAATCCGACCGCGCCACGGTCAACGCGCGGTTCGTGATCATGGCCGTGCCCCCGAACCTGTACTCCCGGGTGTCCTTCAACCCGCCGCTTCCGCGCCGCCAGCACCAGATGCACCAGCACCAGTCCCTGGGCCTGGTCATCAAGGTCCACGCCGTCTACAGCACGCCGTTCTGGCGGGACAAGGGCCTGTCCGGCACCGGGTTCGGCGCTGACGCGCTGGTCCAGGAGGTGTACGACAACACCAACCACGGCGATGCCCGCGGCACCCTGGTGGGCTTCGTCTCGGATGAAAAGGCCGACGCCGTCTTCGAGTTGAGTCCCGAAGACCGGAAAAAGGCCATCCTGGCCTCCATCGCCGGCTACCTGGGCGACGAGGCACTGAACCCCGAGGTCTACTACGAGTCCGACTGGGGCTCGGAGGAATGGACGCGCGGCGCCTACGCCGCCAGCTACGACCTTGGCGGCCTGCACCGCTACGGCAAGGACCAGCTGGCACCTGTCGGCCCCATCTACTGGTCCTCCTCGGACCTCGCTGCCGAAGGCTACCAGCACGTGGACGGCGCCATCCGCATGGGCCGGCAGACCGCTGCCCGCATCGCCGAGCTGGCAAAGGTGGCCGTTCCCGCATAAGTCGAAGCCGCTGGTAAATAAGCATGCTTACTAATAGGCTGGCGTGGGGAGCGTCCCCTATGCAAACAAGCGAGGTGAGACATGACTGACGCCAAGGGCATCAGCAAGGTTACGGAGATCATCAACGATTCCAAGATCGGGATGTTGACCACCATCAACGAGGAAGGCGCGCTCGTCAGCCGCCCGCTGGCCGTCCAGGAGGTCAAGGACGACGGCGACATGTGGTTCTTCACCGCCCTCGGCACTTCCCAGGTGGCGCATGTCCGGCGGGACTCCCGCGTCAACGTCGCCTTCGGCAAGAACACCGAGTGGGTTTCCGTGGCCGGCACGGCCGAGGTGGTGACGGACCGGGCCAAGATCCATGAGCTGTGGAACCAGGCCGTCGAGGCGTGGTTCCCCGACGGTCCGGACACCCCCGAGGTCTGCCTGCTGCACATCGATCCGGACTCCGCCGAGTATTGGCACAGCCCCGGCGGCACCGCCGCCACCGTGCTCCAGTGGGTGAAGTCCAAGGTAACCAGCAGCCGGATGAGCGTTGGCGAAAGCGGCACGGTGGAGCTTTAGCTCCATCATCGGGAAGGGGGTGGGGCAGGTGCCCCGCCCCCTTCCGTTTTTGCCGCCGCTACCCCCGTCCGGTCAATGCCGAGAGGACTGCCGGCAGCAGGACGCCAGTGCGCCCCCATACCGGGTCCAAAATTTCCAGGTACCAGGAGTCCGCGAGCAGCAACGCCAGGGCGTCATTGGTTTCATTGGCCCAGTCCCGGATCTGGTCATCGTCCACGGGGTTCTCGCTGGATCCGAGCACGGTGGTGACCTCCGTTCCGGCCGTGGTCACGGGGATGGCCGCGTTGCTTGATTCGCCCGGCGCGTGGGCCACCACCACCAGTTCCGTCCGGGTGGACAGCGCCAGCAATTCTGCGGCCAAGTCCGCGCTGCAGAAACCGGTGACATACTCACGCTGCGCAGCTGTCTCCGACCGCAGCCCCGGCTGGGACTCCCTGGTGAACAGGCCGTTCCGGTTGAGTTCCGCCAAAGAGGCGGCGATAGGGCGCGTCTCGTCGTCGAACCCGGCCGCGAAGTGCCCCGGCTGGTAGGAACTTCCGCCCTCCAGCCAGCGGGCGGTCAGTTCGCCGGCGGCCTCGAGGGTGGTGGCCTGCCGCCAGACCCCGCGGTCTTCCAGCAGCCGGCCGAACTGGTCGCGTACGGGTACATCCTGTGGCTTCATCTGTGGATGCTATCGCCGGCACGGCGGAGCCTGCCAGCACCCCGACACACCCCTTAACGTGCGGCTATGCCTGTTCCACAGGAATGCCCGCCGCCCGTTCCGCGGCGGTGAGGGAATCAGCGAGGCGGCTGACGGCGTCGGGATAGCCCCGGTGGGAAGCCGTGCGCAACTGGTCCGCTGTCCGCATCGCCTTGATGAGCGCGGAAGTCTCGGGCAGCCGCACATCCGTGAGCGTGGGGTAGTCGATGCTGCATGCCGGATCCAGCTCATAGCGCCGCCACCGGGCCATCAGTTCGTCGTGGGCCGCCGCGGCTGCCAGGTGCGCCGCCTGCTGCTCCCGGAGATCCTGCCGCGCGGCACGGCGCGCGAGGTAACGGGGAGTGCCCAGGTAGGCGGCAATGCCCGCAGCCGCACCGGCCGCACCCAGGAACAGCCCCGTCCACGGCGAGACAAGGGTGGGGATCAGGAAAGCCGGAACGGCCACGCAGGCACCCAGGAAGAGGTCCCAGAACACCTGGTCGGAGCCTTCGGGCCGGCCGGCAGGCGCCAGGACGCGGCGGCGGACCACGAAGACGGTGGCGGCCACGCTGGCCGCCAGCACGGGCCCGGCGAGAACGAGTGCCCAAACGCCCTGCAGCAGTCCCTCAAACATGGCGTGGCTCCTGCCCTTAAACGTGCCCGGGCCGCGGGATGCCGGGCTGGTTCTTCCATTGCACCCCTGCGGGGGGCCGTGGTCAATGGCCGGTCCAGCGCCCTTTTCGTCGGTGCCTGGGCATATGTTGGGGACCATGCGAATCAAAATGTGCAGCCTCCACGTCAAGGACCCCGCCGCCGCCCATGCCTTCTACACCGGCACCCTGCGCTTCGACACGCTTATGGCCGTGCCGGAGTACAACCTCTACATCATCAAGGACCCGGCCACGCCGGAAAACGGCACCGGGGGCGGGTCCGTGGGCCTGCTCCTGGAGCCCAGCGACAACCCGATCGGCGCGAACTACATGAACGCCCTCTACGACGCCGGGCTCCCGGCCATTGTGTTCGGCGTCCCGGACGTGCGGGCCGAGTATGACCGGCTGATCAACGCGGGCGTGGTTTTCCGGGGCGAACCGGCGGAGGACCCGTCAGGCGTCAGCGCGGTGTTCAACGACGGCTGCGGCAACTACGTGCAGCTGCACCAGGACTGAGCGGCGAGCTGCGCCTTACTTGCTGGCTGCCTTCTTCGCGGCCTCATCCTTGACGCGCTGGTTTTCGGCGCGGACTGCGGCATGCGTGGCGCGTTCGGTTACCAGCCACTGCGGGGGAGCCTGCAGCAGTGCGGTGATTTCCGCCGTCGTCAGCGGTTGGTCCACGCCGCCGCGAGCCAGGCCGCTGATGGAGACATTCAGCTTCTGCGCCACCACCGGGCGGGGGTGCGGGCCGTTGCGGCGGAGTTCGGCGAGCCACTCCGGCGGGTTGGCCTGGAGCTCGGCGAATTCCTCGCGGGTGATGGTTGATTCTTGGAACTCCTGCGGTGTTGCGGGCAGGTAGATGCCAAGTTTCTTGGCAACAGTGGCCGGCTTCATGGACTGGGAGTTAGCAGAGCTCATGCTTCAAGGGTATCCGGGCGGACGGTACTGTGAAGACGTGCCCTCCTCCAACGAGTCCCCGCCTGACGTTTCCCCCGAGCCTGAGGCTGCCGCGGACCAGCCGCGGACGCTCCGGATCGCGTACGCTGCGGGGGTCACGCCGGGGAAGTGGATCCGGCGGTGGGAAGAGCGGATGCCGGACATCCCCCTCACCGCGTTCATGCACGACGGCGGCATTCGGGTTGAGGTGGTCCGGAACGGTTCGGCAGACATGGCGTTTGTCCGGCTCCCCGTGGAGCGCGAGGGCCTGAGCGTCATCCCGCTGTACGAGGAGCAGCCGGTGGTGGTGGCTCCCAAGGGGCACGAAATCTCTGTCTTCGAGGAAGTGGCGCTGGCGGACCTGGACCAGGAGTCCTTCCTGGATGTTGCCGCGCTGGGCGGGCCCGAGGCGGTGCTCCAGATCGTTGCCACGGGAGCCGGGCTTGCCGTCCTGCCCATGTCCGTTGCCCGGCACTTCAACGTCAAAGACACCGTGGCGCGGCGCCTGACGGACGCGCCGGGAACCGGAATCGCGCTGGTGTGGCCGGCGGATGCCACGGACGAAGTCCTGGAGGAGTTCATCGGGATCGTGCGGGGGCGGACGGCGCAGAGTTCGCGCCAGCCCTCAGCCCAGCCGGTCAAGGCGAAGAAGGAGCCCAAACCGGACCGCCGCAGCGGCACAACCAAGAAGGCGGCGCCGAAGGTGGCCCAGCGTTACGCGCCCAATCCGGACAAGGGCCGCGGCAAGGGCTCGCGGAAAAAGGGCAAGCGCTAGGTCCGGACGTGGAACAGGCCGGTTCCCTCGCGGGAACCGGCCTGTCTGTCCAAGCAGCGTACTAGGTGTTC
>NZ_VAHN01000049.1 GCF_005796205.1 Pseudarthrobacter sp. NamE2 | reverse complement strand
GTTCACTGGGAAGACCAGCTCGCCTCGGAAAAGAAGTGCGGCCACCTGGGCGGGAAGGTCCTGATCCCCACCCAGCAGCACATCCGCACCCTGAACGCGGCCCGCCTGGCAGCCGACGTCGCCGGCACCCCCACCGTCGTCATCGCCCGCACCGACGCCGAGGCAGCAACCCTGATCACCTCCGACGTCGACGAACGGGACCAGGAGTTCATCACCGGTGAGCGCACCGCCGAGGGCTTCTACAAGGTCCGCAACGGCATCGAACCCTGCATTGCCCGGGCCAAGGCCTACGCCCCGTACTCGGACCTGATCTGGATGGAAACCGGCACCCCGGACCTGGAGCTGGCCCGCAAGTTCGCCGAAGCCGTCAAGGCCGAGTTCCCGGACCAGATGCTCTCCTACAACTGCTCGCCGTCGTTCAACTGGAAAAAGCACCTGGACGACGCCACCATCGCCAAGTTCCAGCGCGAACTCGGCGCCATGGGCTTCACCTTCCAGTTCATCACCCTGGCCGGCTTCCACGCCCTGAACTACTCGATGTTCGACCTCGCCC
>NZ_VAHN01000048.1 GCF_005796205.1 Pseudarthrobacter sp. NamE2 | reverse complement strand
GCTCAACCTCACCGACGCCCTGGAACGCCGGATCGACTTCACCACCGACGAAGGCAAGGAATACAAGCTCCGACCCGCCGGCGAACTGCCCACCATCGTGGTCCGACCCCGCGGCTGGCACCTGCCCGAAAAGCACATGCTCATCGACGGCGAACCCATCGCCGGCGGCATCGTGGACTTCGGCCTGTACTTCTTCCACAACGCCCGACGCCTGCTCGCCCAGGGCAAGGGCCCCTACTTCTACCTGCCCAAGATCGAAAACCACCGCGAAGCCCGGCTCTGGAACGACATCTTCATCCTCGCCCAGGACCTCCTAAACATCCCGCAGGGCACCATCCGCGCCACCGTCCTGATCGAAACCATCACCGCAGCCTTCGAAATGGAGGAGATCCTCTACGAGCTGCGCGACCACGCCGCCGGCCTGAACGCCGGCCGCTGGGACTACATCTTCTCCATCATCAAAAACTTCCGCACCCGCGGCCCACGCTTCGTCCTCCCGGACCGCGCCCAGGTAACCATGACCGCCCCCTTCATGCGCGCCTACACCGAACAACTCGTCCGC
>NZ_VAHN01000047.1 GCF_005796205.1 Pseudarthrobacter sp. NamE2 | reverse complement strand
ACTCAACCTCACCGACGCCCTGGAACGCCGCATCGACTTCACCACCGACGAAGGCAAGGAATACAAGCTCCGACCCGCCGGCGAACTGCCCACCATCGTGGTCCGACCCCGCGGCTGGCACCTGCCCGAAAAGCACATGATCATCGACGGCGAACCCATCGCCGGCGGCATCGTGGACTTCGGCCTGTACTTCTTCCACAACGCCCGCCGCCTGCTCGCCCAGGGCAAGGGCCCCTACTTCTACCTGCCCAAGATCGAAAACCACCTCGAAGCCCGGCTCTGGAACGACATCTTCATCCTCGCCCAGGACCTCCTAAACATCCCGCAGGGCACCATCCGCGCCACCGTCCTGATCGAAACCATCACCGCAGCCTTCGAAATGGAGGAAATCCTCTACGAACTGCGCGACCACGCCGCCGGCCTGAACGCCGGCCGCTGGGACTACATCTTCTCCATCATCAAAAACTTCCGCACCCGCGGCCCACGCTTCGTCCTCCCCGACCGGTCCCAGGTGACCATGACCGCCCCCTTCATGCGCGCCTACACCGAACAGCTCGTCCGG
>NZ_VAHN01000046.1 GCF_005796205.1 Pseudarthrobacter sp. NamE2 | reverse complement strand
GCGGCTACGCCCGGGAAGGTATGAGCGCCTACGTCGAACTCCAGGAAAAGGAATTCGCCTCCGAATCCCGCGGCTACACCGCAACCAAGCACCAGCGCGAAGTCGGCACCGGCTACTTCGACACCATCTCCACCGCGCTCAACCCGAACGCGTCCACCCTGGCCCTGGTGGGATCCACCGAAGAAGGCCAGTTCCACTAACAACCTACGACGGCGGATCGGTCACCTTCGCCTTCGGAACGGCAATGCTCTGCCTGCTATCCCCATGCCCGCCCCATGACCTCGTAGAACTCGGTCGGGGGCGGGCACAGGGCCCCTTTACGCAGGCTGCCGCATCACCGCTCCTTCGGCTTTGCGCGTTTCGCGCCATAGGTGCCGCTGGCCGCCGTCGAACTTCCCTTTTCGTCTTCAAGGAGACTTCAGATGAACAGCTTTACCGACAGCTTCACCATCAACGGCATCACCATGACCGCGCAGCCCGTTTGCCGGCAGGACGAGGTGCTGACCTCGGACGCCCTTGCCTTCATTGCCAGGCTGCACCGGGCCACCGCCGCCCGGCGGCAGGAACTGCTGCAGGCACGGCGTGCCCGCCGGGCCGAGATCGCCGCCGGCGCGGACCCGCGCTTCCTCCGGGAAACGGAGCACATCCGCAACGACCCGTCCTGGCGGGTG
>NZ_VAHN01000045.1 GCF_005796205.1 Pseudarthrobacter sp. NamE2 | reverse complement strand
GCCGATCGAGGCCAGGATTGCGGCGATGATGGCCCAGATCACGGCCACGATCACCGCGGCCCAGCCCAGCGGCATTAGCGCGCCGAGGGCGAACATCAGGGCCAGGGACAGGAACACCAGGACGAAGTGCCCGGCGACGCCGGCGCCGACGAGCATGCCGCCGCCCTTCCCGGCCCGGGTCGCGGACTGCTTGGCTTCGGCCTTGGCCAGTTCGAGTTCCTGGCGCATCAGGGTGGACAGGTCCCGGGTCACCTCCCCGAGCAGGTCACCCAGCGACGTGTTATCGGCCTTTTGATGCGCCTCACCCGGCGGCACCTCCGGAATCTGGCTACTCATCAGAGCCCGCCTGACTGCCCGCCGGCACGGCGGTCGCGGGCGAGGGGATCATCATCCAGCGGATCAGCGGCAAGCCGGGGGTCACCCAGGGGGTCCTCAGCTGTCCGGTTTCCGGACCAGGGCTCCTCTTCCACCACCTGAGGGCTGTCCAGCGGGCTGGCCGGACGCGCGGGCTCGGCATAGCCGCTGCCGGGCGCGCCGCCGTCGTATCCTGCCGTGGTGGTGGCCGGACCCGGAAGCTGGACCGGGGGAGGCGGTACGGTACCGCCGGCAGGCTGGTATGACTCGCTGTACTGGTCGCCGTACTGGGTGCCCGAGTACTGTCCGGCAAGGCCGGCAGGTTGGTCTGCGGTGGATGAACTCTCCGTTGCTCCG
>NZ_VAHN01000044.1 GCF_005796205.1 Pseudarthrobacter sp. NamE2 | reverse complement strand
GGTCGGGTGGTTCGGCCTGGTAGTGGCGGCCGGTGGGTGAGGTCCAGCCGGGTGGTTCGTTCTTCGTGGCCGGGGTTGGTGTCCAGCGGCTGTTGTGTTTCAGGTGATGGTGTTTGGGGCAGAGCTGTGCCAGGTTGCTCATCCCGGTGGTTCCGCCGTACTGCCAGGCTTTGAGGTGGTCGGTTTCGTTGTCCAAAGAGTTGTTGTTGCAGCCGGGGAACGTGCATCTGCCGTCCCGGAGCTGCAGGGCGTTCTTCATGGCTTTGGTGAGCCGGTAGCTGGTGCGCCAGATTTCCAGTGGCGTCCCGTCTCTCGGGTCGACCAGGACCCGGTGGAAGGATTCGGCGCCGCCGGCGAGGAGTTTCCGCGCCATCGAAGCCGGGATCGGACCGTACCCGTCCAGCACCGCGGGTTCGTCCGTCAGCCCGAGGAGCGCGAACACGGGAACGGTGACGAGGACTTCGGTCCGTGGCGTCGGAACCTTTCCAGGTTCGGTGGTGAAGGCTGTGGCTATTCCAGTCCTGGCGTCTTCCTCCGGGGTGGAAATCCTGTGGGTGAGGAGCTGGTTGGCGAGGACGTCGGCTTTGCGCTGGGGAAGGGTGCGGGGCTCGTCCGGTCCCTGCAGGCCGCGGGCGATGGCAGTGGTCCTGTTCCAGATCGCCAGGGCGGTGTCGGCCGGGAGGTAGGCGGCGATCCAGGCCATGCCGTCACGGTCCGGGGTGAATTCGACCCGCCGGTCCGCGACGCCCTTGCGGTGGCGTTTTTCGATGGAGTCAGGGTGGCGGCGTTCCCGCCACCCCCGCACCTTGGCCCGGAGCCGGGCAGGGACGAGCTCCGCGGCGGGGCAACCACGGGCCGGATTGGGGGCATCC
>NZ_VAHN01000043.1 GCF_005796205.1 Pseudarthrobacter sp. NamE2 | reverse complement strand
TCCGTGAAGGAGGCGCCGGCTTTTTTGTGCTCGTCGTAAAGAGCTGTGTAGTTCTCGGTCATCAGAAATCCTTAGTTTTCGAAGTCCTCAAGGGGCGGGCAGGAGCAGATGAGGTTGCGGTCGCCTGCCGCACCGTCGATGCGTCCCACGGGCGGGAAGTACTTGTCCTGCCGCAGCGAGGGGACGGGGAAGGCGGCCTGCTCGCGCGGGTAGGCGCGGTCCCAGTCGGAGCTGACGACGGCGGCTGCCGTGTGGGGTGACCGGCGCAGCGGGGACTCTGCGAGGGTGAAGTCCCCGGCGGCTACCTGGTCGATCTCCTTGCGGATGGTGATCATCGCCTCGATGAAGCGGTCGATCTCGGCGAGGTCCTCGGACTCGGTGGGCTCCACCATCAGCGTGCCCGCCACGGGGAACGCGAGCGTGGGGGCGTGGAAGCCGAAGTCGATGAGGCGCTTGGCCACATCCTCGGCGGTGACCCCGGTCCTGGCGGTCAGTTCGCGCAGGTCCAGGATGCACTCGTGCGCCACCAGCCCGTCCTCGCCGGTGTAGAGCACGGGGAAGTACTCATCGAGGCGGGACGCCACGTAGTTCGCGGCAAGCAGCGCGGACTTTGTCGCCTCGGTCAACCCTTCTCCGCCCATCAGCTTCACGTACGCCCAGGAAATCGGCAGCACACCGGCCGACCCAAAACGGGAGGCTGAAATCGGAACATCATTGCCCTCGGTCCAGGAGGTTGCGTCGCCGGGCATAAAGGGTGCCAGGTGCGCCTTGGCTGCAACGGGTCCGACGCCGGGTCCACCGCCGCCGTGCGGGATACAGAACGTCTTGTGCAGGTTCAGGTGCGACACGTCGCCGCCGAACTGGCCCGGCTGCGCCAACCCCACCAGGGC
>NZ_VAHN01000042.1 GCF_005796205.1 Pseudarthrobacter sp. NamE2 | reverse complement strand
GCTGCTGGCTTCCTGGCGGGTGGTGCCGGAGTCCTGGATGCCGTCGGCGATGTGGGCGAGTTCGGCGGGGATGTCGCGGCCTTTTTTGCGCATGGCGGTGGCCCAGAGCCGGCCGGCGCGGTAGGAGGAGCGGACCAGGGGCCCGGACATGACGCCGAGGAAGCCGATCTCTTCTGCTTCGTGCTGCAGGTCCAGGAATTCCTGGGGTTTGACCCAGCGGTCCACGGGCAGGTGCCGTTCGGACGGGCGCAGGTACTGGGTGATGGTGATCAGGTCGCAGCCGGCTTCGTGCAGGTCGCGGAGGGCGTCGCTGATTTCTTCGCGGGTTTCGCCCATGCCCAGGATGAGGTTGGATTTGGTGACCATGCCGTGGGTCCGGCCCTGGGTGATGACGTCCAGGGAGCGTTCGTAGCGGAACGCGGGCCGGATCCGCTTGAAGATCCTTGGGACGGTTTCGACGTTGTGGGCGAACACTTCGGGTTTGGAGTCGCAGATCGCCCTGATGTGGTCGGGGTTGCCGGAGAAGTCGGGGATGAGCAGTTCGACGCCGGTGCCGGGGTTCAGTTCGTGGATCTTGCGGACGGTTTCGGCGTAGAGCCAGGTGCCTTCGTCTTCGAGGTCGTCGCGGGCGACGCCGGTGACGGTGGCGTACCGGAGCTGCATGGACTGGACGGAGCGGGCCACCTTGGTGGGTTCGAACCGGTCCAGGGGCGAGGGTTTGCCGGTGTCGATCTGGCAGAAGTCGCAGCGGCGGGTGCATTCGGACCCGCCGATCAGGAAGGTGGCTTCCTTGTCTTCCCAGCATTCGAAGATGTTCGGGCAGCCGGCTTCTTCGCAGACGGTGTGCAGGCCTTCCTTTTTCACCAGGTTCTTCAGCCCGACGAACTCCGGGCCCATCTGGACCTTGGCCTT
>NZ_VAHN01000041.1 GCF_005796205.1 Pseudarthrobacter sp. NamE2 | reverse complement strand
CTGCAAGGACGCATCCATGACTCTCTCTCCCACTCCCGCGGACAAGTTCACTTTTGGTTTGTGGACGGTTGGCTGGACCGGTGCCGACCCGTTTGGTGTTGCCACCCGTGCCGCCCTTGACCCGGTGGAAGCGGTGCACAAGCTCGCCGGACTGGGCGCGTACGGCATCACGTTCCATGACAACGACCTGGTGCCGTTCGAGGCCACGGCCTCCGAGCGTGACCTGATCCTGAAGAACTTCAAGGCAGCCCTGGCCGAGACCGGGCTGAAGGTGCCCATGGTCACCACCAACCTGTTCAGCCACCCGGTGTTCAAGGACGGCGGGTTCACCTCCAATGACCGCTCGATCCGCCGCTTCGCCCTGGCCAAGGTCCTGCGCAACGTCGACCTCGCCGCCGAACTCGGCGCCGAAACCTTCGTCATGTGGGGCGGGCGTGAAGGCAGCGAATACGACGGGTCCAAGGACCTCTCCGCCGCCCTGGACCGGATGAAGGAAGGCGTGGACACCACCGCGGCCTACATCAAGGACAAGGGCTACAACCTCCGGATCGCGCTCGAACCCAAGCCCAACGAACCCCGTGGCGATATCTTCCTGCCCACCGTCGGGCACGGCCTGGCCTTCATCGCGCAGCTTGAGCACGGCGACATCGTGGGCCTGAACCCCGAAACCGGGCACGAGCAGATGGCCGGGCTGAACTTCACCCACGGCATCGCCCAGGCCCTCTGGGCCGGGAAACTGTTCCACATCGACCTCAACGGCCAGCGCGGCATCAAGTACGACCAGGACCTCGTCTTCGGCCACGGCGACCTCACCAGCGCCTTCTTCACCGTCGACCTGCTCGAAAACGGCTTCCCCAACGGCGGACCCCGCTACGAAGGCCCCCGCCACTTCGACTACAAGCCCTCCCGCACCGACGGCTACGACGGCGTCTGGGAATCAGCCAAAGCCAACATGGCCATGTACCTGCTCCTCAAAGAACGCGCCACCGCCTTCCGCGCCGACCCCCAGGTCCAGGAAGCCCTCGCCGCCTCCGGCGTCTTCGA
>NZ_VAHN01000040.1 GCF_005796205.1 Pseudarthrobacter sp. NamE2 | reverse complement strand
CCTGTCATGGCTGTTGGCGTTTTTGATCTGTTTTCGATCGGGATTGGTCCTTCGTCTTCGCATACTGTGGGGCCGATGCGGGCTGCTGCTGTTTTTGCGGAGGAGCTTAAGGGTCTTGGGGTCCTGTCGGATGTGGCGGGGTTGCGGGTGGATCTGTACGGGTCGTTGGCTGCGACGGGGCATGGGCACGGGACGATGACGGCGGTGCTGTTGGGGTTGGAGGGGTTCCATCCGGAGCTGATCCTGCCTGACGAGGTCGAGGCCCGGTTGGCGTCGATTGCCGAGACCGGGGTGCTGAACCTGGCGGGTTCTGTTGGGTTGCCGTATGGGGTGAAGGACATGGTGTTGCGGCCGTTGACTGTTTTGCCGCGGCACACCAACGGGATGAGCTTTACCGTCACCGATGAAGCCGGGGATGTGCTGCATGCGGCGACGTTCTTCTCGGTCGGTGGCGGGTTCATCGTCCGTGAAGGGGAGGAGGACGCCGCGCAGCAGGAACTGGATGCGTCCAGGAAGGAGTTGCCGCTGCCGTTCCGGACCGCTGCGGAGCTGCTGGCCCACTGTCGGGACACCGGACTGGGTATCGCCGACGTGATGCTGGTCAACGAGGAAGCTTCCCGGTCCGGGGAGCAGATCCGGGACGGGCTGCTGCAGATCTGGTCGGTGATGGAAGCCTGTGTCCAGACCAGTTTGCGGCGTGAGGGGGTGCTGCCCGGTGGACTGAAGGTCCGGCGCCGCGCCCCGGACTGGTTTGACCGGCTCCGCAAGGAAACCGGCCAGCACTCCGGCGATGACACGGACCGGGACCTGGCCGGGGTGGCGTTTGATTCACGGTACTGGCAGGAGTGGGTGAACCTGGTTGCGCTGGCGGTGAATGAGGAGAACGCTTCCGGCGGCAGGGTGGTCACGGCCCCGACGAACGGGGCGGCCGGGATCATCCCGGCGGTGCTGTTCTACGCGCTGCACTTCGCCCCGGGCATGGACCAGGCCACCCAGGCCGACCGCGACGACGTCGTGGTGAAGTTCCTGCTTGCCGCCGGCGCCGTCGGGGTGCTGTACAAGGAGCAGGCCTCGATTTCCGGGGCCGAGGTCGGCTGCCAGGGCGAGGTCGGGTCGGCGTCGTCGATGGCCGCCGCGGGCCTGGCCGAGGTGATGGGCGGGACCCCGGCGCAGGTGGAAAACGCTGCGGAAATCGCGATGGAACACAACCTGGGCCTGACCTGTGATCCGATCGGGGGCCTGGTCCAGGTCCCGTGCATCGAGCGGAACGCGATCGCCGCGGCGAAAGCGATCAACGCCGCGAAAATGGCGCTCTGGGG
>NZ_VAHN01000004.1 GCF_005796205.1 Pseudarthrobacter sp. NamE2 | reverse complement strand
CGACGCTTCCTCCTTGGCCGCCTCCTTCTTGGAAACCTGGCCGTCACCTGCTGCATGCGGGGCGGCCGGGGATGTTCCGGTCGTGTCGAATTCCGTATCCGGCGATGAGGACCCGGCGACGTTGGTCCACTGATTTTCCGTCATCATGCTCTCTTTCATTTGCGGTCAACTGCTGGGGCTGGACCAGCACTAATGCAATAATAAGCATGGTTACTATTTTTTTAGTAAGTACACTTCCTATGTCTCCTGGATCCAGCAGCAAAGCCGATGAGCTGGCTTATAGACGTTGACCGGAAAGGCAGCGACGGAAAAGCAGCCATACCAGCCCCTGGATACACAGGCATGAGACCTGAAGGCAAGTCCCGGGTCCAGTCTCCTCCCGGGACTTGTTGGGCGCGGGTAGCAGAAGCAAGTTTTGGCTATGAGGGACTTACGCCATGTAGCCAGAGAGCTGCTTCGGGCGAAAGCCGTAGCCCTGATCGGCCTTTGGATCCTGTACTGGAACAACGGCGGCCGCTACGACCCCTTCGAATTCGACGCCGTTATCTATGAGGCGTTGCCCGCCTCTTGTTTCGACTTCGAACCCCTCGACGTTGCTCTTGATGAGTTGATCATGAAGTGGCTAATGGAAGGCATTACTGCCTGGCCTGACGCAACAAGAAGGTGCTTGGGGTGATGAAAAACCATGCTGGCGGGTCGTTTCGACGTGCGCCACTCTGACGTAGCGGTTACCCCAGGGTTGCTAGGGCAGCCGGTGCACAGGTAACTGTGACCGGGGTATGTGCGTCGACGGATTTCACTTCTCCGTCGATTTGGTACGGGATGGGTTTGAGGGTTGTGAACCGGTAGCTGCTCACGCTGGGCTGGTCGCCCAGCCCCTGGATGGTGGCCCGCAGGGCAGTCAGCAGCACGCGGAGCTTGGAGCGGTGGGGAAAGATCACGACTTCGAACTTGCCGTCCGCGGCGGCGGCGTCGGCTTCGCTGAGGGTGGCGTACTTGGCCATCTGGGCGATGTTCGCCAGGACGAGGCTGTCGAACTTGCGTCGTTTGCCGTTCTCTAGCCGTATCTCGAAGGGTTTGAATTTTGAGAACGTGCGCATCACGGAGAACATCTCTTTGTAGGCGCCTTTACTGCCTTTTTCCAGATCGATGGCCATGACCGGAGTGAGACCGAACCCGATGTAGGAGTGGGCGTACTCTGTTGCAGCGTTTTCGCTTCCGCCGGTTGTCATCTTCAGCAGGTCAATACGCCGGACCTTGCCGCCGGCGATTGCTGCCTCAAGCGGTTGGGTGCGGGTAGTCCTGCGGTGGTCGTTGGCGTTTCCTGCCGCCTTCACAGCGCAGACGGCGTTGGGGTTGCCGGCTTGCATGACGCCGTTCACAACCTCGTTATAGCCGCCGTCCCCGCTGACGGAGACAATGAGCACGTTGTTGCCGCCGTTGGCTGCCTCCCGCGCCAGTTCGACCGCGTGGCCTGCATGGGCGGTAGGTCGAAGGGAGATATCGACCGTGTAGGGAACCAGATCCGCAAGGGCGGCTTGAAGTTCCTCAGCGAGTCTGGGGGCATCCCCGGTGCTGTTGGGGTTGAAGATCACGACAATCGAGTCGAAGGTCCGGACAGTGCTCACGACGCGCTCCGTAATTCTGGACTAGCTGTTTCCGGTGTGAACAATGCTGTCGAAGTCCTCTTCGTGGGCCGGGGCGTCGGCGAGTCCCTGCGGTGTGAGGTCGAAGGTGTCGATACCGGCGGGAATTCCAGCGTCCATGGTGATGTCTGCTTGGTTGTAAGGGCTGTTCGTCATGATTGATCCTTCATTGAGTCTGCCGCAGGCGTCTTGCCTGGGCGGTAGTAAATAGGCCACGGTGCTCGCTCGAATTACCCGGGGCGCGTGACCGCCGTGGCCAGTTAGGTTTCGGATGACGTCACTGACTACGTCCTCGTGCAGGGCTGCCCAGGCCGCGCCAGCGGGAATGGCTTTTTCTGCGTTGATCCGTATCCTCGTTCTTTGGCGGACGGGGAGCGAGTATGCCGATGTATTCTGCCGTGGTGTCGAATACCTTGGACAGGCGGCAGTTGGAGCAGTGAAGGGCGATCACCAGGATGCCGGTTTGACGGTCGGTTACGGCGGGGGTTTCAACCGACAGGAAGGCATCGGTGTCGCATCCGGCGCACCAGGGCTGCTTTCCCCGTGGTTGGTGCGCATCACGGGGAATGTACGTGCCCGGGATTGTGGTCATTGCGCGGGTCAGACCACTGCCTGGTAGCTGTAAAGGATGTAGTCGGCAGCGGCCGGTCCCTTCATCTTCAGGCACTGGCCGGGAGTGATCCGTTGGGTCATGGCGGTCCAGAAGGCCTGCTCTGACCGGGGGACCTCGCCGGAGAGGCAGCACCAGCTGGTGTACAGGCCATAGAAGGAATCGCCCTCCAGAGTCGAATCGGATTCCTGGTTGGGACAGGTGGCTTCGCTGAGAAACTGGTCGAACTGTGAATGTGCCACGGTGGCTCTTTTCACTACGGTGCAGAACTTCCGCCGTGGGCTACAGCGGATGGTACCCCGGATGCCTTGCACGGGACATCGGGAGTATTGGCCGAAGCAAGGCGATGGCGATGCTTCGGCGGGCTAAACGTAGGTGAAGCAGGTGATTCAGGTGAAGCAGACGGCTCTGGCGCAGCAACAGGTCCTGATGCTGCGCCAGAATCGACCATTACCCGGACGGTGCCGGTAACGGCTGTTTAGGCGTGGTTGTGCGTGCGGTTGCCAGCCTTGGCCAGGCCGCGGGCGATCATCAGGCCGACAGTGAGCCAGGTGATGTACTGCATGGCGTCGTTGGCGTTGAAAACATCCACACCGTTTTCGCTTGCATTGTCTCCAACAACTGCCGCGGTGATGATCGTGGCGATGACCGCCGCGACGTAGACAGCGAACTCAAGGGTCCGGGTTGAGATCTTAATGTCGTTGGCGTTGCGGACAGAACTCGAGTGCTCGGGCTGGGTTTGAGTCGTCATTTGGCTCTCCTTGGGTGATGTGAGCAGCCTGAACGGCTATGCAAACTGTGATCCCTTTACTGAAACCATGTCGGCACCTTCTCTACGCTGTAGACTTTACGCGTAGACTACTGAAGTAGCAAGCGCGCGCATTCCGACTGTGAGTGGGCCTATAGCAATCAACGGAAACGGCTCACCATGGCTTTAACAAGAAAAGCGCCCAAAGCTCCACCGCCCCGCAAGGCCCGGCTGAGCAGGGAAGTTGTGCTCGCCGCCGCGCTGGAACTGGTCGACGCTGAAGGTGTGGATGCGCTGACTATGCGCCGGTTGGGTCAGGAATTGGGGCGTGACCCTATGAGCCTGTACCGCTATGCAGCAAGCCGGGCTGCGTTGCTGGACGGCGTCACCGAAACGGTCCTGGACGAGCTCACGGTCTTTGCCGATGACGTGGACTGGCAAACCCAGCTGCGCCGGATGGCCCATGACCTGCGTCTCGTTGCCCTGCGCCATCCCAACGTCGTGCCTCTGCTGGTCACCAGACCCCTGTCCACTCCGCTGGGCCTTCGTCCACTGGCAGCGCTCCGGCCTCTCGAACAAATACTTGACCTGCTCATCGAGGCAGGCTTCGCCCCCGCCGACGCCCTCCATGTCTATCGCGCGTATTACGGATTCCTTTACGGGCACATCCTGAACGAACTCCAGGAATTCATCGTGGACCCAGACGAGAACGAAGCCATCCTGCGCCTTGGCCTGCACCGCCTGCCCGCAAAGGAGTTCCCGCGCCTGCGCGCACTCGGGCCGGTCCTGGCCGACTACAACGGTGAAACTGAGCTCGACCAAGGTCTCGGTATATTGCTGTCCGGCCTGGCCGCCCAACTCTCGGGACCACACCCAAAACCCGTAGCCTGACAACGCCCGCTACAGCAACGGGAACGTAAGAGGTCTCGAAAAGCAAGGGTTGTGGGACGCTGCGGGTTTTGCGCGGAAGGAGACCCCAGCGTCACGGCCTGCCTAGCCTTCA
This sequence comes from Pseudarthrobacter sp. NamE2, assembly GCF_005796205.1. Taxonomy (GTDB): domain Bacteria; phylum Actinomycetota; class Actinomycetes; order Actinomycetales; family Micrococcaceae; genus Arthrobacter. The sequence continues at coordinate 265,537 of NZ_VAHN01000004.1, read as the reverse complement.
GACCCACCATCGGAAACGCTCTGCCGCAGCCCGATTTCGCTTCCGTCCAACCCAACGGCTTCCTGGAGTGTCCCCACAAGCTCTGCTATTAAGGGGACGCTCTTGACTATCAACGAAGCATCCAATGACGGGGGTGATTTCGCCAAGGACCAGCCAGCGGCGCGCCTGCTCGGGATCGCAAACATGAGGTCCAACGACTGATCAGTTACCGCGGCGCTAGCAGCCAAGCATCAGCCGCCGGTCCCTAAGCCGCCTTTAGGAGCTTTTTCCGAATATGCAGGTCTCGTGCGGTTTGAGTCTGCATATCTGGGCAAAGCTCCAGGTGGCCAGCTAGAGGTCGGCGAGGAGGGTGGTGGGGTTTTCGATGGCGTCCGCTACGAAGCGGAGGAAGCCGGCCGCGGTACCGCCGTCGCAGACCCGGTGGTCGAAGGTCAGGGTCAGCTCCGTAACCTTGCGGACCGCCAGTTCGCCGTTGACCACCCACGGCCTGTCGATGATCCGGCCGACGCCCAGGATGGCCACCTCCGGGTGGTTGATGATCGCCGCCGAGCCGTCCACGCCGAACACCCCATAGTTGTTGAGCGTGAACGTGCCGCTGCCCAGTTCCGCGGGGGTCGCCTTGCCTTGGCGTACGACGTCGGTCAGCCGGCGGATCTCCACGTCCAGTTCGCGAGCGCTGAGCTTCTGCGCGTCACGGACGGAGGGCACCACAAGGCCGCGGTCTGTCTGGGCGGCGATGCCGAGGTTGATGCCGTCGAATCCGACGATCTCTTGGGACCCGTCCTCCGCGGTCTCGATCCTCGTGTTCAGCTCCGGGTACTTTTTTAGCCCGGCTGTGACAAAACGGGCGATGAACGCGAGCAGGCCGGGAACATCGGCCCCGTTGGCTTTCATGCCCTCGCGGAGTTCCACCAGTGCCGTGGCGTCGACGTCAACCCACACCGTTGCCTCGGGGATTTCCGAACGGCTGCGGGACATGTTTGCGGCCACGGCTTTGCGCACCCCTCGGACAGGGGTGCGAGAGGAAATGGCAAGGCCCGTGCGGGGGTCGCGCCCTGGGGTTTCGGCAGGCTTGGTTTCCGCAGGCTCAACCACCGGGGTTTCGGCAGGCCTGGTTTCGACAGGCTCAACCACCGGATGGATCGCTGCCTCAACGTCGCGGCGCATGATCAGGCCGCTCTCGCCGGAGCCGTGCAGCTCGCCGAGGTCCACGCCGTGTTCCTTCGCCATCCGCCGGACCAGCGGGGAGATCACCGCACCCAGCTTGCCGGGGACGCGGGTGCGGAGGAGGGCGAGCTCCTCCTCCTTGGCGGTTTCTTTGGTTTCGACAGAGTCAACCACCGCTACGGAGGACTTCCGGGCGCGGGTTCGCCGCGCAACACCATGGCTGCCCGGGGTTCCGTACCCGATCAGGACGTTGCCGGAGCCGGCTTTCTCTTCTTCCCGGTAGGACTGGGCTCCGTGGGTCTCCGCTGGCTCATCGACAGGCTCACCCAACTCCGTCTCGGCAGGCTCAACCACAGGGTCAGCAGGCTCAGGCGCCTCAGAAACCACGGCACCAACTGGCGTCACCGAGATCAGCGGCTTCCCGACATCAATAGTCTCCCCCGGCTTCCCGTGCAGCTCCGCCACAACCCCCGCATAAGGAGAAGGAACCTCCACAGCCGACTTGGCCGTCTCCACCTCGGCGATCGGCTGGTCCACGGAGATAGTGTCACCAACCGAAACATGCCACGTCACCAGCTCAGCCTCGGTCAGCCCCTCCCCCAGGTCCGGCAGCAAAAATACGCGCGTCTCGCTCATACAATCAGTCCTCCCACTGAAGGTCATCCACGGCGTCCAGGATGCGGTCCACGCCGGGCAGGTAGTACTTTTCAAGCTTGGGTGCCGGGTACGGCACGTCGAACCCGGTCACGCGGCGGATGGGCGCGGCCAGGTAGTGGAAGCAGCGCTCCTGCACCCGGGCCACGATCTCGGAGGACACGGACGCGAACCCATGGGCCTCGGCGATCACCACGGCCCGCCCGGTCTTCCGGACAGACTCACACACAGTCGCATCATCAAAGGGAACAAGCGTCCGCACATCAATGACCTCCAGGGAACGCCCCTCCAAGGAAGCCGCCTCGGCGGCGGCAAGCGCCGTAGGAACGGACGGGCCGTACGCAATCAACGTCCCGTCAGTGCCGGGACGCGCGACGGCGGCGCGCCCCTCGGTGCCAAGTCCCGCCGTCGTGCCTTCCTCATAGGAGGCGCGCAGGGACGCAAGGTCCACAACGTCCCTGGACCAGTACAGCTTCTTGGGCTCCATGAAGACGACGGGGTCGTCGGAGTCGATGGCCTCGCGGAGCATCCGGTACCCGTCGGCCACTGTGGCGGGGGTGTAGACCTTCAGGCCGGCGGTGTGGGCGTAGTAGGACTCGGAGGAGTCGCAGTGGTGCTCCACTCCCCCGATGCCGCCGCCGTACGGCACCCGGATCACCAGCGGCAGCTTGACCATGCCGCGGGTGCGGTTGTGCATCTTGGCCACGTGGCTGATGATCTGCTCGAACGCCGGGTAGGCGAACGCGTCGAACTGCATCTCGATCACGGGGCGCATCCCATTGATCGCCATGCCCACGGCCATGCCCACGATCCCGGACTCGGCCAGGGGCGTGTCGAAGCAACGTTGCTCCCCGAAAGTGGCGGTAAGCCCGTCGGTAATGCGGAAGACGCCGCCCAGGGTGCCCACGTCCTCGCCGAACACCAGGACGGAGGAATCGGCGGACATCGCGTCTACCAGGGCGGTGTTCAGCGCCTTGGCCAGGGTGACCGGCTGCGGGCCGGACGCGTCAGCGGATGCCGCGGCAGAGGCGGCGGCCCGGGCGGTGGCGGCGGAAACGTTGCCGTTGGCCTCGGACGAGGTGGTGATGGTGGGGCTCACTTGCCGGCCTCCTCGGATGATGCGGTGGCTGCTGCGTCGCGGGCGAGTTCGTCGGCGAGCATGGCGGACTGTTCCTTCAGCTGCGGGGTCTGCTTCTCAAAGACGTGGCGGAAGAGGTCCTGCGGGTCCACGGGCACGTCCTCGCCCAGGCCCTCCCGCAGCGTGCGCGCCACAGCTTCAGCGTGGGCAGCGATCCGCTCCTCACCCGCAGAATCCAGCAGCCCGCGGCCGGTGAGGTACGTGCGCATCCGGGTGACCGGGTCCTTGGCCCGCCACTCCGCAACCTCGGCGCTTTCCCGGTAACGCGTGTCGTCGTCGGCGTTCGTGTGGGCCTGCATGCGGTAGGTGTGCGCCTCCACCAGCAGGGGGCCGGAGCCTTCCCGGGCCAGCTTCACGCCGCGGTCCAGGACGGCGAGGAGGGCGACGACGTCGTTCCCGTCCACGCGTTCGCCCGCCATGCCGTAGCCCACGGCCTTGTGCGCGAGCGACGGCGCCACGGACTGGTGTGCCAGCGGCACCGAGATGGCGTACTTGTTGTTCTGGACGAAGAAGATGACGGGCAGGTGGAAGACGGCGGCGAAGTTGAGGGCTTCGTGGAAGTCGCCTTCGCTGGTGGCGCCGTCGCCGCACATGGCCAGCACCACGGTGTCCTCGCCGCGGAGCTTTGCGGCGTGGGCGACGCCGACGGCGTGCAGCAGCTGGGTAGTCAGCGGGGTGCACTGGATGCCCACCTTGTGCTCGAGGGGGTCATACCCGCCGTGCCAGTCGCCCCGGAAGATGGTCATCGCCTGCACGGGGTCCACGCCGCGGGCCATGACGGCGACGGCGTCGCGGTAGGTGGGGAACATCCAGTCCCCGTCGGACAGGCACAGGGCGGCGGCCACCTGGCAGGCCTCCTGGCCGTGGCTGGAGGGGTAGACGGCCATGCGGCCCTGCCGGACGAGTGCGGAGTTCTGGTCGTTGACGCGGCGGCCGACGACGAGCTGTTCGTACGCTGCCAGGAGTTCCTCATCGCCGGGCAGGGGGTATTCGTGGCCGGGTTCGGTGCCCTGCTGGTCTTTGGGGTTCAGGGTGCCGTCCGGGGCCACCATCTGGATCAGGTGCCGGGCCGGGAGCATGTAGTCCTCAACCGTGATGCCGAACTTCTTCACTGCCTCGGTGAGGGCGTTTTCAGGTGGTTCCTGGTGTGCCTGGTCCGGCGTTGCGGTGCCGGGCGCGGCGTGGTTCGCGGAGATCGTCATTGGTCCGTCCTTCTCTAGCCACTATTCCTTCCCAGTATTGACCCGCGGCAGGTTTCGTATCCAGCACCTGCGGGAATCGTGGAGAAGTTGTTGTCAGCTGCCTAGACTGAAAGACGATTTGTAATTGTGAGCTGGGTTACGGGCAGGGGTTGTGGACAAAATGGCAGCAAAGGATGCCCGAACGGAGCCGGCGCCGCTGGACGAGATCGACCGGAGCATCATTGCCGAGCTCACCCGGGACGGCCGGATGTCCGTGACGCAGGTGGCGGAGAACGTCCACATCTCCCGGGCACACGCCTATACCCGGATCGCACGGCTCACCTCTGACGGGGTGCTGTCCCGGTTCACGGCGGTGGTGGATCCGATCAAGGCGGGGCTGAAGTCCTCCGCCTACGTGACGCTGAAGCTGAAGCAGGATGCCTGGCGGGAGCTGAGGGACCTCCTCGCGGCCATCCCTGAGGTGCACCACATTGCCCTGGTGGGCGGCGACTTCGATGTGATCCTGCTGGTCCGAGCCGTGGACAACATCGACCTGCGCAGGGTCATCTTCGACCAGCTGCAATCCATGCCGGGGGTGCTGGACACGCAGACGTTCCTGGTGTTTGAGGATGTGGATACGCGGTGACTTGTTTGCCCCGCCTGCAAGGGTAACGCCCTACCGGTACCCGTCCACTATGGCTGCTGCGATTTCCTTGTAGGCACGCCTGGTCTCGGGCTTCAGTACGTCGAGGGTGACCAGGTCACCGTCGGCGACGCCGCGGTCATGCGGGACGGCGATGAGTTCGCGGCAGATGCCGGATAGGTGCTCCTCGATGGCATCCTTGTCCACGCGCGAAGAGACCTCGTCCTTGTCGGTGATGACGACGATGGCGTTCCGTGCCAGTTCCTCGTAGCCGTGGCTGGCCAGCCAATGCAGGGTGCTGCGGGCACGCTTGGCACCGCTTACGGCGTAGCCGGCCGCGATGACGAGGTTGTCCGCGGACTGCAGGATCCCGCTCATGGCGTTGTGCGTGACGCCGGTGCCGCAGTCGGTCAACGCCACTGAATAGTAGGCGCCGATCAGCTTGCGGATCCGCAGGTACTCCTCGGCCGTCAACGAGTCGGAGACCTCGGGGTCCTGTTCCCCCGCGATCAGGTGCAGCCGGCCGGCGTGGTGCATATAGCGGGCCAGCGCAGTGAGGGAGTCGATGGAGTCGATGTTTTTCAGCAGGTCGGTGATGCTGCGCGGGCTGGACTGCTGGTAGATGCCTTCACCCAGTGCGCGCTCCACCAGGTCACCGGAGTCCGGGTTGGCATCGATGGCGCAGGGGGCGTCCCCGCGGTACTCAGCCAGGGTGAGGCCCACACCCACGGTCGTGGAGGTCTTACCGATGCCGCCCTTAAGGCTGAGGATGGCCGTGTTGTAGCTGCCCTGCAGCTGCCGGGAAATGCGGCGTGCCAGCTCGTCTTCCTGGCGCTGCTTTGGACCGGGGCCCAGGTTCCAGGCTCCGCCGGTCAGCTTGTACAGCGCACCACGGAACCCGCCGACGGGCCGCGGCTTCTGTTCCTTAACAAACAGTCCGGGAGAGCTGATGAAGTCCGGCATGGGGCTGTCTGCGATGGTGTCGGCAACAGTGGGTTTGCTGCGGCGGAATGCGGGAGCTTCGCCAGATTCACCTGACGGCGGGGAGGCTTCTTCTGCGACGCTGTCCGGTGTGGAGGCTGTGTTTCCTGCGGCCTCCGGCTGCGAGGAGGCTGGCGGTCGTGTGGGGGCAGGGACGTGAGTAACAGGTTTTGCTGCATCCGCTGCCGCCGCGGCCTCAGCCCAGGAAGTTCTTCTGGTGACCGGTTGTTCAGCGTTGGACTGCTCGGACTTCTCGGAGGGTGTTACGACTGGCATGGTTCCTGTCCGGACATCCGTCAGCTCACCGTCGGCGCGACGAAGGTCACGACGTCGGCGAAGATGACCTGCGTCCTCTGCTTGGGCGCGTGCGTTCTGATCCGCCGGATCGGGCATGTATGTCCCCCCAGGACGTTCGGCAAAAGGTTCTGCGGCACTGTTCAAACAGTAAGTCTATGGGGTTTAGGGAACACGCCTGCTCAGACGCGGGTCAACGCAGCTGTCACAACGGCTGCTGTGAGTACCAGAAGTATGGCCAGCACGGCGTAGCCTTGCCACTTGGGCCGGCCTTTGTGGGGGTTGATGTCGACGTACGGCATGGCTAGCGGCGGTCACCTTCCGGCGCTATTGGCGCGTCGATTCGGATGGCTCGGCGCTTAAGCCGCAGCATCTGGTACAGCACGAAGAAGGGAACCAGCAGGGTGCCCATGAGTGCGCAAAGCGCCAGGGCAAAGTCGGATACAGCCACAAGAGCCTCCATCGGTCACAGTGATCCCCATCGCCATGACCTAACCACGTGACCGAAGCAATGACAAGTCACGTTAACAGCAGGAGCAATGCCTGCGGCTTTTAGCCTCGCAGGGCCATCACCACAACAACGACCGTCACGACTGCCAGGGCACTCAGCATGTAATAGGAAAGTACCCTTATTTTCCGCTGCTTTAGCTCCCGTCGTGAGTACCGCGCGACGTACGTGGCCCCGTATCTCCCCATGCCGTGATGCTACAAAACACAACCTCAAGGTTTGATCAAGTCAATTGCTTTGTTACGCGACTCAGAGACGGGCAGGTGGAAGACAGCACCACAGTGTCCCGGCCGCGCAGCTTGGCGGCATAGGCGGCGCCGACGGCGTGCAGCAGCTGGGTGGTCAGCGGGGTGCTCTGGATACCCACCTTGTGCCTGAGGGGGTCGTATCCGCCGTGCCAGTCCCCGCGGAAGATGGTCATCACCTGCACGGGGTCCACGCCGCGGGTCATCACGGCGACGGCGTCGCGGTAGGTGGGGAACATCCAGTCACCGTCGGACAGGCACAGGGCGGCGGCCACCTGGCAGGCTTCCTGGCCGTGGCTAGAGGGGTAACGGCCATGCGGCCCTGCCGGACGAGTGGCGGAGTTCTGGGCGCACTTCTGGTGGCATCCTCCCCCAATTGACGGCAGTGGTGGATTTAATTAAGGCCGGGCTGAAGTCATCCGCCTCCGTGGCACTGAATTAGGACGCCTGTCGTACACCTCTCGGGGTCTCCTCCCGGCCATCCCCGAGGTGCACAAAAACGCACTTGTGCACGGGCGACTTCGAGGTGATCCTGCTGGTTTGCGCCGTGGACAACACGACGTGCGCCGGCTGATCCTTGACCAGTTGCAGTCCCAGCCTGGAGATGCTGGATACACCGCCGTGCCTAGAGTTTGAGTACTGGATACGCGTTAGCTAGCTGTGGACACACGGCGTTCTGAACGTGAACGTGTTCATGCCGGCTAACAAGACATGCTGGCGCTGCCTACAACAAACATCGGGCCTTCCTGTGGTGAGCCGAGTATTCAGCGACGGCACAAGTTGGATGATCGCCTTTAGAGGTGGTATTCACTGTACGGGGATAGGGCGGTGCTTCTCCAGCTTTCGGGCTGGAACGCCGCCCCAAACCTCGCCAGTTGGGACATCCTTAGTTACCACGGCATTTGCGCCGACGATCGCCCCGGCGCCAATCTTCCGACCCTCGGGGCCGATCGTGATCACAGCACCCGCTGACAACACGGCTCCGTCTCCGATCACCGTCTCCCCAATATCGCCCGATCGGATGGCGCGGCCAATGGTAACGCCGTGGTAGATCGTGACGTTGTCACCGATAGTCACCTTCGGGTAAATTACAAGGCCAATGCCGCGGTGAACAATCTCCGTGTTCTTCCCGAACTTTACTTCCGGGGGTATGTCACAACCGTACAAGTAAAGGACTTCGCGGATGACGCGGCGAAGACCAGGTGTGTTTCGATACGGCAGCAACTTTGTGATGAGGCCCATGGCCACAATCCTAGGGCCTATCCGCCGCGAGGAACTCAAGCACCTTCGCAGGCTGATAACCGGATTGATTGCATTGCTCTCCAGAAGTGCTCACTACTTTCACCTTGTCTCCGGCCGCCTTGGCAGCATCAACACACAGGTCGGTGTTGATGTCCTTGGGGAACAACAGTGTCGCACGGTGAATGGAAGAAGCTCATGTCAACGCCGGCAGTGCTGGCTAGGTCGACTGGACTCACGCCTGTAACCTGGGTCGGCTCCCAGTCGTCCAAGCCCCAAGCGGTCGCTACTGTCTGGAAGCGGTGCGCCACTGACTCGAGGTTGCACGCAAGATAGATTCCGATCCGTGCCCGGGCACGCAGGTCATCAATCATCTGAAGGGACGGGAGCCCGCCCATGGACAGCCCAATAAGGACGCGATCCGTCACGGTTGTCTGTGCCGAAGCCCATCGGTCCAGTTCGGCATAGGCTGTCACCGATGCAGGGTTGCCCCAGGCAGCGCCAGCGGCATCCGAACCGGCTAGGGAATGCGTTCGAATAGCGCGTCATGCAAACGGTCAATTCGTCCGCTAGACACTATGTCCTCGGCATCGCCGGCGTGACGATGGAACCATATGGCTAACTGCCCGTTCGGGCGCGCCGGAAGCATGAGGCTGGCGTTGTCCGGGCCAACTTTCGTCCGTATCATGCGGCGTCCTTGATCCCATGCTCAGACGGTAGGAGTGAGCTGTCAGGGGGTCCGAACCGCTGCCAGGCCAGCAGCGGCAGGCCGGGGGCAGTGACAGCCATGCCAGCGAACGCTGCGCCTAGCAGCGCCCAGACAACGGCAACATGACGTTTCAGGATAGGCAGCTAGTGAGGCACGGTAGGTGGCCCAGAGGTCGGGGGCGGCATACAAACTAGGCCCGTTTGTTGGACATTGACGGGAACCTTGGACAGGACCGACTCGCGCCGCTCACCGCGGACACGCTTCAGGCTTGACTTTGAGCCAGAAGCGCCGAAAGGGACTGCCCCGGGTTTTGTTGACTCCTTGACCTACCGAGCTTGTGCTCGTGGAAGGATGTTGACCATGCCCACGCCTTATGGGGCGGAGTTCCGCCAGGACGTTATTGATGTGGCCCGCAAGGGTGAGGCGCCGCTGGCGCAGATTGCGAAGGATTTCGGGCTTTCGGTTACGACGTTGAAGCGCTGGATTGCGATCGCCGAACGTAAAGAATCCGGGGCTGGCCCAGCAGCTGCGGAGTCGGTCGAGATGCGGGAGTTGAAGAAGCGGAACCGGTTGTTGGAGCAGGAGAATGAGATTCTGCGCCGGGCTGCTGCCTATCTTGCCAGGGATATCAACCCAAAATGATCTACCCGCTGGTCACGGATCTTGCCGCCGACGGCGTTCCCGTGGCGGTGACTTGCAGGGTGTTGAAGTTTAGCAAGCAAGGCTATTACCGGTGGAGGGCCAGTCCGGTGACGGAACGGGAGTGGGCCGACGCGCACTTGGTTAACGCCGCCCGGGACATCCATGCCGAGGACCCGGCGTTCGGGTACCGGTTTATCGCCGACGAGCTCCCGGAGATGGGCATCGTAGCGGGTGAGAACAGGGTCCAGCGCTTGTGTAGGGACCACGGCATCTGGTCGGTTTTCTCAAGGAAGCGTGGCCTGAACCGGAAGCCGGGGCCACCGGTCCACGACGACCTGGTGGAGCGGGACTTCACCGCCGCGGCGCCGAACGAGCTGTGGCTGACAGACATCACCGAGCACCCAACTGCCGAGGGGAAGCTCTACCTCTGCGCGGTGAAGGACGTCTATTCCGGAAGGATCGTCGGGTACTCGATGGACACACGGATGAAGTCCTCGCTTGCCGTCGCCGCCCTAGAGAACGCGGTGCGGGCACGCCGTCCGGCAGGGACAGTGGTGCACTCGGACCGGGGGTCCCAGTTCCGGTCTCGCCGCTTCGTCGAATCACTCCGGCACCACGGGCTCACCGGATCGATGGGCAGGGTCGGCGCGTGCGCGGACAACGCCGCGATGGAGTCGTTCTTCTCGCTGCTGCAGAAGAACGTCCTGGACCGTCAGCGGTGGCTCACCAGACAGGACCTCCGACTGGCCATCACGACCTGGATCGAGCGGACCTATCACCGCCGGCGACGGCAAAGACGGCTGGGCAAACTCACGCCCGTCGAATATGAAACAATCAACCGGACCGCGCTCACAGCGGCCTAATACCCCGAGTCAACAAAAGCCGGGGCAGTCCCAAATGAGCTCCCCATGCGGATAAGTGTAACGGTCAGATGAATCCGGTTTCGGCGACCAGCGGGAGGCGTCGTGGCCGGTGCTGAGAGACCACTAAATGCTGGTATCGCTAAACCCGCGATTTGACCTAATTCGGACCTTGGCCTCGCAATATTGTGGCATTTGAGACAATGCCGTGAGCAAAAAACAGGCGGGGGATCCCAAGGAAGGGCCAACCCGCAAAACCGGCACTGCAGCCCAAAGTTGCTGCAATTCAAATAACCCTTGGAAAATCTAATTCGAAGCGAGGCTGTCCCAAATGGATGTGCACGTCGCTTAACTCCGCATAGGGTACTGCCGCGGTCAAACCGTGGATAGTCAGCTTGGCAAGATTGCAACCCGCGTGTTTGGCGAGGTGCTTGGCACCGGCAGCGGCAGCGCTTATCACGGCTGTTCATGCTGCAGAAACCGAGAGTCAAATTTGGCCTTCAAGCACGGCGCGCCTTCTCGATCGCTATGCCTGACAACGAGCTCATTGCACCTGACCTAGAGTTACCATCGACTGCCGGATATCCAACGGCAGACATTGTAGTGTGCTTACTTTTCAAGCCCCTCACTGCTCTCATACTGATGCATATCCATTCGGGGCATGTTCGAATCGACCCCCCCTGAAAGCTAGGCTCCCAGGTCAAGCTTTCGAAGTCTGCCAGAATCGCATCACAATCCATCAATCGTCGTCGTCCGGCCGCAATGGCTCCTGGCTATCGTTCATGCAACCTGGGGGCCGATCAACATGCATTGCAGGCATCACCGCGCAAAACGCTTGATACTTTTCGAGCGAATTGCACGGGCCGTATCACGCCCAACCTTCAACAACGAGTTCCTCGGGATACCCAATTGCCTGCGACAATAATTTATCCATTGAACAGGGTCCATCGCAAGAGCTCGGCTGTCATCCCTTATAGTTGTCCGGTATATCCGCCGGATGCCGTACTTCTTCTCCGCCGGGACATGCCATAATGCCAATTTTTCGTCATCTGTGGACACATTCTGGTACTTGAACGGCTGCGTCCACAGCCTGCGCACGAAAAAATTCATTCGTCCCGGGACGACATCCAACAACCCATAGACAAGACTCAGGAGATGGGCCTCTTCAAACTGAAGGCTCTGGTCCAACGCATGCTGGTCCATGAGCGCTGACCAAACTGCATCAGAGGTGGCAATGAGATCGCTAAGGGATGACCCATTCCCACCAATAAACTCGCCGCCCGAATAGTCAAGACGATCTTTGGTATCCAAATTAAGACTACCAGCAAGACTTTTTAGGAACTCCATCGACATCCCATTAATGTGCTGCGACCTAGCGTATCCGACCGTATAGGTGGAGATACCTTGCTCTTGTAAGGCTTGCCACAATTTGTCGGTGGATTGGGTAGACCACACAATATCACTGTCTAAAACAACCCACGCGTCACATTCCCCTACTTTTCGCGCGAGGTCGGCGAGAACGTCGATCACGAAGAATTGGTTTCTCCAAGATTTAGCGAAGGATTCGGGCGGCTGATGTTTATACGGAATCACCTCTATGGTCACCTGGAGTCGTTGCAACAAGTGCCACACCTCATGTGCCACCTTGCTGCTACCTTTGTCCCACGGCGCATTGAGGTAAAGCACTAATTCGGCGTCCGGATTTGCTTTTCGCGCCGATAGGAAGAACACCCCTACGCAGCGACGATAGACGTCTCTAAATGACTCAGTGGAAGAATCGCCACGAACTTGGGCATACTCACCGCCCTCTGTTTTCGATTGCGTGTAAAACCATGTAGAAACCCAGTTCGTCATGGGCATAGCCTAATGGCTGCGGGGGGCACTTGAAGACACATCAGCGCTTCCACTTGGAACAGCATTAAGAGGCTTTTGAGATGTCGTAAAGGTCTATATCCGGCTTCCGAAAGCGACAGCATGGTAAGCAACACCGCCAAGTGAACGCACGTCTCAATGAGAAGCTTCGGAACCCTTGACCGTCACGGGAAGACGGGCCGGCCCGGTCCACAAAGCAAGCATGTCCCGCCGTCAAGGCGGCACCGAGAGGTGGACATCGGTCTAGAGAAGTGTACTAGCGAAGGCATTTCCGCGTTCAACTAGTACCACGTAACCGTAGGTATAAATAGGGCGGGCTGGCAGAAGATACCCTAAGCGCAACGAGCACTTCCTAGAGCGCCGCAAGCAAGACCCCTAGCCTTCTCGCTTGGCCACGCCGAGTACAATGGGCAGGACCGCACGTTTATTGCGTTCTGGCGCCACCAAGCGGCGGCGACAGGAATCGACACAGGGGGACCCCGGCTTGGACTTACGCGACTACTTCCGAATCCTACGCCGCAACTGGATTTTGATTGTTTCATTCGTTCTTGCGGGCGTTCTCATCGGAGGTGGCGCTTCAATTTTGGCTAAACCTTCGTACACCGCGGAAACGCAGCTGTTTGTTGCTATTCAGGGGTCAGGATCAATTCAGGAACTGCAGCAGGGTAATACGTTTGGCCAAGCGCGCGTACAGTCTTACGTAAAGACCGTTGACTCCCCAATCGTCCTCCAACCGGCAATAGATTCTTTGGGTTTAGCAATTAGTTCCCAAGAGTTGTCCGGAAGGGTAACGGCACAGACTGACCCGAACACTGTCCTGATAAGCATTTCCGTGTCGGACAGCTCCCCGGTACAGTCAGCAGCCCTGGCGCAAGCGGTAGCTGCCAGTCTCATCAAAGCCGTTGACAAGTTGGAGCAGCCCAACGCTGCAGGCACTTCGCCCGTCAGCCTGTCAATCATCAAGCCTGCCACCGCTCCAACGAGTCCGTCTGCGCCAAACACACGCCTAAACCTTTTGCTCGGACTTCTCGCGGGCACAGCGCTGGGCATTGGGGGGGCCATTCTTAGATCCAAGCTGGATAATCGCATACGTGGCGAAGCAGATTTGCGTCGTGTAACCGACGCCCCCCTTCTCGGCGGCATCGCCTTCGATCAAGACGCCTCAAGGAAACCCCTTCTCACACAAGCCGCCCCTCAAAGTCCTCGCGCTGAATCATTCCGTCAGCTCCGGACGAACCTCCAGTTCGCAAACGTTGCTCGCCAAGCTAAAACGGTACTCGTCACTTCTTCGTTGCCGGGCGAGGGCAAGAGCACAACCGCCACGAACTTAGCCATAGCAGTAGCGCAAGCGGGGCAGTCAGTTTGCTTGATAGATGCCGACCTTCGTCGCCCAATGGTCAGCGAATACCTGGGTCTCGACCGAACCGCAGGGCTTACTACTACGCTTGTAGGCAGCGCGGACGTGAACGAGGTCCTACAGCCCTGGGGAAATGACAACCTCTTCGTTCTTGCATCAGGTCGCATCCCCCCCAACCCGAGCGAGTTGCTCGGGTCGGGGGCAATGAGGCAGCTTATCGCCAGCCTGGAACAGTCCTTCGACATGCTTATTATTGATGCCCCGCCTCTGCTTCCTGTTACGGATGCCGCAGTGCTCTCACAGTATGTAGGCGGAATTGTCGTGGTGGCGGGATCGCAAAAATTGAGGGTTCAAGACCTGCAAAAGGCCATGACGATGCTAGACATGGTGGACGCGCCTGTGCTCGGAATTGTACTAAATCAGATCCCAGTTAAAGGCCCAGATGCATACGCCTACGGCTATTACAGTTATGGATCGCCTTCTGAAATTGAAGACTTGCAAGATGAAGCTGCAACATTCAGGCGGAGTGACATGCACGAGACCAACGATGTAGGGTGCGATTTCGACAGGATCCTAAGGGATGAGAGCAGTCGACGGGCTGTAACTCATCCGCGACCGCAGCGACAGTAAGCGGTCCGTCTGCTGACGACTGATGGATATTGAAGCGCGTCCCGAGGCATCCGTCGATATGTTTTTCATGCGGGTCGCACACAAACAATGCATGTTGCTGGCGCCCTTGGAGCAGTACACGTGACTGCCCGATGCAGCTATCCGTGAGTTTCAACCAGTTTCGCACGCCCTGCTTTGGTCCAAAAGCAGCATCCGGAAGGCCAAGTTCATTCCAGGTGAATCTAGGCACGGCGCCCTTAGGCGTCACAACGTAAAACATCGCTTCACGCAGGCACAACGCCAAGCACTCAATCCGTTCAGGTAGTCCGCCTGCGTCTATGACCTGCAACTGCGAAACCTGTCGGGAATTGTAATCATCGATAGTGCACATTGAAATGCCTTGCGTATGCGCTGCGGCGCCTATCGCACACAGCGCATAGTGGCGCTATGTGCGTGATGGAGGGAGAATTCCGTATTTGCGTGCGATTACGACCATGGGAAGTCTGTCGCGTAAAACAAGACCGGCAGAAATAGGGATAAACGCCGCGAACAAAGCTAAGATGAGATAGACGAACGAGCTGCTACTCATCTTTACAAGCTCGAGCGAACACCAAAGAGCGAGCGCAACTATGAAGGAAATACCCACTAAAAAGAGATAATTGGCAAGAAGCCTTCGAACGTCTAGATAGCCTTGTCTCCCCAAGAGAAAAACATGCCAGCCGTGGCGAACCACATTGGTCAAGACCAGGGCAAGGACGGCAACCCATAAGTTCCGAGTCACAAGTACAAAAATGGCCGCAATAACTTGGAGACCGATTAGTATAGCCTCCGTCGAAACGATCCACCGGAAGCGTCCCAAGGCTTCTACTGCACTAGCCAGCAGTGTAGACACTATTTGAAGACCGCCGGCGATTGCTAAAGGACCCGCCAATAACGCCGCCGTCTCCCAACCAGGACCAAACAGCAATGGAACAACAGGTGGTACAAGCACTAATGCCGCGGCACTCAGCATTAGAGAGGCGCCAGCCACCAGGATGAGCATGTCAGTCCAAACGGTTTTTGCCCGATCCGACTCTTGAATGTCGTGACGAAATTCCGGATAAACGGCGCGGATAAGGGCGGCCTGTATCTGTTGCATAGGAATAGATGTAAGTACTTCTGCCCGATTCCAGTGTCCTAAGCTCGCCGCGTCGATACCTCTGACCATACTGAACTTCACGATATTGCCAGTGACATACGAGAGCATGTTGGTAGACGTTAGCTTCCCACTGTAGCTAATGTCTGTCTGTCCCTTCCGAAGGGTGGAAAGACCTAGGAGGCCCCGTTCGCTTGCGAGTAGTGCCCCCACCAGCGTCATGATCTGCGCGACTGATGTGGACACAACGAGCGAACTCGCTGTCTGCCAGTGAAGGACGGCAAGGCCGCCCACGACCATCCCCAGTATGTTGCTGCCCAACGTAATCATTGCCAGATTTCGAAATTTGCCGGTGCGCGCCAGAAGCCCAGTAGCTAGTCCCAAAAACGGGCTTAGTGAGCAACTTATAGCCAGCCAACGAATCGGATTAGACGATGACTCAACTCCCCACAGCCATCCCCAAAAAGGTGCAGTCAGCAACAAAAAGAGACCACAGACAACACCCAGTATCAGTGCATAGGTCAACAAGGGCCGGATGCGGGCTTGGTCCATAACATTCATTCGGGAAATTGTCTGGCCTAGCCCCCCCGTAGCAAGAAGAGAAACCAGTCCAGTGACTGCAAGAGCAACGGCATAGGCACCGAATCCATCGGGTCCCACCGCCCTCGACGTTATGGCAGCATAGGCAAACTGGGCAAGAACCGTCAGTAGCTGCGCCCCGTATACCCAAGAGGCTCCCGCTAGTAGCCGACGAGCTGTGGTCATGTCTGATCGTCCTGATGTCTTCAGCGCTTGTAAGTTGCCCACATAGCGTTCAGCTTGTTTGAGCGACAGCGCGCTCTAGGGCAGACATGCTAAACAGTCCCTCTGAATCAGCTCTTACCCATGCCCCCGTGTCAGGTACGTGGTGCCACCAGGGATGTTTGGCGATTACAGCGCCCCGAGATGCGAGTCCTGCGGTAAAGCTGAAAGACGAAGGAGCTACGACAAGTATTTTCGCGCCACAAAGCTCAATGAAATCGATATCCCGATTTCGATTTAGGCAAAGAGTAACGCCTTCACGCGAGAGAAGAGGAAAGTCGCTCGGTGTTCCGAGCGCGTAGACTCTTACCGGCAGTCCGGCATACTGAGCGTTCCGTCGTATTCGTCGGAGTAGGGAGATGTACCACTCCTCATCAATCCATCGAGATTGTCCAGTTGCACCACCCATCATGGCTGGGTCCACGTCCCCACGCCGAATATGCATAGCAATATAGGGCGATTTTGTCATAGAAATCTCCTTGAGCATCGTCCCATGAGAGCCACTCAGGACTGCCTCCCTAATGGCAGTAGATGCTGGAGTCTGGTCCCAGCGTGGCTGATCCAGTGCGAACTCAAAATTGACGGGCTTGCCCTTAGCCTCAATCAGCGCTTTATGTACTTGGCCACGAAGGACCGTAGCGCTCCGCGGGTCGCGCTCGTCGAGTACAGAAGTGAGTCGTACGTGTGTCCCCCCAGTGACTGTGGAACCCGTCACAAACTCAAACAATCCATCTGGGTCGCGTGTTAGCAATCCACCCGTATATTGAAGGCCCAAATCCCGTGCCCATAAGTAACCCGATATCCACCCAGCCAATTGATGTCCTAAGCCAGGATAAGGGTGAATTCTCGCGGCTGCTGTTCCAAGAGACAAGTCGGCCGAGGTTGTTGCCCAAGGTCCAAACTTCCTCTCCAGCACGGCAAGATTCCGCTGGTCGCGAGCATTACGGTAGCGTGCATAATGCAGTGATGCTCGGAGTGGCACGGTGCTAAAAGGTCTTATTTGCAATAGATTTCCTATAAAATTACTTAGTCAAGATATCTGGCTCACGGGTGCAATAAATACTCAGTCTGTTACATACCCGCTATGGCGTACACGACCCAACCCTCAAACGGCAGTCAGTGAACCGTCCTCGAGATCCCAAGCTTCAGAAGCTGCGCGAGGATCTACGCGTATAGACCGGTAATTAAGAAATTTCACAAGTTGGTCATCCTGGCGAAAGTCATGGTACGCGAACTTCTGGGCGCTTATTCCTGCTTCAATGCGCTGATATGGGGAAGTTTTGGAAAGATACTGATGAATGTCATCAACCAAGCCGCGGCCCGACCGATTATGGATTAGAAATGCCTTTGTCGATCCGGGGAACAAACGATCATAACCGGGGTGCCATGTAGTTGCGTGAATCGATCCCGAGGCAAGCGAAATAGGCAGGCGATTCGAGAAGTAGTTGGGCTCCTTCGCATAGTGGTCCCAGTTAGCACTTACCCAGGCGGAACGGATAACCTCGTGCTGTTTTGAGAATTCCACTGGTCCCATGGCGCCTACGCCGGTCCAACCACGACCATAAATTGCTAGCCGATCACCGAAGCGATCCTGCAGCAGGTCGACAAACTTTATGCGATCACGCCAGTTAGGGTGTCCTCTGAAACGCGGAGAGTTGCGATTCGCCACAACCACAATATCGTGCTCGCGTACGAGATCATTTGACACTGGCATATATTCATAACGGTCGGGTTCAAAGACGTGCGGGGCCCACCTAACATCGGCGCAACCTGCTCGGCGGAAGTTATCGGCGAATACGCCTGAGCCGACCGTGAAAGTTACATTAGCAGCCCTTCCGGCTGCTTGCGCCGATACGGGCAAGGGATGTTTGAAACGGCTATAGGGGTCGGCCTCGTGATAGATAAACTCAAATTCTGCAGCTTTCCGCATCGCGTGAAAGTGCTTGTGCCTGAGACCGGTGGTCCCTAGATGTTGCATCAGAACGACATTTGGTCGGAAGCTCCGGATTCGGCTAATGAGATCCTGCCGATGTTCCTCGGCGTCTCCTCCGTTCCGGATACGCCATTGCAGGCTGAAAACATCCGCCTCCGCAATAAGTCCTGCCTTGACTAAGTTAGCCAACGGACGGCGGAAACCAAGCTGTCGAAAATCGCCAGCCTCGTTGGGCACATATAGGATTCTGATGCTAACCATCCCCAGAAAGACCTCTCACTGAAACATCAATAGTCAGACAAACTTGCAGGAGCGAAAGACGGAGATATTAGGAACGTTCAAAACTCCGCCGATATCCCAACTTTGTAAGCAGAGCCCAGTGGGTTTCAAAAGAATCTGCGTCGAAGCGGTGGCCGATAACACGGGCGGGACTGCCGACTGCGATCGAATTGGCGGGAATATCGCGCGTTACTACTGCGCCCGCACCGATAACTGTACTATCTCCAATCGACACGCCTGAAAGCACGATGGCCCCATAGCCGATCCATACATCAGAACCAATGACGACGGGATGACTCAAACGGTCAGGGGCTCGGCCCACCCAGGCAGTTTCGGTGATTGGCACGCCTACTTCGGACGTTGCATGGTCATTTCGACCAACTATTCCAGCGGAGTTGGCAACCAGGACCGAGTCGCCAATTGTCCCATCAACTTCTATCCGCACGTTAGATCCGAGGTGAACATCTCTACCAACAGTGAGGTTCCTTGGTGCCCACATGATTGTGTTCGGGCCGGCTCTAAAGCCTGCACCAACTTCAACGTTGTCCATCGACGTGGCACGTAATCTGCGCCTGTACCTAATCCATCGCAGCACCGAACTTCTCCTTTGACCTGTCTCCAAGGCGCGAACGTCGTTGAGCCGCCACCTCTCTATAAATTACGGCGTACTCGTGACTGCCCCTGGATGCGGAAAAGTCAATGTTCAGATTGGTTCGTCTCTGGTAATCGCGAGGCACTGCGCGAACGGCGGTGAACCATGCATCCTGGTCGTCCGCAACCATTTCAACACCTTCAATCGATCGTGCCCAACGAAGGCCGGGCACGTCATTCACAAGGCAAGGTAGACCCACAACCAGCGCTTCAGCCAACGCCACGCCCATCCCTTCATGTCGGCTTGGCATCATGAAGTATGAGCCCAAGAGGAGAGCATCGGTTGGCGACTCGACCCCCCTGCAAGTCAAACGGTCCTCGTGATCAAAAACTTGCAGAAGTCTCAGCTCTTCTTCGCTGGCGTTACTCTCATTTCCCAAGTGAATCAGTTTGTGCTGCGTCCCAGCCAATGCATGTAACGCTAATTCATGCTGCTTTATCTCTGAGCAATTTCCCACAATAACCGCAACTGCATCTACCTTGCGTCCATTCATTAGTTCCGACCGGCGATCGCGAATCTGAAAA
Source organism: Pseudarthrobacter sp. NamE2 (assembly GCF_005796205.1). Classification (GTDB taxonomy): domain Bacteria; phylum Actinomycetota; class Actinomycetes; order Actinomycetales; family Micrococcaceae; genus Arthrobacter. Next base: position 246,114 of record NZ_VAHN01000004.1, on the reverse strand, counting down.
AAGGCATCATCGACCCAGTTGTATATCGTCTCAACGCGGCGAAAAAGCTTTTTCTCATTAGCAGAAACTTCGGGTGAGGGCGCCACAAGAACATGCATCATACGGTCAGCGATCTGCGCCTGGATAAGTCGCGTAATTCGCCATCTTCCAGTAGCTTGGAAAACGTTGTGAATTGTACGGATCAGCGCCCTACTTCGGCCCATGGCTCTCCAACAGGCAAAGGCGGTACGGAGGTAGTCGCCTTCAGTGTGAACGTGGATCACATCCACACCAAGTTCCCTGACTAAACTTCTTAGTTCACGTACTCCCGCCTTTGAACCTACTCGAAAGGGAAAGGTCCTAACATCGTAGCCAGCGTTGCGAAGATCCGATGCAAATGGGTGGTTGTCGCCCTGTCCAAGTATTGTGGAAGTGACACCTTCGCGTAAGAAATAGCCGGCGGCGGTGACGAGCATCTTTTCCATTCCGCTTGGTCTTAGCGGACCCATGATATGCAAAACGTGTATGCTCAATGATTAGGCCTCTTCTCTTTTGTGAAGGACATACCAAATTCTAGATGCCTTTTAGGCATGATCATAGGTACCTCGTCAAGCTGAGGAGTTCGAATTGCCGAGACCGCCCAAGCGAAAAATAGACTGATGTACCAGGGCCACGAATAGCTCCATCCATACACGATCACGGCCGATACAACTGCTAGAGCGGCCATATTCTCCCTGTATCGCAAAAGCCTCGCTAGAACGACGAGAAGGAACACGGCCATCATTGATAGACCTATGATCCCTATACGAAGGTATAAAGTCACATACCAGTTGTGCGGTGCAAACTCAACCCATCGCCCTGCGCCCTCGAATCTACCGAACCCGACACCCATCGCCTGGCCGAACAGGATATTTGACAGCCCGCTACTGATAGATTGATTGATGAGGTTTGTCCAGCTTCTAACCCTGGCATCATAAGTTCCAGAATCAGTGGCCGAATTGCTAAGTTCTGCAAGGACTTGCGGGATAAACTGCCCTGTCAACAAAATCCCGACGGCCCAGGCCGAGAGGAACACGAACAGAGCGATAATTCCCTTAGTGCCTGCTCGAGCGAAGAGAAAGATTACAGCCACGGAGGCAAGCCCAACGGCCCACACTGTTCGTTGCTGGCTCACCACGACTACCAGCAGAAAGATTAGCGCACTTATAAACCAGATTCTGCGCCGGCTTTGCCTCCAATACCAAAAGCACAGAACCGAGCAAAGCAGCACTATCAAGGCCTGGCTAGAAACAAGTGGTCGCGTGGTTTGTTCGATACCACTTGCAGCATCAACGAATCCCGAAGCTGATCCTAGACCGTAGCGGGCTAAGTGATAACCAGCTACGACTGTGAGGAACCAGCCGAGTGTCATAGTCAGCTTCCTGATGAGACTCTCCGCCGCTGCACGATTCCAAGCGAGTGACATCGCCCAAGTCGTTGTTGCATAGGGATGAAAGAATGACCTGAATTCATTGACAGTCTTGCCGAAGTCGTTCTCCAAAAGTCCTGTAGTCAGGGAAACTAGCAGTAAGAAGCCAAGTCCAATCCACGGCCAAAAGGCAGATCTTAAGTTTTGAGCTAATGAAGAGGACTGCAGCAGCGCTATCGCAAGTGCCGCTACGGACAAGACATCCAGGTAGTAAACGCTGGTGCCGCCGATGTTGGCTAAAGCAGGCGGATTAGGGATCTCCCAAGCGACGACAAGGTTGAGAGTAACCGAAAAGGCGCCAACCGAGGGCCAGCGTTTCAATACGGCTGTAAACAGAACGAAGGCTGTAATCGCCGCCGTTGCAAGGAAGACCATCCAGATGCTGGTCATCCAATCATGATCTTTCGTCGTCGTCGGAATCCCGACAGTTGTCGAACCCACCACACCCCATAGGTCACTACGATTATGAATGGCCAAGTGATGTGGTGACTCTTTTGCAAAATACGGCGCAAGGACGCATAATTACCACCACCTTTTGGGCCCAAAAAGTCAGCCCAATCCTTGCTGAGACCGCGCGAAAGAGAAGGCTTATTGCGGCTACAGGCGCCATAAGACGAAGGACCTAGGATAACCGGTATGTTGCTTCGGCTACAACGAAGGCCATAATCAATGTCCGCTAACGCATGTGAAAAGCCACCGTCGATGCCACCAAGGGCTTTCGCCACCGCAACAGGGACAACTACGAGATTTCCATTGAAAACTTCGACACACTGTGCTTCTTGAGTTGGAATGACCAAGTCAAACCTCAAAGGGTGAAGCCCTGCTCTACGCATCCCTGAATACGTAATGCTTCCGTCGATCGGGTCACGCATCGCGCCAACCACAACGGAACCTGGAAAAGATTCCAATGTCTTGGACAAGGAACTGAAGGCGTTTTCGTCAAGAACGACGTCATCGTTCAACCAAACTATGAATTCATCGGGCTCGCCAGCCGACTGTTTTAAGACTGTATCCTCGGCTATGGCCATGCCCCGAGCCCAAAAGGCTGACCCGTCGCCACGAAGAATTTGAATGGGTAGGCCCAGGGCCACCAATGCCTCATATGTACCATCGGTTGATCCGTCGTCATAGACGGTGAAGGAAGCATCAGCACCAGAAAGTGAGATGGCGTTGTGCGCCTTTCGGATGCATTCCACTGTCATCTCACGGCGATTGTGGCAAGCCATTATCATATGCAACTTCACGAATTCCTCACCGCCAAAGCACTTACTATTCCTGCGAAGAATCGTGAAACCATCGACTGAAGTGTGTAAGTCTCCGCATCACGAGAAGCACCTGCCTTTAAGGCTGTCAACATCTGCGAGTTGCTCATGGCTTCGATCATCGTGGCTGCGTAAGTTGACTCATCGTCTGAAGTGACAATGGCATTTTTGCCGTTGGTGAGATACTCGAATTCGGGTGCGTGTAGGGGCCAGTCTGTCGTGACAATAGGAAGTTCAGCGGCGAAACTATCCACCGCAACCAAGCCTACTCTCCCTGGCATCGCCAATATTTGAGACGCAGCCATCGCCTGGGCTTTCTCATAGCCAGACACCCCTCCTAAATACGTTATCCAGGGAAAGCGCTGACTCCATTCCTCAACCTGAAGACGTGCTGGCCCTGAGCCTGCAATAAGCAATCGAAAGTCAGCGTCCAAAACTTGGGCAACCTGTGCCGCTGCAATCAGGAATTCGAGTCTCTTCGAGGAGTCCAGACCACCGATGAAAAGCGCAGTCTTGCCCTTGAGGCCAAGACGCTCGGAAAAGTCTGAAAGGGACTTTTTGCTTACGCTTTTAACACTGGCTCGCAGCGACGACGTGTCGATAGAGTTCTGAACAACGGTGACTTTATTGCTAGGAAATTTATCCGCTACAACTGACGCTAATCCTCCGTTGGTGTACGCAAAGAACCAGTCAGCTCGGGACGTCAACCACCGCGAAAGGGCTCGATCAATGCCAGAGGTACGCTGCGTATAGTCCCTGCCGTGTCCCCACAGGGCAACGATAGGCCGACCGGATGACTTCACAGTCAAGAGCTTGTACGCATCCAAATTCCGCCTTGCCTGCTCCAATATAATCAAGTCAGCACCGGCTGTGGCCGCAGAGGTGTCTCGAACTACTAGCCGGCGACCGGCAAAGTTCCATTCTTTCTGAGCAATCGGGGTGCCGCAGGAAATTTCGCCAGCATCTTTACGGGTAGCCTGGTTCGCTCCTGCTGATCCGTAAGCAACCCTTACATCGATACCGTGAGTTTTCGCCTCACGGTGAAGACTCTCAAAAAAAGGTACGCGGTACTGGGGTACATATTCTTGGAGAATCACCACTTTCGCCATAATCAAATCCTCATACTTGAAACGGATCGGTAAAGGTCCATTGTTTTTGCAAGCCAGATATGACGGCTATACGAGCTTTCGAAGTGCGCTCGAGCCCTGAGGCCGATTTCAGCTTCGCGATTGCACACGTGTTCAAGAGCGGCACCAATGTCATTCCAGGAGTGGAACACCTGCCCGACGTTATGAAGTGAAATGTCATCAGCTGCGCTATTTCCACTCTTCGCCACGACCAGTCGGCCACTAGCTAACGCTTCGGCGTAAATCATCGGCAAACCTTCAGCCCATTCGCTTGGAAAGACCAGCCCACGAGATTCCGCAAGAACTCTTGGGACCTCATTGTGAGAAATCTGCCCCAAGTATCGGACGTTAGACCGACTGAGTGCCTCGACCTCTTGTCGCAACGGTCCATCGCCATAAACTCGGAGATTCACATTATCAGGCCAATGCCGCAGCAGTTTCGTGATTCCCTTTTCGGCAGTTAGCCGGCCAACATAAACCCAATCGACACCGGGTTGCATCCACGGTTGAAAGCCGGAATCTGAGACAAAATTAGGGATTATCTCGGTTTTATCGGGTGGCAGCCCAAAGCTGTGATACATGTGTTGCGCGCGAGGGGATAAGAGGATGACACGGTCCGCGCGAGAAAGTAGCCGATCACCGGCCACGCCCTTCCGGTTTCGGATCGCAAGGGGCACGCTGGCAATCTTAGATTCGCGATAGCAGGCATTGGTCACAGCTTTCAATGAAGAGCTGTCAGGGCAACGAGTACAGACTTTGCCGTCCAGAAATAAAGTTCCAGCGGCGCAGACAGGACGAAAATTGTGGACTGTAGTTACCATCGGTCCACGCCAATCTGTTAGCCAACTAGTCCCCCAGTTTGGGAAAAGATTATGGACGTGAACGACGTCGGGTCCAAATCTTTGCAACTCTTCGATTGGCGACAACCCACGTCCCAACGACACGTTGACGGCGGAGGCTAGTTTGTATCCGGTACGTTTTTCCAAATCATCAGTTCTGGCTGCTACAACGCGGACGTCCACTCCATGGGCGCGGAGGGCAGCTGCCTGAGCATCCACAACGACATTTTCACCGCTTGGTTGGCGGCTTGAGTAGTAGCTGTGCACCAAAGCTACTTTCACTGTCGTTGACCGCCTTGTGGTTCGCGCATCCTTCGAGCTCTTGACCAGCGAAGGGTAGACGCAAGAAACCTTGCGTTGCCAAAGAGGTATCGCTTCCACAGCCTGCGCGGCTCGCAGCACAAACGGAAAACCCATTCGAGACCGCACCGGGTCATCCAAGCAGGAGCCTCACGAACCGTTCCTGCAGCGAAGTCGAAAGCAGCACCAATCGCCACGGCCAGAACCGGTAGTTTTCGCGCCAACCGTTCCGCTTCAAAATCTTGCTTAGGTGTGCCCAGACCAACCCAAACTATATGCGCGCCAGTTTCCTGGATACGTTTGTCCTGTTCATCAATTTCTTTGGCGACGAGTGGACGAAAAGGCGGGCTCTCTGTTCCTACGATTAGGATGTTGGGAAACTTGGCTTTGAGATTACTTTCAAGAGCCGTGAGGACCTCTGGTGTTGATCCCAAAAGGAAATGCTTCAATCCGGCAGTACGACCAGCATCGAAGGTGTCCAGGAAAAGTTGCGGACCGCGGACCTGCGTTAAACGCGGTGATTGGCGACTCATGGCCGAGACCCAAGCTATAGGCTTGCCATCTGGGAAATTGACAGCCGGCGCGCGAAGCACCTCGCGGTACTTCGCCGACTTGTCGGCCAGAGCAACTGTATACGCATTAGCAAGGTGAACGTGCCGCCCAACCCGTTCCTGGGCAAGCCTTACCATCATGACTGCAGCATCGTATCGATTGCTGACAGTGAACTCGATGGGTCCCACTCCTTGGGTAGCCTCCGTGGGTACCTTATGGTGGCTCGCTGAATTTTCTGCAGTGGAATTCTGAGTCATCAGTCGGCCCCCATCGTTTAGTTCATTCTGTGCCGAATGCATATTGAACCCCGACTACTGGCCGATCAAGTTGCTATACGGCAGGTACAACCCGACGATGGACTGACCTCTGCGATGATACAGGATTCACCACTGCTTCATGCCGACCCCTCAATGGCTTAGTGCAGTGGGACGAGGTTCCTTGCGGAAGACACTCCTGAAGAGGAGGTAACCCGACGGCACCCGTTCGATCGAGCACTCGTGAGGGCACTATGATGACCTCGTATTCTGTGCGGAATAGCGTGTTAACCACGCAGGGTCCGTTTGTTTTCTTATCTCACTTGTACCGTTGGGGGCATTATGACAAAGCGCGCACTGATCACTGGAATCACAGGCCAGGACGGTTCCTACCTGGCGGAACTGCTACTAAAGAAGGGCTATGAGGTTCACGGTCTAATCCGCAGAGCCTCGACGTTCAACACATCAAGGGTTGACCATCTGTATGTTGATCCGCACGACCCGACGGCCAAGCTTTTCCTCCACTATGGAGATCTCAGTGACGGAGCACGACTCGTGACACTCCTGATGGAGATTAAGCCAGACGAGGTATATAACCTCGCTGCCCAGTCACACGTTCGAGTCTCATTTGATGAGCCTGAACACACCGGCGACACAACTGGTGTAGGGACCATTCGCCTTCTTGAAGCAGTTCGCATGTCCGGGATCGAAACCCGGTTCTACCAAGCATCGTCTTCTGAAATGTTTGGCGCGACGCCTCCTCCTCAAAATGAGGAAACTCCGTTCTACCCGAGATCACCCTATGGGGCCGCTAAGGTTTACAGCTACTGGATAACGAAGAACTACCGAGAGGCCTACGGTATGTTCGCCGTCAACGGGATACTTTTTAATCACGAGTCTCCCCGAAGGGGTGAAACTTTTGTCACACGCAAGATCACTCGAGCAGTCGCTGCCATCAAAGCAGGGAAACAAGATTTTCTGTATATGGGAAACCTAGACGCGGTGCGTGACTGGGGCTACGCCGCTGAATACGTCGAGGGTATGTGGCGAATGCTCCAGGCTGACGAGCCCGATGATTTTGTGCTTGCAACCGGAGGAAATTACACGGTTCGTGATTTTCTTCAGATCTCATTTGAGCACGCTGGCCTCAACTGGCAGGACCACGTTCGGTTTGACGAGCGATACCTGCGTCCAACCGAAGTCGACGCTCTTGTAGGAGACGCTTCCAAGGCTCAGGAAAAATTGGGGTGGAAAGCTTCTGTTCACACCCCCGAGTTGGCCCGCATCATGGTAGACGCCGATATAGAGGCCCTAAAGAACGCAGGGAATCATTGGATCGACAAAGTCGAACTCGAAAGCTGGAACCGGTAGTGCCTGAGGACGGCACGTTCAAACCGGGTCCGCTTGATCGCGCCTCAACCTTCTACGTAGCAGGTCATCGAGGCCTTGTCGGATCTGCTATCTGGCGGAAATTGGAAGCTGAAGGTTTCGAGTCATTGGTCGGACGCGCTTCATCCGAACTCGATCTCAAAGACCGCGATGCGGTTTTCGCTTTTTTTGCCGAGACGAAGCCCCGTTATGTCATCCTCGCCGCCGCGAAGGTTGGAGGCATCCTCGCGAACAACACGTATCCTGTGGACTTCCTGAGCGACAATCTGAGGATCCAGGTGAACGTTTTGGATGCAGCATTAAAGCATGGTGTCGAAAGACTCCTGTTCTTAGGATCGTCCTGCATCTATCCCAAATATGCTGAGCAGCCTATTCGTGAAGACTCACTGCTGACTGGGCACCTAGAGCCGACAAATGATGCATACGCCATTGCCAAAATTGCAGGAATCATGCAGATTCAGGCCATTCGTAGACAGTACGGCGTACCTTGGATTTCGGCCATGCCAACAAATCTTTACGGTCCTGGTGACAATTTCTCCGCGACCGGCTCTCACGTCCTGCCTGCTCTTATAAGACGCTATGACGAGGCAGCAAAAGTGGGTGCAAATGTCGTCACCAACTGGGGGACTGGATCACCTCGGCGGGAATTTCTTCATGTGGACGATATGGCTTCCGCCTGCCTTTATCTGTTGGAGCACTATGACGGCACCTCGCAAGTGAATGTGGGGACTGGCAAGGACATAACCATTCGCGAGCTTGCCTCCATTGTCGCATCAGCGGTCGGATATGAAGGTGAAATCGAATGGGACAGCAGCAAGCCCGACGGTACCCCCAGAAAACTGCTCGATGTTTCGAAACTGAATAATGCTGGCTGGTCCGCCTCAATAGGACTCGAAGAAGGAATTATGGATACGGTCGAATGGTACAGACAACATTCTCTATCTATTCGTACCTAGGTCGTTTTTTGGGGTGGCTGGGTGAGTGAGAACGCTGACTGGCGGCGGCGCTCAGCACGTCGGTTACGCATTGTTGATGCCTTCGTTATAATTTGGGCGGTCGTCGGAGCATTCATTATCCGTTTCGGTACCGATACCGGGTCAAGTACTTCGGGCCAGGATGTGCCATATGTTTGGCTATCCGTGGTACTAGCTGCGGCTTGGTGGGTCATGCTAGAAGCGTGGAACAGTAGACAAAGTCGCATTCTTGGATCCGGTCCAGATGAGTACAAGCGGGTCGCAGCCGCTTCCCTCTGGTTATTTGGAATCGTTGCCATTGTTTCCTATGTCTTCAGGATCGAGACTGCACGTGGCTATGTTGGGTTAGCTCTGCCAGTCGGGCTACTTGGCCTATTGCTTGGAAGATGGCTGATCAGGCAGCACCTAAGTATTAGGCGCGGTCAGGGCCGGAGTTTGTCAAAGCTGCTATTGCTTGGAGGTCCCGGCGCTGTCGCCCATCTTGCAGCGTCCCTGCATGGGGCTAGGCACGCGGGCTACTTACCAATTGCCGCATACATTCCGGGTCATGAAGCGGGCAGTGGGGTTGAGCCCCACTCGGGATTGACGATCGTGGGTCATACACCCGATCCCCGCTCCATAGTCGATGCATTGGAAGCATGCGGTGCGGATGCAGTGGCCGTATCGGCTGGAGTTCAACTGCATCCGCAGACGCTCCGACATTTGGGTTGGGAGCTGGCGGCCCGAAACATCGGCCTAATAATGGCACCCGCGCTTACTGACATCGCCGGGCCTCGCATACACACTCAGCCGGTTGCCGGTTTGCCCCTGATACACGTAACAACACCCACGCTAGAGGGCGGACAACGAGTCGCTAAACGATTGTTTGACGTCGCCGCAGCAGGACTTCTTTTGATAGCGGCACTGCCAGTCATGATTCTTGTCGCAGTACTTATCAGGCTGGACAGTCCAGGTCCTGTCCTGTTTCGCCAAGAGCGAGTTGGGATTGAGGGGAAGCACTTTTTTATGCTCAAGTTCCGCTCGATGGTGGTTGAGGCGGAGCGTCGCCGAACTGATCTGGAGCAGCAGAATGAAGGCAGCGGTCCATTGTTCAAAATGAAGAATGACCCCCGTGTTACGCGGCTCGGCAGAATCCTTCGACGTTTCAGCGTAGACGAGCTGCCGCAATTGCTCAATGTGCTTAGCGGATCAATGAGTTTGGTCGGCCCACGCCCGCCCTTGCCGGAGGAAGTTGAGTCATATGAGAATGACGTCAGACGCCGGCTGCTGGTTAAACCTGGGCTTACTGGACTGTGGCAAGTTAGCGGACGCTCAAATCTATCTTGGCAAGACTCAGTTCGGCTCGACTTGTACTACGTGGAAAATTGGTCGCTGGCTGGCGACCTCGTAATCATTCTCCGAACCGTACGTGCTGTTTTTCGAAGTACTGGTGCCTACTGAGAACGCTACTTGTTCCTACGCGGACAACTGACCCCTTGGGGAAGGAATCATCAATATGCGCATTACTGTAATTGGCTGCGGCTATCTGGGAGCTGTCCATGCCGCATGTATGGCGAAGCTAGGTCATGACGTTGTTGGCATAGATGTAGACGCGCAGAAGATTGACGAACTAGCAGCTTCGCGAGCTCCATTTTACGAGCCGGGACTAGAAGACCTGCTAAAGGACGTCCAACAAACAGGGCGACTTACCTTCACGACCGACCTTTCAGCCGCTCGTGGAAGTTATGTGCATTTCATTTGCGTCGGCACGCCTCAGAAGAAAGGAGAAAATGGGGCAGATTTGACCTATGTAGATGCTGCCCTAACAGGCCTTCTGCCTTACCTTGCTCCGGGAGATGTTGTCGTTGGAAAATCCACCGTGCCCGTTGGGACGGCCGCACGTCTTGCAGAAATGATGCAAGCCAAACAGCCCTCTGCTCATTTAGTTTGGAACCCTGAGTTCCTTCGGGAGGGGCATGCAGTTGCTGACACGCTCAACCCCGACCGATTCGTATACGGAGTAAGCGATGGTTCTGAAGACCATACCGCTGTAGCCATTCTCGATGAACTTTATTCGGCACCTCTAGCCTTAGGCACACCGCGCCTAATCACAGACCATCCGACGGCGGAGCTAGTTAAGACTGCCGCTAACTCGTTCTTGGCAACAAAGATTTCCTTTATAAATGCCATGTCCGAACTATGTGAAGCAGCTGGAGCAGACGTCACCCAACTCGCCGATGCCATTGGCCTCGATGATCGTATCGGGCGCAAATTCCTGAACGCCGGGATCGGCTTCGGCGGAGGATGCCTACCGAAGGACATCCGAGCTTTTATGGCCCGGGCAGGTGAGCTTGGAGCAGATCAGGCTCTCACCTTTCTTCGCGAGGTCGACGCAATCAACATGCGTCGCCGGTTCCGGGTCGTTGAGCTTGCCCGCGAGTTATGCGACGGCTCCTTGCTTGGCAAACGAATCACCGTGTTAGGTGCTGCTTTCAAGCCTGAAAGTGATGATGTTCGCGATTCTCCCGCTCTAAGCATCGCAGCCCAATTGCAATTACAGGGAGCGGTTGTCACAGTTACTGACCCTAAGGCGCTAGATAACGCAGCGCGTAGATTCCCAGAACTACACTACGAGGTGGATACCTCCGCTGCCGTACTTAAGGCAGATGCTCTCTTGTTATTGACAGAGTGGCAAGAATACCGGGATCTCGACCCATACGGTTTGGGGGAATCAGTTTCTTCACCTCGAATCCTCGATGGGCGGAACGTACTGGATGCAGCCAAGTGGCGTGGCGCTGGCTGGACGTATCGAGGCATGGGTCGACCCTGAATGCCAGTGAATCGAGCGCTTTTGAAAGCCAAGCCCGAGTCGAAGGATAAAGGAAGTTCAATTTCCGGCAAGGGTGGTCGCAGAGCCCGCCTTCTGCTTGCATTGGTCTATTTAGGAGGCCTGGTACTCCTCGTCCTGGCGGGCTTGGCTTGGCTAGGAAGCAGGGGGAGTGTAATAAAATCCGAGCTCGACGCAGCAGTCCTCTTGGTCGAGCCACTGAGAGTAAATGTCACGAACGACGCACCCGCTGAAGCTGCTAAGGCCTTGGAAGAGATGCGCGCACATACTGCTGCAGCTAAGGAAGCCGCGAATGATCCTCTTTGGACCTTGGCCTCAAGCCTTCCCGGCGTTGGCTCCAATTTCGCTGCCATAGCGGAGGTAGCCCGATCCGCTGACGATGTGGTAAGTCTCGGCCTCGAACCTTTGGTCAGCGTTTACGGTACCCTCGATTGGGAAGCACTCCTTCCCAGCAGTTCTGGCACTGATCTAGCCGCACTTGAGACAGCGACTCCGCGAATTTCCGCAGCTGCGCACGCCGTCAGGCTCTCCGCCGATAGACTGAATCAGATCGACGCCGACGCGCTGTTCCCTCAGGTTGCGGGTCCATTGGTTCAAGCGCGGAATCAGTTAAACGATGTAACCGGCGCGCTCGACGCCGCGGCCAACACGTCGAATATTGCCCCCGGTATGCTCGGTGCACAGGCCCCTCGGAAGTACTTACTTATGGTCCAGAACAATGCAGAGGCCCGAGCCTCGGGCGGCATTCCCGGAGCTCTTGCTGTCCTAAACTTGGACCAGGGCAGACTCACCCTTGAAGCGCAAAGCAGTGCTGGAGCCGTAGGCGTAATGTCGCCCATTGTGCCATTCGACGCAGAGCAACAGCAGATATACTCCGGGCGCATTGGCAAGTTCATGCAAGACGTAAATCTGACTCCCGACTTCCCAACGGCAGCCAGTACAGCTAGGGCCATGTGGGAGAAAAAGACCGGGGTGCGAGTCGATGGTGTTATCTCTGTTGATCCCGTCGCATTAAGTTACGTATTAAAGGCCACCGGCCCGGTCAAGATCACGCATCCAGAGCTAGTGGCATTCGTCGACGCAGGATTGCCCAAGGAATTGACCAGCGACAACGTCGTCAAGACGTTGCTCTCAGACGTGTACTCCAAAATCGAGCAGCCCAATATTCAAGATGCATACTTCGCTGGCGTGGCACAAGACATTTTCGCAGCCTTGTCTGCTGGACAGGGCCACGCGACAGAGATCATCGCAGGGCTGACGCGTGGTGCTGCCGAGAGTCGAGTGCTCGTTTGGTCTGCAGTGCAGGCCGAACAGTCGGTCATTTCTGAATATGCATTGAGCGGGTCTATCAGTGGGCCCAGTATTTCCCCTGCCCAGTTCGGCGTTTACTTCAATGATGGAACTGGCGCGAAGATGGACTACTACGTGAAGCGAACAGTTCAACTGTTGAAGGGATGTCCAAAAGACGGTTACGAGCAAACCACTGTTCTTGTCACTAGCACGAACACAGCCCCTGCGGACGCAGCAACTGTATTACCGCCGTATGTAACTGGTAACGGAAGTTTCGGCGTACCATCCGGATCAGTTCGAACCAACATCACCGTCTACGGACCAGTCCAGTCACTAGTCGAAATGGCAAGGGTTGACGGTGAACGCGAGGGGTTCGCTGCACACAGACACAGCAACAGACCCGTTGGTGTCTTGGCAGTCCAGCTAGCGCCGGGCGAAAGCAGAACTGTTGAGTTCACCTTCAGCAAGATTGTTCAGCAAGTGGAACCCACTGTACTTGTCACACCAACTGTTCAGCCTGTAAAAGACGTGACTCTCACCACGAAAAATGCTGCATGCGGATAGTACTTATGGTCTGCCGGTTAACACTATGTAAACCAATTCGATTAAGATTGCTCACACCAAAGTGCTGATGGTACGGTCGTTACTGGGATACATATCCGTCGTTCTGCACTGGGTCTCGTGCGGAGGGGAGCACTCCCCAAATTCGGGTACATCAAAACTCAAACGTCTCCGGGGGGACACATGAAGAAAACACTCGCAGCACTCGCGCTTGCTGGCTCGATCGCCCTTGTCGGTGCAGCTCCTTCGATGGCAACCACAATTACCTACCCTGCTCTTCCACCGCAGGCGGCGGTTTCCGATGGCACCGTTGGCCCTGGCGAAACCTTCGTGTTTCGCGGTCAGGGCTTTTTGGCCGGTGAGTCTCTGACGATCCGTGTTACTCCCGGTCAGGCTCCAGCGTCCAATGGCGCGAACATAGCCGGCGGCCGTTCCGTAGCAGCACGGATTAGCGTCGTTTCAGAAGCACAGACCCTTAAGGCTACAGCTGACGCTCAGGGTGTTGTTTCACTGCCCATCACCATTAACGAGCCCGGTACTTACTCCATCACAGCAACGGGTGATACTTCTGGCGTCACGGTTGGACCCGTAACCGTGCAGGTTACCCCCGCTGTTCTCAACGCCAACCCGAACGCGGCGGCGAATGCAAACGGAAACTCACCCCTGGCAAATACGGGATCCAGTCTCGCAAACACCGGTGCCGACTCAGGACTCGTCCTCTGGACTCTGGTGGGCGCTGGCGCTCTGGCTGCTGGTGCAACTTCGGTTGTTGTTGTTCGCCGCCGTGCCAAGGCTGAAGCCGCTGCATAGCACTCACTTTTAGCTACACCATAGAAGGTGGGCTGCGTCCCTGAAGGGAGGCAGCCCACCTTCTCTGTTTGTTATTGGACAACCTTATTTCGGCAGGTTCCATCCTTGAAGCTCCTACAAAACAACCGCTTCTGGCAGGTGATCCTATTCGCGATGCTGGTTGCGATTGCTTTTGTAGCCTATTGGCCGAGTCCCATAGATCAACCTGTACAAGGACAGCTCGCAGCCATGTCGGACTTCGTGCACAGGCACGGGATTCCGCGTTGGTTCGACTACAAGTTTGTGGAGGCGTCTGCAAATGTCGCCCTTTTTATCCCGATCGGAGTAGTAAGCGCCCTTGCTTTTCCGGAAAAGCGCTGGAGTCAGATAGCTGCATTAGGTCTGCTCATCTCAGGCTGCATGGAGCTGGGTCAGCTCCTTTTTCTTCACAACCGCTTTGCAAGCCCGCTGGACCTCGTGACAAACACGACAGGAGCCGTCATCGGGGCTTTGATAGCCACTTACGTCCTTAAATCACAGAGGCCCGCCGCCTTTCAGCAACGGGCCCCTGAATGAACCTATATCTACGACTCGTTGACAAAGCCCTTCAGCCAAGTCTTCAGGTCCTCGCCAAACTCCACGCGCTCGGAGGCCAGCGTGATAACGGCCTTGAGGTAGCTCAGCTTGTCGCCGGTGTCGAAGCGGCGGCCTTTGAAGACAACACCGTAGACGCCAGACCCTTCGCCTTCACCTGCCGCCAGGGTCTGCAGGGCGTCAGTCAGTTGGATCTCGTTGCCTCGGCCCGGCGCGGTCTCTTCAAGGACGCCGAACACCGACGGGTGCAGCACGTACCGGCCGATAACAGCAAGGTTGGAGGGTGCATCGCCGACAGCAGGCTTTTCCACGAGACTATTGACGCGGACGTAATCCTCGCCTTCAACTGCCGTTATGTCTGCGCAGCCGTAGGCACTGATCTGCGACGGATCAACCTCAATGAGTGCAATCACTGAACCGCCGGTTTTCTGCTGCACCTCCATCATGGTGGTCAGGAGGGACTCGGCCTCATCGATCAGGTCATCACCCAGCAGGACGGCGAAGGGCTCGTTGCCCACGTGCTGCTTGGCGCAGAGGACCGCGTGGCCCAGGCCCTTGGCCTCGCCCTGCCGGACGTAGTGGATAGGACCCAGTTCCGAGGCGTACTGAATCGACTCCAGCCGATCCTTATCGCCCTTCTCCTCGAGCACCCGCTCCAGGCCAGGCGCACGGTCGAAGTGATCTTCCAGCGCGCGCTTGCTGCGGCCCGTGATCATCAGGACGTCGTTGAGGCCGGACTTAACCGCCTCCTCCACCACATACTGGATTGCCGGGCGGTCAACCACCGGCAACATTTCCTTCGGCATTGCCTTGGTGGCGGGTAGGAAGCGAGTTCCCAATCCGGCAGCAGGAATGACGGCTTTGGTAATAGCTCTCCCCGTAGTCATAGGTTGAACCTTACAAATTAGGCGCGCCCAAAGGCAATTGAGAAGGGGTTTCGACGGGCTCAACTACCGGTTCGCAGGTCCTTGGCTATTCGAGGGAGGGTGCTGAGGAATCGGGCACATCTGGCTTTGTGCAGCAGGAGATGTCCCTGCAGCGGTACATCTGCGTAGATGTTCCCACTCACTCAAGAGGTCTCGGTGAGTCGAACAGAGCTCGCCACAGAATTTTCGGCTTGTCATGCCAGCGGGCTTGGAGAATAGCAAGGAGCCGGACACTTCCTGGCTCCTTTGCAAGGGTTCGGTTGCGCCATTCCTTGGACGGCTGCGGCCAGTCAGGGGCAGCATTGCCTTCCTGAAGGAGATCCTCCAGAAAGCGGCGTACCGCCGCCCGGGAACCAGTCGCTGGAGCGGCCTGGACGGCACACGGACCGACTGTCCCGCAAGCTCAAGGTCAGCCGTAAGTCCCCACATCAGCTCGAAGCACTCGTCGGCTGGATTCTCCAAGCCGGGAAAGCGGAAGTGGACGAACGTCCACGTCAGTTGACGTTCTGGGGCTTCTGAGCCCGAGGAGCACGCTGGCGGGTATTTTGATGAAGAAGGCGCGCACACCGAGGCTCTCTGCCAGACGAGAGACCATCGCATGGCCCAGGAGCACGGCCTCGGAGACGCTGAGGTGGGTAGCGTTGGTGCGCTGCGTCATCCCACGCCTACAACTTCGCCCTGCGCCCGCTGAGGACGGCTTTTACAGTGCCTTTAGCGGCTTCCCTAACCGGAATCTCGGAGTCCTGCGGCTCTGGTTCGATAACGGCCGCCAGCGCAGATACAGAGGAGTACGTTCCGTAGTAGGAGTAGGAATCCGTTCCCTTCGTCGGCACGTAGTTCAGCACGGCACCCAGGATCCTGCCCTTGACCTTCTCTAGGTTCCCCAGGGATTGGTCCAGCTGCTCCTGCGTAGTCCTGCCGGTTCGCACCACCACGACGGCTCCGTCGGCGGCATGCGAAAGCACTGCGGCGTCTGTGACGGGAAGCAGCGGCGGCGCATCAATCAACACCACTGGGTCCTCCGCCAGCGCATAGAGCATATTCTTCATCGCCCGTGACCCAAGCAGTTCACGGGGGTTCGGCGGAATGCGGCCCGAGCCGAGGACGGAGAGGTTCGGGAGCGCACCCCATGGCTGGAGGACGTCCACCAGTTCAGCCTTGCCGGCCAGGACATCGGTGACGCCCACTCCCGGAACCAGGTTGAAAACGTCCACCAGCGTTGGGCGGCGGAGGTCGCCGTCGACCACCACAACGTCCTCGCCGGCAGCCCCCATGGTGACCGCCAGGTTGGCCGTGACAGTGGATTTGCCTTCCGACTGCACCGAACTGGTCACCACGATGATCCGCGGCGGCTGGTCCACATCCAGGAAGCCGAAGTTGGTGCGCAGCTCCCGGAGCGCTTCTGCCATCGCTCCCCCGGCCTCCTGGACCTGGGCGGCTGAAGTTCCGGCGTCCAGGACTGTGCTTTTGTCATCGAGCCGGTGGTCCACCGGAAGGGTACCGATGACGGGGACACCGAAAAGCCGTTCAATTTCTGAAGCCTTGCTGATGCGCCGGTCCAGGTACCGGCGGAGAACCGCGTAGGCCAGGCCGAGGGCCAGGCCAACAAGCGCACCCAGCGCCAGGTTGAGCTTGATGTTGGGCGAGGTGGGGCTGGTGGGGAGGACCGCCTTGCCCAGCGGAAGCATACTGACCGCCAGGCGCCGTCACTTCTGCCAGCGCACCTGCCTCCGTTGCTGCCGAGCCAGCAGCTTCGCTTGTGCCGCCAACAGGTGCCGTCTCTATAGCTTTCACCTGGGCGACAAGGCCATGACCCAGGCGTCGGCCACGCGCTGCGCGGTGGATGGATCCGTGGCGTCGGCAACGGGGCCGCCTCGGCGGGGACGACTTGTACTTGAGGCGGCGCCAGTCGGAAATGGTTATGATTCATTTACTCTTCACTGTGGCCTAGGCCTCATTGTTGCCTGCATCGAACGCCGGGGGGCATTGCTAATGGAACTGACACCTGAGATGGCACTCAAAATTAATCGGGCAGCTCAAGTTTTGAGCGGGCTGACGAGGGCAGCGTCCCAGGATTGCAGCTGGCTGCGCACTAACACGAACCTGCACGCGGAGATTCTTGAGTTGCAAAATGATCTGAGGGACTACGCAGCCGGCGTCCTGGGGTTCGGCGACATGAGCCTGCATTTGATGGAAGCTCACGCGGTCGGGAACCAATTGCGTGAGTTGTTTCAGCCCTCCACAGTGCCGGATCTTTCAACGTCGCCGGAGGACCGCGCTGGAGATCTCGAGCCGCACCCGGACTCAGTGCCGTCCTGATCCTCGCCTGCCATCGGTGCAAGGCTAGGCTGGGCGCGTTGATAGTTTCGCCCATGGTGAGCCAGGACCGTCCAGCAGCTACGCTAAACCGGTGAACGTCGGCTCGCGCTTCTCCTGGAACGCCCGGAAACCCTCGGCGTAGTCCTCGGTCTTGCAGAGCCGCGCCTGCTCAGCGTTCTCCTCCTGCATGGCTTCCCACAGGCCCAGTCGCTGGTCGCGGATGTGCGCCACCAGTTCCTTGGACGAAACAAACGCCCCCGTTGCACCGGAAGCCACCTTGGCCACGATCTCCCGGGTGCTGTCCAGCAGCGTGTCCGCCGGCATGGCCCGGCTGAACATTCCCTGCGCCACCGCCTCGGCGCCGGAGATCAGGTCTGCCGTGTAGATCAGGTCCAGGGTCCGGTGCATGCCCAGCCGCTCCGTGAAGTACCAGTGCCCGCCCGAATCCAGCGTCGCCCCAAGCTTCGCGAACGGCGAGCCGAACTTCGCGTTCTCCGCCACGTAAACCACGTCCGTGGCCAGCAGCAGCCCCAGCCCGACCCCCAGGCAGGCGCCCTGTGCCGCCGCGAACGTCGGCGCCGGGAACGATGCCATCTTCTTCAGCAGCGGCTCCACCAGCCCGCCCAGGTACGCGGCGGCGTCGTCGCTCTCCGGGGTGACCCCGGCGATGTCCCGGCCCGCGCAGAAGGCGCGGCCCTCTCCGCGCAGGAGCAGCGCCCGCACCTTCCCGCTCTCGGCGGCGGCAGCAGCGTCGTCGTAAGCCTGCCTCAGCTCGTTCAGCGCATGCTCGTCCAGTGAGTTCAGCTTCTGCGGGGCATCCAGGACGACCTCGGCGACGCCGTTGCTGATGGAGAGGGAAATCATGGGGCTCCTTTGTTAGACGTCGAAGTCGACGGTGACCTCTTTGCTGGTGGGGTGGCTCTGGCAGGTCAGCACGTACCCCTTGTCCAGCTCATCCTGCTCCAGCGCGTAGTTTTCGTCCATGGCCACGCTGCCGGCCACCACCTTGGCCCGGCACGTGCCGCACACTCCCCCGGCGCACGCGAACGGCACGTCCGGGCGGACCCGCAGCGCGGCGTTGAGGATGGACTCGCGCGCGTGCGTGGGGCTGGCCACGTCGCCCTGCAGCCCGTCCAGCTTGAACGTGATCTTGTACGTCTCCTGGCTCTCGTCCACCACCACGGGACGGCCGGCGTGCCCCTCCGGCCGGTCCGGCTTGCCGGACGTGAACAGCTCGAACCGGATGTTCTCCGGCTTCACGCCGCGCTCGGCCAGGGTGTCCCGGCACAGCTGCACCAGCTCGAACGGCCCGCACAGGAACCATTCGTCCACGTCGTCCGCGTGGATGGCGGTGCCCAGCAGCTGCTGCAGCTTCTCGGCATCAATCCGTCCGCTCAGCAGCGGCGCGATCCGCTGCTCGCGGCTCAGCACGTGGTGGATGGCCAGCCGCTGCGGGTACTTGTCCTTCAGGTCCGCCAGCTCCTCCAGGAACATCACGTCCATGGCGGCCTTGTTGGCGTAGATCAGGTCGAACCGGCAGTCGGGGTTCTTTGCCAGCAGCGTGCGGGCGATCGCGATCACCGGGGTGATGCCGCTGCCCGCCGCGATAGCCACAAAGCTCGCCTCCCCCTGGCTGGCCACCTCCCCGGCCAGCTGGTCCGGGTTGTTCATGGAGTTCATCCGGTTATGCTCCACGGCCTTGCCGCCCCGGCCGTGCCTGGACACGAACGCGCCCATGGGGCTCATCACGTCCAGGGTGTCCCCCGCCTTCAGCTCGGCGTTGGCCCATGTGGAGAACAGCCCGCCCAGGTCCTTCTTCACGGCCACCCGGATCTCGCTGCTGCCGTCCTCGAAACTGCGCGGCTCGGCACAGATGGAATAACTGCGGCGCACCTCACGCAGTTCGCCGGTCTCGTCCGGCAGCTTGGTGCGCAGGGCCACGTACTGGCCGGGCAGGTAGTCGAACTGGCCGGCGAGTTCGGCCGGCACGTGGAAGGTGACCTCGATGGCGTCCTCGGTCAGCCGGCGCACCTCCTTCACGGCGAGCGTATGGAAGGACGGACGACTGCGGCCGGTGGCCTGCGCCTCTTCGGCGGCGGTCTGGCGGACAACAGGCATGGGGCTTCCTTACAGGACCTTGAAGTAGTCGAACGGTTCCCTGCAGTCCTGGCACACATACAGGGCCTTGCAGGAGGTGGAACCGAAGCGGGTGAGCTCTTTGGTGTTCAGGCTGGAGCACTGCGGGCACTTGACGGCCATCTTCAGCTTGACGGGGCCCCTGTTTGCTGTGGCCAAGCCGGTCGGCGATGCGATCCCGTACTCCTCCAGCTTGGCTTTGCCCTCGGCCGTCATCCAGTCCGTGGTCCAGGCCGGGGCGAGGACCAGGTCCACCTGCACGTCCGTGTACCCCTCCTTGGCGAAGGCTGCCTTGAGGTCGTCCCGGATGGCGTCCATGGCCGGGCAGCCCGAGTACGTGGGGGTGATGGTGACCGTGATTCCTTGGTCCGGTCCCACCTGGACGTCCCGCAGGATGCCCAGGTCTGCGATGGTGAGCACCGGAATCTCGGGATCGCACACGGTGGCGGCGATGTCCCACGCCTTTTGCTTTGGCGTCCGGGTCCGGGTTTCAAAGTCCGAGATGTACGTGGGTGTCACCAGGTTGCTCCGGGATGTTCGCGGGCCAGCACCTGCATTTCGGCGAGGATGTAGCCCAGGTGTTCCGAGTGCCTGCCCTGCCGGCCGCCGCCGGGTGCGGGCGGGACGTCCGGCACCTCGAGTTCGGCTTCTCTGAGGACTTCGCCGGTCAGCCTGTCGAAGTCTCCCCGCAGCGAGGAAGGTACGACGGCGGCACCCGCCTCCGCGAGGCGCATCACCAGGTCATCGTCGCGGAAGAGCTCCTCGACATACGGCCACATCAGCCGCAGGGCGTGAATCATTCTTGTTCTTGACTCTTCGGTGCCACCGGCCAGGCGCAGGACCCACTGGGCGCTGTGGTCCCGGTGGTAGTCCACTTCCTTCACGGCCTTGGCGGCGATGGCGGCCAGGGTGGGGTCCGTGGATTCGGTGAGGCGGCGGTAAAGCTCGAACTGGTAGTAGCTCACGATGAACTGCCGGGCGATGGTCACCGCGAAGTCGCCGTTGGGCTGCTCGAACAGCTGGACGCTGCGGAACTCGTGCTCGCGGCGGAAGTAGGCCAGGTCGTCCTCGGTCTTGGCCGTGCCGTCTTCATTGGACATAGCGCCGCCGGCGTAGGTGAGGAAGCTGCGGGCGTGGCCCAGCTGGTCCAGGGCGATGTTGCCCAGGGCGATGTCCTCCTCCAGCTCCGGCGCGCGGGAAATCCAGTGGCCCAGGCGCTGGGCGAGGATCAGGGCGTCGTCGCCCAGGCGCAGGGCGTACTCGGCGATGTCCTCCGACGGTTTGGCCAGGCCGGTGCGGACCTCGAGCGCGATATCCTCCGGGCGGAGCGCGTTGCCGGGGGTGATGCGGGTGGCGCTGGCGTTGGCTTCGCTCACAGGTGCTTTACCCCTTCGCTCTTGGTGTAGTACGTGGCGTGCCGGTAGTCCTTGCCCTGGGGCGACTCGAAGAAGGAGCCCTTGGCGTCGGGGTCGCTGGCGGCGATGGCCTCTGCGGGGACGACCCAAATGGAGACGCCCTCGTTCCGGCGGGTGTAGAGGTCACGGGCATTACGGAGGGCCATGGCGGCATCCGGTGCATGCAGAGATCCGGCGTGGACGTGGCTCAACCCGCGGCTCGACCGGACAAAAACCTCCCACAGCCCCCAACCGCTTCTACCGGTGGTTGAGCTTGTCGAAACCTCGGTGGTTGAGCTCTTGATTTCGACAGGCTCAATCACCGAATCGTTGGTTGAGCCTGTGGAAACCTTCGGCGCTTCACGCTTGATCTCTGCTGCCGAACTGGCCGGCTCTTCCGGGTTGCCGTGGGGACTCATGCTGCGTTTTCCTTCTGCATCCTTGCTGACTGTTTTGCTGCGTAAGCCGCCGCTGCCTCGCGGACCCAGGCGCCGTCGTCGTGCGCTTCCCTGCGCCGCTCAAGGCGCTGGGCGTTGCAGGGGCCGCGGCCGGCGAGGACTTCCTGGAACTCGTTCCAGTCGAGGGGGCCGTGCTCCCACTTTTTGGTGTCCTCGTTATAGCGGATCTGGCTGTCAGGGAGGGTGAGGCCCAGGACCTTGACCTGTTCCACCATCATGCCGACGAAGCGGCTGCGCAGTTCGTCGTTGCTGAAGCGCTTGATGTTCCAGGCCATGGACTGCTTGGAGTTGGGGGAATCGTCGTCCGGCGGGCCGAACATCATCAGGGACGGGGCGTACCAGCGGTTCACGGCGTCCTGGGCCATCTGCTTCTGCTCGGGCGTGCCGTTGGAGAGCTCCAGGAGAATCTCGAAGCCCTGGCGCTGGTGGAAGGACTCTTCCTTGCAGATGCGGACCATGGCGCGGCCGTAGGGACCGTACGAGGCGCGGCACAGCGGGACCTGGTTGCAGATGGCCGCCCCATCCACCAGCCAGCCGATGGCGCCCATGTCCGCCCAGGTGAGTGCCGGGTAGTTGAAGATGCTGGAGTAGCGGGCCTTGCCGGCGATGAGGGCGTCCATCATCTCGTCCCTCGTGTGGCCGAGCGTTTCCGCGGCGGAGTAGAGGTAGAGCCCGTGGCCGGCCTCGTCCTGGACCTTCGCCATGAGGATCGCCTTGCGCTTGAGGCTGGGGGCCCTGGTGATCCAGTTGGCTTCGGGCTGCATGCCGATGATCTCGGAGTGCGCATGCTGGCTGATCTGGCGGAGCAGGGTCTTGCGGTAGGCCGCCGGCATCCAGTCCTTGGGCTCGATGCGGGAGTCCTCGGCCATGATGCGGTCGAAGTAGGCCTGACCCTCCCGGTCCGCCTGCTCCTGGCGCTGCTCGGCCGTGGGCTCAGCGGGCACTGACTGCAGGTTCTGCGCTGCCATGGTTGCTCCTATGCAATGACCTTCTGGGACGTGCGGAATTATTTACCGACCGTTCGTTCAGGATATGCAAAAGCCCGCAGCACCGTCAAGCGCCCTCCCCCCGCGACGAGCTGGCCTTGCTAACTGCGGACCAGCCAAGGGTTAGGAACCCACCACTGCTAGTATCGTTATCTGTTCGTAACCTTTTCCGACTGAAGTGTGTGTGTTTATGCCTGCCGACTCCGTTACCGATGACAAGCCGAAACAGTTCCTTGGACTAAGCGGCACCCAAACTATTGGCTCGGCTTTAGCCGCAGTGACCTCCGCCTTTGTGGGATCCTTCCTGGGTGTTGCGGGAACACTTATTGGTGCAGCACTCGGCTCCATAATCGCGACCGTGGGTGCCGCTCTCTACGCCCGAACACTCAGTTCTGCCGCCACCATGGCACTCACCAAGATGCCTCAGCGAAACAGGAACCGCACGCTGCCCGACGACGGCGACTTTACGGCCGCCGACGCTGCGCCTGCGAGCTATAACTTCCAACGGGAGCCTGCGGGTCAACGTTTCACGACCAGGACCTGGATCAAGCTCGGGGCCGTCAGCGCCGCGGCGTTCGTGCTCGCGATGGTCGGGCTCACTGCTGTGGAATTCGGAACCAATCAGCCCATCTCCAGCCTTGTCTCGGCAACGTCCAGCATCGACGACGGGGCCGCCAAGCACACGACAACGCTGGGTAAAGCACTGACCGGCACTCCGACCAACTCCGGCGAGGCAGACAACTCGTCTGACAACGAGGGGCAGGTGCCAACGCAGGTTGAGGGAGGCATTACCGCAGACGATGACACGGCGTCGAACAGCACCCCCAATGGCGGCGACAGCAGCCCGCTTGTAACTGAACAACCAGCGGCGAACGAAACCAGCGACACCCCGTCGGACATCACATCCGAAAGCGACCAAAGCCAGGAGCCAGCCCCCGAAACCGGAAAAAATTCGGAGCCGGAGGTCCTCTCGGATTCGGGAGCGGTCGAACAGCCAGGAGACTGAGCACTTCGGTAACAGTCGCATCGTGGTGAGCTTTGATGCCGACCCGGACCCGGTGAGAGCTTGTCGCCGAAGAGTTCCGCGATACGGTTTCGCCGCAGGAAGTTGGCCGGCAGTGAGCTAGCGGCGCACCGGCGCGAGCCGCCGTCGTACGTTTTCTGCCGTTCCCGAGGCGCAAATTCGCCGGTGACGCGCACGTTCTCTGACGCGCCCGTATCCGGGGAGCGCCAGGGAATCTGCGCAGCGAAAACTCAGGCCGGCGGCTCGCCCCCGTAGTGCTCCGCCAGCCGCGCCAGGCCCTCGTCCAACGAGACGGCGGGCGTCCAGTCCAGGAGCTCGCGGGTCTGGCGCTGGTCGAACCAGTGCGCGGTGGACAGCTGCTCGGCGAGGAACCTGGTCATTGGCGGCTCTTCGGTGCGTCCGGCCCAGGTCCAGGCCTTTTCCACCACCGCCCCGGCCGCCCGCGCCATCACACCCGGCACAGCCCACCGCGGCGCAGGGACACCGCCCGCGGCGCAGATGCCAGCGAGCAGCTCCCCCACCGGCCGGGGCTCGCCGTTGGTCACCACCAGGGCCCGGCCATGGATGTGGTCCATCCGGAACAGCGCCCTGGCGATCGCCGACGCGGCGTTGTCGATGTAGGTGGTGTCGATCAGGGCCGCGCCGGCGTCGAGCAGCGGCAGGCGGCCGCGGCGGGCGCGGTCCAGGACCCGTTCCACCAGCTGCGTATCGCCCGGACCCCAGACGATGTGCGGGCGCACCGCCGCCACCCGGAACTCCGGGGCATCGGCTGCCAGCGCCAGCAGTTCAGCCTCCGCCTTGGTGCGGGAGTAGTCCCCGTGGGCATGTTCCGGGTCCGCCGGCTCCGCGCCCAGCCCCGCGATGGCGGCACCGGAATTGGCCACGGACGGCGAGGACACGAACACCAGGTCCCGGACCCCGGCCGCGCGGGCGGCCTGGAGCAGCCGGCGGGTACCCTGGACGTTCACCTCGTCGAACTCCGCGGCCCGGCCCGTGAACGAGACCTTCGCGGCCAAATGGATGACGCCCTCGGCGCCACGGACGGCTTCCTGTACCGCCCGGTCATCCGTGACGGACCCGCAAACGTCCGCGGCGCCGTCGACCCCTGCGGGCCGGCGCTGGAACGTTGTCACGTCATGGCCCTGGCGCACCAGCAGCCGCGCCACTTCCCGCCCGAGCATGCCGCTCGCGCCGGTGACCAGGACCCTCATGGCGTGCCCGGCCGGCCGCCTGCCAGCACCCGCGTGGCCCAGCGGGAGAGGCGGGTCCTGTCGATCTTGGCGTTGTGCCGGATGTCGGTGGGCTGCGCGGGGACTGCCAGCACGGCGGACACGTCCACGCCGGCGTCCCGGGCGGCGCGACGGACCTGTCCGGCGAGTTGTGGTTCGGCCGGTCCCGCCTTACGAACGGGAGGCACAGTCTCGACGACGGCGACCACCGCCTGGGTGCCCGCCGGCCCCACCCCGGTGATCGCGGCCAGCCGGACGGAGTCCAGGCGTTCGATCGCCTGCTCCGCGGCCACAGGCGTCACCGCGGCAGCGGGCGCCGTCACCACGTGGGCAAGGCGGCCCTCCACCCAGAGCCGGCCGGCGGCATCGAAATGGCCCACGTCTCCGGTGCGGTGCCAACCGGGGATGCCCGCGCTCTCTGCCTGCGTCAGCCAGAGCCTGTCGTAGGCCTCCTTCACGTGCGGCGCGCTGACCAGGATTTCCCCGGTCACGCCGGCGTCCGTCACGGGCTGCGAACCCGGCGCGGTGCCGTCCGCCGCCAGCGGGACCGCGGCCACCCGCGCCCCGTGCACGGGCCTTCCCACACACACCCCGTTGCCGGCGCCCGGCACGGTGCCGGCGGCAGCATCGGCGTCGGCGGCCTGGATCTGTTCGAGGCTGATGTCCGTGACCGGCAGGGCCTCCGTCATCCCGTACGGCGTGTGCAGCGACGCCTGCGGCAGCAACCGCTGCACCTCCGCCAGCAGCGGTTCCGGGACGGGCGCGCCGGCCGACAGGAGCAGTTCCACTTTCCCCAGCGCCTGCTGCCCTGCCCGGCTGAGGCTGTCCCGGGTGGCCAGGACATTCCGGAGGGCCGCCGGCGACGCGAAGACAACGGTGGCGTCGATGGCCGCGGCGGCGTCCGCAAGCGCCCGGGCCGTGAGTGTGCGGGGCGCGGTGACATCCATGTCCGGCGTCACCGACACCGCTCCAAGCGCCGGTCCCAGCAGGGCGAACGGGGCGAAACCCGCCACGAGCCTGGCTCCGGGACGGATCCCGAACGTCTCGGCCACGGTGTCCCGCATGGCGGCCAGCTGCCGGTGCGTGTAGAGCACGCCCTTTGCCGGGCCGGTGGACCCGGAGGTGAACAGCACGGCGGCCGGGGCGTCCGGACCAGGAGCGTACGACGGCGGTTCCTGGCTTGCGCCTTGACCCTGCCGGGCGAGGGCTGCGAGGGAGGTTTCCACGCCCAATGCGCGGCGGCGGGCGGCCGCGAGGTCCCGCACGCTGATCCGCCGTCCGGGCCAGCCGAGCACCGAAGCGGCGGCGAGGGCTTTGTCAATGCCGATAAGGAAGTCAGGGGTGGCCCCCTTCACGGCGCGGCTCAGGCCCTTGGTTCCCAGCCCGGCGTCGGCCACCACCACCACGGCACCCAGCCGCAGGCAGGCATAGAGCGCCACTGTCAGGTCCACGCCGGGCGGAACCATCAGGCTCACGCGGCTGCCTTTTTTTACTCCGGTTTCGCCGAGTCCGGCGGCGAGGTCCCGGATGTTCCTGTCCAGCTGCTGCCAGCTGAGCGAGCGGGCAACGGTGCCGTCCGGCGCCATCTCCGCGACGGCGGTTTCTGCTCCGCCGGGGCCTGCGGCCTGTTGTTCCAACAGGTCCCACAGCGGGCGGAAGTTGGTTGGTTCGCTGACTCCCTCCGAACGCTGGCCGTCCGAAGCAGGTGTGCTCTCGGTCAAGAGTTCGGCAAGCCACTGGAAAACCGGCGCCGCGATGTCCCGATCCTCCGCCACGAGGTGCCCGGCGCCCTCGAACCGGTGCACGTCCGCGTGCGGCAGCCGGCTGAGAAGGTCCTTGAGGTACCGGTCGGAAAAAATCGGATCGCGGGGTCCCCAGAGCATCAGCGCCGGGACCGTCAGCCCGCGCAGCCCTTCGGCCACGCCGGTGAGCGCGGCAAAGCTGGGGTGCGACGCGTCCACGGGGATGTCGGCAACAAAGTTCCCCACCCCGCCTCTGCGGTGCGCACCCCGGTACGGGGCCATGTACGCCTTGCGGACGTCCGAGGGCAGCGGCGGGTGCGCCAGTGCGTGCGTCACGCGGAGGAAGGCGTCCGACGTCGTGGTGCCCCACTTGTGCACGGCGGGGTGCAGGGCAAGCTGCAAAGCGGGCGGAATCACGGAGCCGGAGGGCTGGTGAACGGCCGTGTTGGTCAGCACGACGCCGGCGAGCTGCTGCGGGTGCGCCAGCGCCCAGCCAAGGCTGATGACCCCGCCCCAGTCATGGCCCACCGTCACAACGGGCCCCTCCAGGCCCAGTGCTTCCGTAAGGTCGCCGAGGTCGCTGATCCGGTCCGCCAGCCGCCGGAACGTCCCGGTCCGCTCGGAGTAGCCCATATCCAGCTGGTCCGCCGCAATCACGCGCCACGGATGGGCCGGATCTGATCCCGCCGCCAGCAGGGTCCGCCACAGGTAGGACCAGGTGGGGTTGCCGTGGACGCAGAGGAGGGTGCTGGCCGGGGTAAGGTCGAGGCGGGACAGCTGGTCGCCGTTGTCCAGCAGATGCCAGCGGCGGACGGTTCCCGGCTGGTCTGTGCCGGACGTGGACAGCACATCCACCGTGCGGGACCACTCCGGGTCCACTCCGGGCCAGCCAGCGGCTACCAAACGATTTCCATCATGGCAGTGTTCAGCCCGGAGCCCACGCCCATGCACAGCACGCGGTCCCCGGCCTCCAGCGACTGCGCTTCGGCGGCAAGCGTCATGGGCAGTGACGCCGGACCCACGTTGCCCCAGTGCGGGAACGTGATGGGCACCTTGTCCGGATCCAGGTTGATGGCGTCGATGATCGCCTGGGTGTAGGCGTTGCTCACCTGGTGCGTGACATAGCGGTCCATGGCCGCCCAGTCCCACTCCGGCTGCGCTTCATGCCAGGCGTCGAGAACGAGCTGCAGGCCGCCGTCGAGCAGTCCCTTGGTGTCCGTGTTCATGCCGTCGATGCCGCCCACGCACAACTCGTGGTGTTCGGTTCCGGCGCGCATCACGCCGCCCACAATCCGGTGCGAGCCGGGGTGCTGGTCCGCCGGGCCCAGGACGGCGGCGGCGGCTCCGGAGCCCAGGGTGAGCGTGGCGAACTCGCGGTTGAAGTCCTCGCGCGTGGTCTCCGGCCGCTGCAGCCGGGCGAGCGTGGCCTCCTGCGTTGCCTCTGCATCCTCGCCGTTGACGATCATGGCATACCTGACCTGGCCGGAATCGATCATGCTGGACGCCAGGGTCAGGCCGTTCACGAACCCCAGGCACGCGTTGGCCAGGTCAAAGTTCATCGCCGACGTCGGCAGGCCGAGTCCGTGATGGATCCTCACCGCGACGGACGGCTCCAGGTTGCGCCGGGTCACCGAGGTGTTGATCAGCAGGCCGACCTCGGATGCTTCGATGCCCGCCTCGGCCAGGGCCTTGGCACCTGCCTCGATGGCGGCGTCGTCGAAGGATGTTCCGGGCGCCCACCAGCGGCGGTGCGTAATGCCCGCAACGCGCTCCAGGAGCCGCGGCGGGAACTTCAGCCGCCGCAGGGTGGGAGCCAGCCTGCGGTCGAACTCGGTGGAACTGACGATCCGTGGAGCTTCGACGCTGCTTACCGAAAGCAGCCCGGCGTTGATGTGCCGGAAGGTCGCATTCCCTGCCAAATTCAAGCCCCTGTCCGTATCCGTCCTACTGCAATGCGGTGCCCGTACCCATAAATGGCGGCCCGAAAGCTTAACTATGCTTTCACGGACGCAGTTCCTGCACCTCGTGGCGCGCGGCACCGTCACCTAAAGACGCCCCGCAATGGTCCTGTTGGTAGAGTTCCTGTCCGTGGAGACCCTGATCATCGACGGCGGCAAGGGAACCCTGGATCTCCGCCGCGACGGGATTCTGTACCTGTTCTGGCAGCCCGGGGTCGGCCTGGAGGAAGCGGACATCCAGGCCGCCATGGCGCTGGTCAACGATGTCTGCCACGGCAGGGGCCGGCCCCTGCTGGTGGAAATGACCGGAGTGAAGACCGTCAGCCACGCCGGCCGCGCCGCGTTCTCCAACCCAAGCGCCGCATCCCGGATCGCGCTGCTGGGCAGCAACCCGGTGGACCGCGTGCTCGCGGACTTCCGCGGCCCGAACACCCATCCCTGCCCAACCCGGTTCTTCACCGACAAGTGCGAAGCCGTGGACTGGCTGCTGCAGGATGCCGCCGGCGCGCGCTGAACCTTCCGCACCCAAACGGCCCGCCCTCCCTAAAAGGAAGGACGGACCGTTGGCGGCGGTGATGGGCCCGCGCTTGATGCGGACCTCGTCGCGCTCAACCGGAACGGTGGTGGTGACGTTCTCGGTGACTACGTACTTGCGCAGCTGCGCCTTGCCGGTCTGCGACGCGCGGTGCGTCCATGTTTCCCGCTGCCGTGGACAAGCCTTAGAAGCGGTTCCGCGGCGGTCGCACCTGGCCAGCGCGTGCCTGCTTTGCCTTCCTGGCCTGCAGTACCCGGCTGATGACGGCGGGAAGCAGAGCGAAGAGCAGTTTTTTCATGTGACCGTTCCTTTGGTTGTGAACCCGACCATTCAAGTTAGTAAGTAGGGTTACTAACTAGATGGTAAGCATACTTGCTACTGATGGCGCAAGGCGGGGTGGCGGGTAATTGCCCGTTTAGGGCGCAGCCCAGCCCCGGCCCAGCGCATCCAGGGCTGCGTCATAGGCCGCCGCCCAGTTAGTGTCCGGCGGTCCCACCTGCGCCAGTTCGAGGCTCACCAGTCCGTGGACCTGGCCCCAGATGGCCACGGCAACCACCTCCACCGGGGCGGGCAGGAGCGCGCCTGCCGACTGCGCGGCGGCGACCGCCTCCTTAAGCGGGCCCATCGCATCGGCCGCCACCTCCGGGGTGGGCTGGCAGTCGGTGTAGGCCGCCAGGGCGCCGCCGAACATGAGCCGGTAAAGGGCTTGGTGGCCCAGCGCCCACTCCCTGTACGCAACGCCCAGGCCGCGGAGCCCGCCGTCGGACGCTGCCGCCTGGGAGTCGCGGAAGGAGCGGAACCCGTCATCCACCACGGCGGTGAGGAGCTGGGACTTCCCGCCGAACAGCGAGTACACCGCACTGGTTGAGGTGCCGGCCGCCGCCGCCAAGTCGCGCAGCGTGACCCGCGCCGGACCCTCCCGGTCCACCAGTTCCGCCGCGACGGCAAGGAGCTCTGAGCGGAGGGAATCGGTGTGAACCACGGGTCTTGCCATGCTTTCCATGATTTCATAACATTGTTTTGTAACACCGTTACGAAATCATGTCGTTCGAAGATCCTCCGGAAGGCCTCCCCATGGAACAGACAATTTTTCCCGGCCGATACACTGCAGATCCCGGGCGGGACTCCGTGACCGTGTTCCTCATCGGGATGCGGGCGAACCGGTGGTGGCGTGCGGGCAAGGTCTTGCAGGTGGCGTCGGCGATGCCCCGGATGCTCCGCCATCTCTCGGCCAATCCGGATTCAGGGATGCTGGGCTTTGAGCAGTGGTTCGGGCGGACCACCATGATGGTCAGCTACTGGGAAAGCCCGGAACACCTGCGCAGGTTCGCGGCGGACCGGGACGCTCCGCACCTGGAGCCGTGGCGCCGTTTTATGAAGGAACTTTCGGGGTCCGGGGACGTGGGCATCTGGCACGAGACGTACCAGGTTCCGGCCAGCGGAATCGAGACCGTCTACAGCGGGATGCCACTGTTTGGGCTGGCCAAAGCCACGGCGCAGGTGCCCATCGGGGCCGGCACCAATACGGCGAAGCAGCGGATGGGGAAGTTCGCCGGCCGGACTGCGGGCGAAACCCCCTAATCCCCCTTCCGTGCGTGTGCATTTCTTGGGGCTCCCGATGCTGGACAGTCCGCCCGGGCATGCCGCACCCTTGTTCCATTGCTTCAGCAGCGGGGCCAGGAACAGGAGACCGGAATGGCCAGTGGCTTTCTCGCACGTGCTTTCCACCGCAACATCTCCGCCCCGCCCCCGCCGCCCCTGGTGCACCTGCTGCCAGCGTCGGGAAAACAGCTGCGGACCCGCGTGGAACCCCGCCTGGCCGAACTTGTTGGAACCATCGTGGCCTCACTCCGGGCAGCAGGGCTGCAGCCCGTGCCCGTCACCGACCCCCACGGCAGGCACTGGGCGCCCGCCTATGTGCTGGGCAGTTTGACGCACGACGGCGGCCGCTCCGGTTCCGTGCCCCGGCTGGCGGTTGCCGAGGTGGTGCTGGACGGGTCGGGCCGGATGGTCCGCAACCACCCCGTTGAAGTGATCGGCGGCGTACACAGGCTGATGCCCGTCAGCTGCCCGAGCCTGGCCGACCGTTATGAGCAGTTCATCGATGCCGTGCGGGCAGCCGAGGAACCCCGCGGCGAGGATTTGGTCCTCACCCGCCACGGGGACCTGGTGATCGCCGGCCCCGGAAACGGACCTGTTGCCCTGGCCGACTACCTGGGCGAACTGGGGCGTACCGCCGCCGGGCACCGCCTACTTCACTGAGTGGACCGGTTCCCCGTCCGCCTGGCCCTGGTGTGTTCGGGGACCACGACCACCGGCCTGCCCTGGAACCGGGCAAGCTTGTCCGCCACCCCCAACTCCAATGCCCTGCTGAACCTGGCCAGCGGGCCGTCCCGTCCGTTGCCGACCATTAGCATGCAGGCGCCGGTGCTGTCGGCCAGCCGTGCGAGCGCAGCGGCCACATCGCCATGCAGCTCGCGGAAGGACCACGCTGTTCCCTGCGGGCCAAGAATTTCAGTGAGGCCGGCGCGCACCCCGCTGGCCGGGTAGAGGGCCTCCTCATTCACCACGGGGTCAAGCGATGCCGCCGTCCGGATGCGGTACGGTTCCCACTCCGTGAGGACGCTGGCGGGATCCACGTAGGCGCACACCAGATGAACCCCGAGTGCGTCAGCCAGTTCGGCACCGGCGCGTACCAGCACAGGCGGAACCGTCCACGGGACGCCAAGGATCAGCTGTCCGGTGTAAGCCACGGCGCGCCTCCCTCTGCCGGCACGTACCCCCGCCGCTGCACATCATCCGCGAAAACCGGGCTCCCGGCAACACATCCCCCCGGGCGCGCTGCTGCCGTCCGGTGCGGGCTCACAGCAGTCATCTTCCCCGCCATGGCCCTCGGATTGGCCGGCGCGGGGAAGGGCGCAGCAGGCATCACCACGCCAGGCATTGATTCCTTTACGGACTGCGATGCCTGCGATGACCAGGGCTGCGCCGGCATCGGCCCACCACCAGCCCAGGGTGCTGTTCAGGATCAGGCCGACGAGCAGTACGGCGGAAGGTATGTGCACAGCAGGGTCTGCTTGAAATCGGCCACGGCCGTCCGGGAACCCAGTTCCCGGCCTGCCCGATGTTGTGCCCACGACAGTACGGGCATGATCGCCAGGCTCAACGCCGCGATGACGATGCCGGGGATCGAGTGCCGGGCTTCCTCCCCTCCCATCAGCGACCGCACGGCGTCCATGGCCACGAATGCGGCGAGGGCAAAGAATGAAATGGCGATGATCCGCAGCGTCAGGTGCTCACGCCGTTCGGGATTCTTCGATGAGAACTGCCACGACAGCGCCAGGGCAGACGCCACCTCGATGACCGAGTCCAGCCCGAAACCGATCAATGCGGCAGAATCCGCGACGTTGCCGGCCCAGAGCGCCACGACGGCTTCAATGACGTTGTAGGTGATGGTTGCGGCCGCGAACAACCGGATGCGGCGGTTCAGCACGGCCCGGCGTTCCGGGCTTGGCGCATGCAACAGCGCGGTCATGCGATGCACTCCCCGTCAGGGGCGCAGCACGCCGGATCAACCGCAAGGACAACGCCGAGCAGGTCCTTGATCGCGTGGCCCAGCCGTGCATCCGCAAGCTCATATCGGGTCCGCCGCGCGTCGGGAACCGCCACCACAAGACCGCAGCCGCGCAGGCACGTCAGGTGATTGGACATGCTCTGCCGAGACACACCAAGCGCATCGGCAAGTTCCGAAGGATAGGACGGGGCGTCGGAACACTGTACAAAGCGGGCGCCGGCCATCGTCAGGAGCTGCAGGGTCAGCGGTGCGGCGGCTCGCCGCTGAGGCGGTGGTCGGCATGGTTGATGGTTTCGCGGATCAGCCGGACCAGATGCCCGTCATGGAGCGAGTAGATGACATGCCGGCCGCTCCGCCGGGTACTCACCAGCCCGCTCAGCCGGAGCTTGGCCAGATGCTGGCTGACCACAGTCCGCGGAACGATTGCGGCAGCAGTAAGCTCGGTGACGCTCCTGGGGCCATCGGCAAGCTGCCAGAGCAGGTGCAGGCGGGTGGGCTCGGCAAGCATCCGCAGCGTTGCGGCCGCCGCCTCCAACAGCTGCGGGCTCACGGCCACCTCATGGACAAGCGAAGGCACCCTTGATTCCCCGGCCACTGCCTGCGACGTGCTCTTGTCCATTCAGTCCCCCACACTGATGCGCCCCTACGCCCTCAAAGGTGCGCAGACGAGCCCGAAAAGCTCTGCAGCCCTATCCTAGACACGCCCGCGATTGTGTACACATGTGCATCTCAATGCACTACTGTGGATCGAGTGTCCGGGCGGCATCCCCCAAAGCCGCTCGGGCACCTTTTCTTTTAACTGCCCGCGGCATTCCCGGCGTTTCCCGCGGAGCCCCGCCGACGGCCTGCACTCCGCACACGCGCCGCTGGCTGCCTCCATGAATAGGCAGTAGGCTTACTATCTTCCGGCGGGGTGCTCCCGGCGCGCGGAGCGCCTGATGACCAGAACCCTATCCGCGGCCCCCGGCGCCGCAAAGAGGAGTCACATCATGAAAGCTCTCGTTTGGCACGGCGAAGGCGATATCCGCCTGGACACCGTCGATGATCCAAGCATCCTCGATCCGAACGATGCCATCGTCCGGATCACCCGCAGCGCAATCTGCGGGACGGACCTGCACTTCATCCGCGGCACGATGTCCGGAATGAAGGAAGGCACCATCCTCGGCCACGAAGCGGTGGGGGAAGTGACCGCCGTAGGCAAGGCCGTGCGCCGCTTCACACCCGGCGACCGGGTGATCGTGTCCTCCACCATGTCCTGCGGCGTCTGCTGGCAGTGCCGGGCCGGGCACACCGCCCAGTGCGATACCGCGAACCCGAACGGGCCGCAGGCGGGAACCTGCTTCTTTGGCGGCCCGGAAACAACCGGGCCAGTCAACGGCTTGCAGGCCGAGTACGCACGCATCCCCTGGGCGTCGAACACCCTGACTGCCATCCCGGAGAACGTCAGCGACGAACAGGCAATCCTGCTCTCGGACATTTTCCCGACGTCCTGGTTCGGCGCCCAATTGGCCGGAGTCCAGCGTGGTGACTCCGTGGCCGTGTACGGTGCGGGCATCGTGGGTCAGCTCGCCATCGCCTCGGCATTCCGGCAGGGTGCCTCCCGGGTGTTCGCGATCGACGGCATCGAGACCCGGCTCGTCCAGGCCCTCGACCAGAACGCCGACGTTATCAACTTCAACAGCGAAGACCCCACCGAGGTGCTGATGGAGGCCACGCAGGGCGTTGGCGTGGATGCGGTCATTGATGCTGTTGGCGTGGATGCGCAGCGGCCCTCCTCGGGGCCTGCGGCGGCCAAGGGCGAGGAGCAGGCTGAGCAGTTTGCGCAGGAGGTTGCCGAGGTGGCACCCGCAACGAACGTCCAGGGTGAAAACTGGGTGCCGGGCGATGCCCCCTCCCAGGTCTCACGGTGGAGCGTGGAGACGGTGCGGAAGTACGGCCGGATCGGCATCATCGGCGTCTACGGCCCGACCATGACGTCCTACCCGATCGGACAGGCCATGAACAAGAACCTGACCATCCGGGCGGGCAACTGCGACCACCGGTCCGTCACGCCGCCGCTGGTGGACCTCGTGGCCTCCGGTGTTTTCGACCCGACCAGGTTCATCACGCAGCACGAGCCGATCAGCGACGTTGTTGAGGCATACCTGAACTTTGACCGGCGCGAGGAAGGGTGGCTCAAGACTGTGCTGACCACGTCCTGACTACGCCTGACCATCAGCATGTGAGCCGGGCCTGCCCGGGTTGCCCGTTTTGGCGCCTTCCCGCGCGTCCCGGCACAGTGGAAACCTGGGATTGGTTCTAGGAGGCACCGTGAAAGACCAAGAGCACGAAAAAGTCACCGGAACAATCGAGCTGTTGGGGCAGGTGCTGCATTTGAAGTGGGCTCCCGGAGCCGTGGTCACCGAACGGGACGCGCGGGCGCTTATGAAGCGGGCAGCCGCCCTCAGCGAGGGGCGCGCCCTTCCGCTGCTGGTCGAGATGACGGGCATGACGTGGATCGACCAGCGGGCCCAGGAAACCTTCGCGCGCCGCTGGCCGCTCACCCGGGCAGCGATCGTGGGTACCTCCCCCGTGGATGAGGCGATGGGCGGTTTCTACATCGGACGCCACAAGCCGGCACACACCACCCGGTACTTCACGTCCCTGGACGAGGCGATGACCTGGCTGATGGAGGAGCCTGCATCGCCCTGACCGCGTCCTTGGGCAATACAGCTAGAGGGCGGACAGGTGTTCGAGCATGGCGGCTGCTACGTCCTTGGGTGAGTCCTCCATGGGGATGTGCTTGCCCGCTACCTCAACCAGGTCGCTGCCCGGGATTTCGGAGGCGTACCGGTGGGCGAATTCGACCTTCTGGAAGTCGTCGTCCTTCCCCCAGACGAGCCTCGTGGGGACTGCTGCCTCTTTCAGCGCCGGCAGCAAGTCAAGGGTGTAGCTTGAATCCGCGGCTCCTGCCATGGCCATCCAGGACCGGGCACGGGCGGGGTTTTGCCAGGGTGAGACGTAATCCTCCACCTCCTCGGGGGTGAGGGTTCGTTCCACAGTCAACTGCATCGTCTTGGTTCGGGCTGCAAGCACTTCTTCAGGGCTGGTGGCCGCGCGAAGATCGGGGTCACGGAATTTCGCAACCGCCGGTACGGGCCACGAATCAAACATCACGGCGTTGACCAGCACCAGCCGGGTCACCCGTCCGCTGTAGGCAGCGAGGTGCTGCGCCACTCCGCCGCCGATATCGTGCGCGGCTACCGCGAACCTGTCCAGGCCGAGGGCATCAGCGGCATCCAGGACAGTGCGCGCGAGCTCCGGGACAGTCGCCTCCGGGACTTGCAGCTCTCCTTCACTGCGCCCGAATCCGGGAAAGTCCAGCGCCAGGCAATAAAGCTCCTTGGAAAGGGCGGGCAGGACCGGCTGCCAGACCCGGCTCCAAAACGTCCCGTGCAGCAGCAGCAGCGGCGGGGCGTCAGGGTTTCCCGCTTCCAGGCAGGACAAGGCGGTGCCGTTGACTTCCAGTGTTTTCCGTTCAGGCGTGGGCATCAGCAGCTCCTCGATGGGGATCGGTTCCTTTCCGGCTAGTATTCCGGCATGGGACTAATCATCACACTACTTATTATTTGGCTTGTCCTGTCCATCCTGGGCTTCATCATCGAAGGCCTGCTGTGGCTGGCGCTGATCGGTTTGCTGCTGTTCGCCGCTACTGCGGTATGGGGCTGGGTGAAGCGAAGGGCCGGGGCCTGACAGTGAAACCGTCGGTCATCGTTTTTGACGTCAACGAAACCCTTTCTGACATGTCTCCCCTGGCCGGGAACTTCGTGGAGGTAGGCGCCCCGGCATTCCTGGCCAAGTTGTGGTTCGCCGCAGTGCTGCGTGACGGTTTCGCGCTCA
The DNA here is from genome assembly GCF_005796205.1 of Pseudarthrobacter sp. NamE2. Lineage (GTDB taxonomy): Bacteria > Actinomycetota > Actinomycetes > Actinomycetales > Micrococcaceae > Arthrobacter. The sequence goes on along the minus strand of NZ_VAHN01000004.1, from coordinate 209,749 downwards.
CAGCTTCCGGGGACAGCGGGAGCTTCGCTGACATCGGGTCGGAAGCCCTGCGCGGCCTCTTCACAGGCATGGAGCTGAACCGGGACATTGAACCCGCGGTGCAGCACATTATGGACGGCCTCGCCGGGCTTAGGCTGCATCCCGACGTGGCCGAAGGCATCAGGGGATTGCAGGCAGCCGGCTATCGTTTGGCCACCCTGAGCAACGGCTCCACCAAGGTGGCGGAGAAACTGTTGACGGACGCCGGCATCCGCGACAAGTTCGAGTTGCTGCTGTCTGTTGAGGACGCGTCAGCGTGGAAACCCGGGAAAGTTTCCTACGAGTACGCAGCTTCCGCCTGCGGTGCCGCTACTGAGGAGATGCTGCTGGTTGCCGCCCACCCCTGGGACATCCACGGCGCGTCCAGGGCCGGCCTGGCTACAGCCTGGCTCAACCGGACCGGTGCACGCTACCCGGACTACTTCCAGGCCCCGGAGCACACGGTCTCCAGGTTGCCTGAGCTTGTGCCGGCCCTTGGCGGCTAAGAGTGATGCCTGAACAGCAGGCAAGGTTCCCAGTCGGAAACAGGCGGCCATGGCTAGAGTGGATGCTGACGGAAGGGGATGCACCATGACGGGCGGTACGGAGACCGGCCTGGCCGGGACCAGGCTGCTTGACCGGTACCTGGTGGGCGAGGTGTTGGGCCACGGCGGCATGGGCAGCGTCTACCGCGGTACCGACGTTGTCCTGGACCGCGACGTGGCCCTAAAGATCTTCCGCGAAGACGTCACCAATCCCGAGGAACTCGCCAGGCAGCAGTCCGAGGCGCGGATGCTGGCCAAACTGAACCACCACGGCCTGGTCACGCTCTACGACACCGGGACGCTGCAGCGTGGCGGGCGCGAGGTGCCGTTCCTGGTGATGGAATACGTCCCGGGCACCGACCTGCACCGCCACCTTGTGGCCGGCCCGCTGGCCGGATCCGAGGTGGCCCGGCTTGGCGCCGAACTGGCCGGGGCGCTGCACTACATCCATCACCGCGGCGTGGTGCACCGGGACGTAAAGCCCGCCAACATCCTCCTCACCAGGTACGCCGCTGACGCGCCCCTGCGGCCCAAGCTCGCGGACTTCGGGATTGCAAGAATGCTCGACGGCGCCAGGGTCACCGCTACGAACATGGTCCCCGGAACAGCCGCGTACCTGAGTCCGGAACAGGCAAGAGGGGACACGGTAGGCCCGCCGGCAGACATCTACTCCCTGGGCCTGGTCCTGCTGGAAGCCTTGACCGGGACCGTGGCGTTCCCCGGACCGCCGCTCGAGGCCGCCGTGGCGCGGCTGTCCCGGGGCCCCGAAATCCCTGACGCCCTGGGCCCGCAGTGGGGTTCGCTGCTTGCGGCCATGACCGCCCGGAATCCCGAGGACCGCCCGGGCGCCGCAAGCGTTGCAGCAGCCCTGGGGACCGCCGTCGGCTGGTCCCTCCGCGGCCACCAGGCCCGCGGGGAGGAAATCGCTGCGGCTGCCTCCCACCCTGCCACCAGGGTTATGGACGCCGCACCGGCGGTTCAGCATTCCGGCAGCGGGGCGGTGCCGCATGAAGCACGCCTCCCGGCACTGTCAGAAAGCCAGGCAACAAATGCGACGGCGTGGCAGCCGGCCCCGCAAAGGCCGGCCCGGGCACCGTCGTCCGCGCAGCGCCGGCCCTGGCGGAACCTCACACGCCTTGGCGCCCGGAAGGCGTGGCTGCTGGCCGCGGCGGCCGCCGTCGTCGTTATCCTTGCGGGCGTGCTGCTGGCATCCCTGCAGCGGCCCGAACCGGCACCGGTGGACCCGGGACCCGCCATTCCCGGCCAGCTGGGCGAGCACTTCAAGGAACTGGAAGAAAGCGTCACCCCATGATCCGCACTCCCCTGCAAAGACTGGCGGGCGCCGCCATGGCCGTGTCCCTGCTGGCCGGCTGCACTGCCCCGGACCTGGACGGCGATGTGGCAATCCAACTGCAGCAGCGCGTGGCCACGGCCAAGCAATACGCCGCCGGGCAGGACTACCCGGCCGCGCTCGCGGAGCTTGACCAGTTAAGCCAGGAGGTGACTGCGGCAGCCGAACAGGGCCGGGTGTCCGAGCCGCGGAAAGGGCGGATTGATGCCGCCATCAGCACCATCCGGAATGACCTGGAGGCAGCGGCTGCCCCGGCGCCCCGGCCCGCCCAGACCTCACCGGCCCCCGCTCCCCCGCTGACCGAGGACCAGAAAGAGCGCGAAGAAGAGGCCCGCAAGGACGCCGAGGAAGCGCGCGAGGAAGCCCGGAAGGAAGCCGAAAAAGCCCGGGAAGAGGCGGAGAAACAGCGCGAGGAAGCCCAAAAAGAAGCCGAGAAGCAGCGGAACGGCGGCTGACCGCCCGCTGCCGCGCAGCCGCTTATGCCCTTTCTGATGAATCAGGCTGTAAGGTCACGTTCCCGGATAAGACGGGCGGCTGCCGCCGCTGCAGCTATCGCGACGGCGGCCATCACCACGGCGGCCGCGGCATCGAAAGCCTCAACAGGCATTGCCGGTGAATGCCGGAACGGGCTGAGGTCCCGGACCCACACCGGCAGTCCCAACAGTTCCCCGAACTGTCCGAGCACCAGCGCGGCGGCCAGCGTACCCCAGCCTGCGGCACTGCTCCAGCGCGGTATCAAGGCAAACGCCAGCGCGGTGAAACCCGGGAAGACGAGCGCCGCCGGAACATGGGCCAGGGCGGCGGCAAAAACCAGTCCGGGCCCGCTGCCGCCGGCCTGCGCCACCGTGAGCACGGCGGCTGCCGAGGCTCCCGCGGCCGCCGCGACGGCCGCCGTCGTCATTGCCGTCACGGCCAGTGCCCCGCCCAGCCACCGGACGCGCGACGCCGGCACGGCCAGGAGCAGTTCGGCCCGCCCCTCGGCCTCCTCGCCCCTGAGCCGCAGCACCGACTGGACCCCGGCGGCAGCTGCCAGGACACCGACGATGCCCAGCATGGCAGTGGTGAACAGGTCCACCATGTCAGCCTCGCCCGGAACGAGGCGGCTCATCAGCTCCATCAGCGAGGTGTTGCCTCTTAGCGCATCCCGCACTACCGGCCCCAGGCCGCCTGCCACACTTCCAAGTACTGCGGCGGTGAAGCACCATCCGGCAAGGCTTCCCCGCTGCAGGCGCCAGGCCAGTCCCGCCATTGACGGCAGGTTCCTCCCGGCCCGTTCCGCACCTGACTCATCCACGGCGAGGTAACTGGCGCCCATGTCCCGCCGGCTGCGGAGCACCACGGCAAGTGTCCCCATCACGGCCGCGCCGGCGGCGAGTGCCAGCAGAGGCAGGACATCAGGTTCCGTAAACGGGCGGACGCGCTGGCCCCACCCGATAGGCGAGAACAGGGACGGCCAGGCGGGCGTAACCTGCAGCGTCGGCATGTTGGCGGTGCCCAGGGCATCCCCGGCGCCCCTGACCAGGTAGGCCGCACCCACCAGGACTGCAGCGCTGCCATTGGCGCTCCGCCCGGACGGCATGAACTGGGCGACCAGCGCGGCCGCAGCCACGAAAAACAAGCCGACCGCTCCAACAGCCGCCCCTGCAAGCAGGGACCCGGCCACGGGAAGACCTGCTGCCAGGAAACCGCCGGCAACGGCCAGGGCGAGCACTGCGTTGGTCCCTGCTCCCACAAGCAGGGTTGCCCACAGCGAAGCGGTCCGGGCAACGGGCGCCGAATGAACGAGCTCCGACCGTCCGTTGTCCTCATCGGCACGTGTGTGCCGTACGACCAGGACAACGCTCATCAGTCCGGCCAGCACCGCGGTGAAGGAATAGCCCTGGAAGAAGGTGACCGCCCCGGAGCTTATGCCGTCCGGCAACCCGCGAAGGAAAAGAAAGGCCGGGCTGGCGGCCGCAACGGCAACCAGGGCGGCGCGCTCATTGTCCGCCCCGAACTGGGTGATGACCGCGGACGCCGCCGCGAACCCCAAACCTGCAATGCTGGCTATCCAGGCTGCCAATATCCCCCGGTCCCTGCGCGCCTGGACCAGGGCAAGGCGGAGCACGGCGCCCATCACTGCACCTGGCTCTGCTGGCCGGACTTTGCCTGCCCGGCGGGCTGCTCGCCGTAGTGCCGAAGGAACAACTCTTCCAGGGATGGCGGCGCAGCCGTGAAAGCGGTGACGCCGGCTGCCGCCAATGCTTCGAGCACGAAACCAAGGGCAGCGGTGTCCGCATCAAACTCCACCATGGTTCCGTCACTGCGGCAGGTTGTGGATACCCTGCCGCTGTGCCAGCCCCTCCAGCTGAGTCGCTGCGGTAACCCGGAAGCGGGTGCGGGTCAGGTGCCGCAGTTCAGCCAGTGTTCCGGATTCAACCGCGCGTCCCGCACGGATGATCGTCACCTTGCCGCACAGCTGTTCCACCTCGGCAAGGATATGGCTGGACAGGAGTACCGTTGCCCCGTCGGCGGTCACGCGGCGGACATGACGGCGGAACACGGCGTCCATCACGGGGTCCAGGCCCGAGCTCGGCTCATCCAGCAGGTAGAGCCGGGCGGGGCGGGAAAAAGCGGCGATCAGGGCAGCCTTCTGCCGGTTGCCCTTCGAGTATGTGCGGGCCTTTTTCCGGGGGTCGAATTCGAACTCCTCGATCAGCTGCCCGCGGAGGCGCTCGTCAGCGCCGCCGCGAAGTCCTGCCAGCAGATCGATGACCTCGCCGCCGGACAGGTTTGGCCACAACGTCACGTCACCGGGAACGTAGGCCACCTCCCGGTGCACTGCTACAGGATCAGCCCAAGGGTCGATGCCAAAGACGCTTGCCGTCCCGCCAGCCGGCCTGATCAAGCCCAGGAGGATGCGCAGGGTGGTGGACTTTCCTGCCCCGTTCGGCCCGAGGAATCCGTGCACCTCGCCGGGCATGACAGTAAGGTCCAGGCTGGTGAGGGCTGCTGTCCGCCCAAAGTTCTTGGCCAGGCGTGAGGTATGGATGACGGGAGACAGCTGGCTGTGCATGTGCGGTTCCTTGGTCACAGTCTCCACGCCCAGGGCGGGCTGCCACGGGCGCGCCGCAGGCGTCTCCGCATACGGGCCGACCAGGCTTCCCGGCTCTCCGCACCACATCTTACAAGCGGGGTCCCTGGCGCGGAAGGCACGGGATTTTGTGGAAGCCCTTCCTCCACTGGATCGTCCGTGCCTACGATGAAGACTCCGCGGCCTCCTCCCTTTGTGGACCGGCCGCGGGCAGCAGAGCCGACATCAGAAAGGAAACTGCACGATGGCCGACACTCCAAACCCGATCCAGATCCAGAAGTTCCTCGGCGGCGTTGACTACCCCGCCAGCAAGGACGCCTTGCTGTCCAGCGCCAAGGACTCCAATGCGGACGACAACGTCCTCCAGGCCCTTGAGGCCATTCCGGACAAGGAATACGACAGCCCCACGGCCGTCAGCTCGGCAATTTCCGACAGCAACTCCTAGGCTCCGCCTAAATGGAACTACCGGCCACCCGCCCTGAATGGGAGTGGCCGGTAGTTCCGTTTAACGGTCGCCGGGAAAACCAGGAAGACCCAAGGTGGAAGTTACGGTCCTGCGGTCATCACCTTGGACGTTGTCCGCGTTCAGGCGTCCTGGCTCGCAGGTTTCCCCAACCTCAACAAGTCCGCTTCGTGAAGCTGCACCCCATGCGCGGTTGAGCCTATGTACTACCCTCATTTCAAAGGAAGCAACCGGCGGAGGGGGCACGTGCGCAGCATCAGCATCGCGGACAAGGGCACCCTTGAGTTGTCCGACGGCATCTACCGTCTGCGCTGGAACCAGGGCGTGACGGTTGAACTCGAAGACACCGAGCGTCTGGTTGCCGGCCTGGATGCCCTAGGTGATGGAAAGCCCCTGCCGCTGCTCATCCAGGTTGGGGGCGTCACCTTCACGTACGCTTCCCGGAAGGTGTCTCCGCCGGCTGCGCACGTTTCCCGGATTGCACTGCTGGGGTCATCCCCCGTGGACCAGGTGATCGCGCTCTTCCTGTTCCGGTTCTACCAACTTCCCTGCCCCATCAAGTACTTCACCTCACTCCGTCCGGCCCTGGCATGGCTCCGCAGCAGGGACTAGCAGCGCGACGGCGCCGCTAGGCTGGCAAGATGCCCGATCCCGCCGCCCTGGTGCCCACCCTCTTAGCCCTCGCTCTCCTGGTGGCGCTCACGGTGGGCGTCCTGTGGGGCGCGCGGACGCCGTCGTATGTTGCTCCTGGGCTTGCCATCTTCCGGGGCGCCGCCCAGCTTGCGGCAATCAGCCTGGTGCTGGGCGGCATCATCACGGACCCGCTGTGGGTGGGGGCGGCGCTGCTGGTGATGTTCACCGTGGCGGTGGCGACGGCGGCGCGGCGGCTGGGGTGGTCATGGCACCGTTTTGCTGTGCTTGCCGGGACCATGGCTGCGGGCATTGTTGTGACACTGGCCGTGGTGTTCGGCACCGGGGCGATCGAGTTCACGCCGCGGTACGTCCTGGCCGTGGGCGGCATAGTGATCGGCAACTGCATGACCATTGCCGTGCTGGCCGGGCGCCGGTTCTACGAGGCCGTGCATGAGCAATGGGACCAGGTGGAGGGCTGGCTGGCGCTGGGTGCGACCGCCGGCCGGGCCACGCTGACCCAGGCGCGGCAATCGGTGCACTCTGCCCTGATCCCGTCCACCGACCAGACCAAAACCACCGGCCTGGTCACGCTGCCTGGAGCGTTCGTCGGCGCGATCTTCGGCGGCGCTTCTCCCCTCGAAGCCGGCCGCTTCCAGGTGGTGGTGCTTGCATCGATCATGGCAGCGGGCTCCATCACCGCCGTCGCGCTTCTCCGGTCCCTGCGCGCTGTGAAGGTGCGTCCGGACGCCCCGTAGGTAGCCCTCCCCGGCTAGTTTTCCGCGGCAGGGACCTGCACCGTGCAGTTGGCCGCGTCGTCCACCACGTCCTCAAGGTCCCCCGTGCGGTGCAGCACCTCCAGCTGCCGGACGGCTCCAGTCCCGGTGCGCAGCAGCTCGTCGGTCAGTTCCTCCACCCGCTGCAGGTCGCCGCTGTCTTCCAGCGCGCCCCGGATATGCTCCAGCAGGGCATTGACGACAGCGAGCGCCGGTAACGGACGGCTTGTCACCGGATCGAGCAGTTCCCCGCGCAGGCCCCAACGGCCGGCCTTCCAGCCGGCCAGGCGCAGCAGGCCGGTGGGCACCGGCACGGGTTCGACGCCGGCGCGCCACTCCCGCCCGGCGGTTTCCACCAGCCCCCGGGCAATCCCGGCCAGCAGCACGGTGTTTTCCGGCCGCAGGCACACGTCCGCCAGCCGGAGCTCCACGGTGGGATAGTGCCGGGAGAGCCGGGCGTCGAAGTACACCATTCCCTCGTCCAGCGCGACGCCGGTGCTCACCATGTCGTGCACCAGCTGGTGGTACGCCTCGGGTGTCCGGAGGATGTCCAGCGGACCCGCGGTGGGCCACCGGTTCCACACCTGCGACCGGTAGCTGGCGTAACCCGTGTCCTCCCCATGCCAGAACGGGGAGTTGGCGCTGAGGGCGATCAGCACCGGCAGCCAGTTCCGGATCCGGTCCAGGACCGCCACGCCCTCCTCCTGCGACTCGATGGACACGTGGATGTGGCAGCCGCAGGTGAGCTGCTCCCGGGCGGTAATTCCGTACTCTTCGGTGATGGCTGCGAACCGCCGCAGTTTCACCGGGTGCGGATCGCTGGGCAAAGGCGAGGTGGCAAGGGCGGCCACCCGCACCCCCACATCGTCCGCGGCCTGCCGCGCGATGTTCCGCCCGGCGATGATGTCCGCCTCCAGGCCGTCCATGGTGGAATGCGGCGGGGTGACCACCTCGATCATTTCCTGCTGGAATTCCGCCGTGAGGACCGGCCCGTTCGATGACTCCAGCGGCCGGACGTACAGGTCCAGGAGCGCCCCCGCCATGGGTACCGCATCCCCGCTGCCCGGATCCACCAGGAGCAGTTCCTCCTCGACCCCGAAAGTCCGCACGCCGGGGCGCCTCGCGTCCGGGCCGCCGTCGTACCTGCCCGTGCCGGGGCGTCCTGTGCCCGGGCTTCCTGGGCCTACGCTGCCGGTGCCGTCATGTGGTGAGGTGTCCATCATCGTCGTCCTTTGTCCGTTGCATCGTTGCAAGTTCATCCCAAAAACTGGCGAGCGTTACAGCCCCGTTCATCAGGACGTCCAGCCTGACGCTTTCATCACTGTCATGCCAGTGGTCCTCCACCAGCCCCGTGCCGAAAAACAGCACCGGCGCATCCAGGATCCGGGCCAGCAGCTCCGCCGGACCGCCGCCCGCGTTGCCCATCCTGCCCACGGTGCCGGCGCTGAATCCCCGCGCCATGGCCCGTTCCAGCGCGGCAACAGCGGGATGGTCCGGCGTGCGGTATGCGTCCTGCGCTGTTTCGATGTCCGGGACCAGCGCGTGCTGGAAAGCCCCGCTGATGTTCGCATCCACCCACTGCCCCAGCAGCTCCGCCACTTTCTCCATCCGCTGCCCGGGGACGGTCCGGAAACTAAGGTCAGCCGAGGCGACGGCGGGCACGGCCGAGCGCGGCACCCCGATGGGGTCGCCGGCAATGATGGAGGTGACCTCGACGGCGGGCCGCAGCCACAACCGTTCCAGCACGCTATACCCCTCCTCGCCGGTGATGGCGCCGCTTTCGGACCGCAACAGCCAGTCCTCGTCGCTGTATGGAAGGTCGGCGAGCGCCTGCCGGAAGTCTTCCCGAACCGGTTCGACGTCGTCGTAAAAGCCGGGGATGGCGATCCTGCCGTCCTCATCGTGCAGCTGCGCCAGCAGGCGGCTGAGCTCGAATACCGGGTTGGGCGCGTTGCCGGACACCGCGCCGCTGTGGACGTCCCGCTCCGGCCCGAACACCTCCAGCTTGGCGCTCATCATGCCGCGCAGGCTGACGCAGAGGGCGGGATGGTCCTCACGCCAGAGGAGGGTGTCGGAGAACAGCACGACGTCGGCCTGGAACCTTTCCGCCTGCTCCTCCAGCAGTTTCGCGAGGTTCGGGGAGCCGCCCTCCTCCTCGCCCTCGATGAGGAACTTCAGGTTGATGGCAGGGGCCGGTGAGTGAGGGATCGTTTGGGATTTTCCTGCATTAGGTGAGAGAGCGTCGGGGTTTTGGGTGCCGAAAGTGAGAGAGCGTTGCTGAAGGTGGGTGCGGAGTCCCCAGAGGTGCGCCAGGACCTGGCCCTTGGCATCCGAGCTGCCCCTGCCGTAGAGCCTGCCCTCCCGGACCACGGGTTCAAACGGCGCGGTCTGCTCCCAGTTGTCGGGTTTGACCGCGCGGACGTCGTGGTGGCTGTAGACCAGCACGGTTGGCGCGCCGGGAACCGCGCACCACTCCGCATACACCGCGTGGGACTCCCCCGTGGGATGCACCTCAACCACGGGGAAGCCGAGTTCACGCAAGGCCCCGGCGAGCCAGTTTGCGGAGCGGAGCAGGTCCCGGATGTAGGCGGGGTCACCCAGCACCCCGGGGACACGGACCCACTCCCCCAGCTGGCGCTCTATCTCGTGCCGCTGGGAGCGGACATAGGCATGCAGGTCCGCGCCGGCGTCGTGCTTGTCCAAGTCCGCTCCCTTCCGGCCCTAGCGCGGCTGGGCCGGGTTGGTGGGAGTGCCGTGGGACGGCGGGTTGATGGGCGGACCCGGCACCTGCGCCGACTGCGGCGTGTCCGCCGCACTGGTGCTGACCTCCGGCGTGCTGGGGGCCTGCGGTCCACGCGGAACGGCACCGCCCTGCAGGTCGTGGAGCCGCTTCTCCAGGATCTGCAGGATGGGCAGCCGGTTTCCGTGCGCCTTCTCGTAGCTGACCAGGTGCGCCACGTCGGCCTCCTCCAGACCCGAAATGCGCGAGGGCAGCGTCCCGACGGGCAGGTGGTCGTAGTCCGGCAACGGAAGATCCTTGTGCTCCGGAACATCGTGTTGGGTTGCGTCAGACATATTGTTTACTCCTTACTTGATTGTGGAAAGCAGGGCGTCGCATGCCCGCTCACAGCGCCGGCAGGCTTCTGCGCAAACGCCGCAATGGTCATGCATGTCAGCGTGCTGTTCGCACTCTTCGGCGCAGGCCCTGCAAGCCGCGCGACAGGCTTCGAGCAAGGCACGGGTGACGTTTGCGTCGAACCCGGTGCGCCGGGACAGAACCTTTCCGGTGGTGATGCAAATATCTGCGCAGTCCAGGTCTGTGCGGATGCACTTGGCGAGGTCCGCCACCATGTCCTCGGCGAGGCAGGCGTCAGCGCAGCCGGTACAGGTCTGGGCGCATTCAAAGCAGGTGCTGATGCACTCGGCAAGCAACCCAAGGTCAACGTCGTCAATCTCTTTGGGATACGCCTCAAGCATGGACCGTATATGGGTCATGTTTTTTCTCCTTTGCCTTTGCTGTGGGGTCTGCATCGGGTGGCCAGCATTTACTGCTGCTCTTTGCGTTCCCCTTCCTCGGCCGCCTGCTCCAGGTCCTGGTCCGAGAGGACCCGCTGGTCAGGGTCCCCGGTGCCGCTCTGCGGGGAAAACCGAAGTTTCTCCATGTAGGGGGTGGGCTCCTTCTTCCGGTACCCTGCGAACTCTTCCGCGTAGTAGGCACGGGCCTGCTCCACATCCTTTTCGCCGGTGACGATGTCATGCATGAGGTTCAGGGCGAGACGGTTGGCTTCCTCATCGTGGCAGCGCGCGGACACTTCGCCGGCATTGAACCACACCAGCGAACTTGGGGTAGCCTCGTCCGGCTCACCGTACTTGTCCAGCACAAGTTGTGCCGCTTCCCGCGATTCGTCCGGCCACCCATCCAGGATTGCGCCTGCGCTGGCTTCGGTCATGGCCTTGCCTCCGTGGTTGAGGGCTGGGCACTGACCAGCCCTATTGATAAGTAACCTTACTTGTTTCACGCTACCGGGATCCCCGCAGTTGGTACAAGCGCCTGCAACCCTGCCTGTGCCTAGGCTGTGGCCTCGGAAGGATCAGGCTGGCCGAAGGCGGTGGTGAATACCGACTCCGACATGCGCCCCGCAATGGCATCCCAGTGGTACTTCTTCAGCAGCTCCCGCGTGTTCGCCTTCGGCCCGCGTGAAGGGTCCCGCTGGCCCAGCCGGCGGCACAGCGCGGCGAAACCGGCGGCGTCGTCCCGCAGGTGCACGATGCCCGGGAAGTCGGCCACCACATCCGGCACCCGGGTGGAAACCACGGGCAGGCCCGCTGCCAGGTACTCCAGGGTCTTGGTGGGGCTGATGGACCGCGTGGCCTCGTTCAGGGCAAACGGCATCAGCGCCACGTCCAGGCCCGCCATCGCCTGGGGCAGGTCCGCGTAGCACGTGTAGCCGTGGTAGCTGATGTTGGGTGCCTGCGGCAGGCTGGCGGGATCGATCTTGGCCACGGGCCCGTACATCTTGATGTCCCACTCGGGCAGGGCGCGGGCCAGGTCCGCCAACAGCCCGAGGTCCAGCCGCTCGTCCAGGACGCCGACGTAACCTGCCGCCGGGCGTTGGCTTGGGGTACGGCCCGACGGCGTGGGGCACCGGTAGTGCTCCGGCTCCACTCCGCTGGGGAACAGCTGGGCGTCCTTGCGGCCCTGCCGGATCATGGAGCGGTGCAGCGAGCGTCCGCCGGCAAAGACGACGTCGGCCCGACGCAGCGCCTGCCGCTGCCGCACCACCAATTCCGGCGGGGCGTCCTTGAAGGCGGCGAGGTCGTCCATGACGTCATAGACGAGGGTGGTGGGTTTCAGCGCCAGGGCCAGTTCAAGCGCGAGCGGCGTGTACAGCCACACCACGCGTTCCTTCGGCGGGCCACCCAGCAGCCCGGGGAGCTGGTCGATGTAGTCCGGCAGGACGTCGTCGAAAAAGCCCACGTGGTGGCCCTGTTCGGGGATCTCCAGCCAGGCGCGGTTCAGGCCGTCCACCTCCCGGTGATTGATGCGGTTGGGCCCCTGGAAATCCGGTGAGGGCGTGAGCGGCTCCTCCACGTACCAGGTGGAACAGCGGGATCCCAGGCGTGAGACGAGGTGCTGGGGCCGCTGCCAGACCCAGTCCCAGCGGAGGTGCGACAAGACAATCAGTTCAGTCTGCATTGACAATCCTCAATTCCATCCGGGTCTGAATGTTGGGCAGGCTGTGGCCCTGGTCCATGCCGGGCGCCTGTTCCCAGGTCCAGTGCTGCATCTGTGGTTGGTAGCCGCGCAGCCAGGTGGCTACGGGTTCGGCGAGGGTATAAGCGGGCAAGTCCTTTGACGGCGTGCCGGCCGCGGCTTTCGCGTAGGACTCGGACATGACGGACCGTTGCCGCGCCAGTTCGGCATCCAGCCAGTACACGCCCACGGGGTCAATGTGGCCGTCGCTGCGGTACAGGAGCGAGTCCCAGTCGGTGGAGTCGATGACGGGGAACCAGCAAACACCCTCCAGCGGCACGCCCATCCGCCGGGCCCGTTCGCACTGCTCCAGGACGTATTTGAACCAGCTGGCCCGGTCCGACGTATGCCCGCGGATGTTGGTCTCGGTGATCATGCACGGCAGCCGGTACCTGTCCCAGTACAGGTAGATCTGCTGGGCCAGCGGCAGCGGAAACGGGGTGTTGGGCGCGCCGCCCTTGTCATCGAAATGCCACTGGCAGTGGGCGTAGTAGTCCAGGCCGAGGACGTCGATCCGGCCCGGTTCCAGGTCCTGCAGCGCCTCTCCCCCGGCATCGGCGAGTGGCCCTGCCATGGGCCCATCGGCGTCGTACCCCCTGCCCAGGAAGCCGTCCAGTACCAGGAAGCGGCGCTCGTTGGCCATCCGGGCGTAGGCGCTGCCGGCCGTTCCTGAGCCGGTGTGGTGTTCACAGGTATCCACCCACACGTGCCGGGCACCGGGCAGCAGGTCGAGGTAGGCACGGCTGGCCTCCGCCATGGCCGGCAGCACGTTGAGGATCTGCGCCACGAAGTTGTCCAGGCCCTTCTGGTACGGGGGCCAGATGCCCTCGTGGCCTGAGAGGAAGAGCGTGGAGAAGGGCTCGTTGAACAGCGTGTACTCCTGCACCCAGGGGTAGCGCCGGGCGAATTCCTCGGTGTATCGCAGGTAAGCGTCCCGGAAGCGCGGATCCGCGAATCCGCCCTCCAGCCAGCGGGGATAACTCGTGTGGTGCACCAGGTCCACGATGGGCTGGAAGCCGTGGTCCCGCAGGTGGTGCAGGACCTTGTCCGTATCAGTCCAGTCGAAAACCCCTTCTTCCTCCTCCACCCGGTGCCAGCGGATTGGGTAGCGGAGGCGCTGTACACCTGCCTCCGTGAGCAGGCCCAGATCCTGTTTCCAGTGCACGTCGTGGGCGGTGGACTCAAAGATGTCCGTGTCATGCCGCGGCAGGTAGGTGCTTTCGAAGGCGCCGATGATCTCGATGGGGCGGTCCGGTTCGAAGGCCCGTCCGGCGCTCACGCGCCGGCTCCGGGCTGCGGGACATCCCGTGCCTGAGCTTCCGGTGCAGCGGTTCCCGGCCTGGCGGTGCCCGAGAGGTGCTCATACACCAGGTCCAGCAGCTCGGCGGCGCGGAGGTTCAGCCGCCGCGACTCGTCCAGGTCACGGTCCAGCCGCGCCACCTCGGCACGGAGTTCGGCGATGTCCGTGGCAGCCACAGCCAGCCTGAGGTTGAGCTCCTCCAGCGGGTCCAGTGTTTCATTGACGGCTCCGGTCAGGGGCTCGATCAGGGGGTCATTCATGGCAGGGCCCTCACTTTCAGTCGACGGGTCTTTGCCGCGCTTTCTTCAAGGCGCGGGGTCAGGAGTGGAACATTTTTGGCTTCCAGGCCGAGGTCCGCGAGCGCCTGCACCAGTGCCATCGGGCTTACGGCGTGGTGGAAACGGCAGCCGGCAAACGGCGGCGGCGCGGGTTCGGCTGCAAACTCCAGGTAAGCGGCTGCCGGTGCCCGCTGGTTCCGCAGCAGGTGCCCCAGCAGCGTCAGCGTGCTTTCCTGGCCCTGTTCGCTGAGCGAGTCCAGGAGCAGGCGCGCATACACGTGGAGGGGCCCGCCGCCGTCGTTCGCCAGTCTGGCCAGCGGAGCCACCTCGCGCAGATTGTTCAGGTTGACCCGCTCTGCGCGCAGGGAGCCGCCGGAATCCGCGCGGAAGGTGCGCAGCGACTCGATGGCGGGGCGGCTGTAGTCCACCGCCACCACGTGGTGCCCCTGTCCTGCGAGATGCCGGGCGTCGGTTCCGAGCCCGAAGCCCAGCTCCAGGATCCGGGAACCGCTGGGAAGTTCCCGGGCCAGCTGCTGCGCCCAGGATGAGGGAGGGCCCGGCTGTCCTTGGGCCAGCAACGCCCGGTGGTGGTCTTCCCAGTTTTCGCGGTCCCCGTCCAGGTTTCCCAGCCAGTTGTCATAGCGACGGCGGGCGGCCGGCGGAGTGACAAAGCGGAACGCGGGGTCCGGGGTGCTCCAGCCGGGGCCGTAGATGGCTGCCAGCATGGCCTCCGGCTCGGCGGGCGCTGAGAGTGCGCGGCCGTTGATGGAAAGCGTCCGCAGCGGGAGGATGGGCACCTTTTGGCTGAGCTCGCGGGCATGGAAGGTGCCGTGGAACCAGCCGCCGGTGTTGAAGTACGTGAAGATGTCCAGGTAGAACCGGTCCGTGCCGTCCTTGCCCGGGAAGAGCAACTGGAGGTGCCCCGCGGAGTGCCGGACTGTGCGGTAACCCTGGCCGTGCAGGGTCCGTTCCAGCGCGAACCCCTCCAGCGCGATGTCCGACGGGTTCTGGTGCCGGCTCAGGTATGCCAGGTCCACGTCGTCATCGCCGGGCATGACGTGCCCGTCACGGACCGGGCCCAGCAGCGTCCCGCCTGTCACAAACAGATCCAGGCCGTAGCCCTTGGCCCATTCCACCAGCGCGCAGGCCTCGTCCAGCGCCTCGTCCACAAGGTGCGCCCGCTGCCCCTCGAAGTTCCGGGCTATCCGCCCCCACTTGTTGATGATCTGCGGCATCGCGGTGCCTGGCTCCTCGAGCGAGAACCGGGCGGTTGAGGAGTCAAAGGCGACCGCCGTCGTCGGGCTTATCGCCCTGCCGTCCTGCAGCACTGTGAGCTCTGCCCAGCCGGTGAGCCTGCCGGCCAGGGCCGGCGGCCAGTCGATGACCCGGCTGCCGCCCCTGCCCGCCCTGAGATGGTCGCCGGCACGCAGGCTCCAGATCCGGCGGCCGTTCAGCAGGACGGACAGCGTTGCGTCCGCGGGGACCGGCGGCCCTGCCAGTGTCAGGGTGAACCGGTCTGCGGAGATGCTGTAGGTGGCGCCGGTTGTTTCCAGGTCCTGCGTCATGGCGACGGCACCAGGTGCGGATCGGTGGTGGGGTCCGTATAGGGAAGCCGGACGTCCACCACCTGTCCTGTCATGGCCGATGCCAGCACCTGGATGCTCGCTCCCGCTACAGCGGCGGCCGGCAGCAGTGATCCCTCATCCTCCTCGCCGAAGGCCCGCGTCCGCATGGGCGTGGCCGTCCGGCTGGGGCTGATGCAGTTCACCCGGATGCCGTCGGCGCTCCATTCGTCCGCGAGCGCCTGGGTGAGGTTGACGATGGCCGCCTTGGTGGCCGAGTAGACGGTGTAGTTCGCGCGGCCGCGGGTGTAGGAGCTGGAGGCGAACAGCGTGAGCGATCCCTTGCTCGCGTCCAGGTACCGTTGCGATTCCTGCGCCACGATGAACGCCGCGGTGAGGTTCACGTCCACGTCGTGGTGCAGCTGCTCGTCGGTCAGCCGGGCCAGCGGTCCAACGCTGAGGACCCCGGCGGTGAGGATTACGTGGTCCACCCGGCCATACGCGGCTGCAGCATCGGCAAGCGCCTGCACCACGCAATGCCGGTCCTCCACGAAGGTGCCGCTGCCGCTTCGGCTTTGCCCGACGACGAGCGCGCCTTCCGCTTCCAGCTGCTGCACCAGCTCCAGGCCGATGCCGGAGCTTGCCCCGAACACCACCACCACTTTGTTGCGGAGGCCCTCGGTACTGCCGCCGGGAAGCGCGGTTTTGTGCTTGAGCTGGAACAGCTTGTCCGCGATGTGGATGTCGATGGGCTGGGTGATCTTGATGTTGGCGTCGTCCCCGTCCACCACGAAGATGGGGACGTCCGGGCAGTACTTGAGCACTACCGAGCAGTCGTCCGTGGCGGCGAAGTCCGGGTCCTGCACGGCCCGCTCGTAGGCCTGCGCGATCACGGGCATCCGGAACGCCTGCGGGGTCTGGCCGCGGCGGAGCTTGGCCCGCGGCGGCACTGCCCGGATGAAGTTGTCCTCGTCCACCTCGACGATGGTGTCCGCGGAGGGAATGGCGGTGTCCACCGCGCCGTAGATGTCGAGTGCGCGGATGCAGGCACCGATGATGTCGGGGTCGAGCAGCGGCCGGACGGCGTCGTGGAAGATGACGTTGGCGTCCTTATCTGCGATGGCATCCAGGGCCAGCCGGGATGTCGCGCTGCGGTCCGCGCCGCCCGGGAGGATCGCGGTAATCTTGCCGCGCCCGCGTTTTTCCAGCAGCAGTTCCGCGGCCTTGGGAATGTATCCCGGCGCCATCATGACAATGATCTGGTCCACCAGCTCGCAGGACTGGAAGAGTTCTACCGTATGCTCAAGGCTGGTCCGGCCGGCGATGGGCACAAACTGCTTGGGGATGTCCAGGCCCATCCGTGCCCCGACGCCGCCGGCAAGAATGACGGCCGCATTTCGTCGGCGGGCGGTATCCTGCGGGTGCCGGGCATCGCCGGTTCCGGGCGGGAAAGAGGGTGGCTGCAGATCCATGGCTGGTCCTTTCACTACTGGGAAGCGGCTGCTATCTGCGGCCGCTGAGGGTGCCTCCTGATGGGTTGGCGGCTTGGTCAGGAACGGTGTGGCCAGGAATAACGACGGCGGCGGCGAGCCGCTGCCGGGTCTCTTCGGCTGTCACAGGGGTGCCAAAGCTGCGGTAGGTCCCCACCGGGACCACGGCGGTGACAACTGTGCGGCCATGGATCCGGATCAGGTTGTACGAGCGGGCGCCGTCGCGGCCCTGCATCTGGCCCGCAGGAAGCGCGAGATCCTGGGTGTAACTGGTGGAGGCGGCCACGGACACCGGGATGCCGGCGAAGCCCGAGAAGGCGGAACAGTGCGTGTGGCCGGACAGGATGCCGATCACGTCGCTGCCTTTCAGGACCCGGGCCAGGGGCTCCTGGTTCCGCAGCTCGGAAAGCACCGCGAGGTCCTGGACCGGCGGTACCGGCGGATGGTGGACCACCAGGAGGGTGCCGTCATCGGCCGGTGTCTCCAGCTCCCCGGCAAGCCAGCGCAGCTGGTCCCCATCGATTTCGCCGTGATGGGAACCCGGGATGGAGGAGTCCAATACCAGCACCCGCAGCCCGCCCAGGTTATAGCGACGGTCCACGGGGCCGGGCCGCGGCTCCTCGTCCAGCATCAGGCGCTGGAAGTTGGTGCGGTCATCATGGTTGCCCATGGTCCAAATGATCCTGCCCCCCATCCTGGCCGCGTAGGCATCGCAGATGGTCCTGAGCCGGCGGTAGGCCTCTTCGTTACCCTTGTCCGTCAGGTCGCCAGAGAAGATGATGGCATCCGCTTTCAGCCGGCTGGCTTCGATGGCGTCCATGACTTCCACCAGGCCAAGCTGGGGGTCCATCTCCCCGTACAGCAGCCCCTCAGCCACAAAATGCGGATCACTAACGTGCACCAGCACATGGTTGGGGGTGGGGTACTCCGCCCGGACAAGCTGCATGTGCCCCCTTTCAGCCGTGCCGCGTCCAATTCGGTCCGCAGCCAATGTGCTGACGGGCACTGCTTGCCGCCGATAAAGAACTACATAATAAGCACGCTTATGATCCCGGGGGAAGAGTCTGTGCTACCCCTTTTGGTTATGCATTGTAATTGCCCGAAAACCGGGAAATTAGGCAACACAATTGGGTCTTTTTGATTGGCCGTTGCGGGTCTACGGTGGGTTTCACGGAGCTGCCTATCCGGGGTGGCCGGCCAAGGAGGACTTTCCAATGACCTCGCACGTCGCAGACTGCAGCGTAACGAACTGTTCCTTTAACGACCACACCAACTGCAATGCTGCCGCCATCACCGTGGGCGGCGCAGAAAACCATGCGCACTGCGCCACGTTCATTGAAACGGGTGTGCACGGCGGGTTGCCCAAGGTCCTGGCCGACGTCGGAGCCTGCCAGCGCAGCGAATGCATCCACAACGACCATCTGATGTGCAAGGCGCCCGAGGTGCATGTCGGCCCAGGCCGGGACAACGCCGACTGCCTCACCTACTCGCACGCCTGACCCTTCTTCGGAACCGCATCCCTCTGCGCACCTCCGGGCACCCCGGGCGGACCGCCCGGGGTGCCTTGCTGTTCCCGGCGCCTTCCCGCATTCCGGCCGGGCACATTGGTGCGCGAGGCACCTTGGCTGGCGCCGCCGTCGTAAGTTACCCCGCTGTACAACCGGCACCAGCCCGGGTACATTCGGAAATGTGACGGGAATCATGGCCCGTTCTCCCGGCCTCCTCTGCAAGGGCCATCGAGGAGCAGCTGCTGTAGTCCAACGGCAGCGTCAAGCAGGCGCGAAAGATTCCTGACGTGGCGACATCGCATTTCCAACAATTCCTCAACCAGTCAACCGTGGCTGACCCCTCCAGCGAGTCCACCCTGGACCCGGACTGCCTCTACGGCCTGTACGTGAGCTGGGCCGAACTCCACCACGTGCGCGTGAAGTCGGACCAGGCGTTCCGCGCCGGAATGCACCGGTGCGGAGTGGACGTCAACAACTGCCACCTGCACATGTGCGGCCCTGCGGCGGCCGACTACATCCTCACCAGCTACCCTGCCGTAGCCTGATGTCCCGCGTGCACAGCCGCACCGGCACTCCGGATGTGCTGGTGTCCGGCGGACACTACATCCACTGCGGACAGCCCATGGGCACTGCCGGCGGGGAATTCCGGACCATCCAAAGCCCGTACACGGACCGGCCAATGCCGGAGACGTTGACCGTCTATTTGGCCACCCGCGTGCTCCGTTGCGAATGCGGCTTCCAGGTGGAGGTTCCGGACAACCCGCTGCCGGGATGAGCCGGTATCCGGGGATGGCACAAGCCATCGCACCGCCAACACTGTCAGGGGTGGCCTTTATGGGCTTCGAAACCGACGAACCGGAACAGCGCATCCGGCTTAAGGAAGTCATGGAGGCCGCCGACATCACCATCGGTGAGCTGTGGCTGCAGTACTTCAGCATGAGCGGCGCGGCGGGTGAGTATGAGGTCCAGGCCTACGTGGAAGGCGTCCTGTCCCTGCCTGCCACTGAACGGGAGCTGCTGGCGATGGCCGCGAACGAAATCTGCTCCGGTGCCGGCCCGGATGATGGATTGCCGTCGTAATATCCCCTCCGGCAGCCGCCCCCTTCCCCTAAGTTTTCGTCCAGGTATGCCGACCTAAACCGCCTGGAAGCCTGCATATCTGCCCAAAAACTTCCGCGCGTGGAGGGGGCACGAATTACTCTTCCCAACCGCGCCTTTCCCGCGCTAGGGTGGGCACACGACCGCCCCGGGCGTGAGCCGAGGTGTGGGCTCAAGCAGTTGGGCCTCTGGTGCCTTCCGGAGGGAAACGCGTGCGTACTAAACCCCGAACCAACCACACGATGCGGCGCGCCGCGGCCCTCCTGTCCGGGCTCGCCATCCTGGGGGCGGGTACGTCCTGCAGCGCGGACGTCCAGCGCGGATTCCTGCCCGGCGAGCGGGACACCACGGACAACACCCCCCTCATTACTGACCTGTGGGTCAACTCGTGGATCGCGGCCGTCATTATCGGCGTCATCACGTGGGGGCTGATGATCTGGGTGATCGTGGCCTACCGGCGGAGGAAAAACACCGTCGGCTTCCCGGCGCAGATGAGTTACAACCTGCCGATGGAAGTGTTCTACCTGTCCGTGCCGCTCATGATCGTCGGCGTTTTGTTCGTGTTCACGGACCGGGACCAGCGGGCCATCGACGCCCGCGATCCCGACCCTGATGTGGTAATCGACGTCCGCGGCAAGCAGTGGTCCTGGGACTTCAACTACGTCAAGGAGGACGTCCACGAGGACCCGGGCGTCCAGGCCCACCTCAACGGCGACTGGGGCACCCCGGACCGGCTCCCCACGCTGTACCTGCCGGTGGGGCGGTCGGTGGAGATTCAGGTGAACTCCCGCGACGTCCAGCACTCCTTCTGGGTGGTTGAGTTCCTGCAGAAGCGGGACATGTACCCCGGTGACAACCAGTACCACCGGTATATCAACATCACGCCCAACCGCACCGGCACCTTCACCGGCAAATGCGCCGAACTCTGCGGTGAATACCACTCCGAGATGCTCTTCAACGTCCGCGTGGTGACCCAGCAGGAATACGACAGCCACATCGCCGACCTCCGCGCACGCGGCAACACCGGCATCCTGGGCGACCAATACGACCGGAACCCCAGCCGGCCGGCCCTGGAGGCAGCACAGCAAAGGACTGAACCGTAATGACCACCACCCAGAACACGGGCACCACGTCGGCAACAGCGGCGCCGTCCACGGTCCGGCGCCCCAAAGGCAGCATCGTGGTCAACTGGATCACCTCCACGGACCACAAGACCATCGGCTACCTGTACCTCATCACGTCCTTCGTGTTCTTTGTCCTGGCCGGCCTGATGGCGCTGCTGATCCGCGCGGAGCTTTTCCAGCCCGGCATGCAGATCCTGCAGACCAAGGAGCAGTACAACCAGCTGTTCACCATGCACGGCACGGTGATGCTGCTGATGTTCGCCACCCCGCTGTTCGCCGGGTTCGCGAACGTGATCATGCCGCTGCAGATCGGGGCGCCGGACGTGGCCTTCCCCCGGTTGAACGCGTTGGCCTACTGGTTCTTCCTGTTCGGCTCCACCATCGCAACGGCCGGGTTCATCACCCCGCAGGGCGCGGCGTCCTTCGGCTGGTTCGCCTACGCCCCGCTGTCCAATACCACCTTCACTCCAGGCGTCGGCGGTGACCTGTGGGTGTTCGGGCTGGCGCTGTCCGGCTTCGGTACCATCCTGGGCTCGGTCAACTTCATCACCACCATCATTTGCATGCGCGCTCCGGGCATGACCATGTGGCGGATGCCGATCTTCACCTGGAACACGCTTATCACCGGCATCCTGGTGCTGATGGCCTTCCCGCCGCTGGCCGCCGCCCTGTTCGCGCTGGGGGCCGACAGGAAGTTCGGGGCCCATATCTTCGATCCCGCAAACGGCGGCGCCATCCTCTGGCAGCACCTGTTCTGGTTCTTCGGCCACCCTGAGGTGTACATCATCGCGCTGCCGTTCTTCGGCATCGTGTCCGAGATCTTCCCGGTGTTCAGCCGGAAGCCGCTGTTCGGGTACAAGGGCATCGTGTACGCCACCATCGCCATCGGCGCCCTTTCGGTTACTGTGTGGGCGCACCACATGTACGTGACAGGCGCCGTGTTCCTGCCGTTCTTCGCATTCATGACAATGCTGATCGCGGTGCCCACGGGCGTGAAATTCTTCAACTGGATCGGAACCATGTGGGGCGGCTCGATCACCTTTGAAACCCCCATGCTGTGGAGCATCGGGTTCCTGGCGACCTTCCTCTTCGGCGGACTCACCGGCATCATCCTGGCCTCGCCGCCGCTGGACTTCCACGTATCGGACAGCTACTTCGTGGTGGCCCACTTCCACTACGTGGTGTTCGGCACCGTGGTGTTCGCGATGTTCGCCGGGTTCTACTTCTGGTGGCCCAAGTTCACCGGCACCATGCTGAACGAGCGCCTCGGCAAGATCCACTTCTGGATGCTTTTTGTGGGCTTCCATGCGACGTTCCTGATCCAGCACTGGCTGGGCGTCCTGGGCATGCCCCGGCGGTACGCCGACTACATGCCGGAGGACAACTTCATGGCAATGAACCAGTTCTCCACCATTGGTTCCTACCTCCTGGGCGCCTCCGTGATTCCGTTCTTCTGGAACGTGTACATCACTTGGCGCACGGGCAAAAAAGTGACCGTGGACGATCCCTGGGGCTTCGGCGGCTCGCTGGAATGGGCCACCTCCTGCCCGCCCCCGCGCCACAACTTCACCTCGCTGCCGCGGATCCGCTCCGAGCGGCCGGCACTGGACCTGCACCATCCGGAGCTGAGCGTGCGGCTGCACGCACCGGTCCACGGCCCCGCGGCCGACGTGCTGGGCGCGGCGGACATCGGCGAGAAGGACGTCCGCTCCCCGAACCCCAACGAGTAACCACTTGCAGTTCGACGGCGGCGCCCGGCCAGGTGCCGCCGTTGTGCTGTTCCCGACGCAGGACATATTTCCCGATACGCAAAAGCGCCGGCGCCGCCGATACTTGGCAGCGCCGGCGGTTTTGTATACCGCAGGATTATTTGCGTATCGCGGAGTTATTCCTTGTGGAGCTTGTCCTGGACGGTGCCCGCCATCTTTTCCATGGTGTTGGGCAGTTCGGTAGTGCCGTAGAAGCGTGAGTCCGGGTGGGTGGGCGGCGGCATGGGCACGCCGGCCGGTGGCTCCGCAACGTAGCTGAACTCGCCCAGGCCGTCCGGGGTGGGACCCTTGGCCCAGGTTCCTTCGGCCGCGGCCTGGCCGTCGGAGAAGTTCCGGTACTCGTAGGCGACGTCCCGCATCTCCTTGTTGAGGGGGAAGTTGCTGGGCACCGGGAAGTTTTCGGCGCCTTCCTCCTGCAGTTCCTTCGCCGCGGCAACCCACTGGTTCTGGTGCATGGTGTCGCGCGCCAGCAGGAACGAAAGCATGTCCCGGATGCCGTGGTCATCGGTCATGTGGTACAGCCGGGCCACCTGGAGCCGGCCCTGCATCTCGGCGTTGGCGTTGGCCCAGAAGTCCGCAAGCAGGTTTCCGCTGGCGGTGATGTAGCTGCCCTGCCAGGGGTTGCCCATGCTGTCCACGGGACGGACGCCGGCTCCTGCCACGATGGCGGACTGGATGTCGGTGCCGCCAACGACTGCGGCGATGGTGGGGTCGGACTGGACGGCGTCCTCGGTGATCCCGAGCGGGGCCTTCTCCAGCAGCTGCGCGATCATGGTGGCCAGCATTTCGACGTGGCCGAATTCCTCAGCGCCGATACCGAAGAGCATGTCCCGGTACTTCCCGGGGATATGGGCGTTCCAGGCCTGGAACGAGTACTGCATGGCAACGGTGATCTCGCCGTACTGGCCGCCGAGCACCTCCTGCAGCTTCCGGGCGTAGACCGCGTCCGGCTTGTCCGGGGTGGCCTTGTATTGAAGTTCCTGCTTGTGAAAGAAAACCACGAGTATGTCCTCTCAGGCTTCGCTGCGATTGGTGGAACCGTTCAGTTCCGAGGATGCCGAACTTAGTCGGCATGCTTACTGTCCTGGGCCACCTCCTCCGGTTTTTCCAGTCGATTGCCTTTCCGGTACAGAAACAGCCCTACGGCGGCAAGCAGCACACTGAGGCCAAGGAACCCCAGGTCCCACGCCAGCGGGCCGCCGAGGTCGTCGCGGACGTGGTGGATGCCAAGCAGCTGGTGGTTCACCAGGCCCTCCACCACGTTGAACACGCCCCAGCCGGCGAGCACCAAACCACCGTGGAGCCGCCAGCCCGCGGACAGCCGCCGCTGCCTGTGGGCCCGGATGGCCAGGACGGCGGCGGCCACCACCAACACCCACATGGCACTGTGGAAGAGTCCGTCCGCCAGCGTGTTCAGTTCCAGGCCCGCCACGGTCTTCGGGTCGCCGGCCCCGGTGTGGCTGAGCATGTGGTGCCACTGCAGCAGCTGGTGCAGGACAATCCCGTCGACGAAGCCGCCCACGCCCATGCCGAACAGGAAACCCGGCGCGGCAGCACGGGGCATGGAGGCACCCGTGGCCGTGGCAGACATTTTGCGTGCCATGATGCGGCTCCCCCCTGTTGTCCGGCGCACCCGAAGGCGCCCTGTCCACTTAGTCCCTACCCGCCGTCGTACGCCCTAACCGCCGCGGCCCCCTAAAGGTGTGCCCTTGACCACGCCTGCCGGAGGTGGAAGCCTGTGAAGCACTGCGGTGGGACCTCGAGCAAAGGGGTGGCTCCTGCACGGCGCCTTCCCACTCCCGGCCAAGATTGAGGCGGCACCCTTGCTGGCAATGGTTTACCGCGGCCCGTACAAAGTCCGGGTCGAGGAAAAGGACATCCCGAAGATCGAGCACCCGAACGACGCCATTGTGCGGGTCAGCACCGGCGCCATCTGCGGCTCCGACCTGCACCTCTACCACGGCATGATGCCGGACACGCGGGTCGGCATGACATTCGGGCACGAGTTCGTGGGCAGGGTCCACGAGGTGGGCCCGTCAGTGCAGAACCTGGCCGTCGGGGACCGCGTGATGGTTCCGTTCAACGTGTACTGCGGCTCCTGCTACTTCTGCTCCCGCGGCCTCTACTCCAACTGCCACAACGTGAATCCGAACGCGACGGCGGTGGGCGGCATCTACGGCTACTCCCACACCTGCGGGGGTTACGACGGCGGCCAGGCGCAATTCGTGCGCGTCCCCTTTGCGGACGTGGGGCCTTCGAAGATTCCTGATTGGATGGACGAAGAGGACGCCGTCCTGCTCACCGACGCCCTGCCCACCGGCTACTTCGGCGCCCAGCTGGGGGACATCATGGAAGGCGACACGGTGGTGGTGTTCGGCGCCGGGCCGGTGGGCCTGTTCGCCGCCAAGTCGTCCTGGCTGATGGGCGCGGGACGGGTGATCGTGGTTGACCACCTGGAGTACCGCCTGGAAAAGGCCCGGACGTTCGCGCACGCCGAGACATACAACTTCGGCGAGTACGACGACATTGTGGTGCACCTGAAGAAGGCGACCGACTACCTGGGCGCCGACGTCGTGATCGACGCTGTGGGGGCCGAAGCGGACGGCAACTTCCTGCAGCACGTGACCGGTACCAAGCTGAAGCTGCAGGGCGGGTCCCCGGTGGCATTGAACTGGGCCATCGACTCCGTCCGCAAGGGCGGGACGGTGTCCGTGGTGGGCGCGTACGGGCCAATCTTCAGTGCCGTGAAGTTCGGCGACGCCGTCAACAAGGGCCTGACGCTGCGGATGAACCAGTGCCCGGTGAAGCGCCAGTGGCCGCGGTTGTTCGAGCACATCCGGAATGGGTACCTGAAGCCCAGCGACATCGTGACCCACCGTGTTCCCCTGGAGCACATCGCTGAGGGGTACCACATGTTCTCCGCGAAGCTGGATAACTGCATCAAGCCACTCATTGTTGCCGGCGTGTCCTGAGTCTGCGACCTGGAGGAGAAAAGCACCATGTCTGAGACAGCAACGCCGTACACCGCCGGGAAGTCCTCCGGGCGGGAGTCGGCCGAAGCCTTGCGGGCCCGCATCCCCGGGTGGGGCGTGGACCTTGACCCGGCCGACCGCCCCTCGTTCCCCCGCGAGCAGCCGGGCATCGAGACCGGGGCGCACTGGGACTTTCCGGAACGCCAGCCGGAGAACTGGCCGCGGGAAAAGTCGATCGAGCACGCCATGCTGCCGCCGGTCTTCGGAACATCCACACCCCCGGCCGGAGTCTCGGGAGCCATCCGGAAGTACGCCTACAAGTACAGCGAGGGGCGGGCCGCGCACTGGCTGCTGCTGATCGCGGCGGACCGGGTGGACGCGTGGGAGAACCACCTGAAGTCCTTTGCCAGCTTCCGTCCCGACAACCCTGTTACCCAGACAGGTGTGCTTAGCGAGTTCTCCCGGGGAGGCATCCGTTCACGGGCCGGTAAGCGGCGGGTGGACACCAACCATCAGTGGCTGGACCCGATCATGATTGGCGGGCCGTGGGTGCTGGCCGGCCTCGGTGCCGCGGCAGTGGTCCGCGCATTGGCCCGCCGCCGCTGACGTCGAGAGTTTTTGGGCAGATTCCAGGGCTTCCACGGCCTGGAAGTCGTCGTATCTGCCCAAAGAACTCCTGGGGGGTTAGGCAAGGAATGCGAGCAGGACTCCCCCGGCCGCGCCCACCAGGACCACGGCCCAGGGCGGAGCCTTCCACGCGATCAGCAGCACGAAGCAGACCAGCGCAAGGCAGAACTCTCCGGGGCCGGTGACCGCGGTGGTGAACACCGGGTTGTACAGGGCTGCTGCCAGGATCCCCACCACCGCGGAATTGGCCCCCTGCATCAGGGCCTGCGCGTGCGGCCGGGACCGGAACCTGTTCCAGAACGGCAGCACGCCGAGGAGCAGCAGGAATCCGGGCAGGAAGATCCCTGCCAGGGCAAGGGCCGCCCCGGCCACTCCGCCCGCGCCCACGCCGGCCAAAGTCCCCAGGTAGGCCGCGAAGGTGAACAGCGGCCCGGGGACAGCCTGGGCGGCCCCGTACCCGGCCAGGAACTGCTCCGACGTCACCCAGCCCGGGTCCACCACACCCGCCTGGAGCAGCGGCAGGACCACATGCCCGCCTCCGAACACCAGGGCGCCGGCGCGGTAGAACGCCTCAAAGAGCGCGACGCCGGCCGATCCGGTGGCGAGGGTTAGCGCCGGCAACCCGAGCAGCAACACCACGAACAAGGCCAGGCAGGCGGCGCCGGCCGTCCGGCTGACCGGGAACCGCATCAGTCCCGTCACACCGCCGGTGCCAGGGCGGCAGAGGACCAGGCCGGCCAGTGCGCCAATCACGATCGCGGCAATCTGCCCCAGGGAGCCGGCAAGCAGAATCGCGGCCAACGCCGCAACCACCGCTATTGAGGCTCGCTCGCGGTCCGGGGTGAGGGCTTTCGCCATCCCCCACACGGCCTGCGCCACGATGGCCACGGCCACGATCTTCAACCCGTTGAGGACTCCCTCGCCAACAGGCCCCTGGAACAGCGAAGCGCCCGCGGCGAACGCCACCAGCAGCGCGGCCGAGGGGAGCGTGAAGGCCAGGAAGGCGGCAAGAGCGCCGAACGGGCCGGCCCGGTGCAGGCCGAGGCCGAACCCCACCTGGCTGGAGGCGGGGCCGGGAAGGAACTGGCACAGTGCCACGAGGTCTGCGTATTCCTTGTCGTCAACCCACTTGCGCCGCTGCACCAGTTCGTCGCGGAAGTAGCCCAGGTGCGCCACCGGGCCGCCGAAGGACGTGAATCCCAGCTTTAGGAATACTCTGAAAACTTCACTGACGGAGCCACGGGCCGAATCGCGGGCAGGAGCTGCGCCGGCGTCCGTCACAGGGCCGCTTCCAGTGGTCCGGCGGGCATCAGAGGGGTCACGGGAGACCATTATGCCGCTACATCAACAATCGCCGATGTGGCGGCATAACGGTTTTCGGGGATGGAACCGGTTGCGTGGGGGTTACGCATCGGCCGGTTCCGCGCGGTGGGGGATCACCACGTTGTCTGCCGCCTTAGCGGCGGCGGGATAAAGGGCCAGCAGCAGGCCAAGCCCGACGGCGGCCCCTGCCAGCTGCGCCAGGATGAATGCGGGAACAGATCCGGGCGCGATCCCGGCGAAGGTGTCGCTGAAGATACGGCCCACCGTCACTGCCGGGTTGGCAAAGGACGTGGAGGACGTGAACCAGTAGGCGGCACCGATGTAGGCGCCCACAGCGGGCGCGGCGAGCGCACCGCGGGAGGTGTTGGCCAGGGCGAAAATGAGCAGGACAAGTCCCGCGGTGGCCACCACCTCGCCCAGAAGATGCCCGCCACTGAGGCGGTCCTTGGCGGAGAAGGAGGTCCCGACGTCGAACATCGCGTTGGCCAGGACGCTGCCCCCGATGGCTCCGGCCACCTGGGCGGCCGCGTAGGTGACCACTTCCGGAAGCGTGAGGCCCGCTCCCCTGCGGCGTCCAAGCACCCAGTCCGCGAGCGAAACCACGGGATTGAAGTGCGCGCCGCTGACGGGGCCCAGCATCAGGATCAGGACAGCGAGCCCCAGCACGGTGGCGGTGCTGTTCTGGAGCAGTTGCATCCCCACATCTGCCGGAGACAGCTGCTGGGCCATGATTCCGGAACCCACCACGACGGCGACCAGGAGGCCGGTGCCAAGCAGCTCGGCCAGGGCGCGGCGCCACAGGGCGGGTTGGGGCTGTGTCATGGAACCACCTTGACCCACATCAGTTATCTCAGTCAAACTTGAGGCAATGAAAGTTGAACAAAACGCCGCTTTCCGGCAGCGGGTGGCCATGCACGCTGCCCTGGCCGATGCCGCGCGCCTGCGCATCGTTGACCTGCTGGCGCTTGGCGACCTCTCGCCGTCGGAACTGCAGGCGGAGCTGGGGATGCCATCCAACCTGCTTTCCCACCACCTGCGCACGCTGGAAGAAGCCGGACTTGTGGCCCGCCAGCGCTCCGAGGCGGACCGGCGGCGCAGCTACATCCACCTGGTCCGCGGTCGCCTCGACCACCTGATGCCGGGGATGGAACACAGGGCCCGGCGCGTCCTGTTCGTCTGCACCCGCAACAGCGCCCGCTCCCAGCTCGCCGCCGCACTCTGGCGGCAGGCCAGCGCCGTCCCTTCTGAATCCGCCGGGACGCATCCCGCAGGCAGGATCGCCGGCGGTGCCCTGGCCGTGGCGGCCCGCCGCGGCCTTCCCCTGCCGGAGGTCGCACCGCAACGGCTGGACCAGGTGCAGGCCGAGGGCGACTTTGTGGTGACGGTCTGCGACAACGCCCACGAGGAGGTCCCGGGCCTCCAGGCCGTCCACTGGTCCATTCCGGACCCCGTCCGGGTGGGTACGCCCGCCGCATTCGATAGTGCCTACGAACTGCTTTCCCACCGCGTGGCCGACCTCGCGCCGCGGCTGGTCGCCGCCTAAACCAACACACCTAAAAGCCAGGAGAATCGCATGACCACCGAAGCAGCCAGGAAGCCCTCCGTCCTCTTTGTCTGCGTCCACAACGCCGGACGCTCCCAGATGGCTGCCGCATTCCTGACGTCCCTGGCCAAAGGCGCTGTGGAAGTCCGTTCCGCAGGGTCCCAGCCCGCGGACAAGGTCAACCCGGCCGCCGTCAAGGCGATGGCGGAGGTGGGCATCGACATGTCCGCGGAGGTCCCCAAGATCCTCACCACCGAGGCCGTCAAGGAGTCCGACGTGGTAATCACCATGGGCTGCGGTGACGAGTGCCCGTACTTCCCGGGCAAGCGCTACGAGGACTGGGTGCTGGAAGATCCGGCCGGAAAGGGCGTAGAGTCAGTCCGCCCCATCCGCGACGAAATCAGGACCCGGATCGAGTCCCTGATCACCGAACTGGTGCCCGCACAGCACCCGGACGCCCAGTAACTTCCCAGGAGAGATGCCATGACGGACCAGCAGCTCATCATCATCGGATCCGGCCCCGCGGGCTACACCGCAGCCATCTACGCCGCCCGGGCCGGGCTGGAACCGCTGGTGCTCGCCGGCTCGGTCACCGCGGGCGGTGCGTTGATGAACACCACCGAGGTGGAGAACTTCCCCGGCTTCCCCGGCGGCATCCAGGGACCGGAGCTGATGGACGGGCTGCAGGAGCAGGCTGAGAAGTTCGGCGCCAAGGTGGTGTTCGACGACGTCACGTCAGTGGACCTGAAAGGCCACCTGAAAAAGGTGGTCACCGGCGGCGGCGAGACCCATCAGGCCCCGGCCGTCATCCTGGCCACCGGCTCCGCCTACAAGGAACTGGGCCTGCCCGAGGAGAAGAAGTTTTCAGGGCACGGCGTCTCCTGGTGCGCCACCTGCGACGGCTTCTTCTTCCGCGAACAGGACATCATCGTGGTAGGCGGCGGCGATTCCGCCATGGAGGAAGCAACCTTCCTGACACGCTTCGGAAAGTCCGTGACCGTCGTCGTACGCCGCGGGGAACTGCGCGCCTCGCGGATCATGGCGCAGCGGGCCAAGGATAACCCCAAGATCAGCTTCGCCTGGAACTCCGCAGTCACCGCCATCCACGGCGACGGCAAGGTGACGGGCGCGACCCTGACCGACACCCGTTCCGGCGAGAGCCGGCACCACCCGGCGACCGGCATTTTCGTGGCCATCGGACACGTGCCGCGGACGGAACTCGTTGCGGGGCAGGTGGACCTGGACGAGGACGGATACATCAAGGTGGACTCCCCCACCACCGTTACCAACCTCTCCGGTGTTTTCGCCTGCGGCGACGCCGTGGACCACCGCTACCGCCAGGCCATCACGGCTGCCGGAACCGGGTGCGCTGCCGCCCTTGACGCCGAGCGCTACCTCGCCGCCCTGGCCGACGCAGACAGCATCGCCACGGCGTTAGTCGAAGAACCCACGCACAGCTGACCTGCCGATACAGAAAAAACACCCTGCTGAAACACTGCGGCAACCTCGCCACGGCAAGCTGTGCCTACGGGGACACAACAGCAGGAGGCATCCCATGGAGGCACAAGGAATAAGCACGGCCCAACTCCGCGTCGGAGACAACATCGAGGCCTGGCACAGGGGCAGGCTGTTCCACCGGGGCCGGGTGACCGGCGTGGTTCCGGCCCTGGAACTGTTCTGGATCCTGGACGCGAGGACCGGCACCCGCAAGCTGCTGGATCCCGAAGCCCTGGAAATCCGGCACGTGGACGAGCCTGCGGAAACAGCCAGCCGGCTGGAACCCGCTTAGACCCGGGGCAGCGGGGGTACGGTACGTGCTGAGTCTGCTGTTGCGGCAGTAACCCACATGTAAGGAGCACACCGTGATTGGATTCATCGTTGCCGGCCTGATCATCGGGGCACTGGCCCGCCTCATCAAACCGGGTAAGCAGAACCTGGGCCTGGTCGCCACCCTCCTGCTGGGCCTTGCCGGCTCGGTGATCGGCGGAGTGGTGGCGTCGCTGCTGGGCACGGGCGATATTTTCGAGCTGAATGTCCTGGGCTTCATCGTGGCCGTCATCGCCTCGGTGCTCCTGGTGGGCACCGCCGAGGCAGTCGTCGGCCGACGCCGGTCCGTCCACCGCTAGCCACAGGAAAATCCCCGACGCCGGCACTTCCCACCCGCCCCCTGGCGGCGTGAGACTGTGCCGGCGTCGGAGATTTTCTACGCCCGGTCCTGGTAGACGTCCGGGATGCCGTCCTGGTCCGCGTCCACCTTCTCCCGTTCCTCCTCCTGCCGGTACTGGCGGTTCCTGGTCTTGAGCACCGCCGTGGCCAGCAGCGCCGCAAGCAGGGACGCGGCGAGGATGCCCACCTTGGCGTGGTCGTCGTGCAGGCTGCCATGGCCGAAGCTGAGTTCGGCCACCAGCAAGGACACAGTGAAGCCGATGCCGGCCAGCAGCGCCACACCAAAGATGTCGATCCACTTGAAGGAGCTGTCCAGGGTTGCCCGCGTGGCCTTCGTCAGGACCCAGGTGGTGCCCAGGATGCCGATCGGCTTGCCGAGCACCAGGCCCGCGATGATGCCCAGGGCCACCGGATCCGCCAGGGCTGAAACCAGTCCCTCCCAGCCGCCCACGGCCACGCCCGCCGAGAAGAAGGCGAAGATGGGAACCGCAATGCCGGCGGAAATGGGCCGGAAGCGGTGCTCGAAGATTTCCGCCAGGCCCGGGCCGGCCTGCGGACCGCCGCCGGCCTGGGAGCGGAATACGGGAATGGCGAAACCGAGCAGGACACCGGCCACGGTGGCGTGGATGCCGGATGCATGGACCAGGGCCCAGGTGACAACTCCCAGCGGCAGCAGGATCAGCCAGGCGCTGGCCGCGTGCAGGCCGAAGAAGTGGCGGTATTTGTGCGCCAGGAACGCATAGACAGCCAGCGGAACCAGGGCAAGCAGCAACGGCTCGACGTGCAGGTCGCTGGTGTAGAAGAACGCGATGATGCTGATGGCAATGAGGTCATCCACCACGGCCAGGGTCAGGAGGAAAATGCGCAGGGCGCTGGGCAGGTGTGAACCGATGATGGCCAGGACGGCCACCGCGAACGCGATGTCTGTTGCGGTGGGAATCGCCCAGCCGCGCAGCGTCTCCGGGCTGGTGAGATTGACGACCACGTAAATCACCGCCGGGACAACCACGCCACCTGCGGCGGCAGCCACGGGGACGATGGACTTCCTGATGTCCCGCAGGTCTCCGGCCACAAATTCGCGTTTGAGTTCCAGGCCCACCAGGAAAAAGAAGATGGCCAGCAGTCCATCCGCCGCCCAAGCGCCCAGGCTCAGTTCCAGGTGCCAGGGTTCGTAGCCCACCTTGAAGTCGCGCAGCGCGAAGTAGCTGTCAGCTGCCGGTGAGTTGGCCCAGACCAGGGCGATGATTGCGGCAGACACCAGCAGGGCACCGCCCACGGTTTCCTTGCGGAGGATTTCCCCGATCCGCAGCGCTTCGGCGTAGGAGCCCCGCCCGAAAACGGTTGATGGCCGGGAAGATGGCGGCGTGGAGTTCATAAAGTGCGTCCTCAAATCCGGAGTCGACAAAACAATGCCGACCAGACTTCCCGGCGCACCTCGTTCCATACTAAGGCGCGAGGACCCTGGCACTGCAAGCGCCGTCCGGGATGTGGCTGCCGCCTTTGGGAGGCACTCAACCCGCCCGGCGCCGTGCAGCCGGCGGCCGGCTTTCGGAGGCAATGGCCCTGACAGCGGTGTCCAGGTAGTTCCGGGTTTCCGCGGAGTTGGCCAGCTGCACCAGTTCCGCGGCCACCACCACCAGTTTCACGTTGCGATGGCTGCTGGTATTGACCAGCATCTTGAAGGCATCATCGGCGCCCATCTTGAGTTGACCCATCAGGATGCCGCGCGCCTGGTCCACCACGCTGCGGGTGGAGGTGGCGCCGGCTACGGCGTCGCGGGCGGTTTGCTCCGTTTCACGCTGCAGGGTGGAAGTGAGGTCCACCATCACACCCTCCAGGCGGATGACCTTGCCGGACTCATCCGTGATGGCTTCCCCCGAGGTCAGGACCCGCCGCGTCCGGCCCTTGGCATCAATGATCCGGTGGTACATGGCGAAGTGGCCTCCGGTCTGCACCACCTGCGCCACGATTGCCTGGCACCGGGGCCTGTCGTCGGGATGTTTATGGGCATACAGCAGGTCCAGGGTGGGAACCACATCACCCCGGCGGTATCCATGCAGCTGGTACATGCCGTCCGACCAGTGGAGCTTCCATCCTTCCACCTCCGCGTAATACGTTCCGGCAACGCATTCGTTGTCGCCCAGGGCGCTCGAGTAGGTATACGGGCTGCTCAGCTCAGTCGTCACAGGGCCACCTCCTTGTAGCACATCCAACGCACCGCGGAAGCACGATGACTCCGCGGTTGCTACTACAAGTATGACCAGAGGAGCGACACCCCGGGTAGGGCATGATGCCCCTCTTCCAACACAAGGGGCCACCGGAACAGGCTCTTTACCGATATACCCCCTAGGGGTATACTCGAGGTGTTGTCAGTGAAGTGGTATGTCCCGGCGGCACTCGTTCCGCCTTCACAGCCGTTCAACCCCAGCGCCACTTACCAGGAATAATCCTTCGTCAAGGAATGGAGCTGACATGAATTCCGAACACTGCAGGGCGCTCCCCCTGGCTACCCCTTCCGGCTGCTGCCGTACACGGCACTCCAGGTAGACGCTCCCCCACCTCTTACAGCCTCCCCGGCGATGCTCTCTCACTTCTGGCACCAATTTCGGCGACGCTCTCTCACTTTTGGCACCAATCCCGGCGACGCTCTCTCACCTTGCAAGCGCCGGCAACCAGTCCTCCAAGGAGGAAACGATGCAGGACCATACGCACCACAACCACGCACATCATCACGACGACGGCAGTGCGGCGGGCGGGACCCTCACCCACCGCCCTGCTCCCCCGACCCCGACGGAACCTTCGCAGCCCCACGCCCGGCATGCGCATCACACCGGTGACGACCACACCGTCCACACCTCCGGCCAGCATGCCGGGCACAGCACAGCAATGTTCAAGAACCGGTTCTGGCTCACGCTGGCACTGTCCGTTCCCGTGGTGTACTTCAGCCCCATGGTGGGCCACATCCTGGGCTACATGGCCCCGGTGTTCCCCGGTTCCGTCTGGATCCCGCCCGTCCTGGGAACCGTCATCTTCCTGTACGGCGGGCAGCCGTTCCTCGAAGGCGGGCTGCAGGAACTGAAGGACCGCCGGCCGGGCATGATGTTGCTGATCGCCATGGCCATCACCGTGGCATTCGGGGCATCGTGGATCACCAGCCTCGGCATCGGCGGCTTCGACCTGGACTTCTGGTGGGAGCTGGCCCTGCTGGTGGCCATCATGCTGCTGGGCCACTGGATCGAGATGCGGGCCCTGGGATCAGCGCAGGGTGCCCTGGACGCCCTCGCGGCGCTGCTGCCGGATGAGGCCGAACGCGTGACCGCCGGCGGCACCGAGACCGTTCCGGTTTCCGAACTCCGGCCCGACGACCTTGTCCTGGTCCGCCCCGGCGCCCGGATGCCCGCCGACGGGACAGTGACGGACGGGCAGGCCGAGTTCGACGAATCCATGATCACCGGCGAGTCCAAAACGGTCCTGCGGGGCCCGGGCGACGCCGTGGTGGCAGGAACCGTAGCCACGGACAGCAGCGTCCGTGTCCGGGTGACCGCCGTGGGCGACGACACCGCCCTGGCCGGCATCCAGCGGCTGGTGGCAGAAGCACAGGCCTCGTCCTCACACGCCCAGGCCCTTGCAGACCGGGCCGCCGCATTCCTGTTCTACTTCGCCGCCATTGCCGGCGTGCTGACGTTCATCGCCTGGACCCTGCTGGGCAGTGTTCCGGAAGCCGTCACCCGCACGGTCACGGTCCTGGTGATCGCCTGCCCGCACGCCCTGGGCCTGGCGATCCCGCTGGTCATTGCCATTTCCACCGAGCAGGCTGCCCGTGCCGGAGTGCTGATCAAGAACCGGATGGCCTTGGAACGGATGCGGACCGTGGACGTTGTCCTGTTCGACAAGACCGGCACGCTCACTACCGGTGAACCGCAGCTGACGGACATCGCAGCAGCGGAAGGCGTGGACGCGGACGGGCTGCTGGCCCTGGCCGCCGCCGTCGAGTCCGACAGCGAGCACCCTGTGGCACGGGCCATTGTCCGCGCCGCCCGGGACCGGAACCTGAAGCTGCCTGCCGCCGGTTCCTTCACGTCACTGACCGGGCGTGGCGTCCGGGCCAGCATGGACGGACGCACGCTGCACGTGGGCGGGCCCGCGCTCCTGCGCGAGCTCGGCGCCGTCGAACCTCCCTCCGTGGCGGAGGTGACGCGGGGCTGGATGGACCGCGGTGCGGCAGTCCTGCACGTGCTCGACGGCGGCCGCGTCCTGGGCGCGGTCAGCCTCGAAGATGCGGTGCGGCAGGAGTCGCGACAGGCCGTTGCGGCGCTGCAGAACCGCGGCATCAAGGTGGCCATGGTCACCGGAGACGCACGCCAGGTGGCTCAGGCTGTGGCGGCGGACCTTCGGATTGGCGAGGTGTTCGCCGAGGTCCTGCCCGCGGACAAGGACAAGAAGGTGGCCGAACTGCAGGCCCGCGGGCTGAAGGTGGCCATGGTGGGCGACGGGGTCAATGATTCCCCGGCCCTGGCCCGCGCCGAGGTGGGCATCGCGATCGGCGCCGGGACCGATGTAGCCATGGAGTCCGCCGGTGTGGTGCTGGCGGGCAACGATCCGCGGGCGGTCCTGTCGATGGTGGACCTGTCCCGGGCCAGCTACCGCAAGATGTGGCAGAACCTGGTGTGGGCCACCGGTTACAACGTCCTGTCCGTGCCGCTGGCCGCAGGCGTCCTGGCCTTCGCCGGGGTTGTCCTTTCGCCGGCTGCGGGGGCGGTGCTGATGTCCGCGTCCACGGTTGTGGTGGCACTAAACGCCCAGCTGCTCCGGCGCCTGAAACTGAACCCGTCCGGGGTACGTTGAACATCGGGGTATTTTGAAGCAGTTACAGAGCCATCGGGAAGGAGGGAAGCAGATGAACGCGCAGGTCCGCGCCGGGTCTGCCGCCCTCCTTCGTGCGGGGCTGCTGGCTGCGGTCCTTGCCGTAGTGGCGGGGATCCTCGGCATGCACGTCATGACGGCGGACCACTCGGCGCACGGCGGACATACGGCTGCAGCCGCGCAGGCTGTTGCCGGGCACGGTGTTACCGGACATGGCGTTACGGGGCTTGGTGTTAGCGGGCATGATGCCGGGTACCCCGCCGTCGGGCATTCCCTCGAGGCGCTTGCTGCGCACCCTGCCGCCTACGGCGAGACTCACGGCATGTCCTTCGCGGCGGCAGATTCTTGCAGCTCCGGCTGTCCTGGCGCGGAAGAAACCGGAGCGTCCTGCATTCCCTTGGGCAAGACCGGCTCGCTCGCCGCTGTCCCGCCCCCGGCCACGGCCTCCGCATCCCTTGAAGCTGCGGCCGGCACCCGCAGCGCCGCCGGGTATTCCTATGTCCCTTCGGGCCCGACGCCGTGTGAGTTGTCCATCAGCCGGACGTAAACGGACTGTTCGGGTGGCCGCCCACGCCCCAACCAGCCCAGTTCGACTACTTTCTGAAGGACAAACCAAAAATGAACACGAAACTCACGGCCCTGTCCCTTGCTGCTGCCCTGGCGGCCGCACTCGGCCTCGCTGGCTGCGCCGCGGACACCGGAAACTCAGGTGCCGCCGGCACCCACGGCATGAACCACGGCAGCTCCAGCGCCATGGCCAGCACGATGCCAGACCCCGCTGCTGGCCATAACGAGGCGGACGTCATGTTTTCCCAGATGATGATCCCGCACCACGAACAGGCCGTGGAGATGAGCGGCATCATCCTGGCCAAGCAGGACATCCCTGCAGAGGTCACGGCACTGGCTACCAGGATCAAGGATGCCCAGGCACCCGAGATCGAGACCATGACCGGGTGGCTCGCAGACTGGAATGCGCCCACCACGATCGCCGACCATTCCGGCCACGGCATGTCCGGAATGGTGGACGCGCAGGGCATCGAAAAGCTCAAGGACGCCCAGGGCGCCGAAGCCGCCCGGCTTTTCCTGGAGCACATGATTGGGCACCATGAGGGCGCCGTGGACATGGCGCAGCAGGAGATCGGTGCAGGCAAGCACCCGGAGGCCGTCCAGCTGGCGCGGGACATCGTCACCGCCCAGGAAGCCGAGATCGCCGAAATGAAGCAACTGCTGGCCACCACCTAGCAGCCGCCCGCCCCACGTTCTCTCACTTCCCGCAGGTTCCCGGTACACCCTCTCCCACCTTCCGGCTGGAAGGTGGGAGAGGGACGCCGGAAAAGCGGCAGCAAGTGAGCGAACGTTTATGGGTGGCGTGTTAAGTTGAGAGGCACGGGCTGAACGGCCCGTTACCAGCCGGGAAAAGAGACACCTCCTTGGACACATCCGCACCAGTACGCATCCTGACCGTTTGCACCGGCAACATCTGCCGCTCCCCCGTGGCCGAACGGTTGCTGCAAGCGGGACTCAACCAGGTGGTACCGGGCGGATTCGAGGTTGCGAGCGCGGGCACCAGGGCGATGGCCGGGGACCCGATGCAGCCTATTTCCGCGGACATCGTCCGCACGTTCGGCGGTGACCCCGAGGGCTTCGTGGCGCGCCAGCTCACCCCGAAAATCCTCCGCGGAGTGGACCTGGTTCTCACCATGACCTCGGTCCACCGCGGCGAGGTGCTCCAGCAGGACGCGTCGCTGCTCAAGCGGACCTTCACCATCCGCGAGTTCGCCCGCATGCTTGATGTGCTGGACGAGCGGGCAGCGTCAGGCGGGCCTGCCGGACCGGAGACGCCCGACGTCGGCGATCCCCTCGCTGCCAACGCAGCCCTTTGGCGCGCCTTGCCGGCCCGGGCCGCCGGAGTGCGCCACCTGTCCCTTCCAGCTGACCCGGCGGACAACGACATCGTGGACCCTTACCGGCGTTCCCCCGAGGTGTACCGGCAGATGGAGGACGAGCTGGCCCCGGCCATCGTCTCTATCCTGCGGCACGCCCGCCTCAACTCCCCGGATCGCTGGAACGCTGCGAAAACGCTGTAGCGCTCCGGCGTCCCCGCACCGTTCCAGCGTTCTCGGCCAAATTAGGGCCGCAGATGACAGTTTGGACACGGTTGTAGCCATGGAGGGGCCGGCAGGCGGACACTAATCCCACAACTCACGATGAGGTGGAGGCACCATGAGCACGCCAGGCGGTTCCGGCCCAACTGGAGTCCCGGGTTCCGGCCCCTCCGGCGCCCAGCCGCCAGAGGGGAACTGGCCCCGAAGCATGGTGGCTCACGGCCGGCGCCGGTGGATCGCAGCGCTTCTCGCGGTGGTGCTGGCCGCCGTCGCCATTGTGGCTGTGGTGAACCTGAACCGGGCCGGCTCGGAAGCCCAGCCGGCGGCGACGCAGACTGCGTCACCCACGCCGACGCCGTCGGAAACCCCCACGGAAACCACGCCTGCGCCTCCCCCGCCACCACCGCCCATCCCGGAACACCCTGCGGTCCCCATGAACGTGCTGGTGATCGGCAGCGACATGCGCGGCGTCGCGAAGGACGCGGCTGCCCACACCGCGGCGACGGGCGAACCGATGGACCACCGGGCGGACACGCTGATGGTGGTCCACGTACCAGCCGACAGGAAGGCCCTGTACATCGTCTCCATCAACCGCGACACGTGGGTGGACATCCCCGGTTTCGGGGGCGCGAAGATCAACGCGGGCCTGCAGTACGGCGGCATCGACATGCAGGTGGCCGCTGTGCAGTCGCTGCTGGGCATCACCATCGACCACACGCTGATGCTGGATTTCGGCGGGCTCAAGATCCTCACGGATGGGCTGGGCGGTATCGATGTCAACGTGCCTGTCCCCTTCCAGTCCACCCACGACACAAGGCACGTCTTCGGACCCGGCACCAACCACCTGGACGGGCAGGCCGCCCTCGAGTTCGCCCGCGAGCGCTACGCCTTCTCCGACGGCGACTTCCAGCGGGTGCGCAACCAGCAGATCCTGCTCAAGGCAATCCTCGCGCGGCTTACCGCCGGCGGCGCCCTCCATGATGTCACCGCGGTGCGGTCACTGGTCGAGTTCGCCTCGTGCTGCCTCACGGTCAACAAAGGCTTCGATCCTATTCAGGCCGCGATCTTGGCGTACAGCCTCCGCAACCTCGACCCCAACGCTATCGGCACCATGACGCTGCCCACCGCTGGCTCCGGATTCGTTGCCGGCCAATCGGTGCTGTTCCCGGACTACGGCGGGATAGCGGCGGTGGGTGCGGCACTGCGGGAGGGCCGGATCGGGGAGTTCGCCCGGCCGTAGCTGCAGTGGAGGCCGGCCGCAAGGCAATCCGCTGTTCAACCGCGGCTCACCAACCGTTCATCCACGGGAAAGAGTCCATGCGCCCGGCGGCGGAAGCCTGAGGACATGACTGACATTTCCCGCTCTGACATCTCCCGCCGCACCATCGTCAAAGGTTCCGTCCTGGCCGCAGCACTGGCCTCGGTCCCGGCCGCCGCACAGGCATCAGCACCGCGCCCCGCCGGCGTCGCGCTGGTCCGGAACCGGCTCACGCTGCCCAGCGGCATCGCCACCGGCGACGTAACGTCGGAATCGGCCGTGCTGTGGTCCCGTTCCTCAGGTGCGGGCCGGATGAGGGCGGTCCTGCGGGCCGTGGACGACGGCGGCGAGGTCCTCCGCGGCCGCGGCGCCTTTGAGCGCGTCCTCCGCGGGCCCCGCGCCACCCAGGCGTCCGACTTCACCGCGAAGATCCACGCCGGCAACCTGCCCTCCAACACACGCTTCGCACTGGAGATCAGCTTCGAGGACGACGGCGGCACTGCCGGCGAGACGGTCCGCGGCACCTTCCGCACGGCTCCCGACCCCGGGTCGTACAACGGCAAGGGCCGCACCGGTGACACGAGCAACGGAGGCGAGGTGCCGGCGTCGTCCACCCAAAGCTTCGTCTGGACCGGCGATACGGCCGGGCAGGGCTGGGGCATCAACGAGCAGATCGGCGGCATGCGCGGCTACCGGGCCATGCACCAGACCCGGCCGGACTTCTTCATCCACTCCGGCGACACCGTGTACGCGGACGGCCCGCTGGCTGAAACCGTGGTGGAGAAGGACGGGCAGGTGTGGCGGAACCTGGTGACCGAGGAGGTTTCCAAGGTGGCCGAGACGCTGGACGAATACCGCGGCCGGCACCGCTACAACCTGATGGATGTGAACATGCGGGCCATGTTCGCGGACGTGCCCGTCTTCGCGAACTGGGACGACCACGAGACCACCAACAACTGGTACCCCGGTGAAGTCCTGGACGATCCGCGCTACACGGTCCGTGACGTAAACACCCTCGCCGCCCGGGGCCGGCAGGCGTGGCAGGAGTACATGCCGATTGCGGAAGGTGCCGCGTCCTGGCGGCCGGGCACGTTCGACGACGCCGGCCAGTACCAGCCGGCGCGCATCTACCGGAAGATCTCCCGCGGCCCGCAGCTGGACATCTTCTGCCTGGACATGCGCACGTTCAAGTCGCCGAACACGGACGGCAAGGAAGCCTACGCCACCAGCATCCTGGGGCAGGAGCAGGTGGACTGGCTGATCCGGGAGGTCTCGGCGTCGAAGGCCACGTGGAAGGTGGTCGCCGCGGACCTGCCGCTGGGGATCATTGTGCCGGACGGTCCGGTGCACCAGGAGAGCCTGGCCAACCGTGACCCCGGCGCACCGCTGGGCCGGGAGCTCGAGATCGCCGGGGTGCTGAGCGCCTTCAAGCGGAACCGGGTGAAGAACATCGTGTGGCTGACCGCCGACGTCCACTACTGCGCCGCGCACCACTACTCCCCCGAGCGTGCCGCGTTCACCGACTTCGACCCGTTCTGGGAGTTCGTGGCCGGGCCGATCGCTGCCGGATCCTTCGGCCCGAACGCCATGGACGGTACGTTCGGGCCCGAGGTGGTGTTCTCCAAGGCCGGGCGCTTCGCCGGCGAGTCACCGCGCGACGGCGAGAACCAGTTTTTCGGGCACGTGCAGCTGGGCGAGGACAACAGTTTCACGGCCAGCCTGCGCAACGCGAACGGGGCCACCGTGTTCGCCAAGGTGCTGACGCCCGAGCGGTAGGTGCCGGACGGGCGGCCGCAGCCCGCCCCCGTCCGTTATTTCCGGCCCCGGGTGGGTACGCCGCTGGTAATGTTTCCTGGATTTGGTGCGCACGCAGACGGGGTGATTTTGATGAACGACGACGGGCTGACGCAGGCAGTGCAGGAGGCCGGTGCCGTGGAGCTGCTGTTGATCCGGCACGGCGAGAGCGAAGGCAACGTGGCGGCCACGGAGGCACGGCTGGCGGGGGCCGAAGCCATCGACGTCCCCGCCCGGGACGCGGACGTGAACCTGTCGGATACCGGGCAGGAGCAGGCCAAGGCGCTGGGCACCGCGCTGGCCCGGATCGCGGAGGAGGCCAGGCCGGACGCGGTGGTCTCCTCGCCGTATGCCCGGGCCCTGCAGACAGCCGAGATCGCGGTCGAGGCTGCCGGCTGGCCCCTCAAGGTGCGCACCGACGAGAGGCTGCGGGACCGCGAACTCGGCATCCTGGACCGGCTGACGCGGCTGGGCGTGGAGACGCGCTACCCGGAAGAAGCAGAGCGCCGGTCGTGGCAGGGCAAGCTGTATTACCGGCCGCCGGGCGGCGAGTCCTGGGCGGACGTGGCGCTGCGGCTGCGGTCAGTCCTCGCCGAACTCAACAACCTGGGGACGGGGCACCGGGTGATGCTGGTCTGCCATGACGCGGTGATCATGCTGTTCCGGTACGTCCTGGAGGGGATGTCCGAGCGGGAAATCCTGGACCTCGCCGCCAGCGA
The DNA here is from genome assembly GCF_005796205.1 of Pseudarthrobacter sp. NamE2. GTDB lineage: Bacteria > Actinomycetota > Actinomycetes > Actinomycetales > Micrococcaceae > Arthrobacter. The sequence continues at coordinate 168,140 of NZ_VAHN01000004.1, read as the reverse complement.
GTCCGTGCTGAATGCGTCGATTACCCGCTACGTTCGCCCGTCAGGTGCCGGACCATGGACGCTGGAGAGCTTCAACGTGGCCGACCACCTGGCCGAGCAGGGCGTGGAAGTCACGGAGCATGCCGGGGATTCCAGTGTCCACCCGCGGTAATTCCGCCGATGCCGTCCTGGTGACGCCGTCGCTGCTGCGTGGCTGGCCGCTGCCGGCACCCGGCGAGGACAAGTATTCGCGCGGCTCGGTGCTGGTGATCGGCGGCGCCCGTGCCACCCCCGGCGCAGCCGTGCTGGCCGGGACGGCGGCACTGCGGGCCGGTGCCGGAAAGCTGTCCCTGGCCGTGGCGGAATCCGTTGCCGTGCAGGTGGGTGTTGCGCTGCCGGAGTGCGGTTCCATCGCCCTGCCCGAAAATGCCGACGGTTCCGTAACGGCGAAAGGGCTGGACAGGATTGCCAAGTACCTGGACCGGGCGAACGCGGTCCTGGTGGGGCCCGGCCTGGATGATTCCGAACTGGCCGAGGAACTGCTGCGGGCCCTGCTGGAGCGGGAGGAATCCAACGGCGGGGCCGGCGGCAAAGGAGGCGCCGCCGTCGTACTCGATGCCTACGCCCTGGGCGGCCTTGCCAAGGTGGAGGAACGGCTGGACCCGTGGCGCGGCCGGCTGATCCTCACTCCCAATCCCAAGGAGGCGGCGGTCCTGCTGGACCGGGACATCGAGGACCTGGAAGCTGCTGTGGCGGAGATTGCCAAGCGGTTCGACGCGGTCGTCGCGTGCCAGGGGCTGGTGGCGCAGCCTCCGGGCGCGGAGGGTACCGGGGACCTGTGGAAGATCACCACGGGATACGGCGGGCTGGGAACGTCGGGCAGCGGGGATGTCCTGGCCGGCGCCATCGCGGGGCTTCGGGCGCGGGGAACCAGCGGCGCCCAGGCGGCCTGCTGGGGTTCGCACCTGCACGCCGCCGCCGCCGACCGCCTCGCCAGCAGGCTGGGACCGCTCGGATTCCTGGCCCGCGAACTAGCGGACGAACTGCCAGCGCTGATGCTCGAACTGGGCACCTGAGCCTTCCCGCAAACGCGGGCAAAGGGATGGCCCCCTGCTTGGAAGCTCGGGGGCCATCATACGGAGGGGATCACTCGCAACTGCCGATGCGCTACCGGCGCTGTGGCGCTCCATGAAGGCAAACCGCCCAAAACTGGCAGATACAACGCGTTCGGATCCTCCCGGTAAACCTGTTCTACACCGGGATACCGCCGCAAACAAGGGATCCCGGCGGGTAACTTGGACGGCCCCCGGCCGAAGCCGGGGGCCACCGCATCGGGAAGTTCAGGCCCACGCTGCCGGTGCGCTGTCTGGCGCTGTGGCGTGCACATAAGGCAACCCGCCCAAATAGGCAGTCAACAGATTGGCCCGACGTCCCGATCCTGCAGGGGAACCTAGGCAGCGATCTCTTGCTTGGCCCCCTTCGTCTCAATCTCGATCTTGCGCGGCTTGGCCTTCTCGGCGACAGGGATCCGCAGCGTCAGGACACCGGCGTCGTAGGATGCCTTGACGTTCTCGACATCCAGGGTGTCGCCGAGGATCAGCTGGCGGCTGAACACGCCGCGCGGCCGCTCGGAGGCAATCAACTCGGTGTCCTTGCCCGTGACATCGGGACGCTCGGCCCGCACCGTCAGGACATTCCGTTCCACATCCAGATCCACGGAATCCACCGCCACGCCGGGCAGATCGAACGCTACGACGAATTCCTGGCCCTCACGCCACGCATCCATGGGCATCGCCGCCGGGCGCGCTGTTGTTCCGAGGACCTGCTGGGCCAGCCTGTCCAGCTCGCGGAACGGATCGGTTCGCATCAACATGGCTTCCCTCCTCGTAAGAGTTGGTCCAACACTGTCTTTCGGTATCAGCCGATCTGTATTGGCTGATATAGATTTTTTAGCACTGCGGAAGCAGGTCTGCAAGCGGTCCGGCAAGGATTTTTTGGAATTTTTTGAGTCTTCCCAGGGGCCTTCAGGACATGGAAAAGGGGCCTTCCACGGCTTGTGAAAGGCCCCTTTTGCGTAGTTCCGATCAGCTCCTGGTGGGGTCCGGGCGGAGTGGCGTGGGCCCTGGATCCGGCACGGGCAGCGGGCCGGGAGCAGGCGGCGCGGGGAACGGATTGGGGGACGGGTGGCCGGGCTGCGGCTGCGTCGGATCCGTCGGTGTTGGTTCCGGTCCCGGTTCCGGCGGAAACGGTTCTGGTTCGTGCACTGGCGGGATGGTCATAAGATTCCCCTCTCACGCGTGGCGGATGTGCCTTGCGGTGAACACAATACGCCTGCCTCTTGAAGGCGACTAGGGCATCCCGTCCCGGGCTTCCCCGGTAGCGAACGGCCGCGGCTATTGTCGGGGCCGGTGGATATATTGAGGGCATGACCTCCACTCCGTTGCAGGATTCCGCCAGCACGTCCGCACCAAAGGCCGCCCCGCCCGTGGCCAAGAGGGTCCCCCTCGAACGGACGCACCACGGGGACACGTTCGTGGACCACTACGAGTGGTTGCGGGACAAGGAATCGGCCGAGGTCGTGGAGCACCTGAAGGCAGAGAATGCCTACCAGGAAGCCGTCACCGCGCACCAGGAACCGCTCCGCGAGGCCATCTTCCAGGAGATCAAGGGCCGCACGCAGGAAACCGACCTGTCCGTTCCGCACCGCAAGGATGACTGGTGGTACTACAGCCGTTCGGTGGAGGGCAAGGAGTACGGCATCCAGTGCCGGGTCAGGGCAGCGGACACCGGGGACAGGATCGCCGACTGGACCCCGCCCGCCGTCGAGCCCGGCGTCGCGATTCCCGGCGAGGAAGTGCTCCTGGACGGCAACGTCGAGGCGGAAGGCAAGCCGTTCTTCTCCATCGGCGGCACAGCCGTGACCGTGGACGGCAACCTCTACGCCTACGCGGTGGACAATGCCGGCGACGAACGCTTCACCCTCCGGATCAGGGACCTCCGCACCGGCGAACTGCTGCCGGACATCATCGAGAACGTCTTCTACGGCGTCTCGTTCTCCCCCGACGGCACCCGCATCTTCTACACCGTGGTGGACGATTCCTGGCGCCCGTACCAGGTGAAGGCCCACGTCCTGGGCACCCCCGTCACCGAGGACGTCGTCATCTACCAGGAGGACGACGCCGCCATGTGGCTCGGCTTCGAACTCTCGGCAGACCGGCGCCACCTGGTGCTGGGCATCGGCTGCTCCGAATACAGCGAGACCCGGCTGCTCCGCTTCGACGATCCCGCCCAGGCGGTCACAACTGTCATTTCGCGCAACGAACGTGTCCTCTACGAGGCCGAGCCCTTCCTGCTCGACGGCCAGGAAAAAATCCTCATCACGCACAACCGCGGCGCCATCAACTCCATGGTCTCGCTGGCGGACCCGGACGAACTGCAGAAGCCGCTGGCGGAGCAGCAGTGGCAGACCGTCGTCGCGCATTCGGACGATGTCCGTGTCAACGGCGCCGGCGTCACCTCCACGCACCTCATCATTTCCATCCGCAAGGACACCATCGAGCGGGTCCAGGTGATGGGCCTGGCCGGGCTGGGCACGCCGGCCCAGCAGGCACCGGTGGAACCGGCGTTCGACGAGGAGCTGTACACCGCCGGCGTCGGCGGTTCCGACTACGAGGCCCCCGTCATCCGCCTGGGCTACACCTCCTACTTCACCCCGTCCCGGGTGTACGACTTCGTGCTGCCTACGCCGGAGCGTCCCGCCGGCGAGCTGCTCCTGCGCAAGGAGAGCCCGGTCCTGGGCGGCTACGACGGCAGCGACTACGTGGCCACCCGGGAATGGGCGACGTCCGCGGACGGCACCCGGATCCCGCTCTCCGTACTGCGGCACAAGGCCGTCAAACAGGACTCGACGGCGGCGGGCCTGGTCTACGGGTACGGCTCCTACGAAGTGAGCATGGACCCGGGCTTCGGCGTCGCCCGCCTCTCCCTGCTGGACCGCGGAATCGTGTTCGTGATCGCCCACATCCGCGGCGGCGGCGAGCTCGGCCGGCACTGGTACGAGGACGGCAAGAAGCTCACCAAGAAGAACACGTTCACCGACTTCATCGCCGCCACGGACTGGCTGGCAGGCTCCGGCTGGGTGGACCCGGCCCGGATTGCAGCACTGGGCGGTTCCGCAGGCGGCCTGCTGATGGGCGCCGTGGCCAACCTGGCACCGGAAAAGTACGCCGCCATCGTGGCGCAGGTGCCGTTCGTGGACCCGCTCACCAGCATCCTGGACCCCAACCTTCCGCTGTCCGCACTGGAGTGGGAGGAATGGGGCAACCCCATCACGGACCCGCAGGTTTACGCGTACATGAAGTCCTACTCCCCCTACGAGAACGTGCGGGAGGCCGCCTACCCCAAGATCGCCGCCGTCACGTCCTTCAACGACACCCGCGTGCTCTACGTGGAGCCGGCCAAGTGGGTGCAGGAACTGCGGAACAAGACCACCGGGTCCGAGCCGATCCTCATGAAGATCGAGATGGACGGCGGCCACGGCGGCGCCTCCGGCCGGTACGTGCAGTGGCGCGAGCGGGCCTGGGACTATGCGTTCATCGCCGATTCCCTTGGCGCCACCAAACTGCTGCCCGGCGCGGGCCTGAAGTAGCCCCCCGCATAGGAAACGTACGACGGCGGGCGCGTCCCGCCGTCGCACTCCCGGCGGGCGCGTCCCGCCGTCGCACTCCCCCCTTTCGCGTCGCGTGGGAGGGGCAGGCAGCGGCCGTCAGGTACTTGGGTGGTCCGCCAGCCACTCGGCCAGGGTGTCCAGGTTCGCACGGACGGTCCGGCCCTGGGCCCGCTCCACCATGGAATCAGCAAGCTTGCCGAAGATCCCGCCGAGCCCGGACCCGGCCTCTATGCGCTGTGTGACGCGGGTGCCGCCATCGGACGCTTCAAGGGTGAACGTAATGGTGAAGTCGAGTTTGCCCTCCACCGATCGGGATACCATCCGCCGGGGCGGGTCGAACTCGCTAATCTCGACGACCCAATCGAACTGCCGCCCCATGACTTTGCTGGTGCCCTTTCCCCGCGATCCCACTCCAAGCGGGCCGTCCCCGACCTGCCCGGACGACATCACCGAGGAATCGTAGACCGCGATGTTCTCGAATTTCGACAGGAAATCAAAGACCTCCTGCGGTGGCCGGGCGATGACAACGTTTTCTTCTACAACAGGCATCGGGTCCTCCTTTGAAGCACACCTGTCACCGGCGCGGCTGCACCGGCTGGTAGGGACATCGCCAGCTTGGACCTCCCTCCAGTACCTGTCAATCAAGGGATTGGCGCGCACATCGATTGTGCCTTAGGTGCCATTTCGGGCTCCGAAAACGACACTGACGGTGCAACTATCTGGTTTGAAAGGGTTGTCCCAAAAAAGCTAATCATGCTTACTATTGTCTGGCGCCGGGCTGCCCGCTGGGGGCAGGTCAACCCGCGCCACCCCGGAGGTTGCTGAAGCATGGAACACGAGATGCGTCCCCTGACTGACGACGAACTGCTTTCGGAGCAGGCAACGGCCTTGCCGGACAAGGAAGTTGCCTCGGTCCTGGACCTGGATGCCGACCTGGACCTGGGCATCGACGCCGCGGCACCCATTGACCTGGCGGTTGCCGCGAACGCGAACGTGGCCGCGCCGATCGACGCCGCTGCATCGGCCAACATCCTCTCCTTCGGCTCCGATGCCCAGGCACTGGCAGACCAGGGCGTTGTGATCGAACAGGGCATCACGGCCGACGCGAACGCTGAATCCACCCAGGACAGCACCATCGACCAGGGCAACGACACCATTGACGACGGCACTGCGACGGACGGCACCACTGACGGCACCACCGGCAGTGGCCTCCCCGACGTCGGCGCGCTGCCCACCGATCCGGCCGCCGCATTGGACGGGGACCTGCTCAACGTCAACGTGGACCTGGACGCCGACGCCGACATCGCCGCTCCCATCAACGGCGCCGTTGCCGCCAACGCGAACGTTGCGGCGCCGATCGACGCTGCTGTTGCCGCGAACATCGGCTCCATCGACAGCCAGGCCTACGCGGTGGCCGAGCAGGACGCCATCATCTCGCAGAACATCGAGGGCGAAGCGAACGCCAGCGCGGACCAGCAGTCCGACCTGCAGCAGTAAGCGCAAATGAGCCATGCCACCGGCGGGCCGCGCCCCGAGCCCGGCCCGCCGTCGTCCCCTGCCTCCCCTGCCGAGCACCCGCAGCAGCATCCTGTGCGGGCAACAGGAGTCCAGCTCCTGGGCCAATCCGAAGGCTCCGGCTACCGCGAACCGCCCTCGCTGGTGCGCCGTGGGGACGGCCAGACCCTGCAGCTGACGCAACTGTTGTACCTGGTGCTGGACGCATCGGACGGGACACGGAGCATCGACGGCATCGCGCAGCACGTCAGCCGCGTTTCGGGGCGGCTGGTCAGCCCCGGCAATGTGCGCACGCTGATGGACAAGCAGTTGCTGCCTATGGGACTGCTGCGCCTGGCCGACGGCTCGGAACCTGAGGTGCGAAAGGCCGATCCGCTCCTGGGCATGCGGTTCCGCTACACCGTCACCGACCCGGAGCGGACCCGCCGGATCACTGCCCCGTTCGCGGTGCTCTTCAATCCGCTGATCGTGGTGGCGGTGGCAGCGGTTTTCCTGGCGGCATGCTGGTGGGTGCTGATGGTCAAGGGCCTGGGGTCTGCCACGCACGAGGCGTTCGCCAACCCGTCGCTGCTGCTGCTCATCTTTGCCATCACCATCCTCTCGGCCGGCTTCCATGAGTTCGGCCATGCCGCCGCAGCACGCCGGGGCGGTGCCACCCCGGGCGCAATGGGCGCCGGAATCTACCTCGTCTGGCCGGCCTTCTTCACCGATGTCACAGACTCCTACCGGCTGGGCCGCGGCGGCCGGCTCCGCACGGACCTCGGCGGCCTCTACTTCAATGCGATCGTGGCTGTCACCATCATGGGGCTGTGGTGGGCCACCGGTTTTGATGCCCTGCTGCTGGTGGTGGTGACCCAGATCCTGCAGATGGTCCGGCAACTGCTCCCCCTGCTGAGGTTCGACGGCTACCACATCCTGGCAGACGCCACAGGCGTCCCGGACCTGTTCCAGCGCATCAAGCCCACCCTGCTCGGTTTGCTGCCGTGGAACTGGCGCAAGCCGGAGGGCCGCGTCCTCAAGCCGTGGGCTCGCGCCATTGTGACCCTCTGGGTCCTGGTCACCGTGCCGCTGCTGCTCTTCAGCCTGGCCATGATGGTGCTGGCCCTCCCGCGTTTGCTGGCCACGGCCTGGGACAGCGTGGCCAGCCAGCAGGAACAGTTCGCCGCCAGCCTGTCCGCCGGGGACATTGCCGGTGCCGCGGTGCGCGTACTGGCGATCGTCACCGTCGCGCTGCCCATGCTCGGCATGCTGTACATCCTGCTCAGGCTGCTGCGCCAGCTGGTCACGGGACTGTGGCGGAAGAGCCGCGGCAGCGTCCTGAAACGGATCACCGCCATGGGTGCCGTTACGGCGCTTCTTGCCGGGCTGGCCTGGGCATGGTGGCCCGACGGCGGGACGTACCGTCCGGTGCAGCCTTACGAACGCGGGACGCTGGCGGACGCGACCACGTCCCTTCTCCCGCAGTCCGGCACCGTCCTCCAGGAAGGGCGCAGCGGCAGGACCATTGCCCTGTGGCCGGAAGGCGCGGCGACGCCAACCCGGGACAACCCGCAGTTGGCCATGGTGCTGGTGCCGGTGGAGGACGGGGCTCCTGCGGCCGGTTCGGCCGCCCCCGCAACCGGGCCCTCAGACGCTGCACCGTCCTGGGTCTTCCCCTTCGACCGGCCGTTGGCCCCGGAAAAGGGCGGCAACCAGGCGCTGGCCGTGAACACCACCGACAACTCCGTGACCTACAGCGTGGCCTTTGCCCTGGTGTGGGCCGAGGACGGCGGACCGGTGGACACCCGCAACGAGGCCTACGCCTTCGCCAGCTGCACGGGCTGCGCCGCGATCGCCGTGGGTTTCCAGGTTGTCCTGGTGGTTGGCGAAGCCGCTGTTGTTGTTCCGGAAAACCTGTCCGCGGCGGCCAACTACAACTGCGTTGACTGCCTGGCCTACGCACTGGCAAGCCAGCTGGTCCTGACCCTGGACGGCCCGCTGGGAGAGGAGAGCCTGGCGCAGCTGAACGCGCTGTGGACTGAAATAGCCCAGTACGGACGGAACCTCCAGAACGTGCCGCTCTCCGAGATCCAGGCCCGCCTCGCGGCCTACAAGGAGCAGATCACTGCCGTCATCACGGCAGATCCGGGCACCGCCGGCAGCCCGAATTCCGCGGCTCCGGCCACGCCTGCGCCCACCCCGACGGAAGCCCCTGCCGTTCCGGCTTCACCTGAGCCCGGAGGGATCGCACCTGCCCCGGCAGGGACCGCCCCGGCCACGGCACCGGCCACCCAGCCCGCGGGAGGCACCGCGCCGCCGTCGTACGCCCCCATTGAGACGCCGCTGCCCACGGCGGATACTGGGGGCACGGCCCCCGCCGTGGAGCCCCAACCCACCGTAAACCCCAGCTAGGAGAACAAATGTCATTGAGCAAGGGAACCTCCGTGGAATGGAACACTCCGCAGGGCAAGACGCACGGCAAGATCGTGGAGAAGAGGACGAGCGACTTCGAACTGGACGGGCACACCCACCGGGCCAGCGAGGACGAACCGCAGTACGTGGTGGAATCGGCCAAGACCGGTGCCCGCGCCGCGCACAAGGCGTCCGCCCTGACCGAGAAGAAGTAGCGGCGTGGCCGGCCAGCACGAGGTGGTGATCATTGGCGGCGGCAACGCCGGGGTTGCGCTTGCGGCGCGGCTGGAGCGGTATGGCGTCAAGGACGTGGCACTGATCGAGCCCAAGGACCACCACCTGTACCAGCCGCTGTTCTCGCACATTGCGGGTGGACGGGCGTCCGCCAAGGAGGCGGTGCGCAGCCAGGATTCGGTGACGCCCAAGGGTGTGACGTGGATCCGGGGCAGCGCCGTGGACGTGGACGCGAACACCAACACGGTCACGCTCGCGTCCGGGTCAACCCTGGGCTACGGGCAGCTGGTGGTGTGCCCGGGGCTGCAGTACGACTGGGACGCCGTACCGGGCCTGGAGGAGGCCGTGCACTCGCCGCACGGCGCCTCGCACTACGAGTTCGAGTTGGCGCCCAAGGCCTGGACGCTCCTGAGCGGGCTGACGTCCGGCACCGCAGTGTTCACCATGCCCGCCGGCCCCATCACATGCGGCGGGGCCAGCCAGAAGCCGATGTACCTGGCCTGCGACTACTGGCGGGAACAGGGCGTCCTGGACAAGATCCGGGTGGTGATGGTCCAGCCGTACCCCACCGTGTTCGGGGTTCCGGAAGTGGACCGGGAGCTGGACCGGAAGATCGCTGAGTACGGGATTGAGCTGTGGACCAACAGCGAGCTCGTCTCCGTGGACGCCGACCGGCAGATGGCGACCGTCCGGAACGTGGAAACAGGGGACGAGGAGTCGTTGCACTATGACGTCCTCAACGGGGTGCCGCCGCAGTCCGCCCCGGACTGGCTCAAGGCCACGGACCTGCCCGCAGCCGGGGACAAGGGCGGCTTCGTGGAGGTGGACCGGCAGACGCTGCGGCATCTCCGGTATCCCAACGTCTGGTCCCTGGGCGATGCCGCCGGCACCACCAACTCCAAGGCCGGCGGCGCGCTGCGCAAGCAGACCAAGGTGCTGGCGAAGAACCTGGTGGCCGCGCGGAAAGGCAAGCCGCTGACGGAGAAGTACAACGGCTACTCGGTGTGCCCGTTCACGGTCTCCCGCGACACAGTGGTGTTCGCCGAGTTCGACGACCGCTACCGGCCCATGCCCACCATCCCCCGCGTCCCGACCTGGAACGAGAGCAAGCTGTCCTGGGTGATCGACCGGGACCTGTTCCCGCAGATCTACTGGAACCTGATCCTCAAGGGCCGGGCGTAGGCCTTCCCTGATTGAGTCTGGGCTTGTAGTTTTTGTCCAGATATGCAGGCTTCCGGGCGGGTTAAGTCTGCATATCTGGACAAAAACTCTGGTGGGCGGGGGTTACTAGGCGCTGACGACGGCGGCTGTTGCCTCTGCGATGGCGCGTTCCTCGTCGGTGGGGACAACCAGGACGGGGATGGCGGACTGCGGCGTGGAAATGACGCGCGGTTCGTTGGACCGCCCAATGTTCAGGGCGCCGTCGAGCTCTATGCCCAGGGCGCCCAGCCGGTCCGCCACCAGCGCACGGAACTGGTGCGAGTTCTCGCCGATGCCGGCCGTGAACACGAGTGCCTTGGCGCCGCCCACCGCCACGTGGTACCCGCCGATGTACTTGGCCAGCCGGTAGGACGTGACGGCGAGCGCGGTTGCGGCCCGGGCGTTGCCGTCCTCGGCGGCTTCCACCACGGAACGCATGTCGTTGTTGCCGGCAAGGCCCTTAAGCCCGGATTCCCGGTTCAACATGGTGTCGATGTCCTCCGGGGTCCAGCCCGCCCGGCCCAGGAAGACCAGGATGGACGGGTCCAGGTCGCCGGAGCGGGTGCCCATCACCAGGCCCTCCAGCGGCGTGAAACCCATGGACGTGTCCACGGACCGTCCGCCCTGGATCGCCGTGACGGAGGCGCCGTTGCCCAGGTGGGCGATGACGCCGTCAAATTCCTCCACCGGGATGTCCAGCACGGACGCGGCCTGCCGTGTGACGTACTCATGGGAGGTGCCGTGGAAGCCGTAGCGGCGGATGCCGTGGTTGGTGTACAGCTCATCCGGGACGGCGTAGCGCCAGGCATGCTCGGGCAAGCTCCGGTGGAACGCGGTATCGAACACCGCCACCTGCGGCATGTCCGGCCACTTCGTGCTGATGGCCCGGATGCCCAGCACGTTGGCCGGGTTGTGCAGCGGCGCCAGCGGATTGAGCCGCTCGATGGCCCGGGTGATCTCGTTGTCGATCAGGACCGGCTCTGCGAACCGCTCCCCGCCGTGGACCACCCGGTGCCCCACGGCGCCCAGCTGCAGGTCGCCGAGCTCCTCATGGATCGCGGCGTCCACCTGCTCCAGCGCCTCCGCATGGTCGCGCGGGCCCACGATCTCGCCGTCGCCGTCGCCCCCGTTGCCCTGGCCGATCTTCTCGATCAGCCCCTCGGTGAGGACCGTTCCGGCCGCGACGTCGCGCACCTGGTACTTGAGCGAGGACGAGCCGGAGTTGATGACGAGCACGAGCATGTGGGGCCTCCTGAGCCTTGCGTCTGCGGTTCAGTCCCACACTAGCGGCTGCGCTGCTCCCCGAGTTGGCGTCCAACGGCAACGCCCGACGCCGGGACTGCCGTTAAGTGCCATCTCGCAGGTTGCGGAGGCGTCGGGGTTCCTTGCGGATCCGGCCGGGCTGTGCCTACAGTCGGCGGACAGGCTGGACCACCCGCGAGAGGACATTTCCATGACGAATGAGCCCGCTTCCATTGACGAGAACGACCCCACGAATACGGGATCCAGCAGCACCGCCCCGCTGAACGCCCAGCCGGATTCCGGGCCCAAGGACCCAACCGGCGTCGAGGGCGCCAATCCAGCCCTGGATGACACCGGTAAGCCCAAAGCCAGCGAGACAGGGGAAGCGGCGCAGGCGCCCGGGAACACTGAGGACCTGGACCTGACGCCGCAGGGTCTCTCTGACGAGCCGGCCAAGCAGGAGGACGAGGAGAGCCTGGCCAAGCCGGACAACAGCTAGAGGCACGCAAAGGACGACGCCGGCACCCGGCTTGGGTGCCGGCGTCGTCCTTTGCGTGCCGCAGCTACGAAAGGGGCGCCTGCGCCTGGATCGCCGTGATGGCTACGGTGTTGACGATGTCCTCCACCGTGCAGCCGCGGGACAGGTCGTTGACCGGCTTCCGCAGCCCCTGCAGCACCGGTCCCACGGCCACCGCGCCTGAGCTCTGCTGCACCGCCTTGTACGTGTTGTTGCCGGTGTTGAGGTCCGGGAAGATGAACACGGTGGCCTGCCCGGCTACCGAGGAGCCCGGCATCTTGGACTCGGCGATGGAGGCGTCCACGGCGGCGTCGTACTGGATAGGGCCTTCCACGGCGAGGTCCGGTCGGCGCGCACGCACCAGTTCAGTGGCCTGCCGCACCTCGTCCACCGCCTCGCCGGAGCCCGAGCCGCCCGTGGAGTAGGACAGCATGGCCACCCGCGGCTCCACGCCGAACTGGGCAGCGGTCTCCGCCGAGGCCAGTGCGATGTCCGCCAGCTGCTCCACGTTCGGATCCGGGTTCACGGCGCAGTCGCCGTAGACCAGGACACGGTCCGGCATCAGCATCAGGAACACCGAGGACACGATCTTCACGCCCTCGCGGGTCTTCACGAACTCCAGGGCCGGGCGGATGGTGTGCGCCGTGGTGTGCGCTGCGCCGGACACCATCCCGTCCACCACCCCCAGTTGGACCATCATGGTGCCGAAGTAGCTCACGTCCTGCATGATCTCCAGCGCCTTGGCCAGGTCCACGCCCTTGTGTGCCCGCAGTTCCGTGTACTTTTCAGCGAACTTCTGCCGCAGGTCCGAGGTTGCCGGGTCCACCACGTTGATGCCCGTGAGGTCGATGCCGCGGGCGGCCGCCAGCTCCCGGACATCCGACTCGGGTCCGAGCACGGTCAGGTCGCAGACGTCCCGGCGGTGCAGGATCTCGGCCGCCCGGAGGACCCGCATGTCCGTCCCTTCCGGCAGGACAACATGCCGCCGCTGCGCCCGGGCCCGTTCAATCAGGTCATGCAGGAACCGTAGCGGCGTCATCCGTTCGGCGCGCGGCAGGTGCAGCCGCTCCACGATCTCGGCCTCGTCCACCCTCCGGGACCACAACCCCAGCGCAGAGGCGACCTTCCGCCGGTGCCCGGACCAGATCTCGCTGCGGACCTCCGAGACGCGGCGCGCCGTGGTGTAGGTGTCATCCGGGGCGGCGAACACCGGGAACGGAGCCTGCGCCAGGAGCGGGTAGATGTTGGCGTCCGGCGCCAGGCCGCCCGTGAGGATCAATGCAGACGCCACTGGAAACTCCGGGGAGAACGACGATGCCAGGCATGCCACCATCACGTCCGCCCGGTCCCCCGGGACGATCACCAGGGCGCCCTCGTCCAGCACGTTCAGGAAGTTGCCCACGTTCATGGCTGCAACCTTGATGTCCTTCACGTCGCGGTCCATGTCCGCCCGGCCCGCAATCTGCCGGACGTTAAGCGCCGTGGCAACCTCGCCCGTGGTGGGACGCGCGATTTCCTCCAGCTCGGGCAGGACGTAGACGGGCCGGCCGGAAGCGCCCACCCTCACTTCAGCGGCGATCCCGTTCACCAGGTCGGGATCCGCGCGGTTCACCATGATGGCCAGCAGCGCGCACTTTTCCGCGGACAGCTCCTTCCGGGCAACATCGACGGCGGCCACGGCCTCCTCGACAGTGCGGCCCTTGGCCCCGACCACAGCCACCACGGGCGCGGCGAGGTTATTGGCCAACCGGGCGTTGAGGTCGAATTCGACGGCGGCGTCCTGGCCGGTGAGGTCCGTCCCCTCCACGATCACCACGTCGCAGAGCCGCGACATCTCGGCGAAGATCTCCACGCAGCGGGAGTCAATTTCCTCCCGGTTGCCCTCTGCCAGCAGTCTCCTGACCTCCTGCGAGGTCAGTCCGCCGCGGCAGCGCCCGTCCTCCAGCGCGAACCGGGACTTAATCAGGGCCACCATGGGGTCGTCCCCGGCAGTGGGCCCGGTGACCACGGGCTTGAAGAAGCCGATCCGGTCCGCGTGCCGGTGCAGCGTGTCCGCCAGGCCCAGGGCCACGAGGGACTTGCCCGATCCGGGTGTGGTTGCGCTGACGTAGATGCCTTTGGCCATGGTCCGCCCTTTGCTGTCTGGTGCCGGTCCCTCCATCCTTGCACTTTTCGGCCGCGGGCTCCGGTGATTGGGCCCCGCTGCCCAGACTGGCCCGGTTTCCCCGGGACAACACCGCGGGGAGCCTGGAAGACGGCACTGTTCACTGCCTAAAACTGGGCTGTTCAGGGCCGCGGCCGTGCCCTTGACACCGCACCCCCTCATAGGATTACCTAATGAACATTCGGTAAATAAAGCTGGAGGCAATGACGCATGGGTGAAACAACACTTTCCGGGCCACCCCATCCCATCCTGGAAAACGACTATGCCTCCGAATGGATGGGCATCGAGGTCCTGTCCCTGAGCGACGGCCACGCGACCATCCGAATGACCCTCCGGCAGGAGATGCTCAATGGCTTCGGCATGGCCCATGGCGGAATGATCTTCGCCTTCGCTGACTCAGCCTTCGCACTGGCCTGCAACCCGATCCACCCGTCACCCGGCGAAGAAAACCTCATCACCGTGGCCTCGGGCGTGGATATCAATTTCCTGAAGCCCGCCTACCGCGGCCAGGTGGTCACCGCCGTCGCGGACCGGCGTTCCAGCGCAGGACGCAGCGGCCTGTACGACATCCAGATCTTTGCCGCCGACGCCCTTCAGGCGGAATCCACCCCCTCCGGCGCCCCCGGCGAACTCATTGCCGAGTTCCGCGGACGCAGCCGCACCATCCCCAAGAAGTAGGACAACATGACCCTGCATGCCCCCGAAACTCCCGCCGCGGTGACGGCAACATCCGCAGCAACACCAGGCCTGGACCGCGAGGAGACCATGTCCCGCGACGAACTTGAGGCGCTCCAGCTGAGCCGCCTGCAGCACACCGTTGCCTACGCCTACGAGCGCGTGCCCCTGTATAAGCGCAAGTTCGACGACGCCGGGGTCCATCCGAGCGACCTCCGGGAACTTAGCGACCTGGGCAACTTCCCCTTCACCACGAAGGAGGACCTGCGCCAGGAATACCCGTTCGGCATGTTCGCCGTGCCGCAAAGCGAAGTGGCCCGCGTGCACGCCAGCTCCGGCACCACCGGCCGGCCCACCGTGGTGGGCTACACCAGGCAGGACCTGGCCGACTGGGCCAAGCTTGTAGCCCGCTGCTTCCGCGCGTCCGGCATCCGCCCCGGCATGAAGGTCCACAACGCCTACGGCTACGGCCTCTTCACCGGCGGCCTGGGCGCGCACGCCGGCGCCGAAGCACTGGGCTGCACGGTCATCCCCATGTCCGGCGGCCAGACCGAACGCCAGATCCAGCTGATCCAGGACTTCCGGCCGGACGCCATCCTGTGCACGCCCACCTACCTGCTGACCATCGCCGACGCCATGGCGCACATGGGCATCCACCCCGCCTCCACCTCACTGAAGTACGCGGTACTGGGCGCCGAACCGTGGACGCAGGAGATGCGGCACGAGCTCGAGGTCACCATGAACCTCAAGGCCTGCGATATCTATGGCCTCTCCGAGGTGATGGGCCCGGGCGTTGCCGGCGAGGCAGTGGAGACGCAGGACGGCAGCCACATCTGGGAGGACCACTTCCGCCCCGAAATCATCGACCCCTTCAACCCGGTGGCGGGCAAGGAGAACGTCCTGGGCGACGGCGAACACGGCGAACTCGTGTTCACCTCCCTGACCAAGGAAGCGCTGCCGATCATCCGCTACCGCACCAAAGACCTCACCCGCCTCCTGCCGGGAACCGCCCGCCCCGCGCACCACCGGATGGGCCGCATCACCGGCCGCAGCGATGACATGATCATCCTCCGCGGCGTCAACCTCTTCCCGTCGCAGATCGAGGAGATCGCGCTCCGGATCCCCGAACTCAGCCCGCACTTCCAGCTCGAGCTCACCCGGCCCGAGGGCCAGCGGATGGACCAGCTGACCGTGAAGATCGAGCGGCGGGACAACGTCACCACCGAGCAGGGCACGACGGCGGCACGCACCTTGCAGGAGCAGATCAAGATCCACGTGGGTTCTTCCTGTGCCGTGGACGTTGTGGAGCCGGGCTCGCTTGAGCGGTCCAACGGCAAGCTGCGCCGCATCTACGACCTCCGCCCGAAGGGCTAGGTGAACCGCGGTCCCGGGCCCACCGGCCCGGGACCTGCCCGGGCCGACCGACCGTTCGTGAGAAACTAGCACCTATGCCCAGCACCACCGGAACCTCCAGCACCACCGGCACTGCCGTCAATGGCACAGCCAAGCGCGGCCGGCCCGGCTACGACCAGCAGTCCGTGCTGCGCATCGCCGTGGACGTCTTCAACCGCCACGGCTACGACGCCACCTCGATGGGCATCCTGGCGGAAAACCTGGGCATCTCCAAGTCGGCCATCTACCACCACGTGCCGTCCAAGGGCGACCTCCTCAAGCTCGCCCTGGATCACGCGCTCGGCGGCTTGGAGGCCATCCTGGAACAGCCGGAGGCGACGTCCGGCCCCGCGGACGCCCGGCTCGAGTTCGTCCTCCGGCAGACGGTGGCCGTCCTGGTGGACCGGCTGCCGTTCGTCACGCTGCTGCTGCGGCTGCGCGGCAACACCGGGATCGAGCGGGACGCGCTGGAGCGCCGGCGCACATTCGACCACAAGGTAGCAGCGCTCATTTCACTGGCCAGGGACGAGGGCTCGCTCCGGCAGGACATCGACCCCCGGACCGTCACCCGGCTCCTGTTCGGCATGATCAACTCCATCGTGGAGTGGTACAAGCCAGGCGGCTCCCTCTCCCCCGAGCGGTTGGCCGATGACGTGATCACCATGGCGTTCGACGGACTGCACGGCCACCCTTGAGCTCCGCCACGGCCGCGCCCGCCGCTGAGCGCGGCAAATACTAAGTGTGCTTGGTATTTTCCCCGCACCCCGGTTACGGTGGTAGAAAGCCACCACCGCAGGGAGGTAGTGAATGAGCCCGGCAGCCCCCCAAGGATGCCGCCGCCCGCACCCGGGCCAGCCGCAGCGGCCCGGCCTGTTCAGGACCGCCGCCGCGGCAGCTGCCCTGAGTGCCGTCGTCGTACTTTCCGCCTGCACTGGAGGATCCCCGGCACCCAGCGAAACCACCGCATCCGGGAACACCGCTGCCGCGAGCCCCGCCGCCTCCGCCCCGCCAACCGGAGGGGCCGGCGCACCCGCCGCTCCGGATGCTGCCGGCGGCATCCCGCAGCTGGTGGAAAACCTGGCACCGTCCGTGGTCACCATCTTCACCGAGGGCGGGCTGGGCAGCGGCGTGGTGTACTCGGAGGACGGCCTGATCCTCACCAACGAGCACGTGATCCGCGGCAACACCCGCGTTGAGGTCGCCTTCGCGGACGGGCAGCGCGTTGAGGGTACGGTCCGGGCCACCGACCCCGTCACCGACCTTGCCCTGGTGCAGGCGGACCGCACCGGGCTGCCGAAGCCGACGTACCAGACCGACCTGCCCAAGGTTGGCGAAGGCGCCGTGGTGCTCGGTTCCCCGCTGGGGTTCGAGAACACGGCCACGGCCGGCATCATCTCCGGGCTCCACCGCTCCATTCCGGGCTCGGCCTCCAACAGCCTGTCCCTCGTTGACCTGATCCAGACCGACGCGCCCATCAGCCCGGGCAACTCCGGCGGCGCCGTGATCAACATGCGCGGCGAAATTATCGGCATCAGCGAGGCGTACATCCCGCCGTCGGCCGGTGCGGTTGCCCTGGGGTTTGCCATTCCGGCCGCCACGGCCGTGGAAGTGGCCGAGGAACTGCTGGCCGACGGTACAGCGGAACACGCCTATGTAGGCCTCACTCCCGGCGAACTGACCGCCCAGATCGCTGACCAGCTCGGCATCGAACAGGGCGCCGGCGTGCTGGTCCTGGCCGTGGCCGAGGACGGGCCGGCGGGAGAGGCCGGAATCCGCCCCGGCGACGTGCTGGAGTCCATGGAAGGCGTGGAACTCACAGCACCGGAAGGGCTGCTGGCAGAACTGCGCAGCCGCAACCCCGGCGACACCGTCACCTTCTCCGTCAAACGCGGCGACCAGACCGAGGACGTGAAGGTGGACCTGGCCGAGCGACCCACTGAACCCACCACCCGATAGGAAGGTAAGGAAAATGAGCAATTCCAAGGAAGAGCCAGAGGCAGGCTTCATTGTGCCCGACCCGTCCAAGGTCCGCGAGGACATTCCCGGCGACGCCGGCGACGAGGCCAACGTGATCCGCTTCAGCGAGGAGCAGGCCCTGATCGAGGAGCAGGCCCACGGCATCCGTCCGGATACCTACAGCGTGCCCGCCGGCGGCCCCACGATGGATGAGGCCCGCGGCAACATGGACCTCTCGGACCAGACCTCCGGACGCGGCACCGGCCCCGAGGACGACGCCAGCGACGACGGCCTGCACGGCGGTGCCGAGTCCTGACCCCGTTGCACTGACAGGCTGGCAGACGCAGGGGCGCCGCGGATCCGTCCGGGGCGCCCCTGCGGTTTTGCTGCCTGGCTGCTAGAGCTGGTACTCCATCTTGCCGCCCAGGCTCTCATGGACGCACAGGATGTTGTGCTCCGTGTCCATGAACCACGCGCACTTCTCTGAGTTCGTGGTGCAGATATGGTTTTCGGTCTTCAGGTTGGGCAGGTCGTAGTCCTGGAACTGCACTCCCATGGCTTCCATTTCACGGACAGTTTTCTCGATGTCCGTCACTTCGAAGCTCAGGGCTGTGTGTTCGGAGTGCTTGCCGTCGGAAACCGGCTTCAACTGCAGCATCGGGCCGCCGTCGCTGCCGAGCAATTCGCTTCCATCGTCTGTCATTCCTACGTGCGGGAGTCCGAGTTTTTCGGTGTAGAAACTGCGGGCGCGGGCTGCATCGTCGACTGGCAGGATGGTTGTGGCTGTGTTCATTCTCAGGGTCATCGGGCCACCTCCTACGGGCAGAATTTTACGCTCCCGGCCGCAGGTTTCGACAGGCTCAACCCCCGGCACAGGCTACTTCTCGACGAGCGTGAGGACGTCGTAGGTGGCCACGATCTCGTCGTTCTGGTTAGTGAGGACGGCGTCCCAGGCCACCTCGCCGTATTCGTCGGTTTCGCGCGGGGTGATCTTCTTGGCGGTGAGGGTCACGCGGATCGAATCGCCGGCGGCCACCGGGGTGATGAAGCGCAGGTTCTCCAGGCCGTAGTTCGCCAGAACAGGGCCCGGCGCGGGCTCAACAAACAGCCCCGCTCCCCAGCTCAGCAGCAGGTAGCCGTGCGCCACGATGCCCGGGAAGAACGGGTTGGCTTCCGCCGCTTCCTGGTTGGTGTGGGCATAGAACGTGTCCCCGGTGGAGTTCGCGAACGCGGTGATGTCCTCCAGGGTGACCTGCCGAAGGTCGGACCGGATGGCGTCGCCAATCCGCAGCGTCTCCAGCGACTTCCGGAACGGGTGCGTGCCCTCCGTCTCGAGCGTGAAGTTGCGGTCTGCCCCGGCGTGCCAGATTCCGGTGACAGCCGTAAGCATGTTGGGCGAGCCCTGGATGGCGGTGCGCTGCATATGGTGCATGACGGAGCGGATGCCGCCCAGTTCCTCGCCACCGCCGGCGCGGCCGGGCCCGCCGTGCACCAGGTGCGGGACAGGCGAGCCGTGGCCGGTGGATGACCGGGCGTCCTCGCGGTTGAGCATCAGGACGCGGCCGTGGTGGGCGGCGATCCCGGTGACCAGTTCGCGTGCCACGGATGGATCGTTGGTGCAGACGGTGGCCACCAGGGAACCGCTGCCGCGGGCGGCGAGGCGGACGGCGTCGGCCAGGTCCTTGTAGCCGACCACCGAGGAAACAGGACCGAACGCCTCAAGTGAGTGCAGTGCCTCCGCCTCGGGATTGTTCCAGTTCAGGAGGACCGGGGCCAGAAAGGCGCCTTCCGCCACAACAGCGGAGGTGCCGTCCGCGGTGGTGACCGACGGCGAATCGAGAGTTCCGTACGCAAGCTCGCCCCCGGCGTCGAGCATCGACTGCACGGCGGCGCGGACGTCCTCAAGCTGCTCCACGGAGGCGAGGGCGCCCATGGTGACGCCGTCCGCGCGGGGGTCGCCCACCACGACGCGCTCCTGGACGCGCCTGCCGATAGCAGCGGAGACAGCTCCCACAAGCTCCTGCGGCACAATGGCCCGGCGGATGGCGGTGCACTTCTGGCCCGCCTTCACCGTCATTTCGGTGACCACTGACTTCACGAAAGCGTCGAACTCCGGGGTTCCCTCAACGGCGTCAGGACCGAGGATGGCTGCGTTCAGGGAGTCCGTTTCAGACGTGAAACGCACGCCGCCCTGGACCACGTTCGGATGGGACTTCAGGGACAATGCTGTGGAGGCGGAACCGGTAAAGGACACGTAGTCGCGGTAGTCCAGCACGTCCAGCAGCCCGCGGACGGAGCCGGAAATGAGCTGCAGCGAGCCCTTGGGCAGGATGTTGGATTCGACGATCGCCTTCACAACGGCCGCGGCCACATACCCTGTAGGGGTGGCAGGCTTCACGATGGTGGGGACGCCCGCGATGAACGCAGGCGCGAACTTTTCAAGCATGCCCCAGACCGGGAAGTTGAAGGCGTTGATCTGCACGGCTACGCCCGGGATCCGGGTGTAGATGTGCTCGCCCACAAAGGATCCGTCCTTGGACAGCTGCTCCATCGGCCCGTCAACCACCACCTGCGAGTTGGGCAGTTCGCGCCGGCCCTTTGAGCCGAAGGTGAAGAGGACACCGATGCCGCCGTCGATGTCCACCATGGAATCGATCCTGGTGGCGCCGGTCTGCGCCGAGAATGCGTAGAAGTGCTCGCGCCGGGCGTGCAGGTACTGCGCCAGTTCCTTGAGCTTGAGGGCGCGCTGGTGGAAGGTGAGTTGGCCAAGTTCCGCCTGGCCGGTGTCACGCCCGTAGTCCACGACCGCCTGCAGGTCCAGCCCCGCCGTGCTCACCTTGGCCAGGATCTCCCCCGTGCTCGCATCGCGGACGTGGACGGCGTCAGCCGACGAGCCGGCGTCCGGTGTCCACCAGGAGTCCATGATGAAGCTGGGTACTGTCTCCACGGTGTCGACCGTGGCCTGGGGAGCGGTGGCAGTGGTGGTCATCGTTGACGTGTCCTTCCAACAAGCGGGCAGAAAGGCCGTCAATGATTACTGACCGGCCGTTCGGTAATATAAGTACCATACATGAATGTGCCGCGCCGCACACTAGAAGCTGGACCGCAAAGACCTGAAGGAGACCCATGAGCGCCCCGACTCCGAACTCCCCCGAGCCTGCTCCGGCTCATGCCCCCACTCAGCACGAGCTGTGGAAGATCACGCTCGGCGAGCTGGACGAGAAGATGGGCGTGAAGATCGTGGAGGAATCGGTGGAGCGGGTGGTGGCCACCATGCCCGTGGAGGGCAACCGGCAGTCGTTCGGCCTGCTGCACGGCGGCGCCTCCTTGGCTGTGGGCGAGGCCGTGGGCTCGTGGGCTGCCGTCCTCCACGCGAGCACCATGGGCAAGACGGCGGTGGGCGTGGATGTGTCCGCCACCCATCACCGCTCGGCGCGGGAAGGGACGGTCACCATCACGGCCACGCCCATCCACCTGGGCGGCACGCTGACCACCCACGAGGTGCTCATCACCAACGAGATCGGCCAGCGGCTCTGCACGCTCCGCATCACCAATCTGCTGATGCGGCGCCACAAATAGACCCTGTCCACCGGTGGTTGAGCCCGGTCGACACTACCCGCTGCGCTTCCGCCGCCGGACCAGCACCATCAGGACGCCCCCGACCGTGATCGCCGCCGCGGCCGCACCCGCTGCCGGCAGCAGGGGGCTGGCCCCGGTGTTGGCGAGTCCGCCGGTATACCTGGGATTGCCGGAGCGTCCTGTATGGGCGAGGTCAGCGGGCGGCGTGGCCGCTGGAAGTACGACGGCGGCGCCTCCGTCCGGGGAGTCGGCGGGCGGTGCAGGGGCTGGATCCGCCGGTGCCGGTGCCGGTGCCGGTGCAGGCGGTTCTACAGGGTCCGGTGCCGGAGCCGGCGGAGCGGGGGCCTCGTTCGGCACGGGCGGAAACTCGAAGCTGTTGATGCCCGAAGCGCTGAATCCGTTGACCGCCTCGGCGGTGAACCGCAATGCCTGGTTGCCTTCCGGCGGTCCGGGAGCCGTGAAGCTCCAGTTCCCGGCTGCATCCACCGGAACCTCGAAGGGTTCGCCGTTTTCGACAGTGATCCGGACCCTGGATCCTGCAGCAATGGCGGAGGCCGGCGCGGCCGGTATGGTTCCGCTGACAATCTGCCCCGGCTCGTAGGTACCGCCCGGAGCAGGGCTGGTGACAGTTGGCTTGTTGAGGAAGAGTTCCAGCTGGTAGCCGGGCAGGACAGCCAGGCTCTCACTAAGGGTGGCAGCGACAGCGAAGTTCTCGATCACGTTGCCGTTTGCGTCGGGGGTGTCCCCGGCTGCGTGGGTTCCCACGGCATAGTTGCCGCTGACGTAGGGCCCGCCGGAATCGCCGCCGCTGGACTGGACGGCGTAGGAGAGGAAGCCCCGGAACGCCCGCAGATCGGTGGGGTCCGAGGCATAACCAGGGCCGGGAACTACAAAAATGCCCACGGCATCGACGGCCCCGCAGGACCAGGCTGAGGTCCGGCCCGAGCGGCATACAGGCATTCCCACCACTGGATCCGTGCTGCCGATAATCTTGACGTCCGGTCCTGGTTCAGAGGGGTCACCCCAGGTGCTGGCGGCCGGAAGCGGATCAATGTCAGAGCGCAACGACTCGATGACGGAGATGTCGGTGCCCACGTTCGCCGGGTTGTTCGGGTCCAGCGGGTCCTCAATGATGCGGGAGTTGCCCGGGCCGCCGAACTGGCTGAAGCCGAAGTGCCCCAGCAGGCCCACCTGGTTGAACTGGAACTCCAGCGTCGCCGTCTGCGCTTCCCCGTCCGAAGCGCAGTGCCCAGCGGACAAAACGGCCGGGACGCCCGCGGGGTCGAAGGCGGAGAAGCCCGTGGAGCATACCCAGCCGGTGTCGGCGATGTAGCCGACACCCCCGGGAACGTCGGCTTCGGGGGCAAGGCGCGTGCCGGCGTCGAGCTCCACGTTGGCGTACCGGGCCACGAACTCTGCGGGCGAAACCTTGCCGGGACCTGCGGCAGGAGCGCTCGGGTCACCGCCATGGGAGCTGGACTCGGGGGTGTTGATCCCGCCGGTCCGGATCACGAACTTTCCGCCTGCGGACACCACCGCCTGCAGGCCCTCCGCACCGACCTCGCGCACGTACGCCTGGAACAGCTGCTCCGTACTGACGGCCAGTTCGGAACCGACGGCCGGGTCCGGTGCAGCGCTGTCTTCCAGGTTCCCGGCCTTAGCCTCGGGCATAGGCGCGTCCACCACCAGTTCGGGGATCGAAACCGCGAGCGCTGCCACCTTGTCGAACAGCCCGGCGCCCCATCCCGTCACCACAATCTGTCCGGCTTCCAGCCGGATGCCTGCGTAACCGGGAACGTCCCGCAGCTGCACGGCCGCTTCCGCCGCCCTGGCACCCAGCTCGCCGGCGGCACTGAACTCCTCGGGACTGAGGCCAAGATCGCGCTGCACCGCATCCGCGAGCGCTGCCTCGGAAAGGCGCGTGCCGCCGTCGGACGCAGCCGTACCGGGAGTCGGAGAAATTCCCGGTTCTTCGGTGGCGGAAGCCGGCGCGGCGATGTATGCAGAAGAGGCAAGCACACCGGCAACGGCGCCCATTGACAGAAACCGGCGCAGGTTGCGGGCCGTCATCGGGCACCCCCTGCCCCGCAGAGGGCGAGCACGGCGTGCAGTTCACCTGAGCTGAGGCCGTTCCGCAGCAGGTAGTTCCGGGTGTCCAGTGCGCGAACGAACTCCACCACCGCCTTTCCGCGCTGCTCGAGCAGGGGTTCCAGCTCGGCGTCGTCAAGGTAGCGCTCCCTGTCATGCGGCGGACCGTGCGTACCGTAACGCTCGTTGATGCCGCGGGCCGCACGGCGGTAGCCCTCGGCGATGTCCCGGTCGCTGTCCCCCGCCAGGTCCTGGACCATTGCGGCGACCATTCCGCTGCGGTCACGGCCGGCGGCACAGTGCAGGATCACGCCGCCGCAGCCGGCTGCAGCTGCGAGCACTTGGAAGACTCCGACGAGTTTGTCCGGGAAGATCCGGGCGTTGTCGGCGTAGAAGGCGGGGTCGTTGAGGTATGGGCCGGTGATTTCTGTGAAGCGCGGGTCCCCGGGCTCCTCCGTGGGTGCCGTTATGACGGTCATTCCTTCGTATGCAGCCTTCGACACCACCGGATCGGTATCGCGCCGACGCGCCTCGGCGGCGTTGCGAAGGTCAATAACGGTGCGGACGCCGTCGTCGAACGCCTGTTGCCAGCCCGCCTCCGTCAGCCATTCCCGGCGTCCCATCCGATAGACGCCGCCGGCTACATGCCAGGCGTTGACAGCACCATCCCAGTCCATGGACCTGCCCTGATTCTTCATCCGGACAGCTAACCACACGGGTGCTGCGAGGCGCATGTCACATGAGGGAAAACCGGATGAAAGAAGGGTAGCCGCGGCCGGTGACGGCACATTCGGCCAGGCGTACGGTACACGTACAGGCACCCTGCCCAGAGGTGATGTCCGAAGGAGAACTGCGATGGGAAATACAGGATTACGACGGTGGCACGCGGCTTTCGCAGCTGGCCTCGCCGCACTCGCCATGACGCTTGGGCTGACGACGGCCCCGGCCTCGGCTTACCCGCCGTCCGACGTCGACTACGTTGCCCTGGGGGATTCTTACACCGCGGGGACCGGGGCGGACGCCCCTGCCCGACCCTTCGTATTCGATCCGCCCTGCGATCAGACTCCCAACGGATACGTGGATCATGTGGATGCGGTGGATCCTGTACACCTGGTGCTCAACAGCGCCTGCCATGGCGCACTCCTCCGGGAGAAGGCGCAGCCGGGCAACGTTCCCAGCGTCCAGGACCAGATCACCCAGCTCATTTCCTCGGGTGCACTGTCGCGGGACACCGAACTGGTCAGTATGACGGCCGGTGCCAACGACGTAGGAGTGAACGTCGTCCTGTTCCAGTGCGCCACTTCCACCACCTCGGCGTGCAGTCAGGCGGTGAGCTCCGCAATCGCTGCTATGCCTGCAGTTGGAGCAGGACTGGTGCACGCCTTCAAAGTCATCCACCGGCATGCACCCTACGCAAAGATTGTGGTCCTGGGTTACCCAAGGCTCCTGAACCCGGCCTTCCCCGCACCAATGAGCCCTGACAACCTGCGCTTGGTGAACCAGGGCACGGCACTGCTGAATGCAACCATTGCCTCCGCAGCGGCAACAGCCAGGCTGCTGTATGGCGCCAAAGTGCAGTATGTGGATGTAACCGGACGGTTTGCAGGGCACGAGGTGAACACCCCTCAGCCGTGGATCTTCTTCGCTGCAACCCAGGACCTGGCCACAGGCACTGTTCACTTCGACCCGCGGAGCTTCCACCCCAACCAGGCCGGGCACCAAGCGTATGCCGACGCCCTCATAAGCGCGGTTCGGCCGGCCCGGCCGGCACACTCGTAACCGCCCGCTGCCCGTGCCGGGCGAGCCGGTACTCCAGCCCGGCCCGAACCATGGGCCACTCGTGCTCCAAAATCGAGAAGACCACGGTGTCGCGCAGAATCCCGTCGCGGGTCCGGGAATGGTTGCGGAGCAAACCGTCCTGCTTCGCGCCGAGCCGGGCGATCGCCTCGCGCGACTGGTGGTTCAGCCAGTGCGTCCGGAACTCCACGGCCGGGCAGCCCAACTCCTCGAACGCGTGCCGGAGCAGCAGCAGCTTGGAATCAGGATTCGTTCCCGTTCCCTGGACCGACGCGGCATTCCAGGTGGAGCCAATCTCCACGCGGGGCGTGCCGGCGTCGATATTCATGTACGTGGTCATCCCGATGATCCTGCCCGGACCACCGGTGGCGGGGTCGATCAGCCTGGTGGTGAACGGCAGCATCAAACCCTCGTCCTGGAGGGCAAGGCGCCGCCGGATCTCAACGGCCATCTCTTCCGGTCCCGGCACCGAGGTGTACCAGAGCTTCCACAGCTCACCGTCGCTTGCCGCCTCCACCAGGCCGTCGTGGTGTTCCTCCGCCAGCGGTTCGAGGATTACGTAGCGGCCAGTCAGGGTAAGGGGTTCAAGGAAAGTCACTGCACCAGCCTAGGCCCACCCATCGGGCCCGGTTACGCTGGGACAGCACAGGACGGCAAACGAGGGAGACGACATGTCAGGACAGAACCCGGACCCGGAGGAAGACAAGCTCACTGGCCTGGAGCCCGGAGGCGGCGTGCCGCCGGGGGAAACACCGCCGGGTGAAGCTTCCACCAGCACCACCCAGGGCCACGAGGAGAACGGCACGAAGAAGAGCACGCAGTTCCTGTGGATCGCAATCATCGGGATCGTGGTCCTGCTGTCGCTGCTCTACTTCATCGGCTACATCGTGGGCTTCTTCGACGGCTAGTCCGCAAAAGGCCAGTCCGGCATAGGGCACCTAGCCGGGCCAGTCGAAAAAGCCCTTGCCGGTCTTGCGGCCCAGCTCACCGCGTGCCACCTTGTCCCGGAGTATCTGCGGCGGGGCGAACCGCTCCCCCAGCGTCGCGTGCAGGTATTCGGCGATCCCCAGCCGGACGTCCAGACCCACGATGTCGGTGGTTTTGAGCGGCCCCGTAGGGTGCTTGTAGCCAAGCACCATGGCGGCGTCGATGTCCTCCGCGGTGGCCACGCCTTCCTCAAGCATGCGCATTGCCTCCAAGGCGATGGCCACGCCCAGCCGTGAGGATGCGAACCCCGGGGCGTCGTTGACGACGACGGCGGTTTTGCCGAGTGCCTCCACCCACCCCTTAGCCAGGGCAGCGAGTCCGGGATTCGTCTTCTCCCCCAGCACCACCTCGATGAGCGTGGAGGCCGGAACCGGGTTGAAGAAGTGCAGCCCCAGGAAGTTTTCCGGCCGCTTCAGCTCGTCTGCCAGGCCGTTGACGGACAGGGAGGAGGTGTTGGAGGCCAGGTACGCGTCATCCGCCAGGCGCTCCTCGATGCCGCGCAGCGCCGCCACCTTCAGGTCCCAGTCCTCGGGCACGGCCTCGACCACCAGCTGCCGTCCCATGAAGGCGTCGTAGTCGGTGCCCACTGCCAGGCGGGACACCAGCTCCTCGAACCCGGTGTCAACGGCTCCACGTTCAACGCTCTTCAGCACGGCGGATTCCACCCGTTCGCGCGCGGCCTGGGCGGAGGCGTCGTCGCGCTCCACCACCTGCACGTCGGCACCTTTGATGAGGAAGGCGTGGGCGATGCCGGCACCCATGCGGCCGCCGCCCAGGACGCCCACCTTGCCGGGAAGGACGGGAGCAGGTTGGGGATGGTTCATCGGTTCATCTTTCCGGTCTCGCTGCTGGCCGTCCCGCCGGCCTTTTTGGCGGCGTTCCTGTCCAGGAAGTTCTGCATGCGGTCAAACTTGGCCCCGGATTCGAACAGGATTCCCTGGGCCAGCTGGTCGATCAGGGGGTGGGCCTCGGCCGGGGCGTGGAAGACGGACTTGGTGATGCGTACCGCCAGCGGGTCCTGCCGGCCAATCCGGTCCGCGAGGTCATGGGCAGCTTCCAGCAGCTTGTCCGGGTCATGGACCTCGGTGATGAGGTTGACGGCAAGGGCTTCCTCGGCGCCGAGGATCCGTCCGGCCAGGAGGATCTGCTTGGCCACGGGTTCCCCCACCAGTTCCTTCAGCCGCCAGCTGGCACCCGCCGCGGCGAGGATGCCGAGCCCGGTTTCCGGGTTGCCGATCCGGACGTTCGGAGTCCCGATCCGGAAATCGGCCGCGTAGGCGAGCTCGGCGCCGCCGCCAAGGCAGTACCCGTCCAGGGCAGCGATCACAGGCATGGGCAGCCTGGCGATGCGGATGAAGATGGTGGAGTTGATGCCCTGCAGGGCGTCGTCCCGGCGCCGCTCCCGCAGCTGGGCAATGTCCGCCCCTGAGGCAAAGACTCCCTCCACCCCCGCGATGATCAGGACCTTGGGGTCCTGCTCGAGTGCGGCACAGACCGTGTGCAGTTCGTCCACCATCCGCTGGTCGATGGCGTTGCGCACCTCCGGCCGGTTCAGCAGGACGATGACCCTGTCATGGCGTTCTTCAACCAGTAGGGCATGAAACTTCTCGGCCGCCAGGTCCACAGCCCCCGGCATCAGACCTTCTCCACCAGCATCGCGGTGCCCTGGCCCACGCCAATGCACATGGTGGCCAGGCCAACCCTGGCATCCTCGCGTTCCATCCGGCCGAGCAGGGTGATGGCAATCCTGGCCCCGCTGGAACCCAAGGGGTGGCCCAAAGCGATCGCGCCGCCGTCGTTATTCACGATGTCCGGTTCAAGCCCAAGGCGCCGGATGCAGGCAAGGGACTGCGTGGCAAAGGCTTCATTAAGTTCGACGGCGTCAAGGTCACCTACGCTGAGGCCGCTCCGCTTGAGCACCTTCTGGGTGGCGGGGACGGGGCCGATGCCCATGATCTCCGGTTCGCAGCCTGCGGACGCGCCGTCGATGATCCGTGCCCTGGGCGTCAGCCCGAGCCGTTCGATGGCGGCCTCGGACGCCACGATGATGGCGGACGCGCCGTCGTTCAGGGACGAGGAGTTGCCGGCGGTGACCACCGTGCCGCCGTGCGCCACCGGCTTCAGGTTGGCGAGGACGTCCATGGTGGTGCCGGGACGGGGTCCTTCGTCGGTGTCCACCACTGTCTCGGCCTTGCGGGTCTTGACCGTGACCGGGACAATCTCGTCCTTGAACCGGCCGGCCTCGATGGCGGCAAGGGAGCGTTCGTGTGAGCGGACCGCGAAAGCATCGGCGTCCTCGCGGGAAATGCTGTCCACGCGGGCCACTTCCTCTGCGGTTTCGGGCATGGAGTAGGTCATCTTGCCGTCGCGGGAGAGGTGGCCGTGCTGGAAGTGCGGATTGGTGAAGCGCCAGCCGATGGAGGTGTCGAAGATCTGGCCGGGCCGGGCGAAGGCACTTGCTGGTTTTTCCTGGACCCACGGCGCCCGGGTCATGGATTCCACCCCGCCGGCGATGACCACGTCCGCGGCGCCGGCCTTGATCATATGGCTGGCCTGGATGATGGCGCTGAGGCCGGAGGCGCAGAGCCTGTTGACGGTGATGCCCGGGATATGGAGGGGCAGCCCGGCCAGCAGGGTGGCCATCCGGGCGACATTCCGGTTCTCTTCCCCGGCACCGTTGGCGTTGCCGAGGATCACTTCGTCGATGCTGTCCGGGTCTAGGCCTGCCCGGCCAACTGCCTCGCGGACCACCAGGGCGGCGAGGTCGTCGGGCCGGGCGGAGGACAGCGCACCACCGTACTTGCCTACCGGCGTCCGTACCCCGCCAACAAGGAAAGCCTGCGGCCCTGCGGTTGCAGCCATGGAAACACCCTTCACGCGATCAACAGCACTGTTATCGGCGGCCGGCAGCCTCTCCCCTTCGCAAACCAGGTAGCAGCAACTGCCGTTTTGAGCGTCCATAACGACACTTCGCACTACCCAATTGGATTCACTTACCGACCGTTCGTTCTGTAAATAGTACACGGCTGCGCCCCCGATGCGTACCTCCCGGGTTTTTGTCCAGATACGCAGGCCTCGGGTGCGTCCAGGTCTGCATACGTGGACAAAAACTCCGGGGGCTAGAGGGATTCGGCCTTGGGCGGAGCCGCCGCCGTTCTGCTGTTCCAAGGTGGCTGTTACCAGCCGCTGCGGGTAGGAGTGTGCCCCTGCCGGGAATCCTCAGGCATCGTCATCTCGGCCCGCAGCCCGAGGAGGCGGATGGGCCTGCCCGGCTCGATCTTTCCGGCCAGGTCGAGTGCACGCGCCAGCACCTCCTCGGGGTCCGAGGTTTCCGGGATCTTCCGCGCGTAGGTCTTGGTGAGGAAGGGGGCGTACCGGACTTTCAGCGTCAGCCCCACCACGGGCCGGCCCTCGCCCGCCACGTCCTCCAGGACGTGGGCCGCCAACTCCTTGACGGCACCGTCCACCTGCGCGGGTTCCGTCAGGTCCTGCTGGAAGGTGGTCTCCCGGCTGTGCCCGCGGGCCACCCAGGGCGTGTCATCGACTTCCCGTGCGCCGTCACCGCGTCCGAGCTGCGCATACCAGGGCCCCATCCTGGGCCCGAATTCGGGAACCAGGTCATCAGGATTGGAGGCCGCAAGCTCCGCGACGGTGGTGACCCCAAGCTTGGCAAGCCGCTGCGACACCTTCTTCCCAACGCCCCACAGCTCGATGGTGGGCCGGCTACCCATCACCTCGAGCCAGTTGCCTCCGGTGAGGCGGAAGATGCCTGCGGGCTTACCGAATGTCGTCGCCACCTTGGCGCGGACCAGGGTATCGCCGATGCCAACGCTGCAGTGCAGCCGGGTCTCCTCCAGCACGGCCCGCTGCATCTGCCGGGCATAGCCTTCCGGGTCCTCCGTCTGCACACCCACGAACGCTTCATCCCAGCCCAGCACCTGGACGGTGGCGGCCGGCTGGGAGCGAAGCACCGCCATGACCTGTTCGGACGCCTCAAGGTAGGCCTCATGGTCGACGGGCAGGATCACCGCGTCGGGTACTTTCCGTGCGGCGATCCGCAGCGGCATCCCGGAGCCGACGCCGTACGCCCGGGCCTCATAGGACGCCGTGGACACCACCGCCCGCTCGGTCGGATCGCCACGGCCGCCAACGATCACCGGTTTGCCCGCGAGCTCGGGCCGGCGGAGCATTTCGACGGCGGCGATGAACTGGTCAAGGTCCACATGCAGCACCCACGGTTCAGTCACAAGCCCCAGTCTGCCCCGGCCGGGCGCCGGCCACCACCGTTTCCCCTGGAAACGCCGACGGCGGGCCCGCCCTCCCCAGGGGCATCCCGCCGTCGAACTTGCCGGTAAGGCTAGCTGTAGAGCTCCGTCTTGGGCTCGTTGTTCTTCACCTTCTGCCAGCCCAGCCACAGGACCAGCGCGAAGAACGGGATGGTGGCCAGGGTCCACAGGCCCAGGTAGAACACCTCACCGGTTTCCTTGTTGGTCATGGTGTCGAAGCCGATCAGCACGGTGATGGCGAGCAGGGCGAGCAGGCCGGCCCAGCTGGACCACGGCGAACCAGGCATGGGCAGGGTGGAGACCACGCCCTTCCTGTGGCGCAGCGCGATCTGGCTGGCAAAGATGGCGCCCCAGGTGAAGATCACGCCAATGGAGGCCGTGTTCAACGCCAGGTCGAACGCGTGGGAGCCGCCCAGCCAGATGTTCAGCAGGATGCCAACCAGGTAGAACGCGGCGATGGCCAGGATTGCGGCATACGGGACATGCCGGCGGGACATCCTGGTGAGCCACTGCGGGGCGTGGCCGTTGTTGGCCATGCTGCGGAACACGCGGCCAATCGAGTACAGGCCGGAGTTGCAGGAGGACAGGGCCGCGGTGATGACGATCATGTTCATCACGTCGCCTACCCAGCCCAGGCCCATCTGGCCGAAGACGGTGACGAACGGCGAGGTGCCGGCCTGGTACTGGTCGGACGGCAGGAGCATGGCCAGCAGGGTTACGGAGCCGACGTAGAACACAACGATGCGGAGGACGACGGCGCGGATCGCCTTGGGCACCTCGCGTTCCGGGTTCTGCATCTCGCCGGCGGTGATGCCCACCAGTTCGATGCCGTTGTAGGCGAAAATGACGGCGTTCAGGACCAGGACCATCACCAGGGCGCCCTTGGGGAACATACCCCCGTCGGCCGCAAACAGGTTGGCCACCGAGGCGTTGCCGTCACCCACCTGGGCGTTGGTGACCACCATGAAGGTGCCCACGGCCAGGAAGATCAGGATGGCGCCCACCTTCAGGCAGGAGGCCCAGAACTCGAACTCGCCGAACACCTTGACGCTGAGCAGGTTCACTGCCACCAGGAGCGCCAGCGCGGCGATCGCCGAGGCTTCCACAGGAACGTTGGGGAAGAAGAACTGGAAGTACAGGCCGATGGCGATGAGTTCGGCAATGCCGGTCATGCCCCAGTTGATGAAGTACATCCAGCCGGACAGGTAGGCGCCCTTTTTGCCGAACATTTCGCCGGCATAGCTGACGAAGGACCCGGAGGTCTGGCGGTACATGATGAGTTCGCCCAGCGCGCGCATGAGCAGGTAGGCGATCACGCCGGCGATGGCATAGGAGAAAATCAGGGCGGGGCCGGTGGAGGCGAGGCGGCCGCCGGCGCCCATGAACAGGCCGACGCCGATGGCGCCGCCCATGGCGATCATGGTGACGTGGCGCCTGCCCAGCGTTTTGCTGTAGCCCTCGGCGCTGAGGGAAGAGTCGACGGCGGCGGATGGGGCCGTGCGGTTCTGGAGATCTGTGGGGGTACTTTGAGGCACAACGATTCCTTGTGGGTTGGGGGTTGGCCGCATCCGGGGGACGAATGATCCAGCTCACAAAATTCGGCCTTTTGCTGTAGCATCAGTCGATTGTGAGCGCTTTTCCTCGTCCAGCCGAAGCTTCACGCGGCCTACCCATCCTACAAGACGCAAAGGGGTGCTACGTGACGTGGGCTACACGGCGGGGGCGGCTGCCTTCTTCCGCCGCGCTTTGGCGAGCCGGGTCCCGATCAGGCCCTGGCGCGGGCTGAACAGGTAGACGGCGCCGAACACCACGCCCTGGGTCAGCACCACCATGGCGCCGGAAGCCGTATCCAGGTAGTAGCTGATGTAGATTCCGGCGACCGAGCACAGGGCCGAGATTGCTGGCGCGATGACCAGCATCCGCGAGAACCGGTCCGTGAGCAGGTAGGCCGTGGCGCCGGGGATGATCAGCATGGCCACCACCAGCACCACGCCCACCGTCTGCAGCGCCACCACCGAGGTCAGGGCCAGCAGGCCGAGCAGCAGCGCGCCCAGACGGCGGGGGGACAGTCCGATGGCGTGGGCGTGCGTGGGGTCGAAGGCGTAGAGCGTGAGGTCGCGGCGCTTGAGGATCAGGATGGCGAAGGCCACCACGCCGAGGACCAGGACCTGGATGAGGTCCGGGACGCTGACGCCCAGCAGGTTTCCGAAGATGATGTGGTTCAGGTCCGTCTGGCTGGGCGTGACGGAGATCAGCACCAGCCCCAGGGCGAACAATGACGAGAACACGATGCCGATTGCGGCGTCCTCCTTCACCCGGCTGGTGTTGCGCACCACTCCGATCAGGGTCACCGCCACGAGGGCGAACACCAGCGCCCCCAGCGCGAACGGAGCGCCCACGATGTACGCGAGCACCACGCCGGGAAGCACCGCGTGCGATACGGCGTCACCCATGAGGGACCAGCCGATGAGGACGAGCCAGCAGCTGAGCACGGCACAGACGACGGCGGCGAGCGCCGTGGTGGCGATGGCCCGCACCATGAAATCGTAGGTCAGGGGTTCCAGGAGCAGTTCCATCAGGCGGTGCGCTCCTTCGGCTTGGCGCGGTGGTCCTGGGCGGGAAAGTTGCGGTTCAGCACGTCCAGGCCGAACGCCCTGGCCAGGTTTTCGGGCTGCAGCACCCGGTCCGGCGGGCCGTGCATGAGGACGCGGTGCATCAGCAGCACGGCCTCGTCGCACAGCTCCGGCAGGGCGTGCAGGTCGTGGGTGGAGACCAGGATGGTGCAGCCATCGGAGGCCAGCTCACGCAGCAGCCGGGTGATGGTGGCCTCGCTCCTCTTGTCCACGCCGGCGAAGGGTTCGTCCAGGAGCATGGTGGTGGCACCCTGCGCGATTCCGCGGGCAACAAACGCCCGCTTCTTCTGGCCGCCGGACAGTTGGCCAATCTGGCGTCCGGCGTAGGGCCCGAGTTCCACGCGGTCCAGCGCTTCGTCCACGGCTGCCCGGTCCGCCTTGGTCGCGCGGCGGGTGAAGCCCTGGTGCCCGTACCGGCCCATCATCACCACGTCGTGGACCGAGAGCGGAAACTGCCAGTCCACTTCCTCGCTTTGCGGCACGTAGCCGATGCCGCCTTCCCTCCGCGTCCGCGAAGGTGACTGTCCGTGAATCCGGACGCTGCCGCCGTCGGGCCGGATCATGCCCATGATCACCTTGAACAGCGTGGACTTGCCGGAGCCGTTCATGCCCACCAGCCCGCAGATCCTCGCCGGGTCCAGGGTGAGCGAGGCGGCGTCCAGCGCCAGGACCTCGCCGTAGTGGACTGTCACGTTGTCAACGAGGATGGCCGGAGTGCTCATGCCCCGGCTCCCGTGAGTGCCCTGGTGATGACGTCGGCGTCGTGCCGGATCAGGTCCAGGTAGGTGGGGACTGGCCCGTCCGCCTCTGACAGCGAATCCACGTAGAGGGTGCCGCCGAACTTTGCGCCGGTTGCCTCCACCACCTGCTGCATGGGGGCGTCCGAGACGGTGGATTCGCAGAACACGGCGGGCACGTTGTTGGCCTTGACGTACTCGATGGCGCGGGTGATCTGCTGCGGCGTGGCCTGCTGCTCGGCGTTGACAGCCCAGATATACAGTTCCTTGAGGCCGGCGTCGCGCGCCAGGTAGGAGAACGCCCCCTCGCAGGTGACCAGGGCCCGCTGCGCCTCCGGCACTCCCGCCAGCCTGGCGGTCATCTGGTCCTGCACGGCCTGCAGTTCAGCCTTGTACGCTTCCGCGTTGGCCTTGAAGGCTTCGGCGTTGTCCGGGTCCAGCTCCGAGAATGCCTTCACCATGTTGTCCGCATATTTCTGGACGTTCAGCGGCGACATCCAGGCGTGCGGGTTCGGCTTGCCCTGGTAGGCGTCCTCGCTGATGGACATTGGCTCCACGCCCTCGCTGACCACGGCGTGCGGCACGTCCAGCCCTTCCACGAACTGGGCAAACCAGGCTTCGAGGTTCAGCCCGTTGTCCAGGATCAGGTCTGCCTTGGAGGCTTTGCGGATGTCCCCCGGCGTCGGCTCGTAGCCATGGATCTCCGCGCCCGCCTTGGTGATGGACTCCACGGTGAGCTTGTCCCCCGCCACGTTACGGGCAACGTCGGCCAGCACCGTAAAGGTGGTCAGCACCACCTTCTTGCCGTCCCCGCCGTTTCCCGCGGCCCCGCCGCCGCAGGCCGTCAGGAGGAGGGAAAGCACGACGGCGGCCCCCGCCAGGGCGGGAAAGCGCACCTTCCCCGCGTCGACTTTGGCGCGCCGAAACAGATTTTTAGGCATACCGAACATTTTACGGGATGCACGTTTCCCCGGGCAATGCAGCAGTCGCCTCCCCCCACCCGACTGACTCGCACTTAAAGTCGTGAAACCGGGTTTTCGCGACGTTAAATGCGACCCAGTTGGGAGGGATAGGCTGAAACCATGGCTACCGCCCACCGCATACCGCCCGCACCGCAGCCACAGCTGTACCGGTTCTCGCCGCTGGACTTCACCGCTGTAGGGCTTTTCGTGGCCATCGCGGGATTCTTTGCATTCGGGAGCGGCCTTCTGGCCCCCTTCCTGCGCCAGGTTGCCCCCTCTCCGGCCGCCGTATCCTACGCGGCAAACCTGCTTTGGTTCGGCTCGGTGGGGATCGTAGCGGTTTTGGCTGCCGGCCGCGTTGTGGGCCGGGACCTGCGGGTCCTTGCCACCCGGCCATGGTTCACCTTGCTGATGATTCCGGCGTCTGTGGTGGCCATGATGGTTTTCACTGCGGTAGTGGTGACAACTGGCGGGGAAATAGAGACGTCAGCAAATCAGGAGAGCCTGCAGTCACTGATGCAGGAGGTCCCGGCCTGGCTCATGGTTCCCCTGGTCGTGGTGGTAGGTCCTTTCGTGGAGGAGTACATTTTCCGGCATCTGCTGATCGGCAAGCTCAGCAGGCACATCAACATCTGGGTGTGCTGTGCACTCTCGGTCATCCTATTTGCGGCCATGCACATTGCAGGCAAGGAAGCTGTCACCCTGACGGCGCTTCTGCCCTACCTGGCCATGGGCGCCACGCTCGTTTTCGTCTACGTCTGGACGGGTAAGAACCTGATGTTTTCCTACTTCGTCCACGCCGCCAAGAACCTGCTGGCGGTCGTCTTCATTTACGCCATCCCCCCGGAACTCTACGACCAGCTCCAGCAGGTCCAGGCCTAGGTTTTCCGTCCCCTACCGCCCGTGCACCCGCCACCGTACCGTGGGTGCATGGGACTGAACATCCAGATAGTGATCGACTGCAGTAAGCCCCACGAGCTTGCGGACTGGTGGGCCGAGACCCTGCAATGGGCGGTGGAGCCGCAGGACGCGGCGCTCATCCGCTCCATTATTGACCAGGGCTACGCCACGGAGGACCAAACCACCAGGCACCGGGGCAACCTGGTATGGAAGGACGGCGCCGCCATCCGCCCGCCGGAAGAGGTCGATGCCAAGGCTCCCACCCGCCGCCTCCTGTTCCAGGCCAGCGAGGACGGGAAGGTGGTCAAGAACCGGGTGCACTGGGACGTCAATCTGGCCGGACGGGACAAGGATGAAGTCCGCAGCGAGCTGGAAGAAAGGGGCGCCACATTCCTGTGGACGGCCCGGCAGGGACCGCATTCCTGGCACACGATGGCGGACCCCGAGGGGAACGAGTTCTGCATCAGCTGAGCCGGATTACTAGACTTGGACGGTGAGCAACCAGATCCCCGCACCGGTGTCCGACGTCTTCGACCCCACCCGCTGGCGCGTGGTGTCAGGCTTTGAGGACTTTCAGGACATGACCTACCACCGCCAGGTGGAGCGGGATTCCGACGGCGGCTGGGTGCGGGACCTGCCCACGGTGCGGATCGCGTTCAACCGGCCGGAGGTCCGCAACGCCTTCCGTCCCGGCACCGTTGACGAGCTCTACCGCGCCATGGACCACGCCCGGATGACCCCGGACGTTGCCACCGTGCTGCTCACCGGCAACGGCCCCTCCCCCAAGGACGGCGGCCACTCCTTCTGCTCCGGTGGCGACCAGCGCATCCGGGGCCGGGACGGCTACAAGTACGCCGACGGCGAGACCCAGGAGACCATCGACCCAGCCCGGGCCGGCCGGCTCCACATCCTGGAAGTCCAGCGGCTCATGCGCACCATGCCCAAGGTGGTCATCGCCGTCGTCAACGGCTGGGCGGCGGGCGGAGGGCACTCGCTGCACGTGGTGGCGGACCTCACCATCGCCTCCCGCCAGCACGGCAAATTCAAGCAGACCGACGCCACCGTGGGCAGCTTCGACGCCGGCTACGGCTCAGCGTTGCTGGCCCGGCAGATCGGGCAGAAATCTGCTCGCGAAATCTTCTTCCTGGCCCGCGAATATTCCGCGGAGGACATGGTCCGGATGGGCGCCGTCAACGAGGCCGTGGACCACGAACGCCTCGAGGACGTGGCACTGGAGTACGCCGCGGACATCGCCAGGCAGTCCCCGCAGGCCATCCGGATGCTGAAGTTCGCCTTCAACCTTGCCGACGACGGCCTGGCCGGCCAGCAGGTGTTTGCCGGCGAGGCAACACGCCTGGCCTACATGACGGATGAGGCCGTGGAGGGCAAGGAAGCCTTCCTGCAAAAGCGCGAACCCGACTGGTCCAGCTTCCCGCACTACTTCTAAGCCAGGAGCGGCATATGAACAGCGGCCCCCTCAACATAGAGCCTGCCCTCAAGGCCCTCGCGGCCGCCCTCCATGGCGAGGGTCCCGCCGTCGAACTGTCCGTGGGCGATGACGGCTCGCTGGTGGTCGGCCACGTGGAGACGCCCGGCTGCGACGACGCCGTGGCCGTGGTCCGCACCTCCGGATCCACCGGCACGCCCAAGGCAACCGTCCTGACGGTGGAGTCCCTCGCCGCATCCTCCATGGCCACCGCGCTGGCGCTCAAGGGAGAGGGGCAATGGCTGCTGGCCCTGCCCGTCCATTACGTGGCCGGTGTGCAGGTGCTGGTGCGCTCGCTTTTCGCCGGCACCCGCCCCTGGGTGATGGACATGTCCGGGGGGTTCACTCCGGAGGCCTTCACGGCGGCAGCGCTTGAACTGACAGACAAGATCCGGTTCACATCGCTGGTTCCCACCCAGCTGCAGCGGCTCCTGGACAACCCGTCGCCCGACACCCTGGCTGTGCTGCGTCGCTTTAACGCTGTCCTGCTCGGCGGCGCCCCGGCGCCTGCCGCGCTCTTGGATGCAGCCCGGGTGGCGGGCGTCCGCGTGGTCACCACTTACGGATCGGCAGAGTCCTCCGGCGGTTGCATCTACAACGGCTACCCCCTTGAAGGCGTCTCTGTCCGGGTGGCGGAGGACGGCCGCATCCTGCTGGGCGGCGACACCATCGCCGCCGGCTACCTCGAGGCGCCCGACGAGGAGACCGCCACGTTCTTCGAGGAGGACGGCGTCCGCTGGTACCGCACCAGCGACCTCGGCAGCATCGACGACGACGGCAGGCTCACAGTACTGGGACGGGCGGACGACGTCATCATCACCGGCGGCGTCAAGGTGTCCGCCACGCGCGTGCAGGAAGAGCTGGAGAAGCACGACGGCGTCACGGCGGCTTTTGTTGCCGGCGTCCCGTCCGCGGAATGGGGCCAGGCGGTGGCGGCCTACGTGGTCCTGGCACCGGACGCGGGCGCGGGCAAAGGCCCTGACGCTGAAGCCGGCAGTACTGCAGGAAGCGGGCATCCCGCCGTCGTCCTTGGCCAGGAATGGCGCCGCACCCTGGGCGTCCTGGCCCCCAAAACCGTCCTGGTTGCGCCGTCGCTGCTGATGCTTCCCAACGGCAAGCCGGACCGGCTGGCGATGACCTCCCAGCTCAGCGCCCTGCATCAGGGAAAGTAGAGTGGACGTGCACTACCGCGGCGGGCGCATGCAGATGGGCCCGCCGGTCCCCCGAACCAACACGAGGTACTAAACGTGGCTACAGCCGCACAATGGATCCAAGGCGCACGACTCCGAACGCTCCCCGCCGCGATCGCACCGGTGGTGATCGGCTCGGCCGCCGCGTACGAAATGGATTCGTTCATACTGCTCAATGCCATCCTCGCCGCGCTGGTGGCACTCCTGCTCCAGGTGGGCGTGAACTTCGCCAACGACTACTCCGACGGAATCCGCGGAACGGACGACGACCGCGTGGGACCGCTGCGGCTGGTTGGCTCGGGAGCCGCGAAACCGGAGCACGTGAAGCGGGCCGCGTTCGGGACCTTCGCTGCTGCCATGGTGTTCGGGCTGGTCCTGGTGATCATCACGCAGAGCTGGTGGCTGATCCTGGTGGGCCTGGGCTGCGTCATGGCGGCGTGGGGCTACACGGGCGGCAAGAATCCCTACGGCTACATGGGCCTGGGCGACGTCTTTGTGTTCGTCTTCTTCGGCCTGGTGGCCACCCTGGGCACCACCTACACCCAGGCCGGGCAAATCAACCTGCCGGCGATCATCGGTGCGATCGGCACCGGGCTGATCGCCACGGCCCTGCTGATGGCCAACAACGTCCGTGACATTCCCACAGACATGCAGGTGGGCAAGAAGACCCTGGCCGTCCGGCTGGGTGACAAGCACGCCCGGGAGAGCTATGTGCTGATGCTGGCCGTCGCCATCCTGCTGGTGGTCATTCTGGCCCCTGCACGGCCCTGGATGCTGATTGTGCTGCTGCTGATTCCGGCCTGCCTGATGCCGTCATGGCTGATGATCAACGGCCGCAAGCGCAAGAGCCTCATCCCGGTCCTGAAGCAGACCGGCCTGATCAACCTCGGGTACAGCCTGCTGTTCTCACTCGGGCTGGTGCTCACCCACGGCTTCTGAGCCGCTCAGCCGCGGGACTTATGGTCCTTGGCGGCGTCGTTGCTGATGGTGATGTCCGGGTTGGCGTCCAGCAGGGCGTCCTCGGCATTGGCGTCCTGGACCTCGCCTGCCGACCGGAGCGGCTTGGCCTTTCCGGAGAACCGGTGGTGGAGGGCGGCCGCGGCCTCGTCCCGCTGCTTTTGGAAGAACAGGTAGCTGAGGGCGAAAGCGATCAGGGCCGCGCAGATCACGGACATCAAAACGCCCAGCTGCAGGAACGTGAAAAGCACGAACAGCGGTGCGAACAGAGCCAGGCGGATCAGGGAATATTTCAAAAAGGCCACATTCAAGTTTAGCCGTCTCCGGCCCGGGGTCCGGCTGGCCTCAGAACGATAGACTTAGTGGCATGCTCCTCCGTGTGGCTTTGGCCGTGGCAGTCCTCGTCATCTTTGTGTATGGCCTCGTGGACGTAATCCGCACCGATGGGCGCTTAACGCGCGGAATTTCCAAACCTGCGTGGATCGTGGTGATGATCGTCCTGCCTGTGCTGGGCGCCATCCTCTGGCTGCTGATCGGGCGGCCGCGCGGTTCTTCCCCGCAGCAGAACTACCGCCACCCCACCGCCCCGGATGACGACCCCGATTTCCTCCGCAACCTTGAGGTCCGCCGCCGCAATGAGGCAGAGGCGGCCCGCCTGAAGAAGCTCAAGGATGAGCTGGACGCGAAGGCGAAGGCGAAGGACGCCGACGGCGGCAAGGGCAAACACGAAACTGACGAGCACGATACCGACGGACTGAAGTAGGGATTTATGGCTCACGAATCTGACGGAGAAGAACGCCTGCGGACCACCGCACCCGGAACCTCATACCCGCCAGATGGGCCAGCCCGAACACAGCCTGAACGGCCGGCAGGCCAGCCTGCCGCGCCGCCGCCCACCCAACACGCACCTCCGCCGCGGCCGGGAGTTTCCTATTCGGCGCCCGCACCCATTGCCGTCATTCCGCCCGCGCCCGGAACCATCCGGCACGGCAGGACACTGTGGCTGTTCAGTTTCCTGGCCGGGCTGGCGGTCCTGGTGGGTTCCTTCCTTACCCGCGACGGCCACCTGGAGCGGCTGCGCGGCGTGGTGGAGCAGATGGCTCCAGGCGGCGACGCCGAGGCCGTTACCACCGCCACCGGCATCGTCTTCTGGGGCAGCGGGGGCGCCCTGCTGCTGGTGATGCTCCTTCAGGCGGCCATGCTGGGAGTGGTGATGGGCCGCCAGGGCTGGGCCCGCTGGGCCCTCGTTTCCCTCCTGGCCGGGCACGCCCTGGTCATGATGATCGCCACCGCGTTCCTTGTGCCCGAGGGCGACGGCGGCAGCTACGTCCTGCTGCTGTGGGGCGCCGAACTCCTCCTGGCACTCATTGGGCTGGTGCTGTTCTTCCTGCCGGCGTCCGGCCGGTGGCTGAAGTCGAGCCGCGCCTGAAGTAGGAACCCGTTGGTTGAGCTTGTCGAAACCGAGGGTTTCGACAAGCCAACGGCGCTAGGCGGACTTGCGGAGGCGCTGCAACGCTGACGCCTCCGCGAGCACGCCTTCGCAACTGCGGATCACCACACGGCAGGCGTCAAGGGCAGCGCGGTCGGTCAAGGGGTTTTCTGCCACTGCCCGCCACTTGAGCAGGAACCTGCGGGCCTCGTCGGCGAGGTCGTCCGGTGCTGCATCCGCCGCCAGCCCCAGCCGCATGTGGGAGGCGGGACCCCAGCCACCAATGAGCCCTTCGGCTTCCGCCGCAAGGTCCGGACTGAGGGGCACTCCCGTAGTCCGGAGGGTGGCCAGGAGCCGCAGTTCCCGGAATTCGTGGGCGTTGACCTGCAGCCGTTCCAAGGCCGCAGCCAGCTTCCCCGTGTCCGGCCGGGGTGACATCCGCAGCAGGGCCTCCACCCCCACCAGCGCGGTCCGCGCCTTCAATGCCTCGGCGCGGGCCTGGAACTGCCGGGACAACAGGTCCAGCAACGGGTCCAGGCCGCTGCGGCGGGCGAGTTCGTGCGCCAGCGGCGTGGGCTCGTCAAAGCCGTTCCGGATCAGGACCACGGCCAGGCGGATGCCGAACAGTCCGTACCTGGCCAGCAGCGACGCCCTCGCCTCCCTGACCAGACCCTCGGGCTTGGCTGACCGGAGGAACCTGTCGGCCGAGATCAGCATCTTTTCCCGGTCGGTCCGGTCCAGTCCGGCGAGCTGCTGCAGCGCGGCGAAGTCCTGCTGCCGCATTGTCCGGGCACTTTGGGCGAGGAGTCCCGCCACCGGAACCACTCCCAGTGCCAGCTTCCGCAGGTTATGGTCCCGCCGGTACCTGTCGGCGATTTCGCCGGCGGACAGCAGCGAATCGATCCGGCCTGCGCCCACTTCATCGGCACGGGAAAGCACCGCGAGCGCGTTGACCGTGCCGGAACGGCCTGCCTCCGTATCCCGGAAGGACTCCAGGAACCGCAGGTCAGAGGAGTGCATGTGGCGCATGAGGTAGATGACGGCATCCGCTTCCGATGGCGTGTCCGCCGGCGTCAGGAAACTCGTGGAACGCGCGGACACGTCCTCGGAGAGTGATGCAATGCCGGGCGTATCGATCAGGGTCATGGTCCGCAGCATGGGTGAAGGCCATTCCACGTCAAGCTTGTCCACGTCCTCGGCCTGCACGTTCCCGAGCATGAACACGAGGCGGCCGTCCACACGCTTCACCGGCAGGATGCGGGATTCACCATCCTTGGGGTACATGGTGATGCGGGGGGTGTGGCCGAACCGGTACCACGTGACAATCCGGGTGCACTCCCCTGTATCCGTGGGGGCGATCTCCTCGCCGATGATGGCGTTCAGCAGCGTCGACTTGCCCGCTTTCACCATTCCGGCGACCGCTATCCGCAGCGGTTCCTCCAGCCTCCGGGAGTATCCGTGGAGGATGGAGGCTGCGGCGGGATCATCCCCATACACCTCGAGTGCCTCCCGGACGAGGTCCGCTGCTCCGGTGACGGTCGATGCGGTCATCCTGCAGCCACCGTCGTCAGCTTCTTTCCAGCTACTTCGGCGGCCACGGACTCCGCTGCCCGGTGAAGGGCGTCCACCTTCTTCAGTTCCGCCTTGATCTCGCGGATCCGGACGTCTTTTTCCAATGAATACGTGGTTGCGGCCTTCTGTGCCGCGGTCACGGAATCGGTAAGGGAGCGGTGGTGCTCTTCGGCGATCTCGGTAAAGTGGTCGCGGATGGAACGCTGCACCAGGCGGAGGCGGTCTTTGAGCTGCTTGCCAACCTGGAACGTCACATCGTCAATCTGCCGCCTGACGAGGGCTTTCGCTTCCCCCTGCCGGCGCTTGAGCCGTGCTTCCTTGTCCTCACGGTACGCCTTGCGCCCCAGCAGGAGTCCAGCGCCGACGGAGAGCGGATTGATCAGGGCCATGCCGAAGATGCCGGTGAGCAGGCCGAACATGAGCACGCCGCCGTAGGAGCCGCGCATGCCGATCAGGACTTTTTGCATGGGGTTGATACGGCCGTCGTCCATGGCCGGCATGGCATCAACCGGATCCAGCGCGTCACCGGAATCGGACACGCGCATCACGGGCAGGGTGACCTCGTCCGCGGCGAAGTGTTCTGCCACCTGGGCTGCCAGCCATTGGGCCCGCTCGCTGGTCCATACGAAGGTGTCCGAGATGGCGGCGGCGGCACACTCCTCCAGCCATTTGGAGAACTCGGTCCAGGTTGGTCCGGGATCGCCCTGGTCGATGGCTGTCTCGGCTTCCCGCTGGATGCGGCGGAGCCGGTCACGGAGGTCGTACTCCATGTCCGCGATAAGGTCGCTGATGCCGTCATTTAGGGTGATCTGCCAACGTGCAGAGCGTTTCCGCAGGTCGTCCGCTTCCGACCTGGCCAACTCCAGCTGGGCAATCATCTGGGGCGTGCCCGAAGGGTTTTCCAGCGCTTCGAGCTCGGACTGCAGGGAAAGGCGGAGGTTTTCGGTCACGGAGAGCAGGTCCTGGCTGACCGAGCGGCGCTGCAGGCGCTGGGACTTGCCCACGATCTCATGACGGAGGTGGGTGACGAGGGCAGGGAATCCGGATTCCTCGTTCAGCTCAGCGTCCTGCAGGCGCGACGCCTCGAGCCGCAGATCCGAGGACACCGGGAACAGGGGAATATCGGGTGCCACCTTGCTGAGGTGGGCTTGGTCCGTTTCCTCCACCCGCCGCCAGTCCGGATAAAGATCCGTCTTGGACAGGACACCCACAACGCTGGGGGTGATCCTCATGGCCTGGCGGAGGAAGCGGAGCTCGGGCTCGGTGTACTCCTGGGAGGCATCTGACACCAGGAGCATGGCGTCTGCGGTGGGCAGCGCCGTGAGCGTGGTCAGCGTGTGGGACGAGCCCATCCCGCCGACGCCGGGGGAATCGATAACGGTCAGTCCGCCGGTCAGGATCTTGCGGGGCAGGTACACCTCGGCAGCCACGAGCTTCTTGCTGTTCCCGGGGTTTCCCTGCTCCGACACAAAGGCGGGAAGGTCGGTCAGGGGGATTGGCTGGCGCTCCACGCCGCTGTCGTCGGAGCCTTCGGCGTCGGCCTTCGGAACCAGGATCGCTGCGGATGCGGGGTCGCCGTAACGGACTACAGTGGGCACGGACGTGGCGATATCGTCATCGACGGGACAGGCCGGCGCGTTGACCAGGGCGTTGATGAGCTTGCTCTTGCCCTGCTTGAACTCCCCCACCACAATGACGCGGATGCTGGGATCCTTGAGCCTGCCCAGTGCCTGGTCCAGGCGCTTGCGGAGATCCGCCCGGTCTCCCGTTCCCACCAGTTGGAGTCCGTGTTCCACAAGTTTGATCAGCTGACCGGCCGTCGCCGGTGTTGCGGGTTTTGCCGGTCCTGCTTCTGCCACAGCGTTTCCTTTGCGTTGAGCCCCGTAAATGGAACGTGGGATGGATGGGAAAGAGCCCGGCAGGAGGACCTCCTGCCGGGCTTCCCTGTCGGGACTATGCGCTAGCGTCGTCGCCGGCGATGGCAACGTCGTCTACGTCGACGTCAACATCAGTGTTGACGGAGTTGTCCTCCGTGTAGGTCAGTTCATTGTCAGCGACAACAATGTTGTCCTCGACGTTCGTGTACTCGACTTCATTGTCAGCGACAACGATGTTGTCCTCGATGTTGGTGTTCGTTTCAGTGGAGTTGTCCTGGAACGAATCCTCGATGTCCACCTCAAGGTCGGTGTTGCCGGAGTCGTTGATCGAGTTGTCCGTGTTACCGACGTTGTCGAAGTCCACCTCGGTGTTGAACGAGTCGTTGATCGAGTTATCGGTCTCATCGTTGAACGAGTCGTTGATCG
This sequence comes from Pseudarthrobacter sp. NamE2, assembly GCF_005796205.1. GTDB lineage: Bacteria > Actinomycetota > Actinomycetes > Actinomycetales > Micrococcaceae > Arthrobacter. Next base: position 123,300 of record NZ_VAHN01000004.1, on the reverse strand, counting down.
AGTTATCGGTCTCATCGTTGAACGAGTCGTCGATGGAGTTGTCGTTGCCGGAATCCCGAATATCGATGTTCGTGGAGTTGTCGGAGTGGTCCGAGTTGTCGTTCTGCGAGTCCTCGTTGAACGAGTCGTCGATGTCGGCGTCCACGTCCACGTCCGTGTTGAAGGAGTCGTCGATGTTCGTCTCTTCGTTGCCGATGTTGGCGTCGCGGCCGGCGGTAACGGAGTTGTCGGTGGAGTTGTCGGTGGAGTTGTCCGTGTTGTAGGAGTCCTCGATGTTGTTGGAGTCCTTGACGTAGGCGTCGTCGCCTGCGGCGATGGCGCGGTCACCGGAGGCAACGACGGAGTCGTTGTCGAACCACTGCTCAACGTCGCCGTCGGCCCAGATGTTCTGGTTGACGGACTGGTCAACAATGGTGTCCCGGTCATCCACCGTGGAGGTGTAGGAGTAGTTGTTCACCACGTGGTGCAGCTGCTGGACTGCGTGTGCGTGGTCGTCGTCGTGGTGTCCGCCGCCGTGGCCGTGGCCGCCGCCGTGGCCGCCGCCGTGGTGTCCGCCGCCGCCATGGTTGCCGCCACCGGCGTTGCCGCCACCGGCGTTGCCGCCGCCGTCGTTGTGGTCAGTGCGGGCATCGTTGCCGCCGGTGTTGTACTCACGGTCGAAGCGGGAGGCGTTGATGGTGACAGGTGCGTAATCCAGCACAACCGGCATGGCGGCGTCAACATCTGCGGAGCACACCTTGCCAAGGCCGTGGTCTTCCAGAACCTTTTCCGGGTCGTCCAGGAAATCCTTGGCGGCCTGGCGGTCTCCGAAGAGGTGCATCAGGAACTGGACGAGATCGTTTGCGAGTGTCATGTGATGGTCCCCTGCATTTCTATGAGTTTTGCGGTTGGGGCCCGACGGCGTTGCCGGGCTTGAATCAAACGTATGGGCCGGGCTGAGAGCCGGGCATCGGGCGGTTTCCCCCTACCGGTGGATCCCCCGCCGGGGAACCGCCGGCCCCCTTGTTAGGGGGATTAGGGGCTTACTCCTGAGGAGTGTTGTCGCTGTTCAGGGCAAGACGCAGCCGTGCCAGCAGGTCGGACCGGTTTTCCGCCCCCAGCCGGCGGCGCATCCGGGCAATGTGGTGCTCGGCGGTGCGTGGCGAGATGTAAATCGCTTCGCCGATCTCGCGGTAGGTCTTGCCTTCGAGGACCAGCCGGGCCACTTCCTTTTCGCGTTCGCTGAGTCCCGATCCGTCCGGGTGCATGCCGTTGCCCTGATCGGAGGAAGGAACAGGCCGCGGTTCAGCCGAACCCGATGAGCCGTTGCCCGCCGAACTTGACTGCGGATGCAGGTCCCGGGCGCAGGACAACAGGCGCACCATGTCCTTGCGCTCCTCGGTCTTGGCCGCGGCATGGCCGGCAAGCCGGGCACCCTCCCATGGCATTCCCACCCTGCCAAGGCTCCGGGCGGCCATCTCTACGTCCGCAGGCCGGAACTTGTCCGCCAGCACTGACACCCAGGTCTTTCCGGCGGTGGCCAGCACTGCGGCCAGGTGGCTGTGGTTCGCGGCCCGCGCCAGGGCCGTGGCGTGGGGTGCCAGGTCCGCGGGGCTTTCGCTGAGCAGGGCGGCCTGGACTGCTGCCCAGTGGAACGGCACCGCCCAGAGCGGCGGATCACCCAAGCGGCCCAGCAGCTGGTTCGCCTCATCGACGTAATGCGCCACCCGCCGGCTTTCGCGCAAACGTGCGGCGGCGATCATCAGTTCACCCCAGGGCAGCAGGCTGTAGAGGTCCACGGTGGCGTGCAGCATCGCTTCCCGCGCCCGTTCCCACGCCTTGATCAGCTCCGGCACATCGCCGTTGCGCCTCGCGAGGCCCACTTCCAGCGCCGAACACAGGAACTCATCCCGCGGTACCAAAGGCCAGTGGTTCGTCTTGGTGGCTTCGTTGATGGCGAGCCGTGCATCTTCGAGCTTGTCCTGCATCATGGCGGACCATGCCTGCAACAGGAAGAGCCGGGGCTTGGCAGCGTTCCCCCCCTGGCCGGCAGCGGCAGCGGAACGGCAGACGGTTTCCGCTGTATGCGGCTCACCGCTGTGCAACGCCACCAGCGCGGCGAGCGCGGCCGGCGTTTCCGGCATGGGCAACGCCGCCCCCGCTGCGTTGAACATGTCCGAAGCGTGGATCAGCCGCGGCAGTCCCTGGTCCGGGTCTGCCGTCAGTGTTTCCATGATGCCCCTGCCCGTCAGGGCTAGTGTGGTGGCCACAAGGGTAGGCGATGCCGGAGGTGCGTCCGCGGAGAACAAGGCCTCCGCACCCGCACGGTTGCCGGAGCCCACCAGGGCTATGGCAGCAAGCGGCGCCGACGGGCCGAGCCGGGACGCGCCCAACCAGCTGTAGACGTCTGCCCCGCGGGCCAGCATGTCCCGTTGTGCCCAGACAGCCGCGGCTACATCAACCCCGCGGCGGACGTCCGGCGGATTATCCGCCACCAGGAGGGTGTCGACGATGCGGGTGGCAGTGTCCAGGTCGCCGTCCGCGGCCGCCGCCTGGGCGCGCCGCGCGGCAGTGGACAGCTCATCCGCGCCGGCCAGCAGGGCTTCGTCGTAAAGCTGGCAGGCCAAGCCAGGATCATGCTCCAGGGCCTTGTTGGCCGCATGCTCCAGCTCCGATGCCACCCGCGGATCGGACAGGCCGCCGCGCGCCAGTTCCCGGGCGAAGTCGCCCAGAGGCTGGCGGTTGGCGGCATAGACGGACACGAGTTCGCGCTGCAGCGCATGGACCTTTGCTGTTGGGGCAACGGTAAGCAACGCATGCTGCGCCGGTCCCACCACGGTTCCGTCAGGGGTCAGCAGGCCGGAAGATTCAGCCTTGTGCACGAGAGCGTCGAGGCTTTCCACCTCGCCGCCGTCGATCTTCCGCTCCAGGTCGGCAGGCAATGGTCCGGGCAGCATAAAGCCCACCGACAGCGCCAGGAGCAACTCACGGACGGCTGCGTTCTCGCCCTTGAGCTGCTTTGCCATGAGCTCTGCCGCATGCGGCGGCTGGCCATGCTGTGACAGTTCCGTGCGCAGGTACGACGGCGTTTCCGCGCCAATGCGATGGCTGGTCATCCTAGGCCTCCGGCTCGGCCGGGGCGGACGTTTCCGCCATCGGCGCCTCTGACGTTGTCGGTTCCGGTTCTGTCACCGGAACCGGGTCCTCTGTTACTGCCGGTGGCGGCGGCTCTTCAGTGACAGGAGGCTCAGAGGTCACCGGCGGTGGCGGGTCCGAGGTTGCGGGTGATTGCGGCTCCCCGGTAACAGGCGGCTGCTCAGTAACGGGCGGAGCGCCCGTGGCCGGATCAGTCGGCACGGGGCCGGTCGTGCCGGGCGTCGTAGGATCGACCGTCCCCGGCGCCGTCGTTGGGGTGCCGGTCGGATCAGTGGCGCCTGGCGCCGTCGTACCCCCGGCACCGGACAGGGTGCCTGGGGCTGTGCCCGGGGACGTGCCTGGCGCCGCAGCGCCCGTTCCGGGATCGGCCGCTGAGGCACTGCCCGTCGAGGACTCACCGGTTGGGCTAGTCTCGGCGGTGGCCGACGGCCGGCTGGTGGGTGAGGCTTCCACGTCCAGTCCCGCTTTCTCGGAGGAGGCAGCCTTTTCCAGCCCTGCTTCGATGCCTGCCAGCGGTGCCGCGGCGTCGCCTGCCGTTGCCGCTCCGCCGGAACCGCCGCCAGCCTTGTTGGATTCAGGAGCGGCTCCGGCCTGCGGCACGAACATGGCAGTCAGGTTGCTGAAGCCTTCCGGCCCCTGGGCCGCGGTTGCGGTAAGGACGGTCACCAGGGCCGCAGCGGCAGCAATCGCGGTCAGCCGCACCGTCGGTTTCGGCGCATGCGCACCGCCGTGGTGTCCGTGGGCAGCCGCGGCCGCCGCCGTCGGACCTTTCCGTGACCAGCTGGCGGGCCGCGCCGGAGCGTGTGCGGCATCGCCGGGCCCGGCAGGTACGACGACGGATGTTGCGGTTTGCTCCGCGTCCTTGCCGGCCGCCGCGGCCGCTTCAGCCGCGGCGGCCTGCGCGAGCACCGCGGACATGGCAGCACCGAGGCAGATCGAGGACTTGGGGTCCGCGTCCACAGCGATGGGCCGGTCCAGCTGCTCCGAGATCAGCTGTGCCACCAGGGGGATCCGGGAGGACCCGCCTATCAGCAGCACCGCGGAAAGATCGGCCGGTTCCAGCTCCAGCTCTGCCAGTGACTGTTCCAAGGCATCCACGGTGTCCCGCACGGATTCCTCGATCAGCGCCTCGAATTCGGAGCGGACCAGACGGACCTGCTGCTGGACGCCGGGCAGGAGCACCGAAATGCTGGCCTCGCTGTCCGACGAGAGAGCTTCTTTGGCTTCCACGCACTCACGCCGCAACCTGGCCAACGCGGCGAGCACTCCGGGCTCTTCCGGGTCCAACCCGGCCACCGCGCCACCGGTGTTGTTGGCCACGTAGCGGAAGACGGCAGCATCGAAGTCCGCTCCGCCGAGGTCTTCAATGCCCTCAGGACGGCCCAGCGGCTCAAAACGCGTGCTGCCGGCCTTGCGCAGGACGGCGGTGTCGAAGGTCCCGCCGCCGAGATCGTAGACGGCAACTATGCTGCCGTCCTCCACCCGCACCTGCGAGGCGTAGTGCAGCGCGGCGGCTTCCGGTTCGGTCAGGAGCGTCACGTCCCCAAGACCTCTGGCGGCCAGGGCATCCCTGACCACCGTGGTGCGGTGGGTACCCCACGCGGCAGGGTGGGTCAGGATGACGTTCGACGGCGGTTCGCCCTCGCGCTCGGCGGCCCGGTCCACCACCCAGCGGGCCATGGTGGCGAAGACTTCCTCGGGGGGAAGGGACAGGATGCCCACGGCGATGGGTACGGCGTCCCCGACCCGGCGTTTGAATTCACGCACCACCCGTGAAGGAGAATCAAGGCCGCGGCGTTCCGCGGCCTCCCCCACCAGGACGGAGCCCTCCTCCGGGTAGTACACCACGGAGGGTACGGCTGAGCCGCGAAGGCCCAACGGAAGGGTCTCCGGTATTGGTGTAACTCCTGGGTTGAAACGGACAACAGCGGCCGCGGTGAAACTGGTCCCGACATCAATGGCCAGAACGTAGCTCATGGATACCTCAGGAAAAACTAGCGTTTCGCCTGCAAGCTTCATCACGGGCGAACGTCACCAACGTAGCATCACGGGAGGGCCCGGAACACCCCCGTTGCTACATCGATTTGTTATTTACCCAATGTGTCGCTGTTGTTCCAAAGAAACCCCTGTTCAGAGGCCCGAGTAGGAATGGAGTCCGTTGAAGAACTGGTTGACGATCGTGAAGTTGAAGATGACGCACAGGTAGCCGACGATCGAGAGCCAGGCTGCCCTGTTGCCGGTCCAGCCCCTGGTGGCGCGGGCATGGAGGTAGCCTGCGTAAACCACCCAGATGACGAAGGTCCACACTTCCTTGGTGTCCCAGCCCCAGAACCGTCCCCAGGCCTTCTCCGCCCAGATCGCACCGAACATCAGCGTGAACGTCCAGCCGATGAAGGCAATCGCGTTGATGCGGTAGGACAGATTCTCCAGGCTGAGGGCGGACGGCACCAGGCGCATGAATCCCAGCTTGTCCGCGCCGCCCGCAGCCACGGCTTTCTGGCGGCGGGATTGGACAAGTTGCAGGGCGGACATGGCGAACGTCAGCGTGAACAGCGCGGACGAGAGCACGGCAATGGAGACGTGGATGATCAGCCAGTAGCTCTGCAGGGCCGGAACCAGGTGGCCCACGGGGGTCCAGTACGCCACGGAGGCGGCCACCAGCATGATGATCACCAGGCCCACCACGAAGGTACCCAGGAACCGCAGGTCACGGCGTACCAGGACAAGGAGGAACACGGCTACGGCCACGAACGCGCCGGTGGTGAGGAACTCGTACATGTTGCCCCACGGCACGCGCCCTGCCCCCAGGGCACGGGTGACCACGCCCGCGCCGTGGATCAGCGCTCCCAGGATGGTCAGGGCCACGGCAACCCGCGCGGGAGCGCGGCGCTCGGCAGCGTACTTCATGTCGGCGTCGGCGGTGATGACTCCCCCGCCGCCTGCTGCTACGGACGACGACGGCCGCTCGGCCCGGTCCGCCGGGCCGGCAAGGCGTTCCCCGCCCGGGCGGAAGGTTGCGGATTCCGCCCCGGCCCCGGCTGCCACCGGAACCGTCGCGGCTTCTTCGGCCTGCGCGGCTTTGAGGTCGATGGCACGCAGTGCCTTGCTGCTCCTGGCAAGGTCCCAGGCGAAGGCGATGAAGGCCACCGTGTAGGTGCCGGCGGCGAGCAGCATGAACAGCTCGCTGTACTGGCCCATGGTTTCGTTGATTCCGAACGGCATTACTGGTCCTTTTCGGCCCCGGCAGGGCCTGCTGTGGTGGAGGGTTCTGCGGGTACGTCCTGGGGAAGCTTCCACTGCCCGGACAGCAGCTTCCGGATGCTGGCGGCCTCGGCGGCCAGGCGGTGGTCCTCGCCGCGGGCCAGGAGTCCGTACTCCACCATGGTCCGGCCGTCCTCGTGGGTGCCGGTGCGCACCCAGGCCCGGCGGCGGTTGACGTAGAGGGAGAGAATGAGGCCCGCGACGGCCAGGAGGGCGAAGATCAGGGCGTACAGCTGGCCGGGGTTGTGGTGGATGTCCACGCCGATGTACCGCTTGACGCCGTCGAAGCTGATGGTGCCCTTGCCGTCCGGCAGCGTGTAGGAGGACCCGGGCGCCAGGGTGATGCCGCCGGCGTCGAGGTTCCGGGCATTCAGGGGCGTGAGGTTTTCCACGTCCAGTTCGAAGACGTTCTGCGGTGCGCCGTCGTCCAGCCCGAGGTCTCCGTAGTAGGAGTTGAGGCTTAGCTGCGGATTGAAGAGCTCCGGGTCCCCGCTGAAGGACACGCCTTCATCCGTGACGAACGCTGTGGGCAGGAAGAACCCTGCGAAGCCCAGCTGGTCCGGGCTGGCGTCGGGCACCTTGATGACCACGGAGGAGTAGTAGTTGTCCCCCTGGAGTTTCGCCACCACGGGTCCCTGCATGGCGATGTTGCCGGCGCCGTCGCGGATGGTCACCACGGGGGCGTAGCCGTTGCCGGTGAGGTAGATGCTGGTGCCGCCCAGGCTGACGGGGTCGTTGACCTTCAGGATCTCCTGCTTGGCGGGAGAATCCGGGGTTTCCCTGGTGGTGACGGTGGCCGCGAAGTCGATCGGCTGGCCGAACTTGCCCTCGGATTCGCGGTCGAACGTGATGTCGAACTTGTCCAGCTGGACTGAATACGGCTGCAGGCGGCTGGACTGGAAGTTCGTGCCCGGGTTGAACTGGTCGTAGCCCACCAGGGTGTTGACGAAGGTGTCGCCCTCTACCAGGATGCGCTGGCCGCTGTAGCCGAACAGCCCGCCAACAGCGACTGAGATCAGGACGCCGATCAGGGACGTGTGGAAGACGAGGTTGCCCACTTCCTTGAGGAACCCGCGCTCAGCGCCCAAAGACGGCCGCGCCCCGTCGTCGTCCCTGACCTCAACGCGGTAACCGCGCTTCCTCAGCACCCCCGCGGCACTGTGGATGACCTCCGACGCCGGGATCCCGGCGTCGGCGGGAATCACCAGCGTGCCGTATTCGGGAAGCCGGGACAGCCGTTTGGGTGTGCGCGGCGGCTGGGAGCGCATCGCCTTGTAGTGGGCGATGGCGCGGGGCACCACGCAGCCGATCAGGGAGATGAACAGCAGGAGGTAGATGGCGGAGAACCAGGCGGATGAGTACACGTCGTAGAGCTGCAGGGCGTCCAGCAGCTCGCCGTAGTCCGGGTTGTCCTTGATGTACTGGGTCACCACGGCAGGATTCGCCGGGCGCTGCGGGAAGAGCGAACCGGGGACCGCGGCCACCGCAAGAAGCAGGAGCAGGAACAGCGCGGTCCGCATGCTGGTCAGCTGGGTCCACGCCCAGCGCAGCATTTCCTTGGGACCCAAAGCCGGCAGCGCTGCATCCGACTTCGCCTCCGACACCTTGGCGCCGGCCGCGGCCTCGGACGTCTTCTTCTTTACCTTCACACGCTCGCTCATCAGATCGGCAACTTAACGTCGGTTTGGAACCAGTACTGCAGCCCGGTCACCCAGGTTCCCCATACACCGCTGGCCATCAGCAGGCCCAGGACCACCAGGATGCCGCCACCGGTGCGCTGGATGGCCAGGCGGTGCTTCCGGAAGAAGGCCATTACGCCCATGCCCCGGCGCAGGGCCAGGGCGATCAGCAGGAACGGGATGCCCAGGCCCAGGCTGTAGACGAACGCCAGGAACGCTCCCTTGGCCGCTGAGGACCCGCCGGACAGGCTGAGCAGCTGGACAGCGGAGTAGGTGGGGCCGATGCAGGGCGCCCAGCCCAGCCCGAAGGTCAGGCCCAGCAGCGGCGCGCCCCACAGGCCGGCGGGCGGCTTGGCGTGGATCTTCGCATCCCGCTGGAGCCAGCTGAAACCGCCCATGAACACTACGCCCATGAGGATCACCAGGATGCCCAGCAGCTGGGTGATCCAGGCGTTCTGCGAACCCGTGACCAGTGTGCCAAGCTGCCCGAAGGCGCCGCCCAGCAGAACGAAGATCACCGAAAAGCCCAGGACGAACAGGCCGATGCCGGCCAGCATCCGGCCGCGCTTCTGCTTCTGCAGGTCCACGCCGCTCAAGCCGGTGACGTAGCCCAGGTACCCGGGCACGAGGGGCAGGACGCAGGGTGAGAGGAAGGAGACCAGGCCGGCCAGCAGGGCCACCGGGATGGCCAGCAGCAGCGAGCCGTTCAGGATGGCTTCGGCAAAGGGGCTGTTCACGGGCGCCCCGCGCTACTCTGCCACGGCGGCTGTGATCAGGGCTTTCAGGGTGCCCTTCTGGACCTCGCCCAGGACTCGGGAGGCCACTCGCCCCTGCTTGTCCAGCACCAGCGTGGTGGGGACGGCGCCCGGCGGTACCAGCCCTGATACGGAGAGCAGGACGCCGCCGTCCTGGTCGTCAAAGCTGGGGTAGGTGACGTTGAAGGTCTTCTCGAAAGCCTCGGCGGTGGCCTTCTCGTCCCGCAGGTTCACCCCGTAGAACTGGACGCCCTGCTCGTTGAACTCCCGGTGGAGCTCTTCAAGGATCGGGGCTTCCACCCGGCAGGGGGCGCAGGCCGCGAACCAAAAGTTAAGGACAGTCACCTTGCCCTGGAAGTCGGCGGGGGAAACGGCGGTGCCGTTGAACAGGGTGCCGTTGACCTGGACGGCGGACTTGCGGTCAGCTGCGGCGAATTCGGTGACGGAACCGTCCCCGGCCACATAGTTCTTGTTGTCCCCGGCACGGGCCTGCTGCGCCAGGGCGTCCTCCTGCGCACAGCCGGAAAGCCCCATGGTCAGTGCCGTCAGGGCCAGGCCGCCGGCGGCCAGGACACTCCGCCGGGAACTGACGGGGCCCTTGCCGCCTCCGGCCTTGCTGGGATTGCTGTGGGTCACTACAGGGCTCCAGGGGTGCTGGCCGCACCGGGAAGTAGGGACGCCGCCGGCTCGCTGTACTTGACGCGCACGAGCGTGCCGTCGTCGTCGAACACCAGGGACGTGATGGAGGTAAGGGTGCATTCGCGCTTCCGCGGGTCATGCCAGAGCGGCTTGCCCTCGGCGCTGAGCCGGGTGGCCCAGATGGGAAGTTGGTGGCTGACCAGGATGGCTTCGGGCCCGCTGGCACTGTAGTCGCCGGTCCCGTACTCACCGTCCGCGAGTTCAATGGCGCGCAGGCGGGCATCATGGACAGCTTCCATAACCCGCGAAGCCTGCTGCTTGTACGGCTCGCCCCAAGACGGCCGCAGGGGGTTGACCAGCCGCGGCCAGTGCTTGGGCCGCCGGAGTTCGGCTTTGTTGACCTTCATGCCTTCGAAGTAGTTTTCGGCCTCGATGATCCGCTCTTCGGTGTGGATCTGAAGATTGAGAGCCTCGGCGGTGGGCGCCGCGGTTTCCTGCGCGCGGTCGAGCGGGGACGCCGCCAGGTAGGTGATGCGGGCACCGCCGGCCGCACGCTGCCGGAAGTGTTCGGCGAGCGTCCGGGCCATTTCCCGCCCCAGGTCGGAGAGGTGGAATTCGGGCAGCCGTCCATACAGGACGCCGTCCGGATTATGGACCTCGCCATGGCGGAGCAAATGGACAGTGGCTTGGGGCATGTTTACCAGTTTCTCAAAAATGGCCTGCGATCAGAAATCTCCTGCATGAGCTTCTACAAAGAGTAGAACTCCGGTTTTTGAAGAAATGTTCCGAAGGCGGGAACAAAAGATGCAAATGCATGTTTATACTGGATGCAGCAAGATAGTTGAGGCTTCAACAGATGAAGGTTCAACAGCAGGACCATCAGGAACACCACTATAAGGAGCATCACCATGGCACTTCCCGCAGACATCACCACCGGCACCTGGACCCTGGACAACTCCCACAGCGAGATCAGCTTCACTGTCCGGCACGCGGGCATCAGCAAGGTCCGCGGGCAGTTCACCGAGGCCACCGCCACCCTTGAGCTGGCCGAGAACGTGACCGATTCCAGGATCGCGGCCACCATCAACACCGCCAGCTTCGACTCCGGGGACGCCAACCGCGACGGCCACGTCAAGGGCGAGGACTTCTTCGACGTCGAGAAGTTCCCCGAGATCTCCTTTGTCAGCAACGGACTGGTGGCCAAGGGCAACAGCTACGAGCTGACCGGCGACCTTACCATCAAGGGCGTCACCCGCCCGGTCGCCCTCGAAACCGAGTTCAACGGCGTGGCCGTTGACCCCTTTGGCAACACCCGCGCCGGCGTCTCCGCCGAGACCACCATCAGCCGCAAGGACTTCGGCCTCACCTGGAACGCTGTCCTCGAGACCGGCGGCGTCCTGGTCAGCGACAAGGTGGCCATCAACCTGGAACTGGCCTTCATCGCTCCCGCAGCGTAAGCAGCCAACTCCCCTAAAGCGCCACCCCGGCACCGGCTTCTCCAGCGCGGTGCCGGGGTTTCCGCCTTTAAAGGCACGACGACGGCACTACAGTGAACGGCATGAGCAACTCTTCCGGCCCCCGGCAGGGCCTCCCGGGCACGCTGTTTTCCGTGGCGGGCCGGCCCACCGAGGTGAAAGTTTCATTCTGGATCTGGTTTGCGGGCGGCCTGTTCGGCGTGCTGGGCGGAATGCTTGGAGCGCTGGGGTCCCTGGTGCTGTTTGCCGCGGCACCGGCGGCAGCGGCCGGCGTGGTTGTCCTGATGCTGCTGGCTGCCGCGGTGGGCGCCGCGCAGATGGTCCTTGCCGTCAAGATGAAGGCGGGCAGGAAGTGGGCCAGGCTGGCGCTTACGGCACTCGCCGCGGTGACCCTGGTCCTGGCTGGCGCCAACTCGGTGGCGGGCCTCGGCCAGGGGACGGGAAACTGGGTGGCCTTCCTGGTCAGCCTGGCCGCAACAGTGCTGATGTGGCTGCCCAAAGCGCAGGCATGGTTCGCCGCAGACGCCGGACGGAATACCTCGCCGGAATGACCCACAAGGCACCCGCCCGGGGGTACGGTGGACTTAAGCCATGCTGGGGGCAGGCACAGGAAAGGCTCCCGGCAGCCTCCCTGGAATCCGACATGTGTAAGGACCGCTCATGAGTACTCCTCCAGTCCCGCCTCCCGTCCCCAATGATCCGGACTCCGGAAGCTCGCAGTCCGGCAGCTCTGCCAGCGAATCCGGTGCACCCCGCTACGGCCAGAACGCTCCCCAGTACGGGCAGAACCAGCCGCAGTACGGGCAGAACCAGCCGCAGTACGGGCAGAACCCGCCGCAGTATGGTGCGCAGCCGCCGTCGGCCCCGCAGTATGGCCAGCAGGGGCAGAACCCGCCGCAGTTCGGCTCGCAGTACGGACAGAACCCGCCCCAGGCTCCCAGCTACGGGCAGCAGCCTTTTGGCCAGTCTTCCTACGGCCAGTCACCGTATGCCCAGTATCCCTCCTACCAGCCGCAGCCCTCGGGTGCCAACGGCGTCCCGCAGCTGGTGAACATCTCCTTCTGGCTGCTGATCGCGTCCGCCGTGCTTTTCGTTGCTTCCCTGCTGACGGGCCTGGGCCAGCTGGATGATCCGATCTTCCGCCAGACCTTCGAGGACCAGATGGAGGCCAGCGGCGCAACCGGTGTCACGTACGAGGACATCAAGGGCGTTATTGTCGGCACACTGGTGGTTTTCGCCATCCTGGGCGCCGGCCTGTACCTGCTGGTGGCCTTCTTCGTGCGCAAGGGCAAGAACTGGGCGCGCATCCTGGGCACGGTGTTCGCTGCCCTGTCCGTCTTCGGCCTGTTCGGCCCGCCCACCATCGGAACCCTGGGCACGCTCCTGGGGATCGCCGCCATCGTGCTGCTCTACCTCCCGGCCGCGGCTCCCTACTTCCGCAAGCAGCAGCCGTTCGCCAACCCTTACGGCGGCGGCTTGGGAAACCCTTACGGCCGGTAGGCGCAAGCCTTCCCACTCCTGCGGGCGCAGGCCTCCGGGGAACTGCCTGAACGTTAGGCAGTCTGTCCCGGGGCCTGCGCCCGCTGTGCGTGGTAAGCCAGGATCTGGAGTTCGGTAGCCATGTCCACCTTGCGGAGGTTGACCCCTTCCGGGACCTGGAGCATCACGGGGGCGAAGCTGAGCACGCTGTGGACGCCGGCCGCCACCACGCGGTCGCAGACCTCCTGGGCCACCGCTGCGGGCAGCGCCAGGACCACCATGTTGGCCCCGGTGCGGTGCAGGACTGTTTCAAGGTCCGCCACGTCGCTGACCCGCAGCCAGCCCACCTCATTGCCCACCACCATCTGGTCGGCGTCGAAGATGGCCACGACGTCGAACCCGCGGGACTCGAATCCGCCGTACCGGGCCAGGGCCTTGCCCAGGTTGCCGGCACCGACAATCGCCACTTTCCAGTCATGCGTCAGGCCCAGCGCAGCGGCGATATGCCGGCTCAGGTACTGCACCTCGTAGCCCACGCCCCGTGTGCCGTAGGAACCCACGTGGGAAAGGTCCTTGCGCAGCGTGGAGGAGCTGACGCCTGAGGCTTCCGCGAGGGATTCGGAGGAAACACGCTCCACGCCGTCGGCCAGCAGGGTGTTCAGGGCGCGGAGATAGAGCGTCAGGCGGGCCACCGCTGCGGGCGGGATCTGTTTGGCCGGGGTGCCCGCGGCGTCCGGCAGGTCCGGGACAGCCTGGGGAGTTGAGTCCAGCGAAGTCACCAGCCCCTCCCTTGAGTCGCGTTGTGACTCCACTCTAGATCCCTGCCGCCGGTGCCAACAAAGCAGGTGCCATCAACAACAAACCGCAACCCGGGCTACTGGGCCATCGCCCGCTGGAGGACGCGCGCCAGCCGGGTTTCGTCGATCTTCCAAAAATCCCGTTGCACCCCGTCCACCAGCACCACCGGGATTTCTTCGGCGTAGCGCTCACGAAGTTCAGGCTGGTTGTCCACCGACTCCTCCACCCACTCAAGGCCGAGTGCGGCAGTAACCCGGGCGACGGCGTCGCGCGCCTCCCCGCAAAGGTGGCAGTTCGCTTTGGTGAGAAGGACGACGCGGGGTGTGGCCATGGGTTAACCGTAGCCCCGTTCGGGGTGCCGGGCACGCCGACGGCTTACGGCGGGCGCATTGACTAGACTCGAGTCCATGCCCGAGGAGAAGTACGTCGCAGTTGTCACCAAGCCGGTTGCTGCGCCGCAACCTGCCGAGGCTGCCTTCTTCGACGTGGACAACACCCTCATGCGCGGTGCCAGCCTTTTCCACGTGGCCCGCAAGATGCACCAGCGCGGCGCCTTCACCATCGCCCAGGCGGCCAGCTTCGCCTGGAAGCAGTTCAAGTTCCTGGCGCGGGGCGAGAACCTTTCCGACGTCCATGCTATCCGCGACTCCGCCCTGACCCTCGCCGCGGGCATCCTGGTGGATGACATCAAGGCCCTGGGCGAAGAAGTGTATGACGAGATGATCGCCTCGCGGATCTGGCCCGGCGCCAAGGCCCTGGCCAAGCAGCATCTGCGGGTGGGCCGGCGCGTGTGGCTGGTGACGGCGACGCCCATCGAGGTGGCCACGGTGATCTCCACCCGGCTGGGGCTTACCGGAGCGCTGGGGACGGTGGGCGAAATTTCCGAGGGCATATACACCGGCCGGCTGGTGGGCGACATCCTGCACGGCTCCGCCAAGGCCGTGGCAGTCCAGGGCATCGCCGAGCAGGAGGGCCTGGACCTGAAGCGGTGCTGGGCCTACAGCGATTCCTACAACGACATCCCGCTCCTGTCCCTGGTGGGCCATCCGGTGGCCATCAACCCGGACGCCCGGCTGCGCCGCCACTCCCGCGACCACAACTGGCCGGTGTACGACTTCCGGGCAGGCCGGCGGGCGGCAACGTTCGGGCTGAAGGCAGCCACCGCGGGCGGTGCCGTCTACGGTCTCTGGAAGGGCTTCGCCCGGATCCGCGGCCCGCGAATCTAGGTAGCAGCAGATGTCGTTTTGAGCGCCCATAACGACACTTACTGCTACCCAGTTGGGCGGGAAACACAAAAAAGCCCGCCGCCTCGGAAGGCGACGGGCTTTTCCACGCTCTGCGAAGTAGTTCTACTTCTTGTTGCGGCGCTGGTGACGGGTCTTGCGAAGCAGCTTGCGGTGCTTCTTCTTGGCCATACGCTTGCGACGCTTCTTGATAACTGAACCCACGAAAGTTCCTTACAAACTAGATGCAGTACCTGTCTGCTGGAATTCGTCCGTGGACGAAGCTACGAACTGAACAACTGACAGATTCTTACAATGGCGTAAAACGTTCCTTAACAGGGTACCGCCTCCGGGGAGGGGCTCTGACCAGCAGGAGCTTCCCGCCGGCCATGGCAGCGGAACCGGATCAGGCGGTTTCGGTGTGGCCCTCCACCACTGCGCCCTTCAGGTACTGCTCAACAGCGGCCTCCGGAACCCGGTAGGAGCGGCCGAAGCGCACTGCGGGCATATCCCCGGAGTGGACCAGGCGGTACACCGTCATCTTCGAGACACGCATGACCTGGGCTACTTCAGCCACGGTTAGGAACTTCGCGTTGGAGAAGTTCTGTTCCGACATTTCCCTATTCCTTTGCTGACGGATGGACAACAGTGACCCCAGGTACATGCCAATGCGGTGTTCCGATGCTGAGCCATCCACCAACCACCTACCTAGATACTCTAGATGTTCCTGTGGCGGAAGTGAAAGTAGTGCGCTCCCCTATTTCGCCGCCCGGCGCTTCCTGGCAGACGCCGCCAGCTGGTCCAGTACCGAGACGGTAACATCCCATTCCATGCAGGCGTCCGTCACGCTCTGGCCGTACACAAGATCGCCCCGTCCGGCGGCGTGGTCGGCGACGTCCAGGTTCTGGGCCCCGCCCACCAGGAAGCTTTCCAGCATGACGCCGGCAATCGCCTGGGCTGAGGAACCGCCGTCCTCGAGCTGGGCGCCGATCTCCAGAGCCACCTCGGCCTGCCGGTGGTGGCTCTTGCCGCTGTTGGCATGGCTGGCGTCCACGATCAGGCGGGGGTTAAGGCCCTTGCCTGCCAGCTTTGCGGAGGCAGCCTCGACGTCGGCAGGGCCGTAGTTGGGTCCCTTGCGTCCGCCGCGGAGGATGACGTGGGTGTCCGGGTTGCCGGCCGTGGCTACCAGGGCGGCGCGGCCGTCGCCGTCGATGCCCAGGAACGCCTGGGCTGCCGCGGAAGCACGGCACGCGTCGATGGCCACCTGCAGGTCGCCGTCGGTCCCGTTCTTGAAGCCGATGGGCATGGACAGCCCGGACGCCAGCTGCCGGTGGATCTGGCTCTCCGTAGTGCGGGCGCCGATGGCTCCCCAGGAGATGAGGTCTGCCATGTACTGCGGGCTGATGGGTTCGAGGAATTCCGTGGCGGCAGGCAGGCCAAGGGCGGTGACCTGCTGCAGGAAGTGCCGTGCGGTCCGGAGGCCGGTCACCATGTCGTGGCTGCCGTCCAGCCGGGGATCGTTGATCAGGCCCTTCCAGCCAACGGTAGTGCGGGGCTTCTCGAAGTAGGTCCGCATGACCACCAGCAGGTCTTCCTTGTGCTTCCCGGCCTGGCCGACCAGCCGGCGGGCGTATTCCAGCCCTGCCTTGGGATCGTGGATGGAGCAGGGACCCACGATGACCAGGAGGCGGTTGTCCACTCCGTCCATGACCGCGCGGACTTCATCGCGTCCGCGTTCGACGACGTCTGCCACCTTTGCGTCAAGCGGCAGTTCCGCGATGAGGTCGGACGGGGAGGGCAGCGCGGTGAATTCGCTGACGCGCAGGTTCGAGGTGGATTTTGCTGCTGATGCTGTTGCGGTGCTCATGGTTTCGGGTCCTGTTCCAGATGGGAAGCGGGCCCGGTTCAGAACCCGCCGGAGAAACGGCGAAGGGCAGAGAATGATCCCTGCCCCTGTTGGCTCTGAAGGTAGTTGGATGCGTGTCAGTTAGACGCGGGCCCCTCCAGAGCCAACGAAAAATACGCATACCAACGGTTAGTCATGGAAAAGACCATAACCCCGGCACGCCGAGGTGCAAAATTATGTCCGCCATATTGCTAGCGGGATCCCTGGAGTCCGGCCACCAGCTCCGCATGTTTCTCGTCCGTGAGGCGGTACCAGTACATGATGCCGGCGCCGGCAAACACCAGCGCGGCGGGCAGCAGGCCGGCGGCGGCCCGGATGGCCAGCAGGGCAGGATCCGCCTGCTCCGAAAGCACTGACGAATAGCCGCCCCAGGCCAGGGAGAAGGCGACCACTCCCCCGCCGAAGCCCATACCCAGCTTCCGCGTTGCGGCCAGCAGCGCGTAGTTGATGCCCTGGACCCGGACGCCGGTCTTCCATTCGCCGTACTCCACGGTGTCCGCGATCAGCGCCCAGGTGACAATGCCCACCGATGCGGAGGACAGCTGCGCCAGGACAATTCCGGCCACGGCCAGCC
Source organism: Pseudarthrobacter sp. NamE2 (assembly GCF_005796205.1). Classification (GTDB taxonomy): domain Bacteria; phylum Actinomycetota; class Actinomycetes; order Actinomycetales; family Micrococcaceae; genus Arthrobacter. The sequence goes on along the minus strand of NZ_VAHN01000004.1, from coordinate 106,376 downwards.
ACGGCGCGTCTGCCGGAGCAAGGAAGACGATGAGCCCGCCGGCGCCCCCGGCACAGCCGCCTGCCGTATAGATGGCCTTCTTGCCCCACCTCCCCACAATGCGCGGCATCACGACGGCGAGTAAGAGGGTGATTGCCACCTGTGTCGCCGCCATGACGGGGAAAAGATCCACGCGGGAGAGGACGTCGCGGAGGTAGAAGAACTGCGCGGCGCCAGTGGCGCTGGCACCCGTCACAAACAGCACCGAACTGGCGCAGAGCACCACGAGCGGCGAGTTGACCTTCAGCGCGTCCGCGCTCTGGCGCAGGGTGATTTTGGGAATGCTGCCGCCGATCTGCTCGCGGCAGGCGACGCCGGTAAACAGGTAGAGCCCGGACCCCACCACCGCGAAGACCAGGGTCATGATGGTAAAGATCTGCTGCATGTTCCCGCCGGATCCCAACAGCGGTGCGACCACGAAGCCCAGGGTTGCACCGACCGAGAGGCCGCCGATGGTCCGGGCACCGGCGAGCCGGGCCCGCTCCCTTGGCTCCTGGGTCATGGCTCCCACCAGGCAGCCGTAGGGGACGTTGACCACGCTGTACGCAAGGCACACAAGGCCATAGGTGCAGTAGGCATACAGCAGCTTCAGGCCCGGCTCCACATCCGGCACATGGAACACCGCCGCATTCAGCAGCAGCGGAATGAACCCGAACATCAGGAACGGGCGGAACTTGCCCCAGCGCCTGCCGTCCACCCGGTCCACGATGCGACCGGCGGCAACATCGGCGAAGGCGTTGAAGACCCGAGCCGCCACCAGCAGTGTCCCGGCCGCTGCCGCCCCGATCCCTGCCACGTCCGTGTAATAGACCAGCAGGAACATGTTGGCGGTGCTGATGATCATGCTGTTCGCCGCATCACCGGCGCCGTAGGCAGCGATGCTCGTCCTGCTGAGTTTCTTCATGGTTCCTTGTCCCGCGGCTCGGAAACCGTTTTCTCAAGCCTTCAGGAGGAACTTACCCCAAAATCTTGCGCAGAAACAGCAGCTGCCTGATTCAGTGGCGCTCCTGGCCGCCCTCATGGTTGTTGAACCTGTAGACCTCGATCCCCTTGGCCACGCCGGAACCGGAATTCCGGGCGCCTTGGAGCCGTAGATGTTCACATGTTCAATCCCTGGAAGCGGAATAGGTAGGTGCAGTCCGGTCGGCGGGCTCGTAACGGCGCAGGCTGGTTCCCGCGCTGATGATTTTGCGAAGTTCAGGCAGTCCGCCCGCCAGCGCTCCGGCTGCCCGGGCCTGGATGAGGAGATTGCCGAGTGCCGTGGCTTCCACCGGTCCGGCAACAACCGGACGGCCCGTGACGTCCGCCGTGAGCTGGCAAAGCAGGGTGTTCTGCGAACCGCCGCCCACCACGTGCACCACGTCCACGGCGCGGCCGGCCAGGCGCTCGGCATCAGCCAGGGTCCGGGCATATCCGGCGGCGAGGCTGTCCATGATGCACCGGGTGATGGCGGCCGGATCATCCGGCAGGACATCGCCCGCAGCCTGGGCGGCTGCGAGGATCCGCGCCGGCATGTGGTCCGGGGCGATGAAGCAGGGATCATCCGGGTTGATCCGGGGTCCGCCCGGCGGCAGCGCGGCGGCTGACTGCAACAGGGCAGGGAGTTCCGGCTGGAAGCCTTGGGCTGCCCAGGTCCGCTGGCATTCGCTCAGTAGCCAAAGCCCGCCCATGTTGCGCAGGTAGCGGATGGTGCCGTCCACGCCGCGTTCGTTGGTGAAGTTCGCGTCACGGCTTGCCTCTGTGAGGACCGGGTGTCTGAGCTCAAGTCCCACCAGGGACCACGTGCCGGAGGAGATGTACGCGAAGTCCTCTTCCTGGGCGGGAACGGCGGCTACGGCGGAGGCGGTGTCGTGCGAGCCTACGGCCACCACCTTGGTGTCCTGCCGCAGACCCACCTGGGCGGCGATCTCCGGCAGGAGCATGCCCACGCTTTCGCCCGGCTGGATCAGCGGCGGAAACAGGTCTGTGCCCAGGCCCAGTGCGGCCAGGAATTCGGTGGCCCACTCCCCCGCCACGGCATCGAACAGCCCCGTGGTGGAGGCGTTGGTGGCCTCGGTTCGGCGGACCCCGGTGAGGAGGAACGCGATCAGGTCCGGGATCAGCAGCGCCTGGAGCCCGTCCAGGTTTTCCTCAGTGGCAAGCTGGTAGATGGTGTTGAACTGCAGGAACTGCAGGCCCGTGGTTGCGTAAAGGCGGGCCGGATCCAGCTTTTGGTGGACGGGGTCGACGGCGGCGCTGCTGCGGCCATCGCGGTAGCTGAACGGCTGGGCGATGAGTTTTCCGTCCGCATCCACCAGGCCGTAGTCCACGGCCCAGGTGTCGATGCCGATGCTGGCGATGGTCTCGCCCTGGACGGCCGCGACCGTGGCTGCGGTTCGAAGCCCCTCAAGCACCTCCGCGAAGAGGGCGTCGAAGTTCCAGCGGAGGCCGCCGTCGATCTCCACCACGCCGTTCGGGAAGCGGTGCACCACCTCGAGCTGCACGCAGCCTTCCGCAACCCGGCCCAAAATGACCCGGCCGGAGGAAGCGCCGATATCGACCGCGGCAAACACACCAGGGACAGCGGCGGAATCCGCCCCGGCCGGAGCCGGAGCGGATTTGCCGTTGCGTGCTGTGCTGCTCATCGCATGAAGGCGGCGGCCACGCCAGCGTCCACGGGGATGTGCAGGCCGGTGGTGTGGGACAGTTCGTTGCTGGTGAGCACCGCGGCGGCGTTGGCCACGTGCTCAGGCAGGACTTCGCGCTTGAGCAAAGTGCGTTGCGCGTAGTACTCGCCCAGCTTCTCCTCTTCTACGCCGTACACCGCGGCCCGCTTGGCGCCCCAGCCGCCGGCGAAGATACCGGAGCCGCGGACCACGCCGTCGGGGTTGATGCCGTTGACCCGGATGCCGTGCTCACCCAGCTCGGCCGCGAGCAGTCGGACCTGGTGGGCCTGGTCTGCCTTGGTGGCGGAGTAGGCGATGTTGTTCGGGCCGGCGAACACGGAGTTCTTCGAGGAGATGTAGATGATGTCCCCGCCCATGCCCTGGGCAATCATCACCCTGGCGGCGGCCTTGGCCACCAGGAACGAGCCCTTGGCCATAACGTTGTGCTGCAGGTCCCAGTCCTTTTCGGTGGTCTCCAGCAGCGGCTTGGAAATGGACAGGCCTGCGTTGTTGACCACCAGGTCCACGCCGCCGAAGGCCAGCACGGCGGCGTCGATGGCCGCTGCAACCTGGGCTTCGTCAGTGACGTCGGCCTGGACACCGATGGCGACGTCGGAGCCGCCGAGTTCCTCGGCCACGTTCTGCGCGTTTTCGAGGTTCAGGTCGGCGATGACCACGCAGGCGCCTTCCGCGGCGAGGCGGGTGGCGATGGCCTTGCCGATTCCCGACGCCGCTCCGGTGACCAGCGCGATGCGGGTGGCGTGGGACTTGGGCTTGGGCATGCGGGCCAGCTTGGCTTCCTCCAGGGCCCAGTACTCGATCCGGAACTTTTCGGATTCCTCGATGGGCGAGTAGGTCGAGATGGCCTCGGCGCCGCGCATCACGTTGATGGCATTGATGTAGAACTCGCCGGCGACGCGGGCGGTCTGCTTGTCCTTGCCGAAGGAGAACATGCCAACACCGGGGACCAGCACGATTGCGGGGTCGGCGCCGCGCAAAGCCGGGCTGTTTTCGTCCGCATGGCGGTCGTAGTAGGCCTGGTAGTCCTTGCGGTAGTCGGCGTGCAGCTCGTGCAGCCGGGCGATGGAGTCCTCGATTGAGGCGTCGGCGGGCAGGTCCAGGATGAGTGGCTTGACCTTGGTGCGCAGGAAGTGGTCCGGGCAGGAGGTGCCCAGGGCGCCCAGGCGCGGGTGCCCGGCGGCTTCCAGGAATTCAAGGACGACGGCGTCATCGCTGAAGTGCCCCAGCTGCGGCTTGTCCGTGGAGGCCAGGCCGCGGATCACCGGTGCCAGGGCGGCGGCCTTGGCGCGGCGTTCGGCTTCCGGCAGGGCGCCGTAACCGGTCAGCTTGGCGCCGAACGGCTCGGCCTTGCCGTTTTCCTTGATGTACTTTTCGGCCTGGTCGATGATCCAGAGCGAGTTCTGCTCGGCTTCTTCGCTGGTGACGCCCCAGGCGGTGATGCCGTGGCCGCCCAGGATGGTGCCGACGGCCTGCGGGTTGGCTTCCTTGATCGCGGCGATGTCAAGGCCCAGCTGGAACCCGGGACGGCGCCAGGGAACCCAGACCACCTTGTTGCCGAAGATCTTCGTGGTCAGCGCCTCGCCGTCCACCGCCGTCGCGATCGCGATTCCCGAATCCGGGTGCAGATGGTCCACGTGCGCGGCGTCCACCAGCCCGTGCATGGCCGTATCGATCGAGGGGGCGGCGCCGCCCTTGCCGTGCAGGCAGTAATCGAACGCGGCCACCATCTCGTCTTCACGCTCCACGCCCGGGTAGGCTTTCTTCAGGGCGTTGAGCCGGTCCAGCCGCAGGACGGCCAGGTTTTCCGCCTTCAGGGTGCCCAGGTCCCCGCCGGAGCCCTTGACCCACAGCAGCTGCACGTCCTCACCGGTCACCGGGTCCTTCTCGGTGCCCTTCGCGGACGTGTTGCCGCCGGCGAAGTTGGTGTTCCGCTTGTCCGCGCCCAGGCGGTTGGAACGGGAAATCAGGTCTTCAACAGTCTTGTTCGTCATAGCTATCAGGCGCCCCATCCGGCTTGCTGGCCGCCCACGCGGTCCTCGTTAATCTTCTTCTGGTACCCGCTGGCCTTATAGGCAGCGATCGGGTCCGCGGGCAGGCCGCGGGATTCCCGCCACTCGGCCAGCATGGGCCGGACGTCGGTGTAAAAGGCATCATTGAAGATGCTGTTTGCGGCCAGGACATCCCCCGCGCGCTGTGCCTCGTTCAGGGCTTCGGTGTCCACCAGCAGGGCGCGGGCGGTCATCTCCTGGACATTCAGGACCGAGCGGATCTGGCCCGGGATCTTTTCTTCCAGGTTGTGGCACTGGTCCAGCATGAGGGCCACGCCGGAATCCTTGCCGTACCCGCCGCCGCGGATCACCTCATGCATGATGCGGAACAGCTGGAACGGATCCGCGGCACCCACGATCAGGTCGTCGTCGGCGTAGAAACGGGAGTTGAAGTCGAACGAGCCCAGCTTGCCCAGGCGCAGCAGCTGCATCACGATGAACTCGATGTTGGTGCCCGGGGCGTGGTGGCCGGTGTCCAGGCAGACAAACGCCTTCTCGCCGAGTGCGAGGGTCTGGGCGTAGGAGGTGCCCCAGTCCGGAACATCGGTGTGGTAAAAAGCCGGCTCGAAGAACTTGTACTCCAACACCAGGCGCTGCCCGTCACCGAGCGCGGCGTAGATTTCCTGCAACGACTCGGCCAGCCGGTCCTGGCGGCCGCGGATATCGTCCTGGCCCGGGTAGTTCGTGCCGTCAGCCAGCCAGATCTTCAAATCCTTCGACCCCGTGGCGTGCATGATCTGGATGCAGTCCAGGTGGTGGTCGATTGCGCGGCGGCGGACAGCCTCGTTGGAGGAGGTCAGCGAGCCGAACTTGTACTCGTCGTCCTGGAACGTGTTGGAGTTGATGGTTCCCAGTCCAACACCCAGGCCGGCCGCGTACTCCTTCAGGGCAGAGTAATCATCAACCTTGTCCCACGGGATGTGGAGGGCCACCGTGGGTGCCAGGCCGGTCAGTTCGTGCACCTTCGCGGCATCCGCCAGCTTTTCCTGCACAGTCCGCGGAGTGCCGGGGGCGCCAAACACCTTGAACCGGGTTCCTGAATTGCCATAGGCCCACGAGGGGACCTCGATCGCAAGCTCCCCGAGCCTGCCCAGCGCCGTTGCTACGTCATTCATGATGGTTCTTTCGGTGTTGTGTTCTGTGATGGTTTGTTGTTGGCCCCGCTGCTGGAGCTGCCGGTTGCGCTCCAGGAAGTTGTGCTCCGGGAAGCAGTGGTATCTGCCGCCGCCAGCTGGGCGTCCAGGTTGAAGACTTCCTCAAGGACCTGGAACCCTTCATCGGGCGCCTGGCCGGAGTTTTCGAACAGGGTGGCCATCTCGGCCTGCCAGCGGGTGTTCACGTCGGTAAGGGCCATGCGGGCGCGGGCTGCGTCGAAGTCGTCGCACTCCACGTAGCCCACCAGCAGGCCGTCCGCACCCAGGAACAGGGAGTAGTTGTTCCACCCCGCTTTCTTGAGGGCACGGAGCATGTCCGGCCACACGGCGGCGTGCCGCCGCCTGTACTCCTCGATCAGCGCTGGCTTGATCGATGACCGGAAGCACACCCTCATTTGGAATTCTCCTGAACTCGCGAATCTTTGAATCGTTTCATTGTTACGATTCAAAGTACTCTTGACGGAAGTAGGTGTCAAGCATTCCCGCTCCCCGTTCCCGAGGGGGCAGGTTCGCGGCGCACTTGGACCACCAGCACGGAGAATCATGAACCGCACAGCCAGCATCAAGGACGTCGCCACCCATGCCAGCGTGGCGGTCGGCACTGTCTCGAATGTGCTGAACTACCCGGACAGGGTGTCCCAGCGCACCAAGGAACGCGTGCTGAAGGCCATTGACGAGCTCGGGTTCGTCCGGAATGACGCCGCGCGGCAGCTGCGTGCCGGCCACAGCCGTACCGTGGGGCTGATTGTGCTGGACGTGGGCAACCCGTTCTTTACTTCCGTGGTGCGGGCCGCGGAGGATGCGGCAGCCCTGCAGGGAAGCGCGGTGCTGCTCGGTGACAGCGGCCACGATGCCGGCCGCGAGGCCAACTACATCGACCTGTTCCAGGAGCAACGGGTCCAGGGCCTGCTGATTTCCCCCGTGGGCGACGTGACCGAACGCCTGGACCTGCTCCGCGAACGCGGCGTGCCCACTGTCCTGGTGGACCGCCTCGCGGACGAGTCCAAGTTCAGCTCCGTGGCAGTAGATGATGACGCCGGCGGGTACCTCGCCGCCCGGCACCTGCTGGACACGGGCCGCCGCCGGCTCGCCTTCGTGGGCGGACCCACCGACATCCGGCAGGTGGCCGACCGCCTGCAGGGTGCGCAGCGCGCGGTGCAGGAAGAGCCCGGCGCCACGCTGGAAGTGCTCACCTCCGAGGGGATGACCGTCCTGGCCGGCCGCAGCGTGGGCAACATGCTGGTGCAGCGGGGCAGGGACGAGCTCCCGGACGGCATCTTCTGCGCAAACGACCTCCTGGCCCTGGGCGTTATGCAGTCCCTGACCATGACGCACACGTTCCGCATCCCCGAGGATGTGGCGCTGATCGGCTACGACGACATCGACTTTGCCGTGTCCGCCGTCGTTCCACTGTCCTCCATCCGGCAGCCCACGGAGGCGTTGGGGCGGACCGCCATCGAACTGCTGTCCGAAGAAGTGGAATCGCAGAACCCCACCCACCGCGCCGTGGTGTTCACCCCGGAGCTGGTGGTCCGGCAAAGCACCGGAAAGGCCTAGAGCTTTTCCACCACCAGGTTGCGGTAGGCCGCCCGGAGCGGAGCCATCTGGCGGAACCCGATCCGGCCGCCGCCGAGGATCTTGTCCGAGGCGTCATGCCACTCAAAGAGCGGCAGGCCGTTGATGGCGAAAGCCACGCGCGGGCCGTCCTTGACCACCTCCAGGCGGTAGAAGCCGTTGGCGTCCTCCGCAGGCGGGAGCGGATCGGCGCCCTGGGCCACAAGCTCGAAGCCGGCGCTCTTGCGGAGGTTGCACGTGCGGAAAGCACGCTCCGACTCAAACTTGTGCCGGAAATAGGACACGTGCAACGCGTCGATATCGCCCGAGTGGTACTGCGGGTAGTAGCCGGTCCGTTGCGCCAGTTCCGGGGCAAAGAGGTCCACCCCGTCCTGCCCGGCGGCGGCGAAAAACAGCATGGCCAGCCCCGGCTCGGCCAGGGGCATGAACTCCCAGCTGATCCGGATGCAGTCCGGGAACTCCTTGGGACACCAGAACGTCCAGTGCGCGTGGTCGCCGAATTCCCCGTCGTCCAGCAGCCCTGACAGCTCCAGGGCGCCATGGTGCGTCCCTAACCCCAGAGGCCCTTCGGCGATCCAGTCCGCCACATCCTCCGGACCGGCAAGCGGATTGCTGTACAGGACGCTGGTTGCCGTGCCTGCCGATCGCACCTAGGCCCGTCCCGCCGTCGTGCTTAGCTCGCGTGCCTGCGGCCCGAAGCCCAGCCGTCCCAGCTGCCGCGCGACTTCCCCGGCCACCAGCGCGGCCCCCTTCTGGGAGAAGTGCGTGTTGTCCGTGAGGCCGCCGGGCCAGTGCGCATGCTCCCCGGGGCCGAAGTGGCAGAACAGGCTGATGGAGCCGCCGCGGCCCAGGCCCACGTAGAGGCACCTTGTCCAGGTGTTGAGGTCGATCAGTGGAACCCCCAGCTCCAGGGCGATCTCGCGGACCACTTCCGGGTAGTCTTCCAGGCTTTCTTCCAAGGCAGCGTCCGACGACGGCGTGTCCAGGAAGTGCCGGCGCTCCACTGAGGTGCAGAGCACGGGAGCAGCGCCCCGGTCCCGCACTTCGCCCACCATGGTGCGCAGATTGGCGGCGTAGCCGGTCCGTGCGGCCAGGTGCTGATTTTTCTGGTCGTTATGGCCGAACTGGATGAGCACCAGGTCGCCCTCGCCTGTTTCATCCAGCAGGCTCCCCCAGAGTCCGTCCTCACGGAACGATTCGGTGCTGGCCCCGCCCTTGGCGAAGTTGTGCACGGCGGCCCAGGTATGGGTGAGCGGGGCAAGTTTCGCCCCCCAGCCGCTCATGGGGTACTCGTGGGTGGGGCAGTTTGCGACCGTGGAGTCGCCGGCGAGGAGGATTTTCATGGTGTTGCTTTCTCTTGTTCTAGCCTTTGACGGAGCCGATGAGCATGCCTTTGGCGAAGTGTTTTTGCAGGAACGGGTAGAAGATCAGGATCGGGAGGGTCGCCACCACGATCACTGCGAACTTGATCCCCTGTTCCGGCGGGATGTAGGCGGGGTCCACGTTGCCGGTTCCCAGGAGGTCGGAGGCCGCGGTGACCTGGCGGAGGTACATCTGCAGGGTCCACTTGCTGTTGTCGCTGAGGTAGAGCAGCGGTGACATGAAGTCGTTCCAGATACCCACCGCGTAGAAGAGCGCGAAGGTGGCCAGGACCGGTTTGGACAGCGGCAGCAGGATCCGCCACAGGATGCCGATCTCGGTGGCGCCGTCCATCTTCGCCGATTCCTCCAGCTCCGCGGGGAGTTCCTGGAAAAAGTTTTTGATGATGATCAGGCTGAACGGGTTGATCGCCGCCGGCAGGATCAGCGCCCAGTAGGAGTTCAGCAGGCCCAGATCCTTGACCAGCAGGAACGTGGGGATCATGCCGCCCGAAAACACCATGGCGAAGACCACCAGGGACAGGATCACCTTCCGGCCGCGCAGGGTCTTCTTGGCCAGCGGGTACGCCATGGTGACCGTCAGCGCGAGCTGGACCAGGGTGCCGACGGCGGTGACCAGGACGGTGGTGACCAGGGCCCGGGTGAACGCCGGGGTAGAGAAGATGTACTCGTAGGAGCCCAGGGTGAACTGCTCCGGCCAGACGAAGAACGCCCGCCGGGTGATCTCGGCCTCGGTGGCGAAGGACCCGGCAAAGACGTAGACGAACGGCAGCAGCGTGACGATGCCGACCAGGGACAGGAATACGTAGTTCGCGGCGTCGAAAATTCGGCCGCCGGTGGTGTTGTGGATCTTCATTAGAACAGTCCGCTCTGGTTGAACCGCTTGGCCAGGGCGTTGGTGCCGAAGATCAGCACGATTCCCACCACGGCCTTGAACAGGCCCACGGCTGTGGAGTAGCTGTACGCGCCCTGGGTGATGCCCACGAAATAGACGTAGGTATCGAAGACATCGGCCACCTCCCGGTTCAGGGCGTTGGTCATCAGGTAGATCTGCTCGAACCCGGTGTTCAGCATCTGCCCGATCGCCAGGATCAGCATCACGATGATGGTGGACCTGATTCCGGGCAGGGTGATGTGCCAGACCCGGCGGAACCTTCCGGCGCCGTCGATAATGGCTGCCTCGTACTGGTCCTGGTCCACCGTGGCCAGCGCGGCCAGGAAGATGATGGTGCCCCAGCCGGTGTTCTTCCAGATTTCCTGGAGCACGATGAGCGGCCGGAACCAGGCAGGGTCTGACAGGAAGTCGGTGTTGGTGCCCATCACGGTGTTGAGGAACTGGAACAGCGGGCCGATGTCCAGTGCGAACAGCAGGAAGCTCAGTGACGCGACGATGGTCCAGGACAGGAAGTGCGGGATGTACACCAGGGTCTGGACCGTGCGCTTGAGGATCGTCAGGCGGACCTCATTGAGCAGCAGGGCCAGCACAATGGTCAGCGGAAACGCGATGCCCAGGTTCAGGAACGCCAGGACCAGCGTGTTCCACAGCAACCGCGGGAAGTCGGGGTTGGCGAAGAAGTCCTGGAAATGCTGGAACCCCACCCACGGGCTGCCGTTGATGCCCAGGAACGGGACGTAGTCCTTGAACGCGATGGACACCCCGTACATGGGGCCGTATCGGAAGATGGCGAAGTACAGGACACCCGGCAGCAGCAGCAGGTACAGCCACTTGTAGTGCGCGAAATGGACGGAGAACCTGCCGTTCTTCCGTTCCCGGGCGGGCGGCCGGGAGGCCGCCCGCCCCGAGGCCTCAGCCTCGACGACGGGCGCCGCCACTACTTGTTGTCCTGCCAGAGCTTGTTGATTTCTTCCTTGACCTTGTCACCGCCGCTGGTGTTCCACAGCTTGATGGCATCCTTCAGGCCCTGCTCGTCGATCTGGCCGGCCAGGTACTTGATCCGGGCGTCTGCCACGATGTTGTCCAGCTGCGCACCCTTGGCTACGTAGGTGGCGCTGACGTAGGGGGCGGCCGGATTGTAGACGGCGCTCTCAAGGTCCCGGGCCATTACTTCGGTGCGCTTGTCGAAGACCTGCTGCTCGTAGTCCGTGGCCTGCTTGACCGGGTAGAACTCGTTGCCTTTCACGTTCATGCCGAGCTGGGGGTAGCTCTTGATGTCCGTATTGACCACCTTGCCTTCCTCGGTTTCGGGCTTGATGGTGGCAGCCTTGCCGTCCTCCACGGTGAAGTTGACCCCCTCAATGCCGTTGTTCAGCAGGATGGCAACGTCCTTGCTGTTCAGGGTGTTCAGGAATTCGAGCACCTTGTCCAGCTCCGCCTCGGTGCGGACGCTGGCCTTGGGGACGGCCAGGAAGCCGGAGTACCCGTCCGTGGGGTGGGCGTGGAGTTCACCGTCCGGGCCCTCGAGGTTGCCCACGAAGCCCACCTTGTTTTCGAAGTTGTTCGGGTCCGCCTGCTTGAAGAGGTTGACCAGGACGCTCACCCGGGAGTCGACGTCCACGATGATGCCGCCCTTGCCGTTGAAAAACGGTTCGTTCCACTTGGTGCCGTCGAACGTGGCGAAGTCCGGGTTGATGAGCTTTTCGTCCACCATCTTCTTGACGAACCGGTTGGCCTCGAGGAATTCCTCGGTTTCGAAGCTCGGGATGAGCTTTCCGTCCTTTTCGGTCCACCGGTTTCCGGCGCCGTACCAGGTCTCGATGAAGTCGTAAGGGCTGTTGGTTCCCAGGGCGCCCCACTTGGGGATGGTGATGCCCCAGGTGTCGTCCTGGCCGTTGCCGTCGGGATCCTGCTCAGTGAAGGCCTTTGCCACCTTGTACAGGTCCTCGGTGGTCTTGGGCGCCTCAAGGCCCAGCTTGTCCAGCCAGTCCTGGCGGAACATCACGGCGGCCCGCATGGGGGCGCGTCCGCGGAAGACGCCGTAGACCTTGCCGTTGACGCTGGCATTCTGCTGGATCTCCGGGAAGGTCGTCTTCAGGTTGGGGTAGTCGTCAAGCTTGTCCGTCAGGTCCCAGAAGGCGCCGGCTTCGGCGTTCTTGACGAAACCCGGGGTTTTGCCCTGGATGACCATGATGTGCGGAATCCCGGATCCGGCCAGGGTGATGTTTGTCTTGTCCTCGTAGGAGGAATTGGGTGTCCAGGCGATATTGACGTCCTTGCCCGTGAGCTCCTCCAGCTTCTTCTGGACGGCGCCGTCGGCACTCGGCGGCTGCGCTTCAAGGAACGGCGCCATGATGGATACTGTCGTGAGGTCTGCTGCCGGGGTTTCGCCGCCGCTGCATGCGGTGAGCGAAATGGCGGAGGCCGTCACGACGGCGGCGGCAAGGGAGAATTTCCTGCGGATCATGGTTTTCCTTTTCCACTTCGTTGGGGTCTAAGACCAGGGAACAACTATTTTTGATACGTTTCATTCCCTGCCCGGCAGGTCTGCAGGGCGTTTTCAGGAAACGGGCGGGTCAGGCGGCAGGCGCTTCCCGCAGCTTGCCGGCTTGGGTGCCGGCAGGTGCCATGGTGGCGGCAACGAATTCGTCGTTCGCGGTGAAGAAGCGGTCGCACAGCCAGCCGGTGGCGAAAAGCCAGGCGCCGACGCTGAAGAACGGAATAAGCCCCGGCAGGGTACTGCTGGCGTAGACCACCACTGCCGAGATGAACAACAGGATCACCGTGCCGGCCAGATGCCGGACGGCAAACCGGCTGGACATCAGCAGGTACTGCGGCAGGGGCAGTTCGTAGCGGGCGTACATCGGAAACAGGTAGCAGACGGCGCCCGCCAGGAAGATGGCTGACACGAAGATTCCGGCAGCCATCAGCTGGGAGAACACATCAGCGGAACCGGCGAAGTAGTTCCAGTTCATGGCCAGAACCACGGCCACTGCCACAACAGGCAACACGAGGGCGTTGGTTCGGAAGAAATTGCGGCCATAATTGCGCGCAAAGTCCCGGACCAGCGGGGCCGCCTCCCCGCGGGCGCGCTTCCGGACCAGTATCTGGGCGGCCGCCGTGGCAGGCCCGGCCCCAAGCACGCCTGCTCCGAGCAGCGCGAAGGCAAGCCACAACAGGTTCAGGCAGGCAATCCAGAGGAGGGTGTCAAAGAATGAGTACGCTTTGGCGCTGAAGGTTCCGGACAGCATGGCACAACTCCCTTCAGTTCTCCATCGTTGCAGAAGCGAATCCGGAAGTGGTCCGCGTCACGTGAGTAATCGGTTTCTCGAAATCTAGACCGCCGGCAGCAGCATGGTCAAGCGCTTTTTTGAATCGTTACATAGATGGACGTTCACCAGCTGTATGACGCACACTAATTATTGGAAAGCGTTTGCTGCCCTACTGTGCGCGCTTACACACCTGTGCTTGAAAGGCAGAACGGAGAACCATGGCAACGCCGTCCGGCACCTCTTTGCCGTCCCCCACTGAAACCCCGCCCGCGGAAGACCTCCCTGCCGCCGGTACTGTCGAAAGTCCGGGCGGTTCCGCCCGCGTGGCCCTGGTAGGCGTCCACGGTTTCGGCACCCACCACCTCCGCAACCTTGAGCGCCTGCAGGCGGCCGGCGCCGTCGAACTCGTGGCCGTTGCGGACCCGCAGCCGCCGGCACCGGGGGCGGTACCGCCGTCGGCCGCTGTTTTTCCGGGCCTCGAAGAACTGCTCGCGGAGACGCCGTCCCTTGACGTCATCATCGTGGCCACCCCAATCCAGACCCACGCCCCGCTGGCGCTGGCCGCGCTGGGCACGCAGGCGGATCTGTACCTGGAGAAGCCGCCCGTCGCGTCGCTGGCCGACTATGCCCGCCTGGGCGAGGCAGCCCGCGCCTCGGGCAGGAGTGTGCAGATCGGATTCCAAAGCCTCGGCTCGCACGCCCTGCCGGCTATCGAAGAGCTGCTGGTGGCAGGCACCATCGGCACGTTGCAGGGCATCTCGGCCACGGGCCGGTGGGTGCGGGACAAGGCCTACTACAAGCGTTCGCGCTGGGCCGGAAAGCGCAGCATGAACGGCGTCGATGTGGTGGACGGCGTTGCCACGAACCCGCTGGCCCACGCCGTGGCCACGGCGTTGCGCATCGCCGGCGCCCGCACCACCGCGGACATCGCCTCGCTTGAAACAGAGCTGTACCGCGCGAACGATATCGAGTCGGACGATACCTCTGTCATCCGGATCCGTACCGCAGCCGGCTTGCCCATCACCTGCGCCCTCACCATCTGCGCCACGGAATCCGTGGAGCCCTACGTGACGCTCCAGGGCTCGGCCGGAACGGCTGTGTTCCACTACACGGAGGACCGGCTCACAGTGGAGACGGCAGCGGGCCGCACGGAACAGGCGTATGGCCGGGACGACCTTACCGGGAACCTGCTGGCCCACCGGAACCAGGGTGCCCCGCTCATCAGCTCGCTGGAGGACAGCGGCGCCTTCATGCTCGTGCTGGAAGCCGTGCGGACCGCCCCGCTTCCCACGCCGATCCATGCCGCCCATGTCCGGTGGGAGGGCGACGGCGAAGCAGCCCACGCCGTCGTGGTTGGCATCGAGGACGCCCTGGAACGCGCCGGACGGCAACACGCCACGTTCAGCGAGCTGGGGTTGCCCTGGGCCTCTTCCACCCCCACCGCGTTCCCGGTTCCGGCTTCCTGATGGCACCGCTTCACGGCAGAACACCCGCCACCCCCCTTGCGGCTGAGTCCGCTCCTGAGACCACCCTCCCCCGGCTGGCGGACGGCACAGGGCACCTGCATGCCGCCGGGCTGCTCACCGACGGACTTGCAGCGTGCCTCACGGCGTCCGCCCGCCCGTCCTTTTCCTGGCGGCTGGAACTCGCCGAGGGCGGTGATCCGGCCGCCGCCCTGCAGGCGGGCTACGAGCTGGTGGTGGAGGACGGCCTGGGCCGCCGGCTGTGGTCCTCCGGGCTTGTGCCTTCCGCCGCCACGCAGGGCATTCCGTATGAGGGCCCCGCGCTCGACGACGACGCGGACTATGCGTGGCGCGTCCAGGTCCGGGATGCCGCAGGTATCCCCGGCCCCTGGTCCGCCCCGCAGCCTTTCAGCACCGGGCTCACGGATGCAGCCTGGGAGGCGGACTGGATCCGAAGGGCTCAGGGGGGACGCGCGCCCCTGGAAGTCCTGGACCGGGCGCTCCGGGTGGCTGGCTCCCCCTTCCTGCCTATTCCGTGCCCTCCCCTGCGAAGCTTCCGCCTCATGGCCCGGCTCCGGCCGGTCATGGGCTGGGCCGGGCTGATCCTGCGGAGCACCGGCCCCGGCACCGGGCTGCTGCTGGAACTGAACACGGCGGGGGAAGTGGTCCTCCGGCAGGCACCGCACTGGGATAGCCCGGCTCCGGCCATCCTGGAAACTCCTGTCCTTGCCCGCGGCCAGGCTGACCGGGACCAGCGAGTCCTCCAGGAGCGCCTGCCCGGCAAGGACCTCGTCGCCGGCGTCTGGCAGGACATCGAAGTCGCCGACGACGGGCGCTCCATCCGGGTGTCCCTGGACGGCGTGGAACTGCTGGTTGTGGACGAGCCCGCAGCGCCCGGTGCCGCCGGAAAACTCGCCCTGCACCAGGGTCCGCGCAGCCAAGCCGAGTACGCCTCGCTGCAGATCACGGGCGGACCGGAAAACCCGGCCACTGCCGGCGCGGACGGACTCCTCCTGGACCACCGGTTCGACGCCAGCGAGGACCACGCCCGGGCATGCCTGGCCCACTGGCCGCAGACCACTGCCTACCGCCAACCGGACGAATGGACGCTGTTCCGGACCACCCTTGAGCTGTCCGGAACGGTCCGGCGCGCCCGGCTTTTCGTGGCAGCGCACCACCACGCGCAGGTGTCGCTCGCAGGGACACACTGCTTAAGCACAACGTCGTTCGGTTACCCCGGCGAAGGGTACTACGACGCCGCCGACGTCACGTCCGTCCTGGCGGAACAGCCCGTTGGGGCTGCGATTCCACTGACCGCCCTGCTGCATTGGTACGGGCCGGGGCAGGGCCGCGCCGCCGGAGTCCCCGGCCTCCTGGCCAGGCTCGGTGTTGAGTACACCGATGGCCGCCGGGAGTCCTTCGTCTCCGGACCTGGCTGGTCCGCGGGCGAGGCGCCGTACCGCCAATCGGGGTACCGCAATGACGAGGGCGATCCGGTGGAGCACCTGGACGGCCAGGCGGCTGCCTCAATGGCTGCCGCCGAACAGCTGCCCGCGGCCATCAGCTGCGGTACGCATCCCGTTCCGGAGTTCCCACGGCTGCACCCCCGCCGCACCTTCCTCCATGAGGAGTTTGTGGCACCCCGGGAGTTCCTGGCCGCCCGCGACGGTACTCTCGTGGCGGACTTTGGCCGGGTCCTGCCGGGACGGCCGGAGGTCGACTTCATGGACGGCGTTCCGGGCCGGACAGTGATAATTAGGGCGGGCTACGGCCTGCGGCCCGACGGCCGGGTGGACGCGGGCAAGACCGCCAGCCAGAACACGGACATGTCCTTTCCGTATACGCAAACGGCCGGACCACAGCAGTACCGGGCGAGCGTGCACCTGGGATTCCGCTACCTCGAGCTGCCCGGCGTGGAGGCCGCGGAGGTGTCCCGTTTGGGGGCTGTGGTGGTCCACGGCCGGCATCCCGGCGAGGGTATCTTCAGCAGCTCGGACCCGGTACTGGACGGCGTCTTCACGCTGCTGCGCGACTCGGCGCTTCACGGTGTCCAGGAACAGTTCGTGGACACGCCCACCCGGGAAAAGGGCCAGTTCCTGGCGGACGCCGTCAATATCTCCTACGCCACCATGGCGCTGTTCGCCGAGCACGCCTACACCGCCCAGGCGTTGCGGGAGTTCGGCTGGTCCGCGCTGCGCTACTGGACCTCGGGTGAGGACAAGGGCCGCTACAACGCCGTGTACCCCAACGGGGACGGCAAGCGGGACATCCCCGACTTCTCCCTGATGATTCCCGAGTGGGCAGAGGAATACCACCTCCGCACCGGTGACCTCACGCTGGTGCGGGAACTCCTCCCCCGCCTCCGCGACACCGCTGACTACGCCGTGCGCTACATTCCGAAGGACGGCCCGACGGCGGGACTGGTCACCGAACTGGGCGGCGGCTCCGGCCCGTACCTGCACGGCATCGTTGACTGGCCGGCACCCGGCCGGTTCGGCTATGACATGGACTGCGCCGCCAAGACCACCGTCAACGCCCAGGCATACTCCGCCCTGATGTCCACTGCCCGGCTCTGCAGCGCCGCCGGCGACGAGGACGCCGCCATCCGCTATGCGGCCTCTGCCCGCAGCCTCGCGGAGGCCATCCGGACCCGCCTCCGCGTGCACGGGGTGATGGTGGACGGCCTATACGTTGACGGAACACCCAGCGCCCACGCCTCCCAGCACGCCACATCGTTCCCGCTCTCGCTTGGGATCACCGCGCCGGAGCACGCAGCCGGCGACGCTGCACGCATCGCCGCCATGGGCATGCGGCAGGGACCGCTGACGGTCCACCGCCTGGTCCGTGCACTGCTCTCCCAGGGCAGGACGGACGCCGTCCTGGACCTCCTCACCGCCAAGGATCAGCCCGGCTGGGCACGGCTTCTCGAACGCGGGGCTACCTTCACGTGGGAAGCCTGGGACCTGGTGGAGGGGACGGACTACAGCCAGTCCCACGCGTGGGCCGCCTCCGTGGTGAAGGAGATCCTCGAGCACCTGCTCGGTGTCCGGTTCAGCTCGCCCGGAGGCGCGGAACTTCTCATCGAGCCGCCCTTGTGCCGGCTTGAGCATGCCCGCGGCACCGTTCCCGTGGCCGGGGGCCACGTGGAGGCCGGCTGGTGGCGCCGCGGACCACTCGTTGAACTGGAGTGCACCGTGCCGCCCGGAGTGACGGCCGTTGTGCGCCTGCCCGCCGGCACCTACGGGGTCAAGGGCCCGACGCCGGATGCCGCCGTCGTGCCTTCCGTCACGGAAGGCGGGGACGAGGGAGCCCGGCGCGAATTCCGCGTCCACCCCGGCGCCTGGAAGTTCGAGCCCGCCCGCGCCTGAGTCCCTTACCGAAGATCAGAGCCAGGCCTACATGTGGCTTACGGACCGCCTGCCGTGCCACCAAAGGAGCGCGCCGATCACGGCCGCGGACAGCATGCCAAGGGCGCCTGTGGCTACCAGTCCCGCGCGAACACCGAACTGCTCCGTCAGCCACCCCGCCAGCAACCCGCCACACGCATGTCCGCCCAGCAGCAATGGCAGGTACAGCGCCATGACGCGTCCGCGGATGGACGGGTCTGCCTCGAGCTGCACCGCCGTGCCGGCACTGGTCAGGAAGAGGAGCGTCATGAGTCCCACCACAACCAGCATTGCCGTGAACAGCACCAGGTTCGGCATCAGGGCCGCCACCAGCTGGGACAGCCCGAAGAGTCCGGCCGCAGCCACGATGCCCTTGCGCCCCATGTTCTTGAGGCGGGCGGCAAGCAGGGCGCCGCCCAGGGCACCCACGGCACTGACGGTATTGAAGAGGCCGAAGCCCTCCACGCCGTTGTGCCACACCCTGTCGGCAAAAGCGGCCAGGACCACTGGGCCGTTCATGCCGAAGGCCCCCAGCAGGCCGGCCAGCACGATCAGCAGCAGCAGCCGGGGCCTGTCCCGCACGTAACGGAAGCCGGCCAGCAGTTGCCCGCGGCCCCGTTCAGCCGGCGCACTCGGGTGCAGTTCTCCCGTCCGGACAGCGGCAACCAGGCCCAGGACCAGCAGGCCGACGGCGGAGTTCGCGGCAAAGGCGGCGGCAGGGCCTGCCTGGGCGATAAGCACCCCGCTGAGGGCGGGACCGGCCATGGCTCCGAGTTGTGCGAGGGCGTTGTTCAGGCCGATGGCAGCGCGAAGGTAGGTGTCACCCACCACTTCGTTGACGAAAACCTGGCGTGCCGGGCCGTCAATGGCTGACGTGATCCCGAGTGCGATGCAGCTGGCGTAGACCGCCCACACGGTAATGGTGCCGCTGGCCACCCAGGCCGCCAGTCCCAGGGCGAGCAGGATGATCACCGATTGGCAGACCATCATGATCCTGCGTTTGGGGAACAGGTCCACCACCAGCCCGGAGAGGGGACCCACCACCAGCATGGGCAGGAACTGCAGGGCGACGGCCACGCCCACGGCAGCCGGGCTTCCTGTCAGCTGCAGCACCAGCCAGTCCTGGGCCAGCCGCTGCATCCACACCCCCACGCTTCCGGCCAGCTGCATGGCAAGGAAGAGCCGGTAGTTGTACTGGGTCAGCGGGTGGTACCAGCGTGGCTGGCGTTTGGCAGGCTCGATGGACTCGTGGGCACGCTGGCGGTCGGTTGACACGTCTGGACTCAACTCGGTAGCGGGTGGGAACTGCAGGAGGAGAAAGGGGGCCGCCGTTGACGGGTGCGGCAGTTGGTTGGGTCAGGCGCGGTTGGAGCGGAGTTTGATGGCGGCGGCGGCGAGAATCAGCGTGCCGGGGACGACGACGAAGAGTGCGACGAGCATCCAGACGAAGACGACGGCGAGGAAGAGTGCTGCGGCGAGCAGGAGGGATCCGGTCCAGTCTTTCACGGACAGTGTTTTGCCGGTTTGGAGGGCGGCGTGCCAGGCGTCTTTCGGGCTGGTGACGGTGCGGGTGGTGTTGGGCCAGGCGGCGGTAGTGCGCAGCAGCAGGATCGCGCCGCAGGCGGCGAGGATCAGGGTGGCAGGCAGGACTACCTCCCGGCCGGGCAACTGGCCCACCCAGGCGAGCAGGAGGTTCAGGACAATCACGACGGCGGCTGCCGCAGTGAGGGCGCCGAGCTTCCAACTGCCGGGCAGCGCGGCTTTGAAGGTGCCCCACAGGCCGCGGACGGAATCGTCGCGGCCGGCGAGGTGCCGTTCCAGGTGGGCGATCCCCGCCGCGTAGGCGGCGGGGATCGTAACCAGCGGCAGGGACAGTACCAGCACCAGCAGCCCGGCGAGCAGGGTCTCGGAGAACAGGGCGAACCGGTTTACCGGGACGGGCTCGTGCTGGTGGTTTGCAGGTCTGGTGCTGTCCATGACGCTCATTATCTTCTTTTCCTAGCCCTTGAGGCCCTGGGTGGAGACGCCTTCGACAATGTAGCGCTGGAAGATCAGGAAGAAGATCAGCACCGGCAGCAGGGCCAGGACGGACATCGCGATCATGGCGCCGTAGTCCGAGGACTGGGTCTGGTCCACGAACAGGCGCAGTGCCAGCGGCAGCGGGTACTTTTCCGGGGTGTTCAGGTAGAGCAGCGGGCCCAGGAAGTCGTTCCAGCTCCAGATGAAGGAGAAGATCGAGGTGGAGATCAGGGCCGGCTTCATCAGCGGCAGCATGATGGACCCGAAGATCCGTGCGTGCCCCGCACCGTCAATGCGTGCTGCCTCGTCCAGCTCTGCGGGCAGGCCGCGCATGAACTGGACCATCAGGAAGACGAAGAACGCGTCGGCGGCGAGGAACTTGCCGATCAGCAGCGGGATGTAGGTGTCCACCAGGCCCAGCTGCTGGAAGATGATGTACTGCGGGATGATCACCACGTGGAACGGCAGCAGCAGCGTGGCGATCATCATGCCGAAGAAGATTCCACGGCCGGGGAAGTTGATCCGCGCGAACGCGTACGCCGACACGGACGCCGAGAGGATGGTGCCCACCACTGCGCCGATCGCCAGGATCAGCGAGTTGGTGAAGAACTGCATCGTGGAAACGCCGCCGATGCCCTCCATTGCGGTGACGAAGTTGTCGAAACTGAAGTTGTTCGACCACAGCGAGGTGTTCGCGCCGCCGATCTCCGAGTTCGGCTTGAACGCCGAGGCGACCATCCACAGGCCCGGGTACAGCACGATCGCGGTAAGGATCAGGGCAGCGGCGTGGAACGCCACGCTCTTGGCCCGCTTCGCACCCACGGATTCGGACTTGGGGTTGTACACCGGCACGTTCGCGTCCGGGGCGGACTGGGTGGGAGTTGCCATGGTTGTCATCGTGAATCACCGCTGTAGTGGACCCAGGACTTGGACGTGCGGAAGAAGATCAGGGTGATGATGCCCACCACGATCACCAGCAGCCAGGCCATTGCCGAGGCGTAGCCCATCCGGAAATCGCTGAAGCCGCGCAGGTACAGGTAAAGGGTGTAGAAGAGGGTGGATCCGGCGGGGCCGCCTTCACCGTTGGAGATGATGTACGCCGAGGCGAAGATCTGGAACGCGTGGATGGTTTCCATCAGCAGGTTGAAGAAGATCACCGGGGAAAGCATCGGCCACGTGATGTTGAAGAACTTCCGCACCGGACCGGCACCGTCCATCGATGCAGCCTCATAGAGTTCATTCGGGATCTGCTTCAAACCGGCCAGGAAGATCACCATCGGGGCGCCGAACTGCCACACCGTCAGCAGGATGAACATCGGCATGGTCATCGCCGGGTTGCCCACCCAGCCGCCCAGGTTGATCCCGAAGATGGACAGGCCCTGGTCCACCGGGCCGTTGTCGCCGAACATTGCCTTCCACACGATCGCGATCGACACCGACGCACCGATCAGCGACGGCGCGTAGAACGCGGACCGGTAGAAGCCCTGGCCGCGGCGCTTGCTGTTGAGCAGCATCGCCACAGCCAGTGCTGCGGCGAGCTTCAGCGGGGTACCGAACACCACGTAGTTCACGGTCACGCCGACGGACTGCAGGAACCTCTCGTCCTGGAACAGGGTGGTGTAGTTGTCCAGGCCGATCCACTTCGGTGCCTCGAACAGGTTGTAGTTCGTAAACGACAGGTACAGCGAGGAAATCATCGGCCCCACGGTCAGGGCAATGAACCCCAGCAGCCAGGGCAGCAGGAACGTATAACCGGCGCGGGCGTCCGCCCCCCGCCGCTTCGACTTGCGAAGCTGCGAAGGGGCGGACGTCGTCGAACGCCTGCTCAGGGTTGGGCTTTGAGTCACGAGTTCAATCCGTCAGTCGAGCCTGAATCAGGCGTTCTGCTTGATGAGGTCTTCGGCTTCCTTGAACCAGGCATCGGTGGCGGCGTTGATGTCCAGCTTGCCGTAGTTCAGGTCCGAGGAGATGCGCTTGA
The DNA here is from genome assembly GCF_005796205.1 of Pseudarthrobacter sp. NamE2. Lineage (GTDB taxonomy): Bacteria > Actinomycetota > Actinomycetes > Actinomycetales > Micrococcaceae > Arthrobacter. The sequence goes on along the minus strand of NZ_VAHN01000004.1, from coordinate 84,502 downwards.
AGGAAGCCTCCAGCGTGCCGAAGCCGACGATCGGCGGCTCGGGGGCGTCCTTGAGGTACTGCTCGATGGACTTCTCGTAATCCACCACGAGCTTGTCGGTGCCCTCGAAGGTGGTGCCGTCACGCTGGGTCTTGGAAGCAGGCACGCCGCGGGAGGTCTTGAAGATCTGGCCCACCTCGGGATCGTTGACCATGAAGTCGATGAACCGGGCGGCAGCATCCTTGTACTTGGTCTTGGCGCTGGCCACCATCAGCATGGACGGCTTCAGGAACAGGCCCAGGTTGTCCGGGTCATCGGACGGGACCGGAACCAGCTTCAGTTCCTTGGCACCGCTGTCCGCCAGGTAGCCGGCCATGAAGTTGTCCCAGGTAACTTCGGTGGCGGTGACGTTCGAGCCGAAAGCCGACTTCGGGGCCAGCTGGGTGACCCGCTCTTCGGAGGCGATTGCGGGGGTGCCGCGCAGCTCGGCGGTGAAGTTCCACCACTTCTTCAGGTCGTCCTTGCTGAAGCCGAGCTTGCCGTCCTCGGTGAAGGCTTCGATGTTGTTCTGGCGCAGCCAGATGTTGAACATCCACCAGACGCCGGTGTAATCGGTGCCGCCAAAAAGGGCGCCGTTGCTCTTGGTGCCCACCTCGGTGAGGAAGTCGTTGTATTCCTTATAGGTCCACTTGCCGGTGGGTTCCGCGATGCCCAGGGAGGCCAGCTTGGCGGGGTCGTAGTAGACGGCGAAGGCGTTGGTGCTGGTGGGGATGCCGTAGGTCTTGCCCCGGATCTGGCCGGAGGGCAGCAGGGACTTCTCAAATGCGTCGGTGTTGATGTTGACGGTGCTCAGGTCCAGCAACTGGTTGCGCTGGCCGTAGTCACGCAGGTAGGACAGGTCCCACTGCATGACGTCCGGCAGGCCGCCGCCTGCCGCCTCGGTGGCGCGCTTCTGCCAGTAACCGGCAAAGTCGGTGAAGTTGCCGTTGACCTTGATATCCGGGTTCTTCGACTCGAACAGGGCGATGGCCTTGCGGGTACGCTCGGCACGGTCGTCGTTGCCCCACCAGGTGTAATTGATAGTGACGGGGTTCTCGGCGGAACCAGTCTCCCCGGAGGAGCTGGCACCATTGCCACAAGCCGCCAGGACGCCGGCAGATGCGGTGCCGACGGCGACGGTGGTGAGGAAATGCCTTCTGTTGATCACGGGAGCCTCCTTGCTCAATGTGTGCAATCCCTGATCTCATCTACAACGCGGGTAGTGAGCTGGCTTACACGGCTTCTGAAACGATACAATAGCGGCATTCCCGAAATTGGGCAAGCGTTTTCCAAACATCTGACATTCCATCTGGTTCCATCCTCGCAGCAGACAAAGGAGTCCCATGAACTTGCAGGCAACTTCCGGCCCGGACAGCGTGTGGAGCAACATCGAAGGCATCGCCTTCGGCGGCGACTACAACCCGGAGCAATGGCCGGTCAGCGTCCGGCTGGAGGATCTGGAGCTGATGAAGGAAGTCGGTGTGAACTTCCTCAGCGTGGGCATTTTCTCCTGGGCACTGTTGGAACCCGCCGAGGGCCAGTACGACTTCGCCTGGCTGGACGAGGTGATGGACAACCTGGCCGGCATCGGTGTCAAGGTGGCCCTGGCTACCGCCACCGCCGCCCCGCCCGCCTGGCTGGTCCGCAAGCATCCGGAAATCCTCCCCGTCACGGCTGACGGCACTGTGCTGGGACCGGGCTCCCGGCGGCACTACACGCCGTCGTCGGCCGTTTACCGCCGGTACGCCAAGGGCATTACCCGCAAGCTGGCCGAACGCTACAAGGACCACCAGGCGCTGGCACTCTGGCATGTGGACAATGAACTTGGGTGCCACGTGTCCGAGTTCTACGGCGAGGAGGACGCCGCTGCCTTCCGCGTATGGCTGGAGCGGCGCTACGGCAGCATCGCGGCACTGAACGCCGCCTGGGGTACCGCGTTCTGGAGCCAGAACTACGGATCATTCGAGGAGATCCTGCCGCCCGGCGTCGCCCCCAGCACGCTGAACCCGGGCCAGCAGCTCGACTTCCAGCGGTTCAACTCGTGGGCGCTGATGGATTACTACCGGGACCTCGTGGCGGTGCTTCGCGAGGTGACACCCGATGTCCCCTGCACCACCAACCTCATGGCCTCCAGCGCCACCAAGTCCATGGACTACTTCGACTGGGCCAAGGACCTGGACGTCATCGCCAACGACCACTACCTCGTGGCGGCCGATCCGGAACGGAACGTGGAACTGGCGTTCAGCGCGGACCTCACCCGGGGAATCGCGGGCGGTGCCCCGTGGATCCTGATGGAACATTCGACGTCGGCCGTGAACTGGCAGCCGCGCAACCAGCCGAAGATGCCGGGCGAAATGCTCCGCAACTCCCTGTCCCATGTGGGCCGTGGCGCAGACGCCGTGATGTTCTTCCAGTGGCGGCAGAGCTTTGCCGGTTCGGAGAAGTTCCACTCGGCGATGGTTCCCCACGGCGGGCGCGAGACGCGCGTGTGGCGCGAGGTGGTGGACCTCGGTGCGGCGCTGAAGCTCCTGGAGCCGGTGCGGGGTTCGCGGGTGGAATCGCGGGCGGCCATCGTGTTCGACTACGAGGCGTGGTGGGCCAGCGAGACCGATTCGAAGCCCAGCATCGATGTGAAATACCTGGACCTGCTGCGCGCCTTCCACCGGTCCCTGTACCTGCGGGGCATCTCCGTGGACATGGTGCACCCGTCCGCGCCGCTGGACGGGTACGACCTGGTGCTGGTCTGCACGCTGTACTCGGTGACCGATCACGCGGCGGCCAACATCGCTACCGCCGCTTCCGCCGGCGCCACCGTGCTGGTGAGCTACTTCAGTGGAATCGTGGATGAAAAGGACCACGTCCGGCTCGGCGGGTACCCTGGCGCCTTCCGCGAGCTGCTCGGGGTGCGGGTGGAGGAATTCCATCCGCTGCTGGCCGGCACCCAGTTGAAGCTGAACGACGGTACCGTGTCCTCAGTGTGGAGCGAGCATGTGCACCTCGACGGGGCCGAAGCGCTGCAAACCTTCACCGAATACCCGCTGGAGGGCGTTCCGTCCCTGACCAGGCGTGCGGTTGGCAGCGGTGCGGCCTGGTATCTTGCCACCTTCCCGGACCGGGACGGTATCGAAGCGATGGTTAACCGGCTCCTGGCCGAATCCGGTGTGGCTCCTGCCGCCGACGCCGACCCAGGCGTCGAGGTGGTTCGTCGCCGCTCCAAGGAGGGGCGAAGCTTCCTCTTCGCCATCAACCACACCCGTGCTGACGCCTCTGTCCAGGCTGCCGGGCAGGACCTCCTGACCGGCGAGCCCTTCACCGGCTCGGTGCCAGCCGGAAGTGTAGCGGTCATCGCAGAAGCCTGATGCTTCTCGCCAAGGTTCACCTTTGCTGGCCGTAGGGCCAGCAATGGCGACTCGCCCTGGGCCTTAAATCACGACGGCGGCGCACCCTTTGGCGCTTTCTTGTCGCGCTGATCATCGTTTTCCACATAGCGCCTTTGGCTGGCAGGAATTGTCAGTGCTTGCTGGAAGACTTTGTTCATGGAGGCGTTTGGGGTTGCAGTAGTGGAGGCAGGGCACAGTGGCGCGTCCCCTGCTGCCGGAAACACCCTGACTGCCGGTTTTGCCGGGCCTGCTCCCCGACGTCCCGTAGACGACGTCCCATCTGCTGCTGGCAGCCCTCCGGTTGCTGGTGTTCCTATTTATGCCGGCGTCCCCACTGTTGCCGATGCCCTGAGGGTTCTGGCCACTGTGCCTGTGGCTGGTGATGGTCCGGGGAAGGTTGATCAGCTGCGGCAGTTTGAGGATGTGAAGGCGTTGGCGGCGGCGAGGCAGGCTGAGGTCGCAGTGGCTTTTGACCTGCAGCAGCGGCGGGAGCAGGCCGCCGCCGGCGTCCCTGCCGGGGAGCAGGGTACCGGAGTGGCGGCGCAGGTGGCGTTGGCGCGGCGGGAGTCCCCGGCCCGGGGCGGGAGGCTGCTGGGCCTGGCCAAAGCCCTCACCGGAATGCCCCGCACGTACGCGGCGTTCCGGTCCGGGCAGCTGAACGAGTGGCGCACCACGCTGATCGTCAAGGAAACAGTCTGCTTGTCGGTGGAGGACCGGGCCGCGGTGGACGAGGAACTCGCCCCCGACACCGGCACCTTCGACGGCGCCGGAGACCGGGCCATCATCTCCGCCGTCAAGGCCGCCGCGTACCGGAAGGACCCAAGGTCGGTGGCGAAGCGGGCCAGCCACGCGGTGAATGAACGGACGGTGTCGTTGCGGCCGGCGCCGGACACCATGGCGCGCGTGACCGCGCTGCTGCCCGTCGCCCAGGGCGTGGCCGTATATGCAGCTCTCACCAAGAAAGCCGACACGCTCCGGGCTGTGGGAGATGGGCGGGGCAAGGGCCAGATCATGGCCGACACCCTCGTCGAAAGAGCCACCGGCATTGAGGGCGGGGTCAGCAGCATCGAAATCCAGCTCGTCATGACCGACCGCACCCTCCTCCAGGGCGACAGCGAACCCGCCCGGTTGACCGGCTACGGCACCGTCCCCGCCGAGTGGGCCAGAAAAATTGCTGTCGCGGGGCCGGCGGGAGGTGAAGAGCTGAAGACCTAGGTCCGGCGGCTCTACACCGCACCCGCCACAGGCGATCTTGTCGCGATGGACTCACGGGCCCGGCTCTTTCCGCACGGACTCCGCCGCTTCATCCAGGTCCGGGACAATGTCTGCCGGACCCCGTACTGTGACGCGCCCATCCGCCACGACGACCACATCATCCCCTGGCGCAAGGACGGGCCTACCAGCGCCGGTAACGGCCAGGGCCTTTGCGAAGCCTGCAACCACACCAAAGAAACACCCGGCTGGTCAGCCAAACCACTCCATATCCCCGGAGCCCGGCATACCGTCCAGCTTAAAACCCCCACCGGCCACACCTACACATCCACCGCGCCACCCCTTGCAGGCGCCCGATGGAGGGTCCCGGCGGCAAAAAAGCCAAGCGTCCAGGTGCTGGGCCGCGCCGGCCCTTCACAGACAGTCCGGCTTGAACGTTGAGGCTCGCACGCCAAACAGCTCCGTCCCGGAGGAACGTGTGGTTCCTGCCGGGACGGAGCTGCCACCCGCCGATGGACATGTGGTGGGCGGAGGAGGCTTCCACCCATCTGTCCGGGAGCCGTGTTGGCGGTGTGAAACCTAGCTGCTGATGGCCGACTTCATTTCGTCGTGGGCCTTCTTGCCAGCGTCTTCAGGCGACAAGCGCTCGAAGAGTACTTCCGAGGTGTAGCGCTTGATGATTTCCTGGATGGAGCCTGCACCCTTCGGCGGCGGGGCGGGAGCCTCGCCGAGCTCGTCCTTGATCTGGTCGATGAACTTGACCACCTTGACGTCGGCCGGGGTCAGCTTGGGTTCGATGGCTGCGCGGACGTCGGAGTTCGGGTAGACACCGCGGTCGGCCAGGAGGATCTCGCCAGCCTTGACATCGTTGGCCAGGAAGTTGATGAACTTGGCGACTTCCTCAGGGTGCTTGGTGCGCGAGGAAGCGGACCAGAATTGGGATGCCTTGTACCAGAGCCCGGCATCATCAGCGGAGCCGGTCTTGGTGGGAAAGCGCAGGATCTTCAAGTCGCCTCCGGAAGCCTTCTCCAGTGCGGGAGCCTGGTTGGACCACCAGAAGGCCATCGCGTTCTTCCCCGTGGCCAGGCCGCTCTGGTCCAGCGGTGCCGCCTCGGCTTCAACCACCTCGGAGGCCGTCGGCACAGCCTTCTTTTCGCTGAGTTGCTTCAGGAAAGCCCACCAGTCAGCGATGTCGTTCGGCTCGAAGCCCAGCTTGCCATCCGACGTGTAGAGTGACTTGCCGTTCTGGCGCAGCCACACACCCAGCGAGGCCTCGTCCGTTCCGTAGGCCGCTGCCCCGTAGGTGCCCTTGGGCGACTTCGCCGTGATTTCAGCAGCGATGCGCTCGAAGTCCTCCCAGGTCCACGTGGAGTCATCCGGCAGCGGAACGCCTGCGGCTTCGAAGACCGCCGGATTGGCCAGGATGGTGGCGGCGTTGATACCCGCTGCGATGCCCGTCAGGCCGTCTTCGCTCTTGCCGGCGTTCAGTGCGGCTTCGTCGAACTTCGAAGTGTCGATCTCGTACTTTGACAGGTCAAGCAATGCACCGCGGCTGGAGTATTCGGTGATGTACTTTTCGTCCATCTGGATGATATCGGGAGCGTCGTTGGCCGCCACCTGGGTGGCCAACTTGTCCCAGTAGCCGCTCCAGTCGCCAAATTCCGGCTTGATCTTGATGTTCGGGTTTTCGGCCTCGAACTGCTTAATGGCTTCCTGGGTCAGCTGGGCCCGCTTGTCGCCGCCCCACCAGGAGAAGCGTAGTTCAACGGTACCGTCAGCGCTTTGCGGCTCGGATCCGCCGCCGCAGGCGCTGAGGGCCATCACGACGGCGGCCGCCGCGGCTACTACGCCTGTCTTACGAATGCGCCGGGCGGCGCGGGAAGAAGTTCCTGCGGGCTGCTTGGCAGCAGACGCAGAACGGGGGAAAAGCGGCACGGAGTACTCCGATCTTCTTTGATCTTGGTGCTGGGGATTTACTGCGGGTGCAAGCGGTCCTGTAGTTGGAAAACCAACTCAGGAAAACGCTTTCTGCATCTGATGTTATAAGTGCGTGACTTGTAATACAAGGGGTCATTTCAGGAATTTCAGTCGAGACAACAGGTCGGGCAAGGCAACGGCCCGTCCAGAGGGACGGGCCGTTGCCTTCCTGCCGCCGGTCCGGGCTGTAAGTGGCCGAAGCCGGCAGAGAAGTTACTTGATGCCGGTGGTGGCGATGCCCTTGATGAGGAACCGCTGGCCGAAGAGGAAGACCAGGAAGACCGGCAGGAGGGACACGATGGACATGGCGAACAGCGAGCCCCAGCTGGTGGCGGACTGGGAGTCAACGAAGGCGCGCAGGGCGACGGGGACGGTGAACATGTCCGGGTCGGTGAGATAGATCAGGGCGCCGAAGAAGTCGTTCCAGGTCCAGATGAACGTGAAGATGGTGGTGGTGGCCAGGGCCGGAACCATCAGCGGCAGGATGACCCGCAGGAAGATCCTGGGATGTCCTGCACCGTCGATGCGGGCGGCCTCGTCAAGCTCACGCGGAATGCCGCGGATGAACTGGACCATGAGGAACACAAAGAACGCTTCCGTTGCCAGCAGCTTGGGCACGATCAGCGGCCAGAAGGTGTTCACCCAGCCGATCTGCGAGAACAGGATGTACTGGGGCACGATCACTACGTGGAACGGCAGCATGATGGTCAGCAGCATGATGCCGAACAGCAGCTTTTTGGCGGTGAACTGCAGCCGTGCGAAGGCGTAGGCAGCCATCGAGCACGAGATCAGGTTGCCCAGGATGGAACCGATCACCACGATGGCCGAGTTGATCATGTAATGCCCGAACGGGTGGGTCAGGGCAGACCACCCGGAGGTGTAGTTGCTCATCTCCAGGCTGTTCAGCCACAGGCCGGGTTCGCGGAAGATCAGCTCGTTGGGCCGCAGCGATGAGATCACCATCCACAGAAGGGGGTAGATCATCAGGCCGCCAGCCAGGATCAGGATGGCGTGCTTCATCAGTGACCTGGCGCGCTGCGCCCGGCTGAAGGCCAGGGTGCCGCGGGACTCGCGGGGCTTGCGGCGGTTCGTAGGCTTGCCGGCTCCTGCGGACTTGTTGTCCGCGGCGGGCAGCGTCTGCAGGTTAGTCGTCATAGAAAACCCAATACTTGGAAGCGATGAAGTTGATGGCGGTGAAGATACCGATGATCACCAGCAGGACCCATGCCATGGCTGACGCGTAGCCCATGTCGAACTGGCCGAAGCCCTTTTGGTAGAGGTAGAGCGTGAAGAACATCGTGGAGTCGGACGGTCCGCCGTTGCCGCCGGAGACGATGAACGCCTGCGTGAACGACTGGAAGGAACCGATGATCTGCAGCACCAGGTTGAAGAAGATGATCGGGCTCAGCATCGGCATTGTGATCCGCCAGAACTGCTGCAGCGTGGTGGCGCCGTCCACCTTGGCTGCTTCGTAGTACATGTTCGGGATCTGCCGCAGGCCGGCGAGGAAGATGATCATCGGGGCGCCGAACGTCCATACGTGCAGCAGGATGATCGAACCCAGCGCGGTGCTCGGATCGGAGATCCAGCCCGGGCCCTGGATACCGAACATCGCCAGGACCTGGTTCACCAGGCCCGTCGTGCCGAAGATCTGCTTCCAGAGAATGGCCACAGCCACCGATCCGCCCAGCAGGGACGGCAAGTAAAACACCGAACGGTAGAACGGCAGCCCGCGCAGGCCCTTGTCCAGGACCAGGGCGATCAGCAGCGCCACGGCCAGCTGGAGCGGGACACCAATGAACACGTAGGTAAAGGTCACGCCCAGCGAATTGTGCAACCGGGCATCGGAAAGCATCCGGGTGAAGTTGTCCAGGCCGGTCCATTCCGGCGGCTGGAGCAGGTTGTAATCCGTAAAGGACAGGTAGAGGGACATGATCATCGGGCCGATGGTGATGGCCACCAGGCCCACAATCCAGGGCAGCAGGAAGATATAGGCGGCCTTGTTGTCGCGGCCGTTCGCCTTCTTCTCCTCCGCCGTGGCCCTGCCCTTGCGCCGCGACAGCGAGCTCAGTTCACTGATCGCACTCACTTCAGGCGCCCCGTCCCGCGCAACAGGCGCGCCCCGGCCGGCAGCGATGCCGGACGCAGCGTCCCGGGTAGGTGTTTAGCGGCCATGTGGTCTCCTTTGGTCATCGTGGCCTCCACGTTCTGGTCATCGCCGGGGCGATGGGGTTCAAGCACCCGGAGCCTCAGGACCCGCCGCAACGGAGGGGTTGCGGACTACTGGTCCGGACGCCGCCGGTGGTGCTGGTTCAAAAGCGGCCCGGTACCAAAGTAAACGGTTTCTTGACTCCTGTATAGCCCTTTGTTAGTTTTTCAGAAAACGCTTTCTGTAACTGGCGTCACTAACACTGGATCACAAGAACTAAGGGGCAGGACAATGCGGTTTCGTCTCAAGAAGTCTGTAATGAGGGTGGCCGGTGCTACGGCCGCGCTGGCCATGGTGCTTACCGGATGCGGCAGCAACCCGGAAGCCGGGAAGGTGGGGACCGTGGAGGACCCGGTCACCATCCGCTTCGCCTGGTGGGGCAACGATTCCCGCGCCAAGACCACCCTTGAGGTCATCAAGGACTTTGAGGCCGCAAACCCCACCATCAAGGTGCAGGGCGAGAACACCGAGTTCAGCTCGTACTGGGACAAGATGGCCACCCAGATCGCCGGCGGCACCACCCCGGATGTCTTTGCAATGAGCGGCTCGTACCCCAGCGAGTACGCAAGCCGCGGCGTCCTGCTGGACCTGGACAAGGTCAAGGACCAGATCGACACCTCCAAGTTCGCGGAAGGCACGGTGGACCTCGGAAAGATCGACGGCAAGCAGTACACCATCACTGCCGGCGTTAACTCCATGTCCATGGTGGTGGATCCCACCGTCTTCGAGGCCGCCGGCGTGGAACTTCCCGACGACGAGACCTGGACCTGGGACGATTACGCGGACATCGCGGCCGAGATCACCAGGAAATCCCCAGCGGGCACTTTCGGAACCACCCCCATGGCCAACGACTCCTTCCTCGCGGTGTGGGCGCGGCAGGCAGGCGAAACCCTCTACACAGATGACGGCAAGAAGATGGGCATCAGCGAGGACACCCTCACCCGCTACTTCGAGCTCAACAAAAAGCTGATGGAAACCGGCGGTGCCCCGTCACCGTCACAGACGGTTGAGGACGGCTCAGCCCAGCCGGAGATGACGCTGATGGGCCAGGGCAAGCAGGGCATGAAGATCAGCTGGAGCAACCAGATGACCTCCTACTCCGGCGCCCCGCTGGTCATGATGAAGCTGCCCGGCGAAAGCAAGACCCCCGGTGCCTGGCTGCGCTCCTCCATGGAGTACGCCATCTCCGCAAAGTCGGCCCACCCCAAGGAAGCTGCGCTCTTCATCAACTACCTGGTCAACAGCATGGACGCCGCCAGCAAGATCAAGAGCGACCGCGGCATGCCCGCCAACACGGAACTGAAGGAAGGCATCACGCCCCTCCTGAAGGAGACGCAGCAGAAGGAAGCCGCGTACCTGGACCGCATCGCCGAGATGAAGATTGATCCGCCGAAGCCGTTCCCGGCCGGCTCATCAGCCACCATGGAGGTACTGAACAGGTTCAACACGGATGTTCTCTTCGGAAAGATCTCGCCGCGGGATGCAGCCAAAGGCATGATCAACGAGGTCAACTCGAACCTCGGCTGACCCCCCGGGCAGGGCCGCGGCTGGACAGCAGCCGCGGCCCTTCAACCATCATGACGACAGGAGGCACGCCCGTGAGCGCTGAAGCCCAGGCCGCCCGGCCCAGTGCCATCGCCGGTTACGAGGACTGGCCCGCTTACGTCCGGCAGCACCCCCGCTTCGCTGCCGCCGCGCCCGAAGCGCAGGAACTGGCGGACGCGCTGGGCGTTCCGGGCATGCCCGGCGCTCCCGCTGTAACGGTTCACGGGGAGGAAACGCACCACGGGGTCACCACCTCCCAGCTCAGCTGGCAGTTGGGCTTCGGCCCCCGGAGCACCGGCTGGCTGCTCCGGCCCGCGGACGCTTCCGGCCGGCTGCCGGGCGTCCTGGCACTGCACTGCCACGGCGGCAACAAATTCGGCGGCGCGGACCGGCTGGTCGAGCTCCCGGCGGACCACCCAGCAAACCCCCGGACCGGCTATGAGCGCCGGGCCCTTGCAACGGACATCGCCCGCAACGGTTTCGCTGTCCTGGCCCACGACGCCTTTGCCTGGGGCAGCCGCCGCTTCGACCTCTCAACACCGCCATGGCGCACTGCCGCCGCGCTCGAGGCGCGGCGCGCGCAGTGGCGGGAGGACGGCGTCGTACCTTCAGAAGCGGAGGACTACAACGCCGCTGCAGGCATCCACGAGGACACTGTAGCCAAGACGGCCGGCCTGCTTGGCACCAGCCTGGCCGGCATGGTGGCCCACGACGACCTCGCCGCCCTCGAAATCCTGGCCGGCCTTCCCGGCGTGGACCCGGACCGGCTGGGCTGCGCCGGGTTCTCTGGCGGCGGCGGCCGCTCCGTTGCCCTGGCTGTCCTCAGTCCCCGCATCCGCGCCTCGGTGGTGACCTGCATGATGACAACCTTCCAATCACTCCTGCCCGCATACCTGGACGCCCACTCCTGGCTGCTGCAAACGCCCGGACTCTGGAAGCTGGGTGACTGGCCGGAGCTCACCACCCGATCCGCACGGGCAAACTTCCTGGTGCAGTACGCACTGGCCGACGAACTCTTCCCGGAAGACGGCATGCGGGACGCCCACCGGATCCTGGAGTCGCTGCACGCCTCCGGCAGGTACACCGGAAGCTTCTGGCCGGGCGGGCACGTATTCACCGCGGCCATGCAGGAGGAGGCCACCGCTTTCCTCGCCGCCACCCTCAACACTTCACCTTCATCCACCCCCCAGCCTGCAAGGACTTCTTGATGACTCAGCGATCCGCAACCGCGGAATTCGGCGCGCCCAGCGCCGCACAGCCGCCGGTTGCCGTTCCCCGCATTGCCCTGGTGGGCGTCCACGGGTTCGGCGAAAGGCACCTCACCAACCTCGCCCGGCTTGAGGAAGCCGGCGCCCTGGAACTCGTGGCCGTGGCCGACCCCAACCCGCCGGCCCCCGGACGGCTCAAGGATTCCGTGGCCGTCTTCACCGACCTGGACCGGCTGCTGGCCGCCCAGCCGGGCGCCGACGTCGTCATCCTGGCCACGCCCATCCAGACGCACGCACCGCTGGCTCTCGCCGCGCTGGCCGCCGGCATGGACGTCTACGTCGAAAAGCCTCCCGTGGCGTCCCTTGCCCAATACAGCGAGGTGCTTGCAGCGGCAAAGGCCGCCGGCCGGCTGGTCCAGGTCGGCTTCCAGAGCCTCGGTTCACACGCGCTTCCGGCCATCCGCAACCTTGTCTGGTCCGGCGGGATCGGTGATGTCCTGGGCCTCAGCGCCAAGGGCCAGTGGGTGCGCAACAAGGCCTACTTCAAGCGCTCCCGCTGGGCCGGCAAACGCAGCCTGGACGGCATCGACGTAGTGGACGGAGTGGCCACCAATGCCCTGGCGCACGCGGTGGCCACGGCGCTGCACCTGGCCGGGGCGCACACGGTGGCGGACCTCGCGTCCGTGGAGACTGACCTGTACCGGGCGCACGACACCGAAAGCGACGATACATCGGTCATCCGGATCCGCACTGCCCACGGCGGAACCCTGATGTGCGGGCTCACCCTGTGCGCGCCCGAGCAACTGGATCCCACCGTGACGATCCACGGCACCCGGGGCGAGATCACCCTCTACTACACAAGGGACGAGGTAGTGGTCACCACCCCCGAGGGCGAGCGCCGGGAAAGCTATGGCCGGACAGACCTGCTGGAGAACCTCCTCGCGGCCCGGACCGGCGGCGATCCCCTGCTCTGCCCGCTGCAGCAGACCGGAGCATTTACGCTGGTGCTGGAAGCCATCCGGACGCTGCCGGCGCCGCAGGCCATCGGGCCGGACCACATCACCTGGGAGGGCGAGGGCGACGACGCACACCCCGTGGTGCACGGCATCGCGGAGCTGATTGACCGGGCGTGCAGGGCACAGGCCACGTTCGCCGAGCTCGGCGTTCCGTGGGCCCGTTCCCTTCCGCCGGTCCGGTCCCTGACCCTTGACGGGGCCACCGTGGCGGACTACCAGGACGGAACCCACATCCGCGCCGTGTCCTCGCCTCGCCCTTACCTGCACCCCGTCCGCACCCTGGGCGGCACCGTGGTGACGGACCACCAGCCGCTGGACCACGTCTGGCACCTGGGCGTTGGCGTGGCACTGCAGGACGTGAACGGCGTCAACTTCTGGGGCGGCCGCACGTACACGCGTGAAGCGGGCGGGTACGTCTGGCGGCCCGACCACGGCAGCATCGCCGTCCTCGAGACCCCCGTCGAAGAAACGGCGGCCGGCGCCGGGAGCCCCGGCCGGCTGCAGGAACGCCTGAGCTGGAACGGTCCCGACGGCGCGCCCGTCCTGGGGGAAGAGCGCACGTGGACCTGGACCGGCGTCAGCCCGTCCGTGTGGAGCCTCTCCCTCGAGTTCGCCCTCTCCCCCGCCGGTGACCGGCCCGTGAACCTGGGCAGCCCTGGTTCCAACGGCCGGCACGAGGGCGGCTACGGCGGCTTCTTCTGGCGGCTCCCGGCGTGCGGGGGCGCCAACGTCTGGACGGCCGTGGGCAGCGGGGAGTCCGGGGTGCATGGCAGCGTTTCGCGCTGGCTCGCCTGGTCCGGAACATTCGACGGCGGCGAAGCAACCCTCATTTTCGTGGCGCCGGAGGGCTCCACGGACCCGTGGTTCGTGCGCAAGGACGGCTACCCGGGTGTTGGCCAGTCGCTGGCCTGGGGGACCCCTGCCACCGCCAAACCCGGTCTTCCGGTGCGCCGGAAAATCACCGTTTTTGTGGCCGACGGCATCCTGGGCACAACCGACATCGAAGACTTGATCAACCAGCAGGGGGACCTCTCATGACACAGGCAACAGCCGCACCGCCGCGGGCCGCAAGGACCGCACCGGCCTCCGTGGAGGACCGGGCGGTGAAGCGCCGGCGCGTCCTGGACATCCTGGATGCCAGGGGCCGGGACTCTCTGCTGCTCACCACGCACACGGCCCTTACCTGGTACCTGGACGGCAGCCGGGTCCACATCAGCCTCGCCGGCGACCCCGTCGCCGCGGTGCTGGTGGACCGCGACGGCGACCACCTGGTGACCTTCAACAACGAGGCCGGCCGCATAGCGGCCGAGGAGCTCCCCGCCGGCGTCTCCCTCCACTCCGTGCCCTGGTACGGGAACCTGCACGAGGCTGCCGCCGCCGTCGGCCGTTCCGCCGCTGCGGCAGGGCAGGGTCCGCTGGTGGAGGCAGACGTGGCGTCCGAGCTGCGCGCCGCCCGCCAGCAGCTACTGCCGGGCGAAAGCGCGCGCTACGCCCTCCTCAGCGGCGAACTGGCGGCCCTCATGACGGACGTCCTGTCCAGGGCCCGGCCGGACACCACGGAGTTCGAGCTGGTATCCAGGCTGGCCGGGCGGGTTGTGGCTGCCGGCGCCGAACCGCTCGTCCTGCTGTGCAACGGCAGTTCCCGCAGCGGCTTCCGGCACCCGCTGGCCACCCACTCCCCCATCGGCCGCCGCGCCATGACCGTGGTGTGCGCACGCCGCGACGGCCTGGTTGCCAACATCACCCGCTGGGTAAGGTTCGACGCCGGCACGCCCCAGGAGCGCGACGCCGAGTCCCGCATCGCCGCGGTGGAGGCAGACATTTTCGATGCCACGGTTCCCGGCGCCCGGCTGGACCGGATCTTCACCGAAATCAAGACCGCCTACGTCCGCCACGGCTTCGGTGAAGACCAGTGGGAGCAGCACCACCAGGGCGGCCCCGCCGGCTACGCCGGGCGTGATCCCCGGGTTACCGCTTCCGCCACGGACACGGTGGTCCTGAACCAGACCTTCACCTGGAACCCGTCCGGCCCTGCGGTCAAGATCGAGGACACCGTCCAGCTCACGGAGTCCGGCCTGCAGGTCCTCACGGTGGACCCGCGCTGGCCGGTCAGCACTGTCAACGGGCTGCAGCGGCCGGCGACCCTGCAGCTGTAGGGGCCAAACGCTCTCTCAGATCCCGCGGTTAAACCCGAAACGCTCTCTCACTTCCGGAAGGAAAGTGGGAGAGCGTTCGGTTCAAACCCACATTAAGTGAGAGAGCGTTGCTACGGAAGCTGCAGCTCGCCGTCCACCCGGCGCGGGATGCCCAGCGGGTTGCTTTCATGCAGCGCGGGGTGCAGCACGCTTTCGGGGGCGTCCTGGTACGCAACCGGGCGCTGGAACCTGCGGACCGCCGTCGCGCCAACGGACGTGAACAGGGACGTGGTGGCCGGGTAGGGGCCGCCGTGCTGCTGCGCCCAGTTGACGGCGACGCCCGTAGGCCATCCCTCAAAGAGGACCCGCCCTGCCAGCCCGGACAGCTGCTCCACCAGGGCTGCGATATCCTCGCCGGGCTGGGCGTGCAGGGTGGCCGTGAGGCTGCCGGGCACCTTGGCCAGCACCCCGGACAGCTCCTCCTGGCTTGAGTATTCAATCAGCATCGTAGTGGGACCGAAGCATTCCTCCAGCAGCTGCTCCGGGCGCTCCAGCACCTTTGCCGCCGTCGTGGAGAAGACCACGGGTGCGGCACCGTTTGCAGCGGCGTCCTGTTCCACGGTGCCGCTGACCACGTCCACGCCTGGGACGGAGGCGAAGCTGCGGAGGCCGTCCGGGTAGGCCTCGGCGATCCTGCTGGTCAGCATGCCCAGCGCCGGCTTGTCCTTGCTTGCATCCGCCACTTCCTGCGCAAAGGAGGTTCCGGCCGGGATGAAGACAAGGCCGGGCTTGGTGCAGAACTGCCCGGCGCCAAGGGTGAAGGAACCGGCCAGGCCTTCGGCGAGCTGTCCGCTGCGTTCTGCCAGGGCCGCCGCGGTGATGACCACCGGGTTGAGGCTGCCCAGTTCACCGTAGAAGGGGATGGGATCGGGGCGGGAGGTGGCAAGGTCGAAGAGGGCACGGCCGCCGGGGATCGAGCCGGTGAAGCCCACGGCCTTGATGGCCGGATCCTGGACCAGGGCGGTGCCCACCTCGCGTCCGCTGACGAGTGTGAACAGCCCTTCGGGTGCTCCGGCACCGCGCAGGGCCTCGGCGACGATTTCCGCCGTGCGCTCGGACAGCCGCAGGTGGCCGGAGTGGGCCTTCACAATCACGGAGCAGCCCACGGCCAGGGCGGACGCGGTGTCGCCGCCGGCGACGGAAAAGGCGAAGGGGAAGTTGGACGCTGAAAAGACCGCCACCGGGCCGATGGGGCGCAGGATGCGGCGGAGGTCCGGCTTGGGCGGGGTGGACGCCGGGTCAGCGTGGTCGATGACGGCTTCCAGGTAGGAACCTTCGGTGATCACGCGGGCGAAGAGGCGCAGCTGTCCGGTGGTCCGGGCTACCTCGCCGGTGAGCCGCTGGGGACCCAGGCTGGTTTCCGAATCCGCGACTTCCACCAGTTCGGCGGCGTGGGCATCCAACGCGTCAGCCACGGCCGTGAGCCACCGGGCGCGTTCGGCGTCCGACGCTGCTGCCGAGAGTTTGGCTGCCTCGGTTGCTGCGGAGGTGAGTTCGGACAGGGAAAGCGTTGCAGTTGTCACGTCAGGAACCTGTTCGTCGTATGTACATGTATGGTCACAGCCCGTTCCGGAACCGGAAGCCCAGTCCCGGCTGGCCGGTCAAAGCCACCCTGCTGTCCGTGAACCGAACGGGAGACGGTCCGTCCAGGATGCCCAGCTGCTCAAAGGACGCCTCTTCAACGTCCTCCACCAGCGTGGGCTCCGCCAGCGTGAGCGCCAGCTGGCCGGACAGTTCCGGAAGCAGGTGGGGCATGACCCGGATGCTGTTGGTCCGGGCCAGTTCAACAATGCGCCGGAACGGGGTGATGCCGCCCACGCGCACGATGTTGGGCTGGATGATGTCCACTGCTTCCGCCTCAATGAAATCCCGGAAGCGGTAAATGGTGTGCAGGTTTTCGCCGAGGGCGATGGGCACCGGTGAGTGCTTCCGCAGCCTGCGGTAGGCCCACAGGTCGTCTGCGCGGATGGGTTCCTCCAGCCAGTCCAGCCCGAATTCGGACAAAACGTCGAGGGCGCGGAGCGTGGTGGGTAGGTCCCAGCGCTGGTTCGCGTCGATCATTAGCCTGCGGTGCGGGCCCAGGACAGAGCGCACCGCAGCCACGCGTTCGGCGTCCTCACGCAGGTCCGGCTTGCCCACCTTGATCTTCACGGCCTGGTGCCCTGCGGCGACCCACCGTTCTGCCTGGGCAACGAGCTCCTCAATCGTGTAGTGCAGGTTCACGCCGGACCCGTAAACCTCTGCGGAATCCTGCCGCTGGCCCAGCAACCCGGTGACGGTGGTGCCCGCACGGCGTGCCTGCTGGTCCCACAAAGCGAGGTCTGCACCGGCCATTGCGATGGTGGTCAGTCCCCCGCCGCCGGCCTCGTGCAGCCGCTTCCACAGCGCATCCCAGACCGTTTCCGGATGGGCCGGAAGTCCGGTGATGAAGGGCGCGATGTCGTGATCGAGCAGCGCCCTAACCGCGTGCGGGCCGATAGTGGGCGTCCAGGAGAACCCGTGCCCCGCGCCGCCGTCATCCGTCTGGATTTCGGTGACGATGACGTGGTTTTCCGGCGCCTCGGCACCCCAGTGCCGCCGCAACGGGACCGTGATGAGCCTGCTGCTGAGCCCGGTGATGCGCGGGACCGTGCGGACGGCTTCGGCTGCGGGGGCGCTCATCAGTGGCCGGCCAGCTCGTAGCCCTTGGCAAGGATGGCTTTGAGCTCCACGAGCTGGTCCTCGGTGGGATCCACCAGGGGCGGCCGGACGGATCCGACCGGGAGGCCGCCGAGCCGCAGTCCTGCCTTGATCAGCGAAACGCCGAAGCCGGGGGTCTGGTCCCGGAGGCGGACCAGGGGTCCGTAGAATCCCTCGAGCAAAGCGTTGCGGCGCTCCTCATTTCCGGAAACGTAGGCGTCGTAGTAGGCCTTCGCGATTTCCGGCGCCATGGCGAAGGCGGCGGAGGAGTACAGCGGAATGCCAAGGCCGCGGTAGGCCCCCTGGGTCAGTTCGGCGGTGAGCAGGCCGTTGAAGAACGCGAAATCGTCGCGGCCAGCGGCCTTGACGGCGGTGACAATTTCCTGCGCCAGGCCGACGTCACCCAGGCCGTCCTTGAAGCCGACCACCTTGGGGTTGGCCGCGAGCCGGGCCATGGACGCGGCCGTGAACTTGGCGTTGCCGCGGTGGTACACGATGACGGGCAGGCTGCTGGCGTTGGCCACGGCCTCGATGTAGGCAACCAGCCCGGCGGTGGGGCCGGTGACCAGGTAGGGCGGCAGCACCAGGAGGGCGTCGGCGCCGGCCTCCTCGGCCGCCTTGGCGACGGCGAGGGCGTGGCCCAGCGGGCCGCCGGCTCCGGCCACCACCGGGACCTTCCCGGCAACAACCTCGACGGCGGCCGCCACCACGGTGCGGACCTCATCGATGCTCAGGGCGTGGAATTCACCGGTACCGCATGCGGGGAACACACCGCCGGGGCCGAATGGAAGCCGGGAGCTGATGTGTTCCTTGAGCAGGTCCACGTCAACGGCGCCTTCGGCCGTGAACGGGGTGACGGGAAAGAACAGGACGCCGTCGAATTTCATAATGTCTCCTTGGCTCCGGTGCCGGCAGCGGCCAGCACGGAGGTCTCGTCGTTGAGGGGGGTTTTGAGCTCGGTGCGCCAGGTCCGCTTGGGCTGCCAACCCAGAAGCTCCTGGGCCTTGGCGATGGAGAATGCGGGGCTGGTGCCGGTGAGGCCGGAGCTAAGTGCCTCGCTGCCCGGGAGGAACCTGGGCATCAGGCCGGCGAGCGGTTCCGTGGCGAGGGCATCCGCAGCGCCGACGAAGAAGGTCTCACCGTTAGGGATGGTGTCCATCTTCTCCAGCAGCAAATCAAGGAAATCTGCCACGTCCCGGGCGTCAACATAATTGAACAATGCAGGGGCGGACAGGGCAGGATCCGAAAGCCGCTCGGCCAGGGTGTGGCCCTGCTGGGTGGGTGCGCCTTCCCACTCTTCCGGGGAAATCACGAAACAGGGCCGGAACGCTGCGTACCTGATCTTTTCCCCCTGGGCGGCGGCGAACATCTGGACTGTCTGCTCGGCTATGAGCTTGGACAGGGCGTAGGCGTTCCAAGGCCTGGGCGGTGTCCGCTCGTCCAGCGGGAACGACGGCGGCAGCCATCCGGCCGGCGACCCGTAGCCCAGGACTGTGGGGCTGCTGGCCGTGATGATTCTCGGCACGCCCAGTTCCGTCGCCGCACTGATCACGGCAAAGGCGAGCCGGGTGTTCGTGGCGAAAATGACGTCCTCGGGTGCGCTGAAAGGCACCGCGATCGCTGCAAGGTGGATGACGGCGTCGGGCCTGGTTTTCCTGAGGAGGCGCAGCGCCTCCCCGGGTGCCAGGAGGTCGGCGGTTTCCTGCACGGCGCCGGCTGGCAGGTGCTCCGCCGGCAATGCGTCGCGGTCCACGGAGATGACGTCATGGCCGGCTTCCGCGAGCCCCGCCACCACGCTGCGTCCCAGCCGGCCGGAGCCGCCGGTGACAAAGATCCTGCTCATGGTTGTTCCTTCGGGATCGGGCGGGTCACTTGCCGCGGCGGAGGTCGACGCCGAGGTCCAGGTCCTCGATGCGGACGGGCAGGGAAGACTCCAGCGACTGGTTGCCGGCGATGCCAACGGAGACGGAACGCAGTCCGTCAAGGTAGCCGGAGGGGCGGCCCAGCGGGTCCTCACCGGGCCCGTTAAACAGGTCCGAAAGCAGGAGTTCATCGCCGCCGCCGTGGCCGCCCTCGCCGTTGACGATCGGCACCTCGTAAGCTGCTTCCCAGTGCCGCTGGACGACAAGGCGTTCACCGTTGCGGCGGATGGCATCGTCTTCCTCGACGGGCGTGGCGCTGGGGTCCACGACGGTCTTCTTGTCCGTGCTGCTGGTGACGGCGGCGCGTTCCACCACTTCCAGCTCCGCGCGGCCCTCGGTGCCGTTGACGGCCACCCGGTAGCCCTCCCAGGGGCTGTGGGCGTTCAGCGAGTAACTCAGGCGGGGGCCGCCCTGGTATTCGACCACCAGCGCGAGGTTGTCCTCGATGGTGATGCCGCCGGTGAACACATCCTGGTCGCGGCGGTAGCCGTCGTAGTGCTCGTTGTCCAGGAAGAGGGCCTTCAGCCGCTCATCCTCGCGGAGGTCAAGCGTGAACGGGTCCTTCTCTGCGGCCGCCGGGGCGTCGGCGTCGGGAGTGCCGCGGTCGGGACGGGGGCCCAGGCCGCGTTCGGCGGCGTTCTTGTCACCGTAGAACTTCAGGCCGCCGGAGGCGAAGACGCGCTCGGGCACATCGTCGATCCACCAGTTGACCAGGTCGAAGTGGTGGGAAGCCTTGTGGATCAGCAGGCCGCCGGAGTTCTTCTTCTCGCGGTGCCAGCGGCGGAAGTAGTCCGCGCCGTGGACGGTGTCCAGGACCCAGCTGAAGTCGATGGAGGTGACCTTGCCGATCACACCGCTCTGGATGATTTCCTTGAGTGCGCTGTTGCGCGGCGAGTAGCGGTAGTTGAACGTGACCACCACGTTGCGGCCCGTCTCCTTCACCGCCGTGGTGATGCGGCGGCAGCCCTCGGCGTCGATGGTCAGGGGCTTTTCGACGACGACGTCGGCGCCGGCGCGGAGTCCCTCCACGATGTAATCGGCGTGGGTGTAGTCAGGGGTGGTCACCACGATGCGGTCAATGGCGTTGGCCTGGATGAAGGCAGTGAGCTCCGACGGGTCGAAGGTGGAGATGGGGCCGGGAGCTCCGAGTTCCTGGATGAGCTTCTGGTAGAACTCCACCCGGCCGGGATTGACGTCGGAGAAGGCGACCAGCTCGGCTGCGTGGGCGTAGTTGCCGAAGATGGCGCGGATGTACATTTCGGAGCGTCCGCCGGTACCGATCAGGGCGATGCGGGCCTTGCCGCCATTATTGGCGGTAGGGGCGGCAGCAGTGGCGGCGCCGGTTGCCACTGCTGAACTCGACTCGGCTGTGTTGACCATAATGGGCCCTTTCGGAAGCTTTGAGGCGGCCTTGCGGAAGGCCAATCAGGACGGCACCGGCGTCTTGCTGCACCGGCACGAGAAAGCGCTTTCTCGGTTCTCTAATAGATTTGTACCAACCACCCCGGTCCCGCGTCAACCATTATGGACACTAAAGGAAAGCGTTTTCTCGACCGGCGGCAAACGGCCGCTGCGTTTCCGCTGCAAATCGTGCGGGAAAACGCGGGAAAACAAATAGAAATCGCTTTCCCGTCCCGGTATATGCTGGCACTCAACACACCGCCACCACGGCGGCCGGGCACTGCTGCAGAACTGGCGAAACCGGCCGTGGACCAGAGGTCCGTGGCGCTACGAAAGGGCTCCAATGGTCAGGAAATCGGCAACCGGCCGGGTCGGCATCGCGGATGTCGCCGTCAAGGCGGGTGTTTCGCATGCCACGGTTTCCCGCGTCATGAACGGCAACTACACGGTGGATCCGGACATCGCGGCCCGCGTCCGCGCTGCAGCCGCCGAACTGAAGTACCAGCCGAATCCGGTGGGGCGCAGCCTGGCCCTGGGGAAAACGGACACCATTGGAATTGTGGTGCCGGACCTGGCCAACCCCACCTTCCAGGCGATCCTTCGCGGGCTCAGCCGCGCTGCGGCCCAGGACGGGTACCGCGTCCTGATCGCCGACTCCTTCGAGGTCTCCAGTGAGGAAGCCATCCTGGCCGGCGAGGCCCGCCGTCGTTGTGACGGGCTGGTGCTGTGTGCGCCCCGCATGACGGACGCCGAACTCGAGGACATTGTGCCGTCCCTGCATCCTTTGGTCCTGATCAACCGGGCCACGGCAACGAAAGGGGTGCCCAGCCTGGTGGTTGACTACGGGCAGGGCGTGCAGGACATCGCGGAACACCTGGTGGAGCTTGGCCACACCCGGCTGGCGTTCCTTGCCGGCCCGCCGCGCAGTGCCTCCAACGGCCTCCGGCTTCAGGGACTGGAGGCTTTCAAGGCGGCTCACCCGGACGTCGAGGTGACCATGCTCGAGGGCGGGTCGGACTTCGACACCGGACACGAAGCCGTGGACGCCGTCCTGGACAGCGGCGCCACGGGGATCCTGGCTTTCAACGACCTTGTGGCCATGGGCCTGATGAGCGGCCTCCATGAGCGCGGGCTGGATGTCCCCGGCGACATCTCCGTCACCGGCTTCGATGACATTCCCTTCGCCAAATACACGACGCCGGCGCTCACCACGGCGGCGGTCCCCATCACGGAGCTGGGCGAACAGGCGTGGCAACAGCTGCGGGCGCTCATCCGCAAGGAGGACAGCGACGCGCCGGGCAGCCGGTACCAGCCGCGTCTGGAAGTCAGGGCAAGCACCGGCCCCGCCAAGGCGCCCCGCACAGCCGTCCACGGCTGACCCCCGGGCGTTTCGGGCTTCCCCTAAGACGCCAGGCCGGCTTCCTTGTAGTAGCCCTCGATGTGGGCGGCCACCAGCTTGGCCGCCAAACCGCCGTCGTTGTTCCTGATGGCGGCCAGGATGGCCTCGTGCTCGGCCCGAAGGCGGGAGGCTGTGGCTTCCCAGTCCGGCAGGTTGGACGTCAGTTCCGCGGCGTAGCCCTGGATGGCTTCGCGGAGGGAGCCCATCATTGCGCTCACCACGGCGTTGCCCGCGGCGTCGGCCAGTGCCAGGTGGAACCTGACATCCAGGGCAAGGAAGTCACCCACACCCAGCCCTTCGGCGGCCATGCCTTCCAGGAGCACGGCAGCGTCAGCCAGCTCGGGGGCATCCGGGCTCGCCTTCGCCACCGCCCACGACTCCAGGAGCACGCGCGTCTCCACGATGTCCGCCACGGGAAGGTGCTGGGTGGCAATGTGCAGGCGCAGGGCAGACGCCAGGGCAGCCGTCGGATCCGCAATAACAACAGTGCCGGCTTCGGGGCCCGAACCCACGCCGGCCCGCACCACCCCCATCGCCTCCAGGATCCGGATCGCCTCCCGCACCGAAGTACGGGATACCTTGAGCTGCTCGGCGAGGGTGCGCTCAGCCGGGAGCCGGCCGCCAACAGCCAGCCTGCCGCCGGAAAGCTCATTCTCGATCCAGGAAAGGACCAGCTGATGGGTGCGCATGGCTCCATGGTAGTTGATGTGGTTGGACCACATGACCTACAGTGTGGTTAGACCACAGGAAGTCCACGACTCGGACCTCCTGGCCCAACGGAGGACGCCATGACCCACACCATCCAGCCCAACAACCCGGAAACCACGCCCGCGCCGGATGCCACGGACGTTCCCGCCGTTCCGGCACTGACTCCTGCGCCGGCGTCGTCCGCTGTTCCTGCCGCCCTGAAACGCCGCATCCCCAAGTACTCGGATCTTGCTCCACTGATGCAGTTTAAGAAGCCGGAGTTCAGCACGGAGGCCAGGCTGCAGCGGGCCAGCTCCATCTGGGAGCTGCGCGACATCGCCAAGCGCCGCACCCCGCAGGCGCCGTTCGACTACACCGACGGCGCGGCTGAAGAGGAGATCACCCTCGGCCGGGCCCGGCAGGCCTTCCGGGACATCGAATTCCGCCCTGGCATCCTCCGCAACGTTTCCGCCATCGACCTGTCCACCCGGATCCTGGGCAAGCCCTCCCGCCTGCCCGTGGGCATCGCCCCCACCGGCTTCACCCGGATGATGCAGTCCGAGGGTGAATACGCCGGCTCCCAGGCTGCGGAAGCCGCGGGAATCCCCTACACCCTCTCCACCATGGGGACGGCGTCCATCGAGGACGTGGCCGCCGCCGCCCCGAACGGCCGCAACTGGTTCCAGCTGTACCTGTGGACGGACCGCGACCGCTCCCTGGAACTGATCGACCGCGCCGCCAAGGCCGGAAACGACACCCTGATGGTTACCGTGGATACCGCCGTGGCCGGCGCCCGCCTCCGCGACGTCCGCAACGGCATGACCATCCCGCCGGCACTGACCCTCAAGACCGTGCTGGACGCGTCCTACCGTCCGGCCTGGTGGTTCAACTTCCTCACCCACGAGCCGCTGACCTTCGCCTCGCTGTCCCGCTACACCGGCACCGTGGCGGACCTCATCAACTCGATGTTCGATCCCACCCTCACCTTCGAGGACCTCGACTGGCTGCGCGAAACCTGGAAGGGCAAACTGGTGGTCAAGGGCATCCAGACCGTGGAGGACGCCCGCCGGGTGGTGGACCACGGCGCCGACGGCGTCGTCCTGTCCAACCACGGCGGCCGCCAGCTGGACCGCGCCCCGATCCCGTTCCACCTGCTGCCCGAGGTGAAGCAGGCCTTCACCTCGGACAACACGGATGCGGCCATCATGCTGGACACGGGCATCATGAGCGGCGCGGACATCGTGGCCGCGCTGGCCCTGGGGGCCGACTTCACGCTGATCGGCCGCGCCTACCTCTACGGCCTGATGGCCGGCGGACGGGCCGGAGTGGACCGCACCCTGCAGATCCTCGAAAAGGACATGGCCCGCACCATGGCACTGCTGGGTGTCAGCCGCATTTCGGAGCTCACCCCGGAGCACGTGCGGCTGCTGAACAAGTAGCCGCCACCCAACCTTGTAACGTCAAATGTCGTCGCGGGCCCGGAACGACACCTGATGCTACCTACTTGGGGGACGGCTACTTCTTGCGGCCGAACTTGGGAAGGTTAGCCAGCAGGTCGGCAGCCCGGGTGGCCGCCCGGCCAACGGTGCGGCCGATCTGCTGGGGCACGCTGTCGTCGCCCAGCGGGGCGGTGGTTCCACCGGGGATGACGACGGCGGGGCTCAACTCGGCGCCGTCGGGCGCCAAAACACCTTCGGAGACTGCCCCCGCTGCCACGGCCTGCGCCGTTTCGCCCGCGGCGGTGCCGGCGGTTTCCTTGGAGGCGGCCGTTTCCCTGGCGGGACCCGCGGAGGCGGCTGCAGTTGCAACAGCCGGGGACCCGACGTCGAACGTCTCCAGCCAGCTGGCAATCCCCTCGAGGGGCTTGCGGTTCAACGCGTAGTAGCGCTTCTGGCCCTGGGCACGCATACTCACCAGCTGGGCTTCGCGCAGGACTTTCAGGTGCTTGGAAATGGTGGGCTGGCTTGCTGCCAGTTCTTCCACGAGTTCCCCCACGGCCTTGTCTCCGGAGCGAAGGGCGACCAGGATGTCCCGCCGGGTTGATTCCGCAATGACGGCAAATACGTCGTCTGTCACCATGCCTCCCACCCTAGCGACATATACGCCGAAAGGCATCAACTATTTCGGGCAAGGGAACGGCCTCTTGCCCACGGTTCCTCCCGGTGCTACAACACAGCATGGCCGCGTCCTGCGCCAGCAACTGTTGAACATCGCGGCCGGCGTGGTGCTCCAGAGGGAAAAGACCGGCACCTAGCCGGAAAGCCTCACTGAGCCAACGGATGGCCTAGTCGAACCAGGGGTCAAGGCCGTGCAGCGGGAAGACGGCCTTCCGGGTGGCCATGACCGTCCTGTCCACGGCGTCGTTGGGGTCGAAGCCCACCTCCCAGGACCGCCACCACAATTCCACGTCGTCACCCATCAGGCCCGGTGCGGATGCGCCGAACTTCTCATGGACGTAGTCCCGCCACTCCTGCGGCACGGGGGTTCGCAGCGGCACCGGCCGCCCCGCAGCGATGGCCACCAAGTGGCTCCACGCCCTGGGTACCACTTCCAGGACGTTGTACCCGCCGCCGCCGGTCGCGATCCAGCGCCCTCCGCAGTGGCGTTCCGCAAGATGCCCAACGGCGTGGGCTGCCTCGCGCTGTCCGTCGACGCTGAGATTGAGGTGCGTGAGCGGGTCCGTCCGGTGCGAGTCGCAGCCATGCTGGCTGACAACTACTTCCGGTTCGAAGGCCGCCACGAGCTGCGGCACCACGGCATGGAACGCCCGCAGCCAGCCCGCGTCGCTGGTGCCTGCCGGCAGGGCGATATTAACCGCCGTCCCCTCCGCAGCCGGCCCGCCGATTTCGTTGGCGAAGCCGGTCCCCGGAAACAGGGTGAGGCCGGTTTCGTGCAGGGACAGGGTGAGGACCCGGGGGTCGTCCCAGAAGATACTCTCCGTCCCGTCACCGTGGTGCGCGTCGACGTCGATATAGGCCACCTTGCGGACGCCGCCGTCGAGCAACCTTTGCACCGCAAGCGCTGCGTCGTTGTAGATGCAGAAGCCGCTCGCGCGGTCGCGGGCAGCGTGATGCATGCCGCCGCCGAAGTTCACGGCATGCACGGCCGAGCCGTCCAAAATCCGGGACGCCGCCAGCAGGGATCCGCCGGCCAGCCGGGCTGCTGCCTCGTGCATTCCCGCGAACGCGGGGTCGTCCTCGGTGCCCAGGCCGCGGGACTCGTCCGGGTCGGAAGGATCCTCGCTGACCCGACGCACCGCTGCCACGAACTCGACCGAATGCACCCGCTCAAGCTCGTCGTCGGACGCAACCTCCGGCGCCTCAACGGCAACGTGGTCCAGGTCGAACAGCCCCAGGCTGCGGGCCAGCCGCGCCGTCAGCTCCATCCGCTCCGGCGCCATCGGGTGGCCCGGCCCAAAATTGTAGGCGGTCATGTCAGGGCCCCACGCCACCAGCGTCGGCGGCGCGGGCTGGCTGAGACCCGGCAGGTATGTCATCAATCACAGGCTACCCGAGCAGCACCCGCTGCCGGCCCGGCCATTGCGCGGGCATTAGTGGTTTACTACTGAGGGAAGCAGATTCAGACGAGGAAAAGCCACACATGACGCAGAGCCAGTCGCGGCCCCGGAGTGCGGCCATCTGGCATCCCGCAGCACAGGAGCGGGAAGGCCTCTGGCTCCTCACCCGGCTGCGCGACTTCATCGATGACATCGCCAACACGTCGCCTGCCCGGCTCGCCCTGACGGTATTCGCTGCAGTATGCCTGCTCTTCACATTCGTGCTGTCACTGCCCATCTCCTCTGCCGCCGGCACTGCCACCCCGCTGCACCAAGCCATGTTCACTGCGGTCTCGGCCGTCTGCGTTACCGGCCTCACCGTGGTATCAACCGCTGCGCACTGGTCCTTTTTTGGCCAGCTGGTGATCCTGATCGGCATCTTCATCGGAGGCCTGGGCACCCTGACCCTGGCGTCACTGCTGGCGCTGATGGTGAGCAAGCGCCTTGGCGTCCGGGGCAAGATCATCGCGGCGGAATCGATGAACAATGCAGGACGCCTCGGCGAAGTGGGCACCCTGCTGCGAATTGTCATCACCACGTCGGTGGTGATCGAAGCCATCCTTGCCCTGGTCCTCATCCCCCGGTTCCTCGTGCTGGGCGAGGACTTTTGGCGTGCCGTCTGGCATGGCTTGTTCTACTCCATCTCAGCCTTCAACAATGCAGGATTCGCCGTTCACGCCGATGGCATCGTTCCGTTTCGGAACGACCTGTGGATCCTTGTTCCCATCATGGCCGGTGTTTTCTTCGGCAGTCTGGGCTTTCCCGTGGTGATGGTGCTGCAGCAGAACGGACTCAACTGGAAGAAGTGGAATCTTCATACCAAGCTGACCATTGAGGTCTCGCTCATCCTTTTTGCGGCGGGAAGCGTGCTATGGGCTCTCATGGAGTGGGACAACGCCCGGACAATCGGAGCACTGGGGTTCAATGACAAGCTCTTCCACGCGGCTTTCGCATCGGTCCAGATCCGATCCGGAGGTTTCAGTCTGGTGGACCAGAACCAGCTGGAGTCCACCACCATGCTCCTGACGGATGCCCTCATGTTTGCGGGGGGCGGCTCGGCATCCACTGCCGGTGGAATCAAAGTAACCACTATCGCCATCATGTTCCTCGCCATAGCGGCAGAAGCCCGAGGAGATGCTGACGTGAAAGTACACGGCCGCACCATCCCGCAGGGGGCAATGCGGGTAGCTATCTCCGTGATCGTTGCGGGAGCGACGCTGGTGTCCGTGGGTTCGTTCCTCCTGTTGTCCATCAGCGGTGAGTCCCTGGACCGCGTGCTCTTCGAGGCAATTTCCGCGTTCGCCACCTGTGGGCTCAGCACGAACCTGAGTGGAGAGGTCCCGCCCGCAGGAGCCTACGTGCTGACCGCCCTGATGTTCATGGGGCGTGTTGGTACGGTTACCCTCGCCGCCGCCTTGAGCCTGCGCCAGCGCAGCCAGCTGTACCATTACCCGGAAGAGAGGCCCATCATTGGCTAGTTCCCCAGGCACTCCAAACCGCCCAGCCCATAATGCGCCGGTGCTCGTGATCGGACTAGGACGTTTTGGCTCCGCCACCGCTGAACAGTTGGTGAAGCAGGGCAGGGAAGTACTCGCGATCGAACGCGACCGGACCCTCGTGCAAAAATGGGCACCGCTCCTCACGCACGTGGTGGAGGCCGACGCCACCAACATCGACGCTCTCCGCCAGTTGGGGGCACAGGAGTTCAGCTCCGCCGTCGTGGGCGTGGGAACCTCCATCGAATCCTCGGTGCTGATCACCGTGAACCTGGTGGACCTCGGAATCGAGCACCTTTGGGTCAAGGCCATCACGCCGTCCCACGGCAAGATCCTCACCCGGATCGGCGCCAACCACGTCATTTATCCCGAAGCCGATGCCGGTGTCCGGGCCGCGCACCTGGTGTCAGGACGGATGCTCGATTTCATCGAATTCGACGACGACTTTGCCATCGTGAAGATGTACCCGCCGCGTGAAACGGTGGGCTTCACGCTGGACGAATCGAAGGTCCGCTCCAAGTACGGGGTCACCATCGTGGGTGTAAAGTCCCCGGGCGAGGACTTTACCTACGCCCGCCCGGAGACAAAGGTGTCCTCACGGGACATGCTGATTGTCTCCGGCCACGTGGACCTGCTGGAGCGGTTCGCCGCCCGGCCCTAGCCGAGCTGCCTGGTGATTTCCGCCGCCCGGTCCGCTGCCGCCCGCGCACCGGCGGCGATGATGGAGGGAATGCCGCGCTCGTCGAACGTCGCAATGGCACGCTCGGTGGTGCCGTTCGGGCTGGTGACCGCCTTGCGTAAGGCCGCGGGATCGGCCCCAGGTTCAGCAAGCATCAGTCCGGCCCCGGCAACTGTTTCGCGGGCCAGCAGCAGGGACAGTTCACGGTCCAGGCCCAGTTCCTCCCCCGCCGCAGCCATCGCCTCGGCCAGGTAGAACGCGTACGCGGGTCCGGAACCGCTGATCGCCGAGAGCGCGTCCACCTGCTCCTCGGGGACTTCGACGACGGTCCCCGCACCTTTCAGGACGTCCTTGACCATCTGCAGCTGATCACGGGTGCAGTTGGTGCCCGGTGACACGGACACCACGCCGCGGCCGAGTTTGGCCGGAGTGTTCGGCATGGTCCGGATGACCGGCTGCCCCGCCGGGAGGGCGGCTTCAAGCTGGGCGATGGACACGGCCGCGGCCACGCTGACCACAACGGTGGTGGGAGCCAGGGCGCCGCTGATTTCACGGGCAAGGTCAGTGATCCCGATGGGCTTGACGCCAAGGATTACGACGGCGGATCCCTTGGTGGCCTGCTTGTTGTTCTCCGGTTCCTCCTCGCCGGCGATCGCGGTGATGCCGTGGTAACGCTCAGCCAGTTCCGCGGCCCGTTCCGCACGCCTGACGGTGGCCACGATGTCCGCAGGCTCAGTCCCCGCTTCCAAAAGTCCGCCAAGGATGGCTTCGTTCATGGATCCACAGCCAAGGAATGCGATTCGGTTGCTCATTGCTCCATCATTGCAGTTCGGTCCGGCAGCTGCCGACTCCTTACGCAAACGCGCGCTTAACGATTCACAGCTTGCTCACATGTTGGGTGCAGGTAGCTCACAAGGAGCAGCCCTACTGTAGTTAGTACCTCATTGAGGGTGCGAGTGATGCGGCAGGCCTGGGGATGCCTGCCAGGGCGCCGGCGGCCGACGACAGGTTTTCCCCCATTTTTCCTGTTGCCGGCGCCGGCGCTCCGCGTTAAAGCCCGACGTCTGCTCGCACCGCGGGTACTAGACGGTGGCTTCGGCCGCGTGGGCCGGGACTACGTGCGGCGCGGGCTCGAGCGGGCCGTCGAAGACCAGCTGGTCGAGCCGGCGCAGGATGAGCCCTTCGCGCAGCGCCCACGGACAGATCCGCATTTTCTTGAATTTGAAGAGTTCCAGGGCAGCCTCGGCAACGAGCGCGCCGGCGAGCAGTTGGTGGGCACGGGCCTCCGAAACGCCGGGAAGGTGCAGCCGGTCCTCAGCCTTCATGGCGGAAATCCGCTGGGCCCAAATGCCCAGGTCCGTGGCGTTGAGTTCCCGCTTGACGTAAGGCCCGGCATCGCTGGGGGCGGCCCCGGCGATCCTGGCCAGCGACCGGAACGTCTTGGAGGTTCCGGCAACAAGGTTCGCCCTGCCAAGGCCGTCGAATTCGCGTACCGCCGGTTTTAGGGTGGCGCGGATATACCGCCGCAACTCCTTGACGCTCCTGGCGGTGGGCGGGTCTTCGGGAAGCCAGTCCCTGGTGAGCCGGCTGGCCCCGAGGGGCACAGACATGGCAACCTCGGGCAGTTCGTCCTGCCCGAAGGCCATTTCAAAGGAACCGCCGCCAATGTCCAGGTTCAGGATGGGTCCGGCACCCCAGCCGTACCAGCGCCGGACGGCGAAGAACGTCATGGACGCTTCCTCGCTGCCGGTGAGTTCCTGCAAGGTCACCGTGGTCTCGTGCTTGACCCGGGCCAGGACCTCGGGTCCGTTGGTCGCTTCCCTGATGGCAGATGTGCAGAACGCGAGAAGATCCTCGGCCTTGTGCCGGGCAGCGAACTCCCAGGCTTCCAGTACGAACTCTGTCAGCTCGTGCTGACCGGCATCGCTGATGCTGCCGTCCGGTTCAAGGTACTGGACCAGGGACAGCGGGCGCTTGTGCGACGCGAAGGGTACCGGGCGTGCGCCGGAATGTGCGTCCACCAGGAGGAGGTGGACAGTGTTGGACCCGATATCGAGGACGCCTAGCCGCATGGGGATATTATTGCCCGTCCGCGCGCTTGAAGTCGCGCTTGATGTTTGCCACGCCCTCCGGGTTGATTTCGAAACCGTAGGCAGCACCCGGGTTGATGACCAGGCCCAGTTCCTCGCCGATATTGGCGATAATGGCCGCGCCCTGCGTGCCCAGCACGTTGGGAGCCGCCTCAAGATACTGCTGATCCACCCGGCTGGGGTGCGAAAAGACCGCGAGGACGGGGTCGCCGTCGGCGTTGGCGAGGATCAGGGGCTCCACCTGGGAGTCCACACCCTCAACGGTGTCCGAGCTGACGATGTACACCTCGCTGTTGAGGAAGGCCAGGATGACATCCACCGGGCTGGCGTCAGGCTGTCCGCCCTTGGCGAGCTTTTCCTCGAGGTCGTTCAGCGGAGCGGGGTCGGCAATTCCAGGCTGTTCAGTCATTCCCCTAGCCGATCACGTCCGGCGGCGCCGCGCAATTTACGGCCGTCACCTACTTCTTTGCCGCTGCCTTTCTCTTGGCCGGCGCCTTGCGGGTGGCGGTGCGCTTGACTGGCCCCTTGGCCCGCTTCTCCGCGAGGAGTTCCACTGCCTGTTCCCGGGTCAGTTCCTCCAGGGAGGTGGCGCGCGGAACCGTGATGTTGGTGATTCCGTCGGTGATGTACGGCCCGAACCGGCCTTCCTTCACCACGATGTTCTTCTCCGATACCGGATCCGGGCCGAACTCGGCCAGCGGCGGCACGGCTGCGCGGGCGCCGCGCTGCTTCGGCTGGGAGTAGATCTCCAGGGCCTGTTCCAGGGTGATGGTGAAGATTTCTTCTTCAGAGCCGATGGACCGGGAGTCCGTTCCCTTCTTCAGGTACGGGCCGAACCGGCCGTTCTGCACCGTGATCGGGTTGCCGTCGGCGTCCTCGCCCAGCACGCGGGGCAGGCTCATCAGCTGCAGGGCCTCGTCCAGGGTGACGGATTCCACCGTCATGGATTTGAACAGCGAACCGGTCCGCGGCTTGGCCTTGACAGGCTTCTTGGGCGGCTTCGGCTTGCCGTTCTTGTAGTACTCCACCGGCTGCTTGGCGAGTTCTTCCTCGCTGATCTCCGGGATGATCTCCGTGACGTACGCCCCGTAACGGCCGTTCTTGGCGACAATGGTGTGGCCCGTGTGCGGATCGGTGCCCAGCACGCGTTCCTCCGGAGCCGCCGTCTCCATGAGCTCAATGGCCTTGGCTGCGGTCAGCTCATCCGGGGCCAGGTCCTCGGGAACGTTGGCTCGCGCGGACTCCACCAGTTCGCCGGTCTTGGCGTCCACGGTGGGCAGGGAGCTTTCCAGGTAGGGTCCGAACTTGCCCACCCGGAGGGTGATGCCGTCGGTGATGGGCACGGAGTTGATCTCCCGGGCGTCGATTTCTCCCAGGTTGTTCACGATGCTCAGCAGGCCCGGATCAGCGTCTTCTCCGTAGTAGAAGTGCTTCAGCCAGGCGGCACCCACTTCCTCGCCGTTGGCGATCTTGTCCAGGTCGCCTTCCATGTCGGCGGTGAACTCGTAGTCCACGTAGTCGGTGAAGTGCTGTTCCAGCAGCCTGATTACGGAGAAGGCGATCCAGCTGGGAACCAACGCCGATCCCTGCTTCCGGACGTAGCCGCGGTCCTGGATGGTGGAGATGGTGGAGGCGTAGGTGGAGGGACGGCCGATGCCCTTCTTTTCCAGCTCTGCCGTCAGGGACGCTTCCGTGTAGCGCGGCGGCGGTGACGTTTCGTGTCCCACTGCCACGATTTCCGCGGCGGTAAGCGAATCGCCCTTGGCAACGTTGGGCAGGCGGCGTGCTTCGTCCGGGTCCTCGTCGCCGCGGGTCTCGTCCTTGCCCTCCTCGTAGGCTGCGAGGAAGCCCGGGAAGGTGATGACGGTGCCGGAGGCGGAGAATTCGGCGTCCCGCCCGTCGGCGGCGACGGCCCCGAGCCGGATGGTGGCGGTGGAGCCCTTGGCATCGGCCATCTGCGAGGCGACGGTGCGCTTCCAGATCAGCTCGTAGAGGCGGAACTCGTCACCGGAGAGCTGGGCGGCCACCTGGGCAGGGGTGCGGAAGGAATCACCGGCGGGCCGGATGGCCTCGTGGGCTTCCTGCGCGTTGGCGGCCTTGTTGGAGTAGACCCGCGGTGAGCCCGGGACGTACTCCGGGCCGTACAGCTCGGATGCCTGCCGGCGGGCGGCGGTGATGGCTTCGTCGCTCAGGGCCGAGGAGTCCGTACGCATATAGGTGATATAGCCGTTTTCGTACAGCCGCTGCGCGATCTGCATGGTGCTCTTGGAGGAGAACCGCAGCTTGCGCCCCGCTTCCTGCTGCAGCGTGGAGGTGGTGAAGGGGGCGGCAGGGCGGCGGGTGTACGGCTTGGTTTCGACGGAGCGGACCGTGAACGAAGCGTCCTGCAGACCTGCGGCCAGCGACGTAGCCAGCTCCTCGTTCAGGTGCGCGACGTTTTTGGAGACCAGCACGCCGTCGTCATTGAAATCACGGCCCGCGGCGACCTTGGCGCCGTCCACTGCGGCCAGCTTGGCCTTAAAGGATCCGGCGTCTGCGCCGAACTGTCCGGTGAGGTCCCAGTAGGAGGCTGCCTTGAAGGCCATGCGTTCGCGTTCACGGTCCACCACCATTCGGGTGACCACGGACTGCACGCGTCCGGCGGACAGGCCGCGGGCCACCTTGCGCCACAGGACGGGGGAAATCTCGTAGCCGTAAAGCCGGTCCAGGACGCGCCGGGTCTCCTGCGCGTCCACCAGGGCGGAGTCGACGTCGCGCAGGTTGCCCATGGCGCGCTGGATGGCTTCCTTGGTGATTTCGCCGAACGTCATCCGGTACACCGGGACCTTGGGCTTGAGCACTTCCAGCAGGTGCCACGCGATGGCTTCGCCCTCGCGGTCCCCATCTGTTGCGAGATAAAGTTCGTCGGCGTCTTTGAGGGCCGCCTTGAGTTCAGTAACCTTTTTCTTCTTGTCCGCGGACACCACGTAGTAGGGCTTGAAGTCATTTTCAATATCGACGGCGAACTTGCCCACCGACGTCTTCTTCAGTTCGGCAGGGAGCTCCGACGGCTGCGGCAGGTCGCGGATGTGACCGATGGAGGCCTCTACGATGAAGCCCTCGCCGAGGTACTTGGCGATGGTCTTGCTCTTGGCCGGAGACTCCACAATCACGAGTTTCTTGCCGGTTTTGGCCTTGCTTGGCACGGTGCTCCTACAGAAAAAGGTTGCTGGGGCAGATGAGCCCATATTGGCCTAGTTCACCATATTTTGGACAATCTTGCGCAGTCCTGTGGAAAAGCCAGGGCTCCGGAGAGGCCTCGCCGGGACTCAGTCGGCGGCAGGAACCAGGAAGCCGTCGCGGACCAGGTTTTCGACGTCGGCAAGGAGTGCGCGCCGGAACGAACCGGCGTCTCCGGCCCCATCGTCCCCGCCCAGCAGCGCCTCCAGGGCGATGGCGATCTGCCCGGCGGACAGGTCGCCGTCGCACGCCGAAACGAAGCCCGCAAGCACGGTGCTGAGCAGGTTGGTGCGCCGAAGCCCCGCTCCCTGGCGCAGCAGGATCACCCCCGGATGCTCCGCGCCGGGCCGCTGGTGCCGTTCCTCGGTGACGTCGTCCGCCACCAGCAGGTGCGCATCCTCCAGCCTGTGGGCGGCCAGCCAGTCGGCGCGTTCGACGGCGGCGCCCAAGTGCGGGCCGACGGGCTGCTCGATGGGGTAGGTGATTTCCTCGAACCGGCGGAGGGCCGGCCCGCCGGACAATGGGCGGCGGAGCCAGACCATGCCGAAACCGATACCCTCCACGTTCCGGGATCCGAAATCCTCGAGGTAGGCGGCGTACGCCTCCTGGTAGTGCCGCCGGTCGCGGCTTTCTGAGGCGTCCTGCAGCCAAGTTTCGGCGTACTGCTCCGGGCTGACCAGCTCCCGCTGGATGAACCAGGCGTCCACACCGGACGGGACCCACCCCCTGGGCCGATCGTGCCATTCGGCGCCCGCTGCCACCTCCCAGTTGCCCAGCATCTGCGCCGTGCCCCCGGGAGCAAGCACGCCGGGCAGCTCCCCAACCAGTGAGGAGACGATCTCGTCGCCCGGCAGCCCGCCGTCACGGTAGGTAAACTGTCCGGCGGCATCCTCGCCAGGACGCCGCGGGGTAATGACGAAGGGCGGGTTGGACACCACCAGATCGAATGCCTCGCCGGCGACCGGTTCCAGGAGCGAGCCGAGCCGGAGGCTTACCCGGTCGTCCAGCCGCTCCGGGTCCACGGAGAGGGCTGCGGCATTGAGCAGGATATTGAACCGGGTGAAGGCAAGGGCCCGCTCCGAGATGTCGGTGGCAGTGACGTGTTCGCAGTGGTGCAGCAGGTGGAACGTCTGGATGCCGCACCCTGTGCCGAGGTCCAGTGCCCGCCGGGCGTGGCGGCGGATGGTGGTCTGCACCAGCGTCGTGGAGGCCTGCCCGATGCCCAGGACGTGGTCGTGCCGGAGGACGTCCTCGTGCTGGTGTGCCGCAAGGTCGCTTGCCACCCACAATTCCGCGCCGCCGCTGCCATCCTGGTTCGCGTCCCATCCGTACGGTCGCAGGTCCGCCTTGGCACTGAGCAGATCGGTGCCGGGAACGGGCTGGACCAGCCCGAGTTCCAGCAGGCCTGCCGCACCGGTGCCCGGCAGGGCGCCGTCGAGCGTTACCCAGTCTTGGGGCTCGGCAAGGAGCCAAAGACGGACGACGGCGGCGAGGCGCCGTGCGCCGTCCTCCTCCTTGGCAGCCCGCTGGGTGGCCAGCAGGGCGGGGATAATCTGGTCCCGGTTCAGCGCGGCGGAGGCGGCGGGCCCCAAGAGTTGCGCGACGCCGTCGAGCGTGTAGCCGAGCCGGCGCAGGTCTTCCGCGAGGGCGGCCAGCAGCGCAGGGCGGTCGCTGCGGGGGGCGTCCGGGGTGTTGCCGGAGGTGAACTCGTGTGGGGAACTAGGCACCGGACAAGTTTAGTCCTGGGCCTGACCCGTGACCCCTCGCCCGTGCTGGGCTGTCCCGTCCAGGGGGTAGCGTGGAAACATGCCTTCCAGCCTGTCCCTCCTTCCGCGTGCCCGCCCCCGACTCCTCCTGGAAAGCGGCGCGGCGGTGGCTGCTGCCTTCACCGTGGCGGCGTGCTCCCCGGTGGTGTCCATTGAGAACGCGGACGTCCCGCAGTGGCGGGCCTCAGCCCTGCCGCCCGCCTCAGGGGAGGTGCTCGGGGACGCCGGGAAGATCCTGAACCGGGACCGTATTGTCCGGGAGGCGGCAAATGTTCCTGCCGGGCGCTATACGCTGACGGCCACGTGCGAGGGCGGCGGGAAGGCCTTTTTTGCTGTGTCGCTGAACGGGACGCAGGTGGTGGACGCCGGCGCAGCCTGCAACGGCAGCAGGGAAACCACCAGGATCACGCTGCCGGACGCCGGCAGCCTTGAAATCAGCACCTCCAGCGTGGACGCCCCGCTGATCTACGCCTACCAGTTGCTGCCCGCTGAATAGGACCGGCCCTCCTATGGTCCGCCGGCGCGTGCGGGCTTAAAGTCGGACTATGCCCAGCGTGCGGAGACACTCCGCGCCCCCTCACCCGGGGACAGCACCGGCGCTGCATGCACAGAAGCGGGCGAGCGCCGTCGTCCTTGGCCTTGTGCTGGCGGCAGGGGCGGCGACGGCCGGCTGCGAATACACCTACGACGACGGCCGCGGCTGGTCCGGCACAACGGAACCCGGGCCGACCGCCGCTCCCGCTCCGGTCTTCACCCGCGACCCGCTGCGGCGTGACCCCGTGCCGGAAGACGAACTGGACGGTTGGGTGTCGCGGACCCTGTCCGATACCCCGCAGCCGGTGGTGCATGCAGGAGCGGGTCTGCTGGCAGCCGGTGAGGTGCGGACAGAAGCGACGCCGGTCCTGGAGACGGGCACCTACGCACTGGCCCTGGCCTGCCGCAGCCAGCGGCGGGTGACGTTCGTGGTCCGCAGCGACACGCTGACCCTGGTAGACCTGGGGTTGAGGTGCGGGGTGAACCGCGAAAACGTCATTTACCTCTCGGCCGAAACAGCGCTCAGCGTGACGGTGGAGGCACGGACCGGGGCGAACTTCGCCTACCGGCTGCGTCGGCTCTGACTCCTAAGTATTGGTGCCCGGCTGAAGCCATGACCCGTTCAGGCTGCGCAGCCCCCGGGGCAGCGCAGGGTCTCGGGGCTGGCCGAGCACCCAGTGCAGTACAGCGTCAGGGTGCGGCAGCTGGGGTTTGAACAGTTCTCGAACTTGCTGGTGGGCGCCGAACAGCGGGCGCATTCACCGATGGTCCTGGCGTCCTCGCTGAACTCCAGGTGCATCCGCTTGTCAAAGACATAAAGGGAGCCCTCCCAGAGGCCCTGGTCCTTGAAGGTTTCCCCGTACCGGACGATGCCGCCGTCCAGCTGGTAGACCTCCTTGAATCCGCGGTTCACCATCAGGCTGGAAAGCACCTCGCAGCGGATACCGCCGGTGCAGTAGGTGACCACGGGCTTGTCTTTAAGGGAGTCGTACTTGCCTGAGTCCAGTTCCTTGATGAAGTCGTGGGTGGTGGCGACATCCGGGACCACGGCGTCCTTGAAGCGGCCGATTTGGGCTTCGAAGGCGTTGCGGCCGTCGAAGAAAACCACCTCCTCCCCGTCCTGTTTTTTGGCGTCCACCAGCTGGTGGAGCTCTTCGGGCTTGAGGTGCTTGCCGCCGCCCACCACACCGTTGGCGTCCACCTTCAGCTCACCGGGGGCGCCGAAGGACACAATCTCGTCGCGCACCTTGACGCTGAGCCTCGGAAAGTCGCCTGCACTGCCATCGGACCATTTAACGTCGATGCCCCGGAAACCCTTGTACTCGCGGGTGGTTTTCACGTACTGCTTCACGGCGCGGATCCCGCCGCCCACGGTGGCGTTGATGCCGTCCTTGGAAATGATGATGCGCCCGGTCAGGCCCAGGCTCTCGCAGAGGGCGCGTTGCCACAGCCGCACTGCGTCAGGATCCGGGATGGGGGTAAAGCCGTAGAAGAGGACGATTTTGTTCAAAGCCACGTATTTAAGGGTACCGGCTGGTGCCTGGCGGCCCCCTCGGGCGCCCGCAGCCTTGCTTTTACTGGACCGCGGTCACGCGCATCACAATTGCATAAGCACTCTGTTACTGGCGATCGGGCTGGAATAGTCTTCATCCCATGAGCCCGGAAACCATGATCGAAGACATCACTGGCCTTCTTGAAGTGTGGGTGGCCGGCTGGGCCGGCTGCCGCGGATACCAGACAGCCAAAGAGGACCGCTTCCCCGCCGCGCTTCGGGCCGACACGAGCGGCGAATGGGAATACTTCGCGTCGGATCCCACGGACGACGAGTTCGCTGGCCTCGCGGCCAAGACGGCGGAGGTGCCGTCCCGCGGCCTGACAATCCTTACCAACGACCTCCCCCGCTACACCGCCCTGGCCGCCCGGTATGGACTCAATGCCACCTCAGATACCCAGACCATGATGATCGTGGACATGGCCACGCAGGATGCCGAGGATCCCTGGCTGTCCGATGACGACCTGGCCTTTTCGACGTCCGAGCAGAACGGGGTCCACTATGCGGAAGTCCGGTCCGGCGACGCCCTCGCCGCCAGCGGCCGGGTGTTTGTGGTGGGCGACACCGCCGTGTTCGACAAGATCATCACCGAACCCGGGTTCCAGCGCCGCGGCCTTGGCAGCTTCATCATGCGCGCACTGGCCGCGCAGGCCTTCGAGCACGATGTAACCACCGGCCTGCTCCTGGCCTCCATTGACGGCCAGAAGCTGTACTCACACCTCGGCTGGAGCACCGTCTCGCGCGTGCTGATGCTCTCGGCCTCCCGGGAGGGCGCGGACCTCTCCCTCAGCTGACCCCTGGGTCTCTACCGCGTGGCGTGCCGTGTTTCCCCGTGGGCGAACCGGTCCCTCAGCGGTTCCAGCCGGGTGAAACAATATTGGGGTGAACCCCCATGACTCCCTGCTTCCGCTGCTGGGCCGCAGCCCGGAACCGGAACAGCTCCGTCATGTCCACACCATTCCGGCGCGTGCGGCTGTGCACCAGCCGTGGCCGTCCTGGGTGCACCCCGATTTGGTGGCCGCCTACGGTTCACGGGGTATCCAGGAACCGTACCGTCATCAGGTCGAAGCGGCCGATACCGCCCACAACGGCAGGCATGTGGTGGTGGCGACAGGAACGGCCTCAGGAAAATCACTCGCCTACCAGCTGCCCGCGCTCGACGCCATACACCGCTCGGAACTGCGCGTCCTCGCTGATCCGGGAAAGATCCACGACGACGGCGCTGTCACCCTCTACCTGTCCCCCACCAAAGCGCTGGCTGCCGATCAGCTGAGCGCCATCCGCGCCCTGGAACTGCCCACGGTGAGGGCGGAAACGTACGACGGGGACACCGATCCCGCAGCACGGCGCTGGATCCGGGACCACGCCAACTTCATCCTGGCCAACCCTGACATGCTCCACTTCGGCATCCTCCCGAACCATGCCTGGTGGGCCGGGTTTTTCCGCCGCCTGCGCTATGTGATTGTGGACGAGGCCCACAGCTACCGTGGAGTGTTCGGGTCCCATGTGGCCAACCTGATGCGGCGGCTGCGCCGCGTGTGTGCCTACTACGGGGCCGGCACCTCCTTCCCCGAGCCCGTCTTCATTGCCGCCTCGGCGACGGCCTCGGACCCTGACGCTTCCTTCTCCCGGCTCATTGGCGCTCCCGTCCAAGCGGTGTCCACGGACTGTTCGCCGCACGGTGCCACCACCGTGGCGCTCTGGGAACCGGCCCTGACCGAGGTCAAGGGCGAGAACGGCGCGAAGGAACGGCGCACGGCGGTGGCCGAAACAGCGGACCTGCTGGCCAACCTGGTGTCCGCCCAGATACGCACCATTGCCTTCATCAAGTCCCGGCGGGGCGCCGAAACCATTTCCTCAATCACCAAGCGCCTGCTGGACGAGGTGGATCCGAGCCTTCCCCAGCGGGTGGCCGCCTACCGCTCGGGCTACCTGCCCGAGGAACGCCGGGCCGTGGAAAAGGCACTGAGGTCCGGCCGCCTGCTGGGAGTTTCGAGCACCTCTGCGCTGGAGCTGGGTATCGACATCTCCGGCCTGGACGCCGTCCTGGTGGCAGGCTGGCCGGGAACCCGGGCCAGCCTGTTCCAGCAGATCGGGCGGGCCGGCAGGGCGGGCCAGGAGGCCCTCGCGGCCTTTGTGGCAAGTGACGACCCCTTGGATACCTTCCTGGTCAACCACCCCGAAGCGATCTTCGACGTGTCCGTCGAGGCCACGGTTTTCGACCCGTCCAACCCCTATGTCCTGGGCCCGCACCTGTGCGCTGCAGCGGCGGAGCTCCCGCTTGGCCCGGGCGAACTGGACCTGTTCGGCCCAACCACTGAGGGTTTGCTGGACAAGCTGGTGGCCCAGGGCTACCTCCGCCGCAGGCCGGCCGGCTGGTTCTGGACCCATTCGCAGAGCGCCGCCGCCATGGTCAACCTGCGCGCCGACGGCGGCGGGCCCGTCAGCATTGTGGATGCCGACACCGGTTCCCTCCTGGGAACGATGGACTCACCGCAGACCCACTACCAGGCCCACAACGGCGCCGTCTATGTCCATCAGGGCGACACGTATGTGGTGGAGGACCTGAACGAGGACGACCACTGCGTGGTGGTCCGCCGCGCCAACCCCGACTACTACACCACCGCGCGGGACGTGACCCAGATCGAAGTGCTGGACACCCAGCGGACCATGCAGTGGGGTGACATCACCGTCCACTTCGGCGACGTAAAGGTCACCACACAGGTGGTTTCCTTCCAGCGGAAAGCATTGATCTCGAACGAGATCCTCGGCGAGGAACCTCTCGATCTCGGCGCCAGGGAACTGTTCACGAAGGCCGTGTGGTTCGTGGTGAACAACAGGTCCTTGACGGCCGCCGGCCTCATCGAAGCCCAGTTTCCCGGTGCCCTGCATGCGGCGGAACATGCTGCCATCGGGCTCCTGCCCCTGGTGGCATCCAGCGACCGGTGGGACATCGGCGGTGTATCGACAGCACTGCACGCCGACACGGGGGTGCCCACCATTTTCGTGTATGACGGGCACCCCGGCGGCGCGGGCTTCGCCGAGCGCGGCTTCGACAAGGCGAAAGTGTGGCTGGCTGCCACCCGGGACGCGATCAAGGCCTGCGAGTGCGATTCCGGCTGCCCGTCCTGCGTGCAGTCCCCCAAGTGTGGCAACAAGAACAATCCGCTGGACAAACACGCTGCCGTGACCCTCCTGGAGGTTTTGTTGAAGGACGCCACCGAGCCTGCGGCAGCCAGTGAACCGAGCGTCGGTTTCCGTCCCGCCTGAGCCCCAGAACGGCCAGAGCCACGGTCAGTAACGGCGGGATCACCGGTCCGGTTACGGCGGAGGCCCGGCCCGTGCCCGGCCGGTTGCGCGGCCATATACCGATCCCTCGTTCAGCACCGTCCGGACCTCAACTGTCTGCCCCGGCCCTTCCATGCAATCCAGGAGTACGGCGGCATGGCGGGACGCCACCTCCGCAGCAACAGCACAGGGTTGACCCGTGGTGATGCCGCGGAGCGCGTCGGCGGCCGCGAGGGCAGCAAGATCAGCGGCGGAGGCCGCCCTGCTGGCCTGCACAGCCGCCTGGGCCAAAAGCAGCATCATGGCCATCGCAGTCATCACCACGAGCGCCAGCCCCGCCGCCAGGATTGTTCCCGAACCCCGCTCGCCGTGGCACAAAAGGTTGC
Source organism: Pseudarthrobacter sp. NamE2 (assembly GCF_005796205.1). Lineage (GTDB taxonomy): Bacteria > Actinomycetota > Actinomycetes > Actinomycetales > Micrococcaceae > Arthrobacter. Next base: position 43,088 of record NZ_VAHN01000004.1, on the reverse strand, counting down.
TCTGCCCCTCTTCACCACCGCTCATGTGCTGTCCCTGCCGCCGGCCGACCCGCCGGCATGGCCAGCGGCAGGAGTCTCGCTCCGGGAGGAAGCCCTGGCGGTCAGCGTCCAGGGAATCGACGACCCCAAGGGCCCGCCCACCCTGTCAGTGACAGTGACGCCGTACCACCCGCCCTCGCCGGAGACCGATGCAACAGCCGTCTCCCCGGCAAGTGTCCTGACAGTCCTTTGGACAGCGGCCGGATCCTCGCCCCTTGCCAGCGCCCGTGCTCCCGCCCGCGCCCCTTCCTCGATCCGCAGTTGCGTGACCCCGGCCGAGGCCCCCGTCAGGAGCAAGGCCAGCAGAGCCACCACCGCGGGCAGGACCACGGCAAACTCTGCGGTGACGGCACCGCGGGACAAGTACGGCGCATGATGTCCCCTGAGGAACCTCGCTCCGCGGGTGCATTGGACGGAAAGGCCCGTTCCCGTTCTCCGGTCCCGCCGGGCGGCCGGAGCCCCGCTCACGGCAAGGCCAACGCGGTGCGGATCAGGGTCAGCAGGAAGCCCCGCACCTCCTCGCTTCGAAGGATGAAGACGAGCAGCCCGGCCAGCCCCACGGCCGCCAGGGTGGCGATGGCATACTCGGCGGTGGCCATGCCGGCCTCGGATCCCGCCAGCCTGACTGAGCTGCGGTGCTTTGGTGGCAAACTGGCGCCGGGGTAGAGCTCCACGACGTTGCCCGGCAGGGTGCCGCCGGTGTTCGCGTGTGCATCGCGGCGCCGGTTGCCGCTCCGGACGGGGCCGCCGGAACGTGAAGCGGCAGGCACAGCAGATCCGGCGTAGTAGCGGCGGTGGTGGTTCATGGACATGTGGTGTTTTCCTTTCCTGGGGCCGGTGATGTTGCCGGCAGTTGTGACTCTTCCGCCCGGGGTAGGGGACGGTAAGCCATCTCATCGGCTAAGTGGAAAAGCCGGAGCGGTTTGGTGGTGTGGAGGAGAACTGGGCGGGTTTTCTAGCCGCCCGAGGGAACCAGCGCCAGCAGCACGGGGACCACACCCAGGCAAATGAAGGCCGGAAGCGAACACAGTCCGAGCGGGACCACAAGCTTCACCCCGAGTGAGGCGGCACGTTTCTCCGCTGTCCGGAACCGTTCCCGGCGAAGCCTTGCCGCCTGGGCGTACAGGATGGCCGAGGAGGGGGCACCCGTCAGCGCCGCAAACCCGAGGGCGTCACGCAGTTCCAGCACCTCGGGCAGCCGCACAGCGGAACTGCGCCAGGCGGTGTCCCAGTCGGCGCCGATGGCCAAGGCGGACACCACCGGCCGCAGGGCATCGCTGTACCGTGCCGAAGCCGACGCCGCCACAAGTTCCAGGGAGCGTCCGATGCTGGCACCGGCGTCCAGCATGGCTGCCACCAGTTCGAGCATCATGGCGGTATCGCGGAGGCCGGGTGCGCCCCGGCTCCGCGCGGTTGCCGCCTCATAAACCGATCCGTCGCCATTGACCACGGCAAGGGGCAGTTTGCGCAGCCGTTTCCCAGGGTTGCCCCCTCCCGCACGGGCGAGGCAGGTTGCAGCCGCGAGCACCAGGAAGACGGCAAGAGCGGTCATACTGTTTGCGGTCATGGCGCTCTTCCACCGGCAGCAGCGGCCACCAGCCGTGCGGACCAGATTCTGCCGGCCACGGTCAGGCCAACCCCGGCAGCCAGCGCGGCCAGCCCCAGCGGCGTGCCCAGCAGGATAGCAAGTGGATCGACCCCCAGCGCAGCGCCAAGTCCCAGCCCCATCAGAGGCAGCCAGGTCAGCAGCCGCACTGTTGCCTTGGGACCCGCCAGCGCCGTCTGCCGGGCGGCGTCGGCGTCGTCTTCCACTTCGAGCTGTGCAGCGAAGCGTGTCAGCACGCCGGCCAGGGGGCAGCCGCTGGCTTCCGCGATGTCCAGGCATGCCGCCAGTTCCGACCAAATTCCGGCTTCACGGCTCCGGAGCGGCAGTGCCCCGGGCAAAGCCTTCCGAATTGCTGCAGACACCGGGGCGCCTTCAGCTGCCGCTGCCCTGGCGGCCGCCAGCACAGCGACAGACCCAAGAGGCAGCCGGTGGGCGGACTCTGCGCCCGCATACAACATCCATAATTCGTCCCAAAGCCTGCCCGGTGTCCGGCCGCCCTTCAGCAGTGCGGCGAGTTGCTGCACCAGCACGGTCATGGGGGCCGTTCCGGGGTTCCGCTTCCCGGCGGTTCCGGGACGCGCCAACAGCAGGACCCTGATCCGGGGAGCGGTCCGGGCCTGTCCCGGGCTTTGTCCTGCCAGATAACGAAGCCGTGCCGGTGCCCCATGCGGCGGTTTCAGCAGCAGGACAACTGCGCAACCCAGGGCTGCCGCAAGCAGGAAAATCACGGGAACTCCCCGGCGTCAACGCCCAACCGGGCTGCAAGCGCCGGCCAGGCAGGACCGGGAACTCCGGCTGCTGTTTCCAGCGCGGGAACAACCACCAGCCCTTCCGGCCCGTCCGTGACGACGCCGAGGCAGGACACTTCCCGCCCCCTTAACGTCCGGTCAACATGGATAACCACGTCGAGGGCGCTGGCCGCCTGCAGCCGCACCCCCTCAGGTCCAAGCCCGGCCAGTGCGCCCAGGGCCGCCAACCTGGCCGGCACCGCGGCGGCAGTATTCGCGTGAATGGTGCCGCCACCGCCGCTGTGGCCGGTGTTCATGGCGGTCAGCAGGTCCCGGACTTCCGCGCCGCGGCATTCACCAACCACCAGGCGGTCCGGACGCATCCGCAAGGCCTGGCGCACCAGTTCGCCGAGGTCCACCTGGCCGCCGCCTTCCAGGTTCCCGTGTCGGGATTCGAGCGACACCACGTGCGGGTGGACCGGGTTGAGTTCGGCCGCATCCTCGATGAGCACCAGCCGTTCCGCTGGGGAACACAATCCCAGGAGGGTGGACAGCAGGGTAGTCTTCCCAGACCCTGTGGCGCCGCTGACCAGGAAGCTCAGCCTACGCTCGACAATCAGTTCCAGCACTTTGTGCAGGCGCAGCCCGAACATCCCGGTTGCCCGGAGCTCGTCCATTGCGAACACCCGCTCCCGCCGGATGCGGATGCTCAACAGGGTCCCGGAGGTGGAAACCGGCGGCAAAACGGCATGGACGCGGTAACCGCCGGGCAACCGCACATCGACGCAGGGGGAACCGTCGTCCAGCCGCCGGCCGCCTGCGGCAATAAGCCTGCAGGCCAGTGCCCGCAGCTGTACTTCGCTGTCGAACACCACGCCGGCGCGCTCGATGCCGCGGCCCCGGTCAACCCAGACGCCGTCCGGCGCGTTCACGAAGATATCCGTGGTGGCTGGATCACGGGTCAGTTCGTGCAACGGCCCCAACCCGTTCAGCTCGGCGCTGATCCGTTCCGCCGCCGCGAGTGAACCCGCGGTGCCCAGGAGCCTTCCGGTGGCCTGCACCGCAGCTGCAACGCGTGACGGTGTGACAGCCCCGGCCTCCGCCATCATGGACTCGCGGACCGATTCCAGCAGCCCTGCATCGACCCCGCGGCGGGGCCGGCCCTCCTGGAGACGGTTGTCGCGCCGCCGCCCGGCAGGATCGTGCTGACTCACGCCGGCCCGCCAAGGGGCATGTCGTCTCCGAGCACGTCGAGGACGGAAGCCGCAAAATGCCGGACGCTGCGCCGGTTGCCCAGGTCCAGAAGGCGTCCCGATTCCATGGCCGCGGGCACCCCGCGCAGTTCCGGGACCCGTCCTTGGACCGGCAGGCCGATGGCTTCGGAGAGCAGGGACCCGTCCAAAGCACTACCGGGTTTACCGCGAACCAGCAGGGCAGCCTCAACAGGCGGGAACTCCTGCAGCAGCCGCGCGGCAGCCACCGCCGCCTTCAGCTGGGCCGGAACCACCACCAGGATCCGGTCACAATCCCATGCAAAAGCCTGGAGCGGCTCAGACCTCCTGCCGATGTCCACCACCACCAGCTCATAACCCCGCCGGGCAGCATCGAGTACACCGGTGCTGGTGGCAGCGGCGACAGGAACGGATGGCTCCCTGTTGGCAGGCCACGAAAGAAAAGAAAAACCGCCCGCCACAGGCAATGAATCCGAAAGCTGGACGGGGTCGATGCTGCCCCGGGCCTCGGCGAGGTCAGGCCACCGCAGGCCCGGATCCTCCTCGGCTGCGATGGCAAGCTCAACCCCGCCGCCCCATGGGTCCCCGTCAACCAGCAGCACCCGGACGCCCAGGCCCGCCGCAGCCTGCGCTATCCACACCGCGGCCGTGGTGGCCCCGGCCCCGCCGCAACCGCCGGTCACACCCAGGACAAGGCCGCCCGCTTCCGGGGAGCGCGAACGGCTGAGATAGTCCGCCAGCCAGGCAGCCGCATCCGGGAGGACCGCCACCCGTTCTGCGCCCAGTGCTGCCGCAAGGTGCCACAGGCTGTCACCTTCGCCGTCGAGTCCCACCAGCACGGCCGGCGCATGGCGCCGGGGCGGCAGTTCGCGGACGTCGCTGCCCACTAGGACAGCGCCTGCAGAGTCCCAATACCTGCCGCTTTCCGCTGCGTCACCGGCCACCCGCAGGTGCGCACCGGCAGCAGCCACGATGCGTTCCACCTCTGCACGAAGCAATGCCGAGGACGTCACCAGCAGTACCTCCGCCGAACCGTCGGGCAGCCAGGAACCGGGGACAGGCTCCGCGGCAGCCGCGGCGGTGGGAAAGCGCCCAGCGTCGTCGCGGAAACTGGGGGTTCGCAGGGAGCCGCCGGAGGCCGGACCGGAATGGGACGGGGTGACTTGGTGCCTGCTCATGGAGCCACTCTCCATTGGCGGCCTGCCCGGCGTAAGCCGCAGCGGCCGCTATGTGGAAAAGCAGGGAAGATACGGAGCAGCCGGCAGCACGGCACACCGGAAAGGACCGGCATCGGAAACAGGGCAGAATGGGAGCATGTACCTGCTGCTCGCCGCCCACCCCCGCGGCGCGGCGCTTCAGGAACTGACCCAGGCAGGCGATCCCCGGCCAGCCAACCCCAAACCCCGCATCGTCCCGCACGAGGACCTCGCCGCCGTCGTCCGCCAACTGGAGAACGGGCACCCGGACGGGACGGCCCCGCGCTGGATCTGGCGGCGCACCCAGGACTGGTACCCGGGACTTCTCCGGGCCGGGGTGGACGTGGAGCGGTGCTACGACATCGCCCTCTGCGGGAACATCCTGGCGTTTTCGGAGTTCACAGCGCATACCGGCTATGCCCGGACCGCTGACAGGACGCCCGTGGAAGACCTGGCGCTCCCGCCCAGGACACTCCTTCCGCCCCGGCCGCCGGCGGACCAGGGCGCCCTCTTCGGCGAACCCGCCACCGTTGCAGCACCCGGGGAGACCCTTGACGGCCTGCGCGCGGAGTACGCCGCCCAGCAGGCTGCCCTTGCGGCGGCCAGCACCGGGGAGAACCGGCGCGGCAGGCTCCAGCTGCTGCTTGCCGCGGAATCCGCTGCCGCCATCATCGCAGCCGAAATGCAGCACGCGGGTGTCCCCTGGCGGGAGGACCTCCACAGCGGGATCCTCGCCCAACAGCTGGGACCGCGCCCGCCCGTGGGCCACCGGCCCGCCCGGCTGGAGATGCTGGCCGCCGAACTCCGGGAACTGCTGGACGTGCCCGCCCTGAACCCGGATTCCCCGCAGGACCTGCTGCGGGCCCTGCACCGGAACGGCATTGAGGTGAAGAGCACCCGGAAGTGGGAGCTGCGGGAGTCCGGGCACCCCGCGATCGCGCCGCTGCTGGAGTACAAGAAACTGTCCCGGCTGCACACCGCAAACGGCTGGGCCTGGCTGGATGCGTGGGTGGCAGGCGGCAGGTTCCGTCCGGAATATGTGGTGGGCGGCGTGGTGTCCGGCCGCTGGTCGTCCCGCGGCGGTGGAGCGCTGCAGATCCCCCGTCAGGTCCGCGGCGCCGTGCATGCCGACCCCGGTTACAAGCTGATCGTGGCCGACGCCTCCCAGCTGGAGCCGCGCGTCCTGGTGGCGCTGGCGCAGGACCCTGTCATGGCCGAGGCGGCGCGGGACCAGGACCTCTACGCCGGCATCGCAGCGAAGGGTTTCGGCGGCGACCGGGCGAAAGCCAAGGTGGCCCTGTTGGGCGCCATGTATGGTGCCACGTCCGGTGAGTCGGGCCGCCTCATGCCGCAGCTTGCCCGGACCTACCCCCGCGCGGTGGACTTCGTGGAGCGCGCCGCGCGGACCGGTGAGTCCGGCGGGACGGTGACCACCAGGCTGGGGCGCAGCAGCCCGCCGCCGTCGGAACGCTGGTTCCAGGGCCAGCGCTCCGCTTCCGCGGAAGAGCAGCGCCGGGCGGAATCCATTGCCCGGTCCCGCGGCCGGTTCACGCGCAATTTCGTGGTGCAGGGTTCAGCCGCGGACTGGGCTGCCTGTTGGCTTGCGGAATTGCGACGGCGGCTGCGGAGCATGCGCGCAAACGGCGCACCGGGTGCCGAGCTGGTGTTCTTCCTTCATGACGAGGTCATGGTCCACGCCCCGGCTGAGGGGGTGGACCTGTGCATCAGGGCCATCGAGGATGCTGCCCGGTCCGCGAAGGAATTGCTGTTCGGCCACATTCCGGTGGAATTCCCGGTCAGCCTGGCGGTAGTAGACTCCTACGACAAAGCAAAATGACGGATCGTCAACCGTATTACCTATCCGCATGACAGGGAAAGTAACCTACCCGGCAGTAGCTCGACTGGCACCGTGACGAAGGTTACAGTTCATAGCGGCGACTGAGGCAGATCGGTCCGGAACTGATGCAACGACGCATACCAGGGGAGGTCCCGGCATATGGCGGGCAGATTTGAGATTCACCGAGTTGGCGACGAGTCGTACCGGCTGCGGCTCACGGACGGGGAAGGCAACATTGTTGCCGTATCACCCAACTTCAAATCCGTGAACACGCTGCTTGACGGCATCAAGGCGATGCGGGAAAACGCGGCAACGGGGATCGTCGTGGACTTGAGGCAGCAGCAGGCCTAAGGTACCCAAGACTGCGGGCACCTTACTGACCAGGGTGCCCGCACCAGACGGGGCAGCCGCGCTCAACGGCGCGCGTGGCTTCCCTGGTTCTGTTACACCCCCAGCGGGTGCAGCCGGGTACGGTCCCACGGAACAGACCACCCGAGCTGGTCGAAGAGCCCGTTCAGGACAATCCCGGTAAACCCCCACACCAACACGCCGTTGACTGTGAAGCCCGGGCTGTCGAAGGTGCGCCCGGCGCGGTGCACGGTGGCCATCACCCGGTTGTCCGGGTCCAACAGATCCCGGACGGGGACCCGGAAGACCTGCGCGGACTCCGCGTAATCCACCACGCGGACCGGCGACGGCGACCGCCACCACGCAAGCACGGGCGTCACCAGGAAATTGCTGTGCGCCAGGCCGAGCTGCTGCAGGGTGCCCAGGACTTCCACACCTGCCGTTTCGAGCCCTGTTTCCTCCTCGGCCTCCCGCAATGCCGCTTCCACAGCAGACTCACCGGCGTCGATGCTGCCGCCGGGAAACGCGACCTGGCCGGGGTGCGACCCGAGGGTATGGGCGCGCTCCAGGAGCAGCACATCCAGGTCGGCAGGTGCCAGCGGCTTGCCGGAGGACGCCGGAACGTCATCGAGCTCGCCGAAGAGCATGAGCACCGCGGCCCTGCGTGCCCGCTGCTCATCCACGGTGAGTGCCGCCCACCGCGGATCAGGCGTGGTGTCCGTGCCGGATTCTGCGCGGCGCACCAGCTCCACCAGGTCTTCGCGGGCGCTCATGGTGTCCTCTTTTGTGATTCCATCCGGATTTCAGCTGCCCTGTGGGTTTCCGCCAGAAGTTGCTCCAGTAACGCTTCGTTGCCCGAAGCCAGTTCATACTTGAGCAGCTTGGCCGCCTTCACCGGATCCGTCTCCCCCATGCCGTAGCTCGGGCACCAGTTGGCTACCGGGCAGGCACCGCACGCAGGCTTGCGGGCGTGGCAGACGCGCCTGCCATGGAAGATCACCCGGTGGGACAGCATGGTCCAGTCCTTCGGTTCGAAGAGCTCGGCCACATCCCGCTCGATCTGCACCGGATCGTCGGACCTCGTCCAGCCGAACCGGTTGGCCAGCCGCGCGAAATGGGTATCCACGGAGACACCGGGGATACCGAACCCGTTGCCCAGGACGACGTTTGCAGTCTTGCGGCCAACACCCGGAAGGGTCACCAGGTCCTCGAGCCGGCCCGGCACCTCCCCGTTAAAGTCGTCCACCAGGCGGGTACAAAGCGCGATGACATTCCTGGACTTGGCGCGGAAGAACCCAGTGGGCTTGAGGATCAGCTCAAGATCTTCCGGATCCGCCTCAGCCAGCGAACGGGCGTCCGGATAACGGGCAAAGAGCACCTTGGTGACCTGGTTGACCGTGACGTCGGTGGTCTGGGCCGAAAGGACGGTGGCCACCAGCAGCTCGAACGGATTGGTGAAATCGAGTTCAGCGTGCGCGTACGGATACTTTTCGGCCAGCGCCCTGTTGATGCGCCGGGCCCGCCGCTTCAGGGCGAGCATCGACTCGGAGGAGACAACCGGCATCCCGGCGGCCTGGCCGGCGGACGTCGTCTTTCCGCCGGCCTTGGCGGCCCTGGGCGCGGCCATGGCTGCTAGCCGCGCTCGATATTGCTGAGGTCGCGCAGGACGCCCAGCCGTCCGTCGGTGTGCTGGACCAGGAACTCGTGCCCGCGGTCTTCCAGGGCGAGCACCCAGCCGCCCGGCTCGATGACGAACGCCGGCGCCCCGGTACGCGGATCGTAGGCGGTGCGGTGCTGGGCGACGGCGAACCAGAACGCCTCGTGGATGGGTTGTTCCTCCAGTTCGTCATGCCGGCTGGAGGGATCGACGGTCGCGCCGATCGGTTCCTCGGTACGAACCTGCTGGTGGACAGCCGTGGCAGCCGGCGGTTCCCACGTGCCGTGGGCAGGCGACGCATCCTGCCGCGCGCCGCCGTCGTCGTGTCCTGCCTGCGAGCTGCCGGTTGCGGAGGAACCGTGTGCCGCCGGCACGTCACCGAACTGCGTCTCCTCAGCCGCTGACGTGGACGCAGGGCTTACGACGTCGGCTGCCTGGGTGGGCGGGCCGGCATCAATGTGGCGGTCGGCAACTTCGGGAGCGGTGGACACGGCTCCGGCTGCAGGGACGGCTGCGGTAGCCGGGGTGTGGTGTGCCGCGGCCGACGGAACGGCTGCGGTTGCCGGTTCATGGTCGCGCTCGCGGTCCGGGGAACCTTCCTGGACAGCCGAAGACCCGGCACCCGCACCGCCAAAGAGCTTTCCGGCAGCCCCGCCCAGCAGCTTTCCGCCGGGCTTCGACCCGGTTTCCGGCTTGGGCTCTTTCGGGGCACGCGGCTTTTGGACGGGGACCGCGGCCTCGCGGGCCACCACATGCGCAGGCACTTCCGCACGGTCTTTGAAGTCACCCGAAAGATACGGCAGGAAGCGGCCCATCACGGTCGCTGCGAAGAGGATCAGGGATCCGATCAGGCCCACCAGCAGGCTGGGCACGTATGCACCTGCCACGGACAGGAAGAAAAAGGCGACGGCGAAGCAGGCCACTACCGACGCGAACTGGTCAACGGAGAGGGATCCGACGCGGATCCGCGTGGCCGGCGCCAACCTGCGGGCCGCAAAAAGCGCGCTGACGATCAGGGGCAGGATGATGCCCAGTCCCAGGAAGAAGAGGTTGTTGAGGTTCCACAGGTTGTACCGGCCGCCGAAGATGGGCAACAGCGATGCGACAAACAGGATGAGCGTGGCCGCGAAGACAGCAAGGTCCCGCACGGTGAAAGGGCCCAGCACCGCCTGGTTCGCGTCTTTGGAAAGGCCCCCGGGCGTGGCCTTGCCTCCGGGCGTGGCCTGCTGGCCGGCACCGGTGGCGGACTCCGCCGTCCCGGAACCTGGCGTGGTGTCCGGGCCGGTTTTCTGGCCGAAGCTCTGCTGGTTCATCTGTTCTCCTTAGCGTGGCGGCACCGGACCGAAGTCCGGGAACCGTCCCGATGTAACCGCGGAACCGCCGCCGCCAGGCACTGCTGGTCCCTGCCTGCAGCGGTCCGAAGTGAAGCCACAATTCCATTTCAGCCTAGTCAACAGCCGGGCTGATCACTAGCTGGCAGGCTGCTGCGAAGACGCGGCCAGGACGGCGGCGCAAGCCACTCACCGCTAAATAAACGCCGTTCGCGGTCGCGTCTGTGACACGGCGCACATGCCTGCGCGGGCAAGCATTAGGCTTGGTTTCGGAACAGCTCTTTGCGGTGTGTCCATGATCGGCCGGAGCCCGATGCCGCGCATGCGGACGGTCCTGCCGGTGGCCGCCACGCCGCCCAGTGAAGATCGATGAATGATGAGGTTCACATGTCCCAGGACACTCCAAGCTCCACGGCCACCGTTCCCGCAGGCTCGGCACAGCAGGGCGATGCCTTTGAAAACCTGCTGCATGAGACCCGGACATTCCCGCCCTCGCCGGAGTTTGCTGCCAACGCTGTTGTGACCGCCGGGGAGTACCAGGAGGCCGACGCCGACCGCCCGGCTTTCTGGGCGAAGCAGGCGCGGGAGCTGCTCACCTGGAGCAAGGACTTCGACGAGGCGCTGGACTGGTCCAACCCGCCGTTCGCGAAGTGGTTCGTGGGCGGGGAGGTCAACGCGGCCTACAACGCGCTGGACCGGCATGTGGAGAACGGCCGGGGCGACCGGGTTGCCATCCACTTCGAGGGTGAGCCGGGCGACACCCGCACCTACACCTATGCGCAGCTGACCGAAGAGGTAAAGAAGGCCGCGAACGCCTTCGAGTCCCTGGGCGTGGCCAAGGGCGACCGGGTGGCCGTGTACCTGCCGATGATCCCCGAAGCAGTGATCACTCTGCTGGCCTGCGCCCGGATCGGCGCGGTCCACTCGGTGGTGTTCGGCGGGTTCTCCGCAGACGCCCTGCGCTCCCGCATCGAGGACGCCGAGGCCAAGCTGGTGGTCACCGCTGACGGCACGTACCGCCGCGGCAAGCCCAGCGCACTCAAACCCGCCGTCGACGAGGCCCTGTCCAAGGACGGCCACACCGTGCAGAACGTGGTGGTGGTCAAGCGCAACGGCCAGGATGTGGACTGGACCGAGGGCCGGGACCACTGGTGGGCGGACACCGTGGACGCCGCCTCCGCCGAGCACACCGCCGTCGGCCACGACTCCGAGCACCCGCTGTTCATCCTCTACACCTCCGGCACCACCGGCAAGCCCAAGGGCATCCTGCATACCACCGGCGGGTACCTCACCCAGACGGCCTACACCCACAAGGCCGTCTTCGACCTGCACCCGGACACGGATGTGTACTGGTGCACGGCCGACGTCGGCTGGGTCACCGGCCACTCCTACGTCACCTACGCCCCGCTCATCAACGGCGCCACCCAGGTCATCTACGAAGGCACCCCGGACTCCCCGCACCAGGGCCGCTGGTGGGAGATCGTGGAAAAGTACAAGGTCTCCATCCTCTACACCGCACCCACCGCGATCCGGACCTTCATGAAATGGGGGAGGGACATCCCGGACAAGTACGACCTCACTTCCCTGCGCGTCCTGGGCTCCGTAGGCGAACCCATCAACCCCGAAGCCTGGATGTGGTACCGGGACGTCATCGGCAGCGGCAAGACCCCCATCGTGGACACCTGGTGGCAGACCGAAACCGGCGCCCAGATGATCGCCCCGCTGCCCGGCGTCACCGCCGCCAAGCCCGGCTCCGCCCAGGTCCCGCTGCCCGGCATCGCCGTGGACGTCGTCGACGAGATGGGCGCATCCGTGCCCAACGGGCACGGCGGGTTCCTGGTCATCCGCGAACCCTGGCCGGCCATGCTCCGCGGCATCTGGGGCGACCCGGAACGGTTCAAGGACACCTACTGGTCCCGGTTCGAGAACATGTACTTCGCCGGCGACGGCGCCAAGAAGGACGAGGACGGCGATGTCTGGCTCCTGGGCCGCGTGGACGACGTCATGAACGTCTCCGGGCACCGGCTCTCCACCACGGAGATCGAATCCGCCCTGGTCTCCCACCCCGCCGTGGCCGAGGCCGCCGTCGTGGGCGCCACGGATGAAACCACCGGCCAGGCAGTGGTCGCGTTCGTGATCCTCCGGGGGGACGCCGCCAACAACGGCGACGAAACCGTCCAGGAACTCCGCAACCATGTGGGCAAGGAAATCGGGCCCATCGCCAAGCCCAAGAACATCCTCGTGGTTCCGGAACTGCCCAAGACCCGCTCCGGCAAGATCATGCGCCGCCTCCTCAAGGACGTCGCCGAAGGCCGCGACCCCGGCGACGCCACCACCCTCTCCGACCCCACGATCATGCAGCAGATCGCGGCATCCCTCAGGAAGTAGGGGGAACGAACACCGGGGCGACCGTTGGCAGGGCCAGCGTCGCTCCCGACGGAACGAACCCACAAGCTGATGCGCGGGGGTTATCCGGAAGCGTGCGTCAAAGCGAGGTACGGGCAGCACGCGGAGGATGACTCCCGCGCATCAGCGTGGCAGGCACCTAGACTGGGAGCAGACCTGTCCCCTGCTTTAAGGACCTGCCCCGGATGCTCGCCGTTGCCCGACATGAGGCCATATTGGACGCACTCCAGCGCGAGCGGGTTGTGCGCGTCTCGGACCTGGCCCAGCAGCTGGGCGTGTCCCTGATGACGGTGCGCCGCGACATTGAGGTGCTGGAGGAGGGCGGCCGGCTGGAGCGGATCCATGGCGGCGCCAAGCTGCCGGGCGACGCCAGCACGCATGAGCCCGGCTTCGAGCTGAAGTCCACCCAACTGACGGACGAGAAGCGGGCCATTGCCGTGGAGGCGGCCGGGCTGGTGACCGAGGGCATGGCCGTGGGCCTGAGCGCCGGAACCACCACGTGGGCCCTGGCGAAGGAGCTGGCCGGCGGCCCCCGGATCACGGTGGTGACGAACTCGGTGCGGATCGCGGACCTGTTCCACCATGCGGCGTCGTCCGGTTCGGCCCGCTACGCGTCCACGGTGATCCTGATCGGCGGTGAGCGTACGCCGTCGGACGCCTTGGTGGGACCCATCGCTACCGGCGCCTTGAAGCAGCTGCACCTGGACATCCTTTTCCTGGGTGTCCACGGGATGGATGCCGACGCGGGTTTCACCACGCCCAACCTCCTCGAGGCGGAAACGGACCGCGCCTTCGTGGCGGCTGCCCGGAAGACAGTGGTCCTGGCCGACCACACAAAGTGGGGAATGCTCGGCATCAGCTCCATCGCCCCGCTCGATGATGTGGACGAGGTCATCAGCGATCCCGGCCTCGGCATGGAGGCCCAACGCGTACTGCACGAACGGGTGGGCCGGCTGAGGCTGGCGGCTGTCCGCGAAGCCTCCTGAGGAGTGGTTGCCCTGTCCCCTCTCCCAGGGGCTCCGGGCCCGCGCATTCTCCAGGTGAGGTTGCGCGGCCTCTGGCGTCAGCCGATAGGTTTAACACCATGACTGAAGCTTCCTCCGCCGCCGGGATTGGCCGCGGCACCATCCTCGTGATCAACGGCCCCAACCTGAACCTCCTGGGGACCAGGGAGCCGGAGAAGTACGGCACCTCAACCCTCGCCGATGTCGAACAACTGGCGGCCTCGGCCACCAAGGCGCACGGCTTTGAGGTGGAATGCGTCCAGTCCAACCACGAGGGCGTCCTGCTGGACGTCATCCATGCCGCCCGCGGCAACGCGGCAGGCATCGTCATCAACGCCGGAGCCTTCACGCACACGTCCGTGGCGCTGCGTGACGCCCTCGCCGCGGTGCAGCTTCCCGCCGTCGAAGTGCACATCACCAACGTGCACCAGCGCGAGGAATTCCGGCACCATTCCTTCCTGTCCCCTGTGTGTTCCGCCGTGATTGTCGGAGCGGGAGTCACCGGATACCGGCTGGCCATCGAATACCTCGCGGACGTCCTTTAGGCCAGGCCGGCCGTTACTTCTGGATGCACTGGCCGGATGAAACAGGCGCGCTCAGGGACCCTGCCTGGGCAGCCACCGGGTTCAGGTCGTCCATGGTGATGGCGAAACCCATATCGGTGTCCGAGGTGGCTTTGGCGAAGATGACGCCGGCCACTTGGCCCTCAGTGGTGAGGAGTGGACCGCCGGAGTTGCCGGGCTGCACGTCGCCCGCCAGCCGGTAAATCTCCTCGGGTGCCGGGTTGCTGCCGTAGATATCGGGAACCAGCACCGTGGTGATGTCCTGGATGGTGGCCGGCTTGGACTGGAAGGGACCGCCGTGCGGGTAACCGGCAAAGGCTGCAGCGCTGCCGCCGGGAAGGTCTCCACTGAGGGGCAGCGGCTGCAACGGCAGGTCCTCCACAGCCAGCACGGCGAGATCGTGCTTGGTGTCGAAGTAGACCACCCGCCCGGGCATCGCGCCGCCGTCGAGCATTTCCACCACTGGCTGTGAGACACCCGCCACGACGTGCGCGTTGGTGACCACCCTGTCCGGGGAGACCACAAAGCCGGTCCCGGTCTGGTTCTGGCCGCATTCGTAGGCGGTGCCGGCGATCCTCAGGACTGACTGCGCCGCCCGGTTGAGGGCTGGGGTATCGGTGCTGGCGTTGGGCACGGGTACCGCCGGGCCCTGTTCCAGGCCCTCGATAAGGGTGGGGATGCCGTTGCCGATCACGGCCGAGCGGAGCTCCGCCATGGTGGCTTTGACGGGGGTGGGCGTAAGCCCGTCGATGAAACGGATGACCTTGGATTCGGCAAGCTGCTGGGACACAATCGGCACACCCAGCGAACTGATGCTGAACGCCAGCATGGACATCACCAGCGCCGAGACCACCACGTTGACGGCGCCGCCTACCACCCGGTCTACGGCACGCAGCGGCCGGATGCGCATGGCACCGCGGATCTGCCGCCCCACCATGGTGCCCAGCCCGTGGCCCAGGACCACAAGGACGACGGCGGCGGCCACGATGGCGGTGAGCCGCCACCCTGAATCCTCCACGAAGCCGCTGACCAGGGGCACGGCAAAAAAGGCGGCCACCGCGCCTGCGGCGAAACCGGCGATGCCCCCTACCGTGACCAGGAAGCCGTTCCGCAGGCCGTAGACCAGGTAGGACAGCAGCGCCAGGATCAGGATCAGGTCCAGGACAGTCAAGCCGACCACGAAGGACTCCTTATAAACAGTTGAAACCTCATTCTAAGGGCGTGCCCTGACAATCTTCTGTGGGTCCCGGGGGCCCCGCCTGGGCCCGTCATACGGGTGTTTCAGCTGCCAAGTTCGTCACAGAACCTTGAAAATTCTGAAACAATGGCACGAGCGCCACAGCCAATACTTTTACTCAGGAGATTTCATGGACATCGAGGTACTGCGCCGAGCACCCCTTTTCGCCACGCTGGACGACGACGCTTTCCGCCTGCTGACGGATGAGCTCACCGAGGTTGACCTCTCCCGAGGCGCATCGGTGTTCCGCGAGGGCGACCAGGGTGACCAGCTGTACTTCATCGTCTCCGGAAAGGTGAAGCTCGGCCGCACCTCCCCCGACGGCCGCGAGTCGCTGCTGGCCATCCTTGGCCCGGGCGAACTGTTCGGCGAGATGGCCCTGTTCGATCCCAGCCCCCGCACCGCCACCGCAACGGCCGTGTCCGAAACCCGGCTGGCCGGCCTTAAGAACGAGAGCCTGAACAACCTGCTGCGCACCCGTCCCGAGGTTTCCGCCCAGCTGCTGCAGGCCCTGGCCCGCCGCCTGCGCCGCACCAACGATTCGCTGTCTGACCTGGTCTTTTCCGACGTCCCCGGCCGCGTCGCCAAGGCCCTGCTGGACCTGGCCGACCGGTTCGGCCGCCCGGCAACCGACGGCGTCCTGGTGGCCCACGAGCTCACCCAGGAAGAGCTCGCCCAGCTCGTCGGTGCTTCCCGTGAAACCGTCAACAAGGCCCTGGCCGAGTTCGTCCAGCGCGGCTGGCTCCGCCTGGAAGCCCGCGCCGTCGTCATCCTGGACATGCAGCGCCTCCGCCAGCGCTCCCGCTAGGCAACAAGAAAAGGCTGCCCCAAGGGGGCGGCCTTTTCCGTTTCCCCGCCAAAACCGCCCCGAGGTCGACATCCTCCACGTGCTGCTCCTTCCTCGCTTTGCCGCACGCTTCCGGATCCCGGCCTCGGGCCATTGCAATGAACTCGCTCGGCGCAGGCCCGCACCAGCTGGGCGGCGGTAAAATTTAAGTCACGAGGTGCATGGCGATGTCTGTGGCTATGGCTGTGTTTCTGGTGCTGCTGGGCCTGGCGGTTTTGGCCGCCATTGCCGGGACGGTGGTGCTGGTGATCCGTGACGGGCGCGGGGAGATCCCGCCGGAACCTTCGGTCAGGCCCTGGACCGCGGGAACCCTGCCAAGCCTCCCCTACTCCAGGCTCCGCAGGATCTAGCGTTCCCGCTGGGGATCGCCGGGCGTCGTCTTGGCGGCTTCCACTTCGAGCAGCATCCGGCCGTCCTCCACCACGAGGCTGGGTTGGTACACGTGGGCTTTGCGCTTGTAGCTCAGGTACGCAATGCAGCCGTTGGCGGTGGCCATCTTTTCCAGCATAATCTCGGAGCCGGGGACCAGGAGCTCGCCGAGCATGCGGCCCTTGGTGTTTTCCTGGCCCACTTCATCCCCGAGGATGGTGGTGTTCCGCTCCTCGATCACCTTGCCGGCATTCACCCACCTGCCCCAGACGCCCTTGCCTTCCAGGAGCGTGGGCTCCTGGCCCAGGGGCACGGTGGCAGCGAAGTAGCGGGTGTCGAACCTGCGGTGGGAGAAGTCGGGGCTTCGCCAGTTCACCAGGGACTTCAGCAGGTCGGTCCGGAGCGAAAGGCCCCGCTTGTCGAGCACCTGCGCGAAGGTCTTTTCCTGGTCGGCCACCGCCAGCCGGGCACGCATCCACTCCGTGGTGGAGGTTGCTTCCACCGTGCTGGTCATATCGGGCCCCGCCAGCAGCACCCCTGTTTCCTCGAACAGTTCCCGAATGGCGCCCACTACGTGCCGCCGCGCCAGCCCGACGTCGTCCGTACCCATCTGCTCAGCCCAGTACTGCGGCGAGGGGCCCAACCAGCTGATGGGCTCGTCGTCGGCAGCGTCCAGGGAACCGCCGGGAAACGCGAGGACCCCCAGCGGCGAGGTGCCCGGCCGGTAGGCCAGCCAGGTCTCGAGGCCGTTGGGGGAATCGCGCAGCAGGACAACGGACGACGCAAAGCGGGCAGCCCGCGGGGTCCGCTCGCCGTGTTCGAGCCAGCTTTGCGCTGCCCCCTCCAGGTCCTGGGGCAGTGCGAAAAGGCGTCGGGCGAGCTGAGGCAAGGGAAGCGACCTAGTTGAATTCGGCGATCAGTTCGACTTCCACCGGCGCGTCGAGCGGGAGGACGGCAACGCCGACGGCGGAACGGGCGTGCTGCCCGGCGTCACCAAGGACGCGGCCCAGCAGTTCGGAGGCACCGTTGATGACTGCGGGCTGTCCGGTAAAGGACGGGTCGGAGGAGACGAATCCCACAACCTTGACGATACGCGTGATCCGGTCCAAGTCGCCGATCACGCTTTTGACGGCGGCCAGCGCGTTCACTGCACAGACGGCGGCGTAGCGCTGGGCGTCCTCGGGCGAGACGGTGGGCTCATCCGCGGCACCCTCGGTGCCGGCTGAAACCTTCCCCGTTGCTTCGAGTTTGCCATTAACAAAAGGAAGCTGGCCTGAGGTGTACACGTGGCTGCCGGAGACGACGGCGGGCACGTACGCAGCTACTGGCGGAGCCACTTCCGGAAGGGTCAGGCCGAGTTCGGCGAGGCGCTGCTCGACGGCTGAAACAGGGGCCGCTGCCGCGCCGGTGCGGGCTTCTGCGGGGGTGCTCATGCTACTGCTTCTCCCTCTTGAGGTAGGCAACGAGGCCGTTTCCGTCGGGTCCCGGGACAACCTGGACGAGCTCCCACCCGTCGTCTCCCCACTGGTCCAGAATCTGCTTTGTGGCGTGGATAATGAGCGGAATCGTCGCGTACTCCCATTTGGTCATGAGAGAAAGACTAGTCCTTGCCGGTAAAGTGGAAAACATGGCATCTCGTAAGAACCCCTTATTCGATACTGCCACCACCCTCGGAAAGATCCTAGTTTTCCTTGGCGTGAGTGCGATCTGCGGTGTCCTGGTAGCCGGCCTGCTGGTCCCGGCGGCCGCCGTCTCGGGCAGCGCCGCAAGCGGTTCCATCGAGTTTTTCGACACACTTCCGGCGGAACTGAAGGTGGATCCGCCGAACCAGACCACCAGGATCCTGGCGGCGGACGGCAGTGAGATTGCAAGCGTCTACACGGAGAACCGCACCAAGGTCTCCCTGGACCAAATTTCACCGTTCGTGAAAGAGGCTGTCATCGCCGTCGAGGACAGCCGTTTTTATGACCACGGCGGTGTGGACACCACAGGCATCCTCCGCGCTTTGGTGAGCACGGCGCGCGGCAACCGCCAAGGTGCCTCAACGATCACGCAGCAGTACGTGAACAACGTCCTCAACGCCAACCTCGCCGCAGAGGGCAACGAGGACCAGATCAAGCTCAACGGCGTGAATAAGGGCGTGGGCGACAAGCTCCGCGAGATGAAACTGGCAATTGCCCTGGAGAAGGAGTTCAGCAAGGAGCAGATCCTTGAGGGCTACCTGAACATCGTCTTCTTCAACCGTGACGCCTACGGCATCGAAGCTGCGTCCAGGTTCTTCTTCAGCACTTCCGCCAAGGACCTGACCCTGCCCCAGGCTGCGCTGCTCGCCGGCCTGGTCAACAGCCCGTCCGCCTTCGATCCGATCAACAACCCGGAGGCCTCCAAGCAGCGCCGGGACCTGGTGCTCAAGCTCATGTTCGACCAGGGCAAGATCACGCAGGCCGACTACGACGCCGCGGTGGCCACCCCGGTGGAAACCAACGTGACCCGGCCCAAGCAGGGCTGTGCCTACGCTGCCACCGCCCCCTACTTCTGCGACTACGTGCTGCACCTGCTGGAAAACAACCCGGCTTACGGGGCGGAACGCGAAGAACGTGAACGCCTCATCTACGGCGGAGGCCTGACCATCACCACCACCCTGGACCCGGCCGCGCAGGCCGCGGCCCAGGAACAGGTGAACGCTTCCGCCGGCGCGAACCCGGACAAGTGGGGCGCCGCCCTGGTATCCGTGCAGCCCAACAGCGGCAAGATCGTCGCCATGGCCCAGAACACCACGTTCCTGCCTGCCGAAGGGTCATTCGACTCGCAGGTGAACTTCAACGTGGACAAGCTGGACAGGGACGGCAATGACCTCAACGGCCTGGGCGGGGCACAGCCAGGGTCCACCATGAAGCCCTTCACCTTTGCCGAGTGGCTGAACGAGGGCAAGTCGATGAACACCGTGGTGAACTCGGCCCAGCGCCGCTACCCGCTGAACTTCCCATGGCGCAACTCCTGCGGCCAGGTAACCGGCGCCTACAACACGGCGCAGAAGGCACTCGGCGCAGCAGACGACCTGCAGAACGCCGAACCCCAGTGGTACCGGCCGCTGTCCGTCCTGGAAGGCCTCTACAACTCCATCAACACCGTGACGTTCGCGTCCGCGGCACAGCTGGACTTCTGCGGCATCCAAAAGATTGTGGACGCCACCGGACTCCACGGCGGCCTCCCGGCGGACGGGGATCCGAACCCAAAGATCGATATGTCCACCTTGGCCAACCTGCTGGGGTCCACGCAGACCTCCCCGCTGACCATGGCCAGCGCATTCGCCACGTTCGCGAACGACGGCAAGTTCTGCGAGGCCATCGCCATCACCTCGGTGACGGACCAGACCGGAAAGCAGCTCCCCGCCCAGTCCACCAACTGCCGGGACGCCGTGAAGCCCGAAGTGGCCCGTGGCGTCAACTACGCGCTGCAGGAGGTGCTGAACCGCGGTTCCGGCTCGCTGATCCAGCCCCGGATCTCCACCCGGACCACCTTCCCCATCGGCGCCAAGACCGGTACGTCCAACAACAACGGCTCCACCTGGGTTGTTGGCCACACCACCGGCCTGGCCACCGCCGCCTGGTTCGGTGACCCGCTGGGTGCACAGGACCGCGCCGGCCAGAACATCACCGTGAACGGCAAGTTCTACCAGGGCATCGACGGCTACATGATCGCCGGCCCAATGTTCTCCAGGTTCATGGCACAGATCGCTCCGGCCTACGGCACCGATCCGTTCCCTGCGCCGCCGAGCAGCATGCTGAACGGCGGTGGCGGTTCCACCACCCGGACTCCCGCTACGTCTGCCCCGCAAGCCACCAGGGCGCAGGCGCCGGCTCCCGCAGCCACCCAACCCGCGCCTGCTCCCGCTCCGGCCGGCAACGGCGACAGCGGCAGCGGCAGCGACAGCGGCAGCGGCAGCGGCAGCGGCAGCGACAGCGGCAGCGGCAGCGGCAGCGCGAACGATGACAATGGCCGCGGAAACGGCTAGCCGACCATGACCATGAACGAGCTGGCCAGCCGCGTCCGTACCGTCGGGCGCGGCTTTGCCGTCACCGCAGGAGCCGGAGCAGCCGCAGGAATAGTCGCCTTCGGCTACGGGCTGTGGGAGAAGAACCAGTTCGTGCTTCGCGAGGAAACACTGGAAATCCTGCCCCCGGGCCGGGCACCGTTCCGCATTCTCCACCTCAGTGACATCCACTTTGTCCCGGGCCAGAAAAAGAAGGCAGCCTGGCTGGAATCCTTGGCGGACCTGGAACCGGACCTGGTGGTTAACACGGGGGACAACCTCAGCCACGCACAGGCAGTGGATCCGCTGCTGGCGGCCCTGCGCCCCCTACTGCAGTTTCCGGGCGTTTTTGTCCCCGGCTCCAACGACTACTTCGCGCCCAGCCTGCGGAACCCCGCTTCCTACCTGCTGGGCCCCTCCAAAGTGCGGCCCAAGACTGTCCCGCTGGATTGGCCGAGGCTGCGCTCCGGGTTTGGGATGGGCGGCTGGATCGACCTGACCAACAGGCATCAGTCGCTGGTCCTCAACGGCATGCGCTTCGATTTTTCCGGAGTGGACGATCCTCACCTGAACCGGGAACGCTATGCCGGATGGCCGCGCGGGACGGTCAACCAGGACTCCAACGACCACCTCAAGGTGGCGGTGGTCCATGCGCCCTACCAGCGCGTTCTGGACCACTTCACGGAGAACGGCGCGGACCTCCTGCTGGCGGGCCATACCCACGGCGGGCAGCTGTGCATCCCGGGCTACGGAGCGCTGGTCTCCAACTGCGACCTCCCCACGTGGCGGGCAAAGGGCCTGAACGACTGGTCCAGCAACGGAAGCACGACGCCGGTCAATGTCTCAGGCGGCATCGGCACCTCCCGCTTCTCACCGGTAAGGATCGCCTGCAAGCCCGAGGCAGTCCTGCTGACCCTCACCCCGCCCGGCTGAAAGCATCATTACAGAACGCAATAACTAAGCAAGATGATGGGGACGCCCGCATCCCTGTGAATCGTCTCACCCCATGGCATAGGGTAGTTGCTACGGGAAACTACATTCGATTTAGAGCTTGAGAAGCGGGCATGGCCAGGCAAACTCCATTCTTTCGATCCATCAGCCGTCTCTATCCCCATGTCCGCCCCATCATCCCCCGGCTCCTGCTCGGGCTGCTGTGCGCGCTCCTGGCCAGTGTGGTTGCCCTGGCCATCCCCCAGGTGCTGCGGGTACTCGTCAACGAGTCACTGAAGCCCGGCGGCGCCACCGAAGCCGTGTGGATTTCCGCCGCGGTAATCCTTGTCCTGGGCGTGGCAGAGGCCGGCCTCGTCGCGCTCCGCCGGCAGTTCGTCATCAATCCCGCCACGTCGGTGGAGACGCAGATGCGGGTGTCGCTCTACGGCCACCTGCAGGACCTGGCAGTTTCCTTCCACGACTGCTGGGGCTCGGGCCAGCTGCTCTCCCGCGCCATGACGGACCTCAACTTCCTGCGCCGCTGGATGGCCTTCGGCGCCATCATGCTGGTGGTCACCACGCTCACCGTCATTATCGGCATCAGCGTCATGTTTGCCATGAGCTGGCAGCTGGCCCTGATCTTCCTGGCCGCTGCGGTGCCCATCATGGCGTACAGCTTCCGGTTCCGCACCCGTTTCAGCAAGGTGGCCCGTCGCAGCCAGGACCAGGCCGGCGACCTTGCCACCACCGTGGAGGAATCCGTCCACGGGATCCGCGTGCTCAAGGCCTTCGGCCGCAGCCGTGAAGCCCTGGAGAACTTCAACGAACAGGCGGAGGAACTCCGCCAGACGGAGATCGAGAAGGCCCGCCACCAGGCGATGTTCACCATGGTGGTCACCCTCCTGCCCGAGCTCGCGCTCGGCGCCGGCCTGGTGGTCGGTGTGACGCTGTGCGCCAGCGGCCAGCTGGACATCGGGGCACTGGTGGCCTTCTTTGCCACCGCAGCCGTCATCGCCTCTCCCGTGGAGTTCTCAGGCATGCTGCTGGCCATGGCACTGACCGCCAAGACCGCCGTCGACCGCCATTACGAAGTGATGGACACGCACAACGCCATCACCAGTCCCCCTCAGCCGCGGTGCCCCACGCAGGTAACCGGCGCCCTCCGGTTCAGCAACGCCTCCTTCGCGTTCGATGACGCACCGGACAAGCCCATCCTCCAGGACATCAACCTGGAGGTCCTTCCGGGCGAAACCATGGCGCTGGTGGGCATTACGGGGAGCGGCAAAAGCGCCCTGATCCAGCTGGTCCCGCGGCTGTATGACGTCACTGGCGGTTCCATCACCATCGACGGGGTTGACCTGCGGGACTTCGACGTGGAAGAACTGCGGCGCATCGTCGCGGTGGCGTTCGAGGACACCACCCTCTTCTCCGACTCGGTCCGTGACAACGTCCTGCTAGGTGCCCCGGAACGCACCGATGACGTCCTGAACGAGGCGCTGGACGTGGCACAGGCGCACTTCGCTTTCTCGCTCCCCCAAGGCGTAGAGACCCTGATCGGCGAGGAAGGGCTCAGCCTGTCCGGCGGGCAGCGGCAGCGGATTGCCCTGGCCCGCGCCATAGCTGCCCGCCCGCGCGTCCTGGTCCTCGATGACCCACTGTCAGCCCTGGACGTCCACACCGAGGAACTGGTGGAGAACAGGCTGCGCCAGGTCCTCTCAGACACCACCACCCTGATCGTGGCGCACCGGCCCTCCACCGTGGCGCTTGCCGACCGTGTGGCCCTGCTGGAGGACGGCCGCATCACCGCCGTCGGGACGCATACCGGCTTGCTGGCCTCCAACGACCACTACCGCTACGTCATTGCCAGCCTGGACCGGGAACCCCGGGACCTGGACTCTGAATTTTCAGCGCTTGAGGACCATGCAGAGGAGGTTACCCGATGAGCACTGCCACGTTCGGCACGGCGAACGAAGACAACGCCCACCTCAGCAAGAGTGACAGCAGGGCCCTACGACGGCGGTCGCTCGCCTTGCTGGGGTCCCTCATCCGGCCCGTCCGGGTACGGTTCTGGTTGACCATTGCCACGGTGGTCCTCTCCCAGGCCGCGCGCGTGGCCGGCCCGGCGCTCATCGCCTTCGGCATCGACCACGCCCTGCCGGCCCTGCGCGCCGGAGACAACCTTCCCCTCGTGCTGACCGGCGTCGCGTACCTGCTCGCCGCCATAGCGACGGCGGGACTCACCGCCCTGTACGTCACCTCCACTGCGAAGCTCAGCCAGGCCATGCTGCTGGACCTGCGGCTGCGGGTCTTCCGCCACACCCAGCGGCTCAGCCTTGAGTTCCATGAAAAGTACACCTCCGGCCGGATCATTGCCCGGCAGACTTCAGATCTCGAGGCCCTCCGCGAACTCCTGGATTCGGGGGTCAGCTCTTTGGCCTCGGGCCTGCTGTTCATGGTCTTCACCGCGGTCACGGTCTTCGCCCTGGACTGGCGCAGCGGGCTGCTGGTGCTGGCCGCCGGGGTTCCCATGTTCTTCCTGGCACGCTGGTACCAGAAGCACTCCCAGATCGCCTTCCGCGAATCCCGGGTGGTGTCCGCCCGGCTGATCGTGCACTTCGTGGAAACCATGACAGGCATCCGTGCCGTCAAGGCCTTCCGCAAGGAACGCGAGAATGCCGAACAGTACGGGCAACTCGCCGAGGACTACCGCAGGGTGACTGTCCGCTCCATCAACCTCAACGGCATCTTCCAGCCCGGACTGGTGCTGATCGGCAACGTCTGCGTGGCGGTGGTCCTGCTGTTCGGCGGTTTCCGGGTGCTGACCGGAGACCTTGCCGTGGGCGTGCTGCTGGCCCTGATGCTCTCCACCAAGCGGTTCTTCCAGCCCGTGGACCAGATGGCCATGTTCTACAACTCCTTCCAGAGCGCCCAGGCAGCCCTGGAAAAAGTCTCCGGGCTGCTCGAGGAGGTGCCCACCGTGCGGCCGCCGAAGAACCCCGTGGCGCTGAAAAATGCCAAGGGCGGCATCGACTTCAAGGACGTGGAGTTCCGCTACGGCGACGGCCCTGTGATCGTTCCCCGGCTGAACCTGCACATTCCCGCCGGGCAGACTGTTGCCTTGGTGGGGCAGACAGGCGCCGGAAAATCCACCCTGGCCAAGCTGATCGCCCGCTTCTACGACGTCACCTCCGGTTCGCTCACCCTGGACGGGGTGGACCTGCGGAACCTGAGCACCAGCGACCTGCGGCGGAACATCGTCATGGTCACCCAGGAGGCCTTCCTTTTCAGCGGGACGGTAGCGGACAATATCGCGCTGGGCCGGCCCGAGGCGTCCCGGGCTGAAATCGAAGAAGCCGCAAAAGCGGTGGGCGCCCACGACTTCATCGAGGAACTGCCCGAAGGCTACGACACCGACGTGAACAAGCGCGGCGGCCGCGTCTCCTCCGGCCAGCGGCAGCTCATCAGCTTTGCCCGCGCCTTCCTGGCCCGGCCGGCCGTGCTGATCCTGGATGAGGCCACGTCGTCGCTGGATATCCCCTCGGAACGGCTTGTCCAGAACGGGCTGGCACGCCTGCTGGCCGGGACGGAATCGGCGGGCAGGACTGCGCTGATCATTGCCCACCGCCTCTCCACAGTTGAGACCGCAGACCGCGTGCTGGTGGTCCATGACGGCCGGATCGTCGAGGACGGCAGCCCGGCTGACCTGATTGGCGGTGGCGGCCGTTTTGCGGAGCTCCATGGGGCCTGGAAGGATTCCCTGGTCTGACTCCCGGCGGATTTCACATCCTGACCGGGGATCGGCTATCCTTGTAAAGTTGCTTTTGCAGCGGATCGGGATGTAGCGCAGCTTGGTAGCGCGCTTCGTTCGGGACGAAGAGGTCGCAGGTTCAAATCCTGTCATCCCGACCACAACAAGAGAGGGTCTCCTGCGGGAGGCCCTCTTTTCGTTCCGCTACACCCGGCCAGCTCCTGAACGCAAGTCAAGCCTTCCCACGTTATGAGGGCCTTTTGCACGCGCTCTCAACGACGCTCCCTGGTTAAAAGGAACAGCCCCGGAGCGTGCGCTCCGGGGCCATCCTCGCCTCCCAGAATGAGGAAGCTTATTACATCGGGTCAGGCCAATTGCCTGAGTAGGTGGTGAAGGTGGTGTCTTCCGTAGTGCTGCTGCCCTTGCTCTTTACAGGCTTGGACATAGGGTCGGGCCAGTTACCCGATTTTGCGACAACCACTCCGCCCGAGTCAGCGAGGGAACCCGCGGACAAGACGGCGGGAGCCGCCGCAGAAAACGCCAGCGCCCCAGCCAGAGCGGCTGCGGCTGCAATCTTCTTCAACATATAAGTTCCTCAATACGAGTCGGATTCGTTACAAAGCCAGCACGGTCCTTGTTGACACACATTGTAAAATGTTTTCCACAGGCGCTGTCAAGCGTTAAGAGTCAACCTAGGCAGAAGAAGGGAGGAAATCCATGGGCAACGGATTCGGAGAGAAGCTACGCGCCGAGCGTTTGGAGCGCGGGCTGACGCAGGCGGAGTTAGGCAAAGACCTCTACTCCCCCAGCTACATCTCATTGCTTGAAACCGGCCGCAGGGAACCGACTGCGGAGGTCATCGAAGAGTTAGCAAGGCGCCTCGAACTTGCACCTAAAGCGATGGAAGCCTGGAGCCACCCTGTTTCGGACACAGACGCTGAGTATGTCCTGGCAGGGCTCTACGCCAGGCAGGCTTGGGATCTTCGGGATTATCCCCTTGCTGCGAGTCATGCTGCCACGGCCGCAAGATTGGCCTTGGAGGCCAAAAACATCAGCGCCTGGTGGAACATGAGCTACATGCAGGCCGAGTGCATGCTCAAGCACGGCGACGTATCGGACTGCAGGCAACTCGTGGAAAAGCTTTACGAACACCCTATGGCAAGGGAATCTGTTGGGCTTGCTGTCCGGGCGCTTCAAATGCTGGCGGTGGTTTGCCAGCGTGAGGGGCAGTTGACCATGGCCGTGGACCACGCGCTCCAGGCGGTAAACCTGGCGGACCAACTCCCAAAGAGTTCAACGATTATCGTCGGGGCTCTACGGGCACTCATCGGGGCTCTTGCTGAGAGCGGCCGCCTTGACGAAGCCTGGCGGTATTGTCAGGACCTGCACCTGGAGGTTGATGAAAAAGCCATGCCCCAACTGGCGGGTGAAGTGGCCTGGGTGATTGGCAACGTGGCCTTCATGCGCCATGACTACGTGGAAGGCGTCAAACATCACGAGCGTGCATCCAAGCTGCTATCCCCCGCCAACGACATCGAGTTGTGGGCGCGTTTCAACAAGGCATCTGCGGCCGTGCGGCTGCAGTCAGGCATCGTGGAGCCGGAAACGCTGTCGTCCATCGAACGCGCCGAGCTTGCCTTCTCGATCGTGAGCGGTATGAAGAGCGACCAATTGGAGGTCGCTTTCATTCGTGCCCGCTGGCTGTACCTGACCGGGGACATCGTTGCCGCCGTAGAAAAGCTGCGCGAAATTCACGCTGAGCGTTCAGCACTGGCCAAGCACACAGCCGGCGAAGTCTCGCTGCTTTTGGGCAAGTCCCTGAAAGCTGCAGGCGAATTCGATGAAGCCCTGGTCCACCTGCAGGAAGCGCAGAAAGCCTTCAGCGCGGCAGGCGTCGGGGACCGCGTCCAGCAGGCGCTGGACGCGATCCTGGAAATCAAGCTGGCCCAGCAGAGGGCTTCCTCCACCGGCAAACCGGCCAAGCAGGCCGGCTAGCCAGCCCGTTCGCCCGGAGCAGCTGGGGCTCCGTCAGGCGAACGTCTTCCCCGTGATTTTCTCGTAGGCCTCGATGTAGCGGCTGCGGGTCCGCTCCACTACCTCAGCGGGAAGCGCCGGTGGCGGCGTGTCCGAAAACTTGTCCCATCCGGATTCGGCTGACGTCAGCCAGTCACGTACGTACTGCTTGTCGTAGGACGGCTGCGCCTGGCCGGGCTTGTACGTTGCGGCGTCCCAGAAGCGGGAGGAGTCGGGCGTGAGGACCTCGTCGCCCAGCGTGATCGACCCGGACACGGCATCATACCCGAACTCCACCTTGGTGTCCGCGAGGATGATGCCCCGTTCGCGGGCGATCCGCTCCGCCGTCGTGTAGATCTTCAAGGTGAGCTCGCTCAGGCGTGCGGCGATGTCGTCGCCCACGATTGCCGCCACGGCATCGTAGGTGATGTTCTCGTCGTGCTCCCCCACCTCGGCCTTGGCTGACGGCGTGAAAATGGCGCGCTCCAGCCGGGAGCCGTCCACCAGGCCCTGGGGCAGCGGGATGCCGCATACCGTCCCTGATGCACGGTACTCCTGCAGTCCGGAGCCGGTGAGGTAGCCGCGGGCGATGCATTCCACCGGGAACATGTCCAGCTTCTTGCAGATCATTGCCCGGCCTTCAACCTCCGCCGGCACGCCGTCCTCCACGGTGGAGGCCAGCACGTGGTGTTCCACGTCCAGCTGGTCGAACCACCACAGGCTGAGCTGCGTGAGGATGCGGCCCTTGTCCGGAATCTCGCTGGACAGGACATGGTCGTAGGCGCTGATGCGGTCGCTGGCGACCACCAGCACGCAGTCCTGCCCGACGCGCTGCAGGATGGACTCGTCAGCGGGCTCGTACAGGTCCCGGACCTTGCCCGAGTAGACGTGTTTCCAGCCCGGCAGGTCGAGTGCTGTGGTGTTGTAGCCGCGGGGCGTATCCGTCATGCTTAGGCCTTTCCCTTGATTACCGGCAGCGAACCGGTGGCGCCGTACGGAACCTTGATCTCGCCGCGCGCCGCCTTGCCTGCAATATCGCTGCGGTACTGCGAGCCTTCCAGCTGCACCAGCTCCACGCCGTCGTATGCCCTTTCCCGGGCCTCCACGAGGTCGCTGCCGAGCGCCACAACGGCGAGCACGCGGCCGCCCGCGGAGATTACCTTGCCTTCGTCATCCAGGGCGGTACCTGCATGGATGACGTGCACGCCCTCCAGGGCTTCCACCTTCTTGAGGCCGCGGATCCGGTCGCCGGTCCGCGGAGTGTCCGGGTAGTTTTCCGAGGCCACGACGACGGCGACGGCAGTCTCCTTCGCCCAGCGCAGCTCTTCTGCCTTGTCCAGTTCGCCCTTGGCGGCTGCGAGGAGCAGGGCACCGAGCGGCGTCTTGAGGCGGGCCAGGACCGCCTGGGTTTCGGGGTCGCCGAAGCGGACGTTGAATTCGATGACGCGGGTGCCGCGCGAGGTCAGGGCCAGACCGATGAACAGGACACCCACGAACGGGGTGCCGCGGCGGCCCATTTCGTTAATGGTGGGCTGGGCCACCCTGTCGATGACTTCCTGGACCAGGCCCTCGGGTGCCCACTCCAGCGGGGTGTAGGCGCCCATTCCGCCGGTGTTGGGACCCTCGTCGTTGTCGAAGATGCGCTTGAAGTCCTGGGCCGGGGAAAGGGCAACGGCGTTGTGCCCGTCGCAGAGTACAAAGAGCGAGACCTCGGGCCCGTCCAGGAATTCCTCGATGACCACGGAGCCGCCGGCGTCGAAGCAGGACTGGGCGTGGGCGAGCGCTTCATCGCGGTTCCGGGTCACCACGACGCCCTTGCCCGCCGCGAGTCCGTCGTCCTTCACCACATAGGGGGCACCGAAGGTATCGAGTGCCGAGGCTGCCTCTTCGGCGTTGGAAGCCACCATGGCCATCGCCGTGGGCACGCCGGCTTCGGCCATGATTTCCTTGGCGAACGCCTTGGAAGCTTCCAGCTGCGCGGCGGCCTTGCTCGGGCCGAACACGGGGATCCCGGCGTCGCGGACAGCATCTGAGACCCCGGCGGCGAGGGGAGCCTCCGGACCCACCACCACCAGGTCAACGGCAAGCTTGGTGGCGAGCGCGGCAACAGCTTCCGGATCGTTGCCGTTGATGTTGTACGTGGGAACCAGCTTGCTGATGCCTGCGTTGCCGGGAGCCGCGTGGACCTCGGACACGTTGGGGTCTGCGAGCAGGGAGCGGACAATGGCGTGTTCGCGGCCTCCGGGGCCAATGACGAGTACCTTCACAGTCTCCAAGGGTACTTTGTGGACCCTGCCCGGTCCTAAGCTGTGTCCTTCCCCGGCTGCCGGGGCAATCCGTGCCGGGAACCGCTCCGAACAACTGTCATGGCGAAGCTTCGGAACCAGCTGGATAGCACCTCTGCACTGGCGGCGTTGGCAGGTGTGGTGGCGGCCGCCGTCGTACTGGCCGTTGCCGAACTTGCCGGTGCATTCTTCACCGCGCGGGCCACGCCGCTGAACGCGCTGGGCTCGACCTTCATCGACTTCACGCCGCCGTGGCTGAAGGATTTCGCGATTGCCACCTTCGGCACGAACGACAAGGCAGCACTGTTCGCCGGCATGGGCCTCACCATTGCCGTTCTCGCCTGCATCCTGGGCGTGCTGGCGTACCGGCGGTGGATGCTGGGCGTCCTGGGCGTTGTGTTCATGGGCAGCGTGATTGTTGCGAGCGTGGTGACCCGGGCAGGCGTGGGCCTGGCAGATGCCGTGCCCAGTGTCCTCGGAACGTTTGCCGGCCTGCTGGTTCTGCGGGTGCTGCTGGCACCGCTGCGCACGCTGCCGGGGGCGGATTCACCGGCCGGACAGGCCCGGGATGCCCGGACGGCCAGCCGGCGCCGGTTCTTCGCTGCCGCCGGGATCACTGCCGCCGCCGCGGGGATCGCGGCCACAGGCGGCCGGCTGCTTGGCGCCGCCCGGCGCAACGTCCTCGAAGCCCGGGCGGCCCTGCAGTTGCCGTCCCCGGCGATGGCCGCCCCGGCCGTGCCCGCCGGAGTGCAGTCACCGGTGCCGGGAATGACGCCGTGGCTTACCCCCAACAGCGATTTCTACCGCATCGACACCGCGCTGAGCGTGCCGGAAGTCAGCGCGGACGAGTGGGAGCTCCGCGTCCACGGCCTGGTGGAGGAAGAGGTTCGGCTCACCTTTCAGGATCTGCTCGACGCCGGCCTGACCGAAGCGCACGTGACCCTCACCTGCGTCTCGAATCCGGTGGGCGGAAACCTGGCCGGCAATGCCAGGTGGCTGGGCCTGCCCATCCGGGACGTGCTTGCCAGGGCGAGGCCCAAGGACGGGGCCGATATGGTGCTGTCCACCTCCATTGACGGTTTCAGCGCCTCCACTCCGCTGGAAGTGCTGCAGGACGGCCGGGACGCCCTGCTGGCCATCGGCATGAACGGCGAGCCCCTTCCGCTGGAGCACGGCTACCCCGTACGGATGGTGGTTCCCGGTTTGTACGGTTTCGTCTCGGCCACCAAGTGGGTGGTGGACCTGGAGGTGACCCGCTTCGCGGACAGGAAGGCGTACTGGACGGAACGGGGCTGGTCCGAGCGCGGCCCCATCAAGACCATGGCCCGCGTGGACGTGCCCAAGTCCTTCGCAAAGGTGCCCGCCGGGCAAGTGGCGGTGGGCGGCACCGCCTGGGCACAGACGCGCGGGATCACCGGGGTGGAAATCCAGATCGACGACGGCGATTGGGTTGCCGCCGAGTTGTCCGCCGAGGCGTCGCGGGCCACGTGGCGCCAGTGGTCCTATGAATGGAACGCCACGCCCGGTGCCCACTACATCAAAGTCCGGGCCACGGACGGCACCGGCGAGGTGCAGACGAACCGGCGCGCGGACCCGGTCCCGGACGGTGCCTCTGGCTGGCAGTCCGTGATGGTCACCGTGGAATAGCCCTGTTCCGGGTACAGAGGCCCCTAGACTGGGCAGCATGCCGCACAATCCGCACGCCACCTTCACCGTGGACTCCGCCGTCGAACTGGCTGTCATCGAGCGCAGCGGTTTTGTTGAGTCGCGGCACATCGGTTCGGCCGTCCTGCTGTCCGCAGACGGAACCGTGGTGACCGAACTCGGCGATATCCGCACCCCCATCTATGCGAGGTCAGCGCTTAAGCCGTTCCAGGCATTGGCCGCAATGCAGTCCGGCGTTCCGCTGCGGGGAGCCCAGGTTGCCGTTGCCTGCGGCAGCCACACCGGCTCGCTGGACCACATGGACGTGGTGTCCGGAATGCTCAAGGCAGCGGGTGTCCGCGAGGACCAGCTCCAGTGCCCGGAGGCATGGCCGCAGGACGAGACGGCCCGGAACTGGCTGGTGCGGTCAGAAAGAGGCCCGTCCAGGCTGGCGTTCAACTGTTCCGGAAAACACGCTGCATTCCTCTGGGCCTGCACGGAAAATGGCTGGGACACGCACAGCTACCTAGAGCCGAACCATCCGCTGCAGCAGCGGGTCCGCACTGTGATCGAGGAGTACACGGGCGAAAAGATCGCCCACTTGGGCATCGACGGCTGCGGGGCCCCGGTGGCCGCAATCTCACTGCTGGGCCTTGCCAGGGCTTACTCGCAGCTGGGGAAAGCCCCGGGGGACCAGGCATCCAATGCCCGGGCAGCCACCATAGCAACGTCCATGCTGGATTATCCGTGGGCTGTGCAGGGCATCGGTGAGGCCAACACCATGGTGATGGATGAACTGGGAATCATCGCCAAGATCGGGGCGGAAGGCGTCCTGGCCATTGCCACTCCGCAGGGAGTTTCCGTGGCCATCAAGATCCTGGACGGAAACGTCAGGGCCACCTCGCTGGTGGCCCTGACGCTTCTTGCCGCCGCCGGTGCCGTTGATATCCCCGCCGTGGCCGGCGTCCTGGAACGCGTGGTGGACCCGGTGATGGGCGGCGGCCGCCCGGTGGGCAAGATCCGCCTGGGCCCCGCCGTCTCCGCGCTCCTCGACTAAACCGGGATGGGAACCCGTCAGGCTGCTGGCCGGGGCAGGTCCGGCGCAACCGCGGCGGCCCGTGCCGGCGCAGCCTGGTAAGGCCTGCCCAGGGCACGGTATTCCCAGCCGCAGGCCAGGTACCGTTTGGAATCAAGGGCATGCCTGCCATCGACAACCCGGCGGTGCCGCACCAGCGTGCCCAGGTCATCCGGGTCTGCCGACCGGAACTCATCCCACTCCGTCAACAGGGCAACCACGTCGGCGCCGGCCACCGCAGCCTCCAGCGAGTCCACGTAGTTGAGGTCGGGGTAGATCCGGTGCGCGTTGGCGTTGGCCTCGGGGTCGTACACCGTAACCACTGCGCCTTCGAGGTACAGCATGCGGGCCACGTCCAGCGCGGGAGCATCCCTGACGTCGTCGGAGTTTGGCTTGAAGGCGGCGCCCAGGGCCGCCACCCGGACCCCGGCCAGGTCTCCGCCTGCCAGTTCCCGCACCAGGTCAACGGTGCGGACCCGCCGCCGGTTGTTGATGGAGTCCACTTCCCCAAGGAAGCTGACCGCCTGGCCGACCCCCAGCTGCTCTGCGCGGTACTTGAACGCCCGGATGTCCTTGGGCAGGCAGCCGCCCCCAAAGCCGAGGCCGGGCTTGAGGAACCTGCCGCCGATCCGGTCATCCAGGCTGAGTGCCTGTGCGAGCATGCTGACGTCCGCGGAGGTCGCCTCGCAGACCTCCGCCATCGCGTTGATGAAGGAAATCTTGGTGGCCAGGAAGGAGTTGGCCGCCACCTTGACCAGCTCCGCCGTCGGCATGTCTGCCACGATCAGCGGCGTGCCGGCGGCCAGCAGCGGTTCGAACGCCAGGCGCAGCATGGCCTCGGACCACTCGGACGCCACGCCGAACACCAGGCGGTCCGGATGCAGGGTGTCCTGCACGGCGAACCCCTCACGGAGGAACTCCGGATTCCATGCCACCTCCAGCTCCGGCCCCAGCGGTGAGATATCTGCCACCATCCCTGCGAGACGGCCCGCGGTTCCGATCGGCACCGTGGACTTCCCCACCAGGAGTGACTTGCGGGTGATCCGGGCGGCCAGTCCGGCAAAGGCCTCGTCAACGAACGTCAGGTTGGCCGCGGAGGAGTTGGGCGCCTGCGGTGTACCGACACAGATGAAGTGCACGTCGCCGAACTGCGCCACCTCGTCCAGGTCCGTGGTGAACCTCAGCCGGCCGGACGCCAGCGCCTCGTCCAGTTTCTCCGGCAGTCCCGGCTCGTAGAACGGCACTTCGCCTGCGGAGAGCTGCTGTATTTTGCGCCGATCGATATCGAATCCGAGGACGTCGAAGCCCATGACGGCCATGCAGATCGCGTGCGTGGCGCCCAGGTAGCCGGTGCCGACCACAGTGATTTTGGGCGCGCTGAAGGGAGGCAGGTTGTTCATTGGTTTCTCGCTTCCGTCTCAAATGGAGGATTGAGCATGTGCCGGATGGCCGGCGTTTCCCCTAGCTGGTACAGGTGATGTTGGACAGTCCCTGCCCAGCCTGCGAGGCTGTGTTGCTGCAATCGACAACGTTGTCGCGCGCGGGCTTGAGTGAATAGCCGAGCCCGGGCCCGTTGACCTCCGCCACGTTGTTGTGGAAGACGTTCTCCGTGCCCCAGCCGTCAACAATCTCGTGCGTCTGGAATCCGTCCTGCGGGGAGTTCCTTCCGGTGTTCCCTTCGATGCGCCAGCCCCTGCCTTTGACGTCCACCCAGGAGTCGGCTTCCGTCATGGCGGAGCCGTCGAAAGTGTTGTCCGCCAGGATGCCGTCCGAGGTCCCCTCCTTGATATCGACGCTCTCGGCAGTGGTCCCCGAGACGGTGTTGCCGCGGATTTCGTTGCGGTCGCTCCTGTCCGGTTCGCAGGCGGTCACGTCGCACCAGTTGCTTTCGGCGGTGCCGATATAGATGCCTTCGCCGAACTTGGGTTTCCTCAGCCCGGCGCCGCGGATGGTGTTCCCGGTGACTTTGTTGTCGGAGCTGAACCGGCGGAGGTGGATTGCCTCGTCCCCCGTGTTTTCCACCGTCAGGCCCTGGAGGTGGATGTGTGTTCCCTCGTCCACCATCACGCCTTTCTGGCCGTTCCGGATGGTGAATCCCTGAACCGCCCAGTGGGAGGCCTGGTCCAGGTGGAGCACATAGCCGTCCTCGCTGCCGCCCCCGTCCAGGACGGCCCCCGTTCCGCCGCAGAGGATGATGGGTTGCTCCGGCGTGCCGGCACCCGTGGCCGTAAAGTTCCCCTGGTATACCCCGTCAGCCAGCATGATGACGGTTCCCGGGCCGGGCGCCGCCAGCGCTTCCGTAAGTTCCGCCGCCGTCGTCACAGTTACGGCGGCAGGCGGGCAATGTGCCGGGGCCGGGGTGCCATTGGAGGCAGGCGGTGGCGCGGCCTGTGGAGAAGTGCCGGGGGAAACTGACGGCGGCAGGCCGCCTTGGGGCGGAGTTTCCTGGAGGCTCACCACGGCAAAAACTCCTGTCAGGAGGGCGATCAGCACGACGGCGGGCACGGCCCAGGTGCCCCGCCGGACACTGCGGCCGGTCACCTTGGCTGCCTCACGTCGTCGTACGCCACCACTCCCCTGCCCAGGGACGTCAGCGGGACGTGGTCTGCGTACGGACTGCGGATGACGCCGCGTCGGTCCTTGCCGCGGGCCACGGCGGTGACCAGCAGCAGCGCGGCGAGCACGAACCAGATCAAGGTGAGCGGCTGGAACACCGACTTGACCACCCTTTCCACGGTGTAGGCAGGTGCCCAGGCCAGGACATCGTTTTCGCCCAGGCTGGCCCCTGTTGACGCCTCGCTCCAGATGGCGGTGGACCCGTTGCCGGCCAGGGTGTTTCCGGCGACCGTGGTTTTCGGAACCGTGCCCAGCAGGGTGATGCCGTGGTTGGAGATCCGCTCGAGGATGTTGGCATTGACGTTGGCGGTTGCGTCGCGGACGTAGATGCCGGTGTCGCCGCCGGTGATGATGTTTTCGCTGACCTCGGCCGTGGCACCGCCGTCGCGGACCGCGACTGACTGGCGGGCATTGTCCAGCAGCCTGTTGCCGGTGATGGTCACACCCTTGGCACCGTCGGCCGCCACGATCCCCACATCGTTGCCCGTCACCCGGTTGTCCCTGACCGCCACCGATGTCCCGCCCAGGACTTCAATGCCATAGCGGGTGTTCTGCTCGAACGCACCGGCGGAAATCTGGCTGCTCCCGTAGGAGTCGACGGCGGTTCCCACGGCATTCGGACCGTCGGCCAGGGGCCTGGCGTCCATCGAGATGCCGTTCCGGCCGTTGTTCCTCGCCTGGATGCGTTCGAAACTGACGCCCGCGGTGGAGCGCCCCACGCTGAACCCGTCCACAGCGTTGTCCGAGGACACGGTCCCTGTAACGGTTGCGTCCGATACAAAGCGGTGCAGTACCAGGCCGTCCACAAGGCTGCCGGAGATGACGGTATCCCTGATGACGATGTCCCGCGCGTTGGTGATGAACAGCCCGAACGCGTTGTTGCTGACCCGCAGGTTGTCGATGCCTGCCGTGACCAGGCTGTAATCCTGGGCCGACTCCTGGGTGAGGGCTGCAAGTTCAGCCTCCGGCAGGAGCCGTGCACCGCCGCTGGCCGCCTCCGTCTCTCCCGGCGTCGGCTGTTCGTCGCTGAAGGTGCCCACTGCGTCGGTTCCGGTCAGTGACAGGCCGCCCGTGTTCCCGCTCCAGAAGCCCAGGTGGGAAACGTCGGAGAAGGAGAAAGCGGCGTGGCCCCCGATGACCCGCACATAGGCCCGTCCGTCCACCGTGTTCTTGTCCGGGCCGCCCTTGGTGCTGTCCCAGCTGCTGACGCTGACGCGGGCTGTTTCCGATCCCTCCAGCGTGAGTGAGCCGCCCAGGGCCACGAGGGACACGAAGGTTTGGGCTCCGCTTTCCAGGCGCAGGTCGAGCTTCCTTGCAGGGTCCGGCGAGGCCAGGGACAGGGTGGCACCGGCCAGGACCGTAACGCTTTCGGAGAGCAGGTAGGCGCCGTCCGGCTGCTCCCGGAAGGCGTTGGGGGCCAGGGACAACAGGTCTGCCACGGTGTATGCCTCCGGCCGGGCGGGCAGCACCAGCGTGTAACTTGATCCTGTCCGGACCCGGTATGGCCCTTCCAGACCTTCCACCCGCCACCGGGCGGCGGAGGCGACGGTGCGGACATACACGAGCCGTTCATCCTCCTGCTTCACCAGCCGTGCCTCGCTGGCTGGATTGCCGGGGTAGAGCACACCTTGCACGTTGCCGTTGGCGGCGATCTCGTTCCTGCCCGATGCGTCCACGGCGGAGCCGCCCTGGATGGTGCCTGCGTAAATGAACCCCGCAGTGCCCAGGACCGCGGTGAGGCACGCGGCGGCGATGGCCCTGGTGGCCCTCATGCCGCCACCTCCCCCGGGGTAAGGGTGGCGGCGTCCTGGCCGTCGCCGCCCGTCTGGTGGGCGTGCCGGGTGAGCCAGCCCTGCTTGTTCATGGTGGCAAAGGCGTACATCTTGATGGGCAGGGCCACCAGGATCACGGTCACGGCAAGGACCGGGAGGATCAGGAGGTCCTTGGGGTGCCGGCGGAGGTGCGAGGCGCCGCGGATCCCGCGGCCCAGAAGGAGCCAGCAGACGGCAGCACCGACCCCGAACGGTGTGGGGTCAAGGCGGTGGAAGACCAGGTACACCAGCGTGAGGCCCATGGTGACCGGGGTTAGCAGGATCTGCAGGACGGTCACCTTGGTGACGAACGGGACCTTCCAGAGCCAGCCCTTCGCGATGGCGGTGAGGTAGCAGCGGTACGAGTTCCGGCTCCAGCGGATGCGCTGTTTCATGAAGGCGCGGAAGCTGGAAGGGAACATTGACAGCGCCCGGGCGGACGACTGGTGGACGGTTTTGTAGCCGGAGGCCAGCACCAGCCAGGTGAGCCGGCCATCGTCGCCGGAAATGCAGCGCTTGCCCATGAAGTATTCGTTCTCGAGATGCTCGATAACTCCCATGACGGCACTGCGCCGATAGACGGCGGTCCGCCCTGAGACGCATGGCACCGCGCCTGCCCTGCCCATGGCCGGGACGTAGTCCAGATACCTGACGTTCACCAGCCAGTCCGCTATGCGGCGCCAGATGCTGGTATCGCGCTGGTACACGTTCTGGTGGGTGCCGACGGCTCCCACCAAAGGATCCTCGAAGGGCATCTGGACGTTGGCCAGCAGGCCCGGCTGCCACCACGTGTCCGAGTCGGTGAGGACCAGGATCTCGTGCCGGGCCATCCGCATGCCCACCCCCAGGGCGGACCGCTTGCCCATGTGGTGGAAGAGGACAGGGCGGAGCGAGTCGTCGCCAAGGGCGGTGATCCGCTGGTAGGCGTCCAGGTCCTCAACGTCCAGGACAATGATGATTTCGTCAGGTTTCTGCTGCCGCCAGGACTCCAGGGCGCTCATCAGGATGTCCGGGTCCTCGTGGAATGACGGCACGATCACGGACGTGGAAGCCTTGTAGTCCGTCACGATGGGCCGGGCCCGGTGGGAGAGGATGAAGCGGTACAGCCACAGGCCCCAGACGATTATGCCGGCTATGGCGAGCGGAAAATAGGGCGAGAACTCGGCGTACAGTTCGCTGAGGCTGCTTTGGGTGAGCCCGTTGAGGGCATCGTCGAGGGCAAGGGGAATCATGGGCAGTCCTTCGCTGGGCGGGAAATCAGTGAGGGAGATGCCGGGCTGTGCGGCCGGCGGAATGGTGTGCCCTGTCTGCCCCGGTTTCATGAGGGACGGGCTCTGCTGCCGGCTCTGCGTTGAGCCTTGTTAATGAGCATGCTCGACCGGATATATGCTCCACCAGTGTCCGCGGTACTCTAATTGCCTTCGTGGCTACCCGTCTTTGCGGCCACCACTACGCGCCCGCCCGGGCGCGATTACTGAGAATATCCACCGGAAAGAATTCGTTAATATGCCCGTAGCACGCCGTCGGATAAACGTTCAGGAAGGCGCAGCGGCACTGGCGGCCTGGCGCCAGGCTGCCGGGTCGCCGTCGGACGCTCCTTTGCCGCGCACCGTCCTCGCCACCGCCGTGCGCTACTCGCTGGAGGAGGTGACAGCGCGGGCGCCGGGGAATTCGGTGGAGGTGCGCGTGCCGCCGTTCGGCGTTACGCAGTGCGTGGAGGGGCCCCGCCACACGCGCGGCACCCCGCCGAACGTGATCGAGTGCGACGCCGCCACCTGGCTTGGGATGGTGACGGGCCAGATGGCGTGGGCGGAGGCTGTCGCGGCCGGCAAGGTCGCAGCGTCAGGACAGCGCGCGGATCTCTCCGCCCTCCTCCCCCTCTAAAGTTTTTGTCCAGATATGCAGGCTTCCGGGGCCCGGAACTCTGCATATCTGGACAAAAACTCAGCGGTGCCAGCCCTGCTTGCGGAGCGTCTGCGCGACCCTGGAAACCACCCACTCCGGCCCGCGTTCCATGTCAATCCGGTTGATCTTGACCTGCCGCCAACCCGCTTCAGCAACACGCTGGTCCCGGTAGGAATCAAGCGCCTGCTGCTCCGGCAGGAGGTGGTGCAGGCCTTCATACTCCACGCAGGTCCGGAAACGGATACAACCCAGATCCGTCCATACGGGCTTCCCCACGGCATCGTCCACGCGGCAGTCGGGAACAAACTCCGGAAGGCCCGCGTCGTCGAGCATCAGGCGGACTTTCGTTTCGGGCGGCGAGTCAACGCCCACCCGCAGCTGTTCCAAAGCCTCCCTCGCCTTGCGGACGCCGTGGATCCCGTTGGCACCGTCCACAAATCGCCGCAACTCGGCCAGCGGCACCACGGGGAGTTTTGGCTTCCCGAATGTCCGGGCATGCTCACTGACGATGGCATCCCCGGCGACAATGAGGTCATCCATCGGCAGGACGGAGCCAAGGTCAACCCAAGTGCGGGCAACCGAGGTTACCCGCAGCCCATCAATCTCCAGGAGGTCGCCGTCGCGGACCTTCAGTCGGTGCCCCGCCACACCCTTGCGCCGCGGCAGCGTCCCACCATTTCGCCGGGACAGGTGCAGAAACTTGCCGGGTTCGCGGAAATGGACACCCGACTTCTTGCCCCACGGGACAGGTTCGGTGACGGCGGTAACCGGCCCGCCGCCGTCGGGGCTGAACTCCGCCCAGCGTGGCAAAGGAACTTCCAGAATCTGGGCGGCGGTGATGAGGCTGGCGAAGATATCGGCATCCAGTCGGGTGTGGGACCGCACCAGCGCCGCCAGCTCCGAGTGACCTGCCTTCGGAACCCGGACACCCCTGCTTGGCCTGTGCAGGTCCCGGGCGTTCAAGCGGCTCCTGCCCAGTCCAGCTGTTTCAGCCTCGGTCAGGGCGAAGGGCCGGCCATCCAACGGTTCCGGCAGCGGCGGCAATCTGCTCATGCTCCATTCAGCCACCGTCACTGGGCCTTATAGAGGTTATCCACAGCCCGGCTGTTCCACTCCGGAGTTTTTGTCCAGATATGCAGACTTCCGGGCCACTTAACCCTGCATATCTGGACAAAAACTCCAAGGTTAGCCGCGGCCGATGAAGGGCATGCCCGCCGCGGTTACCACCACGGAACCCACACTTGCGGCGGGCGGCATGTCCGCCATCATGAGTACCGCCCGCGCAGCGTCGGCCACCGGGAACATCGGCTCCACCCGCCGGCTGCCGTCAGCCTGCAGTGCTCCCGAACCGACGCCGATGGTGTCCATGATCTCCGTGGCCGTGTTTCCGATGTCGATCTGGCCGCAGGTGATCCCGAAGCCGCGGCCATCCAGCTCGATGCTTTTAGTCAGGCCAGTCATGGCGTGCTTGGTCACGGTGTAGGCCACGGTGCGCGGCCGCGGCGAATGCGCGGAAATGGAGCCGTTGTTGATGATCCGCCCGCCCTGCGGCTCCTGCGCCTTCATGGTCCGCACGGCGGCGGCGGCACACAGCATGGAGCCCGTGAGGTTCACCGCGAGCGTGTTGTTCCAGTCGTCCACGCTGATTTCGTCCACGCTGGCGGCCGGACCGAACACTCCAGCGTTGTTGAACAGCACGTCCACCCGGCCCCAGCGCTGCCGGGCGGCCTCGAAAAGGCGCTCGACGTCGTCGGGCCGGGTAACGTCGCACGGCACCACCAGCGCTTCCGGGTGGTTGTCCGCGGTCTCCTTCAGTTGCGCTTCGCGGCGCCCGGCCAGCGCAACGCGGTAGCCGGCGGCCAGCATCTGCCGCGCCACCTCCCGCCCGATGCCGGAGCCTGCCCCGGTAACAACGGCGACGCGTCCGGTGGGGGTGGGATTCTGCACGCTGTTCTCCTGAAGATGTCCTGCTAGAGCGGTGCCGGGACGGCCTGCTTGTTCAGCGGCCAGCCTACGACGGTCTTGGGCCGCGGCGCGGCGTAGGTCCGTACCTTGGAAGTGGACAGCCCCATCCGGACCAGCGACTCGGCAATTGTTACGGCGGACGCCACGCCGTCCACCACGGGGACACCGGCGCGCTGCCGGATCTGCTCGTCCAGGCCCGCCATGCCGCCGCAGCCGAGCACAATCACCTCCGCCTTGTCCTGGCTGACCGCGGCCATCGCCTGGCTGATGATCGCTTCCACGGCGCGCTCCGGTTCCTCTTCAAGCTCCAGGACCGCCATGCCGCTGGCCCGCACCGATGCGCACCGGGCCTCGAGCCCCGCGAGCTTGAGCCGGTCCTCGATCAGCGGGACGGTGCGGTCCAGCGTGGTGACCACGGAATATTTGTGGCCTAGGAACATGGCGGTGCTGGCGGCGGCCTCGGTAATGTCCACCACCGGCACGTCCAGCAGTTCCTGCAGGCCTTCCCGCCCGTGCTCGCCGTAGCCGGCCTGGATGACGGCGTCGAATGGTTCGGGATAGGAGGTGACGGCATCCATGACGGCGATCGCTGCGAGGTAGCTTTCGAAGTTCCCCTCGCAGGAGTCGGCGCCGAAGCGCGGGGTCAGTCCGACGATCTCGGTGCCGGGTGCGGCGACGGCGCGTGCGGAGACGGCGATGGAGTCCGTCATGGATGCGGTGGTGTTCACGTTTGCTACGAGGATGCGCATGCTGGGTCCTTTTGCGGGTTTGGGGCGCTGTCAGTGCTTGCTCGCGACGGCGATGGCCTCGCCGTCGCGGTCTTCCAGCTTCTGGTTGCGGTCGGCGACGAAGTAGTACACGGCCGCCGCGATGCCTGCCGCAAAGAACCAGGCGAAGGGTGCTGCCGAAGCCAGTGCCGGGACGAAGGCGATGAGAAGGGCGACGACGGCGGCAGGCACCATGGCGGTGATCGCCCGCGGATTGACGCCGTTCCGGTAGAAGTAGGCTCCGTCCGGCGATGCCGTGTACAGCTCGGGCACGTTGACCTTGCCCCGGCGGATCAGCCAGTAATCCGCCATCACGACGCCGAACAGGGGGCCAAGGAGGGCGCCAAGACCGCCCAGGAAGTACACGATGACCAACGGGTTGTTGTAGAGGTTCCAAGGCAGGATGACCAGGCCGATGACGGCGCTGACGACGGCGGCGCGGCGGAAGTTAAGCCGCTTGGGGAACAGGTTGGTCAGGGCATACACGGGAGCCACGAAGTTCGCCATGAGGTTCACGGCAATGGTGAGGATCAACAGGGCCAGGCAGGCCAGCACCAGGAAGAGGGTGTTGGGGATGGTCTGGACGATGTCCGAGGGGCTTTCGATGATGGTGCCGTTGATCTTGAACTGTCCGCCGGCCATGACCACCACGATGGCGCCGAAGACCAGCATGTTGATGGGGATGCCCCAGAAGTTGCCCCGGACCACAGCCTTCTTTGAGACGGCGGCGCGGGTGAAGTCGCAGAAGTTCAGGACGAAGGTGCCGTAGATGGAGACCCAGAGTGCTCCGCCGGCGAAGATCGTCAGCCACATCTCGGGGCCTTCCAAGGCCTTGTCCGAGGTCCAGGCAATGGCACCGCCCGCCTCGATGAAGATCCAGACGGCGATTGCGGCCATCGTGGCGAGGATGACCGGGCCGGCGAAGGCCTCGTACTTGCGGATCATCTCCATGCCGAAGCTGACAATGGCCAGCTGGACCACCCACAGGATCAGGAATGCAACCCAGCCCAGCGTGGACAGGCCCAAAACCGAGTCCTTGTCAAGGTCTGCCAGGGACGGGAACATGGCCACGAGCATGACGCGGAAGACCACGGAGGCAAGGTAGGTCTGGATGCCGAACCACGCGACAGCCACGGCCCCGCGGAGGAGGGCCGCTATCTGCGCGCCCCTGATGCCGAAGCTGATGCGGCTCATCACGGGGAAGGGAACGCCGGTCTTGACCCCCATGAAACCGGAGAGGTTGAGCAGGCCGAACAGCAGGGCGGCCCCGATCCCAAGTGCCAGGAGGATCTGCCATCCACCCAGCCCGAGGGCGAACAGGCCGATGGCGAAGGCGTAGTTGCCCAGGCTGTGAACGTCATTGGCCCAGAGGGTGAAGATGCTGTAGCCGGACCAGTTGCGGCCCGCCCGCTTGGTGGGTGCAAGGTCCGCGTTGTAGAGGGAGGGACTGATGGGCTGGCCGGACGCCAGGCTGGCTTCCTTGCACAGGTCCTCGACGGTGGCGGAAAGGTGGGTTGCGGCAACTGACGGCGCTGTCAGGTCTGCTGCGTCAACGCCCACCGGTGGAGGGGTTTGCATAGGGATCTCAATTCCTGATGGCTGCCGCGGTGGTGAGGCCGGCGCGGCTGACGCCGTTGCTGTTATTCCACATCGCGGAAGCGAACTATTGAATAGTGAAATAAGAGTATGACCTGCATCACCCCGGGTCAAGGAAGAAGGGGTGCCTGGGCGGTCACAATCGGTTTGTAGCAACCTTCCGGGGGCGAGCAGTGCCGCCGCCGCGGGGCGCGTATTGACCCTCCAGCACAAGCCTCGCTAATCTCGTCTAGCAAGAATGTTTTCTCACAATATGAAAACATGGGCCATTCGAC
The DNA here is from genome assembly GCF_005796205.1 of Pseudarthrobacter sp. NamE2. Taxonomy (GTDB): domain Bacteria; phylum Actinomycetota; class Actinomycetes; order Actinomycetales; family Micrococcaceae; genus Arthrobacter. The sequence continues at coordinate 25 of NZ_VAHN01000004.1, read as the reverse complement.
GATGAAATGAGGCTCCCGTGGCTGT